>NZ_CP081120.1:1200000-2400000 GCF_025141935.1 Sulfitobacter sp. S190 | reverse complement strand
CACACGAAGGGCCGCCAGCTGCGTGATGATGCCTGGACCGAGGTGCGTGACCTGCTCGGGGAGCGTTCGCGCGACCGCGACCAGCTGATCGAACATCTGCACCTTATTCAGGATGCCCATGGTCATCTCTCCGCCGCGCATCTGCGCGCGCTGGCCGAGGAAATGCGGCTCAGCATGGCCGAGGTCTATGAGGTCGCGACCTTCTATGCCCATTTCGATGTGGTGAAGGAGGACGACACACCACCGCCGGCTCTGACGATCCGAGTCTGCGACAGCCTCAGCTGCGAACTGGCGGGCGCGCAGGCCTTGAAATCGGCGCTCGAACAGGGGCTTGATCCGCATCAGGTCCGTGTGCTGCGGGCGCCCTGCATGGGGCGGTGCGACACCGCGCCGGTGCTTGAGCTGGGCCATAACCACATCGATCACGCCACACCCGAAAAGGTACAGGCCGCCATCGCGCAGAACGACACGCACGCCCACATCCCCGACTACCAGACGCTCGATGCCTACCGCGCCGACGGCGGCTATGCCACGCTCGCCGATCTGCGCGATCACGGCGATTGGGAAGCGGTGCAGGACAAGGTGCTGGCATCCGGCCTGCGCGGTCTGGGCGGCGCGGGCTTTCCGTCGGGCAAAAAATGGGGCTTCGTGCGCGCCAATGACGGCGTGCGCTATCTCGCCGTGAACGGCGACGAGGGCGAACCGGGCACCTTCAAGGACCGCTACTACCTCGAACGGACCCCGCATCTGTTTCTCGAAGGGATGCTGATCGCCGCATGGGCAGTCGAGGCCGATCGCGCCTTTATCTATATGCGGGATGAATACCCCGCCGTGCTGCATATTCTGGCGCGCGAAATTGCCGCGCTCGAGGCGACAGGTATCGTCGAGAAAGGCTATATCGATCTGCGCCGCGGCGCGGGCGCCTATATCTGCGGCGAAGAATCCGCGATGATCGAAAGCATCGAGGGCAAGCGCGGCCTGCCGCGCCACCGGCCGCCTTTTGTGGCGCAGGTTGGCATTTTCGGCCGTCCGACCCTCGTGCACAATGTCGAAACCCTGCACTGGATCGCGCGGGTCTGCCGTGAAGGTCCCGAAATCCTCAATTCTGTCGAAAAGAACGGCCGCACGGGCCTGCGCAGCTATTCCGTCTCGGGCCGCGTCGCGCGCCCCGGTGTCCATCTGCTGCCCGCAGGCTCGACGATCATGGACGTGATCGAGGCCGCCGGCGGCATGGCCGAGGGTCACAGCTTCAAGGCCTATCAGCCCGGCGGCCCGTCGTCCGGCCTTCTGCCCGCCTCGATGAACGACATTCCGCTGGATTTTGACACGCTGCAACCGCATGACAGTTTCATCGGGTCCGCCGCGGTGGTCGTGCTGTCACAAGACGACAGCGCGCGCGCTGCTGCACTCAACATGCTGCGTTTCTTCGAGGACGAAAGCTGCGGCCAGTGCACGCCCTGCCGTGTGGGCTGTGAAAAGGCGGTCAAGCTGATGGAAGCCGACACGTGGGATCGCGGCCTGCTCGAAGAGCTAAGCCAGGCGATGGTGGATGCGTCGATTTGCGGTCTGGGGCAGGCGGCGCCGAACCCGATCCGGTTGACGATGAAACACTTCGGCGACGAAATCTGAGGCTATTTGTTGCGCTGCACGAGGCATTTGCACCCGCGTGCCTGCAGCTGGCGACACAGCTTTTGCGCGCCGCCCCGCGTGTTGCGGCCCAACCGTCCGAAGTAATACCCCTTGCGGCCCGAAACCCGGTTCTTGACGTAGACCAGATCCAGTTTCTCGCGCTGGACAAGGCTCCGGCAGGCCCGTGTCTGTCCGGCGATCTTGCGGCGTGCCGCGTCCCGTGACGTGCCAAATCCGATCTGGACGCCCCAAGGCTTCAGCTTTGGCGGCGGTCGCTTCAACGGGGTCAGCTTGCGGTTCTTGGCCATCTGCAAGCAGGCGGGGTAAAAGGCTTCGGTTTTCGACAGCCGGAAATCATGCGCCTGCGGCGGTGCATCGCGCCATTGCTCCGCGCTCAGCCCGGTGATGATCGGGACATAGTTCACCGTTTCGCGGGCCAGACCCTTGCCTTCCAGAAACCCTTCCGCCCGCCGCTCGCCACCGTTGTAGCCGATCGCCGCCATGCCTTCGTTGCCATACCGGCGGACCATCTCGGCGAGGTATTGGGCTGAATGCTCCAGCGCATCTGCCGGGTTATACGGATCTTTCAACCCGCGCAGCCGCGCCGTCGAGGGAATGAACTGCGCAATGCCACGCGCGTTTGCGGGGCTCAGGGCGTTCGGGTCAAACCGGCTTTCCTGCCAGATCAGACGTGCGAAGAACCCTGTGTCGAGCCCGTGACGGGCGGAAAAAGTCTCGATCGCGCGGCAGGTGTCGTGGGCAAAATGCGCCGTGCGGATGCAATGGGCATGGCCCCATTTCCCGGTCGAGCAGTGTTTCTGCGGCGGCCCGGCGGCTGCCGTGCCCGCCCAGACAAGGGCAATCAGAAGAAAGGTCACACGCACACCCTTTCGTGGCCGCTGGGGCGCGCCCTGTCAATCGTCCGCGTGTCCCTTCCATCCGGCGGCACAAGGGGTTAGATCAGGTTCAGACCAAAACCGGAGTGCTGCCGCGTGGCGTTTTTCAAAAAACTCAAAGACCGTCTGTTCAAATCCTCCTCCAAACTGGACGAGGGGCTGGAGGCGATTGTCAACGACGGCGGCGTCGAGGAACCGGTCGATACGGTGATGGAAACCCCCGCCGAAGCAATCGAGGACGTGCCCGAGGCCGTGGATCACGGTGCGTCCGAACCTGCCCCCGCGCCGGACCATGATGCCGCCGCGCAAGCGCAAGCCGCCCAGCGTGCCGCCGCCGACGCGGCAATGCGCGAAGCCGACCGTGTGGCGCAGGAAGAGCGTCGTCAGGCGCAGGCAGCCGAGGAAGCAGCCCGCCGCGCGCGCGAGCAGGTTGATGCCGAAGCACAGGCCGAGGCCACCCGGCAGGCCGAAGAGGCCGCGCAACAGGCCACAGCAGAGGCCACCGCCCGCGCCGCCGCCGAGGCGGAAGCCCAAGCCGCGGCAGAGGCCGAAAGCCGCGCCGCCGAGGCGGAAGCCCAAGCCGCTGCAGAAGCGGAAGCCCAAGCCGCTGCAGAAGCGGAAGCTCAGGCTGCGGTAGAGGCCGAAAGCCGCGCTGTGCAATCTGCCCCGCCTGCGCCCGAACCGCTGCGCACGACCCTGACGCCCGTTGCCCCGATGGCGAGCGTTCCCGAAGAGCCTGCCCGCAAAACCGGCATTCTTGGCCGTCTGATGGGCCGCACGGCCGCGCCCGTCATGCGCCGCGTGCTGGACGACGACATGCTCGAGCAGCTCGAAGAGCTGCTGATCACCGCCGATATGGGCGTCGATACGGCCATGCGGGTGACCGCCAACATGGCAGAAGGACGGTTGGGCCGAAAACTCTCGGTTGACGAGATCAAGGCGCTGATGTCCTCCGAAATCGCACGCATCATGGAGCCCGTCGCCAAACCCCTGCCGCTTTATTCCAAGACGCCGCAGGTGGTGCTGGTCGTTGGCGTCAACGGATCGGGCAAAACCACCACCATCGGCAAATTGGCCAGCCAGTTCCGTGCAGCGGGCAAAAAGGTCGTGATTGCCGCGGGTGATACCTTTCGCGCCGCCGCGGTCGAGCAGCTTCAGGTCTGGGGCGAGCGTGCCGGCGTGCCGGTGCTGACGGCTCCCGAAGGCTCGGACCCCGCGAGCCTTGCCTTTGACGCGATGGGCCGCGCGCAGGAAGACGGCGCCGACCTGCTGATGATCGACACCGCCGGTCGGCTGCAAAACCGCTCCGACCTGATGGAGGAGCTGGCTAAGATCGTGCGCGTCATTCGCAAGAAAGACCTCGATGCGCCGCACAACACGCTGTTGGTGCTGGACGCGACGACGGGGCAGAACGCGGTCAATCAGGTCAAGGTCTTTCAGGAAATTTCCGATGTCTCCGGCCTCGTGATGACAAAACTCGACGGCACCGCCAAAGGGGGCGTGCTCGTGGCGCTGGCAGACCAGTTCGGCCTGCCCATCCACGCCATCGGCGTGGGCGAACAGATCGACGATCTTGCGCCGTTCGATCCCGAAGAATTTGCCGATGCACTCACGGGTGTGGACCGCTAGGGGTCCGCACATGCCTTTGCCTTCGCGACAAAGCCCGCAGCGGTGACCGACTGGCTCATCTCTATCGA
Organism: Sulfitobacter sp. S190; assembly: GCF_025141935.1. Classification (NCBI taxonomy): domain Bacteria; kingdom Pseudomonadati; phylum Pseudomonadota; class Alphaproteobacteria; order Rhodobacterales; family Roseobacteraceae; genus Sulfitobacter; species Sulfitobacter sp. S190. Next base: position 2,395,778 of record NZ_CP081120.1, on the reverse strand, counting down.
GGGGACCGGAACGGGCAGCCGCGTGGCGCTGGTGCTGGCGCTCATGGCCGCGTTCCTGCACGCTGTTTTCGGGGCCCTGCAAAAAGGGCGGCACGATCCGTGGCTGTCGCGCGGGGCGATTGACGCCTCCTATTGCGTGATGGCCGCCCCCTTCGCGCTTTTCGTGGTGCCCTGGCCCGAACCGCACATGTGGCCCATCTTTGCCGGCGTCTGGGTGATCCACGTCGGCTACAAACTGCTGCAGGCCCAGGCCTATACCAAGGGCGCGTACACGGTGGTCTATCCGGTGGTGCGGGGGACGGGGCCGCTCTTTACGGTGCTGGGCGCATATCTGATCTTTGCCGAGACATTCACGCTGGTGCAATGGCTCGGGGTGGTTGTGCTGATGGCCGGCATCTTCGGTCTTGCGCTCTACAACATGATTTTTCTCGAGACCGAGCGCGAAACGCTCAACGCGGCGCTGGGGCTGGCGGTCATCACGGGGCTTTTCGTGGCGCTTTATACCACGTTCGATGCCTACGGCATCCGGGCCACCGCCAACCCGTTTACTTTTCTGGCGTGGTTTTTCATGATCGACGGCTTTTTGTTCCCTATACTGGCCTATCGCCGCTGGCGCGCGATGCCCGACCGCCCCGCACCCGGCCCCCTGATGGCGCGGGGCGTGGTGGGCGGTATCGTCGCATTCGCCAGTTTCGGGGCGATCATGATGGCCACCCGCCTTGATAAGGTGGGCGAGGCCGCGATACTGAGGGAAACATCCACCGTCTTTGCCGCAGTGATTGGCTGGCTGGTGCTCAAGGAAACGGTCGGCCCGCGCAGGGTCGCGCTGATGACGTTAATCGCCCTTGGTGCGGTCATTGTAGAATTCGGAGGCTGACGCCCATGGCGACGCAGAAACACATCAACCCCTTTCTCAAACAGGCGCTGGAACTGGGCCCGACGCTCGTGTTTTTCGTGCTTTACCTGCGTATCAAGGACGACGTGTTTGTCTGGGGCGGCACCGAATACAGCGGCTTCATCGTGGCCGCCGTGGTCTTTGTGCCGATCTTGCTGATCGCGATGGGCCTCTTGTGGGCGCTGACAGGACAGCTCAGCCGCATGCAGGTCTTCACGGCCTTCATGGTCATCTTTTTCGGCGGCCTGACGGCATGGTTCAACGATGAGCGGTTTTTCAAGATGAAGACCACAATCGTCTACGGCTTTCTCGCAGCCATACTGGCCATCGGTCTGGCGCGGGGGCGGTCGTGGCTCGAATTCGTGATGGCCGATGTGATGCCGATGCGGCACGAAGGCTGGATGATCCTGACCCGCCGTTTGACACTGGCTTTTGTGATACTGGCCTGCGCCAACGAATTTGTCTGGCGCACCATGTCGACCGACGCGTGGGTCAAGATCGAAACATTCGCTTTCCCCGTCGCGCTCATGGGGTTCCTGTTCTGGCAATTCGCCGCGCTGCAATCCTACGTGATCGAAGAAGACGGCACCGGCCGCGACAGCGCCGACGGCTAGCGCTTGAACAGCGTGTCCTGCGCGTCTTTCTTGAAGTCGCCACGCTTTTCGGCGTGCAGTGCGCGGCCTGCCTGAACACCGGGGCGGGCGCCCATGTCCTGCAACCACCGCGCCATGTTGGGCTTGTCGTCAAGCGTCTGCTGTTGGCCTTCCCAAAGCGACGCCCACCCCCAGATCGCGTAATCCGCGATCGACACAAAATCACCTGCGACAAACGGATGAAGGGCCAGCTGCCGGTCCAGCACACCGTAGAGCCGCGCCACTTCGGTGCGGTAGCGGTCCTTGGCATAGGGCAGATCCTGCGGCGGGTCCATCGCGGGAGCGTATTTGAGAAAATGGTGCGCTTGCCCGGCCATGGGGCCCAGACCGCCCATCTGCCACATCAGCCACATGTCGACGGCAATCCGGTCACGTTCGGTTTCGCCATAGAACTGGCCGGTCTTGCGCGCCAGATACTGCAAAATGGCACCACTTTCGAACAGCGCGACCGGCGCGCCATCCGGCCCCACGGGGTCGACGATGGCGGGCATCCGGTTGTTTGGCGAGATGTCCAGAAACGCCGGCGTGAACTGCGCGCCTGCGCCGATGTCGATCAGGTGGGTGGTATAGGGCAGACCCATTTCCTCAAGACAGACGGACACCTTCCACCCGTTGGGCGTTGGCCAGAAATACAGATCGATGGGTGTGGTCATGTGCAAATTTCCCTGTCGCATGCGCTTTGGGCATGATGCGCGTTTGACCGGCAGGGGCAAGGGGGGCGGCGGCATCCTGCGCGTCCAGCCGCTGCAGCGTGCGCAGGGGCAGGGCATTGGCGTCGTTCAGCAGCGCCGCGTTGAGGCGCATGACACCGGGGCGGGTGTAGGCGGACCAGTGGCACACCCGGCGCAGCGGCGCCGCCAGCGGATACCCGAGCCGCGCCAGGGCCGCCAGGCTTCGCGGGCAATCGATGCGTACATCCGCCGTCCACGGCAGACAGAGTGGCCCGCGCCCCAAGGCACCCGCACCGGGGATCATCCGCTCGAACGCGAGATCGAACAGAAGGTTCTCGCCGCTCCTCAGGTGGACCAACTCGGCGTTTCGGCCTGCCGGGGTCAGCATGGCATCATGCGCCAGATCGCGGTGAACAGCAGCATTGAGCAGCAGCATGCGCCCGACGCTCTGCGCAGGCGCGTGGTGCAGCGCCTCCAGCGCGAGGCTGGCCCCGAGCGAATGGGCCATGATCCGAACCGGTGGGAGAAGGCCAGCGGCACGCAGATGGCGCAAGGTCCGCGCCAGCAGTTTGCCGTCCCGGCGTGCCTGCACTTGGGCCAGACGCAGGCCACCGCGCGCGTGCCAGCCAAAGGCCACCAGCAAGGTGTCGGGGTCCGCGCCCAGATGCGCCGCCCAACCCCGCGGCCCGAGGATTTTGCGGTGCGGGCAATGGTGCGGATCGCCCGGTGCGTATTTCGCTCCGTGCACCATCACGATGATGCGCCGCGCACGGCGGGCCGCACCGCGCAGAACGCAGGCCGCAGGGGGGCTCGCACCAAAAAGGCGCAGCACGCCATCGCGTGCTTCCAGTTGAATGAGCGGCATCTGCCAGTCCTCATCGGATGTGTCAGGGGATCGTCCCGAAACGCTAGGGCAACGGCATGAACATTTCGTTACACCAGCGTCGCGAGGCCAGACCCGTCTTGACCTGCCCGCGCAGTTTGGCGTATCGCAATGGCGTGGCGATTTGTTACCGGATTGCGGGCCACGTTAAATATTCCGCTAAAAGGTCAGGATGAAAGCCCCCTTTCGCTTGACCGCGTCTGGGGTTTTTTTGTGCCGCAACCCGCGCGTCGGCACACAGAGGATGACACGAAATGACCGATACGCCCGAAAAGTGGAATGCCGCGACCAAGGCAGTGCACGCAGGCACCCGCCGCAGCCAATACGGCGAAGTGAGCGAGGCAATCTTCCTGACACAGGGGTTTGTCTACGACAGTGCCGAACACGCCGAGGCCCGCTTTGTCGAGGCAGGCCCCGATGAATTCATCTACGCCCGTTACGGCAACCCGACCGTCGCCATGTTCGAAGATCGCATCGCGGCGCTGGAAGGGGCCGAAGACGCCTTTGCCACCGCCTCGGGCATGGCCGCCGTGTCGGGGGCGCTGACCTCCATGCTCAAGGCCGGCGATCACGTGGTGTCGTCCCGCGCGCTCTTCGGATCATGCCTCTACGTGCTCGAGGAAATCCTGACCCGCTACGGGGTCGAGGTCACCTTTGTCGACGGGCCTGATCTGGACCAGTGGAAAGCGGCGATCCGCCCCGACACGGTGGCGGTGTTTTTCGAAAGCGTTTCCAATCCGACGCTCACGGTTGTCGATATCGCGGGGGTCAGCGCGCTGGCCCATGCCCACGGGGCGCTGGTTGTGGTCGATAATGTCTTTGCCACGCCGGTCTACAGCCGCGCCATCGAACAGGGCGCCGACGTGGTGATCTACTCGGCCACCAAACATATCGACGGGCAGGGCCGTGCGCTGGGCGGTGTGATCCTCGGGACCCGTGATTTCATCCGCGGCACGGTTGAGCCCTACATGAAGCATACCGGCGGATCCATGTCGCCCTTCACCGCGTGGGTCATGCTCAAGGGGCTCGAGACGATGAACCTGCGTGTGCGGGCGCAGACCGCCTCTGCGCAAACGCTGGCCGAGCGGCTCGAGGGGCACCCGATGCTGTCGCGGGTGATCTATCCCGGCCTGCCCAGCCACGCCCAGCACGATCTGGTCACACGCCAGACAGGGGCAGGGGGCACCGTGCTCGCCCTCGAGGTGCGCGGCGGCAAACGCGCGTCCTATGCCTTCCTCAACAGCATCAAGGTCGGTGTCATCTCCAACAATCTCGGTGATGCGAAAACCATCCTGACGCCGCCTGCCTTCACCACCCACCAACGTCTGCCGCAAGACCAGAAAGATGCGCTGGGCATCAGCGAAGGTCTGGTGCGCGTCAGCGTCGGGCTGGAGGATACAGGCGATCTGATCGCGGATTTCGAACAGGCGTTACAGGTGGCGTCGGAAATGGAACAGGCACCGGCGGAATAAGTGATCCAACTGCACCCTGTGCCACGTATCTGTGACAAAGATTTGGAAAAACCGGGTCATGATCCTATGTAATGATCCGGTAGCAAAAGGGGAAATGATCCATGAACATCGTGATGCCCATCAAAGGGGTTCCCGGCCGGGACGAGGCCGAGGCAGCATTGGATACCCTGCGCGCTTTCGCAGCTCAGGCCAGCGAAAGCGACATTGCCACACTTGATCCGGCAATCGCCAAGATGCTGGCCAGCGGTGACGGCTATCCCTTGCTGACACGCGATTATCCCGAAGATTTCGATGCGGATGCGGCCTACAAGAACACACTGCCTGACCTGCAGAACGGACCGTCCAGCCTGATCCGCGGCGCCAAGCAGCAGATCCAGCACGTGGGCATCTCCAACTTCCGCCTGCCGGTGCGCTTTCACACCCGTGACAACGGCGATCTGACGCTCGAAGCGTCCGTGACAGGCACCGTAAGCCTCGAAGCGGACAAGAAGGGCATCAACATGTCGCGCATCATGCGCAGCTTTTACAAGCATGCCGATGCGACGTTCAGCTTCGAGGTGATCGACGCCGCGCTGGACGACTACATCACCGATCTCGAAAGCTTTGACGCCCGCATCCAGATGCGCTTCTCCTTCCCGATGAAGACCACCAGCCTGCGGTCGGGTCTGGAAGGGTACCAGTATTACGACGTCGCGCTGGAACTGGTGGAACAGAACGGTGTGCGCCAGAAAATCGTGCATCTTGACTATGTCTATTCCTCGACCTGCCCCTGCTCGCTCGAGCTGTCGGAACACGCGCGCGCCACGCGCGGGCAACTGGCCACGCCGCATTCGCAACGCTCCGTGGCGCGGGTATCGGTGCTGATCGAAGAGGGCGCCGATTGTCTGTGGTTCGAGGATCTGATCGACGCTTGCCGCCGTGCGGTCCCGACCGAAACCCAGGTCATGGTCAAACGCGAGGACGAACAGGCCTTTGCCGAGCTGAACGCGGCGAACCCGATCTTTGTCGAAGACGCAGCGCGCCTGTTCTGTGAACAGCTTCTCGCGGACACACGCATCTCCGATTTCCGCGTGATCGCGAGCCATCAGGAAAGCCTGCACAGCCATGACGCCGTTTCCGTGCTGACCGAGGGCCCGACCTTCGCGCAGACGAGCTTTGATCCCAAACTGTTCAACACGCTTTTCCACGTGGGCTGACGCACCCATCCTTCGTGACACTACAAGGGCCGGACCGCAGATCGCGGGTCCGGCCCTTTTGCGTCCGCGTGTTAGGGGATGCACCCCCAAGCTGCGCGAAGCGGGCAGCGGCTATGCGCATTTGGCGGTACTGACCGGCCCACAGGCGGCCTATCTAGGCGTCACGGGGATGATCCCGAACTGACCAATAGGTGCTCAAAATGGCATACCAATCGACAACAACCGACCAATTCAACGCTGCCATGCCCGCCCGCGCCCAAACCACGGCGCCCGCTCCCTTCCTGACAGCCACCGCAGTCCTCAGCCAGATCGGCGCTGTCCTGCGCGCGATCAACGTGGCCTTGATGCACGCGTCAACCTCCTCTGCACGTGTGCGCCAGATCGAGGCGCTGCAAAGCAAATCGGACGCAGAGCTTGCCGATATCGGCATCAAACGCGACGAAATCGTGCACCACGTTTTCCGCGATCTTTACTACGTCTGATACGTTGGCCCCCCGGTAAAGCCGGGCGGCCCCCTGACAAAGCCCGCGACGCGCGCCGATACCGGCCCGCCGCGGGTTTTTTCTTTTTCGCGCGGCTCACCCTTGCGTCGCTTGACACCTGATCGGCGAAGCGCCAACCCTGCCATGATGTTGGACGTGCGCCCGGTAGGATATGTGATTGGCCTTTTGGTGGCCGTGCTGGGGCTGGCGATGCTGGTGCCTTTGCTGGTCGACGTAGCCGAAGGGCGCGGGCACTGGCCCGTGTTTTTCGAAAGCGCCGCGATCACGATCCTCAGCGGCACGGTCATTGCGCTGGCCTGCGCCAGTGGCGTGCGCGAAGGCCTGACGATCCAGCAAACCTTTCTGCTGACGACATTTGTGTGGATGATCCTGCCGCTGTTCGGAGCCATCCCCTTCATGATCGGCGCCACCCAGTCCACCACCGTCGACGCTGTCTTCGAGGCCATGTCGGGCCTGACGACCACCGGTGCCACCGTCCTGTCGGGGCTCGATGACCTGCCGAAGGGACTGCTGATCTGGCGCGGCATCCTGCAATGGCTTGGCGGGATCGGCATCATCGTCGTGGCGATGGTGTTCCTGCCCGAACTGCGCGTCGGCGGCATGCAGATCTTCAAATCCGAAGCCTTTGACACCTTCGGCAAAATCCTGCCCCGCGCGGGGCAGATCGCGACCCAGATTTCGGGCATCTACCTGTGGCTGACGCTGATTTGCGCGCTGACCTATCTGTGGTTCGGCATGAACGTCTTCGATGCCACGACCCACGCGCTGACGACGATCTCGACGGGCGGATTTTCGAATTATGATGCCTCCTTCGGGACATTCTCGGGTTCGATGGAGTATGTGGCGACGGTTTTCATGATCCTCGCAGCACTTCCCTTCGTGCGCTACGTGCAGCTGATCAACGGCAACCCATACGCGCTGCACCGCGACCCGCAGGTCCGCGGCTTTGTGGCCACCATCGCGATCCTCGTGCTCATGCTGCTGATCGTGCTCGAAGAAGGCATCAGCCTCGAGATCGAAGGCACGCTGCGCGAGGCGCTCTTCAACGTCACCTCGATCATTTCCGGCACGGGCTATGCCTCGGTCGATTACATGCAGTGGGGCGGCTTTGCCGTGGCCTTGTTCTTCTTCATCGGCCTTATCGGCGGGTGTGCGGGCTCCACGGCCTGCTCGATCAAGATTTTCCGCTACCAGCTTCTGTTCGCCTCCATCCGGGCACAGCTGATGCGCATCCGGTCGCCCCACGGCATCTTTACCCCCCGCTACGATGGCCGCCCGGTCAGCGAAGACGTGCTGACCTCGGTCATGTCGTTCTTCATGTTCTTCGTGGTGACACTGGGTCTGGTGGCGGCGGCGCTGTCGCTGACGGGGCTGGACTTTATCACCTCCGTCTCCGGGGCGGGCGCCGCTTTGGCAAACATCGGTCCGGGTCTGGGCGACATCATCGGGCCTGCGGGCAATTTTGCGCCGCTCAACGATACGGCGAAATGGATACTCACCATCGCGATGCTGCTGGGGCGGCTCGAGCTGATGGTCGTCTACGTCATCCTGACGGTCAATTTCTGGAGGGCCTGATGGCTGAACCGACAAAACGCCCCCTCGGCGCACAGATTTCCCACATGCTCAAGGACCGCGGCGTTGACGTGATCTTCGGCATACCTGGTGTGCACAATCAGGAAATGTACCGTGGCATCGAAGAAGCGGGGATCACCCATGTTCTGGCACGCCACGAACAGGGCGCGGGCTTCATGGCGGACGGCTATGCACGCGCCAGCGGCAAACCGGGCGTGGCTTACGTGATCACGGGGCCGGGGCTGTGCAACATCCTCACCCCCATCGGGCAGGCCTACTCGGATTCGGTGCCCATGCTGGTGATCGCCAGCTGCCTTGATGAAACGGCGGCCCGCAAGGGCCAGTTGCACCAGATGAAAGATCAGCAAGGGGCCGCCGCAACCGTGGCGGACTGGTCCGAAACCGCGCAGGGGGCAGGGGCCGCGTATGGCCTGATCGACCGCGCCTTCGAGGAATTCGCAGAAGTGGTGCGTGGCCGTCCCAAGGTCGTGCATGTGCCGATCCGCCATCTCGAAGCACCCGCAGACCCCGCGCCGGCAAGGCCCGCACAAATGGTGGACCGCACGCCGCCAGCACCCGGCATCGACCAGATCACCGCCCATTTGCGCACGGCCCGCCGCCCCTTGTTTATCGTGGGCGGGGGCGTGCCAGCCGCAGCGCCGCTGATGGATGTGCTGCGCCAGACAGGGGCCGCGGCCTTTTGCACCTACGCGGGGCGTGGTTTGATCGCGCACGACTATCCGCTCTCGTTCGGCTCCACCCTCAGCCGTGCAAGCAGCGCGGATGACATCGCGCAGGCCGATCTGGTGATCGCGGTCGGTACCGAACTGGCGCAGGTCGATCTGTGGCGCGCCGATCTGGGGCACACCGCGCCGCTGATCCGCATCGACCGTGATCCCACCGTGCTTGCCGACGCGCAAAACGCGGACGTGCGGGTGACGGGCTGCGCGGGGGCGGTCTTGTCCGCCCTGCAGCAGGCCACCGCGGACTGGACCGGTGACAGCGACTGGCAGGCCGACGACATCAGCGCCGCACGCGCCCGCTGGCGGGCCGAAATCATGGCCGAACGCCCCGGCATCGTGCCGGTCTGCGACGCGCTGCGCGCGGCCTTGCCGGACGACACGATGATTTATTCCGACATGACCCAATTTGCCTATACCGCCAAGGAGGTCTGGGACATGCCGCAGCCGCACCACTGGCACCATCCATCCGGCTTTGGCACCCTCGGCTATGCGACCCCTGCGGCCATTGGCGGCGCGGTGGCACGCAAGGGCAAACCGACACTCGCGATCATCGGTGATTACGGGTTCCACTACACCATGCCGGAACTGGGCGTCGCGGTCGAACTCGGCCTGCCGCTCCCCATCATCCTGTGGGACAATGGCAAGCTCAAGGAGATCGAGGACAGCATGGTGCGCGCCCAGATCGCCCCGAATGCCGTCGTCGCCCGCAATCCCGATTTTTGCAAACTGGCCGAAGCCTTTGGCGCAAGGTCTGTCGCACCTTCGTCACTTGCCGACATGCAAACGGCCGTGAAAGCCGCCTTTGACGCGGACGGCCCGACGCTGATCTACGTCACACCCGATATCGCCTGAAGGCTCGGGCGCGCCTCAGTCCCAGCAGCTGACCAGCACGGTCATGCCGGTGGCGCGCTGCGCAATCTGGAAGGGTGTCAGCCCCGCGGGGGTGATCTGGGAAGCGGGCAAAGTCAATCCGGCTTCCGCACTGGCCGCAACGACGGAGGCTGCGTCGCGGGCAAAGCTGACGTCCTCGGGCAGCACACCCTCACCACCATCACGTGGCATCATCATCCCGATGACCTGCCCGGACTGGTCCAGAACCGGTCCTCCCGCATCCCCGTCACGCGCCTTCAGGCTCAGCCGCTTGAGCGTATCTTCCCCGTCCAGCCCGCGCACATCGGCCAGCGTGCCGAAGGTCATCGACGGCGCACTCAGCACGCCCTCGAAACTGTAACCGGCGGCCGCGACCTCGCTCTGCAGCCGCGGCTCCTGCGCGGTCAGCTGTGCAACCGCCAGCGGCGCCAGAGCCGCGCTGGGCTTGAGCAACGCAATGCCACTGGCCGCATCCTGTGCAATGACCATGGCTTCGGTATCGGTATCAAGCGTGATGCGGCTACAGCTTTGCACCGCCTGCGCCGTCGTCGCCACATCGCCCCGCGCGGTGATGAAGAACCCCGACCGCGACAACTTGGGCTTGCGGATCTGAAGCCCCGCGACAAGATCGATGGACTGGGTGCCCGCCACACCGGCGGACGGGCTCAACACACCGTCGATCCGGGTGAAACTGCTGCGCATTTCGCCCAGCACACGGCGGCGGCGCTCTTCGTCACCGGTGGGCCAGATCAGGGTGAATCCCTTGATTTCGCCGTTTTGCAGCGTCACCTCGGTATAGCTGATCTGCCGCGCGTCCTCTCCGACCAGCGTGAAACTGTCGCGCTTGCGTTCGCGCGGACCCTCAAGCGGCACAATTTCCAGCGTCTGCATGATCTCGTACAGACCGGCAAGTGTCGCGCGGTCGCCCGGCTGGCTGATCAGCAGAACCTGCGCGGGCACATCACCGGTGCTGTTGTACTGCGCGAACGGCGGCTCGTATCGGTCGAATGCGACCACGCCCAGCGGCACCAGCATTTCGATGCCGGCCTGGGTGTCGGTCACGATCTGCAAATCCATACCGTCAAGAACCGCGTTGTACTGCTGCAAAAGCACCGCGCGTTGCTGCGTGGTCAGAATGCCGGTGACCTCGAAACCGTTGGCCTCTTGCCACGCGGCCATCGAATTGCGGGTGCCCCGGCCGAACGATCCATCTATGCCGGCGGTGTAGAACCCCGCCCATTTCAGCGCAATCTGTAGGGCTTTGCGCCCGTCACCGTCCAACAGCCGTTCCGACTGGCGGGCCTGCTGCGGCGTCTCGTCCGCGGGCGCGGGGGCCGCGGGGGTCTCGGTGTCCTGCGCCAAGGGCTCCACCGGTGTGTCCGTCACGGGCGCTTCGGGGGCGGTCGCGGGCAGGGTGCTCTCGGGCGCGGCCACGGCACCATTGCCCAGCACATTGGCGCCTACGGGCCAGAACTGCTGGCGCAGACGGCTCGACAACTGGATAAAGCTGTCGCGCGGGATGATCCGGTCGCGGCGGTAACTGCGCAGCACCAGCTCCGCATCGGCGCGCCGGTAGGGGCCCACGACAATCGCGTACCAACCACCGCCGACCGCAAACCCGTTCACATCATCGAGCTGCGCGGCATAGGCGCGGGCACGGTCGGTGGCGCGGGTCAGCGACGGTTGCGCTTCGACCTGCACCCAGACCACATCATCGGGGTTGCCCTGCTGCGCCAGCGCAGTGCTGCTCCACGTCAGAAGAAGAAGGCACAGGGCGGCCGGAACAGCCAATAGAGAACGGATCATCGTCAGGAACACTCACTGGGTTTGCAATTGCGGCACATAAACAGGATTTAGCAACGATTGCCACAAGGTAAAGCACATGTCCGATGACATTTGCGAGGCCGTGTGGCCCCCGCACGGCGGCGGCTTGCGCGGCGGCGCGTCTCGCCATAAAAGGGCGGTCAAACGGCAAGGAAAAAGACGATGGCGCAAACCCCCCGGTCCTTTCAGGAAATCATACTGCGCTTGCAGGACTACTGGGCGCGTCAGGGCTGTGCGGTGCTGCAACCCTACGACATGGAAGTGGGCGCGGGCACGTTCCACCCGGCCACCACCTTGCGGTCGCTCGGCTCGCAACCGTGGGCCGCGGCCTATGTGCAGCCCTCGCGCCGTCCCACCGACGGGCGCTACGGCGAAAATCCGAACCGGTTGCAGCATTATTACCAGTATCAGGTGCTGATCAAACCCAGCCCGCCCGATCTCCAGAACCTCTATCTGGGATCGCTCGAGGCGATCGGCATCAAGATGGACCTGCACGACATCCGCTTTGTCGAGGACGATTGGGAAAGCCCGACGCTTGGCGCGTGGGGGCTGGGCTGGGAAGTCTGGTGCGACGGCATGGAAGTCAGCCAATTTACCTATTTCCAGCAGGTCGGCGGGCACGACTGCCACCCCGTGTCGGGGGAGCTGACCTACGGTCTGGAACGTCTGGCGATGTATATTCTGGGCGTGGATCACGTCATGGACATGCCTTTCAACGATCCCGACGCGCCCATCGCGCTCAGCTACGGCGACGTGTTCAAACAGACCGAAGAAGAATACGCGCGCTGGAACTTCGACGTGGCCAACACCGACGTGCTGCTGCGCCACTTCGAAGAGGCCGAGGCCGAATGCCGCGCCATCATCGAGGCACCGCACGACGACCCCAAGACGGGCAAACGGATCGTGATGGCCCATCCCGCCTACGACCAGGCGATCAAGGCCAGCCACATCTTCAATCTGCTCGACGCGCGCGGCGTGATCTCGGTGACCGAACGGCAGGCCTATATCGGGCGGGTGCGGGCGTTGACCAAAATGTGCGCCGATGCCTTCGTGCAGACCCGTGCCGGCGGCTGGCAACCCGGGGACGCGGCGTGAGCTACGTCAACGCCACCCCGGTCCTGCGCGTGTCCGATTACCAGCGGGCCAAGGCGTTCTACATGGACGAGCTGCGTTTTGACACCGTGGTGAACGAGGCGGGCGATCCGGTCACCGGCTTCGGCATCTTCCGGGCGGGTGCGGCGCAGATTTTCCTGCACAGCTGGGATGGCCCGGGCGAGGCATGGGACAACTGGCGCGCCTATTTCTATGTGCCGGACATGGACGCAATGATCGCACATCTCGACACCCGCAAGCAGCCCTACAAGGGCCCGGATGTCACCTCTTACGGCATGCGCGAAATCGAGGTCACCGACCCCGACGACAATGTGCTGTGTTTCGGACAGGACGCGGGATGAGCGGCAAAATCGTAGGAATTATCATTTTGGTGTCGGCATTGATCGCGGGCGCAGCCCTGTATTATCTGCAAATCTACGGTTTCTACGAAGAGGTCGCGGCCCCCGACGATGGCGTGGCGCTGGTGTCGCTCTCTTCGGGGCAGCCCGAACCCATCCCGACCGAAGCGTTCCGCGCCATTGATGCAGACAGCTCGCCGATCCGCTACCGCGCCTGTTTCGAAACCCCCTTCAGCCTCGCGTTGCTGACCGAAACCTACCAGATGGTCGACACCGACGTCAGCCCGCGCAACGCGCCGGGGTGGTTCGACTGTTTTGACGCCGAAGCGATCGGGGCAGACATCACCGCAGGCACGGCCCTCGTGTTTCTGAGCGAAAAGAACATCGCTTTCGGGGTCGACCGGATCGTTGCCATCACCGACGACGGGCGCGGCTATATCTGGCACGAGCTCAACGATTGCGGCGAAAAGGCCTACGACGGCACGATCGTCGGCGAGGAATGCCCCCGCAGGCCGTGATCATCGCGGTGGTCTGACGCATTCTTTGGGCGCGCACGGAACCAAACGGGCCGCCGCGCCCTTTCTTCCTCAACGGGAGATGCGCAATGGCTGACAAATCACACGAAGGACTGAAATGGGTCATGCGGGCCGGATACGGCGCGCGCGGCGCGATTTACGTGGCGGTCGGCTTTCTTGCCATCCTTGCCGCGGTCAAATCGGTCGGCACATCCGGCACGAAGGACGCGCTGGTGGCCCTGCGCTCCGAACCCTTCGGCACCCCGCTGTTGTGGCTGATCGCGCTGGGGCTTTTTTGTTATCTTGGTTGGCGCGTGATCGCGGGCATTGCGGATGTCGATGACAAGGGCACGGATGCCAAGGGTCTCTTTTCGCGCGCGGGTCTCATCGTGACGGGCCTGCTTCATGGCGCCATCGGGGTATCGGTGATCGGTCTGGCGCAGGGCCAGTCAAGCGGCGGCGACAGCACGTCGGACTGGACCCAAAAGGTCATGGCGATGCCACAGGGGCGCATTCTCGTGGGGATCGGCGCCTGCATCCTGCTCGGTGCGGGCATCTATTACGCGTACAAGGGTCTCAGCGGCAAATACAAGGACCACCTGGCGGCCTCGTCGCTGACAACGAAACTCTCGCCGGTGCTGACGGGCGGTCTGGTCGTCTACGGCGGATTGCTGGCGCTGGTGGCCCTTTCGATTGCGGCGGCGGCCTTCTTTGGGGATCCCGAACGCGCCGGCGGTCTGGGTCAGGCGCTCCAGCAACTGCGCAGCGTGGCCTACGGGCGGATTCTGCTCGGTGTCGCGGGCATCGGGGTGCTGGCCTTCGCGCTCTACAACTTTGTCGAAGCCGCATACCGCGTGGTGCCCCGCATCAACGGACCCGACGTGGAGACGCTGGCCAACAAACTGTCCTGAACGCAGGTGACGGCCCCCGCCTGTCGCGCGGGGGTGGACGCGGGCGCGCCGCACCGCTATTGCGATGGCGACCTATCTGACTTCAGAAAGACGCGCCCGTGCCAGACCTGCTGATTGAACTTTTCTCCGAAGAAATCCCCGCCCGCATGCAGTCGCGCGCGGCCGATGATCTCAAAAAGCTGGTGACCAACGGCATGGTCGAGGCGGGCCTCACCTATGCCTCCGCAGCGGCATTCGCGACACCGCGCCGCCTGTGCCTGACGGTGGAAGGCGTGCTTGACGCCAGCCCGCGCACGGTCGAAGAACGCAAAGGCCCCAAGGCCGACGCCCCCGAAAAGGCGATCGAAGGATTCCTGCGCGGCGCAGGCCTCAGCCGCGACGACCTCGAGGAACGCGACACCCCCAAGGGCAAGATCCTGTTCGCCAAGATCACCCGCGACGGACGGCCCGCCGCAGACATCATCGCCGAAGTGCTCGACCACACGATCCGCAATTTCCCGTGGCCCAAATCCATGCGCTGGGGCAGCGGCAGCCTGCGCTGGGTACGCCCGTTGCAGTCCATCCTGTGCATCCTGACCCGCGAAGACGGCGCAGACGTCGTGCCGCTGGACGTGGATGGGATCACCGCTGGCAACCTGACCTACGGCCACCGCTTTCTTGCGCCCGACGCGATCACGGTCACCGGCTTTGACGACTACACGACCAAGCTCAAGCGCGCGCATGTGGTGCTCGACAGCGCGGAACGGCGCGATACGATCTGGAACGACGCCACCAACACCGCCTTCGCCAACGGGCTCGAGGTTGTCGAGGACGCGGGCCTTCTGGCCGAAGTGGCCGGTCTGGTGGAATGGCCCGTCGTGTTGATGGGGCGCATCGGTGATGCCTTTCTCGATCTGCCTGCCGAAGTGCTGCAAACCTCCATGAAAGAACACCAGAAGTTCTTTTCCGTGCGCAACCCCAAGACGGGCCGGATCGAGCGGTTCATCACCGTGGCGAACCGCACAACCGCCGACAACGGTGCCACGATCCTCGCAGGCAACGAAAAGGTGCTCAGCGCTCGGCTGGCCGACGCCAAATTCTTCTGGGACAACGACCTGCGCACCGCCACGTCCGACGCTGGCATGGACGCCTGGGTCGACAATCTCAAGAACGTGACCTTCCACAACAAGCTGGGCACACAGGCCGAATTGATCGAGCGTATGGCGACCTTGGCGTGCGAACTGGCCCCGATGGTCGGCGCCGACCCGCAGGAGGCGCGGCAAGCGGCCAAGCTGGCCAAGGCCGACCTGTCGTCAGAAATGGTCTATGAATTTCCCGAATTGCAGGGCCTCATGGGCCGCTACTACGCCGCCGCCGCAGGCCACAGTGACGCCATCGCCGCCGCCGCGGAAGAACACTATGCGCCGCTGGGGCCGTCGGACGCGGTGCCAACGGCACCCGTGTCCATCGCCGTCGCCTTGGCCGAAAAGATCGACAAGCTCACCGGCTTCTGGGCGATCGACGAAAAGCCCACCGGCTCCAAGGATCCCTTCGCCCTGCGCCGCGCCGCGCTCGGGGTGATCCGCATTCTGGTGGAAAACGATCTGCACGTGGCGCTCGATCATCTCAATTCCGTCCAGCTCGTGCGCAACAAGGCGCAGGCCAAGCCCGATCTGCACGAGGCCGATGTGAACGACCTGCTCGGCGAAATTGCCAAGCATGGCGTGTTCGGTGCCGCCTTCGATGCGTTCCTGCACCGCAAGGATCACAAACTCCCCTCCGAAAGCTTTGGTGAGTTGCGCGAAGCCGTGCCTGCCAAAACGGATAACCTGCTGTCCTTCCTGCACGACCGCCTCAAGGTCTATCTCAAGGATCAGGGCATCCGCCACGACGTGATCGATGCCTGCATCGCGATGGACGGATCGGATGATCTCAACCTGCTGGTCAAACGGGCGCGGGCGCTTTCCGATGCGCTGAAAACCGACGATGGCGGTAACCTCATTCAGGCCTTCAAACGCGCCAACAACATCCTGTCGCAGGCCGAAGCCGCCGATGGCGTCGAATACTCCTACGGTGCGGACGTGAAATTCGCCGAAACCCCCGAGGAAAAGGCGCTTTTTGCCGCGCTCGATGCGGCGGAGGCCAGGATTACGCCCGCCATGCAGGCACAGGATTTCACCACCGCCGTCTCCGCGATGGCGGGGCTGCGCGGCCCGCTTGATGCGTTTTTCGACGCGGTGCAGATCAACACCGACAACGCGACCGTGCGCCGCAACCGGCTCAATCTGCTCAGCCGCATCCGCACCATTTGTACCGGTGTGGCCGACCTCACGCGCATCGAAGGATAGCGCCGCGCGCGACGTGACGGGACGCCCGGCGCCCGTCACGCGGCGCTTGCCATGTGCGCCAAACCTCCTATGGTGCATCCGATGTGAAAGGATGCTGCGGTGCAGAATAACCCCGATACCACGCTGATTACGCAAACCGCCCCCGTCGCCACGGCGACCCACGGGGGGCGTGCGAAATGCTTGCAGCGTCTGGTGCGGCTCGATTTGCCTGTCCCGCGTACCGTCGCTCTTTCGTTCGAGACGGTGCACCGCATCGCGCAGGACAAACTGCCCGACGTCGGTTCGGTCGTGGACCAGTTCGACCGCGATGCCCTGCTCTGTGTGCGGCCCAGCAGCCAGGATCCCGATTGGGGCGGGCCGGGGGCGGTTCTGAACATCGGCATGAACGATGCCCGTTTCGAGCGCTTCTGCGACAGCATGGGCGAAACCGCCGCCGCGCAGATCTACACCCGCTTTATCCAGTCCTACGCGATCAACGTCATGCGGCTCGACCCCGATATGTTCGACGATGTGACCGGCGAAGGCCGCAGCGCGCTCGAAGAAACCCTGCGCGCCTACGAGGACGAAACCGAAGAGCGTTTTCCGCAACTGCGCCGGATCCAGCTCGCCGCCGTGCTGCGTTCGATGGCGCGCGCGTGGGAAGGCACCTCCGCACGGCTGCTGCGTCAGGCCAAGGGCGCGCCCGCCGACGCGGGTCTGGGGCTGGTGGTGCAGGAAATGATCTTCGGCGTCGGCGCGGGGCGCTGCGGATCCGGCGTGCTGCAACTGGTCGACAGCGACACCGGCGCGCCACAGGTCACGGGGCGGTATCTGGCACAAAGCCAGGGCCGCGACGCGCTGGAAGGCGACGAAGATGCGCTCTATCTGGTGTGTGATCCACGCGGGCCCTCGCTCGAAGACGCGCTGCCCGATGCGTTTGAAACGCTCAAGGCCCACGCCAGCCTGATGCGCGTGCGTCTGCGCGAAGAAATGCAGGTTGAATTTGCCATCGACAACGGCACGCTGCACATCCTCGACGGGGTGCGCGTGGCACGCTCGTCGCGCGCGGCGGTCCGCATTGCCGTCACGCTCGCCGAAGACGGGATCATCCCGCGGGAAGAGGCGCTGATGCGGGTTCCGTCGCGGTTGCTCACCGAATTGCTGCACCGCCAGATCGATCCTTCCGCGCCGCGTGACGTGATCGGCCACGGCATCGCCGCCAGCCCCGGTGCGGCCACGGGCAAGCTGGTGTTTGACGGCGCCGAAGCACAGGCCGCCCATTCGCGCAACGAACCGTGCATCCTCGTGCGGCGCGAAACCTCCTCCGAAGACGTCCGCGGCATGCACGCGGCCCACGCGGTGCTGACCGAACGCGGCGGCATCACCAGCCACGCCGCGGTGATCGGGCGCGGCATCGGGTTGCCCTGCGTGGTGGGGGCCTCCAACATGCAGTTCGACCTCGTCGCCAAGACGATCACCGCCGGCGACGGGCGCGTGTTTCACGCCGGCGACGAAATCACCGTGGACGGCAGCACCGGGCAGGTGCTCGCCGGGGCGGCCGAAATGCAGGAAGCCGCGCTGGACGACTATTTCCGCAAGCTGATGGACTGGGCAGACGCGGCCGCCGATATCGGGATCCGCGCCAACGCCGATACCCCCGCCGATGCCCAGACGGCCCGCAATTTCAACGCCCACGGCATCGGCCTGTGCCGGACGGAACACATGTTCTTTGACCCCGGTCGCCTGACCGTCATGCGCGAAATGATCTTTGCCGATACCTCGGACGGGCGCCGCGCCGTGCTGGAGCGGTTGCTGCCAATGCAGCGCGACGATTTCGTGCAACTGTTCCGCATCATGCAGGGCCAGCCGGTGACCATCCGGCTGTTCGATCCGCCGCTGCACGAATTCCTGCCCGCCGACAAGAACGGCCAGCGCGAATTGGCCGAAGCCCTTGGTCTGCCGCGCTCCGATGTGACCCGCCGGATCGAGGCGATGGGCGAATACAACCCGATGCTGGGGCTGCGCGGTGTGCGTCTGGGCGTCACCGTGCCCGAAATCTACGAAATGCAGGCCCGCGCCATCTTCGAGGCCACGGTCGAGGCCAGCCGCGATGGCGATCCGGTGGTGCCGGAAATCATGATCCCGCTGGTCTCTGCCAAGCGCGAGGTCGAACTGGTCAAGGTGGCCATCGACGCGGTCGCCGCCGCGGTGCGCACGGCCCATGAAACCGATTTCACCTACCGTCTTGGGGTCATGGTTGAAACACCGCGGGCCGCCCTGCGCGCCGGCGAAATCGCCCCCCATTGCGCCTTTCTCAGCTTTGGCACCAACGATCTGACCCAGATGACATACGGCCTGTCCCGCGACGACGCGGGCCGCTTCATGTCCGACTACGTCCAGCAGGGCGTGTTCAGCGAAGACCCGTTTCACACCCTCGATTACGAAGGTGTGGGAGAGCTGGTAAAGCTGGGCGCGGAACGGGGCAGGGCGGCCCAGCCGGGGGTCACCTTGTCGGTCTGTGGCGAACACGGCGGCAATCCCGAATCGATTGCCTTCTGCCGACAGGTGGGATTCGACTATGTTTCATGCTCGCCTTTCCGCGTACCGGTGGCACGGCTGGCCGCAGCACAACTTGCGATTTCAGACCGAATTGGCGAGTAACCATCTGTTATTTAAGTAAACTTATCGGATTTGAGCGGACCCTTGCCCAAAATCTGCGTCAACGCTTGTCGGCACGTAAAGTTCCGTCTAAGCGGCGGGGCATATTTACATAACTTGGGGGAAGGACAATGGGGTCCGGATTTAACGGTTTCAAAAAGGGTGCGCTGGCACTCGCACTGATCGCGGCGCTGCCAGCCGCAACACTCGCAAACACCAAAGCCGCCGACGATCTGGCGCGCATCGAGGCCAAGGGTCTCGAAACGGTATCGCCGGACCGGCTCAAGGAGCTGGGCACGACAGTGACAAAAGCGTCGGCCAAACAGGGCGACGTGAAGTTTTCGCGCGCGTGGATCGACAGCCAGCCCAAGGCATCCGGCTCGGCGCAGTTCAAATGCCTCGCCGAAGCGCTTTATTTCGAAGCACGCGGTGAAACGGTCAAAGGCCAGTTTGCCGTGGCCGAAGTCATCAAGAACCGGGTGAACTCCTCGCGGTTCCCCAACAGCTTCTGTTCGGTGATCAATCAGGGCACGGGCAAGAAATACCAGTGCCAGTTCACCTATACCTGTGACGGCAATCCCGAACACATCCGCGAGCCGCGCGCCTACGAGCGGGTGGCCAAGGTGGCGCGGGCCGTGATCGACGGGCGCGCGCCCGACATCACCGATGGCGCGACCTTCTATCACACGACCGCGGTACGCCCCAGCTGGGCGCGCAAGTTCACACGGACCGCCCGCATCGGTGTGCACCTGTTCTACCGCCGCGGCGTACGTACCGCGTCGAACTGACGCAAAGCGGCTCTGGCAGGGCGCATGTCGCCCTGCTATCAGGCGGGCAGCGTCTATAACGGACGCATTCTTGCCCCAAGCCCAAGCGAGCGCCGACATGCCATCCGAAACCCGACTTGCCTTTGCCCACCCATCCGAGCGGGCAGAGGCCACCGCTACAGATGCCGCCCCGCTGGACCGCATTTCCCTGCGCGACCACACGGTCGAGGTCGAAATCGGTGCCTTTCAGGCCGAGCGTGGCGTAACCCAGCGCATCTGCTTCAACGTGGTGGTCGAGGTGCAGCCGCTCACCGGACCGATCGACGACGATGTCGACCGCATCCTCAGCTACGACCGCGTGACCGAAGCGATTGCCGCCGAGCTCGCGGTCGAGCGTCTGGCCCTTCTCGAAACCCTTGCCGAACGTGTCGCCGAACGCATCCTGCTCGAACCGCAGGCCATGCGGGTCTTCGTGCGCATCGAAAAGCTCGACCGCGGTCCGGGCGCATTGGGCGTCGAAATCGTGCGGGCCCGCGAACAGGGCGACGTGACCCCCGATGCCGATCTGCCGACCGAAACACCGCAGCCCGAGCTGGTGTATCTGGGCAATGACGCCATCGGCTCGCCGCATCTGGGCGGCTGGCTGGATCAACTGCTGGCGCTGGGCCGCCCGCTGATCCTGTGCGTGGGCGCCTCCGACACGCCGGCGCCGCAAGTGGCGCACAAGATGGCACAGCGCCGAATTGATCTGCTGGCCATCGAACAAAACGCCTGGGTGCTGGCGGCCCGCGATCCGCGCTGCGTTGTCGTCGATACCCGGACCGAACTCGACTGGGCCATGAAAAACGGCCAGACCTGCGTCTGGGCACCGTCCAAAATCGTGCTCGACAGCGTCGATACGCCATCGGCCCAACCGCGTGACAGCGTGGCGCTCGCCGCTTGGTTCGCGGCCACTTTCGATGCGCAGGAAATGCTTGTGATTGGCGCAGAGCGCCCCGAGAGCGCATCGGTCCCGCTGCGGGTCGTGTTGGCGTCGGACGCCACACTGTGACCTATATGCGGCCGCTGGTGCAGGGGGGGCGCAGCCGCCCGTCCGACGCGCTTGTGCTGGCGGGGGGCTGGGGCTGGTTTACCCATGTCGAGGTTCTGTCGCGCACCGCGCCGCCGCAGGTGATCGCCGCCCGGGACGCGAGCGCCGAACTGACCGGGCCGCGCGCGCCACTGGCGGGGCTGACGCTCGACCGGCCGCGCATCATGGGCATCGTCAACACCACCCCCGACAGCTTTTCCGACGGGGGCAAACATGCCGCTCTCGACGATGCGGTGGCGGGGGGGCTGGCCATGGCGGCCGCGGGGGCCGATGTGCTGGACATCGGGGGCGAATCCACCCGGCCCGGCGCCCACACCGTCGACAGCGCCGAAGAAATCGCGCGCACCGCACCGGTGATCGCGGGGCTGCGGGCGGCTAGCTTCGATGGGGTCATTTCAATCGACACCCGCAAATCCAGCGTGGCATCGGCGGCCCTGTCGGCGGGGGCCACGCTGATCAACGATGTGTCGGGCTTTACCTACGACCCCGATCTTGCGGGGGTTGCGGCGCAGGCGGGCGTGCCGGTCTGCGTCATGCATGCGCAGGGCGATCCGGCCACGATGCAGCGCGATCCGACCTACAAAAACGTCGTGCTGGATGTGTACGACCACCTTGCCCGTCGGCTCGACGCGCTCGAAGCGGTCGGCATTCCCCGCGACCGGATCATGGCGGACCCCGGTATCGGGTTTGGCAAAACACAGGCGCATAATCTGGCATTGCTGGAACGGCTGGGCGTGTTGCACGGGCTGGGGGTGGCGCTGCTGCTCGGGGCGTCGCGCAAACGGTTCATCGGCACCATCGGCGGGGCGGATGCCGCTTCCGACCGCGCGCCGGGCTCCATCGCCGTGGCGCTGGCGGGGATCGCTCAGGGGGTGCAGATGGTGCGCGTGCACGATGTGGCCGAAACCCGTCAGGCGCTGGCCCTGTGGCAGGCCAGCGTCAGCGGTCAGGCCTGAGCGCCGAACAACCGCTTGAGCGCGCCGTACTGGCTCAGCCCCACACCGCACAGGATCAACCCCATCGCCAGCAACAGCGATTGGGGCAACGGCTCGCCCAGAACAAGCGCGCCCAGCACCACCGACCAGACCGGCACCTGATAATTCACAAGGGACATGAACACCGGACCCGCGCTGCGCACGACCAGCACCCGCAACAGGTTGGCCGCCGCCGTGGGGATCAGCCCCAGAAACGCCAGCACGCCGAGGATCTTCGCGGATGGCACCTGCGGGATCCCCTCGACCGTCAGCGCCAGCGGTACGGTGATCAACGCACCGATGATCAGCAATACCGTGGCCAACCCGATCGGGTTCACATTTGGCAGACGTCGCATCAACACCGATCCCACGGCATAGCAGCTCGCCGCCATCAGGCACGCAATGCGCCCCGGCGTTTCCCACGCGCTGCCTGTCGCCTCGAAGGCCTGCGCCCCGATCAGGATCACCACCCCCACGAACCCGACCCCGAATCCGATGCCGCGGCGCAGGTTCATCCGCTCGCCGGGCACAAAGAAATGCGCCAGCGGCAGCACGATCAACGCGACGGCTGCCATCGACACGCCCGCAAAGCCCGATGTCACATGCTGCTGACCCCACGCCAGCAGGCTGAAAGGCACCGCCGAACTGATCGCGCCGATCACCGTGATGACACCCCATGTCCCGCGTTCCACCGGCGCCTCGAACAGCGCAAACCCCATCGCGCCCCAGACCGCGCTCATCAGAACGGCGGCAAAGCCGATGCGCGATGCGGCCAGCCAGAAAGGCGTCATTCCGGTCAGCGCGATTTCGGTCACCATGAAGGTGCCCCCCCACGTCAGACCAAGTATTGCCACCATCAGCCAGCTGGCCGGTGTGATCTGCGGTTGGGTATTCATGCAATGTCCTGACTGATGGGTAGCGCCTAGAGATACCGCTTGGCCGATAGGGTCAATGGGGTGCGACACTTGCGACGGGAACGTTCTGTGTGCGTCGCGGGTTCCTTTGACAAGAGAGATGCTTTTGAGGAGAAGACCAATGGACTGGACGATACTCACCGCAGCACTTGCCTTTGTCACCCTTCTGGGGGCCGTGGGCTTTGCGATCTACAACAAACGCAGCGTCGAAAACCGGATGGACGACCCGTCGGCCGCCAAATCGACACTGGCCAAGGACAAGGACGCACACGGCAAACCCGCCGACGTCTGACACCGCCACCCATCACGCAAAAAGGGCGCCGCAACGGGCGCCCTTTTTCGTGACCTGATCCGCGCTGGGATCAGTTCTTTTCCTTGTCGACCATCTTGCCCGCGGAAATCCAGGGCATCATGCCACGCAGCTTTTCACCGACCTGTTCGATCTGGTGTTCGTCGTTGATGCGGCGCGTGCCCTTGAAGAAGGGCTGGCCCACGGCGTTTTCCTGCATGAAGTCGCGCACGAATTTGCCGGTCTGGATGTCGGTCAGGATGCCTTTCATGGCGGCCTTCGTCTCGTCATAAGGCAGCACGCGGGGGCCGGAGACGTATTCGCCGTACTCGGCCGTGTTGGAGATCGAGTAGTTCATGTTGGCGATGCCGCCTTCATAGATCAGGTCCACGATCAGCTTGGTTTCGTGCAGGCATTCGAAATACGCCATCTCGGGGGCATAGCCCGCCTCGACCAGCGTTTCGAACCCCATGCGGATCAGCTCGACGATGCCGCCGCACAGAACCGCCTGTTCGCCGAACAGGTCGGTTTCGCACTCTTCGCGGAAGTTCGTCTCGATGATGCCGGAGCGCCCGCCACCGATCGCCGAACAATAGGACAGACCGATTTCCAGCGCTTTGCCCGATGCGTTCTCGTGAACCGCCACAAGGCAGGGCACGCCGCCACCCTTGGTGTACTCGCCGCGCACCGTGTGGCCGGGGCCCTTGGGCGCCATCATGATGACGTCGATGCCTTCTTTCGGCTCGATCAGCCCGAAGTGCACGTTCAGACCGTGGGCAAAGGCAATCGCGGCGCCTTCACGGATGTTGTCGTGGACGTATTTCTTGTAGGTTTCGGCCTGCAGCTCGTCGGGCATGGTGAACATGATGACATCCGCCCAGGCCGCCGCTTCGGCAATTTCCATCACCTTGAGACCTTCGCCTTCGGCCTTCGCCTTGGACGGGCTGCCGTCACGCAGGGCAACGACAAGGTTCTTGGCACCGCTGTCGCGCAGGTTCAGCGCATGGGCGTGGCCCTGGCTGCCATAGCCGAGGATCGCGACCTTCGCGTCCTTGATGAGGTTAACGTCACAATCACGGTCATAATACACGCGCATGTCTGGATCTCCTGTTGGAATGTGTTCTGGCGGGACACTACCGCATGGATCGCAGGATTAAACGGGCGCAGCCACGCTCTTTACCCCAAATTGAAAGAGAGTTATTCGTCATTTTATCAAATAACGGATTTTTCATGCTTGAAGACGATGACCGACGCCTGCTGCGCTACTGGCAGGCCGATCCCAGCCTCAGCCACGCCGACCTCGCGGAACGCGCGGGGATCAGCGTCGGACGCACCACGCGGCGCATCGCGCGGCTGCAGGAAATGGGCGTTTTGCGCGGTGTACAGGCGGTCATCGACTGGGCCGCATTGGGCTACAGCGTCGAAGTCTCCCTGCGCATCACGCTCGACAAGACCCAAGGCAACGCATTCGACGCCTTCATGGCCGAGGCCCGCAAAGTCCCCGAAGTCATCGAACTGCAAACCTTTCTGGGCCGCGTCGATGTGCGCCTGTCGATCATCGCCCGCGATATGGCGCATTACCAGCAGATCTACCGCAGTCGTATCCTGACCCTGCCGCACATCGCCGACATCGAGGCGCTGATGCAGGTGGCGCGGGTCAAATCCAGCGAAGGGCTGCCGTTGTGAGCGCGCTCGACGATCTCGACCGCCGCCTGTTGCAGGCGCTCGTGCGCGATGCCAGCCAAAGCGCGGGCGCGCTGGGCCGCAGGCTGGGGCTCAGCCAACCGGCCACGTGGCGGCGCATCAAACGGCTCGAAGCGGCAGGCGTCATCAAGGGGCGGCAACTGCGGCTCGACGCGGAAAAGCTGGGCTTCGGCGTCACCGTCTTTCTGGGGGTCAAACTGGCGCTCAAGGGGCGCGTCAGCCTTGAGGATTTCGAACGCGCCGTCACGGCCATTCCCGAAGTTCAGACCGTCGAACACGTGCTGGGGCTCTACGACTACCGGCTGCGCGTCGTGGCCCGCGACCTGCCTGATTTCGAACGGGTGCTGCGCCGCCGGATCATGACACTGCCCGGCGCGGGAGAGGTCGAAGCCAACGTGCTGCTGAGCGAGGAACGGCTGCCGGGACCCTTGCGCGGTTGATCGGCACATTCGTTTCCGATCCGCGCGCGCCATCGGCCCCCGGCGGCCACGGTATACCAAGATAGGCTTTGCAACCGCGGCCCGTGCTTTCTATGCAAGAAGCCTGACACAGATGGAGACTGACCAATGGCATTGCTTGATACCGTGGATCCCGATGGGCTCGAAGAATTCTCGGTGGTGTTCACCGACCGCTCGCTGAACTCGATGTCGCAAAGTTTCCAGTCGGTGATGCGCGACATTCACGCCATGCTGTGCGAGGTCTACAACGCCGATGCGGTGGCGCTCGTGCCCGGTGGCGGCACCTACGGCATGGAGGCGGTCGCCCGCCAGTTCGCCCGCGACCGCGATGTGGTGGTGGTGCGAAACGGCTGGTTCTCCTACCGGTGGAGCCAGATCATCGAAACCGGCGGGCTGACGGGCAACACCACCGTGATGAAGGCCCGCGCACAGGGCAACGACAGCCCCGCGCCCTATGCCCCGTGCCCCATCGAGGACGTGGTCGACGCCATCGCCCACGCGAAACCCGCCGTGGTCTTTGCCCCGCACGTGGAAACCTCCGCGGGGGTGATCCTGCCCGACGCCTACATCCGCCAGATGGCGCAGGCCGCCCATGACGCGGGCGCGCTGATGGTGCTGGATTGCATCGCCTCGGGCTGTGCGTGGGTCGACATGAAGGCGCTGGGCGTCGACGTGCTGATCTCCGCGCCGCAAAAGGGCTGGAGCGCCTCGCCCTCCGCCGGGCTGGTGATGATGTCGCAACGCGCCGTCGACCGGCTCGCAGAGACCACCTCCGACAGTTTTGCGATCGATCTGGGCAAATGGCACAGCATCATGCGCGCCTATCTCGATGGCGGCCACGCCTACCATGCGACGATGCCGACGGACGCGCTGCGCGATTTCCGCGACACGATGGTCGAAACCAAAAACTACGGCTTCGACCGGCTCAAGGAAGCGCAATGGCGTCTGGGTGACGGGGTGCGCGAGATGATGAAGGCGCACGGCGTGCGCGCGGTCGCCGCCGACGGCTACGGCGCGCCGGGGGTGGTGGTCTGCTACACCGACCGCGCGGAGATCAAATCGGGCAAGGCGTTCATGGAAAAGGGCATGCAGATCGCCGCGGGCGTCCCGCTGCAGGTGGGCGAACCCGATGATTTCAGTACCTTCCGGCTGGGCCTATTCGGTCTGGATAAACTCTATGACGTGGATGCGACGCTGGCGCGGCTGAAGGCTGTCGTGGACGAGGTGCTCTAGCGTGCGACCGGCCGGAGTGGCACGATGATCGCCTATGTCACGGTGGGGGCCGACGATTTGGCCCGCGCCAAACGGTTCTACTGTGCCTTTCTGCCGGCGCTGGGCTACGGTCTGACGGAAGGGGCCGAGGGGCTCAGCTTTGCCTTGCCGGTGCCGACGGGGCCGGCGCCGACGCTGCCCGATTTCTACGTCAAGCCGACGTTCGACGGGCGGCCGGCCTCAGCGGGCAACGGCGCGATGGTCGCGTTCGAGGCCCGCACCCAGCGTCAGGTGCGCACCCTGCACGCCGCTGCCATCGCCGCAGGCGGGAGCGACGAAGGGCAGCCGGGCTTTCGCCCCGACTACGGCCCCCGCTTTTACGTGGGCTATCTGCGCGACCCCCAAGGCAACAAGATCGCGCTGTTTTCCAGCAATCCCGACGATCCCGACCGCGACGGCAATCCGGGCAACCGGCCCTAGCGGGTCAGCGCATCCAGAATACGCGCCCACGACCGCGTGCCCATGTGAAAGCTTTCCATGTCGTATTTTTCATTCGGGGAATGGATCTGGTCGTCGTCCTTCCCGAAACCGATCAGCATCGGCGGGGTGTCGAGGATCTGTGCGAAGTGTCCCGCGATGGGGATCGACCCGCCGCACCCGATATAGGCCGCGGGGATTTGCCACTCATCGCTCAATGCCCCCAGTGCAGCAGCAAACGCCGGATCATCGATCGACATGGCCGAGGCCCGGCTGGCCCCGTGGTCTGTCCACTCTGCCGAGCAATCGGGCGGCAGCATGTCCTCCACCATCTTGCGAAACGCCGCCCGGATCGCCAGCGGATCCTGATCGCCGACCAGCCGGAACGAAATCTTGGCGGAGGCCTCTGCGGGCAGAACGGTCTTGAACCCGTCGCCCTGATACCCGCCCCCGATGCCGTTCACATCGCAGGTGGGCCGCGACCAGATCATCTCGAGCGGGGTGCGGTCCTGCTCTCCTGCAGGATGGCTCAGCCCCACATCGCCCAAAAACCCCGCGTGGTCAAAGGCCAGCCCCTGCCATTGCTGGCGCAACGCGTCGGGCAATTCGGGCACGCCGTCGTAAAATCCCGGCACCGTGATGCGCCCCTCGTCGTCGTGCAAAGACGCGATGACGCGGGCCAGCACGCGGATCGGGTTGATCGACACACCGCCAAACATGCCCGAATGCAGATCTTTCGTCGCGGCCTTGATCGTCAGCTCTTCGCCCAGCAACCCGCGCAGCATGGTTGTGATCGCGGGGGTGCGGCTCTGGAACATGCCGGTGTCGCAGATCATCGCGAAATCGGCGCGCAACGCGTCTGCGTTCTCCTGCATGAACGGCACCAGCGAGGGCGAACCGGATTCCTCCTCGCCCTCGAAAAAGATCGTGATCCGGCACGGCCACCCCCCCTCGACCTCCTTCCACGCACGCAACGCCTCGACAAAGGTCATCAACTGGCCCTTGTCGTCGGCGGCACCGCGGCCACGAATGACCTGACCCGCCTCGGTCTCCTCCACGGCGGGGTCGAACGGGTCGCGGTCCCACAGGTTGAGCGGATCAACCGGCTGCACATCGTAGTGGCCGTAAAACAGCAGATGCGGCTTGCCGTCCTCGGGGCCCGCGTGACCCACCACCATCGGATGGCCCGGCGTGGGGCATTTCTGCGCCGTGATGCCGAGGCTCTCGAGATCGGCCACCAACCAGTCCGCAGCCGCCTCGCACTCCTGCTTGAACGCGGGATCGGTAGAGATCGACTTGATGCGCAGCAGATCCAGCAGGCGTTCGGTCGCGGCGGGCAGATCGGCGTCAATACGGGCAAGAACATCGTCAAGCGACATGGGGGGCTCCTTTATGCGGTTCGGGGCGACCCTAACAGGCGCGCGGGGCGTGTCCAGCGTCCCGCGCCGGGTCCAAAATTTCCCATTGGAAACAAGACATGCGACACTCTGCGCGGCTTTCTGAGTTGAAGCTGCCGCCGCCAGTCTATATTCGTTCTAAACAATTCAGGTGGGGTGCAGCCCGGACGCTGCACACCCGGTTCGGACGGAGACGCGCATGGACTATTCGGCAAAGCTCGATCAGGCGATTGACCGCTTGCACGACGAAGGGCGCTACCGCACGTTTATCGACATCGAGCGGCGCAACGGCAACTTCCCCCATGCCGTCTGGACACAGGAAAACGGCGCCGAGCGTGACATCACGGTGTGGTGTGGCAACGACTACCTCGGCATGGGGCAGCATCCGGTCGTTCTGGCCGCAATGCACGAAGCCATCGATGCCACCGGAGCCGGCTCGGGCGGCACGCGCAACATCTCGGGCACGACCGTCTATCACAAGCGATTGGAGGCCGAACTGGCCGATCTGCACGGCAAGGAAGCGGCGTTGCTGTTCACCTCCGCCTACATTGCCAATGACGCCACGCTCAGCACGCTGCCGAAACTCTTTCCCGGCCTGATCATCTATTCGGACGAGCTCAACCACGCCTCCATGATCGAGGGCGTGCGCCGCAACGGCGGCTCCAAACGCATCTTCCGCCACAATGACGTCGACCACCTGCGCGAGCTTCTGGCAGCCGACGACGCAGACGCGCCCAAGCTGATCGCCTTCGAATCGATTTATTCGATGGACGGCGATTTCGGCCCGATCGAGGCGATCTGCGATCTGGCCGACGAATTCGGCGCGCTGACCTATATCGACGAAGTGCACGCCGTGGGCATGTACGGGCCGCGCGGGGCAGGGGTGGCCGAACGCGACCGCCTGATGCACCGGCTCGACATCATCAACGGCACGCTGGCAAAAGCCTACGGCGTGATGGGCGGCTATATCGCGGCCTCCGACAAGATGTGCGATGCCATTCGCTCCTACGCGCCGGGCTTCATCTTCACCACCTCGCTGCCGCCCGCCGTGGCCGCAGGGGCGGCCGCATCCGTGGCATTCCTGAAAAAAGCGCCCGAACTGCGCGAAAAGCACCAGCAACAGGCCGCGGCACTCAAGCTGCGCCTCAAGGGGCTGGGCCTGCCGATCATCGATCACGGCAGCCACATCGTTCCGGTCATCGTCGGCAATCCCGTCCACACCAAGCTGCTGTCGGACATGCTGTTGGAAGAACACGGCATTTACGTCCAGCCCATCAACTTCCCCACCGTGCCACGCGGCACGGAGCGGCTGCGCTTTACACCGTCGCCCGTGCACGGACCGGATGAAATGGACAAGCTCGTACACGCTATGGATGGGCTATGGGCGCATTGTGCGCTAAATCGCGCCGAAATGGTCGGCTGAATACCGTAAATTCGCCAAACTGTTTGCGTTATGCTATTGGTAGCGGAACAAAGGCTCAGGACGAATCAAGATGTGGTTGGTTCAAGGGTCTGCAGGCATATAGCTGTATTGGGGCATCGGTATGATTGGGCGTTGGTCCTCCAAGAACGTTGAGGTGGAAGCGGTAGAACCGACTGGTTTTGACGCTTTCGAACTGCGTCTGGGCGACGTGATGCGCGGCGAACGGGCGACTTTGGGCAAATCCCTGCTGGATGTGCAGCGCGAATTGCGCATCAAGGCCTCCTATATCGCGGCCATCGAAAACGCCGATCCCGATGCCTTCGACACCCCCGGATTTATCGCCGGCTACGTGCGCTCCTACGCGCGCTATCTGAACATGGACCCTGACAAGGCGTTCGATGCGTTCTGCACCGAATCAGGCTTCTCCGTGGCGCACGGCATGTCCGCCGAAGCCTCTGTCGTCAAAAAGCCGAGCCGCGAGGACCGCATCAACAACCGCGGCGATCAGGATATCTTTGCCAAACCGGTCATGCCCTTTGCCCCCAGCGGCGACAGTGTGCTCAGCCGCATCGAACCCAGCGCCATCGGCTCGACCTTTGTTCTGGTCGGTCTGATCGGGGCCATCGGTTTTGGCGGCTGGACCGTGCTGCAGGAAGTGCAGCGCGTGCAGGTCGCACCCGTCGACCAGACACCGATTGTTCTGTCCGATCTTGACCCGCTGCAAGGCGCGGCCATCGGCACAACACCCGACGCGACCACAACCGATGTATCGGTGCCCGCCACGCTGGAAACCGCGCGGGTGGAGGCGCTGGACCGTCTCTACCGTCCGCAGGCGCTTGACGTGCCGGTCATGGTGGCCCGCGACGCGCCCATTTCGACGCTTGATCCGCGCAATGTCGGCGTTTTCGCCACAGCAGGGACGCAGGAAACCCGCAGCCCGCAGGCCGATGCGCCGGATACACCGCTTACCGCGCAATTCGCCGACGCCGATCCGACCGACATCGCGCAACCACTTGTGCCCACGGGCTTCAACGTGCCGCAGGTTGTCGAAGGTCCGGCCCCCGCCGTCACCATCGTCGCCACCGGCGAAACCTGGGTGCGCGTGCGTGCCGCCGATGGCACCAACCTGTTCGAGAAGGTCATGCAGCAGGGCGAAACCTACGACGTGCCCGCGCTGGAAGAGGCGCCAACCCTGCGCACCGGCCAAAGCGGGGCGGTCTATTTCATGATGGCCGGTCAGGTCTTCGGCCCCGTGGGCGGGCGCGGCAGCGTCACGTCCAATCTGCCCCTGCAACAGGCGGCCCTGACCGAGCGTTATGAGCCCACCGTGTTCCAGCAAGACAGCACCATCGCCAAGGTGGTCGCAGAGCTGCAGCCCGCAACTGCGGTCCCCGGCGAATAAGCCGCGGGCCGGTTCCCGATTTATCCTCAGCTTTTCATTGCGGCCCGGCCCCTGCCTGACTAGGTAGATGGGGTGCTCCCTGTCCCGAGGAATTGACATGTCGCTCAATCACATCCGCCCGTGGCGCAACATCTACCGCCGCACATCGCGCCAGATCATGGTGGGCAACGTGCCGGTGGGCGGCGATGCCCCCATCACCGTCCAGACCATGACCAACACGCTGACACCGGATGTTGCCGCCACCGTCGCGCAGATTCAGGCCGCCGCCGATGCGGGGGCAGATATCGTGCGCGTGTCGGTGCCCGATGTGGACAGCTCCGCCGCGCTCAAGGACATCGTGGCCCAATCGCCCGTGCCGATCGTTGCCGACATCCATTTCCACTACAAACGCGGCATCGAAGCCGCCGAAGCGGGTGCGGCCTGCCTGCGCATCAATCCCGGCAACATCGGGGACGAAAAGCGCGTCAAGGAGGTCATAAGGGCCGCGCGCGACAACAACTGCTCGATCCGCATCGGCGTGAACGCGGGCAGTCTCGAAAAGCACCTGCTCGAAAAATACGGAGAGCCGTGCCCTGACGCGATGGTCGAAAGCGGTCTGGATCACATCAAGATCCTGCAGGACAACGATTTTCACGAATTCAAGATCAGCTGCAAAGCCTCGGATGTGTTCATGGCCGCCGCCGCCTACCAGCAACTTGCCGACGCCACCGACGCGCCCATCCACCTTGGCATCACGGAGGCGGGCGGGCTGACGTCGGGCACCATCAAATCGGCCATCGGGCTGGGGAACCTGCTGTGGATGGGGATCGGCGACACGATCCGCGTCTCGCTCTCCGCCGATCCGGTTGAAGAGGTCAAGGTCGGCTATGAAATTCTCAAATCATTGGGGCTGCGGCACCGCGGCGTGAACATCATCTCCTGCCCGTCCTGCGCGCGGCAGGGCTTTGACGTGATCAAGACCGTCGAAGCCCTCGAACAGCGGCTCGAGCACATCAAAACCCCGATGAGCCTGTCGATCATCGGCTGCGTCGTGAACGGCCCCGGTGAGGCGCTGATGACGGACGTGGGCTTTACCGGCGGCGGGGCAGGGTCCGGCATGGTGTATCTTGCGGGCAAGCAAAGCCACAAACTCGACAACGCGCAGATGGTCGATCACATCGTCGAGCAGGTTGAAAAACGGGCGGCACAGATTGAGGCCGAAACTGTCGAAGCCGCCGAATAGCCGCAGCACTCAGCGCATGCCAAGGCCCATCTGCATCAGTATCTTGCGCACCGGCGCCGCCGAATAAAGCGCGTTCAGCCCCGCGGCGCGCGCATCGCGTGCCAGCGGAGCCTGCGCCTGACTGGCTCGGTTCAGCAGATCGATCCCCTGCACCCGCATCCGCACATCGCTATGGCGTGCCTTGTGATATGCCTCCAGCATCTGCGCATCGCCCAGCCCCTCGCGCCGGGCCTCCGCCAGATCCAGCAGCGTCGCGATATCGGTCAGTGACATGTTCAACCCCTGCGCCCCGATGGGTGGCATCACATGGGCGGCCTCCGCGATCAGCGCCACCCGCTCCGCGCTCAGCCGATCGGCATGCTGGGTGATGATCGGCCACACCTGACGGTCGCTGACCAGCGTCAAAGGTCCGAAATGGTGGCACGACCGGTCCGACGCCGCCGCCTCGAAGGCCTGTGCATCCAGCGCCATCCGGTCCATCGTGGCGCGCCCGTCGTCCATCCACACCACCGCCGAACAGGGCATCCCGTCGCGGTCCGGCAGCGGCACCAGCGTGAAAGGCCCCCCCGTGCGGTGAATTTCCGTCGACACATTATCATGCGGCACAGGGTGGGTCACCGCAAACACCATCGCCTTCTGGCCATAGCGTTTGGTGTGCACCCCGATCCCCGCCGCTGTGCGCATGGGCGATCCGCGCCCGTCGGCCGCAATGACCAACCGCGCGGTGACCGGCCCGCCCTCGCTCAGCGATACCTTCGCCGACCCCGTGCGGGTAAACAGCCGCGTTGTCCCGACACCGGGGCGGAAATCAACAGTCTCCAACGCCTCCAGCCGTGCCACAAGCTCGCGGATCAGCAACCAGTTCGGAAAGTTCCAGCCAAACGGCTCATCCGAAATGTCGGATGCGTCGAATTCCTTGGTCACCCGCGGTTCGGCGACCTCGCCGCCCGCATCGATGATCCGCATCACCTGCAACGCTGCCGCATGGGGGGCCAGTGCCTCCCATACACCCGCCCGCGCCAGCAACGCGCGCGCCGGTTGCAACATCGCAGTGGAGCGCAGATCGGCGCCCTTGGCGTTCCCGTCGGTGATGCGCGGTGCCGGATCGACACAGATCACCTTGAACCCCGCGGTGCCAAAGGCCGCCGCGGCCGTCAGCCCGGCAATGCCGCCACCCGAAATCAGAATATCGCAGCTCTGTGTCATCGCGCCTTACCGTGTCAGCCTGTCCAGAAACACAGATAGGTCATCGGTATGGAATTGCACATGCGGCGCGTCGGCGCGTTCGGGGGCCACGTGAACCGTGCGCATGCCCAGGGCATGGGGCACCGCCAGATTGCGCGGCTCGTCCTCGAACATCGCGGCGCGGGCGGGTGTGATGCCGTCCTGCGCAAAAACACGGTCAAAGGCCGCCGCTTCGGGTTTGGGCAGGAAATCCGCGTGCTCCACACCGTAGATCGCATCAAACAACCCCGACAGACCCCGCGCATGCAGCACCCGCTCGGCGTAGGGCGCGCAGCCGTTGGTGTAGACAATGCGCCGCCCCGGCAGGTCACGAATGCGCGCGGCAAGCACCGGGTCGGGGGTCAGGCTGTCCATCGGGATGTCGTGCACATCCTCCAGATAGGGCAGCGGGTCCAGATCATGCTCGCGCATCAGCCCCGCCAGCGTCGTGCCATAGCGGTGCCAGTACGCGACCCGCAAGCGGTTTGCTTCGGCCTGATCGACATCAAGCGCCTGCATCACCCAATCGGTCATGCGCACCTCGATATGATCGAACAACCGCGCCGAGGGCGGATACAACGTATTGTCGAGATCGAACACCCAGGTGTCCACGTGGGAAAACGCGTCTTTGGCCATGTGCCAGTCGTAGGCAGCCGAAGGCGCAGGTGCAAGGGGCTATGCAGCCCGCAGGACGCCCGCTAAGGTGCGGCGAAACAAATGAAAAGAACGGCCATGCCCACCCGTACCCCCTCCGCGCGCGCCCCGTCGACCGATGCCTATTCGATGATCCTCGAAGCGATCGACACCGGCATCTACCGCCCCGGCGACCGTCTGGTGGAAAGTGAACTGGCGGACCGGTTCGGCGTGTCGCGCACCCCCATCCGCGAAGCCCTGCAGCGGCTCGAAACCCAATCCCTGCTAACCCGCGACGGGCGCAGCCTGATCGTCGCGTCGCTCGATCATAACCAGATGGCCGAACTCTACGTGGTGCGCGGTGAACTCGAAGGGCTCGCCGCCCGCCTTGCCGCCCGTCACGCCACCGAAGAAGAGGTCCGGCTCCTGCGTGAAATGGTCGAGGACGACAATGCCCTGATGGACCATCCCGCAGCACTGGCCCGCGCCAACCGGCGGTTTCACAAACAGATCCATCTTGCCTCGCACAACCGCTTTCTGGTGCAGCAGCTCGATCTGGTGCACCGCTCGATGGCGTTGATGGCGACAACCTCGCTGGCCGCGACAGGGCGCGGCGAAATCGCCCAGCAGGAACACGACCGCATCGTGGCCGCGATCGAGGCGCGTGACGGCGATGCCGCGGATGCCGCACTGCGGGCGCATATCTCGGTGGCCTTCACCACCCGCCTCAAACAGGACGCAGACGCGCGCGAACCTGAAGCCTAGGCGCGCGGCTCCTGCGGCGGCACGACCAGATCCTCCGGCAAGGCGGGCACTACCGTCGGCAAAACGGCATCCTGATCGGGCGGAATGAAACCGCTCCACCGACCGCCGCCCGCCACCAAACAGCGGGTGCTGTCC
Source organism: Sulfitobacter sp. S190 (assembly GCF_025141935.1). Lineage (NCBI taxonomy): Bacteria > Pseudomonadati > Pseudomonadota > Alphaproteobacteria > Rhodobacterales > Roseobacteraceae > Sulfitobacter > Sulfitobacter sp. S190. The sequence continues at coordinate 2,360,569 of NZ_CP081120.1, read as the reverse complement.
CACAGCTGCGCCAGCGGCAGACGGATGGGCTGCAAATCGGCATGGTGGGCCGCGTCCGCGTCAGGAGCCGCCGCGCGGGCGGGTTCGTCGCCCAGACTGATCCCGTGCTGCGTCTTGTCCCAGTAAAATGGCTGCGCCACCATTTCCTTGAGCGCCTTGTAGGACGAGACGGCCGCCATCGTGAAATAGAACGGCATGGTAAAGACAAACGGCAGCAAATGCCGGTGCGCGCGCCCCGACACTGCCGCCAGCGACACCGTCAGATTGATGACTTCCGCCACCAGGAAAACCACCGCGATATGCCACATCAGGTCAGACCCCAGAACGCTGGTCACCGGATGCGTGACCCCCAGAAGCGTGATCCAGAATGACCACAGCAGCGGCGCCAGCGCGAATTGCACGAATGTCGCCAGAAACAGGGCCTGCACCCCCATGAATCGCCAAAAACCCAGCTCTTTCATTAGCTTGCCGGGCGCGCGCATGTGCACGACCCACGTGATGAGATAGCCTTTCAACCACCGTGAGCGTTGTTTGATCCACGGCCACGCGCGGGCGTTGGCCTCCTCGAAGGTCGTGGTCTCGACCAGCTCCGTGACGTATCCCTCACGGGCCAGCCGCAGGCCCAGATCGGCGTCCTCGGTCACATTATGCGCATCCCAACCGCACAGTTTTTCCAGTATGGGCCGGCGGAAAAACAGCGTGGTGCCGCCCAATGGCACCACCAGCCCCAACCGCGCGACGCCGGGCAACATCATCCGCCACCACGTGGCATATTCGATGGCAAAACACCGCGCCAACCAGTTCGCCCGCGGGTTGTAGTAATCGAGCCGCCCCTGCAGGCAGGCCACGTTGTCAGGCGCCGCATTGAACCGTGTCACGATGCGCTCTATCTGGTCCGGCTCGGGGCAATCCTCGGCGTCCCAGACCCCGATCACCGATCCCCGACAGAAATCCAGCGCATAGTTCAGCGCCCTTGGTTTTGTCGTCAGATCAGAGGCTTGCGGCACTTCAATCACGCTCATCCACGGGGGCATCTGGGTGCGCGCGATGGTCTTGCGCGTGACAGTGTCCTGCGCTTCCAGCACCAGAACCACGTCCAGCAGGGACTTGGGGTAGGTCAACCGCGACAACCGCTCGATCAGCTTTCCGGCTATTTCCTCTTCGTTCAGCAACGGCACCAGCACCGACACCCGCGGCAATCTGAACGGGGCGGCCGCTTCGGGGGCAGGGGGCGTGCGGTCGAAAAACCGCGCGTGCATCTGGGCGCCAAAGGCCAGCACCTTGAGCGTTGTCGTCATCACCAGCGTCAACAGCGCCAGCAGCAAAAGCCCGGTCAGCACCATGCGCGGTGCGGCAATTGTCAGGCCGATGGCTGCGCCCGCGATGAGGCTCGCCCACACCCGGCGCAACGGCGATGTCGCGGTCCAGGTCCGGCAGCTATGCGCGGCGGGCACGCGGGTCGCGGCGCGTTCGGCAAGTTCGTCACCATAAAGCGTGCTGATCGCGTGCCGGATGTCCGCCGCCTGAGCCAGCACCGGCAACACCTTGCGTCCGCCGACGCCCAGACAGGCCTGAAAATCGGCAAATGCGCCCGGCGTGTTGGTCGCGACCAGCAAAACATCCCCCATCATCATCCACGGGACCACCTGATATTTCAGGCACAGCGCCGTGGGCAGATAGGCCTTGATGCGCGGATCGGGGGGATCGGCCGCCAGATCGGCCAGTTGCATCTGGTGCTGGCGCGACAGCGCGGCCAGAATATCGCTGCGCCGCGCCAAGCCTTCGGCGGCCAGAATTTCGCCCAAAGGGGCATCCACATGCTGCTGCAGGTTCAGCGCATGGACAAGGTCGTCTTGCTTTATGATTCCCGCATTTACCAGCAATCGGCCAAAGGGCGGCGGGGCCTCCAGATATTCTGCCGCCTTCGGTTCGGGCAAACGCAGGCGCAGATCGCTCATCGCGCACCACCTGTCGTTCAAGGACACGACAGCTTTGTGCGCGAGAGGTTAACTGGTGGTTAACGAAATCTTAAATTATCCATTTGTATCAAATGGTTAATTGTCAATAATCCTATCAACAAGACGCCTGGCGGCTCACCCCCGCGCCGCCATCGCCTCCGCGAACCGCTCGAACAGGTAATAGCTGTCCTGGGGGCCGGGGCTCGCTTCGGGGTGGTGTTGGACGGAATAGACCGGACGCCCCTCCATGCGGATGCCGCAATTCGACCCGTCAAACAGGGACCGGTGCGTCTCAACGACGCCGTCGGGCAGGGATTGGCTGTCGACGGCAAACCCATGATTCATCGAGGTAATCTCGACCTTTCCGGTGTCCATGTCCTTTACCGGATGGTTCGCCCCGTGGTGGCCGTGGCTCATCTTGACCGTGGTGCCGCCAAGCGCAAGCGCCAGCATCTGGTGGCCGAGGCAGATGCCGAACACCGGCAGCTCCGTCTTGTGCAGCACGTCGCGGATCATCGGTACCGCATATTCCCCCGTCGCGGCCGGATCGCCCGGACCGTTCGACAAAAATACACCATCGGGCTGATGCGCGATGACATCCTCATAGGTCGCCGATGCGGGCAGCACCGTCACCTCGCACCCCGCAGATGCCAGACACCGCAGGATGTTGCGCTTGGCGCCATAGTCGATCGCCACGACCTTGTGCTTGGCATCGACCTGCGGCGTGTACCCTTCCGGCCAGGCCCAGCGTTGCTCGTTCCAGCGATAGGACTGCGCACAGGTCACGTCCTTCGCCAGATCCATACCTTCCAGCCCCGCAAATTCGCGCGCTGCCGCCACCAGCGCCTCGACATCAAAAACCCCGTCGGGGTTGTGGGCCAGCGCCGCGTGGGGCGCGCCCTGCTGGCGGATCGCACGGGTCAGGCGGCGTGTGTCGATGCCGCCGATGGCGATACGCCCCCGCGCGGCCAGCCAGTCCGACAGATGCGAGACCGCGCGCCAGTTGCTCGGGTCGGTCGGCATCCATTTGACCACCATGCCCGCCGCAACCGGATCGGCTGTTTCGTCGTCTTCGGGGTTGGTGCCGACGTTGCCCACATGCGGAAAGGTAAAGGTGACGATCTGGCCTGCGTAGGACGGATCGGTCATGATTTCCTGATAGCCGGTCATCGCGGTGTTGAAACACATCTCTGCCACGGTCTGGCCGGTCGCGCCGAACCCCATCCCGTAAAACAGCGATCCATCCGCAAGCGCGAGACAGGCAGTCGGGTGTGTGGGGGCAGCAGCGGCCATGGGCGTATCCTTTTTGGCAGACCCCGGCGGCGCGGGGCGGGGATGGATCGGCAAACGGCTGGAAACTACCGTGTGGGGCATCCGCCGTCAATGGGGGCGCCTAAATGAAAAGTCTATGTTTGCCAGCAGGTTACGCAGTGTCGCCAGCATTGCGGAATTGCAATAGTTTCGCTAGGGTCACAGGCTCGAACAGATGTTTGCATAGAGGACCATGATGGATCTGCGCACCCGTATCAACGACGCCCTGAAACAGGCGATGAGAGACAAGGACGCCAGCCGGCTGTCCACCCTTCGGCTGGTCAATGCCGCGATCAAGGACAAGGACATCGCCGCGCGTGCCGAAGGCAACGACGAAGGCGTCGGCAATGACGATGTGCTTGCGATCCTTGGCAAAATGGCCAAGCAACGGGTCGAATCCGCCCGCGCCTACGAAGAGGGCGGCAGGCTTGATCTGGCCGAAAGCGAACGGGCCGAGATCGAGGTGATCGAAGAATTCCTGCCCCGCCAGCTGGACGAGGCGGAAACCAAGGCCGCCGTGGCCGATGCCGTTGCCGAAACGGGCGCAAGCTCGATCCGCGATATGGGCAAGGTCATGGGCGTGTTGAAGTCGAAATACACCGGCCGCATGGATTTCGGCCGCGTCGGCCCGATGGTCAAGGACCAGCTCTCGGCCTGAGCGCGCCACAACCGCAGCCCCCCGCACATCGGGGGGCCGCGTGCCCCACGACACTACCGCTTCAGCGCGCGCTGCAGGTCTTCGTAAAGCGCAATCCGCTCCTCCTCACTGAGAAACGCACCGATCTCGACCTCGCGGCCCTTCCCGCGCAGGGTGACGTAATGCGGCACCGGCCCTTCATCGTCGTATTTCGTGACCTGCGTCCAGTACCGGTCGCAGTCCCACTCCTGCGTGTCACCCTTGGGGTTGGTGCGCACCAGACGCGCCATGTCGCGGTCCAGCACCAGCTCCTCTTCGATCAGCCGGGCACGGTGGTTGCGTTGCAGCGCGAAATAGATGCCCCACACCGCAGCCATCGTAAACGGCAACATCCCCCACAGGATGGGCGAGCCAAGCAGCGGCAGCGTAGGAATGCAGATCAGCGTAAAGGTCGTCAGCACAAAGGCCGCCATGCCCCGCGCGGGCAGGGATTGATGGGGCCACAACCGCATGATCTGCGGGGTGCTGTGGGGGGCTGATGTCCACTCGTAAGGCATGGGGGTGTTGTAATGCCTCTGGCCCACGGATCAATGCGACAATCTGTGAACGGTGCATTGCACGGGTCGGGCTGCCGCAGGGCGCGGCGCAAGTTCCGCAGCGTGCGCAGCACCAGCACCGCCACCACCACCAGCGACGCACAGCCCAGGATCACCGGCACCGGCCCGCCCGCGCCAAAGTCCTGCTGCGCCTGCGATCCGACGGGGGCAAGCGCCAGTGTGAACCCCAGCCCCTGCACCAGCGTGCGGTCGATCTCGGTCGCGCGGTCTGTCCGGCCCCCGGCCGCGGCCCACATCGCAGGCGCCAGCAGCACCATTCCCACGATGCTCGCTCCGACCGGCGTCGCCGTCAGCAGGGCATAGGGCGGGGGTGGGGCGATCAGCAGCCAGTAGGGCATGACCCCGAAGGTAATCGCGGCGAAGCATGCCGCCAGCAGGCCCAACCCGACAATCTGCGCACTCAGGATCATCTCGGGCGTCGGGGCATACCGGCTCGCCAAAGTCTGCGGCGCGTGGATCGCGGCAAGGGTGAGGGTGGTCAGCATGGCGTGTCCGGCGGTGGCAATCCCGTGCAGGCTACCGTGCAAACCCGGCAAAAGTAAGAATGCCGCCGCGCAAAAAGGGGGCGCACGTAAAAAGGGGCCCCGACCGCCGTCGGAGCCCCTTGCTGTTCTTGTGTCGCTGGCCTTAGTGGCCGGGCGCCTTGTCCCAGTCCTCACGTTTCGGCAGCTGCTCGAAGGTGTGCTCCGGTGGGGGCGATGGCAGGGTCCATTCCAGCGTATCGGCGTATTCGTTCCACGGGTTGTTCGCCGTGACGCGCGCGCCGCGTGTCAGGGTGTAGGCGATGACCCCGAAGAAGAACAGGAACGATGCAAAGGACAGGAACGCGCCCCAGCTCGACCATGCATTCCAGTAGGCGAACGCGTCGGGATAGTCGATGTAGCGGCGTGGCATACCCTGACGGCCCAGGAAGTGCTGCGGGAAGAACGTCAGGTTGGCCCCGATGAACATCGCCCAGAAGTGCAGCTTGCCGGCCCATTCGGGATACATACGGCCCGTCATCTTGGGCAGGTAGAAGTAGATACCCGCAAAGATGCAGAACACCGCGCCAAGGCTCATCACGTAGTGGAAGTGCGCCACGACATAGTAGGTGTCGTGATAGTACCGGTCCACAGCCGCCTGGCTGAGCACGATACCGGTCACACCGCCGACGGTGAACAGGAACAGGAAGCCGAAGGCCCAGAGCATGGGTGTCTTGAACTCGAGCGAACCGCCCCACATGGTCGCGATCCACGAGAAGATCTTGACCCCTGTCGGCACCGCGATGACCATCGTGGCCAGCATGAAATAGGCCTGCTGGTTGAGGCTCATCCCGACGGTGTACATGTGGTGCGCCCAGACGACAAAGCCCAGAACACCGATCGCGATCAACGCCCAGACCATTGGCAGATAGCCAAAGATCGGCTTGCGCGAGAAGGTCGCGATGATGTGGCTGATGATGCCGAAACCGGGCAGGATGATGATGTACACTTCGGGGTGACCGAAGAACCACAGGATGTGCTGGTACAGTACCGGATCGCCACCGCCTGCAGGATCAAAGAACGCGAAACCGAAGTTGCGGTCCATCAGCAGCATGGTGATCGCGCCCGCCAGTACCGGCAGCGACAACAGGATCAGCCAGCTTGTGACAAAGATCGACCAGCTGAACAGCGGCACCTTGAACAGGGTCATGCCGGGGGCACGCATGTTCAGGAAGGTGGTGATCATGTTGATCGCACCAAGGATCGAAGAGGCACCCGAGACGTGGACCGCGAAGATCGCGAAATCCATCGACATGCCGCCTTCCTTGACGCTCAGCGGCGGATACAGGACCCAGCCAACGCCCGATCCGGCCTGGTCGTTGCCACCGGGCAGCAGAACCGAACAGATCGCCAGCGATGTGCCGGCCACATACAGCCAGAACGACAGGTTGTTCATCCGCGGGAACGCCATGTCCGGCGCGCCGATCTGCAACGGCATGAAGTAGTTGCCGAAGCCCCCGAACAGGGCAGGGATCACCACGAAGAACATCATCAGGATGCCGTGGCCGGTGATCAGAACGTTCCAAAGGTGGCCGTTGGGCGTACAGGTGGCCGAAGCGTCGGCGAACATGCGCGCGCCTTCCATACACATGTACTGGACGCCGGGATCCATCAGCTCCAACCGCATGTAAACGGTGAAGGCGACAGAAATGAACCCGACAAAAGCGGAGACGATCAGGTACAGGATACCGATGTCTTTGTGGTTTGTGGACATGAACCAGCGCGTGAAGAATCCACGCTCGTCTTCATGGTCGTGCCCGTGAATGGCTGCGTCTGCCATGCGGTGCCTCCTAGTATTATTCATAAAACGCACCACGCCTGTTGGCGAAACGCGGTGCGCGCTCTGGCACCTTCTAATTCCAAGTCCCGCACAGAGCAATGGGCGCGATGGTCGCAGGTGGGGTTATTTTCAACCCCCCGGCCGCTTCTTCGGGCGCGCGGGGCGATCATACCCGTGTGATCGCGCCCCGGCCGACCCGCGCAGGCGGCAAGCTCGCTCTGATTTTAATGATTCCCTGCTGTGTCGGGGGGCGGGTGTTAAGCGAATCCTTACAAACCGCGCGCCATGAATGGGGGCCATAACCCCGAAAGGTCGACCGCCCGTGCCCCTGCGCCATCTGCCCTACGATACCGCCGCCCCCGCGCACAGTGCCGCTGCCGCCGCGCTGCAGCCGTGGTCGGTCGAACGTATCGTCGAGCTGATGCCGGGCTTCATCTATGTCTACAATCACCGGACGCAGGCGAATGAATACACCAACCGCTCCGTGGGGCAGTATCTCGGCTACGATCCGGACGAATTGCGCGCGATGGGCGATGCCCTCTTTCTGCAGATCACCCACCCGCAGGATTTGCCCAAACTGATCGCCCATGTCGGCGCGATGCAGGATCTCGACGCCGACGGCACGCTCTGGCTCGACTACCGCATCCGTGCAAAGGACGGGCGCACCGTCTGGTTGCGCTCCGTCGACCGCATCTTCGAGCGGGGCACAGACGGGCACGTGCTGCGCCACATCGGATGCGCCACCGACATCACCGCCGAAAAGCAAAGCAGTCTCGATCTGGCCAGCGCCCACGCGCAATTGACCGAACAGGCCGAAGAACTGCGCCAGCTTACCTTCGTGGCGACCCATGATCTGAAGGTGCCGGTCAACAATCTGGCGCGGCTGAGCCTGATGCTGCAGGATTGTGCCGACGATCTGTCGCCGGACGTGCGCGAACTTGTCGATTGGCTCAACCGCGCCGCCGAGCAGGCCAACGAAAAAATCGCGAGCCTCGTGCATGTCTCGCAAATCCGCGACGAACCGGTCGCCCCCGATCCGCTGATCGACCCGCGCGGTGCCATCGCGGCGGCGCTGTGGGGCATGCGGGCACGGCTGCGCGCGGCGGGGGCGCGGCTCGTCCTGCAGGTGGAGCGGGGCCTTCGGGTGCGCTTTCATCCCGACGACCTGCGCGCCGTCCTGCACAGCCTGCTGCAAAACGCCTGCGACTACGCCGATGCCACGCGGCCGTTGACCATCACCATCCGCGCCCACGCCACCGCAAACGGACTCGCCATCGCGGTGCAGGACACCGGCACCGGCATCGACCTGCCGCGCGACGAGGAAAATTTATTCGGGCTTTTCAAACGCCTGCACGTCGATCCGCCGGGGCAGGGCGTCGCGCTCTATTGCGCCCGTACGCTTGTCCAGCGGCGCGGCGGCACGCTGCAGGCACAGGGCGCGCCGGGACAGGGCGCCACCTTCACTCTCACGATTCCCCGCGCAAGGACACAGCCATGACCCCCATCAACCGCATCCTGCTCGTCGATGACGACGCCGTCACCAACCTCATGCACACCCGCATCATCCGCAAATCGGGCAAGGCCGCGCATATCGACGTGGCCACCGACGGCCTGCAAGCGCTCGAACTGATCAAATCCGATCTCGCCGCCGCGCGCGCCCTGCCGGAACTCGTATTTCTGGACATCAACATGCCGCGCATGGGCGGTTTCGAATTTCTCGAGGAATACGCAAAGCTGGGTCTGCCGGTGGGCGAACAGCTGATCATCGTGATGCTGTCCACATCGCTGTTGCACGCCGATCATGCCCGGGCCGAGGCCGATCCCCACGTCCACAGCTTTTCGGACAAACCCCTGCGGACCGAAAAACTGCTCGAGGTGATTGCCGAGTACCAGCGGCTGCACGGGCGCGGTGCCGATGCCGCCTGATCAGCCGTGCGCGGGCCGCGGTCCGAACCGGCGGGCAAAACTCTCGCGCAGCGCCAGGTCCAGATCATCCATCGTCACCGGCAGCCCCAGATCGACCAGACTGGTCACACCGTGTTGCGCAATGCCGCAGGGGACGATCCCGTCAAAATGCGACAGATCCGGCTCCACGTTGATCGAAATGCCGTGGAAACTGATCCATTTACGCAATCGGATACCGATCGCGGCAATCTTGTCCTCGGCCACATGACCGGCCGCGTTGCGCGGCTTTTCGGGCCGACTGACCCAGACGCCCACGCGCCCCTCGCGGATCTCACCGGTCACGCCGAACTGGGCCAGCGTGTCGATCACCCATCCTTCGAGGTCTTGCACAAACCTGCGCACATCGCGCCCGCGCGCGCCCACATCCAGCAGCACATACGCCACCCGCTGCCCCGGCCCGTGATAGGTATACTGCCCCCCGCGTTTCGTGTCGAAGACATCGAACCGGTCGGGGTCAATCAGATCGGCGGGTCTGGCGGATGTCCCGGCGGTGTAAAGGGGCGGATGCTCGACCAGCCAGATGCATTCGTCGGCCGTGCCCTGCGCGATTTGCGCGGCGCGGGTCTCCATCCACGCCTCGGCGCGGCGGTAATCGGTCAACCCGTGCGATGTGATCCATTCCACCATGGCGTTGATGTACCCGCCTGCCCGACAAAGGAAAAGGGCCTAGCCTGCCGTCACGGTATCGCCCTGCGCCACCGCGTGCGCCAGCACCTGCGCGTATCCCTCGGCGCCCTGCGCCCCGGTCAACAGGTATTTGCCGCCAAAGATCATCGAGGGCACGCCCGAAATGCCCTGCGCCGTCCAGAACCCCTGCCGCTCGCGCACCTGTGCGGCATGTGATCCGCTCTCCAGCACGCCGCGCGCGGCGTCCCGGTCCAGCCCGACCTGCGCCGCAATATCAACCAGCGTCGCATGGTCCGACACATCGCGCGCTTGGGTGAAATGGGCCGCGAACAACGCCATCTTCAACGGATGCTGCCGGCCATGCTCCAGCGCCCAATCGAGAAGCTGATGCGCGGCAAAACTGTTCACGATGCGGCTGTCGTCGGTAAAGTTGAACGCAAAACCCAGCGATGTGCCCAACGCCTCCATTTGCGCGCGATTGCGGGCGCTGTCCGCGGCGCTGATCCCGTATTTGCGCACGATATGATCGCGCAGGTTTTCACCCTCCGGCGCCATCTGCGGGTTCAGCTCGAACGGATGCCACCGCACCTGCGCGCCTGTGCCGGTCTGCGCAAGCGCCTGTTCCAGCTGGCGAAATCCGATGATGCACCACGGGCACATGACGTCCGACACGATGTCGACCTGAATAACGGGGCCTTGCGGCGCTGCGGTGTCTGTCACGGTGCATCCTTTGTGTTTGGCGTCGCTTGACCTGACCATCGCGGCGGGCAAATTCAATCCCCCCCGCCGGAAAAGAGGCCCGCCACACCCCACCGGCACGCGCCGTTTTCCCCGGTCGCGCATTTTCTCGCAGATTGGCTCTTGAGGTCGCGCCGACACCGCGGTATTGGACCCTACCATCACAGACGTGCGGTCGTGGCGGAATGGTAGACGCGCAGCGTTGAGGTCGCTGTGGGGTAACACCCGTGAGAGTTCGAGTCTCTCCGACCGCACCACTTTCCCCGATGACCCGACGCCGCGCTCCCGAAACGCCATTGGTTTTTGTCGCGGCGCTTTGCTTCAAATCACGCACCACACCGGACAAGCCGCCCGCGCGCCCTATACTCGTTTGCATACGCAGACGGAGACACACGCAATGGCCAATTCTATCCCCACCCCCCCGATCGACACCCGCATGGAAGCCACCCAGGGCGCCTGTCCGTTCCGCGGCACGCGCATGGGCGGTGCCGCAGGGTCCGAGCCCCAGCTTGACCACTGGTGGCCGAACCGGCTGAAGGTCGAAATCTTGCATCAGAACCCCGCGCAGGCCAATCCGCTCGCCAAAGGGTTCGATCAGGCCGCCGCCATCGCCGATCTCGATGTCGACGCGCTCTGGGCCGACATCCGCAGCTTTCTGCACACGCCGGTGGCATGGTGGCCTGCCGATTACGACAACTACGGCCCGCAAATGGTGCGCATGACGTGGCACTCCGCGGGGACCTACCGCATCGCCGACGGGCGCGGCGGTGCAGGGCAGGGGATGCAGCGTTTTGCCCCGATCAATTCGTGGTGGGACAATGGCAACACCGACAAATCGCGCCGCCTGCTGCTGCCGATCAAGCAGAAATACGGCGCCGCACTCGGCTGGGCGGACCTGATCGCGCTTGCGGGCACCGTCGCGCTGCAGGACATGGGTCTGCCGTTGCAGGGGTTTGCTTTTGGCCGCGAGGACGCGTGGGGAGCGGACCGCGCAACCTACTGGGGCCCCGAAGGCTGGAACGGCAAACCGGTCGGCGAAGTGCCCGCAGGCCCGCGCGAGGGGCACCCCAACCAGATGGTCACCCGCACCCTGCGCTGGGAAGGGGCGGTCGACGAGGATCACTATGATCTCGAAAACCCTCTCGGGGCCTCGCACCAGTCGCTGATCTATGTCGATCCCGAAGGGCCCAACGGCAACGGCAACGCGCTCGAATCGGCCCGCGACATCCGCGAAACCTTCAGCCGCATGGCCATGAACGACGAAGAAACCGTGGCGCTGATCGCGGGCGGGCACGCTTTTGGCAAGAGCCACGGCATGACCGACCCGCAGGAAATCGGCCCCGCCCCCGAAGGTGCCCCGCTCAGGGCGATGGGTCTGGGCTGGCAAAACCCCAACGGCACCGGTTTCGCGCAATACACCATGACCAATGGCATCGAAGGATCCTGGACCCCAGATCCCACCCGTTGGGACAACAGCTACCTCGAGAATCTGTTCAAGTTCGAATGGGTCCAGACCACGTCGCCCGCAGGGGCGCTGCAATGGACACCGGCTGACCCGAACGCCCCCAAGACGCCCGACGCACACGAGCCGGGCAAAATGAACGATCTGATGATGATGACCAGCGATATCGCCCTCATCAGGGATCCCGCCTACCGCGCGATCTGCGAGCATTTCCTCGAGGATTTTGACGCCTTCACCACCGCCTTTTCCAAAGCGTGGCACAAGCTCATCCACCGCGACATGGGCCCGAAATCGCGCTACCTCGGCCCAAACGTCGGCCCCGATTTCATCTGGCAGGACCCGCTGCCCGATGTCGACCACCCGCTGATCGAGGCCGCCGAGGTGGCCGATCTCAAACGCCGCGTGCTGGACAGCGGCACGCCGGTGTCCGATCTGGTGGCCGTGGCATGGGCGTCTGCCTCCACCTACCGCCACAGCGACAAACGCGGCGGGGCCAACGGGGCGCGGCTGCGGCTGCATCCTCTGCGGGGCTGGGCCGTGAACGCGCCCGACCGGCTCGACCGGGTGTTGGCCACGCTCGAAGGCATCAAGGCGGACTTCGACGCGAACGCGGCGGGCGGCAAGAAAGTCTCGATGGCCGACCTCATCGTGTTGGCGGGCTGCGCCGCGGTAGAGCAGGCGGCACAGGACGGAGGCCACGACATCACGGTCGATTTCGTGCCGGGCCGCACGGATGCCACCGACGAGATGACCGACCCCGAACAGATGGATTACCTGCAACCGGTCGCCGACGGCTTTCGCAACTACCACAACCCCGATGTGCGCTTTGACGTCCCACTCGAACATCTGTTCCTCGACCGCGCCGCCCTGCTGACGCTGACCGCGCCGGAATGGACGGCGCTCACCGGCGGGCTGCGGGTGCTGGGGCAGAACTTCGACGGGTCCGACCACGGCGTCTTTACCGACCGGCCCGGCACGCTGAGCAACGACTTCTTCCGCGTGCTCGTGTCGATGGACTATGAATGGAAACCGCGCGACGACAGCGAAAGCCTCTTTGATCTGGTGGAGCGGGACGGCGGGGCACAGCGCTACACCGCCACGCGCTGCGATCTGGTGTTCGGGGCCAACAGCGAACTGCGGCAGGTGGCCGAGATGTACAGCGCCGACGACGGCAACGCGCGTCTCGTGCAGGATTTCGCCGCCGCATGGCACAAGGTGATGATGCTGGACCGTTACGATGTTCCGCAGGCCCGCCAACGCGCCGTGTCCTTCTGCTGACCGGTGATGCCCGCCACGATAAACCACACGGAACGCGTGCCTGTCGGCGGCGGCCCGTGTGGTTTTGCGCCCCATCACGTCATAGTTGGTGCGCGCCCGCTGAAAACGGTCGCAATCCTGCCGCGATAGGTTAGCATTGGCGCAAGCACGCCGCCGCAGGAAAGCCGTTTGAAATCGGCCCGCCCGTGGCACTAGAGTGCGTTAGTGAGTGTCACACACCGGGCCGACAGATCCCCCCAACGGGACGCGGGCGCCGGGGTCATAGATGAGGGTCTTTGCGTGAAGCCAATTCCGCCACGCGGGTATCGCACCTTTCTGGGGGCTGCCCTCATTTCGGTCATGGGGACGCTGTCGGCACAGGCCGCCGATGTCACGCTGACCGGTGTACCCGAGGACGACGCGCTCTACAGCGCCCTGCGCGGCGGCTCGCTGCTGGTCGAGCAGGAAGCGCTGGAGGAAAACCCCCCGACCAAGGCCGAAATCCTCGCCGCCGCGCAGGCGGATTACAAACGCCTGCTGGCCGTGCTCTACGACAACGGTTATTTCGGCGGCGTCATCCGCATCAGCCTCGATGGCATCGAGGCGGCGAAAATTCCGCCCGTTCAGCCCCCCGCGACCATCGACCGTATCCGCATCACCGTCGAACCGGGGCCGAAATTCAAATTCGGGCGCGCCCGTATCGCCCCCGTGGCCGAAGGGACCGAACTGCCCGAAGGCTTTGCCAGCGGCGAAACCGCCAGTCTGGGCGTGCTCAAACGCACCGCGGACGCGGGCATCGACGGCTGGCGCGAACAGGGCCACGCCAAGGCCGCGCTGACCAAGCAGGACCTCACCGCCGATCACCCCAACCGTCAGATCAACGCCGATCTGGGGCTCGATCCCGGGCCCCGCCTGCGGTTCGGACCGCTCGTCATCCAAAGCGAAAGCGGCGTGCGCCGCCAGCGCATCATCGACATCGCGGGGCTCCCCGAAGGCGAAATCTTCTCGCCCAGCGAAATCCGTCTGGCGACCGAACGGCTGCGGCGCACCGGCGCATTCAATGCCGTCAACCTCGACGAGGCGGATGTGCCCACCCCCGACGGCACGCTGCCCATCAACGCCACGCTGATCGACGCGCCGCTGCGCCGCATCGGGTTCGGCGCTGAACTCTCCACCCTCGAAGGGCTCAGTCTGAGCGGCTACTGGCTGCACCGCAATCTTCTGGGCGGTGCCGAGCGGTTGCGCTTTGACGCCGAAATCACCGGCATCGGCGGTGGCACCGGCGGCACCGACTATAAACTCGGCGTGCGCTTCGAACGGCCCGCCACCTTCAACGAAGACACCAATTTCTATGCGCTGGCCCAGATCGAACAGCTCGACGAGGAATCGTTCTTCTCGCGCCAGCTTGACCTCGAAGCCGGGATCGAGCGGATCGCCTCCGAAAACCGCACCTACACCCTTGGCGTTGGCCTGCGCACGGCCGAAAACCGCGACGCATTCGGCGAAGACAAATACACCATCCTGACGCTGCCTCTGGGGGCGGAGTTCGATTACCGCGACAATCCCGCCAATACGCTCAACGGGTGGTACTTCAACGCCGATGTGACCCCGTTTCTGGCGGTGGACGGGGCCGACAACGGTGTGCGCACCTACCTTGACGGGCGCGCTTACCGCACCTTCGGCGACGCGCGGCCCGTCACGCTGGCGGTGCGCGGCCAGTTCGGCTCGGTCTATGGCCCCGATCTCGATGAGGCACCCGCCGATTATCTGTTCTATTCGGGCGGCGGCGGCACCGTGCGCGGCCAACCCTACCAGACGCTCGGCGTGCCGGTGGGCGATGACGACGTGGGCGGGCGCAGCTTTGTCGGCGTGATGAGCGAAGTGCGCGTGCAGGCCACCGACAGCATCGGCGTCGTGGCTTTTGCCGATGCGGGCTACATCGGCGAGGAAGAATTCTACGACGGCTCCGGTGAATGGCACTCTGGCGCGGGGCTCGGCCTGCGCTACAACACCCCCATCGGTCCCATCCGTCTGGACGTTGCCGTGCCCACCTCGGGGCCAAGTGTCGACGAGGATTTTCAGGTTTACATCGGTATCGGGCAGGCCTTTTGATGCGTATTCTGACATCGTTTCTTCTCGTCCTGTCGCTGCTGGCCATCCCCGCACATGCGCAGCAGGAGGAGGAAGACAAAGGCTTTCTCACCCGCAAGATCCAGGAGTTGCTCAGCGGCGCAGGCCGCGACGTGAACATCAGCGGCTTTCGCGGCGCGCTCAGCTCCGAGGCATCGTTTGACCGCATGACCATCGCCGACGCCGACGGGGTCTGGCTCACCCTCGAGGACGTGCGGCTCGACTGGAACCGCTCGGCCCTGCTGCGTGGACGGCTCGAGGTCGAAGAACTCAGCGCCGCGCGCATCGACATCCCCCGCCTGCCGCAGGGCGATCCGGACACGCTGCCCGACGCCGAAGCGACCCCTTTCACCTTTCCGCAACTGCCCGATCTGCCCGTCGCCATCGACATCGAACAGGTCAGCATCGCCGAAGTGATCCTTGGCGCGCCGCTGGTGGGCGAACCCGTCCAGATGCAACTGTCGGCCACCGCACAGCTCAACGATGAAGGGCTTAATGCCGATTTCAACGCCAGCCGCACCGACGGCAAGCGCGGCCAGTTCGACATCGAAATCAGCCTGTCGCGTGATGAAAACGCCATCGATCTGCTGGTCAACCTCTCCGAAGGGGCCGAAGGCATCATCGGCACGCTGGCCAATATCCCCGGAAACCCCTCGGTCGACCTGACCATCGCGGGCACCGGCGAACTCGACGATCTGACCACCGATATCACCCTGACCACCGACGGCGAAGAACGGCTCGGCGGCGACATCCGCGTCGTGACCCAAGGCGACGCCGACACGCCCGACCGACGGATCATCGCCGACATCGACGGCGACCTGACAGCAATCGTCCTGCCGCAATACCGGGACTTTTTCGGCACCGAAGTCTCGCTTGAGGCGGACGCGCTGCTCGCGGCGTCCGGCGCGGTAGAGCTGTCGACACTCGATCTGCAGGCGGCGGCGGTCGATCTGCAAGGGCGCGTGCGGCTTGCCGATGACAAATGGCCCAGCTTTATCGACCTCGAAGGCACGATTGCCCGCGCCGACGGCGCACCCGTGTTGCTGCCCGGCGGGGGCGGCGAAACCACGCTCGAACGGGTCGTGCTGGATGTGGACTACGATATCGAACAGGGCGAAGCCTATGAGGCCGTCTTTGACATCACCGGCCTGTCGACCTCTGCCGCCACGATCGGCCAGACCACGCTGCGCTCCACCGGAACGCTCGCGGGGGCCAACGGCGCCGTGGGCCAGATCCGGGGCCGGGTGAATTTTGCCGCCCTCGATCTCGCGCTCACCGATCCCGCTCTGGCCGAAGCGATCGGGTCGCGCATCGAAGGCACCACCGACATCAACTACCTGACCGACCAACCCTTCCGCATCACCAACCTCGATCTGGGCGGCACCGACTACCGGCTGGCCGGTGATGTGGCCATCTCGGGCGTCGGCGAGGGGCTGACAACCGACCTTGACGTCCGCCTGCAAGCCGATGATCTGTCACGCTTTTCCGCACTTGCGGGGCGCGAACTCGACGGCAGCACCGCCCTCACGCTCAAAGGTCAGGTGACGCCGCTCAGCGGTGAATTCAATCTCGATGCGGCGGGCGAAGCGACAGGTATCGCCACCGGCATCGCGCAGGCCGACGCGCTGCTCGAGGGGCGTACCGATCTGACCCTCACAGCGATCCGCAACGAAAACGGCACCTTCCTGCGCGGGGTCGAGCTGTCCAACGCCGCACTCCTGTTCACCGGCGAAGCGGCCCTTGCCACCGACAACAGCCGCGTCGACGCCGACATCGTGCTGCGCGACATCGGCACGGTGCTGCCGCAATACGAAGGGCGCGTGCAAATTACCGGCAACGCGGTCCAGAACGCGGCGGGCTGGCGGGTGGATGTGGACGGCAGCGGGCCCTACGACGTCACCCTGTCCCTCGACGGTTTGGCCACCGGCCCGGACGCAGCGCTCGATTTCGCGGCGCAAGTGCCACGGCTGAGCGCCTTTGCCGACACCATCGAAGGCGCGCTGAACGCCAAAGGATCGATCCGCCAGACGCCGCAGGGCTGGCTGGTGCAGGCCGATGCCACCGGTCCCTACGGGGCCGACGCACGGGTCAACGGGCTGGTCACGCCGCAGGTGGACATCGGCTTTGATCTGTCGGTGCAGGACCTGTCTGAACTGGCGCCGCAAATCGACGGCCCCGTGCAGGCCACCGGCCGCCTGCGCCAGACAGAAAACGGGTTCGAGATCGACACAGACGCCACCGGCCCATACGCCATCAACGCAGATGTGCGCGGCACGCTGACCCCCGCGGTCGATGTGGCCTTCGATCTGTCGGTGCCCAACCTGAACCCGCTGGTGCCACAGGTGAACGGGCCGCTCGACGCGACGGGCACGCTGCGCCAGACGGACCGCGGCTTTGTGGTCGATACGACCGCGCGGGGGCCCTACGGCGCCCGCGCCACCGTGAACGGGCTGGCCACCGGGCCCGACATGGCGCTTGATTTCGACCTCAGCCTGCCGAACGTCGCCCCCGTGGTGCCCGGTGTCACAGGGGCGCTGTCGGCCAACGGCACCGTCGCGCAATCCCCGCAAGGGCTGCGCGTGGATGTGAACGCCAGCGGCCCCTACAGCGCGCGCGCCAGCGTCAACGGGATCGTCACGGGCGACAGTGCGGCCGTGGAATATACCGCGAATGTCCCCAATCTCGCCGCGCTCGTGCCGCAGCTGCGCGGCCCGCTCTCGGTCGACGGCACGGCGGCGCAAACCGGTCAGGGCTGGCGCATCGATACCGATCTGAGCGGCCCTGTCGGCACCAACGCCGATGTCTCGGGGCTGGTTGCCAATGACGGCACGCTTGATCTCGACGTTACCGGCAGCGCGGCACTGGGGCTGTTCAGCCCCTTCGTGCGGCCCCGTACCCTGTCGGGACAGGCCGATTTCGATCTGGCGATCAACGGCCCCCCCGCGCTCGGCTCGGTCAGCGGCACGCTGCGCACCCGCGACGCCACGGTCACAGCACCCAATCTGCGGCTGGCGCTCGAAGGCGTGAACGCCGATGTCGAGCTCGCAAACAGCCGCGCCGTGCTCGACGTCAACGCATCGCCCACCGGGGGCGGCAGGCTCGACATCACCGGAAGCATCGGTCTGACGGGGCCGCTGCCCGCCGATATCACCGTGACACTTGACGATTTCATCCTCTCCGATCCGCGTCTCTATTCCACCGAACTCGACGGGACGTTGACCATCACCGGACCGGTCACCGGCGGGGCGCGCATCGCGGGGCGGATCGAAACGGACGACACCAACATTTCCGTGCCCTCCACCGGCCTGACCAGCATCGGCGACATTCCCCAGATTACCCACGTCGGCGCGCCGCAGGACGCCACCGCCACCCGCCGCCGCGCGGGGCTGATCGGACAGGACGCCGGCAATGACCCCACCGAAGGCGCCTCCGGTCCGGGGCTGGCACTGGATGTAACGGTGGTCGCACCCGGCCGCATCTTTGTGCGCGGCCGCGGCATTGACGCCGAACTGGGCGGGCAATTGCGGCTGACGGGCACCACCAACAACATCATTTCCACCGGACGCTTCGAGCTGGAGCGCGGCCGGCTCGACATCCTTGGCAAACGCTTCGATCTGGAAGAGGGGGCCGTGACCTTCGAGGGCGATTTCATCCCCTACATCCGTTTCCGCTCGACCACCTCCACCGAGCAGGGCACCGTCAGCGTCATTGTCGAAGGCCCCGCCGATGACCCCGAAGTCACCTTCGAAAGCACACCCGACGCGCCGCAGGATCAGGTGCTGGCGCAGTTGCTCTTTGGTCAGAACATCGAAAACATCTCGCCCTTCCAGGCCCTGCAACTGGCCAATGCCGTGGCCACGCTCGCCGGTCGCGGCGGTGTCGGCATCGTGGGCAATCTGCGGGACAATTTCGGGCTGGACGATCTCGATGTGACCACCAACGCCGACGGCACCACCGCGCTGAGCTTTGGCAAATACATCAGCGACAACGTCTATACCGACGTGACCGCAACCTCCGAAGGCGTGGGCGAAGTGTCCCTGAACCTCGATCTCACCGAGAGCCTCACGGGGCGCGCGACCCTCGGCTCGGACGGCGATTCTTCCATCGGCATCTTCTTCGAACGCGACTACTGATCGCGGCGGCGCACAAAAAAGCGCCCCGTCCGAAACCGGAGGGGCGCAAGGTGCATCGGGAAAGGATGTCTTCGGGTGGGGCGGATGCGCCCTAGCGGTTCATCCGGTTTTCGATAAGGTCATCGACCACCGATGGATCGGCCAGCGTCGAGGTATCCCCCAGCGCGCCATAGTCGTTCTCGGCGATCTTGCGCAGGATGCGGCGCATGATCTTGCCCGAACGTGTCTTGGGCAGGCCCGGCGCCCACTGGATCAGATCGGGCTTGGCGATGGGGCCGATTTCGCTGCGCACCCAGGTTTCCAACTCGCGGCGCAGCGCATCCGACGGCTCTTGCCCGCCCATCAGCGTGACGTAGCAATAGATGCCCTGGCCCTTGATGTCGTGCGGGTATCCCACCACGGCGGCCTCCGCGACCTGCTTGTGCGCAACCAGCGCGCTTTCGACCTCCGCGGTGCCCATCCGGTGGCCCGACACGTTGATCACATCGTCCACGCGGCCGGTGATCCAGTAATCGCCATCCGCGTCGCGCTTGGCCCCGTCACCGGTGAAGTAATAGCCGGGGTAATCCGCGAAATAGGTCTTCTCGAACCGCTCGTGATCGCCCCAGACCGTGCGCATCTGGCCGGGCCAGCTGTCGGCGATGCACAACACCCCCTCGGCGGGGTTCTCGGAGATGATCTCGGCGGTCGTGGGCTCCAGAATGACGGGCTGGATGCCGAAAAACGGCTTCATCGCCGATCCGGGCTTCATCGCATGGGCGCCGGGCAGGGGGGTCATCAAATGGCCGCCCGTTTCGGTCTGCCACCAGGTGTCGACAATCGGGCAACGGCCGCCGCCGACAATCTCGTTGTACCAGTTCCAGGCTTCGGGGTTGATCGGCTCGCCCACCGTGCCCAGCACCCGCAAGGCACTCAGATCACACCCTTCGACAAAACTGTTGCCCTGACCCATCAGGGCCCGGATGGCGGTGGGGGCCGTGTAGAACTGCGTGACCTTGTGCTTTTCACACACCTGCCAGAACCGGCTGGCGTCGGGATAGGTCGGCACACCCTCGAACATCACCGTGGTGGCCCCGTTGGCCAGCGGGCCATACACGATATAGCTGTGGCCGGTCACCCAGCCCACGTCCGCCGTGCACCAGTAGATATCGCCGTCCTTGTAATCGAACGTCACCTCATGGGTCAGCGCGGCATAAACCAGATAGCCGCCAGTGGTATGGACCACCCCCTTGGGCATGCCTGTCGACCCCGAGGTGTACAGAATGAACAGCGGATCCTCGGCATCCATGACGGCAGGCTCGCAGGTGTCCGCGACCTCGGCGGCGCGTGCGTTGTAGTCCACGTCGCGCGCGTCATCCCACGCCACATCGCCGCCGGTGCGGCGCACGGTCAGGCACTTCACGGACGGATCGCACCCCGCCAGCGCCTTGTCGGCATTGGCCTTCAGCGGCGTGTTGCGCCCGCCGCGCGGGGCCTCGTCGGCGGTGATGACGACCTTGGCCTCGGACCCGTTGACACGGGCAGCCAGCGCATCGGGCGAAAATCCCGCGAAAACAATGGAATGGATCGCACCGATCCGGGCGCAGGCCAGCATGGCATAGGCCGCTTCGGGGATCATCGGCAGATACAGGACCACCCGGTCGCCCTTGCCCACGCCCAGTTCCTTGAGCACATTTGCCATCCGGCAGGTGCCCGCATGCAAATCACGGTAGGTGATGTGCTGTGCGCCCGCGTCGGGGCTGTCGGGCTCCCAGATGATCGCTGTCTGGTCGCCGCGCGTGTCCAGATGGCGGTCGATGCAATTGGCCGACACGTTCAGCTGTCCGTCGGCGTACCAGTTGATGTGGACATTGCCCAAGGTGAAATCGACATCCTTGATCTGCGTCGGGGCGCGCATCCAGTCAATGCGCTTGGCCTGTTCGCTCCAGAACGCATCGGGATCATCGAGCGATGCGGCATACATCTTCTCATAGGCGGCGGCGTCCACATTGGCATTGGCGGCCATCTCTTCGCTGGGCGGAAAGGTCTTGGCGGTATCGGACATCTTGGGGGTCTCCTCCGGGGGCTGGCGCCGCGTCTTTTGCATTCACGCGCGGCTAAACCATGGTTTTTTCGCAGCTTATGGCCAAGATTGCGCAAAAGAAACACGCAGGCCAAACCATGCGGCCGCTTCTGTAAAGTTATTTCCGCCGTTCTGGAAAACTTGTAAATCCGACCTTTGGGCAAGGGGATGGCGGCCACGGCACCGCACCGTCACTGCGGCCAGCCGGTCTGCACTGCTGCCAAAGCCAGCGATCTGCGACCAAAGCACACCCGCCACGCGCGGCACGCCCGCGGCGCGCGTTGGGGGGTTGGCACTGACCCACCGTCACGCTAGCCTTTCGCGCAAGCGCGTCAGCGAAGACGTGCACAAACTGGGAGAGACCAATGACCAAATACCTCAGCGGCGCCGCCGTCTGCGCCATCAGCTTTGCTTTCGTGACCGAAGCCGCCGCCACCGAATGGAACGTGTCGGTGTGGGGCAAACGCCGCGCCTTCACCGAACACGTCGAAAAAATCGCCGAACTGGTGTCCGAAAAGACCGGCGGCGAATTCACCATGAACGTCAGCTACGGCGGCCTGTCCAAAAACCGCGAAAACCTCGACGGCATTTCCATCGGCGCGTTCGAGATGGCGCAATTCTGTGCGGGCTACCACCGCGACAAGAATCGCGTGATCACCGTGCTGGAACTGCCTTTCCTGGGTGTTGAAAACCTCGAACAGGAAGTCGCCGTTTCCAAGGCCGTCTATGCCCACCCCGCCGCCGCCGAAGAAATGGCGCAATGGAACGCAAAGCTTTTGATGACGTCGCCCATGCCCCAGTACAATCTGGTCGGCACCGGCGATCCGCGCGATGAACTGTCCGAATTTGAAGGCATGCGCGTGCGGGCCACGGGCGGCATCGGCCAGGCCTTCGAGGCCGTCGGCGGTGTGCCCACCTCCGTGACCGCGACCGAAGCGTTCCAGGCGATGGAAGGCGGCGTCGTTGACACCGTGGCCTTCGCCCAGCACGCTCACCTCAGCTTTGGCACCATCAACGAAGCCGACTGGTGGACAGCCAACCTCAACCCCGGCACCGTGAACTGCCCCGTGGTGGTGAACATCGACGCCTATGAGAGCCTCTCTGACGCCGAGCGCGAGGCCCTCGACAGCTCCGTGGACGAAGCGCTCGATCACTATCTGGCCAACTACGCCGAACTGCTCGAGCGCTGGGACAGCGTGCTCGAGGAAAAAGGCGTGCAGAAAGTCGAAATCGCCCCCGAGGTGATCGCGGAATTCCGCAAGACCGCCGCCGATCCGATCCGTGACGCTTGGATCTCCGACATGGAAGCGCAGGGCCTTCCCGGTCAGGAACTCTACGACCTCGTGGTCAAGACACTGGCCGACGCCAAGGGCGACAGCTAAGCCCGCGGTCCGTGCCAATGGGTGCGCCGTCCGGTGTACGGGCGGTGCACAATCTGTGCACACTGTGTGACACGCGAAAAAGGTCCGCAAACGGGCCGGTTTGACACGATCAGGGGCGCGCCGAAACCGCGCCCCGATCTGCACCTTGAGGGAGGGGAAGATGGCAGGATCAGCCGCCGTGCTCGAAGACAGCAGCACGCTGAGTAAACTCGACAGGATGTTGTTGCCGGTGGAGCGTTTTTGCGCGCTTCTCAGCGGTCTGGCGATCTTTTCGCTGATGTTTCTGGCCGCCTATTCGGTGACCGGCCGGAAGTTTTTTTCCAGCCCGCTGGCGGGCTATGTGGACTACATCGAAGCGGCCATGCCGATCATCGCCATCATGGGAGTTTCCTATGTCCAGCGCGACGGCACACACATCCGTATGGACATGCTTGTCGGGGCGCTAAGGGGCCGTATTCTTTGGTTTTTCGAGCTGGTCTCGGTGCTGCTGATGCTGGTGCTGATCGTGGCGCTCACGTGGGGTGCGTGGGAACATTTCGACCGCTCGTTCGACTGCGCGCGCCCCCTGTGCAGCCGCGACAGCTCCATCGACATCGGCATCCCCATCTGGCCCAGCAAACTCGTCGTGCCGGTGGCTTTCGCCGTTCTGACCCTGCGGCTGGTGTTGCAGGCATGGGGCTACGGACGCGCGCTTGTTCTGGGGCTTGAAAACCCGGTCGCCGTGCCGCTGACGCTCTCGATCGAGGAACAGGCACGCGCCGAAGCCGAAGCGCTGGAAGGGGCGGACTGATGGAACCGATCACCATAGGTATCTATGTTTCGCTGGGCATGCTCGTGCTCGTCGTGCTCGGCATGCGCGTCGCCTTCGCCGCCGGCCTCGCGGGCTTTGTCGGGCTGGTCTGGCTGCGCTGGAACGGCTTTGACTACGACCCGGACCGTTTCTGGAAAGCCGTTGAAATCAGTGTGAAAATCGCGGGTCTGACGCCGCACTCCAAGGTTAGCGCCCAAGTTCTGTCGCTGATCCCTGTCTTCATCATGATCGGATATCTGGCCTATTACGCCAAGCTGACAACCGCCCTTTTCGAGGCCGCGAAACGCTGGATCGCGTGGGTGCCGGGCGGGCTCGCTGTCTCGACCGTCTTTGCCACCGCGGGCTTTGCCGCCGTGTCCGGTGCATCCGTTGCCACCGCGGCCGTGTTCGCCCGCATCGCGATCCCCGAAATGCTCAAGATCGGGTACAACAAACAGTTTGCCGCAGGCGTCGTCGCCGCCGGGGGTACGCTGGCCTCGCTCATCCCGCCCTCCGCGATCCTCGTGATCTACGCGATCATCGTCGAACAGGACGTCGGCAAGCTGCTGCTGGCAGGCTTCATTCCCGGAGCGTTTTCGGCGGTCGTCTATGCGGGGCTGATCATCGGCATCGCAATGGTGTTAAAGAACGTAGGCCCGCCCGTGCGCGGCTTTACCTGGGGCGAGCGTCTTGCCTCGCTGCCGCCCGCCTTGCCGATTGTGGCGGTCGTCGTGATCATCATCTTCTTTGTCTACAACCCTTTCGGAGACGCCTGGGGCACCCCGACCGAGGGCGGGGCAGTGGGCGCATTCATCGTGTTCCTCATGGCCTTGTGGAAAGGCATGCGGTGGAACCAGTTGAAAGAGGCGCTGCTCGAGACCGCCAAGCTGACGGTGATGATCTTCACGATCATCTGGGGCGTGCTGATCTACGTGCGTTTTCTGGGGTTTGCGGAACTGCCGGATGCCTTTGCCGCGTGGATTACATCGCTCGAAATGGCACCGATCGTCATACTGGTGTGCATTTTGCTGGCCTATGCGGTGCTGGGCATGTTCATGGATGCGATCGGCATGCTGCTGTTGACGCTGCCCGTCGTATACCCGGCCGTAATGGCCCTGAACGGCGGCGAGACAGTCGCGGCGGCGGATTCGGCATTCGGCATGTCCGGCCCGATGTGCGCCATCTGGTTCGGTATTCTTGTGGTCAAAATGGCGGAGTTCTGCCTGATCACGCCGCCCATCGGGCTTAACTGTTTTGTCGTGGCGGGCGTGCGGGATGACCTGACCGTTCAGGACGTGTTCAAAGGCGTCACGCCGTTCTTTATCGCGGATGCAATCACGATTGCCCTGCTGGTGGCATTTCCTGGGATCGTGCTCTGGCTGCCCAGCCTCGCGGGCTGACAGGCGGGCAGGCGCGGCTATCCCGTGCCTGCCTCGGGCTCGGCGTCGGGATCGCGCGGCGCTTGCTGGCTGCTGTCGAGAAAGTTTCCGATGATTTTCAGCGCCGTTACGTTTTCGCAGACCACCTTGAACACCACAAGAAACGGCACCGCGATCAAGGCACCGGGTATGCCCCAGAGCCAACCCCAGATCACGACCGTCAGAAACACGGCAACCGTGTTCATCTCGAGCCGCTTTCCGACAAGCCAGGGGGTGATGAACTGCCCCTCGATGCCGGTGAGGACCTGATAGCCCAGCGGCGCCAGAAGCGCGAAGCCGACGCTGTCGAAGGTAATGATCGCATAGGCGCCCGCGATCAGCGATCCGATCACCCCGCCGATGTAGGGCAGGTAGTTGAGCAAGAACGCCATGATCCCGAAAATATGCGCGCCGGGCAGGCCCAGCAGCCACAAGAACACGCCGACCGAAAGGCCAAGTGCCGCGTTGATCACCGTGATTGTCAGCAGATACCGCGACACCCGACGTTCGACATCATACACGGCGGCAAGCGCGCGTTTCTTGCCTGTCAGCGTCTGGAACGATTGCACCAGTTTAACGTAAAACAGATCCCCCGACGCGATGAGGAACATCGCGAGTATGAGGGTCACGGCTAGCGTGCCCCCCAGTTTGATCGCCGTATTCAGCGCGCTGTTGAGCAGGGAAGGCTGCTGTACGACAACCTCTTGCGGCGCCTCCTCACCGGCTGAGATTTCCTGCACCTTTTCGGTGGCTTCGCGTACGGATTCGACGGTCTCGCTCATCCCCGACAGCTTGGCTTCGATCTGCTGACCCATGCGCGGCAGATCTTCTGACCAGAGCGCAATGGTCCCCGCCGAAAGCCCTGCAATGCCAAGAAAAACAGTGCCCGCCGTGCCCACGAGCAGCACCGCGGCGAGCCCGTTTGGCAGCCCCATCCGCTCAAGCGCGCGGGCCACCGGGCTGAGCGTCAGAGCGAGAAGCAAGCCGAGGATGATCGGCAGGATAAGGTCCTTGGCGAAGTAGGCCGTCACGAAGACGGCGATCACGCACAGCAGTTGCAGGGATCGGCGGATCGAGGTGATGTCGTCCAAGGCAGGCTCCGATGCGCGAGGGTGTGTAGGAGATAACGCCGCAATCCCAGATATGGTTCAAGGCTTATTGCATTGTATCTGCTTTGCGCTTGACCTCGGGCCCGCGCGGGCCGCAGATAAGCCCTCTGGTCCTCCAACGGCGCGCCGCAATGATCCGTTTTCTGCACAGTTCCGATCTGCATTTGGGCAAACCTTTCGGGCGCTATCCCGAAGACGTGCGCGGGCGTCTGCGCCAGGCGCGCCACGGTGCGCTGGACCGGTTGGCCCAAGCCGCGCGGGAGGGTGGCGCAGGGCTGGTCCTGCTGGCGGGCGACACCTTTGATCAGGAAACGCCGAACCCTGCGGTCGTGCGACAGGCGCTTAACACAATGGCCGGGGCACAGGATATCCGGTGGGTTCTGATGCCGGGCAACCACGACAGCCTTGCCGCCGCAGAGGCCTGGCGCATCATCACCCGCGACAAACCCGAAAACGTCATTCTGGCACTCGATGACAGCCCGCTGGATCTGTCACAAGCGTGGCTATTGCCCGCACCTTGCACTGAACGGTCGCCGGGCCGCGATTTGACCCGCAGCATGGACCAGCCGTCCCCCGAAGGGGCCATAAGGATCGGTCTGGGCCACGGCGGGATCGTCGATTTCCAGAGCATGGGCGATGCGGGCACCGCCGGCCCCACCGGTGTCATTCCACCCGACAGGGCGGAGCAGTCGGGACTGGCGTATCTGGCGCTCGGCGATTGGCACGGGCAAATGCAGGTGACGCCGCACTGCTGGTATTCGGGCACGCCCGAGCGGGACAGTTTCCGGCATGCGGCTGCTGCGTCGGCCTTGTTGGTCACGGTGGAGGCGGCGGGCGCCCAACCGCAGGTCAGCCCGATCGAAACAGGTGCGATCGACTGGCAAGCCGACACGCTCGATATGACACCGGACGATGATCCGGCGGCCCTGCTCGAGCGCGCGGTGCCCGCAGTGGCGGACAGGCGCGATTGTAATCTGCGGCTGCGGTTCGGGGGCCGCGCGCGGATGGACGCCCGCCAACGGATGCAGGCGATGCTTGACCGGATCGCACCGGATTTTCTGTCACTCGATGCGGATTTGTCGGGATTGGCGTTGGTGCACGATACGGATGATCTGGATGCCATCGATCCCACCGGAGGGGCGTTGCGGCTGACGGCCGACCGGCTGGTCGAGATGGCCCGTGACCCTGATGCGGCGCTGGAGGATCGGCGCGTGGCCGATGCGGCCCTGTCGCTGTTGTTCGGATTTGCGGCACAGGCACCTGACCCATGAAGCTGCGCGCCCTTCACCTGACCAACGTGCGCCGGTTTGCGGGACAAACCGCATCTGTAACGGGTATTGCCGACGGTATCACGGTGGTGTCCGAAGCGAATGAATTCGGCAAATCGACCTTTTTCGACGCACTTCACGCGCTGTTCTTCACCAAATCGAGCGCGACCGGGCGCGAGGTGCGCGCGCTCGAGCCACATTCCGGTGGCGCGGTGCAGGTGTCGGCAGACATCGAAACCGCAGAGGGGCTCTTTACCATCGAGAAGAGCTTCTTGCGCAAGAAATACGCAAGGGTGAGCGACGCCAACGGGCGTATCGTGGCGCAGGATGACGAGGCCGAGCGCTGGATCGCACGCCTGATGGGGGAGGGCGCGGACGGGCCGGCGGGGCTTTTGTGGGTGCGACAAGGCGTGACAGGGCTGGAGCCACAGGGTGCGAGCACTGCGGAGCGTGACAGGCTGCGCGAGAGCCGCCGCGATGTGCTGTCCTCGGTCGCGGGTGAAATCGACATGGTGACCGGCGGTCGCCGGATGGACCGTGTGCTGGGCGCGTGCAACGATGCGCTCGAGGCGCTGGCCACCAAGCAGGGGCGCCCCAAAACCGGCGGCGCCTGGAAAGACGCGGTCGATGCGGTAAGCACACTGAACGACAGGGCGGCCGATCTGGGGGCGAAATGCCGCGATCTGGCCGAGGCGCTGCAAAGCCGTAAGCGGGTCGAGCAAACGCTTGCCAAACTGGCCGATCCCGCGCTGCGCCAGTCCCGACAGGACGCGTTCGATACCGCATCCGCGACCTTGGAGACCGCGCGCGCACATGCTGCACGCGCGCAGGCTGCACGCGCCGATGTGGACCTGCGCACGCTCGAGCTTGGCAATGACCAAGCGAGCCTCGCCGCCGTTGTGGCACAGGATGAAGCGGTGCAAAGGGCGGCCAAGGCGCAGGCGGAGGCGCACAAGGAGGCGAAGGTCATCGACGACCGGCTCGCCGAAGAACGCCGCACAGCCGAGGCGGCGGGTAAGCAGGCCAAAGCCGCGTTGGATGCGTTTGAAGCGCTGCGCTCGCGCCAGCAAAGGGCCCGTACGGCCGCATTGCGCGTCTCGCTGGCGGCGCAACTGGACACGCTGCGCGCGAGGATCAGCAAGGCCGAGGCCGCGCGAACCGCGCTTGAATCGGCGAAGGCCGATTTGAGTGTGATGAAGGTATCGGCGGACGTACTTGCCCGCATCGACGCGGCGCAGAATACGCTCGATCTTGCGCGGCAGGCAGCGCAGGCCAGTGCCGTGTCGGTCCGGTTCGATCCCACCGGGGGCGCGGTGCCGATGATGGACGGTGTGCCGTTTGACCCTCAAGCGGCGTTGGCCCTGCGCGAGACTGCAACACTGACTTTGCCCGGCTTCGGTGCTATTACCATCGATCCGGGTGACCAAAAGGCCGACGCCGGAGATATCGACACTGCCGAACGCGCGCTTGCGCATCTGCTGGACGACGCGGACTGCGCCGATGTGGCCGCGGCGCGCAACGCTGCACGCGCCCGCCGCGAGACGCAAACGGCGCTGCAACAACACCAGACTGTCCTGCAGGCGCTGGCACCCGACGGGCTTCCGGCGCTCCAGCAAGAGGCGGCAACTCTCGTTCAGCAGATGGGCGCGGCCACCGACGCGGATGAGGAAACGGACGCAGAGACACTTGCCGATCTGCTCGCCAATGCGCAGCAGGCTGCAGAGACCACACGCAAGGCGCAGACCGAAGCCGAGGCGCGCCTGCGTGAAACAGAGCGCGCGGCGATGGCGGCGCAGGCCACGCAGGCCCAGACCCGCGCCGCGTTCGAGGCCGCAACCGCCGAGCGTGGCAACGACGCGGATTTCGATGCCCGCAAACAGGCCGCTGGCCATGCCTTGGCCCGCGCCGAAGCCGCCTTGACCCAAGCGCAGCGGCACCTTGAGGACATCGACGGGGGGGCAATCGATCTGGGCACGGCGGAGGCGGATGTGAAACGCACCCGTGCCGTGCTCGACAATGCCGCCCGCGACATCCAGCGGCTGGAAACCGAGAAAGCAACGCTGGACGGCCGGATCGCCACACGGGCGGAAAACGGGGTCGAAGAAGCGCTTGCCGAAGTCGAAGGCCAACTGCACGCCGCGCGCCAGCGTGCCGATAACCTCGCACGGGAAGTGGCCGCGCTGCAGCTTTTGGCCGATACGCTCTCGCAGACCCGAACCGCGGCCCGCGAGGCCTATTTCGAGCCGATCAAGCAGGAACTCAAGCCGTTGATGTCGATTGTGCACGGTGCAGGAGAGCTGAGCTTTGATGACAACCTGCTGCCGGACACGCTCGCGCGGGACGGGGTTGCAGAAGAGCTGGGCACGCTGAGCGGTGGCACCCGCGAACAGATCGCGATTTTGACCCGTCTTGCGTTTGCGCGGCTGTTCGCGCGTCAGGGGCGCGAGGTGCCGATCATTCTGGACGACGCGCTTGTGTATTCCGATGACGACCGCATCGTGAAGATGTTTACGGCCTTGCACCGCGTGGCCGAGGACCAGCAGGTCATCGTCTTTACCTGCCGCCAGATGGCGTTCGATACGCTCGGCGGGGACCGCCCTCGGGTGAGAATTTCGGACGCGGCCGGCTGATCTGCCTATTGATTGGGCAGTTGGCCCAATTTCGATGCGCAGGATGCACCCCAGACCTACCGCGGGCCGGACCCATGTGATCGAGTGGGGCGAACAACCCTATGGTGGCCCCGATAACACTCTTGACGAGAAAACATTCGCCCGCCCGCGCGGTGGCCCCGGCGCAGCCCCGCGCCGTGGGGGCGGCGCATGTGGCGGTCCGTGCGCGGGACGGCAGGACCGCTTTGGCGGACCTGCGGCAATCGGGCTGTCTGAAGCTGGTGTTTCCCACAACGCACCGCCCCGAGGCCGAAGCGGTGCTGGTCAACACGGCGGGCGGTGTCACCGGTGGTGACAGGTTGGCCCTGTCGGCAGAGGTCGGTGCCGATGCGCGGCTGACCGTAACCACCCAAGCCGCCGAACGCCTGTACCGCGCGACCGCCGGATCACAGGGCAACATCCAGAACACCCTCAGCGTCGGGCAGGGCGGGCATTTGAACTGGTTGCCGCAGGAAACGATCGTTTTCGATCACGCCGCAGTATCGCGGCGGTTGCAGATTTCGCTCGCACGGGATGCGACCGCGGTGATGGTCGAGACCCTGATTTTCGGGCGCACGGCGATGGGCGAGCGCGTTGCTTGCGTGGATTTGTGGGACCGGATCGCCATTGATCGCGCGGGCAGCCCGATCTTTCGCGATGCGGTGCGCCTGAGCGGGGATGCCAGCCGCAGCCTGCGCGGTGCCGCGACGGGTGCGGGGGCCTGCGCGGTCAGCAGCATCGTTATGGTCGGACCGCAGGCGCCTGCGCTGCTCGGGCAGGTGCGCGCGTTGCTGCCCGTGACGGGCGGGGCGAGCCTGCTTGCGGCCGATGTTCTGGTTGTGCGGTTGCTGGCGGCAGACGGGCTTGCCCTGCGGCGCAGCCTGATCCCGATCCTCGACCGACTGACCCACCAATCCCTGCCGACTGTCTGGAGACTGTAAGAGATGCAATTGACCCCCCGTGAGAAGGACAAGTTACTGGTGGCGATGGCCGCCGAAGTGGCCCGCAAAAGGCTGGCCCGCGGGGTCAAGCTGAACCATCCCGAAGCGATCGCCCTGATCACCGATGCGGTTGTCGAGGGCGCCCGCGACGGCCGGTCGGTGGCCGACATGATGCAGGCGGGAGGGCATGTGCTGTCGCGTGAGCAATGTATGGACGGCGTGGCCGAGATGATCCCCGAAGTGCAGGTCGAAGCGACATTCCCCGATGGCACCAAGCTGGTGACCGTCCACAATCCGATCCGCTAGGAGACGCAGATGATCCCCGGAGAACTCATGCCCGCACAGGGCGACATCACGCTGAATGCGCAGGCGCAGGCCATCACGCTGGTGGTCGCAAATACCGGCGACAGGCCGGTGCAGGTCGGCAGCCATTACCACTTTGCCGAGACGAATCCCGCGCTCGACTTCGACCGTGCCGCCGCGCGGGGCCACAGGCTCGACATCGCGGCAGGAACAGCGGTGCGCTTTGAGCCGGGGCAGGCGCGTGAAGTGTCACTCATCCCCATCGGTGGCGCACGGCGGATATTCGGCTTCAACGGTCAGGTTATGGGAGATCTGGAATGAAGGGGTTTTTACCGGTGCAAATGTGGGCAAACGCCTTCCAGATCGGAATGGTCGCTGCCGAAGCGCAGGCGGTGATCGGGATGCGCATGCTGGGGATGGCGGGGATATGGTCGGTCACGCGCAATGAAAACAACCGGATGCTGTCCGAAAAAGCCTATGCGCTGACGAAATCGGGCACCGACGCGGCGCGTGTCATGGCCCGGGGCGGCCCGCCCGAAAAGATCGCGCAGGCGGCCATCAAACCCATCCGCCAAACCACCCGCGCCAATGCCAAACGGCTGGCCAAGCGCGGCACCAAGAAGAAATAGCGTCTGCCCGTGTTCGGCCCCCAGACCCCCATCCGCAACGACCTTCGGAGCTTTTGATATGGCGACCAGAATTCCACGTGCCCAATATGCCGCGATGTATGGCCCGACCACCGGTGACCGGGTGCGGCTTGCCGATACCGATCTGGTCATCGAGGTCGAACGTGACCTCACCCTATACGGCGAGGAGGTGAAGTTCGGCGGTGGCAAAGTCATTCGTGACGGGATGGGCCAATCCCAGACGACCCGCGCACAGGGGGCGGTGGATACGGTCATCACCAATGCGCTGATTCTGGATCACACAGGCATCTACAAGGCCGATGTGGCGCTGCGTGACGGTCTGATCGCGGCGATCGGCAAAGCGGGCAACCCCGACATGCAGGACGGTGTGGACATCATCATCGGGCCCGGAACCGAAGTGATCGCGGGCGAGGGGCGGATCGTCACGGCGGGCGGCATTGACAGCCATATCCACTTCATCGCACCCCAGCAGATAGAGGACGCGCTGCACTCGGGAGTGACCACCTGCTTTGGCGGAGGGACCGGCCCGGCGCACGGAACCCTTGCCACCACCTGCACGCCCGGGTCGTGGCACATCGGGCGGATGATGCAGGCATTTGACGCGATCCCGATGAACATCGGTCTGTCGGGCAAAGGCAACGCAAGCCAGCCCGACGCGCTGGTCGAGATGGTCAAGGCGGGCGCCTGCGCGCTCAAGCTGCACGAGGATTGGGGCACCACACCGGCCGCCATCGACTGCTGCCTGTCGGTGGCCGACGATATGGACGTTCAGGTGATGATCCACACCGATACGCTCAACGAAAGCGGTTTTGTCGAGCATACGGTGGGCGCCATGAAGGGCCGGACCATTCACGCCTTCCACACGGAGGGAGCCGGAGGCGGGCACGCGCCGGACATCATCAAGATATGCGGCGACGCCAATGTGCTGCCGTCCTCCACCAACCCCACGCGGCCCTTTACAGTCAACACCGTGGAAGAACATCTCGACATGTTGATGGTGTGTCACCACCTCGATAAATCCATTCCCGAAGACATCGCCTTTGCGGAGAGCCGCATCCGCCGTGAAACCATCGCCGCAGAAGACGTGCTGCACGATATGGGCGCATTTTCGATCATCGCGTCCGACAGTCAGGCCATGGGACGCGTGGGCGAAGTGGTGATCCGGACATGGCAAACCGCCGACAAAATGCGCAAGCAGCGTGGCAGGCTGGCCGAGGAGACGGGCGAAAACGACAATTACCGGGTGCGCCGCTACATCTCCAAATACACGATCAACCCCGCCATCGCACAGGGCGTGAGCCATTGCGTGGGCAGCATCGAGGTCGGCAAACGTGCCGATCTGGTGTTGTGGAATCCGGCGTTTTTCGGGGTGAAGCCGGAGATGGTCTTGTTGGGCGGGACGATCGTTGTCGCGCAGATGGGCGATCCGAATGCGTCGATCCCGACCCCGCAACCGGTGTATTCGCGGCCCATGTTCGGGGCTTATGGCACGTCGGTCGCGCACGGGTCGGTCACCTTTGTGTCGCAGGCGGCACAGGCGGACGGCATTGGCGACGCGCTGGGCCTGTCGAAGCGCACGCAGGCCGTGCGCAACACGCGGACCATCGGCAAGGCGGACCTGATCCTCAACGATGCGACCCCCGTCATGGAGGTTGACCCCGAAACCTATGACGTGCGCGCCGATGGCGAATTGCTGACCTGTGCGCCTGCAGACGTGCTGCCCATGGCGCAGAGATATTTCCTGTTCTGAAAGAGACGATATGACCGATCATCTGAGCCAATCCGTCCTGCCCGCACAAAGCTGGGACAGCACGCACGCGACCGACAGCTGCACCTTGGGGTACGACGACCGCTTTTTGCGCCGCAAGGTGCTCACAACCGATCAGGGTAAGCAGCTTCTGGTGGATTTGCCGCAGACCACATCGCTGGGTCACGGAGACGGGCTGGCCCTCGCGCAGGGCGGCGTGATTGCGGTGCGCGCGGCGGACGAGCCGCTTTTGGAAGTATCCGGTCCGGATCTGGTCCGCTTGGCCTGGCACATCGGCAACCGCCACACACCGTGCCAGATCGAAGCGGACCGGTTGTTGATCCAGAGTGATCCGGTCATTGGTCACATGCTGGAGCATCTGGGCGCGCGGATCAGGGCTGTGACCGAGCCATTTACCCCCGAAGGCGGCGCATACGGCCACGGGCGCACCCACAGCCACAGCCACGGGCACACCGCGCACGAGCACACCCACGATCACCCGCACGGGCAGGGCCATGACCACAGCCATTGATGCGCACAGCGTTGCGGTCCTGACGCAGTGGTTTTCGCCGGGCTATCCGCTCGGCGCTTTTGCCTATTCCCACGGGCTCGAAACCGCGATCGCGGACGGGCGTCTGCGGGATGCGGCATCGGTCGAGGACTGGCTGACGGACGTCATCGCGCACGGGACGGGGCGCGCCGACGCAATATTGCTGCGTGCGGCCTTTGCAGCCCCCGACCGCGCGGCGCACGAAATGATCGACGCCATCGCGCGTGCCTATGCCGTCAGCGCCGAGCGGGTGCAGGAAACGGTGTTGCAGGGTGCGGCATTTGCCGCGACGACGGCGGCGATCTGGGGCGATGACACGCCTGCCTTTACACTTCCCGTGGCGGTCGCGGTGGCCGCCCGCGCACAGAACCTGCCGCTGGATCTGACAGTCGCGATGTACCTGCAGGCATTTGCGGCAAATCTGGTGTCAGCGGCGGTGCGTCTGATCCCGCTGGGCCAGACCGAAGGGCAGCTCGTTTTGCGCAACCTGATTGCTGTATGCCGCGATACGGCCGAAGCCACGCGCGGGCTGACGCTGGATGATCTGGCCAGCCACTGCTTTGGCTCGGACATTGCCGCGATGCGCCACGAAACACTCAAACACAGGATATTTCGATCATGACAAAGATGAACGGCCCGCTGCGCGTGGGCATCGGCGGACCCGTGGGCGCGGGCAAGACATCGCTCACGGCGGCCATTGCGAAGGCCCTGCATCCCCGCCTGTCGGTCGGGGTTATCACCAATGACATCTATACGCAGGAAGACGCCGAAGCGTTGATGCGCATGCAGATTTTGCCACAGGACCGGGTGATCGGTGTCGAAACCGGCGGCTGCCCGCACACCGCGATCCGGGAGGACGCGTCCATCAACCTCGCCGCAGTGGCCGAGATGCGCAAACGGCACGCGGACCTCGATATCGTTTTGATCGAAAGCGGCGGCGATAATCTGTCAGCGACGTTCAGCCCCGAATTGGCGGATCTGACCCTGTACGTGATCGACGTGGCCGCGGGAGAAGAAATTCCGCGCAAAGGGGGGCCGGCCATCACGAAATCCGATCTGTTGATCATCAACAAAACCGATCTCGCCCCACATGTGGGCGCGTCGCTCGAGGTGATGGAGCGCGATGCGGCGCGGATGCGGGCGGGCAAACCCTTTGTCTTTTGCGCCGTGCGGCACGGGCAGGGGACGGACACCGTGGTCGAGCATCTGCTCAACGCGGGCGGATTGCCGCGTCCGGCGCCAGTGGAGAATGCCGCGCGCGCACCCGTCCACGGTTGACACGGTGCATGCCCGACCGGACGGGGGGCTCCGGATCGGGGCGGATCAGTCCGGTCCGTGCACAAACAGACCCGAGGCCAGAAGGTCCATGTGCGATTTGACCAGCTGGTCCGTGTCTAGGGGGGCGATCTCCTCGAAGGTCAGCCGCCAGATGGCCGACATCAGAACCGGAGCCATGATCAGCTTGGGGTCGTACGCCAACGCCTCCGGCCGAACCTCACCCCGCGCGACACCCAGCGCCAGCATCTGAGACAGCATGTCCTGCGCTGCGCTCAAAATCGTGTCGTGGTAAAAGCGCGTAAGCTCGGGAAACTGTTGCCCTTCGGCGATCAATACCCGCAGCAACACGATCGTATCCCTGTCGACAAGCCGGGCGTACATCGTGTCGAGCAGATGGTGCAAAAGCTCCGGAAAGGGCCGGTCTGCGGCTGATCCCACGTGACGTGCGTCGGCCATGACATCGCCGATGCGCACGCGAAACGCTTCCTTGATCAGCGCCTCCTTGTCATCGAAATACAGATAAACAGTTGATCTTGCGATATTTGCCCGTGCCGCGATTGAGCCGATGGACGTGGCTGAATAGCCCTTGATCGCGAATTCCTGAACCGCTGCATCAATGATGTCGGACGGGCGCATCTCTTTGCGCCGGCTGCGTTTGGGCTTCGTCATTCTTCATCCCCGGTTGATATTTCGCCCCTTAATGACATATGTGTCATTAACGAAAGTGAGGATTGCGAATGTCCAAACATGATCCTGCCCCGTCAGCTGAATTGCCCCTTACGGATAATGGGCTTGGGGCGACAGTACCAGAACGCAATGCCCCGGCGCGCAGGCGCAAACCGCTGCTTCGGCTGGTGCCTTTGGCGATGGTGTTCATGTTTATGGGCGGTGTGCTGGGCCTCTATTTCCAGCCTCCGGCCCTGCGCGTTTTCTTCGCGACGACGGGGCTGACGCCGGGGGCAGGGACGGAAACCCCGATTGCCGTGGCATTGGCCAAGGTCAGAACGCAGGAGGAAGTCGCCGTCGTGAGCGAGGGCGATATCGTGGCGTTGGGTCGCATTTTGCCCGCGGGCGACGTGATCCGGATCGCCACGCCGTTCGGAGCCAGCGATGCCCGTATCGACGCGCTGGAAGTGGCGGTGGGAGACACGGTTGCCCAAGGCGATACGCTCGCAGTCCTAGACAACCGGCGCGATTTGCAAAGCGACATCGAGATCGCGGCTGCCACGGTCAAGGTCCGTGAAGCGGCGCTGATGCAAATGCGCGAAACGGTACGCGCCAGCCGCGAGGAAGCCGCCGCCAACCTTGAGCGTGCCGAGATCACCGCACAACAGGCGCAATCCGAGCTTGAGCGTGCCACCTCCTTGCTCGACCGCGGGGTGACGACACGCGCCGATCTCGATGTGGTGGTCGCGCGTGCCACCGAAGCGGCGCGCGACGTCGAACGCAACCGCGCTACGCTGTCGCGCTACAACGGATTGTCGGGCACAGTTCAGGCCGACATCGCCGTGGCCGAAGCCAATCTGGACGCCGCGCGTGTCGATTTACGCAGCGCCGAACGGAATCTTGAGCGTAGTATCGTACGTGCCCCCCGAGATGGCACAGTTCTGGGTATCAACGTGCAAGTGGGTGAGAGGCCGGGCACGGACGGCATCCTGAACCTTGGCGATATCGCGCAGATGACGGTCGAGGCCGAAGTGTATCAAACCCTGATCGGGCGTGTGTCCATTGGCGATCCGGTCACGGTGGCCGCTGCGGCGTTGGGAGAGGACCTGAGCGGAACGGTGCAGGCGATCGGGCTGGAGATCGGTCGCCAGTCGATCACGTCGGATGATCCAGCCGCCAATACGGACGCACGTGTGGTCGATGTGATCGTGATGCTCGACCCTGCGTCCTCCGACAGGGCCAAGCGCTATACCAACCTTGAAACCATCGTGCGTATCGATACGGAGCGATCCGAATGAGCGGGCTGTTGCAACGACTGTTCGGGCGTCTGCCAATCGGATGGCTGCAGCTGTCGCACAGCAAGGCCCGTTTTGCTGCCGCACTTGCCGGCGTCGCCTTTGCCACGCTTCTCGTCTTCATGCAGTTGGGCATCCTGGGCGCACTTAACAGCTCAACCATCGCGCCCTACAGCTTTTTTGACGCAGACATCATCATTTCAGCCGAAGATGCCAATACCCTGACAGATGGCAGTAACGTGGCGCGCAGTCGCCTGTTTCAGGCGTTGGGCGTGGGCGGGGTTGCATCGGGTACGCCGCTTTATATCGGATCGCTCGACTTTCAGCTGGACGGTGGCAGCACGGCCAGCCTGCAGACCTACGCGCTCGACACGCAAGGCGCGGCTTATGTCACGCCCGAGATCGGCGGCCAGTTCGCGCAGTTGATCCCTGAAAACACCGCGTTGATCGACACGGCCATGCGCGGCGTGCCGGCCAATGCTTTTGACGGGTTACGCGCGGGCCAGCCGTTTGCCTTCGAAATCGGGGGCAAGACTCTGACCGCCGTGGGCACTTTGACAATGGGTGGCGGGTTCACCGCTGACGGCACATTGTTCGTGTCAGACCAGACGTTTCTGCGGTTCTTCGGCGGACGCAGCAGCGGGGCCCCCAATCACATCCTGCTCAAGGTGGCGCAAGGGGCGGATGCGGATGAGGTTGTCGGGCGTCTGCGCACGGTTCTGCCTGCCGAAGCGGTCAAGGTCCAAACGCTGGAAGAAGCGGCCAATGCCGATCTGGCCTACCAGACGACGGAGCGGCCCACAGGCATCATCTTTGGCTTTGGCGTGCTGATCGGGATCATCGTGGGCATCGTGATCGTGTATCAGGTGCTGTCGACGGACGTGGCTGACCATCTGGGCGAATACGCGACGTTCAAGGCGATGGGCTACGGGCAGCGGTTTTTTCTGGGGATCGTGTTCGAAGAGGCGCTTGTGCTGGCGGTTTTCGGTTTCATCCCGGGGCTGCTCGTTTCCATGCTTCTTTATATGGGGATGAGCGCGGCCACCGGGCTGCCCGTGGAAATGGATCTTGCCCGCATCCTGTCTGTTTTTGCCGGCACGCTGGTCGCATGCTGTCTGTCGGGGGCAATTGCGACAAGGCGGCTGGCGGGTGCTGATCCGGCGGACCTGTTCTGATGCATGATACCGCCCCCATCGTCACCACCGGTCTTGACCATTTCTTCGGGACGGGCGAGGCGCGCAAGCAGGCCATCTGGGACGTCAATCTGGAAATCGCACCCGGCAAGCTGACGGTTCTGATGGGGCCATCGGGATCGGGCAAGACCACCCTGCTGACGCTGATGGGGTGCCTTCGGGACGTCAACGATGGAAGTGTCAGACTGCTGGGCACCGAACTGAACGGGGCAACCGAAAAGCAGCTTGTCGCATTGCGGCGCAAGTTGGGCTTTATCTTTCAGGCGCACAATCTGCACGAAAGCCTGACGGCGACCCAAAACGTCATGATGGGCCTGCAGGTGCACGGGCGCGGTGACCGCGCCAGGCAACTGGCCGCGGCCCATCATATCCTTGGCCTGGTCGGTCTGGCTGACCGGCGCGACTATCTGCCGGGCAACCTGTCGGGCGGACAAAAACAGCGCGTCGCGATTGCGCGCGCGTTGGTGTCGAACCCCAAAATTATCTTTGCCGATGAACCGACGGCGGCATTGGATAAAGTGTCGGGGCGCACCGTCGTGGAAATGCTCAAGGCGCTTGGCGCGCAACGCAACACCACCACGGTGATGGTCACGCACGACAACCGTATCCTCGAGATGGCGGACAGGATCATAACGCTGGAGGAAGGTCGTGTCGTCAGGGACGTCATTCAGCCCACCGAACCGCTGCATGTCGTCGAAGAGGCGAAGAACTGACCGAGCTGAGGACGCGGTTGCGCGCGGGTGCTCGCAGATGGCTGCCGAGACAGGAACCGCTTTGAAATGGCTGCTTGGCCCGTGCCGAAATTGGACCCGCGTCGACATGCAGGCTTCTGTTCAGCGTTGCAGCCGAAGTCGGCGCGCTCGACATGCTGTTGAAGAATGAGCTTTCTTTCATGCTCCGAAAACGTCCTGAAAATGCGTGGGGGGGCAGGAGGCGTGCCTTACCAAAGGCCTGAAGAATCGGTGACGTTGCACCGCGCACTTCGGGCGAGTAGCGTTGCGCCCCTTGCTTCAAGGGCCGGACTGTTGTCGTCCGGCCGGTTTTCGACTAACTAGCGCTCTTGCAAAAAACGGTTGGGCAAAAGGTCCGCAGATGACTGATCATACACGCTACAATTTGCACCGGAACGCCCGCCTGAGCGTGGCCCCGATGATGGACTGGACCGACCGTCATTGCCGCTATCTGCACAGGTTGCTGAGCAATGAAACGCTCTTGTACACCGAGATGGTCACCGCGCCCGCCTTGGTGCGGGGGGGCGCGTTGCATTTGCTTGATTTCGACGCGGCAGAACAACCAGTCGCCTTGCAATTAGGAGGCTCTGATCCGGCAGAGCTGGCGCAGGCCGCGCGGCTGGGAGAAGAGGCGGGGTACGCCGAGATCAATCTCAACTGCGGCTGCCCTTCCGACCGGGTCCAATCGGGGACATTCGGTGCGGTGCTGATGAAGGACGCGGCTCTCGTGGCCCGCGCAGTCGCCGCGATGCGCCGCGCGGTGGATGTGGAAGTCACCGTGAAATGCCGCATCGGTGTCGACGATCAGAACGTCGAGGAAACACTGCCCGAATTCCTGTCGCAATTGGTGGCGGTCGGGCTGGAACGGATCACGATCCATGCGCGCAAAGCCTGGCTGCAGGGTCTGAGCCCCAAGGAAAACCGGGATATTCCGCCACTGGATTACGATCTGGTGCAGCGTATGAAGATGCTGTTTCCCAATCTGCATATCTCCATCAACGGCGGCGTTGACAGCCTTGATGCCGCCGAGGCGCTGTTGGACGCGGGGCTGGACGGTGTGATGATCGGGCGTGCGGCTTATCATCAACCGGCGGACATCCTGTGTGCCGCGGACCGCCGCATTTTCGGGCATGGCCCGGATACCACGCCGCAGGATGTTGTGCAGCAAATGATCCCCTATATCGACGCGCATCTCGCGCAAGGGGGGCGTCTGGGGCAGGTCACGCGCCATATGTTGGGCCTGTTTGCGGGCCAGCCGGGGGCGCGGGTCTGGCGGCGCACGCTGTCCGAAGGCGCGCACAAGGCCGGTGCAGACAGCACATTGGTGCGCACGGCGCTGGCGCTGGTACAGGATCAAACCGCACTGGCACAGGCCGCGCGGGCGGTGTAGGTCTGCGGTAAAGCTGCGGAGACTGACATGCCCGATACGATCCTACTGCTCCAGATGGGGCTTATGCTGCTTGTCATCGGCGCGTTTGCCGGTGTGCTGGCGGGGCTGCTGGGCGTGGGTGGCGGTATCGTTCTGGTCCCTGCCTTTTTCTATGCGTTTCAGACCTTGGGCTATGGTGGCGATCAGCTGATGCAGATGTGTCTGGCGACCTCGTTGGCCACGATCATCGTGACCTCGTTGCGCTCGGTACACGCGCACAACAAGAAGGGCGCTGTGGATTGGGATATCTTGCGCGGATGGGCGCCCGGCATCGCGATCGGTGCCGTGGTCGGGATGTTCGTCGTGGCCGGGCTGCGGTCAGCGACCCTGCAGGCGATATTCGGCATTCTGGCACTGATTGTCGGGCTCTATATGGGGTTGGGTCGGTCTGAATGGCGCTTGGGTCAGGCGATGCCGCGCGGGGCAGGGCGCGCGGCGCTGTCGCCTGCCGTCGGCTTTGGCTCCGTGCT
This sequence comes from Sulfitobacter sp. S190, assembly GCF_025141935.1. Classification (NCBI taxonomy): domain Bacteria; kingdom Pseudomonadati; phylum Pseudomonadota; class Alphaproteobacteria; order Rhodobacterales; family Roseobacteraceae; genus Sulfitobacter; species Sulfitobacter sp. S190. The sequence goes on along the minus strand of NZ_CP081120.1, from coordinate 2,319,506 downwards.
GATGGGAATCGGCGGCGGCAGCTTTGGCGTCCCGCTGATGAGCCTTTTCAACGTGCCAATCCACCGCGCCGTTGCCACGGCTGCCGGTTTTGGCGTCGTGATCGCGGTGCCCTCGGTCATCGGTTTCCTGTTCGTGCCGATCGCCGCCGAAGTCCGGCCACCGCTGACCGTAGGGGCGGTGAATATGGTCGCTTTCGTGCTGGTCATCGCCATGACGCTGGTCACCACCCCTCTGGGCGCGCGACTGGCCCATGCGATGGACCCCAAACCGCTCAAGCGCGTCTTCGGCTTTTTCCTGGTTCTGGTGGCGCTCAACATGCTGCGCAAGGCCCTTATGGGATGATCGGGGCGAGCGGGGTCCGGCTTTTTCCTCACGACCCCGGTGTCGCTGTATGGGCGCAGGCTGCCTTGCGCGTGGCGCGCCCCCTGTTGGACGATCCCGCGAACAGGGCTGCTCACCTACGCCACGGCAAGACTTGGTTCGTCGGCGTCGATCTTTTGCCGAACCGGCCTGACGGTGCCGTAGGCGGGGTGCCTTTGGCGGGCGCGTGGCGCGATTGCGTGGCGGACCTCCCTCTGCACCCCGCGCAGGTTTCGGTGATCTACCCGGGCTATCCCCAGCAGGATGCCGGTGAGAGCGATGCCAACCACCGGTTCAGACGTGACAGGGCCGCCGCCCATGTCGATGGCCTGTTGCCCGAAGGACCGGAGCGCCGCCGTTTTGCCCGCGAATTCCACGCCTATATTCTGGCACTTCCGCTCAATGACGTGACAGCCGCCCCGACTGTTGTCTGGCCCGGCAGTCATCTCATCATGCAAGCCGCCCTGCGCGATGCGATCGGCGACAGGCCGGTCGCGGAGGTCGATCTGACAGAAGCCTATGCCGAGGCGCGACGGGCCGTTTTCGCGCAGTGCCGGATGGAGCCGCTGGCTCTTCAACCCGGTCAGGTGGCCTTGCTGCATCGGCATCTGCTGCACGGCGTGGCACCGTGGGATGGACCCGCGAAACCCGAAGGCCGGATTGTCGCGTTTTTCCGACCCGAATGCGCGGGAGGTGCGGCGGAGTGGCTGCATGGCGTCTGACAGGGCAGTGTCACCGTTTCGCCGCGGCACACAATTATCTTACCGGTGCCGCATTGTTGCCCCATCCGCAGTTCATCTATCTTGGCATTACGCGTCCGCAAGAGGCGCATCTCTGAGACGAGGTTGGCATTTGAAACACGTACTGACAGGCCCGTATGGGAGGCTTGCCTATTTTGGCGGGCATGGAACACCGGCATCGCAATTTCCCGCAATGCCGCGTCCGGATATTGATTTTGCAAAAACTGTCGCGGCACGGGTCGCCAATACGGATGCCGCGCCGCGGGTCGTGGCTTTGCCGCGCCGGTTGCGCCGCGGGGCCGCTTTGGCGATGTTCGGTGATCCGGGCCGTACAGATACGCCGCGCACCTGAAATGCGATCCGCCTGATCAGCTGTCGCGTGCCAATCGTGCGGCGCGCCCGCCCCGGCGCTTTGAAAACGCACCCGCCCGCTCCGGCAGGGTTTCCATCACGGCACGGCGCGCGTCCGGGGTCATTTTCGACCACGCCGTAATCTCATCAATGCTGCGAAGACAGCCGGTGCAAAGACGGCTTTCGGGGTGGATCACGCAAATCTTGATACACGGGCTTTCGACCTCGTTGCGCTTCCAGACTGTGTCAGACATCGGGGTCCCTCTTGGCGTTGCGTGCGCGGTTCATTGATTGGCCCTCAGGACGCGAATCCGGTCCAGCACACCTTGCAGAATATAGCCCGCCGCCACGTGATCGATCACCTCTGCGCGACGCTTTCGCGTCGTATCCGCCTCGAGCAGCGCGCGTTCGGCGGCAACCGTGGACAGGCGTTCGTCCCAGAACGTGATCGGCAGATCGGGATGCAGTCGCTCGAAGTTGCGCGCAAAAGCCCGCGTCGATTGGCAGCGCGGCCCTTCGGAGCCGTCCATATTGCGCGGCAGGCCCAGCACCACACCGCCTATCCCGCGCCCCGTGATGATTTCGGTCAGCCGTGCGGCATCCAGCCCGAATTTCTTGCGCCGGACCGTTTCGAGCGGCGTTGCGACCGACAAGAAGCTGTCGCTGACCGCCACGCCGATCGTCTTGTCGCCCAGATCGAGCCCGATCAGCGCCTGCATGGGCGCAAGTGCGGCCAGAAACGCCTCCGTGTCATCCAGTATCAATCGATCACTCCCGCGCGGCGCCCTGCGGCGTTGATCATCTCGAGTGCGTCCTTGTCATCGGCAAATACCTCGATCGCATTTGTATGAATGGCCGATGCACGCTGCCATTCTCCCATGACGCCAAGCGACGAGATCAGCCGCGCCCAGTCTTCCGCCGGGCCTCCTTCGCGGGCCAGCCGGTCCGACAGGCCTGACACCATGGCGCCGATCATCTCCATGCGTTCTGCCGGTGTCATCTCTGCGGCGGCATCCAGATCGTCCTGGCTTGGCCCCCGCGCAACACCGCCGCCGATTTCGGGAATGGCGTAGCGCACGCCGGCAAGCTGTGCCAATTCCTCGATCTGGAACAGGATCGGTTCGATCCAAGCCGCCGTTTCAGGGCCTTGGCGCAGCAGTTGGTCCCAAATCCGGAACGCCTGATCCGGCCGCCCGGTCTGCGTCAGCATCAAGCCCAGATAATACCGCGCGATGCCACTTGACGGGTCGCGGGCGAGCACGGCGCGCAACACCGTTTCTGCCTCGGGCGACACATAGCCGCCCGCCGCCAGCACCAGCAAATCGCCCAGCGTTTCAAGATCCGCGACCGACACATCGTCCCCCCTGAGGCGCACCACATTGCGCTGGGCGGCGAGGGCGCGTTTGAAATCCCCGATGTTGCGTTCCTGGCGCACCAGCAGCGTGTAGCCCTCGAGATCGTCGGGACGCGCCTCGACAGTCTCCCGCAGCTTGATCAGCAACTCGCGGTACTGGTCACCCAACCCGTCGGGCAGCACGGCGTCCGGCAGGCTGCGCTGTGCCACCTCTTGGGCAGGGCGCGTGCGGCGGACTTCCTCGGCAAACGCGATGCGGTCGCTCAGCGCCATGTCACCGTACCCCGGCGCACCAAGGCGCATGTACGTGGCAAGGCTGCCGGCCAATGCCACCCCGATGAGGGCGAAAACCACGATGCCGGCCCGCCGCTTTCCCGCCTGCCGTGTCTCGGCCTGCGCGGCGGTGTCGGCGGCCAGCAGGCGGCGCGCCACCTCGGCATGCACGCGTTCGGCATCCGCAGGATCGATCACCCCGCGGGCCACATCACGGTCGACCTCGGCCAGTTGTGCGCGGTACACATCCACATCGGACGCCGCACGCACGCTGATGTCACGTGTCGATCCTTTCAGCACGGCACGCGCCAGAACAGCCCCCACCATGATCGTCATTGCCGCCGCAACCAGCCAGAAACTCAGCATCGCGCCCCCTTTGTGTTGGACACAGACTTAATACGCCGTGCCGTGCCCCGAAAGGGGCCATTTCACCGCGCGGACCGGGAAACCGATGGATGGGCTGCGGTCAAAAGGCGCATGTCGCAAAATGGGTAAGAATTGCCGCGCCGGGTATCCTTTTTTATGCCATACCCGCCATGAAGTATTTCAGGATCGGGCGCCGCCCCGAATCCGTGTCGAGCTGCATGCAGGGGATGATGCCAGATGAAAAAATATTCGGTATTTGCCGTGGCCCGCGAAGCCATGCGCCATCACACCGGCTGGACACGGGCATGGCGCGACGCAGCCCCCAAAAAACGCTACGATGCGATCATCATCGGCGCGGGGGGGCACGGGCTCGCCACGGCGTATTATCTTGGCAAGAATTTCGGCATCACCAATGTGGCGATCCTTGAAAAAGGGTGGCTCGGCGGTGGCAACACCGGCCGCAACACGACGATCATCCGTTCGAATTATCTGCAGGACCCTTCCGCGGCGATCTACGAAAAATCCCGCAGCCTTTACGAGACGATGAGCCAGGATCTGAACTACAACGTGATGTTCAGCCCGCGGGGCGTGATCATGCTGGCGCAGACCGAACACGAAGTCCGCGGCTACAAGCGCACGGCCCATGCCAACATGCTGCAGGGCGTCACAACCGAATGGATCGAGCCCGCAAAGGTCAAGCAACTGGTGCCGATCATCAATCTCGACGGGCCACGCTACCCTGTGTTGGGCGGGCTGTGGCAGGCACGCGGCGGCACCGCGCGCCACGATGCGGTCGCATGGGGCTATGCGCGGGCGTGCTCTGACATGGGCATGGACGTGATCCAGAAATGCGAAGTCACCGGCGTGCGCACCGAGGGCGGCAAAGTGACCGGCGTCAGCACGACACGCGGCGACATCGACTGTGATAAACTGGGCATGGTGGTGGCCGGTCACTCCGGGCATCTGGCCGATATGGCCGGTTTCCGGCTGCCGATCGAAAGCGTCGCGCTTCAGGCACTGGTATCGGAACCGATCAAGCCGTGCATGGATGTCGTGGTGATGGCCAATACCGTTCATGGCTACATGAGCCAGTCCGACAAGGGCGAAATGGTGATCGGCGGTGGCACGGATGGCTACAACAACTACACACAACGCGGCTCTTTCCACCATATCGAGGAAACCGTGCGCGCGCTGGTCGAAACCTTTCCGATGGTCAGCCGCCTCAAGATGCTGCGCCAGTGGGGCGGCATCGTGGATGTCACCGGCGACCGCTCGCCGATCCTGAGCAAAACGCCGGTGGAAGGCGTCTTCATCAACTGCGGCTGGGGAACCGGCGGCTTCAAGGCGATCCCCGGTTCGGGCTGGGCGATGGCAGAGCTGATGGCGAAGGGCCGCTCGCCCCTGACCGACGCTTTCGGGCTGGACCGTTTCACCGAAGGCCGCTTCATCGACGAAAGCGTCGCGGCGGGGGTGGCACATTGATGCCGACGCCGAAAACCGGCGGGAACGAAGCCTGCATTCTGTCCGTTTGTCTGTGCATTCGCACACTCAAAGGAGACAGATCATGGCACAACCAGAGAACCCGCAACCGGAACGCCAGACCACAACCACAACCACCACGACAAACAGCGGTGGTGGTATGGGCTTCATCCTCGGCGCGGTTGTCGTCGTCGTGGCGATCCTCGCGTATTTTGTCTTCGCAGGCGGTGACGCCGGTGATGGCACCACAGACGTCAACATCAACGTCGAAGGTGCAGCAGAGGGCGCAGCAGACGCGGTCGAAGGTGCGGCAGATACTGCCCAAGACGGGGCCGAAGCTGTCGAAGATGGCGCCGAAGCCGCAACCGAATAAACCAAGCAACCTTTCATCTGTCGCACAGGCCGATGCCCCTCGGGGTATCGGTCTTTTTGCGTGCATGCACCACGCCCCCGCGCGTCTCGGAGGATCCCGCCCATGTTGATCGTGTCTTGCCCCTGTTGCGGCATCACCGCCGAAGAATCGGAATTTCATGCCCACGGTGAGGCCCATATCACCCGCCATGGCCCCGGCGCATCCGACGACGAGATGGAGACATACCTGTTCATGCGCAAGAACCCGAAAGGTGTGCATTTCGAACGCTGGCGGCACCAGAACGGCTGCGGCAAGTGGTTCCATATGGCCCGCGATACGATGACCCTCGAAGTCTTCGGCACCTATAGTGCGCAAACGCTCGCACCACCCAAGGACCTGCTCACGCAGATCGACACAAAGCGCCCGGGGTGGCGGGATGCGTAACGCAATGCTTCATCTTGCCCCTAAACTCATCGCGACCGTGCAACCCGCCAAGGAGCTTCTATTATGAGCACCCGTCTCGCTTCGGGCGGCCGCCTGCTGGACAAGCAACGCGCCGTTTCCTTCACGTTCAACGGTAAATCCATGCGCGGCTACGCGGGCGACACCCTGGCGTCGGCCCTGTTGGCCAATGATCAGATGCTGGTGGGCCGGTCCTTCAAATACCACCGTCCGCGCGGCATCGTGGCCTCGGGGGCCGAAGAACCGAACGGGCTGGTCAATCTCGGCGTGGAGGCAGGTTTCGAGCCGAACGCGCGTGTCACGACAACCGAGCTTTTCGAGGGGCTGACTGCGGCCAGCCAGAACCACTGGCCCAGCCTCGAATTCGACGTAGGCGCAATCAACAAGCATCTCAGCCGCTTTCTGCCGGCAGGCTTCTATTACAAGATGTTCATTCATCCCCGCCCGCTTTGGAAACACGTGTACGAGCCGATCATCCGGCACTCCGCAGGTCTCGGCAAAGCACCCAAGGCACGGGACGAGGACACATACGAGCATTACTACGCGTTTTGCGATGTCATGATCGTCGGCGGTGGCGTGGCCGGGCTTCAGGCTGCACTTGCGGCAGGGGCGACAGGGGCACGGGTGATCCTTGTCGAACAGACGGCCCACTGGGGTGGGCGGGCTCCTGTCGATGAAGGGGTGATTGACGGCAAGCCTGCGCAGGAGTGGATCGACGACACTCTGGTGAAACTTGTCGCTATGGACAACGTCACGATGCGCACCCGCATGATGGGGTCAGGTGTCTACGACCACGGCTATGTTCTGGGCTACGAACGTCTGACCGATCACGCGCCGGGCGCCGCGGGCCCGCGCCACCGGTTGTGGCGCATCAGGGCAGGTCACATCATCACGGCAACGGGGGCGATCGAACGGCCGCTCAGCTTTGCGGGTAATGACATTCCGGGCGTCATGCTCGCCGCTGCAATGCGCGACTATGTGGTCAATTACGGCGTTCTGGTCGGCGACCGCACGGTGGTGGTGACCAACAACGATGACGCCTATCTCACCGCGATCGCGCTGAAGCACGCCGGTCTGCACGTCCCTGCAATCATCGACGCCCGCGTGCCGGCGGAGGACAGCCCGCTGATGACACAGGCCAAGGCGCTGGGCATTCGCGTGATGGTGGGGCACGCGATCTCGTCGGTCAAAGGCGGGAAACGGGTCACCGGTGTGACGATCTGCAGTCAGGCTGGCGAAGGCGCGGTGCTCGAAGAGATCGCCTGCGATGCGGTCGCGATGTCGGGCGGATGGTCACCCGTGGTGCATCTGTGGTCGCATTGCGGTGGCAAACTCAAGTGGGACACGGAGCAGGCGTGCTTCAGCCCCGATGCGTCTCGCGCACCGCTGGGCGCCGACGGCAAGGCTTTCGTCACCACGGCAGGAACGGCCACGGGAGTGTTCCAACTCGATGACGTTCTGCGCGATGCACATGACGCGGCGCTGGCCGCGCTGACCCAACTGGAGCTTAGCACCGATGACGCAGGCCGCGCGGCGGTTGGCACACGCCGCGACGAGGCCCCGATGATGCCGGTATGGCTGATGCCACAAGGCGCGTCGGTCAAGCTGCGTGAAAAGGCATGGCTGGATTACCAGAACGATGTGAAGGTTTCAGACGTGCGGCTGGCGGCACAGGAGGGTTTTGTCAGCGTCGAACACGCCAAGCGCTATACGACTTTGGGTATGGCGACCGATCAGGGAAAACTGAGCAACATCAACGGGCTCGCGACGCTTGCTGGTGCATTGGATGAAGACATTCCAGCCGTGGGGACAACCACGTTCCGGCCCCCTTACCACCCCATCTCCATGGCATCGATCGGGGGCGAGGCCCGCGGCGATGTGTTCCAGCCCCTGCGCCGCACACCGCTCCATGACTGGCACGACGCCAATGGCGCGGAATGGGAACCCGTCGGCCAGTGGCGCCGCCCCTATACCTACAAACGGGCGGGCGAAACCACCCACGACGCGGTCATGCGGGAGACCAAAAACACCCGCGAAAACCTTGGTCTGCTGGACGCCTCCACCCTTGGCAAACTGATCGTGAAGGGGGCGGATGCGGGCAAATTCCTCGACATGCTCTACACCAACATGATGAGCACGCTGAAACCCGGCAAATGCCGTTACGGGCTGATGTGCAACGACAACGGGTTCCTCATTGATGACGGCGTGGTCGCGCGCATAGATGAGGACACATGGTTGTGCCACACCACCACCGGCGGTGCCGACAGTATTCACGCGCACATGGAAGAATGGCTGCAGACCGAATGGTGGGATTGGGACGTCTATGTCGCCAATGTAACCGAACAATACGCACAGATTGCGGTGGTTGGTCCGAATGCCCGCAAGGCACTGGAGGCGTTGGGCGGTATGGATGTTTCTGCCGAGGCGCTCGGCTTCATGGAATGGGCTGACGGCACGATCGGTGGCTTCAATGTCCGGGTCTACCGGATTTCGTTCTCGGGCGAGCTGTCCTACGAGATCGCAGTGGATGCCGGGCAGGGTCGGGCTTTCTGGGACGCGCTGATGACGGTCGGCACGTCGCTGGGTGCGATGCCCTATGGCACGGAAGCGCTGCATATCCTGCGTGCCGAGAAGGGCTTCATCATGATCGGTGATGAAACCGACGGCACGGTCATCCCCCAGGACCTCAATCTTCACTGGGCACTGTCCAAGAAGAAAGAGGATTATCTGGGCAAGCGCGCGCATTTGCGCTCCCACATGGCCGATCCGGATCGCTGGAAGCTTGTGGGCCTCGAAACCGAGGACAGCTCGACGCTTCCCGATGGCGCATACGCCGTGGGCGAGGGCACCAACGACAATGGCCAGCGCAACGTGATCGGGCGGGTGACGTCCAGCTACCATTCACCCAATCTGGACCGTGGCATTGCGATGGGTCTGGTGCTGCACGGGCCGGACCGGATGGGAGAGACGCTGGAGTTCCCCGGCACCGACGGCAAAACCTACCGCGCTCGGATCGTTGACCCTGTATTCTATGACAAGGAAGGGGCAAAGCAGAATGTCTGATCCCGTAACCGCGCTGGGCCAGGCCCGTTTCGACGGGGGCATCGCCCGCATTACCGAGCTTGGCCCGCTCGGCATGATCACACTGCGTGGCGATCTGGCTGACAAGGCGTTGATCAAGGCTGCCAAGGAGGCAGGGGGCGTGAACGTGCCGCAAACCCGCACCATCCTGAGCCAGGGTGACAACGCCATTGCATGGATGTCGCCCGATGAGCTGCTGATCATGACCGACTACGCAAGCGTGCGCCAAAGGACGCAGGATCTGTCCGACAAGCTGGCCAAGCAGCACGCGCTGGCGGTGAACGTATCCGACGCTCGCGCCGTTTTCGAAGTCTCGGGTCCACACGCGCGGGACGTGATGGCCAAACTGGCCCCGGTTGATCTGGCGCAGGGCCAGTTCGAGCCCGGCATGTTCCGCAGGACCCGTTTGGCGCAGGTGGCGGCCGCGTTCTGGATGACCGATGAACAGACTTTCCGCGTGGTCTGCTTCAGATCGGTCGCGCAGTACGTGTTCGACGTTCTCAGCGTGGCAGCACAGGCCAGTTCCGAAGTGCACAAAGCAGATTAAACCGTGACAGCCGGGTGTTTCCGGGTGAAGCCCGAAACTTCCTGAATTACCTATCTATGGTAGAAATTTTGGGATGCTTTTCATGATGTTGCGATCTGTTCTTGCTGTATGTTCCCTGTGTGTGTCTGTCGCTGCACCGACCCACGCCGCTGGCCTGTTTTATGACTGTACGATGGATGTGGATGAACCCAACGGTTGGGTTTCCCCGAAGGTCGGGCTGGTGTTCGATGCTGCGGGCAAACTGCAGGTCATCGACGCCCCGGTCCTGCACTTCGTTGGCAAACCGGTCCCTGCGAAGGTGCGCCGGCGCGGTGCCTCCATGAGGTTCAACTGGTCCATCCGCGAAATGCAAGACAGCACCGGCAGGCGCATCCCCGACTTCCGCTACGATGGCAAGTTGGACACCGCAACGGGCGCCATCTCCGTGTTCGCACGGCCGTAAGGCACCCAGCAGGTATTCAAGGGGCAGGGCCGCTGCGTCGAGCGCAAGTCCGCGAAGGGCTTTCGGCCCTGATTGCACGTTTGGTGTTTAATGACACCGGGTAGACTTGACCTCGCGCCTTTCCGCGCTTCATGTCTCACAGACATTAACAATCTCAGAGGAGGCCCCACCATGGCTTTTGAACTCCCCGATCTTCCCTATGCACACGACGCGCTGGCGGCGAAAGGCATGAGCGCCGAGACGCTCGAATTCCACCATGACAAGCACCACAATGCCTATGTCACGAATGGCAACAAGGCGATCGAAGGCACCGAGTGGGAAGGCAAATCGCTCGAAGAGATCATCAAGGGCACTTATGACCCCTCCGCCGTTGCCCAGAGCGGTATTTTCAACAACATCAGCCAGTTGTGGAACCACAACCAGTTCTGGGAAATGATGGGGCCGGATTCGACTGCGATGCCGGGCGAGCTGGAAAAGGCGCTGACCGAATCTTTCGGATCCGTCGATAAGTTCAAGGACGACTTCAAAGCCGCCGGTGCCGGTCAATTCGGATCGGGCTGGGCATGGCTCGTCAAGGACAGCGATGGCAGCCTGAAGGTCACCAAGACCGAAAACGGTGTGAACCCCGTGTGCTTTGGCCAGATCGCGCTTCTGGGCTGTGACGTTTGGGAACACTCCTACTACATCGATTTCCGCAACGCGCGTCCGGACTATCTGTCCAACTTCCTCGACAATCTCGTAAATTGGGAAAACGTCGCGGGCCGCATGTAAATCAACCTTTACGGCTTACAAAAAAACGCCCCGCAGGTTCTCCTGCGGGGCGTTTGCGTTGGAACCCTTGGGTGGTCGGGCACGTTGGTCCTGCAACTGAAAAGACGTGAAAGGACATTACCATGGCCGAACGCCACCGATCCAATGACGGCACACGCGAAACCGAGAAATTCACCGATGACACCGCCGCTGCTGCACAGCAAGGGCGCGCGGGCGGTGATTTGCAGCGCGATGTCTCTACGCAGGACGAACGCAAGAGAGCGACCGAGGATCCCGAGGGTACGACACGCGTCACGGGCGAGGACAAACGCAACCACGGAGAAACCGGATGAGCACCTTGACCCAAGATACGTGGGTGCTGATCGCCGACGGCGAGAAGGCCCTGTTTCTCGTCAATCGCACCGACGCGGCAAACCCGCATCTGGATGTGATCCGCACGGAAGAGCAGGACAACCCACCAAACCGCGAACAGGCGGCCAACAGACCCGGCCGTTTCAACGACGGCCCGTCCACCCATCGCTCTGCGGTGCAGGACACAGATTGGCACCAGTTGGCCAAGGACCGTTTTGCCGGCGATCTGGCCGATATTCTCTATCGCAGGGCGCACGCGCAGGATTTTGACCGTATTGTCCTGGTCGCGGACCCATCGACGCTGGGCGAGCTGCGCAAGGAGTTGCATCAGGAGGTGACCGACAAGGTCGTCGGCGAGGTGCCGAAAACCCTGACGAACCATCCGGTCGAGGAAATCGAGAAAATCGTTTCCGCCGAGCTGGAAGCAGCATGAGTTTAATCCACGAAGGTGCGGCCCTGACAGGGCCGCGCCTTTACCCTTTTATCGCGCCCTCGATCGAGCGCAGAGCCGCGGGCGCATCCGCCACCACGGTGAAATACTCCAGCAGTGACGCGTCGGCGAACCCCTGATCCACGACGTGACGCAAGACGTCGAGAAGTGGATCCCAATATCCATTGGTATTCACGATCACCACGGGTTTCGCGTGCAGCGCCAGCTGCCGCCATGTCAGCACTTCGAAAAGCTCGTCCAACGACCCCGCACCCCCCGGCAGCAGCACAACGGCATCGCAATTCATGAACATGACCTTTTTGCGCTCATGCATGGTCTCGGTCACGATGTAGCGGGTCAGATCGGTCTTGCCGACTTCCCAGTCGACAAGGTGACGCGGAATGACCCCGAAGGTATCGCCGCCCGCATCCTGCGCGGCGTGCGCCACCGCGCCCATCAACCCCACATCGCCCGCGCCATAGACCAGCCGCCAGCCCCGTCCGGCCAACTCCGCGCCAAGCGTACGCGCATCCGCGACATAGGCGGGATCCCCACCCGTGCGGGAGCCACAAAAAACGCAGACGGAAATCATTGGCATAAAAGCCTCCATTGACGGAAAACGGGGCGCGCACGCAGACGTATTTTGACCCGTGATACAGCCTCCGCTACAAAGCCTCAACGGGACGTCCGAAGGGGCGCCGGGGGGAGACGATCAAGATGAGCAAAGTGCTGGCCGCATTGGGCGGAAATACAGGTGCCGTTTTGGCAGGCGGCGTGGTGGCCTGCGCAGTAATCGCTGGCGCCTATATCGCGCTCAACGATCCGGCGCTGACGCCACCGCCTGACAGAAATGCGGCCGCACCCGAAACACCAGCCCCCAGAACGAACGCGCCCAAAACACCTGCGCCTGTGGCGACACAAACCGAAGATTCTGAACCGACCACGCAAACAGCCGAAGATCCCGCGCCGCAGCCATCGTTCCCCAGCTTTGACGAGGTACGCCGCGAAGAGGACGGCACGACCGTGATCGCTGGACGTGCGGAAGCCGGCAGCACCGTGCGCATTCTGGTCGATGGCGAGCAGGTGGCCGAAACGCAGGCCGACGGGCAGGGCGGGTTTGCAGCACTCGCCACATTGCCCGCAAGCCCGCAGCCGCAGGTCGTGACCCTGTCCGCACAGCCGCTGGACGCAGACACGGCCATCGTATCTTCGGATGAGATCATTCTCACACCGCGCCCCGCGGTCGACGTCGCGGCCACCGCTGCCCCCGATATGCCGGCGCCTGTGCCGACCCAAAACGCCCCCGTGACTGCCGAGGCGGCGCCGCGGCCGGCGGCACCCTCGGAAGGGGTGCAAACGGCGGACGCGACAGCGCCCCAACTGGACCGGCCCGATGCCGACGACACCGCAGAGCAGGTTGCGGTGCTGCAGTCGGACGCGCAAGGCGTGCGACTGCTGAACACCCCATCGCCCGAGGTGATGACAAATGTGGCGATCGACACGATCGGCTATTCCGACGTGGGCGATGTACAGCTCGCGGGGCGGGCGCAGGACGAGGCGGTGCAGGTCCGCGTGTATCTCGACAATGCATCGGTGATTACATTGCCCGTGGGCGCGGACGGCCGGTGGCAGGGCGATCTGCCCGACGTGGACGAGGGCATCTATACGCTGCGCGTGGACGAGGTCACCCCCGACGGACGGATCAGCAGCCGAGTCGAGACACCGTTCAAACGCGAATCCGCGCAAACGCTGGCGCAGGCGAGCCTGTCGTCGACGGGGCCGATCAAGGCCATCACGGTTCAGAAAGGCGCGACGCTCTGGGCCATCGCACGTGATCGATACGGGGACGGAACCCTGTTCGTGCGGGTGTTCGATGCCAATTCGGACGCCATACGCGACCCCGACCTGATCTATCCCGGTCAGGTTTTCGATTTGCCGGACTGAAATCGGGCGTTCGGCGGCGGATTAAACGGTCGATCCGGTGGCAGTCCGCGGGCAGGTGACCTATGTAGCGACAGGACCCATAGGATAGCTCATGTCGCCAAACAACGCCCGAACGTCTGCTACAGACGCTGCATCGCAGACCGAAACATCCCCCCAAGCCGCCGAAGATGACGCCGTCGCCAAGGAGCGGCAGTCCGCCCTTTTGGTGCTGCGCAAGGTGGCGCCCTATCTCTGGCCCAAGGCGCCGGAGATGGGATGGGTGCGCCAGCGGGTCGTCTGGGCGATGCTTGCGCTTGTCCTGTCCAAGGCGGTGTCGGTCATCACGCCGCTGTTCTACCGCGACGCGACGGATGTGCTGGCGGGCGAGGGCGTGCCGATGGTTGCGCTGGGTGCAATCGGCCTGACCGTGGCCTACGGTCTCGCGCGTCTGATGAACGTGGGGTTCCAACAGCTGCGGGACGCGATCTTTACCCGCGTGGGGCAGCGCGCGCTGCGTACCCTCGCGCTCGAGACATTCGAGCATATCCACAAACTCTCCATGCGCTATCATATCACCCGCAAGACGGGCGGGCTGAGCCGGATCATCGAAAGAGGCGTCAAGGGCGTCGAATTCCTGCTGCGCTTCTTGCTGTTCAACATCGGGCCGCTCATCCTTGAATTGCTGCTGATCGGGATCATCCTGACGATCCTGTTCGATGTGACCTACCTGCTGGTGGTTGCGGCCACGATCGGGCTTTATATCTGGTTCACCTTCACGGTCAGCGAATGGCGCGTGAAGCTGCGCCGGGTGATGAACGATCAGGATACCGATGCCAACCAGAAGGCAATCGACAGCCTTCTGAACTACGAAACGGTGAAGTATTTCGGAGCCGAGGCCCGCGAGGCGCATCGCTATGACATGGCAATGGCAGGCTACGAAGAGGCGGCGATCAAGACGAATTACTCGCTCGCGTTCCTGAACTTCGGACAATCGGTTATCATCACTGCGGGATTGGTCGGCGTGATGGTCATGGCGGCCATCGGGGTGCAAAACGGTGACCTGACGGTGGGTGATTTCGTCATGGTCAACGCGTATATGATCCAGATCACCGTGCCGTTGAACTTTCTGGGCACCGTGTACCGCGAAATCCGTCAGGCGCTTGTCGACATGGGCGAGATGTTCGACCTGTTGGAGCAGCCGGCGGAAATTTCGGACAAGCCGGATGCGGCTGCGTTGAAAGTTGATGGGGGGCGCGTCACGCTCGACAATGTGCGCTTTGGCTACAATCCGGACCGCGAAATCCTCAAGGGTGTGAGCATCGAGGCCAAACCCGGTGAAATGGTCGCCATCGTGGGCTCCACCGGATCGGGCAAGTCCACCGTCGGGCGTCTGCTGTTTCGCTTCTACGATGTGCAGTCGGGCAGTCTGCGGATTGACGGGCAGGATGTCCGCGACGTGACACAGCGCTCCTTGCACGACAATATAGGCGTGGTGCCGCAGGACACCGTCCTGTTCAATGATACCATCGGCTATAACATCGCCTATGGCCGTGACGGCGCGACGCAGGCCGATGTGGAAGACGCCGCGCGCGCCGCCCAAATCCACGATTTCATCACGCGGTTGCCCGATGGCTACGACACGACGGTTGGCGAACGGGGCCTGAAACTGTCGGGCGGCGAAAAGCAGCGGGTCGGCATCGCCCGCACGCTGCTCAAGAACCCACCGATCCTGTTGCTGGACGAGGCGACATCGGCGCTCGATTCCGAAACAGAGCACGAGATCCAGGATGCATTGCGCCAGGCGGGGCGGGGACGCACGGTTTTGACCATCGCCCACCGGTTGAGCACCGTCGCCGAAGCGGACCGTATCGTGGTGCTGGAGCAGGGCGAGGTCGTAGAACAGGGCACCCACGACGAGCTGCTGGCGCGCGAAGGACGCTACGCGCAGCTGTGGCAACGCCAGCAGAATGAAGAGTAAGCAAAGCAAATATCCCGTCACGCCCGACGGACGGTATTTCGTATCCAAGGGGCGCCTGTGGCGTTGCACGGATCCCCGGCTGGACGACAGCACCCGCCGCGCGGCTGTCAAACGCCTGATGCAGGGGCGGCGTGCGGTGCGCTTTGCCCAAACTGACGCAGAAACGGCGCAGGCACGGGCGGAGGTGGACGCGGCCAAACATACGCTGGGCGAACGCGGCCCCGTCTGGTGGGACGACGGGGCACCGGACGAGGGCGGCAAACACCCCAAGAACACCGGCTATGCCGCCTGGTGGGACGCGCTTGCACCCGACGTTCAGATCACTGGAGATCCCAAAGCCAAACCCGCCCCCTGAGGGAAGATTTGACGATGGTTATTGGACGCGCTGGCCGAACAGCGCCGGTCTGCATCACTCTTCGGCGACGGCCTTGCTGGTGAGTTTGTCCAGCGCACCGGTCATCATGGCGATATACTTGGCATCCGCAGGCAACCCGTGGGTCTGCGCCAGTGTCGCCGGATCGTGATACGCCACGTGCACGACACCTTCCGCATCTGCGTAGGCCAGAACGCGCAGCGGCAGGTCAAGCCCCGCCGTCTGGCCGTCGAGCATCGCGGGTGTACCCAGCTTGGGGTTGCCAAAGATCAGCAGTTGCGTCGGGCGCAGCTCCATATCGACCTTGGCGGCACCGGCCGCGTGATCGACCCGTGCAAACACGGTCGCCCCGGCACCTTCCACGGCGGCGGCGAGCCGGTCTATCGTCACGTCGACCGAATGAGGGCTGGTCTTCTCGACCATTTCTGCGAATGCGGATTGGGCCATTGTGACAACTCCGATCGTGGCAGCTAGGGCGATATGGGAAAGGCGGGCGCGCATGGGATGGCTCCTTGAGGTAATTGCGATACCCACAAAGCATAGCGCCCCCGCCGGGTGGGGCGAGGGCGCGATCAGGTCACATTGAGGTGAGCGGCGTTATTCTGCCGGATTGAGCTGTTTTTGCGGGCGCATGTTCGACAAGGCCTCGTCGCTCCAGATCAGGTCATCCTCGGCCGTGCGGCGCGCATCGCGTTGCAGCGCCCAGTCACGTGCCGCACGGCTGGCGCGGCCCATCGACATCTTGGCCAGAAGCTGCGCGATCCAGCGGGCATAGGTCGTGGCCCAGACCCGGATCGCGAGCAGGGACGGCGTAACCATCAGCGTCAGAACCGTGGCAATGCCGAGCCCGAAAACCACCGCCGTCGCCAGCTGCTTCCACCACAGCGCCGTGGGGCTGTCGATGGTATAGCCGCCCTCGGCAAAATTGAGCGACAGCCCGAACATCATGGGCGCGAGCCCCGCCATCGTGGTGATTGTCGTCAGCAGAACTGGCCGGATCCGCGCCTGTGCAGTGCGGATGATCGCCTCGATCCGTGGCATATAGCGTTCGTATTCCTGATAGGTGTCGATCAGGATGATGTTGTTGTTCACCACGATCCCCGCCAGCGCCACAATCCCTGTTCCGGTCATGATGATGCTGAAGGTCTGGTCCATCACCAGCATCCCGATCAGGACACCCGTGGTCGACAGCACCACCGCAAGCAACACCAGCACAGCGTTGTAGAAGGAATTGAATTGCGCCAGCAGGATGATGAACATCAGACCCAGCGCTGCGGTGAAGGCGGATTGCAGGAAGGCACCCGATTCAGCCTGGTCTTCCTGATCGCCTGTCCATTCGGTCGCAATACCATCCGCCAGCGGATCGGTCTCGAGCCATTTGCTGATCTCGGCAATCCGTTCGTTCGCGTTGATCGGCACGAGCCTGATCGACTGGTCATCGTAGGCATCCTGCAGATCGGTATCGCCGGCCGCGTCCGTGCGGTCGGTGATCTTGTAGCGGGTGGCTTCCAGATCGGTGAAATCGGCATCGAGGCCCGCAGGGCGCAGGGTGGCCAGCGTGACCTCGTCCTCACCGGTGCCGCTGACCGCCTTCATCAGGCCGACCGTAACGTCCGCCTTCACGTCCATATAGCGCTTTTGGTCAATGCGGTTGATCTCGGCGAGCTTGGGGACAGGGGTGCGTGTGATGAAGTTGGAGAGCGGGATCAACCCGTCAGGGGTGCGCACCTTGAGTGTATCGAGCGTGGACAGGACCCGGTCGCTTTCGGGCAGGCGCACGCGGATCTCGATCTCCTCGTCAGAAGTATCGACGCGCATGGTGTCCAGCAACAGCCCGCGGGTGACCAGCTGTACCATCGCCCCGACACTCAGCACGTCGGCGCCGTAACGGCCCGCTTTTTCCACATCGACGTCGATCTGCCAGTCGATGCCGGGCAGGGGGCGTGTATCCTCGATCAGCGTCAGACCCGGCACTGTATCGAAATGCGCACGGGCAATGCCGGTCGCCGTTATCAATTCGTCAAGGCTGTTGCCGGTCATCCGCAGATGCACCGGTTTGCCCGATGCCGGCCCGCGGTCCAGTGACAGCACTTCAATGCCGATACCGGGGATGTTTTCCAGCTGTTCGGTGAGTTCGGCGATAATGATGTCACCGTCAAGCTCGGGGTTGAGCGCGCGGTCCGCCCAGGGAATGGTCTCGAACTGCACCTGACCGATCAGATCCTTCGGGGCCGCGCTGCCGCCTGTGTTGCTGTCCAGCCCGCCTTCACCCGCAAAGGCAAACGCGGTGGCGATGCCGGGATGCGCCACGACGACCTCTTCGGCCTGTCGCAGCAGATCGTCCTTTTCTTCCAGCGACAGGTTGCCCCGCGCCAGCACATAGACGATGGCCTGTTCAGGTTCGGATTCGACAAAGAATTCCACGCCCTTGCTGTTGTTAGAGAAGTAGATCAGCACCGATCCCACAAAGACGAAGACCACACCGCACATGACGAGAGGCATGACCGGATTGCCGGTGATCCCTTCGATCACACGGCCAAAGAAAGACCGTTTGTAGCCTGCCTGAATGCGGTCCGGTTCCTTGCGGAACAGCTTTGATGTCAACCAGCGCCCGCCGCGCCCCATGCGGGTCACGATTGCAAAAAGCGCGATGAGCCCGAGAATGAAGCCCCCCAGCGCGATCAACAGAACCGCGGCCGCCACAACCACCAGCGCAAAGACGGAGGCAAGCGTCGGGATCACGGAGCCCGGCAGGTTCAGACCGTCCATCTGGCCCAGCAGCGACCCCATCCAGCCGAACAGCAGACCGGGCGCTCCCGGCCCCTGCGGCGCCAGCAGCACCATCGCCGGCAGCAGCATGAGGAACACACCGAAGAAAAGGGCCGCGTGCAGGTACCAGCGCAGCTCTGCAATCCGCAGCAGATTGGCGGCCATCCATTGCTCCAGCCGCCCGGTTACCCCGCCCAGAACGGGCAGATAGACCAAGGCCACCACCAACGATGCCGACAGGACAAAGATCAGCGTCACGGGCAACATGCCCATGAACTCGCCCGGCACACCGGGCCAGAACAGCATCGGCAGAAACGCACAAAGCGTGGTCGCCGTGGACGAAATGATCGGCCAGAACATCCGCTTTGCGGCCTCGACATAGGCCCGCATGGGGCCTTCGCCCTGCTGTTGGCGGGCATCGGCGTATTCGACCACCACGATCGCCCCGTCGACAAGCATCCCCACGGCGAGGATCAGACCGAACATCACGATATTCGAGATCGAAATCCCCATGACCGCCAGAAAGGCGAAACACAAAAGGAATGATGTCGGGATCGCAAATCCGAC
Organism: Sulfitobacter sp. S190; assembly: GCF_025141935.1. Lineage (NCBI taxonomy): Bacteria > Pseudomonadati > Pseudomonadota > Alphaproteobacteria > Rhodobacterales > Roseobacteraceae > Sulfitobacter > Sulfitobacter sp. S190. The sequence goes on along the minus strand of NZ_CP081120.1, from coordinate 2,300,536 downwards.
AAGCAGTGCCGCGCGGATGCCGAGCGCCGCCAGCACCACAATCATTACGAGCGCCACGGCGGTAAAGACCGAACCGAGCAACTGCTGGACCATGCTGTCGACGACGCGGCTCTGGTCGTTTGACGTGCCGACTTCGACCGCGGCTTTCAACCCGTCGGGCCAGTCGGCGCTTTTCTCGGCCACCAGTTCCTTGACCGCGGCGGAGGTCTGGATCAGGTTGAACCCCTTGCGCTTGACCACCTGCAAGGCGACCGTGCTTTCGCCATTGAACCGTGCGGTTCCGGTGCGGTCCTCGAACGTCAGATTGATTTGCGCCAGATCGCCCAGTGTCACGACCCGGTCGCCGTTTGTCTTGACCGGCAGATCGTAGACATCGCGCGGCTCGTCAAAGCTCGAGGGGATCTTGACCGCGAATGTACCGTTCGCGCTTTCGACCTCGCCCGCAGCGATCAACTGGTTGTTGTTCTGGACGGTCTGGATCAGCTCGCTTGCCGTCACATCATAGGCTTCCAGCTTGAGCGGATCGATCAGCACTTCGAGCATCTCGTCGCGGTTGCCGGCAATCCCCGCCTCCAATACCGCATCCATCGCTTCGAGATCATCCTGAAGCGCCTTGGCAAAGCGCGCCATCGTGCGCTCGGGCACCGGTCCGGTCAGGTTGACGATGATGATCGGAAATTCGGAGAAGTTGATCTCGTTGATCGTGTAGGTTTCGGCCCCTTCGGGAAAATCGGCCTCGGCCGTCCCCATCGCATCGCGCACATCCGCAATGATCGCGGACTTGTCCCAGCCGAATTCGAATTCCAGCGCCAGACCGGCATAGTTTTCCGCTGCGGTGCCGGTCATTTTCTTCAAACCGTCAAGATCGGACAGCTCGTTTTCCATCGGTTTGAGCAGAAGCGTCTCGGCATCGGCGGCGGAAATGCCGGGGAAGGGGACGGAAACGAAAAGCGCGGGGATTTCGATGTCCGGCTCGCCCTCTTTGGGCAGCGTGGAATAGGCGTAGCCCCCCACGACGAGGCTCAGCAGGATGAAGGCCAGCACCATGCGGGCACGGCCCGCTGCCCAATCGACGATACCGCTCATTGGGTGACCTCGCGCGATGTGGCGTCGACGGTCACACCGTCAATGACGTATTCCTGACCCACGACAATCACATCCGCAATTTGCGGCAAACCGGTGACCCACACCCCGTCAGGCGCATCGCGCACCAGTGTGACGGGCACAAATCGCACAACGGCCTCATCATTCACCGTGCGCACGCCCAGCGTGCCGTCATCATTCAGGGTCAGCGACGAGGACGGGATCAGATGCGCATTGGCCCCTTCCGAAGCGATCAGGATTTCGGCGGTCTGGCCGTCGCGGATGTTCAGATCGTCGTTGGGCACCTCGATCTCGGTCAGGAATGTCCGTGTCGCCGGATCGGCGGAGCGTGACAAGAAGGTGACCTCGCCCTGCACGGTATCGCCGCCCGCTGCCAGCCGCGCGGCGGCCATGGCCCCGACGCGGACGCGGTTGACTTCGGTCTCGGGCACGAAACCCACCAGCTTGATCGGGTCGAGCTGCAGGATGGTGGCGCATAGCGCACCGGGCTGTAGCAGGCTGCCAAGCTCGGCGGTATCACTCTCCAGAAGGCCGTCAAAAGGGGCGGCGATGGTCAGCCGGTCAATCTCGCTCTCGGCGGAGGCGACCGCCGCGCGCGCGGCCTCGATGCCCGAACGGGCCGCCCGCAAACCGGATTGCGCAGAACTGACGCCGGCCTGCGCCGCGGCAACGGCGGCATCGGCTCCTGCCACACGGGTTGTTGATGCAAAACCGCCCTCGCTCAATTTGGATGATGCGTTCTGGTTGATCCGTGCCTCTTCGAGCAGCGCACGCGCCTCCATCACACGCGCCTCGGATTCGGGTACGCGGGATTCTGCTTCGGCCAGACGGGCGCGCGCCTCTTCCAGCGCGGCGCCCCGTGTGCCCTTGTCGAGCACGCAAAGCTCTTGGCCGCGCGAAACCTGCGCCCCTTTTCGCAGGGGTTCGGAGATGACGATCGCGGATGTTTCGGCGCGCACGTCGACCTGCCGTGCGGCGGCGGTCTGGCCGCGCAGGACAACGGCACTGTCGATCTGCTGCGCACGGCTGCGTTGGACGACGACCTTCACCCGGCCCACAGGTGCCTGCGCGTCGGCACCGGCATCCCCGGTCTCGATCGTGGCTACGGCCTGTGCATCCTGCGGCGGTTCGTCTGCGGCAAAAAAACCGACAAGAGCCGCGCGTTCGAAGATCGCCAGATACAAGCCCCCCGCAAAAAGGGCTGCGGCCAGAATTGGAAATACACGCATGATGGTCCTCGTCGTGTCGGCGTCCGCTGGCGACTCGTCCGTCGGGCGCGTGGGGTGTCGTTGGGGAAGTATGTAGTAGTTTACAACTAAACTGACCAGTTCAGACTTGCGGTTTTGTGACTTTCGGCAGCCCGATGCCTCCGGCTTCGGCATCCGGGGGTCTTGGCTTGGCCGTCGGGCCGCGCTAATAGGGGCGAAAGACACCCCGGGGGGCAGTACCGCATGAGCGACACCGACAGTTTTATCGACGAAGTCACGGACGAGCTGCGGCGCGACCAGCTTTTCGCCAAGATGCGCCGCTATGCGCCCATCGCAGTCGCCGCCGTGCTGCTGCTGGTGGGGGGCGCTGCCTATAACGAATACCGCAAAGCCTCGACGCGCGCCGAAGCCGAAGCGCTGGGCGACGCGATGCTGGTGGCGCTCGACAGTTCCGAGGCGACGGAGCGTGCAGACGCGCTGGCCGACATATCGAGCGAAAACGCGCAGGCCGCGGCGGTCCTCAAACTGTTGACAGCGTCCGAGCAGATCTCGGCAGATGCCCGCGCAGAGGCGATAGCCAACCTGCAGGCCGTGGCCGGAAGTGGCGATGTGCCTTTGATCTACCGGCAGGTAGCGCAGTTCAAAGCATTGACATTGCAGACAGATACGCTGCCCGCGGCGGATCGGCGCGCGGGATTTGACGGGCTTGCGGGTGCTGGCGGTGCGCTGGGCCTGTTGGCGCGGGAACAGATTGCGCTGATCGAGATCGAAGAGGGCAACGCCGAAGCGGCCATCGCAACCTATCAGGACGTTCTAACGAGCGCCGAGGTCACACCGGACTTGCAACAACGTGCGTTGCAGGTGATTGTGGCGCTGGGCGGCGAGCCGGACTTTGACCGGATGGCAGACCCACAGGGCGCAGGCGCCCCAACCGACGAGACAGACGGCTAACCCGATCAAACGGGCATGAGTGGCGCATAAGACTGAAGTGAGCAGGCGATGACAGTGTTTCCGACCCTTTCCAGCAAATGGCACCGGATCGGTTTGCCCTGCGTGGCCTGTGCCGCCCTTCTGGGGGCCTGTGTCGAACCTGATCCGATCCTGCAAGGTGCGCGCGAAGATGTCCGCGCCGTGCTGCAAAATCCCGATGTTGCGACGCAAACAGCGCCCGAAAGCACCGGCAACCAGAGCAGGCCCATCGCCTTGCCCGCCGCCAGCACAAACGCAAACTGGACCCAGACCGTCGGCAGCCCCGGCACCCGTGTCGCCCATCCCGCCCTGCGCGCGACGCCCCAGTTGGTCTGGTCCGCAAACATCGGGCAGGGCGACAGCCGCAAGCAACGCATTACCGCCGATCCGGTTGTGTCTGACGGCCGTGTCTTCACGCTGGATGCGGAGGCTTTGCTGACGGCCACGTCGACGTCCGGCGCGACCCTGTGGTCCACCGATCTGCGCCCGGCCCGCGATAAAGAAGGCGAAGCGACAGGCGGTGGTGTCGTGGTCGCCGATGGTACGGTCTATGCCTCTTTGGGCTACGGCGTTCTGGCCGCGGTCGATGCCGCGAACGGTGTGGTCCGCTGGACCCAGCAACTTGACGCGACGGCCTCTGGCGCGCCGACGGTCGCGGGGGATCTCGTCTATGTGACATCGGGCGACGACACCGGCTGGGCCGTCAACCGCAGCGACGGGCGCGTGCGCTGGCAAATCAACGCCTCCGATGACGCAAGCAATGTGCTTGGTGCGCCGGCCCCCGCGATCAGCGGCGATCTGGCTGTTTTCGCCTTTGGCTCCGGCGAAGTGCAGGGCGTGTTCCGGCAAGGCGGGCTCAACCGTTGGGATGCGTCGGTTCTGGGCAAACGGCCCGGCCGTGCATTGTCGTCCATCTCCGATGTGACGTCCGCGCCCGTGATCTCTGGCGATACGGTGTACGTTGGCAACCAGTCGGGCCGTATCGTGGCACTCGGGCTTGCCAGCGGTGCCCGCCGCTGGACCGCACGCGAGGGTGCGGTGGGCCCCGTCTGGCCCGCGGGCGACAGCGTTTTTGCGGTGACGGATCTGAATGAACTGGTCCGGCTGGACGCCACAGACGGATCGCGCATCTGGGGTGTCGAATTGCCGAACTACGTCAAGCGCAAGCCCAGACGCCAAAGCCGCATCGTACCGCACAACGGGCCGATCATCGCTGGCGCTCGGGTGTACGTCGCGTCGGGGGATGGCCTGCTGCGCAGCTTCGATCCGACCAACGGCGCCGCGCTCGGCACCGTTGAAATCGCGGGCGGCGCGACAACGGCGCCGGTCGTTGCAGGTGGCACGCTTTACGTGGTGTCGTCCAAAGGGCAACTGCTGGCCTACCGCTAAGCGGGGTTTCCTAAGCGCATCAGATACGCTATGGCGCGGGTCTGATACGCATCGGAGCCTTCGACATGTCCTTCACCCTCGCCATCGTGGGGCGCCCAAATGTGGGCAAATCCACGCTGTTCAATCGCCTTGTGGGCAAACGTCTGGCGCTGGTTGACGACCAGCCCGGCGTGACGCGCGACCTGCGCGAAGGCGCCGCGCGACTGGCGGACCTGCGGTTTACCGTGATTGATACCGCCGGTCTGGAGGAAGTCACCGACGACAGCCTTCAGGGCCGGATGCGCCGGTTGACGGAGCGCGCCGTGGATATGGCCGACATCTGCCTGTTCATGGTGGACGCGCGGGTCGGCATCACGCCTTCCGATCTCGTCTTTGCCGAAATCCTGCGCAAGAGATCCGCACATGTCATCCTCGCCGCGAACAAAGCAGAGGGCGCCGCTGCCGACGGTGGCGTGATCGAGGCCTATTCGCTGGGTCTGGGCGAACCGATCCGTCTGTCGGCCGAGCATGGCGAGGGGCTCAACGATCTCTATACGCAGTTGATGCCACTGGCCGATGGCTTTGCCGAAAAGGCCCGCAACGACGCACCCGAAACGGATGTGGACCTGACCGAGGATGAAGCGGAACAGGAACCCGATGCCGTTCCCATGCCCACGCGCGCCAAACCTTTGCAGGTGGCTGTCGTCGGGCGTCCGAATGCGGGCAAGTCGACGCTGATCAATCAGATCCTGAAAGAAGACCGCCTGCTGACCGGTCCCGAGGCTGGGATCACCCGCGATGCGATTTCGCTCACGACAGAATGGGTCGGCCCCGATGGGGATGCCGTGCCGATGCGGATCTTCGACACGGCGGGCATGCGCAAGAAGGCCAAGGTTCAGGAAAAGCTCGAAAAGCTGAGCGTGTCCGATGGCTTGCGGGCAGTGAAATTCGCCGAGGTCGTCGTGGTGCTGCTGGATGCGGAAATCCCGTTTGAGCAACAGGACTTGCGCATCGCTGATCTGGCCGAACGCGAAGGCCGCGCCGTTGTGGTCGCGGTGAACAAGTGGGACATCGAGGAAGACCGCCAAGCCAAGCTCAAGGCGCTCAAGGAGAGTTTCGAGCGGTTGCTGCCACAGTTGCGCGGCGCGCCCCTGATCACCGTATCGGCAAAGACGGGCAGGGGCCTCGACCGGCTGCACCAGGCGATCATGCGCGCCTATGACGTGTGGAACCGCCGTGTCACCACTGCCCAGCTGAACCGCTGGATGTCGGGCATGATGGAGGCCCATCCGCCCCCAGCACCGCAGGGCAAGCGGATCAAGCTGCGCTACATGACACAGGCCAAGACCCGTCCACCGGGCTTCGTGGTGATGTGCAGCCATCCCGACAAGGTTCCTGAAAGCTACAGCAGGTATCTGGTCAACGGGCTGCGCGTCGATTTTGACATGCCCGGAACGCCCATCCGCCTGTGGATGCGCGGCCAGTCTGATGCAAACCCCTACAAGGGCCGCAAAAAGGCCGCGCCATCAAAGCTGCGCAAGCACACCGACGGGCGGCGCAAGGACTAGGCGCGCCACGCCTTGTAGGTGGGAACCAGCAAGGCGATCGCGCCCCCCGCGGCCAGTGCGGCCACGGTGCTGTTGCCGCCCATGTTCTGTACGACCACGGCGATCAGCGCCCAGATGACCGCGATGCCGTAGCTGGGCGCGCGGCGCAGCTGCGTCTGTACGGCCGACGCGATCACCAAAGCGAGGAATATGGCCCCGAGCGCCGCCGTGCCTTCGGAGACATAGCCATAACCCGCCGCCAGCAATCCCAGCGATACGCAGGACGCGGCACTCAGCCAGCCCGCGTACAGGCCCACAGGCAAGGCCGCGAACCAGCCATCATCCACCGGGGAGCGGAACAGCGCGACAAGCGCTGAGATCAGCATGATCCAGATCAGCAACGCGGCCCAGACCGGGCTTGCCACCGCCACCGCCAGCCACGCGGTTCCGACCGCCAGCGAAACTGCGAGCGGGCCCCGCATGGCATGCCACGCGGCGTCGTCACGTCGCTTCCACACGCCGAACCCCAATCCGACGACCAGCCATAGATAGATCAGCCCCCAGATCCCGAAGGCGTATCCGGCAGGCTGGACCGCCGGGTCTTCTTGGGGGACGGGGAACTGATCGGCATCAAATCCCCCGAAGTCCGGCACGAAAGCCGGGGAGGCTGCAAAAGTGATGGCGAGTGCGAAACACACGAAGGCGAGCAGGGGGCGGGACATGGTGGACCTTATTGATTTTCGAATCTGAACCTATGCGGGTATGCTGGGCCCATTCAATTATGCACTTAAAGCTACAGGGAATTTTGCCAATGGGACGGATCGCTATTTTCTGCGACGGCACCTGGAACAGCCCCACCATCGCACAGCCCACCCATGTCGTCAGTCTTTTCGACCACACGGCCATCACGGCCGAGCAGCGCACGGTTTACATCACGGGCGTGGGCACGCGGGCCCGCAACGCGGGCTTTTTGGCCGGGCTGGCCGACCGGATCGGCGGGGGGGCGTTCGGCTGGGGGCTGAACGACAATATCAAGCAGGCGTATCATTCGCTGTGTCTGCTGTACCGTCCGGGCGATGACATCATGATCTTCGGTTTTTCACGTGGGGCTTACACCGCGCGGTCACTTGCCGGGATGATCCGCAAATGCGGTATCCTGAAATCCCCGACGCCGGAAAACGTCGATGCGGCTTTCGATCTGTACCGGTTGGCGGGACCCGAAAATCATCCCGATGCGTTGCAGATCATCAAAGCGCGGCGCGCCCTGTCTCCCCACTATGCCACGTCGCAAGACGACGTGAACCACCGGTTGGTCAATCCGATCGACGATGATCCCGACGAACACCGCATCGTGCGAATCAGCTATCTGGGGATCTGGGACACGGTCGGCGCTTTGGGTATTCCCGCGCCCATTCTGGGACCGATCGCGGGGCTGTGGAATGGCAAGTACCGCTTTCACGATACCAAGCTGAGCCGGATTGTCAGTGCCGCGCGTCACGCCGTGGCGCTTGATGAGCGGCGTGTGTTTTACCGGCCCAGCCTTTGGGACAATTTGGAGGCCAGTCGCGATGATCCGGGCCGCAACGCCGGTGATCGTTCGGAAAATCGCAAGTTCAAACAGGTCTGGTTCACGGGCACCCACGCCATTGTCGGCGGATCGGATGCCGCACGCGGACTTGCCGGAGAATCGCTGGCTTGGATCGCGGAAGGCGCCCAGCAGGCGGGATTGGAAATGCGCGCAGGCAACATGCTCGATGCGCCGCTCGATCCTCTGGTTAACAGCCTGTCGCTGTCACAGCCGCCGTGGCTGTATCAGGTGGCGGGGCATCTGCTGAAATGGCGCGACGGGCCGGGCCACGACATCGATCTGCACGCCAGCGCAAAGGCGCGCGTGGAGGGGCGGCGCGATTACCGCCCCCGGTCGCTGCAAAATCTCATGCCGCACCTGTTCGACGCCTAGACCAGCTTTCCGTCCGCGCCGAGGGTGGATTTTCCGCCCAGATAGGCCGAGAGCACTTCAGGCAACACAACCGACCCGTCGGCACGTTGGCCGTTTTCAAGAACCGCGATCAGGCAGCGGCCCACGGCCAGCCCCGATCCGTTCAGCGTATGGACGAATTGTGGCTTGCCCCCGCCCTCGGGTTTGTAACGGGCGTTCATGCGGCGGGCCTGGAAATCGCCGGTTGTCGACACCGAACTGATCTCGCGGTAGGTGTTCTGGCCCGGCACCCACGCCTCGATATCGAAGGTCCGGCGCGCGCCAAAGCCCATGTCGCCGGTGCACAGGATCACGGTGCGGTAGGGAATGCCCAGTTTTTCCAATATGCCCTCGGCGCAGGACAGCATCCGTTTTTGTTCGTCATCGGATGCGTCAGGCAGGGTAACCGACACCATTTCGACCTTTTCGAACTGGTGCTGGCGCAACATGCCGGAGGTGTCGCGGCCCGCGCTGCCGGCTTCCGAGCGGAAACACAACGTATGGGCGGCCATCCGAAGCGGCAGAGCGGCAGCATCGAGTGTTTCGCCCGCAACCGAATACGTCAGCGGGACTTCGGAGGTTGGCACCAGCCACATGCCCTCTTCGGTGCGATAGCTCTCTTCGCCGAACTTGGGCAGCTTGTCGGTGCCGTACATCGCCTCGTCCCGAACCAGAACGGGGCTGTTGATTTCTGTTAGCCCGTTTTCGTCGACATGCGTGTCGATCATGAACTGCGCCAATGCACGGTGAATGCGCGCCACGGCCCCTTTGAGCATGACAAACCGCGCACCGGACGTCTTTGCCGCCGTTTCGAAATCCATGTTCGCGGCCACGCCGCCAATCTCGAAGTGCTCGACCGGATCGAAATCGAACGCAGGCTGCGTGCCCCAGCGTTTGACTTCGACATTATCGGATTCGTCTGCGCCTTGCGGAACATCGTCAGCGGCCAGATTGGGGATGCGCGCCAGCATGTCCGTCAATTGGGCATCAAGCTCCTTGGCCTCGGCGTTCATCCGGGCCACTTCGGCCTTCTTCTCGCCGACCAGTGCCCGCAGCCGCTCAAACTCGGCCTCGTCGCCCGATGCCTTTGCCGCACCGACCTGCTTGGAGGCGGCGTTCTGATCGGCCTGCGCCCCTTCGGCGGATTGGATCTTGGCGCGCCGCGCACTGTCGAGTGACAGGATCGAAGAGGACATCGGCGCATCGCCACGGCGCGCAAGGGCTGCGTCAAAAGCGTCCGGGTTTTCACGGATGGCACGAATGTCATGCATCGAAGATGTCCTCCTTAAAGTGAATCGTACTGGCCGCCTTATGGCGGATATTCCCGCGCGGTGGTAGAGCCTGCCAGACAACGCCGCAAAACCTGTGCAAAAGGCCCACAAACACCCGCCGAGCGGCTTGCAAACCAACAGGCGCAGGCATAGGTTCTCGCAAACTCTGACAGGCGGGGGCGGCCCCCCCAAGTTTAATCCAAAAGGACACGTCACATGGCTGGCATTGAGCAATTTATTCCGCTGATTCTGATTTTCGGCATCATGTATTTCCTGCTGATCCGTCCCCAGCAAAAGAAGCTCAAGCAGCATCAGGCGATGGTCGCGGCGTTGCGCCGGGGCGATCAGGTCGTGACCCAGGGCGGCGTTGTCGGCAAGGTCGTCAAAGTGAAAGACGACGGTGAAGTCGAAGTCGAAATCGCGGACGGCGTGAAAATCCGCGTCATCCAGAACACCATCGCAACCGTCATCAACAAGACCGAACCGGCCAACTAGGCCCCGGGTTCGCCCTTACGACACCAAGCGACAAGAAGGCGGCGCCATGCTTCAGATCGACCTGTGGAAACGCATCGCCATTTGGCTGACCTGTGCGGTCGGGCTGTGGCTGGCGATGCCGAACCTTTTTTACGGCCCCGTCGAGAGCCACAACGACGCCGTAAAGGAAATCGAACTGTCCGGCGCGACGCCTGCGCTCGAGGCGCAGCGCGATCTGTGGCCCGAATGGTTGCCCAGCGGTCTGGTGAATCTCGGTCTTGATCTGCGGGGCGGCGCGCATCTGCTGGCCGAGGTCCGCGTCGAGGATGTCTATACGGCCCGCATGCAGGCGATGTGGCCCGAAGTGCGCAACGCGCTGCGGTCGCTCACGCCGGTGCAGCGCCAATCGCTGGAAGGCGGCGAGCTGCGGGTCCGTTTGCAAGACCCCGCCGCCATGCCAGAGGCCCTGCGCATCGTGCGCGAGATGGCCCAACCCGTTCAGACGCTGACTGGCGCAGGCGCCAACGACATCGACGTCTCGGCAGAGGGCAACATCCTTATCGTTGCCCTGTCGGACGCCGAAAAAGTCGCAACCGACGAGCGTACGATGCAGCAGTCGCTGGAGATTATCCGGCGCCGCATCGACGAGGTTGGCACCCGCGAGCCAACAATCCAGCGGCAGGGTTCGGAGCGCATCCTTATTCAGGTGCCGGGCATCGGATCTGCAGCGGAGCTGAAGGAAATCATCGGCACCACCGCGCAGCTGACCTTCAATCCGGTCGTGCGCCGCACCACAGACGGCGCGGCAAATCCTGGCATCGGCAACGTCGCACTCCCGTCCCTTGACGAGGAGGGCGTGTTCTACGTGATCGAAGACAGCCCCGTCGTCACTGGCGAGGAGCTTGTCGACGCGCAGCCCAGCTTTGACCAGAACGGCGGCCCGGCGGTCAATTTCCGGTTCAACAGTTCCGGCGCACGCAAGTTTGGCGACTACACGGCCGAGAACATCGGCTCCCCCTTCGCGATCGTGCTGGACGACGAAGTTGTCAGCGCCCCCACCATCCAGAGCCATATTCCCGGGGGATCGGGCATCATCACTGGCCGCTTCTCGGTCGAGGAATCGACCCGCCTTGCGGTGCTGCTGCGCGCGGGTGCCCTGCCGGCACAGCTAGATTTCCTCGAAGAACGTACGATCGGCCCCGAACTGGGACAGGACAGCATCGACGCGGGCAAGGTGGCGACCATTGTCGCCTTCACGGCGGTGCTGTTTTTCATGTTCGCCAGCTACGGATTGTTCGGCCTGTTTGCCAATATCGCATTGATCATCAATGTGGGGCTGCTTTTCGGTCTGCTCAGCCTGATCGGGGCGACCCTGACGCTGCCGGGCATTGCGGGCATCGTTCTGACGGTCGGTATGGCGGTGGACGCCAACGTGCTTATCTTTGAACGCATCCGCGAAGAGATGCGCTCTGCGAAGGGGCCCGCACGGGCGATTTCGCTCGGCTACGAAAAGGCACTCAGCGCCATTCTGGATGCCAACATCACCACCTTCATCACAGCAGTGATCCTGTTCGTCATGGGGTCCGGTCCGGTGCGTGGCTTTGCCATTACGCTGGGTCTGGGCATTCTGACGTCCGTGTTTACCGCCATTTTTGTCACCCGTCTGATGGTCGTGATCTGGTTTGAACGCCGCCGTCCCAAAACGATTGAGCTTTGATATGCGCCTGAGACTTGTCAAACAGAACACGTCGTTCGATTTCTTCAGCCGCTGGAAGATGTGGCTGGGGATTTCGCTGGTCATGATGTTGGTGGCGGCGGCGTCATTCGCCTATCAGGGTCTTAATTTCGGCATCGATTTCCGGGGTGGCACAACCGTGCGCACCGAAAGCCCGATGCCCGTCGATGTTGCTGTCTACCGCGATGCGATTGCGCCGCTCGAACTGGGTGATATTTCGATCACCGAAGTCTTCGATCCCAATTTCCGCGCGGACCAGAATGTCGCGATGATCCGGATTCAAGCGCAGGAGGATCAGGAAGCGGTGAACAACGAAACCATCGCTGCGGTCGAGAGCGCCCTGAAAACCGTGCGGCCGGATATCAAGTTTATTTCGGTGGAATCGGTTGGCCCCAAAGTCTCGGGCGAGCTGATCAACACCGCGATCCTCGCCGTTGCTTTGGCAATCGGGGCCGTGCTTGTCTATATCTGGTTGCGGTTCGAATGGCAGTTCGCAGCCGGTGCCGTGCTGGCGCTTGTGCATGACGTGGTGCTGACGATCGGTGTCTTTTCCGAACTGCAAATCCGTTTCGATCTGGCGATCATCGCCGCGCTTCTGACCATCGTTGGCTATTCGCTGAACGATACGGTTGTTGTCTTTGACCGTGTGCGCGAAAACCTTCGCAAATACAAAAAGCGGCCCCTCAAAGAGGTGCTGAACATGTCGATCAATGAAACCCTCAGCCGCACGTTCATGACCTCCGTGACCACCTTGCTGGCGCTTATCGCCCTGTTTGTCTTGGGCGGTGATGTGATCCGCGGCTTTGTCTTTGCGATGATCTGGGGCGTGATCGTCGGGACGTATTCGTCGATCTTCGTGGCGTCGGCGATCCTGCTTTACTTTGGCGTCAAGCGGGACTGGTCCAAGCCGGACCCCAACAACACCGGAAACCAATACGCCAACATCGATGCCTGAATTTTTGGGACAAGCTCTGGCAACGCCGGGGCTTGTCTGGTTGGTGGGCGCGGTTTTTGTCGCCGGTCTGGTGCGGGGCTTCGCGGGCTTTGGATCGGCGATGATCATCATGCCGGTTGCCAGCTCCGTCCTATCGCCGGTCGAAGCGGTCATTTTCCTCGTCGCAGCAGAATTGATCGGGCCCTTGCCAAACGCGCCCGCGGCGTGGCGTGAGGGCGCGCCGCGTGACGTGGGCCGCCTGATGATCGGGGCGGTAATCGCGCTGCCTTTCGGGGTGTGGGCGCTCAGCGTGATGGATCCGACGGCATTCGGCTGGGTGGTCTCGCTCATTGTGGGGCTGCTCCTGGGGCTGATGATCACCGGTTGGCGGCTGCAACGGCCGCTGACCCATCCGATGACCGTGGGGGCCGGTGCGTTGGGTGGCTTCATGACCGGATTTTCCGGTATCCCCGGACCGCCTGTCATCATGCTCTATATGGCCAGCCGTCTGCCGATCGCGGTGATCCGCGCCAACTTTCTTCTGTATTTGCTTGCGATTGACCTGCTGTTGTTCCCGTACCTCTGGGCCATCGGGCTGATGAATTGGCCGATCGCATTTCTCGGGCTCTTGGTCGGGGTGCCCAATGTGATCGCGAACATGATCGGTGCGCGGCTTTTTGACCCGCAGGCGGAGCGACTTTTCCGAGCTGTGGCCTACCTTGTCATCGCGGCATCGGCTATGATCGGGCTGCCGATTTGGAAAGGATAACCCATGCGCCTCAATGAGATCGTGTTCAATGATGCCCAACCCGTGGAAAGCTACGGGCCGGGGTTCTTCCGTATCGGCGGTGAGCGTATTGACGGGCCGGTCATCGCGGCCCCCTCGGGGACGCGGACGTGGGGCGGTTTTGAGGATGTGCAGCCGCTGCTTGATCTGGCGGCGGACGTCGATGTGATCTTTGTGGGCACCGGTGCGGACATCGCCCACCTGCCGCAAACCCTGCGCGATCAGTTGGACGCCGCCGGAGTGGGGGTAGAGGCGATGTCCTCGCCGTCCGCCAGCCGGACCTACAATGTGCTGCTGAGCGAAGGCCGCCGCATTGCGCTGGCGATGCTGCCGGTCTGATCCACACATGACACTGCGCCTGACAAATGTAGCTGTGGCACGCGGCGGCGTGCCGGTGCTGGCGGGCGTCACCTTTGATGTGGCTGCGGGATCGGCTCTTGTGCTGCGCGGGCCGAACGGGTCCGGCAAAACGACGCTGCTGCGTACGATCGCGGGCCTCCAACCGGTCCTTTCGGGACAGATCGAGGGGGCTGAAGACCGCGTCGCCTACGCTGGTCACGCCGACGGGCTCAAGGCGATGCTGACCGTGGCGGAAAACCTGAAGTTCTGGGCGCGAATCTACGGTCAAAGCACAATCACGCCGGCGCTCGAGACATTCGCGCTGACCGCGCTTTGCGACAGGTTGGCAGGCACGTTGTCGGCGGGACAAAAACGGCGCGCGGGTCTGGCGCGCCTGATGGTTACGGGGCGGCCCCTTTGGTTGCTCGACGAGCCGACGGTATCGCTGGACGCGGATGCGGTGCGCCTCTTTGCGCGCGCCGTGCAGACCCATCTGGCGGCGGGTGGATCGGCAATCCTCGCCACGCATATCGATCTGGGCCTTGAGGCAGACACATTCGACGTCAGCGCATTGCGTGCGGCACGCGGCAGCCTGCACGGTGCAAGTGACGAGGCATTCCTGTGAGCGCGCTGCTGCTGCGCGATCTGAAGCTGGCGTTCCGGGCAGGGGGCGGCTTTGGCCTCGCACTGGCGTTTTTCCTGATCGTGACCGTGCTGGTCCCATTCAGCGTTGGCCCGCAATCGGCGCTGTTGGCCACCATTGCGCCGGGGGTGCTGTGGCTGGGGGCGTTGCTGGCGTGCCTGCTGTCGCTCGACCGGCTGCTGGCGCTCGATTTCGAGGACGGATCGCTTGACGTATTGGCGACATCGGCACTTCCCCTCGAGGCCGCGCTGGCGATCAAGGGGCTTGCCCATTGGCTGACGACCGGTCTGCCGCTGGTTCTGGTCGCGCCTGCGCTTGGCGTCCTGTTGAATATGCCGGCACAGGGGTATCTGTGGCTTGTAGTGTCTTTGGTCTTGGGAACGCCGGCGCTGTCGATGATCGGCACGTTCGGCGCGGCCCTTACCGTCGGGATCAAGCGGGGAGGGCTTTTGCTGTCGCTGCTGGTGCTGCCGCTCTACGTCCCCACGCTGATCTTCGGGGCCGAAGCCGCGCGGCGGGGCGCCACCGGAATGGCGGTCGAGACGCCGTTGGTATTGCTGGCAGGAATCTCGCTTGGATGCTGCGCGCTCCTGCCTTTTGCCGCCGCCGCCGCACTGCGGATGACACTGCGATGAATTGCCCATTGAGCCACACCGAACGGAGCGTTAGATAACCACCATGTCAGTCTGGGAATACGCCAATCCGGTAAAGTTTCTGGCGCTAAGCGCCAAGGTGCAGCCCTTTGCCTGGGGGCTTGCGGCCGTTGCGATTTGCGTCGGGCTGATCTGGGGCTTTTTCGGCACGCCTGACGATTTCCGGCAGGGATCGACGGTCAAGATCATCTATCTGCACGTGCCCGCCGCATGGATCGCCATCAACGCATGGATCATGATGTTGCTGACCTCGCTCATTTGGCTGATACGGCGCCACCATGTCAGCGCGCTGGCGGCCAGGGCGGCGGCACCGGTCGGGCTGGTCATGACGGTGATCGGTCTTTTGACTGGCGCGATCTGGGGCCAGCCGATGTGGGGCACGTGGTGGGCGTGGGATCCGCGACTGACGTCGTTTCTGATCCTGTTTCTGTTCTATCTTGGCTATATCGCCCTGTGGGAAGCCATTGAGGACCCCGATACCGCCGCAGACCTGACAAGTGTGTTGTGCCTCGTGGGGTCGGTATTTGCATTGATGTCCCGCTATGCGGTGTTCTTCTGGAACCAGGGTCTGCACCAGGGCGCGAGCCTCAGTCTTGACAAGGAAGAGAACATCTCGGATGTGTTCTGGCTGCCGCTGGTCATTTCCATCGGCGGATTTACCCTGCTGTTTCTGGCGCTTGTGCTCTACCGCACGGGGACAGAAATCTCGCTGCGCCGGGCAGGGGCACTGCGCAAACGGATGGAGAACGCATGATCCCCGATCTTGGAAAATATGCCGTCGAGGTGCTGAGCGCCTACGGTATCTCTTTGCTGCTGCTGGCGGTTCTTCTGGGTGCGACGCTGCGTCGGGGCCGCCGGGCGCGGGCCGCCTTGCGCGAGATCGAAAAGGAGCGCGGCACACATGGCTAGGATCAGCCCCCTGATGCTCGCCCCGCCGCTGATCTTCGCGGGGTTCGTCGCGTTGGCGGCCGTCGGCATGTTCCGCGACGATCCCGATGCCTTGCCCTCGACGCTGGTGGGCCAGCCCGCCCCCGGCGTGCCCGAAAAGGCGCTCGAGGGTTTTGCCCAAGCGACCCCTGAGATGTTGTCCGATGGCCGTGTCACGCTCGTGAATTTCTGGGCCAGCTGGTGTCCGCCCTGCCGCGCGGAGCATCCCAAGCTCTTGGAAATGCAGGCGGACGGCATCGACATCATCGGCATCAACTTCAAGGATCAGGCGAGCACGGCCACCAAATACCTGATCGACGACGAAAATCCGTTTGTCGGCGTTGGTTTTGATCCGCAGGGGCGAACGGCAATCGACTGGGGCGTCACCGCGCCGCCGGAAACCTTTATCGTCGACGGAGACGGCACCGTGCTGTACCGCTTTGCCGGACCGCTGATTGGCAGCGATTTCGAGCAACGTTTCCTGCCGGAACTCGAAAAGGCCATGCGCTAGATTAAAGCCGGTATCCACCCGAGACCGTGATGATTTCGCCCGTGATGAACCGTGCCGCATCGGAGGCGAGAAACCTGACGACCGGTGCGATATCTTCCGGTGTACCCACGCGGCCCAACGCAGTCAGATCGGCAAATGCCTTGACCATCTCTGGCGGGCGGGGCGTTTCGCTACGCTCTATCGCGCCGGGGGCCACAGCGTTTACCCTGATGCCCTGCGCCCCTAATTCGCGGGCCATGCCCCGTGTCCACGTGTTGAGTGCGGCCTTGCTGGCCGAATAGCTGGACGCGCCGAGCGCGGGCAGGACCGCGTTCACCGACGAGATGCTGATCACGCAGGCACCCGGCTTCAGATGTGCAAGCGCCGCGTTCAACAGCGCCATTGGCGCGGCCACATTGACCGCATGATTAAGCGCGACATTCCCGCTGTCGAGCTCCAGTGAACCGGCATTGTTGACGATGATATCCAGCCGACCGTGCCGGGCGATGATCTCGTCTATGATGCGGGTGGCGCTGGCAGGATCGGCCAGATCGGCATGGATGGCCTGAATGCCGGGGTGGGCGGCCTGCAAGGCAGTGGGCGGCGTCGCATTATAGGTCACTGCAAGCTGGTGATCGGGAGCCAGATTGTCGGCGATGGCGCGCCCGATGCCGCGGGCCGCTCCGGTGACAAGTGCTACGGGTTTCATGGGCCTATCCTCTGCTGTCGCCCGCAGCAGCCTAACGAAAAAGGCCCCCGCTGCAATGCGCAGCGAGGGCCTTTGATTGTGGTGTTTGCGGCCGGTTTATTCGGCAGCGACGCTTTCATTCGCAAGGTTGCGCAGCACGTAGTGCAGAACGCCGCCGTGCTCGATGTATTCGATCTCGATCGCGGTATCGATACGGCACTTGAGCGTGATTTCCTTGACCGTGCCATCGGCCATGGTAATCGTGCAAGGCACTTCCTGAAGCGGCTTGATCGTGTCGAGACCCGAAATGCTCACGGTTTCTTCACCTGTCAGGCCCAGCGATTTGCGGGTGTCTCCGTTCGTGAACTCGAACGGAATGACGCCCATGCCGACGAGGTTGGACCGGTGGATCCGCTCGAAGTTCTCCGCGATCACCGCCTTGACGCCCAGAAGCGCCGTGCCTTTGGCTGCCCAGTCACGCGACGAGCCTGCGCCGTATTGCTCACCACCGAAGATGACCAGCGGCGTGCCGTTTTCCTGATGCTTCATCGCGGCATCGAAAATCGACATCTGCTCCCCATCGGGGCCCTTGGTATAGCCGCCTTCGACGCCGTCGAGCATTTCGTTCTTGATGCGGATGTTGGCAAACGTGCCGCGCATCATGACTTCGTGGTTGCCACGGCGCGAGCCATAGGAGTTGAACTCACGCACCGGCACCTGACGTTCCACCAGATACTGTCCGGCGGGCGTGGTTTCCTTGAACGAACCCGCAGGGGAGATGTGGTCGGTCGTGATCATGTCACCCAGCACCGCAAGAACCTTCGCATCATCAATGTTGGTGATGGTGCCCGGTTCGGGCGACATGCCCTGGAAGTAGGGCGGGTTCTGGACGTAGGTCGATTGCACGGGCCAGTCGTAGGTCTTGGCATCGGTGGTTTCAACGTCCTGCCATTTATCGTCGCCCTTGAACACATCGGCGTATTTCGACTGGAAGCTTTCGCGTGTGACCGTCTGTTCGACCAGTTCGGCAACTTCCTTGGAGGACGGCCAGATGTCCTTGAGGTAAACGTCGTTGCCATCCTTGTCCTGACCCAGCGGGCTGTTGGCCAGATCGACGTTCATATCGCCAACCAGCGCATAGGCCACGACCAGCGGCGGCGAGGCGAGGTAGTTGGCCCGCACATCGGGGCTGATCCGGCCTTCGAAGTTGCGGTTGCCCGACAGGACCGAGGTCCCGATCAGATCGTAGTCGTTGATGGCCTTGCTGATCGGCGCTTCGAGCGGGCCGGAGTTGCCGATGCAGGTTGTGCAGCCGTAGCCGACGAGGTTGAAGCCGATCGCGTCGAGGTCTTCCTGCAGACCGGCGGCCTCCAGATAGGCGGAAACGACCTGGCTACCGGGGGCCAGCGATGTCTTGACCCATGGTTTGCGGTCAAGACCCAGCGCACGCGCCTTGCGCGCCACCAGACCCGCACCGATCATGACATAGGGGTTTGATGTGTTCGTACACGAGGTGATCGACGCGATCACGATTGACCCGTCGTGCAGCTGGTAGTTGCCGTCTTCGGTGGCGACGTAGCCGCGGTTGTGGTGGCCTTCATCACCGGGAATATCCTGTGGCTCGGGCTGACCGCCTTCGCCTTCCCATGTGATTTCCTGCGCTGTCGACGCATCTTTGCCGGACCGCACACCCTTGACGTATTCGGCGAAAGCAGTGTGCGCCTGCGTCAGTGCAATGTAATCCTGCGGACGCTTGGGGCCGGAAATGGCAGGAACGATTGTTCCCATGTCGAGGCTGAGCGTGTCGGTATAGACCGGCGCATAGTCCGCGTCGCGCCAGAAACCGTTGTCCTTGGCATAGGCCTCGACCAGCGCGATGCGCGCCTCGTCACGGCCCGTGGTGCGCAGATAGCGCAGTGTTTCATCGTCAATCGGGAAGAAGCCGCAGGTCGCGCCATATTCGGGCGCCATGTTGGCGATGGTTGCACGGTCCGCCAGCGGCAGGGTGTCGAGCCCTTTGCCGTAGAACTCCACGAATTTGCCGACCACGCCCTTTTCGCGCAGCATTTCGACAACTTTCAGCACCAGGTCGGTGCCGGTTGTGCCTTCCATCATCTGGCCCGTCAGCTCAAAGCCGACGACTTCGGGGATCAGCATCGAAATCGGCTGGCCCAGCATCGCGGCCTCGGCCTCGATCCCGCCCACACCCCAGCCCAGAACGGCCATGCCGTTGACCATGGTGGTGTGGCTGTCTGTCCCGACCAGCGTGTCGGGATAGGCGACTTCCTCGCCGTTCTGGTCGGTATCGGTCCAGACGGTCTGCGCCAGATATTCGAGGTTCACCTGGTGGCAAATGCCGGTGCCGGGGGGCACGACGCGGAAGTTGTTGAATGCCTTCTGGCCCCACTTGAGGAAGGTATAGCGCTCGATGTTGCGCTCGTATTCGCGGTCCACGTTCATCTGGAACGCACGCGGGTTGCCGAATTCATCAATCATGACCGAGTGGTCGATGACAAGGTCAACGGGGTTGAGCGGGTTGATCTTGTCCGCGTCACCGCCGAGTGCGACCAGACCGTCACGCATCGCGGCAAGGTCGACCACGGCAGGCACGCCGGTGAAATCCTGCATCAGCACGCGGGCGGGGCGGTAGGCGATTTCGCGCGGGTTCTTGCCGCCCTTTTCGGCCCATTCGGCGAATGCCTTGATGTCATCGACGGTCACGGTCTTGCCATCTTCGAAACGCAGCATGTTTTCCAGCACCACCTTCAGCGCGGCGGGCAGCTTGGAAAAGTCGCCCAAACCCGCTTCCTGGGCGGCGGGAATGGAATAGTAGGCAACCGACTGGTCGCCCGCTGTGAGCGTCTTGCGGGTTTTGGCAGTGTCCTGACCGACGATGATTGTCATGCTGGATCTCCGTTAAGGGAAAGGGATATGGGCGGGATTTGACGCCTAGATGACTGATCGTGACAGAATTTTCAAGGTCATTCGGCAAAATTGTATACCATTGTATGCCGATTTTCCCGCAATTCCGCCACACACGCCAACTACACGTACAGTCTCGAAACGTTGATTGGATATTGCTGTGCTGCGGGGATACATGTCGGTCATGAAAAATACATCCGAACGGAATCGCATGTCTCGTCTATCATACCCCATTGCCGCTTGCGCTTTTGCGGCGTCGACCCTGCTGGCGGGCGCGCTCGCGGCTGAGCAACGTCCTGTGGTGGTGGAACTCTATACATCGCAGGGATGCTCGAGCTGTCCCCCAGCGGACGAGATTTTCAGCGAGCTGTCGAGCAATGATGACGTCATCGCGATCGCGCTGCATGTCGATTATTGGGACTATATCGGATGGAAGGATGAATTCGGCGATCCTGCGCATGCGGAGCGGCAACGTGCTTATGCAAATGTCGCGGGCCGGCGGTCCATTTATACGCCCGAAATGGTCGTGAACGGCGAAACCGACATCGTGGGTTCGAAACCGATGGCGCTGGCCAAGGCGATCAATGACCATGCACAAAAGGCGCCGCAGGTTGATCTCGATCTGACGCGGGCGGGCGATACCTTGCGCATCGAGGCGCAGCCGCTTGCCGAAGATCTTGGGCCTATGGACGTACATGTATTGCGGGTGATCCCAAGCGCCGAGACCGAAATCACGCGCGGCGAAAATCGCGGACATACGATTACTTACACCAACATCGCACACGGCTGGCAACAGGCGGGCACATGGGACGGGGCAGGGCCGCTCGAGCTGAGCGCCGAGATTGCGGGTGATGATCCGGCGGTGGTGCTGGTGCAGGCGCAGGGCGCCGGACCGATCATCGCCGCCGCTCGGATCGACTGATCACTTCTGGGGCCGCCAGCGGCGGTGCACCCAGAACCATTGTTCGGGATCATCGTTGACGCGAGCCGCAAGGCTGTCGCTGAGGGCCTGTGTCATGGTTTCCGCATCACTGGGTGGAATCGGGGCTTCCAGCACTGTTTCAAAGGACAGGCCATCGGCCTGCCGGATGCCGTAAAACGGAATGAGCGGCGCATCGTAGCGAAGGGCAAGCTCGGCCGCTGACAGGGCGGTATGGGCGGGCTGGCCCAGAAAGTCGAACGTGGGCGCACGAAAAACGTGTTGATCGAAAAGCAAAACCAGCTGCCCGCCGTCTTTCAGGTGACGCACAAAACCCGCGGTGCCCTTGCGCCCCTGCGGGAAAACCGGCCCGCCGAATGCTTCCATCGTCTTGACGTAATGGGCATTGAAATAGGGGTTTTTCATGTTGCGGTAGAGCCCGCCGATATTGAACCCCCGCGCCACAAGGGCCGCGCGTGTCGCTTCGTAATTGCCGAAATGTCCCGTGGCGAGCACGACGGCGCGGCCGTCTGAGGCGGCTTTCTCGAGGACCGCCATGCCCGGACCGCCGGGTGTGTTTTTCGCCATCCGGTCGGGGAAATCATCGGCCGAGTAGTTTTCGATAAACGTGCGGCCCACGTTGTTGAGACAGCGCTGCGCGATCTGCTGGCGGCGTGCAAGCGGCAGATCGGGGCGGATCATGGCGAGATTGTCGAGGGCCCGTTTGCGGTATCCGGCCAGCGGCCCCACCGCGTGTTGCACAATCCAACCCATGGCCCGCACGCGCGTGGCATAGGGCAAGAGCAACGCGCCCTTGATAAGCCCGACAATGACCGCGTTGGTCAGGTAGTGGCCGATGCGGCGCTGCGTCAGCCCGGTAGGTTCTTCTTTGGCCATGGTGCTCTTGCGTTAGTGTTGCGCTGTCAGACTTAACGGCGCGCAGCCTCCGCAACAAGGGCGCAGGCGGCTGCACGCAGCGTCTTGCGTCGGACACCAAGGCAATACCGCGGGGGTGCTAGCCGTCCTCTTCTTGCTCCAGCTCGATCATCGTCAGGTCGCCATTGCGCTCCATTTCGCGGATGACATTGATGATGGTGCTCATCGCTTCCTCGCAGTCTGCGGGTTTGACCTTGCCACCCTCTGCGATGTCCTCGCGCAGTTGGTCGGCCATCCTGCTCGACATGTTGTCGAGGATATGATCGCGTGCATCCGCAAACCCCGCGGCCTCAGCACCGGCCATCGCGGTCAGCAGCACCGCAGGATCGACTTCGCGCAGGACGCGGGGAATGTCGCGGGTTTCGATCCGTTCGGGGATATTGCCAAATGTGAAAATCGCCCGCCGCACTGCTGTGGCAAACGTGCCGTCGGTTTCCTCCAGCCCCTCCATCACGCCGTCGCGCGTGGGGGAGTTCGCATTGTTAAGAATGGCACCCAGCCGTTGTGCCGCTTCTGTCTCGAAGGCGGGCACGGGGCGGGCATCAAGCTGGGACACGAGCGACAGCCCGATCTGTTCGACCGCTTCGGGCGTTACCTTGTTCGTCAGCTGCACGGCGTAGGTGATGCGCCGGGCGGCGGGGCCGGGCAATTTGGCAAGTATGCCCGCGGCCAGTGACACATCCAGCTTTGACAAGACAACCGCCGCGACCTCGGTGCTTTCTGCCTCCAGCATCGGGGCGAGCGTTTCGGCGTCCTGTCCGGCGAGCCGTTTCCAAGGGTCGCCGGCCGCGCGCACGCCCGCTTCCTTGCGCAAGCGGGCGGCGGTTTCACGGCTGATGCGGCCTTCCAGCGCGTCCAGCGCACCGGCGATCCCGCCCGGAAACGACAGGCCGATCTGGTCGAGCTCGTTTGCAAATTCGGTAATGACATGGGCCAGCGTGCGCCGATCGACCAAGCGCATCGCGCCCATCTGCTGGGTCAGGTCAGCCTGCAACTCCGATGGCAGATCCTCGAGCGGAATATCGGCCCCTTCGTTCAACAACAGGCGCACGACAATGGCGGCTTTGGCCTTGCGGCTGATGTTGGGCGGTGGACCCAGATCAAGCGTCAGATCGTCGTCCGGCACCGGATGCGGCAGACCAGCCTCGTTTGCCGGTAGAAGTTGTCCGATCTGTTGCATCCTGCCCGCCCCGTTGTGCCAACCATTCGCGGGCAGCTTTGCCACAGCGGAGTTAAGATCGGGTTTCTGACGGATACGGCGCCCGAGAAAAATGCCCCGCACTTGCGTGCGGGGCATCCGTCAAAAATCTTGCCGGACCGGTCAGTAGTTAAAGGTGCGGCCCGATGCGATTGCAGTGCGCAGGGAGGCTTCGGCCCAGGTTCCCTTGCCGCCGTATTCGCGGATGGCCCGCAGCTGTTCGAGGGCCGCCGACACATGCCCGTCGGCCACCATGCCCTGACCCATATAGGACCGCGCGAGGATGTTGCCGGGGTTCCGCGCGAGTGCTGCGCTGTAGTAGGTCATGGCGGTGTCGATGTTGCCCATCTTGCGATGGGTAAAGCCCAGATAGGTCAGGGTGCGGTCGTCGTCTTGCGGCATATCGGCAAGCAGGTCCTGCGCTTCGCGGTAGCGTTCCTGATAGGCGAGCGTGCGGACAGCGGCATAAAGGCTGTCGGTGTCCATGTTGTGGTGACTTGTCTCGACGCATTTCTTGGCGCCTTCGTCGTACACTTCGCCAGTGCTGCAATGCACCGTTTTGGGCGGATTCGAATCGTCGCTGCCGGCGGCCAGCAGACCGCTGGGCAGGGCGAGGGACAGGGCAGTGGCGAGCAATAGACGCATTGGGGTCTCCGGTGTGTGGATGCGGCTGTAATGTGTCGTTCAAATTATGTGCAGCGATCTGGAAGGAAAGGAAATTCCCGGTCGCGCGCGATCACATTTTGTTTGGGGTACGCAGAAGCGCGCCGCCAGAGCGCGCTCCGTGCTGGTTGTTGCGTGCGGATATCAAGCGGATGCTTTGACGCAAGTCCCTGTTTCGCTGTCATAAATGCTGCCTTCGGCGCAGGACATCGCCTGTTTGCCATAGCTGCATCCGGCAGCGGCGGCGAGCGAGGGCAGGGCGGTGAGAAGGACGGCGGCGAGGGTGATCTTCAGTTTCATGTGACTTACTCCTAATGACGTGGCGTAAGGTTAGCCTGAAAGCCGCACGCGTCAAAGCCCCATGCGCGGTACACCGCGCGTGGACACCGTGTGCACACAAACGTCATACACTGTCAGACGCCTTGTTTTCAGGAGTCCGACCCCATTCATCCCCTGCGACGCTTTCGCGCAGGCTCAGCCGCCGAACACGCGTTTGAAGATCGTGTCGACATGTTTGGTGTGGTAGCCCAGATCGAATTTCTCCTCGATCTCTTCGGCGCTGAGCGCGGCGAGCACGTCTGCGTCGGCCAGCAGCTCGGTCTTGAAGTCCTTGCCTTCTTCCCAGACCTTCATGGCGTTGCGCTGCACCAGCTTGTAGCTGTCCTCGCGGCTGACGCCAGCCTGCGTCAGCGCCAGCAGAACACGCTGGCTCATCACGAGGCCGCGGAACTTGTTCATGTTGGCGAGCATGTTGTCGGGATAGATCACCAGCTTGTCGATCACGCTTGTCAGACGCACCAGCGCAAAGTCGAGCGTGATCGTGGTGTCGGGACCGATGTTGCGCTCTACCGAGGAGTGCGAGATGTCGCGCTCGTGCCAGAGCGCCACGTTTTCCATCGCGGGGACCACGGCCATGCGCACCAGCCGCGCCAGACCGGTGAGGTTCTCGGTCAGTACGGGGTTGCGCTTGTGTGGCATGGCGGAGGAGCCTTTTTGACCGGCGGAGAAAAACTCCTCGGCCTCGAGCACCTCGGTGCGCTGCATGTGGCGGATTTCGGTGGCGATGTTTTCGATGCTGGAGCCGACGACGCCGAGGGCCGCAAAGAAGGCGGCGTGACGGTCGCGTGGGATCACCTGGGTGCTGATCGGTTCGGGATAGAGGCCCAGCTGTTCGCAGACGTGTTCTTCGACCGCGGGATCGATGTTGGCGAAGGTGCCGACGGCCCCGCTGATCGCGCCGGTGGCGATTTCGGCGCGAGCGGTCTTCAGGCGGCGCAGGTTGCGGTCCATTTCGGCGTAAAAGCGCGCGAAGGTCAGGCCCATGGTGGTGGGTTCGGCGTGGATGCCGTGGCTGCGCCCGATGCGCACCGTGTCCTTGTGTTCGATCGCGCGGCGTTTGAGCGCGGCCAGCAAGCCTTCCATGTCGGCGATGAGCAGATCGGCGGCGCGCGCCAGTTGCACGTTGAAACAGGTATCGAGCACATCCGAGCTGGTCATGCCCTGATGGACAAAGCGGGCTTCTTCGCTGCCGATATGTTCGGCCAGATGGGTCAGGAAAGCGATGACGTCATGTTTGGTCACCGCTTCGATTTCGTCGATGCGGGCGACATCGAATTCGACGTCCTTGGCTTTCCACACGGCATCGGCATTTTCGCGGGGGATGACACCCAGATTGGCCATCGCTTCGCAGGCGTGCGCTTCGATTTCGTACCAGATGCGGAATTTGGATTCCGGCGACCAGATGGCAACCATGTCGGGACGGGAATAGCGGGGGATCATCGGCACACCTTTTTGTGACACTGCAAGGGACAGGCGCGGCATAGACTGCCATCACGTCAAGGACAAGACAGGAGGGCCCGATGCGCGGCTTGATCCCCATTTTCGTGCTGTTTGCGGGCAGTGTGGCTGCACAAGACAGCACATTTACCCCGCTCGACGGTCCGGCCATCGCAGACACGTTGACCGGTCAGCGGGTGACATACGACGGCGCGTGGCAGGAATTTCGCGCCTCGGGGCGCACGCTTTACAATGCGGGGCGCGACAGTTGGGGCTATTGGGCGGTGCGCGGGGACCAGTATTGCAGCCGGTGGCCGCCATCGGACCTGTGGGCGTGCTATGACATGGCGCGCCGCGGCGATGTGGTGCGGTTCACCGGCCCGTCGGGCGATACGACCGACGGGCGGCTGATGGACTGAACCGATCAACCAAAGCGGATCGACCTGCGCGGATCAGACTGCGGCGAGCAATTCGGTGGTCACCTCGGAGGTCCGCTCCAGCGTGCGGTGCACCGGACAGCGGTCCGCGATTTCGCGCAGCCGGTCGCGTTGTTCGTCGCTGAGCGCGTCGCCCGTCAGCTTGATCTTGCGGCGGAAGGTGTCGATGCGGTCGCCCGCGCCGAGGGCTGCATCCTGTGCGTGCACCTTTTCGTGGCAGACATCGACACGCACGTGATCGAGCGGCCAGCCCTTGCGCCGCGCGTACATGCGGATGGTCATCGACGTGCACGCCCCCAAGGATGCCGACAGGAACCCGTAGGGCGACATGCCCCGGT
Source organism: Sulfitobacter sp. S190 (assembly GCF_025141935.1). Taxonomy (NCBI): domain Bacteria; kingdom Pseudomonadati; phylum Pseudomonadota; class Alphaproteobacteria; order Rhodobacterales; family Roseobacteraceae; genus Sulfitobacter; species Sulfitobacter sp. S190. The sequence continues at coordinate 2,274,232 of NZ_CP081120.1, read as the reverse complement.
TGGTGCCGCCGTAGGCCAGCGGTTCATCCGCCAGCAGGTGCACGTTGCTGCCCGATGTGATGTCCTGCAGGAAACCGTTGCGGTCCGCTTCGGAGACGCGCACCACGCCTTCGGGTGTGCCGATGGGCGGGGCGGGGGCGGCGCGGTTGACATAGCGCACGGCCCACGCCGAGATGATTTCGGCGGCATATTCGGCGTCTTCGGCGCGGCTGACCAGATGATCGGCATCGTCGAGCGACACGAAGCTCTTGGGGTGTTTGGCGGCCAGAAAGATGTTGCTGGCGTTTTCGATCGACACGGTGTCGTCGCGCGGTGCGTGCAGGACCAGCAGGGCGGCGCCCAGATCGGGCAGCACCTTGGAGAGCACCTCGTTGCCGGTGTCCTCGATGAACGAGCGCCCGATGGTGAAGGGACGGCCCGCCAGTTTGACTTCTGCCTGACCCTTGGCGGTGATTTCGGGGATTGCGTCGGCGAAGTGATGGGTGACATGGGCGGGATCGAAGGGCGCACCGATGGTTGCGACCGCCTTGATCCCGTCGAGCATGGCCGCGGCCTTGAGCACGGCCGCGCCGCCCAGCGAGTGGCCGATCATCATGCTGGGCGGTTTGCCGTCCTGTGCCAGATACGTGGCGGCCGCAATCAGGTCATCGACGTTCGAGCTGAACGAGGTGTTGGCGAATTCGCCTTCGGAATGGCCCAGACCCGTGAAATCGAAGCGCAGCACCGCGATGCCCATGGCCGCGAGCCGGGCCGAGATGCGTTTGGCCGCCGGAATGTCCTTGCCGCAGGTGAAGCAATGCGCAAAGAGCGCCGTTGCAAGATGCGGGCCCGAAGGCATGTCCAGCCGTGCCGACAGTGTCGATCCGTCGTGGCCGGGGAATGTGATGCGCTGGGTTGGCATGAAAAGCCTCCTTGGTTCGTGCCCAAGGTGGCGCAGGGGGTGCCATCAGACAAGGTGTGTGACACCGGTTTCACGTCGCTGTGACGCAGCATTTGCGCCTTTGTCCCCCAGCGCGTATGAAGGGCGTCGAAATTATCGTCCAATATCAGGATCTTCACAGATGTCAGGCAAGCCAGCCACCCCCGCCGCCCGTTTGAAACCTGCAACATTGGCAGCACAGGCCGCAGGCGCCATCGATCCCGCCAGCGGAGGCGTGGTGCCGGCGATCCATCCGGCGACGACTTTCGTGCGCGATACCGATTACGTGCCGACCGTGGATGGCAATGTCTATGCCCGCAGCCACGCGCCCAACGCGCGCCTCGTGGAGGATTTGCTGGCGCAGCTGGAAGGGGCGCAGGAGGCGCTGGTGTTTCCGTCGGGCATGGCGGCGGTGGCGGCGGTGTTCCGGACCTTGCCCGCGGGGGCGGTGGTGCTGGTGCAAAGCCAGATCTACTGGGGCACGACGGCGTGGATCCGCGATTTCTGCACCCGCCGCGATGTGCGGCTGGTCGAGGTCGACAGCAGCGACACGGACGCCTTTGCGCAGGCCTGCGCACAGGAGCGGCCCGCGCTGGCATGGGTCGAGACACCGTCGAACCCGTGGCTGCGCATCACCGATCTGGCCGCCTGTGCGGAGGCGGTGCACGCGGCGGGGGGGCTGTTGGTGGCGGATATGACCACGGCGACACCGGTGCTGACGCAGGCGTTGTCCTTCGGGGCCGATCTGGTGATGCACTCGGCGACCAAGGGGCTGAACGGCCATTCGGATGTTCTGGCCGGCGCGCTGGCCTGTGCGGATGCAAACAGTGCGATCTGGGCCGCGATACGCACAGACCGCGATACGGCAGGCGCGGTGCTGGGCCCGTTCGAGGCGTGGCTGTTGCTGCGCGGCATGCGCACGCTGCCGCTGCGGATGGAGCGGATGTCGGCAAATGCGTTGCGGCTGGCGCACCAGCTGTCGGACCATCCGCAGGTCGAGGCGGTCTTGTACCCCGGTCTGACCGACCACCCCGGTCACAGCCTTGCCGCGCGGCAGATGCAGGGCGGTTATGGGCCGTTGCTGTCCTTCGTGGTCAAGGGCGGGGCGCAGGCCGCGTTGCGCGCGACGTCGCGGCTGCAATTGTTCCACCGCGCCACGTCGCTGGGCGGGGTCGAGAGCCTTGTGGAGCATCGTCACACGATCGAGCCGCACACCGGCATTCCCGAAGGGTTGTTGCGGGTGTCTGTGGGGATCGAGGCGGTCGAGGATCTGTGGGACGATCTGGCGCAGGCGCTGGGCCAGTGACGCCCTAGCCCCCCATCAGCGCGGCATCGAAGGGGTATGTGGTGAGATTTTCGAACCCGTCTTCGGTGATGAGCACCTGATCCTCGAGCTTGATCGAGAAATCACCGCCCTCGGGCGAGACGAGCGCCTCGACGCAGATGACCATCCCGGCCTCCAGCGGGTGGTCGAACGCGCCCTGCACGGCCTTGTCGGGGTAGGCGACAAGCGGCCATTCATCGCACAGGCCCACCCCGTGCATCAGGCAGCCGTATTTCTGTTTCTGGAACTGCGCGTCCAGAACGTGGGTATTGGCGCTCAGCTCGGGGATCATGACACCGGGTTTGAGCATCTGCATGTTGGTCTGGATGTGTTCGACCCCGTGCTGCATGGCATAGATCATGTCGGCGGGCGGTTTGCGATCCCCGATCCACCAACTGCGCGAGATGTCGATGCAGATGCCGTAGCTGCCCACCAGATCGGTGTCGAAGCTGATGATTTCGTTGTTCTGGCAGATCCGCCCGCCACATTCCTGAAACCACGGGTTGGTGCGCGGGCCGGAAGACAGCAGCCGCGTTTCGATCCATTCACCGCCGCGGCGGATGTTTTCGGCGTGCAGCACCGCCCAGACGTCATCTTCGCTGGTCTGGCCGCGCGGGACTTCGGCGCGGGCGAAATCCTCCATGCTGCGCACGGCGGTTTCGCAGGCGTGGTTGGCGCAGCGCATTGCCAGAATTTCGTCGGGGCCTTTGACGGCGCGGGATTTTTCGGTGACTTCCTCGCCGTCGCTGACGGCAAATCCCTGCGCCTCGAGCGCGCGCAGGCCGTGCACCATGATCTTGTCCACCGCCAGCCGCATGTTGCCACCGCCGTGCGCGCGCACCAGATCGGCGACTTCGGCGCTGAACCTGTCGGCGACAGGATCGATCCGGTCACCGGCGGCAAAATAGAACATCGATGCGCCCGATCTGCTTTCGCGGACAAGCGGGTTGAAATCCGCAAGGAAGGGCGCGTTTTTATAGTCCCAGATCACCATGTAGCCATCGGCGCACAGCAGCACCGCGCGAAACGGGTTGTGGGTGTTCCAAAGCTGCATGTTGGTGGTGTCGGTGGCGTAGCGGATGTTGAGCGGGTCGAACATCAGCAGGCCACCCAGATCACGCTCGACGATATGGCGCGTCAGCCGGTCCCAGCGGTAGCGGCGCATGGCGGGCAGGTCGGGCAGGGTGAGACCGGCGGCGGCCCATTCCGCGTAGGCCAGCTGCGTTGGCCCGATTTCGACGCGGTTCTGGTCGTTGGGGGTGCCGTCGCGCAGGGTGGTGCCTGCGGCGGGATCGATTTTGCGCGTGTCGCTGAAATGCTGGTTCATGGCGGATGTCCTTTCCCTTGGGTCAGGGTGGGACGCAGAATCGCGGGCTGCCGCGCCGATTGCGACCCAAACAGTCGCTTTCGGTCAGCAGGGGCGCTATGACCGCAGGGATGACGGTGATTTTACAAAAAGAGATTCCGCCCGAGATGTGCGGACAGACGGGGCTGCCGGGGGTGGCACCGGCGGCTGCGGACGATTGGCTGCGGGTGGATGACGCCTATGCCGGGCAGATGGCGGCGCGGGCGGACCTGTTGCGCACACGCCGCGGCGATGTGCTCTATCTGGAGGAAGACGCACGCGCGGCCGCTTGCGAAGTGTTGGAGGCTGCGCTCGCGATCCTGCCGGGGCTGGGGTTCGGGATCGGGGCCGACGAAGCCGTCTGCCCCGATGGCCGCCGCGTGACGCTGGACAGGGGCGATCCGCTGGGCACGCTGGGGGTGCTGGTGCAGCAGGACATCTGCCTGATGCAAAAGCGCGGCGATGCGCATGTTCTGACGGGGGCGGTGCTGTGCTTTCCGGCCAGTTGGCGATTGGCCGAAAAAGCGGGGCGCCCGCTGGTGACGATCCACGATCCGGTGCCCGAATATGACGCAGGCCTGGCCCGGCGGGTACAGCGGTTGTTTGACGGGGTGCGGGTGGGCCGCCCGCTGTGGCGCTTCAACCGGCTGTGGTACGATGATCCGGCGCTGTTCCAGCCGCGGTCGGCGCAGGAGCCGCGCCGCATTGCGCCCGACAGCCGCGCCGCCCCCTACATCCGGTCCGAGCGCCAGTGCATCGTGCGGATGCCGCGCACCGATGTGGTGGTTTTCTCCATCCACACCTTCGTGGTGCGCGGCTAGGCCGGTCTGTCAGGCGGGCTCGACCACGAGGTGCGGTTGCCCGTCCGAGGTTTTCTGCGGCGTGCGTCCTTGCGCGTTCAGGGTGGCGTTGACCTGCCGGCGGTGCGCGCTGAAGAGCGTGGATTTCACCACGTCGATCGCTTCGTCAAAGCGCAGGCTGACGGACCACAGCCCGTTTGCCCGGAGCCCCGCCGATTTGACCACACCGGTAAAGGCATGGCCCAGATAGCGGCCCTGCACCCGCTGGCCGGGGTGCCAGTTGGGCGTATCGTCGTGGGCCGCGCGCGCCGAGAGGGTGTTCCAGTCGCGCATGCCCCATTGATGGGCGATGGTTTCAAGCGATTGCGCGTGGGTCAGGGTCTGGCCACGCTCGGCCAGATCGGCGCGCAGCCGTTTTGCCTGCGCCTTGAGCACAGACCGATTGGGGAATTGAGGTGTCATGTCGTTCACTCCGCTCACGCGATGCTGCAGGTGGGGTCCGCGTTGCCAACTGTCCACGTGGGAGGGAAAGCTGATCTGTCTCAAGCAGGACTTCACCGCGAATGCGGACGGCAGGGGCCTGACCCTTGGACGGTTACTTAGGGGCAGGTGGGACAAAGCGCAAGGGCCGCGCGGATGGCGCGGCCCCTGGAGGTGATAGCCGCGTGGCGGATCAGCCGTCGATCTGGGCCGCCATGATCGCAATGGCCTTCTGGTACACGCCCGCGGCGTTCCATTGCTTGATCACGTTGAAGTTGGGTTGCCCTTCCTGATAGCCCGCGCCGGGCCGCCAGCCCTTCTGGCGCAGGAAGTTGGCGGTGGAGGCCATCGCGTCGGTCTGGTTGTAGAAATCGACCTTGCCGTCGCCGTTGCCGTCCACGCCGTAGCGCAGCGCGTTGCCGGGCAGGAATTGCGTATGGCCCAGTTCGCCGTGCTTGGCGCCCTTGGTATTGCCGCTGATCGAACCGCGGTCCACCAGCATCAGCGCCCCGATGGCGTGGGGCACGAAGAACGCGGAGCGGCGGCAATCGTAGGCGAGCGTCGTGATGGCAGACACCACGGAGGAGTTGCCCATGAACCCGCCAAAGCCGGTTTCCATGCCGTGAATGGCCAGCAGCACGCCCGCGGGCACACCGTATTGACGCTCCAACGCGTCATAGAAGCCTGCGTTGCGGGCCTTGCGCTTTTTGCCCTGCGCCACGATCGTTGCCGACCCGCGCACCTGCATGAATTTATCCAGCGAGTATTTGAACGACTTCTGGTTGCGGTCCGCGCGGATCGTATCGGTCGCGTAGGAAGCCTTGGCCAGCGCATCGAGCCCGCGTTGCTTTACGCCCGCGCGTTGCGCTTCGGACGCAAAAGCGGCTTTCCACGTGTTGAAACCGCCCGCGTCATTGCCGCATTGCGCGGCAAGGGCTGGCAGGGACAGGGCCGCCAACAGCCCCACGGAAAGTAGTGTCGTCTTGATCGGCTGCATAAGGCCCCCAAACTATGATGATTGCATCAGAGTTTAGCGGCGGGCCTTTATCTTTCAACTGGCAAATGTCGCACCCTAGGGGGCGGGCGGCAAAGGCTGTGCGACGATATCGCCCGTGACGTGCAAGGACCGTGTGTCGCGCGCGCCCAGAGGCTCCACCCATGCGGCGGGATCGGGGGCCGCCGATGTGGACGCCTGCACGGGGTGCAGGACGCCCACGCTCAGCAGCACGTAGCTGGCGCTGAAAACGGCGATGGAGGACAGACGCGCCCGCCGGTGCGGTCGAAAGCGCACCCGTGGAGGTGCCGCGTTCGCGTTTGCGGGGATCAGGGCCCGATGGAGGGTTGCTGTCGGGTGTGCCTGTGGTTTGCGGGTCATTTCATGCGGAAAGGTGATGATTTCTGACATGTGTCCGTCCTTTGTGTTCGCCTGAAGGTAGTAAAATCGAAACGGCGCGGCGAGATTGTGACGGATTATTGACAAAATGAGGCAGTGCCCGCGGGCTGGCAGAACCCCGCGCATCATGCGCGGAAAAGCGCCGCTTTGGCGGGCGGCGCAGGGCGGATGAAAACGCAAAAGCACCCCCGAAGGGGCGCTTTCACATCTCGGATCAGGATCGCAGATCAGCAGCTGTAGTAAAGCTGGAATTCCACGGGGTGAGGTGTGTGCTCGTAGGCTTCGACCTCTTCCATTTTCAGGCCGATATAGCCCTCGATCTGGTCTTTGGTGAAAACATCGCCCGCCAGCAGGAAGTCCATGTCCTTCTGCAGCTCGTCGAGTGCTTCGCGCAGGGAGCCGCAGACGGTCGGGATGTCGGCCAGCTCTTCTGCGGGCAGGTCATAGAGGTTCTTGTCCATGGCCTCGCCGGGGTCGATCTTGTTCTTGATGCCGTCAAGGCCGGCCATCAGCAACGCGGCAAAGCACAGGTAGGGGTTGGCCGCCGGATCGGGGAAGCGGGCCTCTACGCGCTTGGCCTTGGGCGATTCAGTCCACGGGATCCGGACACAGCCCGAGCGGTTGCGCGCGGAGTAGGCCCGCAGAACGGGGGCTTCAAAACCAGGGATCAGGCGCTTGTAGCTGTTGGTCGCGGGGTTGGTGAAGGCGTTGAGCGCCTTGGCGTGGGACAGGATGCCACCAATGAAGTAGATCGCTTCCTGGCTCAGATCGGCGTATTTGTCGCCTGCGAACAGGGGCTTGCCGTCTTTCCAGATGGACATGTTGACGTGCATGCCGGTACCGTTGTCGCCCGCGATGGGTTTCGGCATGAAGGTGGCCGATTTGCCATAGGCGTGGGCCACGTTGTGGATGACGTATTTGTATTTCTGCAGCTCGTCGGCCTGTTTGGTCAGGCTGTCGAAGATCAGGCCCAGCTCGTGCTGGCACGACGCCACTTCGTGGTGGTGCTTGTCGACCTTCATGCCCAGACGCTTCATGGTGGAGAGCATCTCGGAGCGCAGATCCTGTGCTTCGTCGATGGGGTTGACGGGGAAGTAGCCGCCCTTGACGCCGGGGCGGTGGCCCATATTGCCCATCTCGTAATCGGTGTCGGTGTTCCAGGATGCGTCGGACGCATCAACTTCGTAGGATACCTTGTTGATCGAGTTGGAGAATTTCACGTCGTCAAAGAGGAAGAACTCCGCTTCGGGACCCATGTAGGCGACATCACCGATGCCGGAGGATTTCAGGTAGGCCTCGGCTTTCTGTGCGGTGCCGCGGGGGTCGCGTTCGTAGGCTTCGCCGGTGTCGGGCTCGACGACCGAGCAGTGCACGCAGATTGTTTTCTCGGCGTAAAACGGATCGACATAGGCGCTGGATGCGTCGGGCATCAGCTTCATGTCGGAGGCTTCGATGGATTTCCAGCCCGCGATGGAGGAGCCGTCGAACATGAAGCCTTCTTCAAGGAAATCCTCATCGACCTGATCGCTGCATACGGTGACGTGTTGCAGCTTGCCGCGCGGGTCGGTGAAGCGGATGTCGACGTACTCGATATCCTCGTCCTTGATCTGTTTCAGCAAGTCCTTGTTGCTCATGGCAGGAGTCCTTTTGCGTTGGTTCGTCTGTGACTTAAGGGATGGGTTACAGCGCGTCCGAGCCGGTTTCGCCGGTACGGATGCGGATTGTCTGTTCGATGGGGGACACGAAAATCTTGCCGTCGCCGATCTTTTCGGTTTTGGCGGCACTCACGATGGCTTCGATGGCCGCATCGACCTGATCGTCGTCGAGCACGATTTCGATTTTCACCTTTGGCAGGAAGTCCACGACGTATTCGGCGCCGCGGTAGAGTTCTGTATGGCCTTTCTGGCGGCCGAACCCCTTGACCTCGATCACGGAGAGACCCTGGACGCCGACGTCCTGCAAGGCTTCTTTAACCTCATCAAGTTTGAATGGTTTGATGATCGCCTCGATCTTTTTCATACTCGCCTCCCTGCGCGTTTCGCATGAGTGATTTCACCGGTGCGGGGGGGAATCCAGACAGGACAGCCGCCATGTCCTGCGGTAGGATCGAAATAGATCAGGGCCGCCTTATTCTTGGGCGGTGTGATTAAAAAGTAATCGAAAGTGAATCGCGAGGGCATATGACCGAAATCCTGACCGCCGCCGACATGCGGGCGCTGGAGCAAAGGGCCATCGCGTCGGGCCGTGTCACCGGTGCCGAATTGATGGAGCGTGCAGGGCAGGGTGTTGTGGATGCGATCAAGGCCCGCTGGCCCGATCTGCCGCCCGAGGCCCGCCGCGCGGTGGTGCTGTGTGGCCCCGGCAACAACGGCGGCGACGGGTTTGTCATCGCGCGGCTGCTGGACGCGGCGGGCTGGTCGGTGGAGGTGCAGTTTTTCGGTGACGCGGCGCGTTTGCCGCCGGATGCGGCGCTCAACTACGCCCGCTGGGCGCGCGATCATCCGGTCTGGACCCTGTGCCCGCGGTCGGTGCGGCGGGTGCCCAATCTGGGCGAGGTCGCAGTTTTCGTGGACGCGCTTTTCGGCATCGGTCTGAGCCGGCCGGTGCAGGGCGCGTTGGCGGAGATCGTCGGGTATCTGGCGGGCAGTGGCGGCGACGCGGGTTATTTCCAGCCGCGGCTGGTGGCGGTGGACGTGCCGTCGGGGCTGGATGCCGACAGCGGGCGTGTGCTGGGCTGTCCCGATCCGCGGCCGTTCCGGTCACTGGCCCCGTATGCGGCGCTCACGGTGACCTTTGACAGCCCCAAACCGGGGCATTTTCTGGCGGACGGGCCTGATTTGTGTGGCGCGCTGGTGGTCTGCGACATCGGGCTGGGAGAGATGCGCGCAGTATCGCAGGCGCGTGTGTTGCGGCCTGTGCGGTTGCGGCTGGTGCCCGGTCTGCCGGAGGTGGCGGACCTGCGCGATGCGGTCGAATGTGGGCCTGAACGGCTGGCGAAGCGGGCCGGTCACAAGTTCGATCACGGCTCCGCGCTGGTGCTGTCGGGCGGTGTGGGGCGCGGAGGGGCTGCGCGGTTGGCCGCGCGCGCGGCGTTGCGGGTGGGCGCGGGGGTGGTGACCGTGGGCTGTCCGCCGAGCGCGTTGATGGAGCACGCGGCGCGTCTGGACGCGATACTGCTGGCGCGGTTGGCGGATGGCGCGGCGCTGGAGGCTGTGCTGGCGCAGGACACCCGGATCAATGCGCTGGCCGTGGGCCCGGCGCTGGGGACCGATGCGCGGGCAGCGGATATGGTGCGCGCGGCGTTGGCGTCACAGCGCGCCTGCGTTTTGGACGCGGATGCTTTGACGTTGATCGCACGCGACGACGGATTGCGTGGCTTGTTGCACCCGAAATGCGTGCTGACACCGCACGGCGGCGAATTCGCGCGGGTTTTTCCCGAGATCGCGGCGCGTTTGGCCGGGCCAGAGGCACCCAAGGCGGTTCCGGAATGGGACGGACGGGCGGGGGATAGGTTTGCCGAGACACGTGCCTATCATGCGGCGCTCGCGGCGCAATCGGGCCCGCTCTATTCCAAGATCGACGCGGTGCGCGATGCCGCGGCGCAGGTGGGCTGTACGGTATTGCTCAAGGGGCCCGACACGGTGGTTGCGGGGCCGGAGGGGATCACCAACCTGTGCCACGCGCGGTATGACAGGGCGGTGCCGTGGCTGGCGACGGCGGGTGCGGGCGATACGCTGGCGGGGATCATCACAGGGTTGATGGCACGACAGTTTGCGCCGCGTAATGCGGCGACGCTGGGCGCGTGGCTGCATCAGGAGTGCGCGTTGTCGTTCGGACCCGGCCTGATCGCGGAGGATCTGGCCGGGGAAATTCCCAAGGTGTTACGCGCCCAGGGGCTTTAGGCGGCGTGCAGCACCTGTCCGCGGGCGTGTGCGCCATCGGCGGTGCTGAGCTCCAGCCCGTCGGCGTAAAGGATATGCGGCCCGTCGCAGAAAATCTGGATGAGCGTGTGTTCCTGAACCCCGAGGTCGCGGATGAATTCACCGTCCACCAGAGTGCGGGCGGCCACCAGCGCGCGGTCCGCGCCGAACATCGCCTGCGCACGCCAGTCGCGGATCAGACACATCTGGTCCCCCGCAAGCGTCGCATCGCGTTCGGGGCGCGTGTGCCCCAACGATCCGGCGGCCAGCGAAATGGCGTGCACGTCGCGCGTGGCGCGCTGAATATGCTCGACCCGCGCAATGCCGCTGTCACGTGTGATGAGTTTGTCTCCGACACTCAGGTATTCGACGGGAATTTCCCCGTCGAGTGTCAGTATCGTTGTGCCTTGCAACAGCCCTGTATCGCGTGCTGCAAACGGCGCATAACGGCCCGTTTGTGAATCCTGTCCACGAACGCGCCCTACCTTTTCCGGTTTCATGGGCGTCTCTTTCTTGTCTACCTGCCTCAGGTTGCCAAAGAATATGGTAATAAAATGTTAATGTCGCGTGTTTTTTTGGTCTCGCCACGGTCTGTCACGTTTGATAGGAGCCTGTGACGCGTTCGGGCCACAGCATGGGGCGGGACGCGGCGTGCGGGTGTGGCGGAATTGGTAGACGCACCAGATTTAGGTTCTGGCGCCTATGGCGTGGGGGTTCGAGTCCCTTCACCCGCACCATTTTTCCCCTGTATCAGCCCAGCACTTCGAGCCAGACCCAGACCGTCAGTATCGAACAGCCGGTGGCGATCAGCACCGAAGAGGCAGCAACACGGCGGCCGCGCCCGTACATGTTGGCGAAGATATAGGCGTTGAAACCCGGCGCCATCGCAGCCGTCAGCACGCCCGCGCGGAAGAGGTCGGGCGGCACCGACAGCGCGCTGCCAAAGCTCCACACCAGCGCGGGATGGACCAGCAGCGCGATCGCGCAAACCATCGCGATGGTTTTCATGTCGCCTTCGGGTTTGTACTGGATCAACACACCGCCGAGCGCGAAAAGGGCGGCGGGAAGGGCCGCGCGCACAATCAGCGACAGCGCGTCGTCGACGACCCCCGGCAAGGCCAGACCTGTCAGGTTGACGATGAAGCCCAGCCCGATGCCGATCACCAGCGGATTGTGGAACATCGCCGAGCTGACCGACCGCGCCATCCTGAGCCCGCCCTGACCGCGTCCGCGCACGATTTCCATCACCGTGATGCCCAGCCCGTAGCAAAAGGGCGAATGGAAGGCGATGATCATGTAATTGCCAGACAGAGACGCCTCTCCGTAGGCGCGTTCGGCGATGGGCAGGCCCAGCAGCACCGAATTGGAGAACAGACAGCAAAACCCGATGGCCACGCAGTCTTCCCAGTCGCGGTGGAACAGCACCCGCGCCCCGATCATCCCGAGCGCAAAGCAGATGGCCGCACCGGCGTAAAAGCCCAGCAGCAGGCCGCTGTCGAAATCGGCCTGAAGATCCAGCCCCGCGATGGCCTGAAACAGCAGGCAGGGAACCGCAAAGCTTTGCGCAAAGCGCAGCACGCCGTCGATGCCCGATTGCGGAAAAAGCCCGCGCCAGACGGCGACATAGCCGAACCCGATCACCAGAAAGACCGGCAGGATGACGTTGAGAAGGGTTTGCATACGGCCGACCAGATGAAAGTGCTGCCCCCTGCCTACACAGGGCGGGGCCGGATGGCAAAGTCTCAGGTCAGATCGAAATCGACGACCATGTTGTCATAGGCGGGCGTCACGTGCCCGGGCGTTTCACCCTTGACGGTCCGGTAGTCGAGATCGGTGTGCATGTTGGTCAGGATCGCGCGCGCGGGTTTGACCCGGTCGATCCACTCGAGGGTCTGGGCGAGATGGCTGTGGGTGGGGTGCGGATCGCGGCGCAGGGCGTCCACGATCCAGCAGTCGAGCCCTTCGAGCAGCGGCCAGACCCCTGCGGGGATGTCCGAGACATCGGGGAGATAGGCCACGTTGTTCATCTTGAACCCCAGTGCGTTCATGCCGCCATGCGCCACTTCGAACGGGGTGAACACCAGCGGCCCGCCGGGGCCGTCGATCGTGATGTCGCCGTCCATCAGGTTCAGATCGAGGATGGGTGGATAGGAGGACCATTCGGGCTGCACGAAAGCGTAGGCGAAACGCTCCATCAGCGCGTCGTGGGTGGGTTGATCGGCCCAGACCGGCAGGCGCGCACGCATGTTGATCACGATCATCCGCAGATCGTCGAGACCGTGCACATGATCGGCGTGGGAATGGGTATAGAGCACCGCGTCAAGGCGGCTGACCTGCGCATCCAGCAGCTGCGCACGCATATCGGGGGAGGTGTCGATGAGCACCGAGGTCACGCCCTGCGGGCCGACACGTTCGACGAGGATGGAGCAGCGCCGGCGGCTGTTGCGCGGATTGTCGGGATCACAGGCGCCCCAGACACCGCCCAGACGCGGCACACCGCCCGATGATCCGCACCCGAGGATCGTGATGCGCATGCGGTCGCTCACGCGGCGGCCTCGAACGCGGCGACCTTGGTGAAAAGGCGGGCGAAATTCGCTTCGGTCCGGGCGGCGAAGGTGGCGTAGTCGACGCCGAAGGTTTCGGCGGCGCGGGCCGCGGTATGGGCGGTATAGGCCGGCTCATTGCGCTTGCCGCGGTAGGGCGGCGGCGCGAGATAGGGGCTGTCGGTTTCCACCAGAATGCGGTCGAGCGGGGTGGCGGCAAAGATGTCGCGCAATTCACCACTCTTGGGAAAGGCCGTGATGCCCGACATCGACAGGTAGAACCCCAGATCAATCGCCGCCTGCGCGAGATCGGCGGAGGACGAAAAGCAGTGCATCACGCAGCTGTAGCCGCCCGCGCGGTGTTCTTCGGTCAGGATGCGCGCCATGTCGGCGTCCGCATCGCGGCTGTGGATGATCAGCGGCAAGCCGGTCTGGCGTGCCGCTTCGATGTGCAGGCGCAACGAGTCCTGCTGCGCCTGTGCGCTTTCGGCGGTGTAGTGGTAGTCGAGCCCGGTTTCGCCGATGCCGACCATCTTGGGGTGTTTGGCGATGTCGGTGAGCTGTTCCAGCGTGGCCATCGGTTCTGACGCGACGCTCATCGGGTGGGTGCCTGCGGCGTAGAAAACAGGCGCGTGCGCTTCGGCGATCGCGCGCACGGCGGGTTCATTGCGCAGCTTGGTGCAGATGGTGACCATCCGTGCGACCCCTGCGGCCGCGGCGCGGTCGATGAGATCGGGCAGTTCACCGTCGAAATCGGGAAAGTCCAGATGGCAATGGCTGTCGGTGATGATCGGTGTCTGGGTCATGGGGTCCGTTCACCGCCGGGCGGCTTGGCTTATTTTCATCAGGGTATCTAGAACCAGTGCGGCAGGGTCAAGGTTGACCGCGATGCCGTGACGCGCCCGCGCGCTCACCGTGGCGGCGACATCGGCCCAGACACGGGCCTGCGCGGCATCGGGGCTGAGCCGTGTCAGGATCTGCGCTTCGCCGTCGACGGCCTGCGGATCGGGGGGCTGGCCCATGGCACCGGTGCGCGCCAGCCGGTTGAGCATCAGGTCGATCAGCACGAAAAGCAGATCGCGCTTGGCCTCGCCGCCACGGGCCGCGGCCGTCTCGGCGATGCGCAAGGCGCGGGCACGGTCCATCGAGGGCAGGGTGTTCATCAACCCCATCAGATCGGCGTAGAGCGCGGCACCGCCCAGCAGGTGCAGGCGCAGCGCACCGCCGACCGACCCGCCCGAAAGCGCCGCGAGCCCGGCGCTGTTGTCGGCGTTCACACCGGCCTGCGCCATGGCCTGCGCCACCTCCTCCACGTCGAGCGTACGCAGGGGCAGGGTGCGGCACCGCGAGCGGATCGTCGGCAAAAGCCCCGAGGGCTGGTGCGAAATCAGCAGCAGCAGCGCGCGGGCGGGGGGCTCTTCGAGCATCTTCAGCAGCGCGTTGGCGGCGGTCACGTTCATCAGGTCCGCGTCGTCGATGATCACCACGCGGTAGCCGCCGTCGGGGGCGGACATCTGGAAAAACCCGTTCAGGGCGCGGATGTCGTCGGCCACGATCTGCTGGCGCATCTTCTTGGTGTCGGGGTTGACCGTGCGGGTGACGTTGCGGATGCGTCCTTCGCCGCCCGAGGCCACACGCACCGACACCGGATGGTCGGCGGGAATGTCGAGCGATGTCGCCGGTTCGGGTGCGAACATGCCGCCCTCATCGGGCGCGGGCGTGGCAAGCAGGAACTTGGCGATCCGCCATGCAAGGGTCGCTTTGCCTACGCCGCGCGGGCCGGTCAGCATCCACGCGTGGTGCAGCCGCCCGGTGTTGAACGCATCGACAAAGGCCGCTTCGGCCGCGGACTGACCGATCAGCGCAGGCGTGTCACGTGGGTGCGGCGCACCTTCGAGGCGTTCGGGTGGGGGCAGGGCGTCTTGTGTGCTCATCGGGTCGGTGTAGCATGTTTGCGGGCCGAGGAAAGCCGCCCCGTCAGGGGGCCGCTCCGCTTTGATCGAGCCGCTGGCCGACGGCCTCCAGAATGTCCCGTGCGACCGCGTCCATATCCCGGGCGCCGTCGATCACTACAAAGCGATCGGCGTATTCAGCGGCCAGATCGAGAAAGCCCGCGCGCATCGCTTCCTGCAGGTCCGCACCGAAATCCTCGAAGCGTTCCTCGGCGCCCTGACGCCCCTTGGCGCGGGCCAGCCCCTTGGCCGGGTCCATGTCGATGAGCAGCGTCAGGTCCGGCTCCACCCCGATCATCAGATTGTGCAACTGGTCCACGGTGGCCCGCAGATTGCCACGGCTCAGGCCCTGGTACATGCGGGTGCTGTCGGCAAAACGGTCGCAGATCACGATCTTGCCCTGTGCCAGCGCAGGCCGGATCAACCGTTCGAGATGGTCGCGCCGTGCGGCGGTGAAAAGCAGCAGTTCCGTTTCGGCAGACCAGCGGTCGGGATCGCCCTGAAGCACAAGTGCGCGGATTTCCTCCGCTCCGTCGCTGCCGCCCGGTTCGCGGGTGACAATCACATCGTGGCCCCGCGCGCGCAGGGCATCGGCCAATCGGCCCACCTGTGTGGATTTGCCCGAACCGTCGATGCCTTCAAAGCTGATGAACAGCCCTTTTGCGCTCACGAAGCGTTCTCGCCCGCGTCGACCGGTCCCTGGTTCAGCCGCACCAGCAGGTGCTGTGCCGCGGCCATCACCCTGTCAACAAAACCGTAGGGCGCGATGGAGCGGTCCGCCACGAGCGGCACGCGCTTTTCGGGCAGGCCTTCGGGGCTGATCACCAGCTCACCGAGCTTGTCACCCTTGAGAATGGGCGCGCGGATCGGTCCTTCGTAGATGACTTCGGCCTTGAGCGGCTCGATTGGATTTGTCGGCACCAGCAGCGACAGATCCTCGGCCAGTTCCAGCCCGACCTGCGGTTCTGCACCGATGGTCACATTGGCATCGGCAATCTTCTGGCCTTCGGTGCCCAGCGTGGTCTGTGCGAACTGGCGGAACGCCCAGTTCACAACCGCTTCGGCCTCTTGCGCGCGGGCCTGTGCCGTATCGAGGCCCGACAGCACGAACACGACCCGGCGGTCGCCCTGTTTGGCCGACCCTACAAGGCCGTAGCCTGCTTCCTGGGTGTGGCCGGTCTTCAGACCGTCCGCGCCGATGCCGAGACCCAGCAGCGGATTGCGGTTGAAGCGGTTCTGCGCCTCCTTTTCGTCGAAGAGGAACTCGGTTTCCGAAAACATCGGGTAGTATTGCGCGTAGTCGCGGATCAGCGTGGTGGCCAGCAGCCCCAAATCGCGCATCGACATGCGGTGACCGGCCTTGGGCCAGCCGTTGGAATTGGTAAAGGTCGAGTTGGTCATGCCCAGCTGCTGTGCGCGTTGGGTCATCTGGCGGGCGAATTTCGCTTCCGTGCCCGCGAGGGCTTCGGCGATCACCACGCAGGCGTCGTTGCCCGACAGCACGATGATGCCGCGCAGCAGATCCTCGACGGAGACACGCTCGCCCGCCTGCAGGAACATGGTCGACCCGCCATAGGCCTGGGCCGCGGCGGAAACCGGCAGCTTCTGATCCAGTTCCAGTATGCCGTTATCGACCGCTTCGAACGCCATGTAGAGCGTCATCAGTTTTGACATGGAGGCGGGCGGAAGGGGTTCGTCGGCGTTCTTGGCCATCAGCACGGTGCCGGTGGTGAAATCGGCGACATAGGCGGCGCTGGCGCGCGTTTCAAAGGCGTGCACGCTGGCGGAAGAGGCCAGCAAAGCAGCCAGACCGAGGGCAAGGCGAAGGGGTCGCACGAGGGTAGTCTCCTTTAGCGGGGCTTAGCTTGATACCGCGTAGGCATCGGTAAAGCCTTCGGATTTGATGGTCGACAGGATCTTGGCCTGTTCGGATTTATTGGCGGCGGGGCCGACGACCACGCGCCAGAATGTCTTGCCGTTGATCTGGCTTTGCTTGACCAGCGGGGCCAGACCCGCGCCGCGCATCTGCTTGGCGGCCCGGTTGGCGTTGGCCTCGATGCTGAAGATGCCGATCTGGATGAACGGTTTCGACAGGGAGCTGGCCTGCGGGCGCGGTTTGGGGGCCGCGGGCGGTGTGGGCGTGGCCAAGGGGGCCGCATCGATCGCGGCAGAGGCATCGGCCGCAACCGGGTCGAGCGGTGCAGCCGTCACGGGCGCTGCCGCGTCGATGCCTGCGGCTGTTTCCGTGTCGGGCAGGGCGGCCGGTGTCGCGGGTTCTTCGACCTTCTTGAGCGCGGTGACGTTCAATTTGGTCGGAGCGCCCGCCAGAATGCCGAGGGCCGCCGCCGCATCCGAAGAGATCTGAAGCTTCGGGCCGGGGATTTCGCGTTCGCGGCGGAACAAGGCGCCCACTACGAATTTGCCGTTTGTCTGGTTTCGGATGATCACGCGCTCGGGGTCGGTCACGTCGGGATGCGCGACCCAGACACCGCCCAGACTTGGCCGTCCGTCCCACAATCCGTCGTCGGTGACCGAGAAGATTTCGGGCGCTTCGACGTCGCGTTCGATGACGGGGCCTGTGTCTGTGGCGGTCGCGTCGGCCGACTGGGCTGGCGTCAGACCCGGCAGCCGGAAGCCCGCACCGTCCTCGCATCCGGCCAGAAGGCCAAGCGCGAGCGCGCTGCCCGCGATGATCCTGATCCGGTGTCCCGACCGGAAAACGTCGATAAGAGAAGCGCTGCTCATGTCCCTCGTCCTTGCCTGTTCTTCACCGCTTGAGCGGCATTTCGCCATGCTTGTAGGCATGCTTGACCACCCTTTTGACGGGCTTTCGGGGCACTCTAGCCTGCCACGCGCCCCATCGACAAGGCGCAGGCGCATGGATCGGCAAAATTCCCCACCCCTCACGGGCAAGAAAGCGCGATTGCAGAATCAAAAAGCGCCCTTTAGCACAGCCCCACGCGGAGGCTTGGCAGAGTGGTCGAATGCACCGGTCTTGAAAACCGGCGTGCGTGAGAGCGTACCCAGGGTTCGAATCCCTGAGCCTCCGCCACCTTCACAATTTCCCAGATTTCGCTCAATGCCGTTGGCGCGATTTTTTTGCATCTTAGTATGCGGTTACGTCGGTTTATGTAGCGTATTGAGTTGCACTCGATTATGGTCAGTTTTATTCACTATGTGGTACAAACTGAGGTATGCAGTGATGGCGATTTCGGGAAGGCTTACGAAGAAGCTGGTCGAAACATTAGGCGCTGGGCGCCATGGTGACGGTAATGGACTTTACCTAGTTGTCGACTCCTCAGGTGCGCGACGCTGGATCGTCAGGGTTATTGTGAAGGGCCGGCGAAACAAGCGGGGAGCACCGTTGCGGACAGACTTTGGTTTGGGTGGTGCCAATCTAATTACGATCAACGAGGCACGGGAGAAGGCGCTCGCGTATCGGCGGTTGGCAAGGCAGGGTCAGGACCCGCGGTTTGATGTTACTCGCGACGTTCCAACTTTTGAAGAGATTGCAGGGCAGGTCCACGCTGACCGTATGCCGACTTGGAAAAATCGCAAGCACGGACAGCAATGGATAAACACGTTGCGTGATTACGCGTTTCCAAAGATCGGCGGGATGCCGGTCGACCGCATTGACCAGCCAGAAGTCATGATGTGCCTCTTGCCCATTTGGACCAAGAAGCATGAGACAGCGAAGCGTCTAGCGCAACGTATCAAGACAGTGCTGGACGTGGCGAGGGCGAAGGGCTTTCGGTCGGGCGAAAATCCTGTCGAGCTGATCAAGAGCGCCGGGACTTTGCCGAAGGTCAAGGCGGCAGTCACACATCACAAAGCAATGAAATGGCAAGACATTCCCGCGCTCTATGCCGCGCTGAACCAAAGGCAGGCTATGGCGGCAAAAGCACTTATGTTCACCTGCCTGACCGGTGCTCGGACGAATGAGGTTCTTGGCTTGTGTTGGGAGGAAATTGATTTTGATAGGCAGCTTTGGACATGCCCGGCCGAGCGGATGAAAACGGGCACCGCGCATCGAGTTCCGTTGACACCCGAAGCGCTGGCGATCCTGAAGCCGCTGGTTGCTTTGAAATCCACATATGTATTCGAAGGTCAGAAGAGACATAAACCGCTGTCGAATATGTCTATGTTGATGCTTCTGCGGCGTATGAACGTAGAGGGTATTACCGTACATGGCTTTAGATCGACGTTTAGAGACTGGGCGGCCGAAGTCGCGAATGCGCCGCGCGAAGTGGCCGAAAAAAGCCTCGCGCATACGGTAGGTTCAGATGTCGAGAGGGCTTATGCCCGTTCAGATTTGCTCGAAAAGAGGCGGGACTTAATGGTTGCCTGGTCGGGGTTTGTTTCGAGTGCGGCCCGAGGAGAGCAGGGATGATAGAAACCGTCTATTTTAACAACTTCGAGATCCGGTATCTGGAGATGTTCTACGTTGCGTTGAGCGAACCTACCCACGACCTAAGAATGCGTGCGATCGCAAATGTTCGACACGAAGTCGAAGCCGAAACCGATAGTTTTCTTGTCGAAGATCATGCGGCGGGGCGTATAAAAGTTCCCTCAATAGACGAACATTACAAGAAGATGGCCCTAGCTGCCAGGAAGCGGGATGTCGCGAAGCGTTGTCTCTTTGAAACTGAGGCGCGGTTTACAGGTTCTGGCAAAGCAAGTAATCAACGCCGACTTGAAACCGCCGACTTAATCGGGATGAAAATCCTGACGTCGATCCTCGATAAAAAATACGACGGCGTGTACTCGGAGACAGGCATACTTCAACAGGTACGAGAGCAGTCAATTAGAGAAAATTTAAATGTGTTCAAAGACCATGACAGTCTCCGCAAGATCTGGAAGCAATATCGTGGAATTGTACATTTGAGTATCGCGCTAGGTTTGGAAGAAGATCGATCAACCGGACGACGCGAGGTGATCAAAGTCGCAGAAGCGTACAGGCAGATTTTGAGTTCAAGCTGTCCACGCGGCACGCAGACACCCTATGTCGCTCTGTCTGAGCAAATTTTATTTCTTTGATTTCTGAAGTTTTAAGGTCCCCGATCTGGATATCGGGGACTACCGATAAAGCCGAAACAAGCCGAAGCAGACCATTGTATTTCAATGCAATGGAAGGAAAATCTTGGTGGCTGAACTCTTTCAAAGCGATCGCAACTACGTCTTGGGCGACCCTGAACTCGAACTCTTGGGCGACCGCACCAAGCTCGCCCAATGGCGGCACAAAGGCATGGGCCCTGTCTATTACAAGCTGGGGCGCAAGATCGTGTATCGCGGCGCTGACCTGAACGAATGGGTCGCTGCGCAGCGTATCATCCCAGGCGGGACACCGTCACATGCTTAATGTCATTGAGGGTGGTAAAGTTGTGCTTCTCGTGCGGGGTTTTAAATGACCAAGGCAGGGAAAACTGAGCAACTTGAACTTTTCGCTGTGGCGGTGCAGCACGAAAAACGCGGTAAGAAGGCCGCAAAGCCCGATCGCTCAGGATGCGCACTTTGCGCAGAAAGTTATCTGTCAGACCGCAGCGTTTCGCACCGCTACGGTATTTCACGGGCAACTGTGTGGCGCTGGGCCGAAAAAAACGGGAATTTTCCTGCTCCCGTAAAGCTGAGCAAGGGTACTTCCCGTTGGAAATTCAGCGATCTGGTAAAATTTGAAGAGAAGCTCTCGGGCTTTGAACAAAAAGTCATCGGCGATGGCGGCCGCGAGGTGCGCGATGACTAAATCATATAATGGCATCTCTCTGATGAAGAACACGGTCTATTCTGTAAATGACCTTGTGACAGAATACAAAGTGACGGAAAACACGGTGTCCAACTGGGTGAAGGACGGTCTGGTGCCGTCGGACAGTCACAGACCCTTCGTCTTCCGCGGTGAAGTCGTAGTCGCATTCCATAAACAACGTTCAGCCATGCGCAGGAGGAGATTGGGCGTTGGCGAGATTTATTGCCGACGCTGCGCGAGTGCCGTAATGCCGCACCCCGATAGTATTCATTTTGATCTTGCGAAAAACGGACGGCGGATGCGCACGGGAGCCTGCCCTCTTTGCCAAGGCAAGATCCAGGTGCTGGCCCGTGAGATTGATTGCGACACACCTACAGACTGTCGCAATCCAAATACGCCCATGGGCTGCCAAGACGAAGTAAAGAAGCGAAAGCATGGGGATATTTGGATGTGCCGGCAAATCGATGTGCCGGATGTCCACTTTTCTAACGATCGCATCATTCACAAATGGCAAACCTATGCGGCGCGTTACAGCAAGAAGACAGTTGTCAAGCATTTGGCTGCAATCCGGTATTTCGAGAACTGTCTGTCAGGAAAGTCGTTTGCTAGCCTCGTGCTGACCGACTTCGCCAAAGTGCGCGATGACCTGAAACGCCGCGCTGATACCGACGTCGCCGACTCCCTGTCGGCATCGTCGAACAAGCATTTCCAGTCGCATCTCATTGCATTCTTCGACTGGCTGATCTCTCAGCCGGGGTATCGGCGGCTTCCCCGCGACTTCGCATGATATCTGCAGCTTCCCAAAGCGATTATCGCGTGCGCGATGCCGATCCAGCAAAAGGCGTACCCCAACCTTGAAGAGGCGGAAAAGCTTTTGCAGGATATGCCGTCGCACTCGCTGAAGGACAGGCGCGCGCGTGCTGTATTTGCAAGCGCATTTCTGGGTGCTTTGCGTGCAGACACCATCGCGTCGTTGCGCGTCGAACATATCGACATTGCCCAGCGACGTATCATACAGGATACGAAGATATCACGCTCGAAGGCAGGCAAGAGTATCGTGGTGTCCTGGTTCCCGATCCCAAGGCCCTTCGAGGAAGAGGTGATTAGCTGGCTGAACGAGCTCCGGCGACTTAATTTTCAGAATGGCGATGCAGCA
Source organism: Sulfitobacter sp. S190 (assembly GCF_025141935.1). Taxonomy (NCBI): domain Bacteria; kingdom Pseudomonadati; phylum Pseudomonadota; class Alphaproteobacteria; order Rhodobacterales; family Roseobacteraceae; genus Sulfitobacter; species Sulfitobacter sp. S190. The sequence goes on along the minus strand of NZ_CP081120.1, from coordinate 2,252,660 downwards.
ATTCCGGCAGAGAAACGACTGAAGCTACGTTCGCCTGTCGGACCTCGCATCCCGGTTCCAACGACTACTCAGATCGTTACGGATGCGTTCAAATGTGCGTGCCAAAATTCGCCTAAATCCTACACGCCTCACGCCGCGCGGCACACCATCAGTGCTGCGCGTGATGAGCGCCAGTTGACGCAAATGCAACGCAAAGCGTGGTCAACCAACATGGGACATACCACTGAACAGACGACTGATCAGTGGTATGGAAATATACCCGACGAAAAAAGAATTGAGATCATGCAAGACATCGTAGAGACAACCGCGGATTCGATCGAAGTTGCAGGGATCCTTGCAGATGTAATTGAATATATCGAAGGAAGGTTCAAAAAGCTGTCATGAACCTGAAAGAGTGCGGAGCAACTTAGTCGCCAGCGCCTGCAGCCAAGCGCTTGTTGGACTGGAACCTGTAATGGAAAGATGCCGATCCCAGCTCTTGCAGTTCCGGGTTATTCGAACAATAGCCTACCTCTGGCAAAGACTTGCGCAAAAGGGGTTCGGCGATCTCGGGCGGAAAGCTGACATTCGCTGCGATGTGCACATTGAGCAAGTTTCGATGCTCTAGCAGTCATTCGACTGAGAATTTGACATTATCAAGAGACGGGGCTGTGGCTGGCGATCTCCTTTAAAGTGTGCAACTCTTGATTGGGCCCGATTGCGCCGCTTATTTTGAGAAGTACAGATTTGAGTATTGAAGAATTCGTCCCAAAAACGGGAACAAGCATTGATAACCTTGGGTTCCTGTTTGGCGCTGGTACGTCATTTGAGTCTGGTTACCCGCTGGTAACCGGGCTCACAAAATCTGTGGTCGACGCGTTAACTGCAATCGACCGCACCTCGATGGATGAAATACTTGCCGCCTCAGGTTTGACTTATGATGGCACAAACGGGCTACCCAACATCGAAGAAATTTCAGACTTGGTGATTGCTCACCACGCGAACAACCCTCTCCCAAAATATCAGCTACTCAAAGAGAAAATACGAGAGTTGGTCCGGGATGTTATCTTGGGGGTTACGAACCCCGATATTACCAATCAAGTAAAGTTCTTAGAACGCTTGAAGTGGAGAGCTTTTGAGCGCCCCACAAACGTGTGGCTTTTTACAACAAATTACGACCTCTTGATTGAGGACGCGTGTTCTGAAGTTGGCTTGAAGTTGGTAAATGGTTTTGTCGGCGCAACAACGCGACATTTTTCAGAGCAAGAGTTTTCAATGGTGTCTGGTGAAACGTCAGGCTCAACCTTCAAGCCAGAAAACGGTTTAACCATTCGTCTGATAAAGCTTCATGGATCGGTGTCTTGGTATAGACGAGACGACAGAATTTTCGAAGCCGCTCCAAGCGCTATCGTCGACCAAGATGCCAGGTGCATGGTCCTTCCGAGGCGCACCAAAGTGATTGAGACTCTGTCGCGTCCATATGATCGCCTTTTTCATGTCTCGAACTCGATCTTAAGTAGCCGTTGCAAATACCTCATTTCATCGGGTTTTAGCTTTGGCGACAGCCATATTAATGACAGTTTAATGAAACCCCATATTTCATCTGGGGGAATATCGCTTTCCAACTTCTGCGAAGGCGAACCACAAGGCATTAGTGATTTGCGCGCTCGGCCCAACGTACTTCACGTTTGCAGCAACAAAAAAGTGATTGGTGGGCGTGAGCACATAGAAGATAGCGACACATGGAAATTTAGTAAGTTTGTTGAACTCTTTTAGGGGATAGAATTTGAAACATCAGATCGGAAAAGTGATTGAGGTCAAAGGCGATTCGATAGCCGTCGCACTAATGGATTTCGACGGTGAGAGTAACGTTGGCGTACCCGAAGAAATGGCCGTTGATGTCACTACTCCCGACGGTCCTGTGAATATCTTAATCGGCCAACCTGGCTCGTTTGTAGAATTGTCTTTGCCCAACGGTACTTTGCTTTGCTTGGTCACAGAAACTAGGATGAGGGAGGCCAATGTTGGAGCCGCTGAAGTGAAAACAACAGTTGCAGCAGGTGATTATGTTGTGGATCAGGTCTTGAGGCAACTCGTAACGATCCCAATTGGAACTATGGATGCCACTGGAGAATTTGAGCGAGGAACCAATGTTCTACCGACGGTAAACGCGCCTGTCTTCGCGGTGCTGCCATTGACGATCAACAACATCTATACGAGCTTTGCCGAAGGCGATTTCTCGTTGGGAAAGCTATCTCTCCTGCCAGAGCAAGATGCTAAAATGAACCTTGATGCGTTTCTTAGCCGTCATGCTGCAATACTTGGTCAAACCGGTGGCGGGAAGTCTTGGACTGTCGCTTCGGTCTTGCAGAAGATCGCAGCCTTCCCTCAATCCACAGTCCTACTCCTAGATCTGCATGGGGAGTATGCTCAGGCATTCGGTGATGAAGCTGAAGTCATTTCGGCCGCTGATATTGAAATGCCATATTGGTTGATGAACGCTGAAGAAATCCTGTCTCTGATGATAGATCGGGCCGAGTCCAGTGCTCCAAACCAAAACGCAAAGTTTAAGGAACTTTTGCAGGCTGCAAAGGAAAATCATCCTGAGAATGCCGCACTTGGATTGGAAAAGGTGACCATCGACACACCAGTGTACTTCGATCTCACGGAAATTATCGACGAATTCACACGTCTTGATATCGAGATGGTTCAAGGTTCTACTAAAAAAGTAAAAGGCCCGCTTCACGGGCAGTTTACTCGCCTTCTTATGCGGCTTGAGTCACGGTTAAACGACCGACGTTACGACCTTATTTTCAAGCCCCAGACATATAACACCAGCGCCTCAATGGATGATCTATTCCGCAAACTGCTTGGTGAAGAAAGCTCAAATCGTAAGAAGATTGTCGTTCTTGATCTCAGCCCAGTACCTTTCGACGTTAGAGGCTCTTTGATTTCGTTAACATTGAGGTGCTTGTTTGATTTTTCTTACTGGCATAGCCGCCTCAAAGGTTCGCGTTTTCCGATTTCGATCTTTGCAGATGAGGCTCATATCTACTTGAGCGACTCTGCATCAAATCAAGCACCTAGAGAGTCCGCTGAAAGGATTGCTAAGGAAGGGCGAAAATACGGCATTAGCCTCACGGTGATTAGCCAGCGGCCCAGAGAGATGTCGTCTACGATCTTGTCGCAGTGTGGAAGCTTTCTGTGCTTAAGGATTTCCAACCCAGATGACCAATCATATGTTCGCAATCTGCTACCAGACTCGGTGCGAGGAATTACATCGATGTTCTCTTCCTTGAGACGTGGTGAAGCGATCCTCATTGGCGACTCTATGATTATGCCCACACGCATCAAAGTTGACAAACCCAAACCCACTCCTGACAGCGCTGATGCATCATTCACCGCCTTGTGGAATGAAGAGCCCGCGGAGCTGGATGTTGCAGGGGTGTTGGCGACTTGGCGAAATCAAAAGGTTCCTAGCTAATGTTGGAAGCTCGAAGGGCGGAAATTGAGTCTTGGGTTGAATTTTGGTCTATTTCGGAGGGACATAGTGTTTGCTTTTTTGAGAAGAATTGTAGGTGGTCAGAAAGCTATTGGAGCAGTGGAAAACACCACGCAATCCGTAAACGTTAGCGATGAACGTGTGCCTTTCGTTGCGGGTCTCAGCCTCGAAGATATCGAGCACGAAAGCAGAAGCAGACTAGAAGCCATGTCGGCTCAGATGCCTGGGGGCGATTACTTCGCTTTGCTCGAAAAGTTGCAAAACGCAATCTCCGAGAAAAGGTACGCCGACGCGGCAAAAGCTGCCCACTTGAGTATCACTCCGCTCCGAGATTGGTTGAGTGACCCTAGAGGGCATGGGGAGCGCCTACACCTCCGTATTCCGGCGTTGCAACAAGGCGGTACTATGATGGCGCTGAATGGTGACACCAAGGGGCTTTCAAAGGTGATCGATCTCACACGTGAGTTCGATCACTTAGAGCCATACAGGTCTGATGCCGAGAAGCATTTAAAGTCTGCCGAGCTTTTTGAGCGTATTCGACAACTTGTCGCGTCAAAACCTGGTGTGCTGCAAAACAAGGTCAAAGCGGAACTCAACGAACAAGATGGTCGTCATATAGGCAACCTGATTTCCTGGCTGGTAAAAGCTGGAGAGATATCGAGAGTGCAAAGCGGAAAGACATATGCGTTGAGCAAGGCCGAACTTCCATCAAATTCGGTCAAAACCAACTTGCTCGAACAGGGTGCACCTTCGCCGAGTCCCGCATTTCCTAAGATAGATACCTCACTCGATTTGCACAGATTTTTGAACCAAACATATCGATTTGTGGCTTTAGACGTCGAAACAGCAAATCAGCAACATAGCAGCATATGCCAAGTCGGATTGGCAATGGTCGCCACTAATGGTGACATCGAAACCATCAGCATTCTTGTTGACCCGGAGCAAGGCTTTGAGAGTTTTAATGTCACCCTGCACGGCATTGACGAAATAACAGTAAAGGGCGCTCCTTCATTCAAGGAAGTCTTGCAATTCTTGCGGCCGTTTCTGGAGCGACACGTCCTTGTACAACACAGTAATTTTGACAAGCAGGCGTTCAACGCTGCCAGTAAATACTATAGCGTTCCAGAGCTGAGAGCGACTTGGGTAGATAGCGTTCAAATAGCACGTAAGGCCTGGCCAGAACTGAAAGGCAATGGCGGTCACGGCTTGGCTAGCTTGAAGACTCACCTAGATTTAGAGTTTGAGCATCACGACGCTGAAGAGGATGCTCGAGCTGCTGCTGAAGTTGTTCTTTTGGCGGAAACGGTAACAGGTGAAGACTTCTCAGAACTGGCGAAGCCGAGTAAGCAGAAATACCAAACTTCAGTAGCTGTTTCAGGCAATCAAAATGGTCCGCTTTACGGTCATGTTGCGTGCTTTACGGGGCAACTGGCGATGTCGCGTGTGGAAGCAGCTACTTTTGCTGCCGGAGCTGGGATCACAATCAAAACAGGCGTTTCTAAGAAGGTAACGCTACTGATCGTCGGTGACCAAGATATCTCGACGTTAGCAGGACATGATAAAAGCAGTAAGCATCGGCGTGCGGAAGAACTGCAGCGTGAGGGACATGAAATCAGGATTTTGGGAGAAACGGAGTTTCTTAAACTGGTCGCAATTGACTGAATGTCAGCTTACCAAAAGCTGCATCGCAGTGTCCTGAATGTTGGTCAACGGCAGCTTAGGGCCGTCCCTGCCAGCGGCCCGCAGTATTAGATTTCAATTGCCTCAGATATGGCCAAAGCATCTTCAAGTTCGACACCAAGATATCGGACAGTGCTGTCCATCTTGGTATGCCCCAACAAAAGTTGGACAGCACGAAGGTTGCCCGTTTTTTTATAGATCTGCGTCACCTTGGTCCGTCGCATCGAATGAGTGCCATAAGCGGTTGCTTCTAGCCCAATCGACGTAACCCAATCCCGAACGATCCGCGCGTACTGACGGGTTGAGATGTGCAGACGCTCGTGGAAGCGGCCTGGCCAGAGATACTCGGACCCAACCATTAGCGGGTCTTCCATCCATTTCGCAACAGATGCCCGGGTGCCCTCCGAAATTTCGAACCGTACGGGTTTCTGTGTCTTGCTTTGCAGTACCGACGCCCGCTCCTTGATCTGGACAGACGCCATCACATCGACGACTTGCATGCGACAAAGATCACAACCGCGTAGCTTGCTATCAATCGCCATATTGAAGAGAGCAAGATCACGATAGTTCTCTGCAAGCTCGAGCCGAACCCTGATCGCCCAGACATGCTTTGGCTTTAATGGGCGTTTCTGGCCGACGATACGGCCCTTGTTCCAGGCAGGGCGAAGTGCGCGAATGGCAGGTAAGTTTGGTGTTTCCATGACTGATCCTCCGATCCGCCATGCCCTCCCACAACGACAACCCGACGTTGACGGCCCAGTATATCATGCCTTGCTTTGTCGCAGCTGAATTTTCGAGAGCTTAGGCGCGCGACACGGCTGTAGTCTCTGCCGCTGCCAAAGAACGAAAGCCATACAGCTTCCTCAACTATCGCAATAGCTGCAGGTCTTGGTGTGTACATCAACGATCGATGTTTCGCCTAGTCGTTGCACCAAGCTTTCCTCAATGTCTTCAAGAACTTCTGAGACACGTCGTTGCAGATCGGTTTCGACATTGCAGTGAGATGGTTCAGCTATATCGGAACTGCCGGACACAAGCCTTTCGTCCAATGCCAGATAAACATCCGCCAGCGTGATGATTTCAGCTGATTTCGCCAGTTTCCAGCCGCCTGCATGCCCTTTTTCAGACGCCAGCAATCCGGCTTCACGCAGCTTTCCAAGGACCCGCCGCACAACAACAGCATTCGTGCCTGCATGCGCGGCAATATCCGCAGACGTGCGCGTGCGGCTGGGGTCACCAGCCATGTGACTCAGCGTGTGGAGGGCAAGGGAAAGGCGGCTGTTGCGCTTCATGTGCTGATTTCCTTCTGATTGATAAAGCACGTAACTATTGCGGTTGCATTTGTCTAGTAACTGCGTAAGTTGCGTGATCATCTCAGACCGCGACGGAGCGCATTAATGTCAACAAACAGGCCCTATGCAAGCAACCTTGGACAATGCGACCTGCGCCGTAAGCGGCGCAATAGTCATCCCATGGATACCTATGATGGCCTGCCGCAACCCGTCCGCCAATGGGTCGCGCAAGCCGCCTTGCCGTGGTCCCCGAACTCGGTTCGCCGCATTTGGTCAAAATCGCGCGCGAAAGGGCTATCGCACGATGAGGCCCTGCACACACTGACCCAAGCCGAAGCCCGCACACTTGCGCGCGACCGGCAATCAACCGCTTTCAAACTGAATTCTCCGACCTAAAGGAAATCCTCATGTCGTTCTTTTCCCGCCTTGCGAGCGCAGCGGCGCTTTCGCTGATCGCCGCCCTCCCTGCCACTGCCCAAGAGGGCAGTTTGACGATCTCAATCGGGTTTGGCCCCACCGCCGAAGTTCCCGACCCGCGCGCGGGCTATAACGGCTGGATGTCGAACCAAACCGGCGTGACCGAGACGCTGATGGGGATCGATTATGAGATGAAACTGTATCCCCGCTTGGCCGAAGGGATCGCGCAGTCGTCGCCAACAACATGGCGCGTCACATTGCGCGACGGGCTGACCTTCCATGATAGGTCCGCTGTCACTGCGCAGGCGGTCATCGACGCGATTGCACCCATCGCTGACGAAGAACACGAAGGTCATAACGCGCGGATCGCAGGCTTACTTGACCTTGCCGGAATGTCCGCCGACGGCGACAACGTTGTTGTGTTTGAGACGAACAGCCCGAACGCGGCCTTCCCTTGGACATTGTCCGAACCGGGCATTGCAATCCTAGGTGCGGCCTCAGAAGCGTTTCCGATCAATGCTACAGGCCCCTTTGTGTTCAAAGAAGCGGTTCCCGAGCAGCTTTACCGCGTTGAGGCAAATGATAATTACCGCCTTGGTGCGCCGGGACTTGAAGAGGTCCGCGTGGTTGTTTCGACCAACCCGGCCACGGCGGCTTTGGCGTTTGAAGCGGGCGAAGTTGATCTGGTGATCAACTACCCCGAGACCGATTTCACCCGGATCAAAGAAACCGGCGCGCAAGGATTTTCAGCTCCCACCGCGCGGCTCTATTTCTACACGGTGAACGCAGCCAGCGGTCCGATGGCCAATCCATTGATCCGGCAGGCAGTGTCTTATGCCATCGACCGCGAAGGCATCGTGCAGGCGGCTTTGTCCGGTGTGGGCGGTGAAGCGGCAGGCACAGTCTACCCGGCGGGAACAGGTTGGGCCGCTGACATTGCCGCCAGCTATGATCCCGCGCGGGCCGAGGCGTTGCTCGCCGAAGCGGGCGCCGTCAAAGACGGCGACACATGGATGCTGAATGATGAGCCGCTTGAGATCGATATTGTGACCTATTCCTCGCGCGCCGCATTGCCGCCCACCGCCGAACTGACGCAAGCCTTTCTGTCTGCCATCGGCGTGAAGGCGAATATCACTGTCGGTGAATGGGGTGCGAGCAACGACGCGATTGCCGCTGGAGAAGCCGATCTGTTCTTGCAGGCTTGGGTCACCACCCCGCAGGGTGATCCGGGCGCTGTGCTTGAAACACTCCTGCGCTCTGACGGGGGCTCCAATGCGGGCCAATATGCGAACGCAAAGCTTGATGCGCTGCTTGACGATGGTCGGCTGACTTTTGACCATGATGGCCGCAAGGCGATCTATGATGAGGTGCAGCAGATCATTGCGGATGATGCAGCTATAATCCCCGTCTTCCACGTCAGCCAAACCAATGTTGGCGTACCCGGTCTGACAGGCTACCGTGTGCATCCGACAGAAACCTATTGGATCACCCACGAGACAAAGCTGACCGAATGACTCTGAACGCAGTCGGCCTGAGCGCAATCCGCTCGGGCCGCACGATCCTTCATCCCACATCGATAGAGATCGCATCGCGAGGCCGTATCGGCCTCGTTGGTGCGTCTGGGTCTGGCAAATCCACGCTGGGCCATGCACTGATCGACGATCTACGCGCGCAAGGGCACAGCGTCGCCCATGTGCCGCAAAGCCCGGATGAGGCGCTCGACCCGCTGCGCTCGATGGCGTTTCACTGGCGCGAGGCAGAGGTTGCGTTGGGCCTGGCGCCGGGGGGCGCGGATCAGGCGGGGCTTTTCGGGGCGCTGAAAATCGCGGGCGGTGATCTGCGCAAACGGCCTTGGGCCTGGAGCCGGGGCATGCAGCAGCGGTTTGTGATTGCCATGGCGCTGATCGGCACGCCTGATTTGATCGTGCTGGATGAACCGACGTCTGCGCTTGACCCCGTTGTCGCTGCCGCCACGATGGAATTGCTAGGCGCTTTTCTCAAAGGGCGGGACACAGCGATGGTCCTGATCACCCATGATCTGGGGCTTGCCGCGCGCCGTGTTGATACGCTGATGGTCATGGAAACCGGGCGCTTGGTCGAACAAGGCACGACCGCCGACGTGTTAGAGCGCCCCCAGACACCCGCCGCCAAAGCGCTTTGCGCGCACCGCAATTGGATGGCCTTGCCGTGCTGAAGATCAACGCCCTGTCTGTTGTGCGCGGATCGCGGATGACGCTGGACGATATCACCCTGTCCTTGCCTGCCGGTAAAACGCTGGCCATCGTCGGCGAAAGCGGCGCGGGTAAGTCGACGCTGATCGGGGCTATTCTGGGATTGGTGAAACCGGCCTCTGGCGATATCACTTGGAACGATACCGCAGTGCGTTACATTCGCCCGGCCCTTGTCACGCAAGAGCCGCGTGCGGCGTTTAACCCGGTGCTGCGCCTGCGCCAGTCCGTCATGGAACCCGTCGTCGCGCAGGGTATTATGTTGGCTGAAGGCAGGCTGGAACAGCTTTGCATTGGGCTGGAATTACCACCTGACCTTCTGGATCGCCGCCCGCATGAAGTGTCCATCGGGCAAGCCCAACGCGCAGGCATCTTGCGCGCTTTGATCGCGAGCCCGCCTTTGGTTTTATTCGACGAACCGCTTTCCGCGCTTGATGCGGTGACGCAGAAACACACCGCACAGGTGATCGCAGACGTGCAAGCCGCGGAAGGATTCGCCGCGCTGATCGTCACTCACGACCTTGGCTATGCCGTCGCCCATGCGGATCAGATTGCCGTTCTCAAAGACGGACACATCGAAGAAATCGCGGGTGCGAAAACCTTTGCGCTGAACCCGCAATCAGCCTACTGCCGCCGCTTGCGTGACGCCGCAATCGCCCTTGGCGCGCTTGAGGCTGTGGCATGATCAAGACCATCGGCGGCCTTATCCTACGCGCGATCGTGGTGCTGTTTGGCACTGCAATCCTGACATTCGCGCTGCTGTGGAACGCGCCCGGCGATCCGGCCCAAGCCATCGCCATGGCCCGCTTTGACGCGCTGTTAACCCAAGATGTTGTCGATCAGGTCCGTGAAGAGGTGGGGCTGAACCGATCCTTCTGGCAGGCCTTTGGCGATTGGCTGAGGCCACTGCTGCGGCTGGATTTGGGTTATTCGGCGGTGACAGGCCGCCCGGTTTGGCCGGACCTGCGGGCCGCGATCAGTTATACATTCCCGCTTGCCTTCGCAGCGCTTGCCATCGGTCTGGCCATATCGATCCCACTTGCCATCCTTGCCACAAAACGCCCGGGCAGTTGGCTGGATAGGTTTGCCGTTGGCATCGCGTCACTTGGAAATGCGATCCCGTCTTATTGGCTGGGTCTGATCCTGATCCTGATCTTTGCCGTCCAACTCGCGTGGCTTCCGGCCCTTGGGGCCAGCACCCCGGCCCATGCAATCCTGCCCGCACTAACCCTTGGGCTTGGGGTCGCGGCCTCGCTGACACGGATTATCCGCTCGGGCATCCTAGAGGCACGCATCCAACCGTTCCTGCCTGCGTTCCGACGCAGAGGGGTCGCCGCACAGTCGATCGGCCGCGATCACATCGCGCCGCACGCGGCCATTCCTGTCGTCACGGTCTTCGGGCTGGAACTTGCGTTCTTGTTGGAAGGGTTGGTCCTTGTCGAAGTGATCTTTGGGCGGCCCGGATTGGGCACGTTTCTGGTGCAGGCGATTCTGGCCCGCGACTTTTCACATGTGCAAGCCGTCGTCGTTCTGACGGCACTGGTCTTTGTCACGGTTAACCTACTGATCGACCTAATTTACCGCGCCATCGATCCCCGCATCGGAGAGCACAATGCGTAGCGTCTGGGCGCTGGTGATCGTCTTGGTGCTGCTCACGGGGCTCGGCCCGATGCTGGCACCCTATGATCCGACGGCGATTAATATTCCAAAACGCTTGGCCCCCCCAAGTACAGAGTTCCTTTTGGGCACCGACGCCTTGGGCCGCGATATCCTGTCCCGCCTGATGCACGGCGCGCGCTGGTCGCTTGGGCTGGCCTTCCTGATCTCGGTGATCAGCCTTGTGGTCGGCACGACAATCGGGCTGATTGCAGCCCTTGGCGGCAAAGTTGCGGATTGGATCATGATGCGCTCCACCGACACATTCTTGGCTTTCCCAGAACTGGTCGCGGCCATTGTTATCGCAGGCCTGATGGGCGCGGGCACATGGAGCCTGATCTTCGCCCTCAGCGTCACAGGCTGGATGCGCTACGCACGGGTGGCGCGCGGCATCGGCCTGTCGGTCCAAAACCAAGGCTATGTGGTGCAAGCGCGATTGGCCGGGCTGCCTCGCTGGTCCATCGCACGCTGGCATTACTTGCCGTCGCTGGTCCCGTCGCTGACCGTCGTCTGGACGGGCATGTTCGCGCGGGCGATCCTTGGAATATCAGCGCTTGGGTTCTTGGGCTTCGGGGTGCAGCCGCCCAACCCCGAATGGGGATCGATGCTACTGGACGCGCGGGTTCATTTGCGGTCCACACCGCTGCAAATGATCTGGCCGGGCCTTGCCGTGGTCATCTGCGTGCTGGCCATCAACCTGAGCGGCGACGCCTTGCGCGATGCGCTGGCCAAGCGAGACGTTCAAGAATGAGCGGTCTTGATAGACCATCGTTGGGGATCAGCCTGCGCATTCTGTCAGGGCTACTGATGGGCGGTATGTTTGTTAGCGTGAAGGCCGTCAGCGCGGACGTGCCGCTGGGGCAGATCGTGTTCTTCCGCTCGTTTTTCGCAATTCTGCCGCTGCTTATTTTCCTCTTGGTGCGAAACGAATTCCCCGGCGGCCTTGCCACCAAACGCCCCGGTGCGCATTTTCTGCGGGCGAGCTTCGGCGCGCTTGCTTTGTTCGCATCTTTCGCCGCCGTTGCGCGGCTGAACCTCGCCGAAGCGATCCTGATTGCGCAACTTTCCCCCATCCTAATGGCCGTCGGTGCCGCTATCTTACTGTCCGAGCGGCTGACCAAATGGCGCGTTCTGGGCCTTTTGTTTGGGTTCTTAGGCGTCATCGTCCTTGTCTGGCCGGAACTTATAGCTTCGCGAGGTGATGCACGGCTTTTGGGCTATGCCATTGGGGTTAGTGCTGCCGCCCTGTCCGCGCTTGCCCTTATCATGGTGCGCAGTCTGAACCAGACGGAAAGCCCCGGCGCGATTGCGCTTTATTTTGTTCTCGCCTCCATGATCGGCGGGATCGCAACCCTGCCATGGGGATGGATCACGCCGGACTGGGCGACCCTCGGACTGCTTATCCTATCGGGTCTTTTCGGCGGCTTTGGGCATATCGCCATGACATTGGCCTTTCGATACGCAGAAGCATCGCGGCTGGCACCGTTTGAATATATCGCCCTGCTTTGGCCACTCCTCGCGGACCTCTTCATCTTCCGCCTCAGCCTGTCAAACAGCTTTATCCTCGCCGCCCCACTGATCTTGGCCGGTGCAGTCATTGCGGCAGCAGAGAAACGAAATCGCAAAAGCCGCTCTTGGTTTGGCCGAAGAAGGTAGATCAGATTGCCGATAAATTGCGGAACATTTGTAGTTTGAGTTGTCGATCAATGTCCGTTCTGGGGAAGCTGCACTGCGGCGTCGCGAACGCCGGCCAATGTCTCCTTTGGGCCGGTCCCCGACGTCGCTAGCTAGCATAAGAGGTCAAATGCTGCGCTTGCTCCAAGGTCGGAAGAGAGTCCAAATTGCTCGATGCTGCGCGATGGATGAAGGTCTGCTATGCTCGCCTTATGCAAGCACCTAAAAAACCAGAAACTTCAGCAATAATTACGCCACCTTTGCGCCCATTCCGTCCTGATGATGCCTACACTGTGGCGCGGTTGAATGACATGGCGTCGGGAGGACTGCTGTTCAACACTTGGGAAAAAGCGGCAGGAGAGGATGGAGACTCTTGGGAACAGGGGCGATTGCAACAGATTGAGCAGGTGAATTCTGGATGGGTTGTGATTGTGCTGGATCAAGGCAACGGGGTCGAGGCCGTTCTCATGGGGCAACCACACGCAACTGATTCCGTTCCGACAGACGGCGTGGACCCGATTTGGACTCCTCTTATGGAGCTTGAGAACATGGTTCCAGGGAGTTGGTGCCTCAACGTCATCGCAACTCTGCCAGAATTTCGCGGTCAGGGGCATGCAGCGGTGCTGATGCAACAGGCTGAAATGCTCGCCCGTGACGGCCATCACCCATCCCTTGCGCTTGTCGTGGCCGACGAAAACGTCGGTGCGATCCGGCTTTATCAGAAATGCGGCTTCTCGGAGTTTGCTCGTCGCTCAATGGTAAAAGGCGATTGGGACGGACCGGGGGAAGACTGGGTGCTTATGGTAAAGCCGTTGTCAGATAGTTGAGAATTCAGGTGCCAAATGGATGAACAAAATTTTCGGGACGCAATTATTTCAGATACAGACCGCTGCTTTGCTATTGAGACCTCAGCCTACGAAGGCGACGAAGCCGCAACCCACACCAAAATTTCCGAACGTATTGCGACCTATCCTGAAGGCTTTCTGATCCTTGAAGTAGACGGAGAAGTCGTTGGCTTCATCAATAGCGGCTGCGCTTACGAGGTCGAGATGTCTGACGAGGACTTCAAAGAACTCATCGGACATGACCCAGATGCCCCGAATGTTGTCATCATGTCTGTGGTGGTCGACCCAACGGTACAAGGTCGCGGTTATTCACGTGCGCTGATGGACGCATTCATCGGACGGATGCGAAGGATGGGAAAATCATCAATCCATCTCATGTGCAAAGAGCATCACGTTCCGCTCTATGAGAGATTTGGGTATAGTTATCTAAGACCATCGACCTCTGACCATGGTGGAATGATTTGGCACGAGATGTCTTTGGATCTTTGAAAGACTGATTGGTGGAACCTTTGGGAGCGGACATTCGACTTTGCAATGGGAAAGTCGGCTAAGTCCCGCAGACTGAACGTTCAATCAGTTCCAGATTTCGCGAATGCAGCGAACGGCAGCAATGCGGGCTGCATCTACAGCAATTCCATCAGGTGCTGAGAGTCCGCTAAGGGCCTTCCTAGTCTTACCGATGGCCACGGATAGAGTCGATGCTGCGCCGCCTTTGGAAACGATGAGGCTAAGTCTTAAATGCTCGGTTGGCGCATGCCGGGAGTTTTCATTTGCGACAGGCGCTAGTGCAGCATTTTGGCAAGGACCGGCCTGCGCATCCTGAGCACCCGACCCGCCTCGTCCCCTTTTCCCATCCGCATCAGCACGTTTGCATAGGTCAGTTCCAAAATGTCCCGCTGCGCGCGGCTGCCGCCCAGTCGGGCATGGTCGTTCATCACGGGGGTTAGCGCCTCTAATGCGCCCGTCCAGTCTTCCCGCAGGATCGCCTGAATGCCGCTCGACACGGGTGCGACAAGATCAGCGGCGAACCCCTTTTCCGCACCGGCCAGCTTGTCCAGCCGGTCGCCATCACCGGCCATGGCATGTGCAAGGGCTGCGTGAATGTCGGCAAAGCTCTGGCCTGCTTCAGGAAAGCATTTCGCGGCATAGGCGCTCAGGGTCGCCCAGCGTTCACGTGGCACTTCCACCCCTTGCAACTGAGCGCGCCAATAGATGGCTGCAGTGTCCGTCAGCACATTAATCGGCAGGGCAGAGGGGCAGGCACCCGGTGCGACACTGGCATCCACATGCGACCACATTTTGGCGTGGTCCCCAAGATAAAGGGCCCATAGCGCTGCGTGCCAAGCCAAATGCACTTGCATGATCCCGCGCCGGTCATACCCGGTCATCCAGTCCTCGAGGTAGTCGAGACCCGCCTGCGTCTCCCCAAGCTCATATTGCGCATGCGCTTTGAAATGGGCGGCATTAGAGTTCGCGTTGTTGAGCTCAAGTGAGCGCTCCATCAATCTCAGCGATGCCTGTGGGTTCCCGGTCTCGCATAGCGATAAAGCCTGCATGCTCATCATCCACCAGTCCTCGCCATAGTGCGGCGCGAGCATGGAGGTATAGGCGAGCAAGTCCGACTCCCGTCCAGGGCAGCCCGAAAAGCCAATGAGACCGAAGACGTTGGTGCCGGCCTGAACGGCAAGCGCATCAAGAGGGTAGTCGACGGCGTGTCGCTTCACGGCCTCGCGCGCTTCCGGCACGCGGCCCGACAACATCAAGTCGAGAATCCCGATATGCGCCAATTCGCGGTCGGATACGGAGCTATTGACCTCTTTTGCATTAGAGATCGCCGCCTTCGCGCCCGCCATATCGGCGTCATACATCAGCGCGCGCGCCAACCCGGCATGACCCAACGCAAACCCCGGGTCGATTTCTACTGCGGCACGGAAGGCATCTGTGGCGCCAAAGCTGGCTTCCAGAATGTGGTCCACCCCTTTGCGATAGGCTGCTGCTGCCGCATCGGACGTCGTGCCGAGCGCATTGCCATATCTATCTTCCATTACTGATTCCCCGTCTTCTGCTTCCGGAAGCTTAGCCGGACGGCCGGGCTGGAGCCAAACTCACATTTGTCTTGAGATCGACGCGACAACCGGCGAAGGTCCCAATCAGAGTTGGTTCAACTGGCTTTGTTGCGGGAAGCGGCAAGCAGAGGGTGGCAGCAATGAGCCCGAAGTCACGTTAGTCAAATCTGTCTTTGATTGCCCGTGCGTTGCACAGGCAGCGCCCGAACCGCCCCCACGGGGCGGGCGCGTGAAACTCTATAGGAGAGGAATGGCCGCAAAATACCGCACTGTGTGAGTTCGAGTGGTGCCAAAATTTGGACTTGCAGCGAATGGCCGCGATGCGGACTGCGACCGCAGCATTAGAGTTGGTCGGCGAATGGCAGCAAAGGGCCGTCCTCATCGACGCGATCCGACCATGAGCACCGGATGCTGCGGTCGCCCCGATGGCCGCGAAGAGCCCACAGGAGACCAACAGATTTTTCGCTGCGTGCGCTCGCAGCGCGGATTATGTTGCAACGGCTAAGAACTCGGTGTCGCAACGCAGCGTGAAGACCGGCCATTCATACAAGGCACAGCGAGAACGAAACGCTCAAGGATCGAGTCGCGGACAAAGCAGACTCGTGCAAATGCGCCTGTTACTTAAGCAGCACTTGTTTGGAACCACTTCAGCTATTATGCACCAGTGCAAAATTATTCACCGAAGCAGTCATTCAAACTAACGATCTTAGCCGGTCTTCAAACCAAATTTTTTGAAGCTCAGTGCAGAACTCAAAAGTCGCGTGACTTAAACACCATAAGCTTCTTCGCCTCTACTGACGTGGTACTGCTATGCATCTACCATACAAATTTTTTTGAGCGTAGTTTAGGTTTAAAGCAGTCGATGGAGAAGAGACCCAAAGGCCGCAGTCACCAAAAGCTTACAAGGATTTTTTGTTCTCGTTTTCTACCCTCCGTCACCCCTCATGCGATCAAGCATAAGTGCTATCATCGCCAGCGTTTCTGCGTGCAGCGTCGCGCGTTGTGATTGTGGGCGCATCAGGTATAGATGCGAAAGATCCGTCGTAAGGTGACGCAATAAGTCCATCCGTTGCATGTTGGTGGGATGCAAATGAACTCCGAGCATCGCCGCGAATGATGCCAGCCTGTCCGGGGGCATCCCCTCTTGCGACTGCTCCTCTTCGAGTGATTGGATTTTGCGAATGCATTTTAGAAGCGGTAAGAAGGTCCGATGATTATCTGCCACCGCAATGTAGCTGCCAAATAGCTCCCGCGCTGCTGAATCAGTATCTAGAATACTAAGATTCCCCAAGCCCTTGAACCACCGACCAATCAAGTCAGCATACGCGTCATTGTAGGCCGCGCGTAACGCATCTTCGCGCGTCTCAAAGTAGCGGTAAATAGTTCCAACCGACACGTCTAGCTGTTGTGCTAATGCGGTTGTCGTCACCGCGTCGCCATCCTTGGATACTGCGAGGTCGCAGACCGCATCCAGAATTCGCTCGCGCGTTGCTTTGGCGCGATTTTGCTGTGGCTCTCGTACCAACTTAGGCTCTACCTAATAACTGAAACATTTTCACTTTTCGGTTGCGCAAATCAACCTATCTTCACCGTAACGCGGACACTCCGCGCGATATAGGCGAGAACTGCGTGGCTTGGGATGTCAAATCACCACTTTCTGGAACAGGAAAGGAATTTGTGAATGCCCAAGACAGTTTTGATTGCAGGCACCGGCGTCGCTGGACCTACTACGGCCTACTGGCTTGCACGGGCTGGATGGAAAGTCACGATGATCGAACGGGCAGACGAATTGCGCCTCGGCGGGCAGAACATTGATCTCTCGGACGCGGCGCGGGACGTCGTTGATCTTATGGAGATCAAAGAAGAAATCAAGAAACGCCACACTGGTGAAGAGGGGCTGCAATTTGTCGACACCGACAACAACACTGTTGCCGATTTCCCGGTAGAGAATGCGGGATCTCTGACACGCGAAATTGAAATTCTGCGCGGCGAACTGATTGATGTCATAGTGAATGCTGTGCCTGATGACGTTGAGTACCGCTTTGGTACGAAAATAGAAAGGCTGGATGACAAAGGCAGCCATGTTGATGTGGTCTTCGACGATGGGAAGCAAGAGAGCTTTGATATCGTGATCGCCGCAGACGGTATG
Source organism: Sulfitobacter sp. S190 (assembly GCF_025141935.1). Classification (NCBI taxonomy): domain Bacteria; kingdom Pseudomonadati; phylum Pseudomonadota; class Alphaproteobacteria; order Rhodobacterales; family Roseobacteraceae; genus Sulfitobacter; species Sulfitobacter sp. S190. Next base: position 2,235,172 of record NZ_CP081120.1, on the reverse strand, counting down.
AATTCAAGGACGCGCAAGATGATCGTGGGAGATGGCGATTACCTTGAATATCTAGGCTGCTGGTCGTCCTATTTTACCGTGCCGCGCTTGGAGCGTGATAACGACTGGTGGCGGTGGTACACCATTCCGACGGGCGCGATTGCATTTTTACGGCCTGACAACCAGGGTACGATGCGAGCCTCTGTCAACTTTCTGAGCGATAACGATAATCCTGACTACATGACTTTAGACGATAAGAAGGTCGAGTTACGTAGACGTCTAGACGGGGCCGGTTGGGAAGCCGAACGGTTGTCAAAAGCGTTGGATGAGGTGGATGATATTTTTCTTGGCCCTCTGCACCAGATCAAGACCGAGACTTGGTCAAACGGGCGTTGCGTATTGGTCGGCGATAGCGCGCGTTGTCCTACGCCCTACACGGGTATGGGCACGACGCTGGCTGTGATCGGATCATACATCCTGGCCAATGAGCTTGTCGCGCATGAAGATCACGCAGCAGCTTTCAAAGCTTATGAGGACAAGTTCAAGGAATTCGCTCGCAAAAAACAAAAGTTGCCGCCAGGTGTGCCAGATCTCGCCTACGCGCAGTCACGGTTCAAGGTGAAGCTGATACATACAGGTGCCGCAATCGGTGCATCTTCAGTGGTGCAGAAATTCGCGTCATTGTTTGATGGTAGCAGCGCGGATGAGAACGAGTTTACCTTGCCCACCTACGACCACATTTCTCAATAACTTAAGCAAAATCAGAACGTCTAGTCGATCCGGCTTAGGCGTTCTGCCAGCTTCATGGCCTGACAGTTGTTGATGAGGATCCTTACCACTGACTGCCCATAATGATCTAATGCTCAAAAACATAGGAACTGTTTACCAATCGGTTGTGTGCTGAAAATCAGATTCCGCAAAATCTTCAAACGACTGCTTCTCACGACACTGTACCTGACCTTAATCTGAGTCAGCGTGGCAAATTCTTTATTCCGTGTTTAAGCGGTGAAAAAAAGCACTGGCCCGGTTGGGCTCGCTACCGCCGACAGTGGCATTAAATTCCTAGGTCCGTTTTGGGTTGGCGAACGGCAACAACCGCCCGCCAACAACGTTCAGACATCGATCCGTTCTGCTATGCGCATCGGATCTTCCAGCTCAACGCTGAGATAACGCACCTTGCTATCTACCTTCGTGTGGCCAAGCAAAAGGTGCACGGCGGATCGGTTGCCCGTCTTGCGGTAGTTTTCCGCAGCTTTGGTGGGGCGCATCGAGTGTGTGCCGTATCCGCTGGGTTCCAGACCAATCGCTGTAACCCAGTCACGCACAAGTCGACTATGTTGACGTGTTGAGATATGCGGACGCTCATGAAAACGGCTCGGGAACATAAAGCGGCACCCGATCGTCTCGGGTGATCTTGCCCATGAAATCGGGTGATCTTGCCCATGTAATGACGCTATCCTTCGTGTTTTCAGTCAATTCAAACTGAACTGGCTTCTTGGTTTTGCTTTGGATCACTGACACCCGTTCACGGATGCGGTCCTCCTTGACCAAATCCGTGACGGCGAGAGTTACCAGATCGCAACCACGCAGTTTGCTATCAATTGCGACGCTAAACAGCGCGGGGTCGCGAAGATAACCTGCAAGTTTGAGCCGGGCACGTATAGCCCACACTTGTTTGGAAAGCAGCGGTCGTTTCTGTCCGTTGATCCGCCGTTTATTCCAGGCCTTTCGCTGAGGGGTGACTGCGGGAAGTTGGACTCTTGGCATAATAAGCCCTCCAATCCTCCCTCAAAACCCAGACATCAGCACAGCGCTGGCAACAATAGCATAGCATCCTGTTCAACGGCCGGTGTCCGAGGTCGCTGGCAAGCGGTGTTGCTGCAAACGCATTGGGCGGGTTCGAGCCCACACTGAACTTTCGGTTTTCTCGCTGCGTGCGCTCGCAGCGGTGAAAATGCTGCGGGAGGGTAAAATTCTGTGCCGCTACGCGGCGAGTAAATTGGACTATGTATACTCCAAAGTTAATCTATGACATAGTTATCAAGGTAGCATTTTTCGCGCCAATTTAGTGAACATGGAACTTTGTCACGTGAAAACGCTCAATTTTGCCTACACTCCACTGATAACGCGACTTAGCTTTCATATGCGAGTTCCATCGTCCGAGATCGCTGTACTCGACAGCCTGCCCTATGTAGAAAAACAATACGTAAGAGATGAGATTGTCATCTCTCGCGGTGATAAGGTGGGGCCGGTTGTGCTCGTGACCTCCGGATGGGCCGCGCGCAGTCGCTATACGTCACAGGGCCAGCGTCAGATCATCAACATTCTGTTGCCTGGTGATATCGTCACGCCGGATGTGTTCGTATTGAAGAGCATTGATCATGAGATTGAAGCGCTGTCTTCGCTAACAGTAAGACTTATTAATAAGGATGACCTACAGAATTTGCTACGCAAGGCTTCCGGCCTGAGTGCTGCACTGTGGTGGGCCACAGCACAAGAAGACAGCATCGTGCGCGAACACGTTGTGCGGCTTGGACGGCGAAAGGCGATTGAACGCATTGCGCACCTACTCCTCGAGGTGCACCGCAGGTTGCTGATCGTTCAACAAGCCGACGAAGCCGCGATGATCTTTCCGCTGTCTCAAGCAGAAATCGCCGATGTCCTTGGCCTATCCGTTGTTCACGTCAACAAGAGCATCAGCAAGCTTGAAAAGGCGGGCTTTATTCGACGTCAAAAACGATTGGTGCAATTGATCGACATCGCTGGAATGGCCGAACTCTGCGACTTCGACACCCTTTACCTCCACCTCGCGCAAGAACAGGTAGCAAGCTAGTCTATGAACAAAATCGAACAATTTACGACCGGAATATCGGGGTTTGATCAGCTTAGCGGCGGTGGTCTGCCACGTGGTCGCACGACCGTCATCACCGGAGGCGCAGGCTGCGGCAAAACTTTATTCATGCTCTCAATACTTGCGAACGCTGCGCTTACGGCTGGAAGTCCGGCGGTCTTCATGTCGTTTGAGGAACGCCCGGAAGCTATCATCAAAAATGCAGCATCTATTGGCCTTGATCTGCAAGCCCTCATCGATAAGGGGCTGTTCCGGATCGATTATGTGGCACAAACCCGCGATGCAACAACTGAGGTCGGGAACTACACGCTCGACGGTCTTCGGATGCGGATCAAGCTGGCCCTCAAAGCGACAAACGCACGGCTGCTTGCGTTGGATACGGTCGAAACCCTTTTTGCGATGTTCGAAGACGAACGCGCGATCCGTGGCGAACTCGTGCATCTTTTTAACACTTTGTCAGACGAAGGCGTCACCACACTGATGAGCGCGGAGCAGGGCGACGGTCGTCTAACACGACATGGGTTCGAAGAATATGTGGCGGATGCAGTTATCGTTCTTGAGAACGACACCATAGGCGATACCGCTACGCGACGGATGCGGATCGTCAAATTTCGCGGGGCGCATCACGGCCCAAACAAATACCCTTTTCTGATTGACGAAAAGGGCCTGACAATTGCGCCGCTTACCTCCGCATTGTTCGACCACAAGGTTTCGACCGATCGGGTTTCGACCGGCCTTATGGCTTTAGATGATGCGCTGGATGGCGGCGTGCGGGTTGGTTCGACACTTTTGCTGACGGGCAGCACAGGAACATGCAAAACCATCCTTGCCGCGAAGGCAGCCGAGGCAACATGCGCACGAGGAGACACAGTGCTGTATCTCAGTTTCGAGGAATCCCCTCAGGAACTGATGGAAAACGTAGGATCGGCAGGCGTTGATCTGCAAAAATTTCATGATGACGGGCATTTAATTATCACATCTGCCCGTCCGACATTGATGGGGCTGGAACGACATCTGGTCGAGCTTTATCGCCGTGTCGATGAACATCAACCGTCATTGGTCGTGCTGGATCCCGTATCCAGTTTGGCGACGGCGGGCGACAGGGATGCAGTGTACAGAACAATCGTGCGCATGATTGATTACCTCAAGCGATTGGCGATCACAACTGTCATTACGCTTGAACCTTCCGAAGTGAATGATCCTGATCGTGCAATTGCATTTTCGTCCATTTTGGACACGCTGATTGAGCTTAGCTTCATCGTGACCGACGAAGGTGTGGAACGATCTTTGCAGATCATCAAAGCACGCGGCACTGCGCACGATCATCGAAAACTCCTATTCGCAGTGGGAAATCGTGGTCTTAAACTGGAGACTGACGATGGATGATCCGACAAAGGAACAGCTATCGATCCTGATTTTTGTGGCGGGCGAAGGCGCCAGCGCCGATATCCAAATTCGCACCCTTTCTCAACTTCTGACTCATCATAATCATCCCGCGGAAGCCTTGGAGGTGATAGATTTGAATGAAACACCAGAGGCCGCTATTGAATTCGACATCCTTGCAATCCCAACCGTCCTTCGACTAAGCCCCAAGCCGCCCGTTCGGATTATCGGTGAGCTGTTCGATGAAGAACGCGTTTGGTCCGTGCTATCCGCTTAGAGCTATTAAACCCGACATTCGGTCAGTGTGCGGAACATGAAAAATGGGATCGGGAGGACCTGGAGGGGTCACTTGCGGTCTAAAGCGAAATTACATCCGGAGCCTTATTTGATTTAGCTGCCGTTCCTTCTTTATCCGGCGAAAGCGGAAAAGAGCGCATTCTGTACTTGAGATTTTCAAGCTGCAGGCGCATGCACCAAGAACTACGCAGTATGTACGAAAAACTACATGTCTTTGCATGGAGCCAGACGCGGACATAGATCCACGTCCATCTAGTCCCACCAAGCTGCAGCGAAAACGCGCTCTTGGATCTGGCAAAATTGACACGCAACAACGGCTGGTTTGGCGACATCCACTGGCCTTCGACGCTAAGCGTGCCGCGCGTGCTAACGTATGATGCGTTAGCGAAGTAGTAAAATCCAAGGTCGGCAAAGTCCGCAGACTGTGAGCTCGATTGCAACCGGATTTTGCGTCCGAAGCGAACGGCCGGTTCGACAGGCTGCACCGCAGCACACGGCAACCCAACCGAACGGCAGATATGGGCCGTCTTGGGCGGGACAGGTCGATCGTTCGACTGGATGTACTGCAATCGATCTAACGGCGGTGAAGAGTCCAAAGTACCGAATGTTGTATTCTGCACGAACGGCGGATCAAGGCGCGACGTTGGCGATTATGTAGAAGATCGCAATGTCGATTTCAGACAAGTTTGGTCCATCATCGAAAGGGCCAAATGATGAAAACCGAACCTAGCCTATTTCACACAGCACTGCTTGTGACCGCGTTTATCCACGAGGCAGGAACTACCGGCAAATGTACGCGTTAAACCTGAAGCTCAAAGTCGATATTTCAGGAGATGACCATGACTGCGTTCCAACACGGCTCAATCCACTCAATCCCGACAACCACAGCAGACGTTCACGCCTTCAAAATCGAAGGCCATGTTGATGATGATGATATGGAAGCGATGTCGAAATACATGAATGATGTTTTCGATCAGGCCCCCGGCAAAGTCAGCATGCTGCTCGACCTGAGCAGTATGACGGGTCGCGATCTTGATATCATGTTTGACGACGATGTTCTGAAGGCACAGGTTCGGTCCTGGTCCAAGGTTGCGCGATATGCGGTTATCGGTGCGCCCGAAAGTGCAGCAACAATGATCAAATGGGCCGATAAGGTCATCCCGGTAGAGGCGCGTGCATTTGATAGCGCCGAGGCTTCTTCTGCTTGGGAGTTCGTGGGAGCCAGCCCGCAAGCGGTCTGAGATCGATGCGATAGGGCGAGGCTTCTCGGTTCATACCGGTTTTGGCACAGCGGTGCAGTTACTGGTCTGCCAAATCTTGGCAGACCAGTCATTGTCGGCAACCCGCTGCAAGGTCTTTGAAAACCCCGACGATCAGATCTGCTCAGGGGCGATCCGGCCTGATTTCTGTCGAATTAGCGGGTTGGAAGCATCATTACGGCGGCTTCCCGAATGCGTTATCAGCTCGGAAACTTGTTCTGGTTTAATGAATTGCATGTTCTTTGCCTGACCGGAGAGGCGAGAGGGAACCGCAGGCGATGTTTATCGTTTTGTCGTCACAACGCCCCACGGTGGGGCGCTCTTACTACATAATGAGGAATATCGATGAAACGCTTTGCATCTCTACTGCTTGCAGCCGGAATTGCTGCTGGTCCTGCGCTGGCGGAAAGCCACTTGGATACCGAAAATCTGATCCGGTCCCGCGACATCACCGGTGGCGATATTTACACGCTGAACGGTCCGATGGACGAAGACACCTGGGGCAACTGGGAGGCCGACGGCGTTGGACCAGACTGGAACGATATTGGCGAGATCGAGGATATCATTCTCGACCGTGAGGGGCAGATGATCGGTATCGTGGCAGAAATCGGCGGTTTCCTCGATATTGGTGACAAGCATGTGCTTCTCCCCATAGAGGATATTCGGCTGACGCCTGTTGACGACAAAACCTTCGTCATCGTCACGCGCAAAACCGAGGAACAACTCGAGGAAATGGACGCGGTCGATGAAGGTTGGTGGAACTGAGGTTTTACCCTGATATCAAAACGTTGCGGGGGGCATTCAATTGCTCCCCGTCTCCACGACCCCGATCCCGAGCGCTGCGGCGCTCGAAAGATCCCGCTCGGAGCTAGCACCCACTGTGAAAACCGAAACCGCCGCGCCAAAAGTCGAAGACGAGCCGATGCTCATGATATTACTCGGCTGGTATGCAATAGCCGGATGTGTGATCTTCGCGGTCGCCATTCTGATCGCCGATTTTGTGGTACCTGACCACGATTGGATCGCGGATACCATCAGCGACCTGGGTGCAGGTCGCTACGAATTTATCGTCGACATCGGTATCTATGCATTCTCGGCGTCCTTGGTTTCGATTGCGCTGCTTTCGGCTCACGTCCATATGGGGGGCTGGCGCTGGAGCGTAGGAATACTAGGCCTTGCTCTTATGGGCCTCATCGTTTTCCTCATTGGTGCGCGTAATGAGTATGGCGACAATGATAGCGAAGGTGTCGTAATCCACATCTATTTGGTCTACGCCCTTGGGCTGACTATGGCGCTGGTTCCATGGCTGATGTCGTCCGGTGCAGACCGGGCCGGTACGCACTACAAAAAGTTGTTGATCGGTGTTTCCATACTATGGGCTGTGTCTGCGCCGGTCTTCTTCTTTCTTCCGGACAACATCGACGGCGTCTACGAACGCTACCTTGGGCTGATTGCCTTCGTTTTGGTGTTCGTCCTCGCCAGATTGTTCATTAGACGTGGACGTCAGCTCCGATCGCAATAGTGCCGACAGTTTGATTGAAAAGCATGGGTCTGCCGAACGTACGAACTAGGTCTGTCGCGGCAGTTCTGACACCGACACTGATGCATCACTGTTATCTCGCCGGTTGCGGCATATGAAGTAGCTCAAGCGGACATCAGTGGGTTGCTGCACAATCGATCCATTCACGGCATCGGTCATAGGTTCGACTGTTTAGCAAATTTGCTGCGAGGCGTCTTCTTAACATGACGTTGAAAATCAGCTTTGTTCCCTTTATGTTCTGTCGGTCTCTTTAGGCAGTGATTCCTTATGTACCAAATTGCACCAAACCCTGTTTCGCGACTGTATCTGGATTTCGACAGCTTCTTCGCGACTGCGGAACAGCACTTTAATGCTGATCTGCGTGGGAAACCTGTAGGTGTGGTCCCCCTCGATCGTCCGAATACGGGGTGCATTGCTATCAGCCGGGAAGCAAAGGCGCTTGGTGTAAAAGGAATGGCGAGCATTTCAGAGGCTCGCAAAATCGTTCCAGACATGATTTTTGTCGTTGCTCGCCACGACGTTTATGTCCGCCTGCACAAACGCATTATCAAAGTTTTGGAGACGATCCTACCGGTCACACATGTAAGGTCCATCGATGAGGTGGTTTGCCATCTTCTTCCCAGCGAGGCGCGGAAAGGACATGCACTTGCCGACAGAATAAAGACGGTTCTTGCGTCTGCCTTTAGTCCCGTATTGACATGTTCGATAGGGATGGCGCCGACAGAGCTCTTGGCTAAGATAGGTGCTGAAGCCAACAAGCCTAACGGGTTCGCCCTCATTGAAACGTCTAACCTTCCTAAGAGCCTCGCGCACATAAAATTGACTGATATACCAGGTATATCTACCGGCATGGAATCTCGGCTAATGGCGGCTGGAGTTACCGATTTTCGTTCGCTATGGGCGATCGCTCCGAAACAAGCTCGCGCCATTTGGCGCAGTGTAGAGGGCGAGAGATTCTGGAATGAACTGCACGGCCTTCATGCGGAAAAACTACCTACCCAAAAGCGCATGTTTGGCCATAGCCGAATGCTTCCTGCCGATTGGCGTACCCCCCAAAAGGTCGCAATCTGTGCCAGACAATTGACGCTCGGCGCGGCGCGTCGCTTGCGACGTGACGATTTGCGGGCCACGAAGATGTCCGTAAGTTTTAAAGGCGGCGGGTATCGGGGCCGTACGAACAGTCGGAAGGATGATCTTCGGTGGGATTGGGAAGGATCTTTTCTACCAGCTAGAGATGACCACACCTTTTTGGAAACGTTAGGGAAGAGTCTCAAGGAGGCCGAGCGCGCGGTCAACTTCGCACCAAGGTCGGTCAGCGTGATGCTTCATGGTCTGACTGATGACAAGCAAATGACGAGTGATCTCTTTCGCGGGCAGATGGATCCCGAACAATGCGGTGTCGCGAAATGGGAAAAGATCAGCGATGTGATGGACAAACTTCGCCGTGACCACGGACCGGAGGCTATCACACTTGGTGTGCAAGATATCGTTCCGGGAGGTTATCTTGGCGCGAAGATTGCGTTTGGGCGGATCCCGGATCAGGCGGATTTTGGAAGCGCTCCGGTGGATGATGCGAAAACACATTTCTGCAAAGTGTGACATCACGCTATGGTTGTCAGCGTGTATTCACTGTTCTTAACTAATTTAGGTTTCGAGGAAATATCGATCTCAAAGTACGACAAGAAAGATTGAAGGTGGAATGGCGATAAATTGGTCGGCCGACATTTGCGATCGCGTGCGTGCGCTAAATGACGTGCCACTGAACCGTAAGAATGGTGCAAGATACGTACTCTGCTGGATCCAGCAAACGCTGTGGGCCTGGGATAATCCTGTAATTGACGCAGCCGTGGAGCTGGGTAATGACATCGGATTGCCCGTTGTGGTTTATCATGGGGTGCGGGAGGATTACCCGTATGCCTCGGACAGACTGCATCACTTTCTGCTTCATGCGAGTCGGGATTTGCAACAGGGCTGCGACGAGCGCGGCGTCAGGTGCGTCACCTATGTTGAACGCAAAAGGCGACACGAAAAAGGCTTGGTATACCGACTTGCTGAGGATGCGGCTGCGGTTTTCACCGATGATCATCCGGTGTTCGTGGCGCGCGCACAGGCAAAGCGCTTCGCAGAGAGGTGCAACCGTACTGTATTTGCAGTAGATACTGCGCGATTGGTACCAACGCGCGTGTTGTCTGATGGTTTAAGGGCAACGCCGGCCTTTCGAAAAGCCAGCGGGGCACTTCGTCCGAAATACGAAGCACATCAATCTGACATTGCAGCAAATGCCGCAATCTTGGATGGTGGCCTATGCTTTGAAGACGAGGCCTTGGGGAATAAATCGGACGACGAAATCGCATCCATTATCTCGGAATGTGACATCGATCATAGTCTTCGGCCTGTTCTTGATTTTGAACCGACATCGAAAGCCGCGAATGCCGCTTTACGAGACTTTGTTGTACATAGGCTTGAGCTTTATCCTTACCAAAGGAACAACCCAGCAGAGGAGGACGGCGTATCCCGCCTGTCACCTTATCTGCATTTTGGTATCATTGGGCCTCGTGAAATCACGGCTGCCGTGCGGGCGAGCGACGCTCCTGCAAAAGCCAAATGGAAATATCTAGATGAGCTGCTGACTTGGCGCGAGTACTTTCATTATCAAGCTTACCGGGTTGAAGCTCCCGATAGCTTTGACAGCGTACCAGAAAAGCCGCGGCACTCCCTTCTGGCGCACGTAGAAGATGAGCGGCCCGTTCTTTATAAGCTTACCGATCTGGTTCACGGCCGCACTGATGACGAGACATGGAATGCGGCTCAGCGTCAGTGGCTGCACAATGGATATATGCACAACAATTTGCGCATGTACTGGGGGAAGCAACTTATTAAATGGACGAGGGATCCAGAGACAGCGTGGAAAACAGCGTGCTATCTGAATGATCGTCTGTCTCTGGATGGCCGAGATCCTTCAACCTACGGGAATATGAGATGGGTTTTCGGGATGTCGAAACCCGGTTGGCGTGAGCAACCCATCTATGGCTGGGTGCCGCCAAAATCCGATAAGGCCATTCGCAAGCGTGAAGGAGCGGCCGCGTGGCTTAGGAGCTGGGCATGCAAAGACACTTTGGAAATTACTGTGTCAGACAGCATGCCAGAAGAAGCGTTGAAGTCTATGTAAATAAAGAACCGCAACTGTCGGATCATGGTTTTGTTGTCGCTCGGCATGGCCGTGCGGCAGTGGCGACACATGAGCATATACGCGCTGATGAAAATTTTTGCGGGCAGGGGGCCGGAACAATCAAGCTCTTTACATCGATTGATCGCGACTGAACCGTTTACCTAACTTGTCAGCGCGATAGCACAGCACAAACAAGCTGACACGGTCTTTGGGATCGAAATCTGTATGTTCAATGATTAGGCCCCGAACCATTGTTTTTTGGACCAAGTTCGCCGCGCATTACCGTCGCGGTCGGGGATTAGCCATAGGCCTGTCTTGCTTCGTTTGCCGTCTATGCCCGCCGGTGAAGGCGCGGGGCATAGTGCACGCAGCCGGACCTTCCGGTTCTCTAGACGAAAAGTTCACCTTTCTTCATCAGGTACTTTTTCTCTGGGTTGCAGCTGATGTCGCGACGGTCCTGCCGCGAGAACGACACGCGACATCCTGTCATTCGTGTGCGATGAAGGCCATGGCAAGTAACCGTGCCTTTTACGGTGCGGATATGAAGAGGTTCAGCCAGAATGTGAATCTGGCGAACATTATGGACCGGACGCATGGTTGCTCTAGCTGATAGTGACCAAAAAAATAAATTGTGGCCTTTGGCGCTTTGATGCCCAAGTTTGTTGCCCCCTGATCGAGATGGCTTTGAATGACTGTCACCGAGGAAGATGAAGACAAAGCAAAACTCCCCGAAGAGCTTATCGAATTTGGGAGTTATGTTTGGCCCCAAGGGGAAACCCGACGTACGCTGGAGCATGTATTTGATAATGTGCGAGCTGAGTTGCCGTGGGTGAAGTCCGATAGCCTGGAGGACGATCCATCGCTGAAGCATTACAGCGATAGCAAAGAGCGAGAGGCAGCACACACCGAACTCAAGAAAATACTCAACCGGTGTATCGCCGGAACTCTAACCAATTGGCTTGCGGACGGTCACAAAGCGCTATGCGCGGTGGTGCATCCACCATGCGGCAAGGGCTACGTAGGTGATTGGGCCCGTGATGCAGGACTGGACGTCGTCAGTTCGATTGCCGAACTCGCCCAGATGCAGGCGGGACAAATTGCGGTTTTCGATGGGTTGGAGAGCTCTTTGCAACGATGTGCCAGCCAAATGCCTCGAAACCGGGAACTACTGAACTCTATTGCAGCGTGCGAAGGTCGATTGATCGTAAACTGCAACAGTTGGACCTGGGCGTTCTTAAGTTCGAACTTCGAGATAGAACTGTTGTTTCACGATACCTACACCATACCGTCTTTTGATGGAGAAGCGCTTGCCGCGCTCATTGGACCAATTTTGGCTTCGCGACCGAAGCTGCAGTTGTTCAAATCTGCCGATACCGGCGACCCAATATTCGAGAGATCTGACGGCGCGCTCTCCGATCCCTACTTCGGTGAGCTTGGAAAACGCAGCCTCGGTCTGCCATGGGTAGCGATTGAAATGTTCTTCAATGGTATGTTGGCAAAGGACTGCAACGAAGTTGATGAGACAAGCGAAAGCGTTTATTTGAGGCACCCGAAGGATGCAAGGCTGCCGCACAGCCCAAACAACATGGCCTGTCTTATTCTTCAAAACCTCCTTATACACGAGCCTTGCAAACCAGAGGTCATCGCAAGATGCGTTCCATTCGACGTTTCGATCGGTCTATGGGACGCGCTGACCAGATCTGGCTTCGTAACAGAGGAGCAGGGGCTGTTTCGTCATTGCCCGAGCCATTATCCGGCTATCCGAAGCGCGTTGCGAGCGACGGGCATGAACGCCGACAAACTCTAGGAGGATAGGATGGAAGATCGGGTCGAGCGCCTGTCCAATTTGTTTAACGAGATCACCGCTTGGGTCATCGTCGAAATTGTGATCGCTGCGCTCATAACGTGGCTGGCCATCAAAGCTGTTTCTCGGGTTCTTCCAGTTGTCGCCGAAATTCTTCCAACATGGCTTCGTCAGACCACTCTCAATACAGTGCCGATCTTTCGTCTGTGCATGCTGTTGATTTTGGTGTTCTGGGTAACGCCACTTGTCTTCAATATAACGTTTCAGAACTTCATAGTGATCGGTGGCGCGCTGAGCGTGGCAATCGGCTTCGCCTTTAAAGATTTGGCCAGTTCGGTCATCGCAGGGTTCATCGCTTTGTTCGAAAAACCTTATGCGCTTGGCGACTGGATACGGGTCGGGGATGAATACGGTGAAGTCGTTAAGATCGGCATGCGCTCGTTCGGCATAAAGACGCCCGAGGACAGTATCGTGACTATCCCGCATGATCGAATCTGGACTGAGAATATAAGCAACGCCAACAGCGGAACTAGCGAGTTGATGTGTGTTGCGTCGTTCTTCCTCGCACGCGGTCAGTATCTGGGAAGTGTCAGCGATATTCTACGAGATGTCGCGGCTACGAGTGTATTTCTCAACTGGGAAAAACCTATCATCGTTGTATGCGAAAACACTTCATTTGGTGTGACCTATGTGCTGAAGGCCTACCCCTATGAACCAAGAGACCAATTTGCATTCGTGTCGGATTTGACAGAGCGAGGAAATTCAGAGCTGGCGATTGCTAAGATCAAATCCGTGAGCGTTCCCGATGAGTTCGGGGTACAACAGGCACACGAATAGTTGCGGTCGCGGGCGCAGTTCACAAGTAACGTATGCTAGGCTTACGGCCCCTAAAGGTCGGGCACAGAACTATTCGGCAGCGGTCTGAAACGGTACGGGTTCTAGAACTTCTGCTCGGCGTCGCGTGCCAGCGTCCAAAAGGCCTTTGTGAGTGCCACAATCAAAACGTGTTCCAGAAAATTTGAAGCCGTATAGTTGTCGGTCCAAAAGGTCCGAAGCGATCGCGTCGGTCAATTGATACTCTTCTCCGGCTCCTCGGGTGATGGACGAGAGGGCCAAGAAGATTGATGGGTCCAAAATATAGCGTCCAACCGCTGCGATCGACGATGGTGCATCCGTGGACAGGGGTTTCTCGACCATACTCTTCGCCTTGAACATCTTTGGTGTGTGGTCCTTTACGTTGAAAATCCCATATCTGCCTACGCTACTACGATCGACTTCCATGGCAGCAACCAGATGACCGCCTTCGTAAGCGAGTGCCATCTCTGGAAGAGCCGGTTCGCCTAAAATCACATCGTCAGGCAAGATAACGCCAATTGGTCCTGCCACGCAGTGCGGCTGGGCCATTAAAATAGCATGTCCAAGCCCGAGCGGGGCAGACTGTTCGACAACACTGATCTCTACGTGTTGAGGTGCCCCCGCTTCCATAAGCACGCTTGCCAAATCTGGCTTATTAAGCTGTCTGAGGGACTCGATTGCCTCGTCATCTCTGCTGACATAGTTTGCAATCGCTGGCTTACTTTGATGAGTAACAACCACAATTCGCTCGGCACCTGCGCCGCAGGCTTCATCAAGCGCAAATTGGAGAATGGGCTTGTCGAAGACGGGTAGCATCTCTTTTGGGGTGCATTTCGTAAGCGGTAGGAGTCGCGTCCCTTGCCCAGCTGCCGGTATCACAACGGTCTTCATTTCGTTCTCCGAGCTATTTTAGTGAGTTAACCCGGTTAGTGGCTCCGTGTTCCGAACAGACGGCCGACTTTGATATTTATCAAGAGTTAGCTAAAGCGGATCGCTATCCGGTCAGCTGCTGCGGCCGGTCTAAAAATTGAAGAAAGGCGATATCGGTGAGCGTCCGATGAACCCGACCTAACTGGGCGGTGCTGAGTGCGCTAAGTGTCCATTGAAATTAATGGACACTTAGGGGAGCCATTATGGGCAAGCGACGAAAGCGTTGGAGCTGGTCGGGTGAGAAGCGGGAGATTTGCCAGCAGACGTCGATGCCAGGTGTTTCAGTGGCTCAGGTTGCGCGCAGATATGCGATGAACGAGAACATGATCCATACCTGGCTGAAGGACCCGCGCTTCGCGCCAGTTGCGGAAGAGCTGGGTGATGACGCTATGTTCCTGCCTGTCGAGATTGAGGGCAACACCGTTCACGAACCAGTCTTTCAGGAGATGCTGGCACCGCCGCCAGCTGCGCCGCTGTCCGCTAACCGGATTGATATCACCTTGTCGGATGGACGGCGCATCGTTGTCGAGGGGCCAACTGCGCTGACAACAGTGATACGATCGGTGCAAGGTTTGGCGGTTTGATCCCGGTTCCCAGAAATACACGCGGCTGGGTGCGGCTGGTGTACGAGGATCAGGGCGATCCCTTCATCCTCGAGGCCGGCGATTGCGTGATCCAGCCGCCGCAGATCCGCCACCGCGTGCTGGAGGCTTCCGAGAACGTGGGGGTGCTGGAAATCGGCGTGCCCGCCGAGCACATCACAACCATCGACCACGACATAGAAGTGCCCACCGGGCGCCACGACTCCGTGCGCGAATGGGATGGCACGCGCTTTGTCCATCACAAGGCGGAAGGGGCCGAATGGACCCCCTGGCGCATCCCGGGCTGGGAAAGCCGCAACACCGGGATCGGCACCGCAACCAAGGGCGTCGCAGGCGTCCACGTCGCGCGGCCCGCCGATCCGCAGGGGGCCTGGACCAGCCACAATACCGACGTCCTCTTTACCTTCGTCAAGGAGGGCAGCCTGACGCTAGAGGTCACGGGCGAAGACCCCTACCGCCTCGAGGCAGGCGACGCCTTCGTCCTGCCGCCCTTCATCAAAGCGCGCTATGTGGACATGACGCCCGATTGCGAACTGATCGAGACGACGCTGGGCGCGGAATTCACGACGCAGGTGGGGTAGGGCGCGCGATGCGGCTTTTCCGAGAAGGGTGCAGGGTGTTAGAGTGCTTGCATAGTCAGCGCATTTGCAACCTGAAAGGGGCCGCACGCCATGTTTTCTTTCGTCTGGACTCAAGAGGGCCGCGCGGTCACCGGCACGCTGGTCAGTGACATAGCGCAGACGTCCCCTGGGGGCTACGTGTCCTTGATCTTCGGTTTCCAGCACCCCGGCGCGCAGTTTGTCGCGGCCGAGGCCCCGGGCCTTGGCGGGCCGAACACCAGGGCAAGTGGCGCCGAAATCGAGACGACCGTCAGGGTCGACGGCTACACGAGTGGCACGGGCGCGACCTTTGACGGCACCATCGACGCAGGAGAGCCGATCCTGACGGTCTCCTTTTTGCTGACCGGTCAAAGCACGATCTCCGTTATCGAAGAGCAAATCCGCGGGCTGCCCGGTGGCGTGGTGCTGGCCGCTGGCGTGGGGGTGGCAGCCGGTGGGCGCACCTACTTCAGCGCGCCGCTCGATGACGTACCGCCCGAAGGGCAGGTCAGGATAACGACCGGGGAGGGCGGCGATGACTACAGCGGGTTTGTCGATGTCCCCCTGACGGCGCAAACGGACCGCATCACGGACGCCGACGGAATAGCGAGCGACTTCACCTTTCAGTGGTACACGCTTGCCAATCGGACCGGCGGCTACCCCTCCACGGACAGTCCCATCGCGGATGCCACCGCTGCCAGCTACACGCCCACGAGGGCGGATCTCGGCACGCGCCTTGCCGTCGAGGTCAGCTATGTGGACGGGACAGGGCGCACCGAGACGGTATCCTACGAACAGCCCGGCTGGTCCATCAGCTACCTCGGCCGGACCGAGCAGGGCGACGACGCCGACAATATCCTGCGGGGCACGCCGGGCCTCGACACGCTGATCGGCGCCAAAGGAGGCGACGTCCTGATCGGGGTGCGCGGCAACGACCGCCTGTTCGGCGACGAGGCGGATACCACGGGGCAGGACGGAGCCGACAGCATCTACCGCCTCTACCTCGCGACGCTGGGCCGCGAGCCGGATGCGCAGGGGTTCGGCGAATGGGTGGCGCGGAATCAGGGCGAGGTGGGCTTCATCATAGATGCATATACGGTCGGCGAAATCGTCCCCGGCTTCATCGAGGCGCCCGAGTTCCGCGCGCTCTACGGCGACACGGACGACACCGAGTTCGTGACGCTGCTCTACCGCAACGTGCTGGACCGCGCGCCGGACCCGGAGGGGTTGGACGGCTGGCTGATGCGGATGAACGACTTTGGCTTGTCGCGGGCCGAGGTGGTGTATCTGTTTGCCGAAAGCGATGAAGTCATCGATGCGACGCAGGCCGACGCGACGGCCTATCTGGCACAAAGCCGCCAGACCTATTGGAGCGACGATGTCTTTCGCCTCTATCAGGCGACGTTGGATCGCACGCCCGATCTGGACGGTTTCTACGACTGGACCGCACGGCTGGCGGGGGACGCTGAGCTGGCGCAGGTCGCCGCGGGCTTTGTCGCCTCGGACGAGTTTCAGGCGACCTACGGGGCGCTGGACGACGCAGCCTTCGTGGACCAGCTTTATCTGAATGCGCTGGACCGTGCGAGCGATGCGGCGGGGGCCGCAGGATGGGTCGCGCGGCTGGCGGACGGGCAAAGCCGCGCCGAGATCGTCATCGGCTTTTCCCAAAGCGCAGAGTTCACCACCGCCACGGATCAGGCCCACGCCGACTGGATCGCCGCACAGGGCACGGATGATGAGCTGTACGGGGGTGCGATAATGGTGGGCGGCATCCTGTCGGATACTTTCGCCCTGCGTCTGACCGACGCGGAACAGAAGATCTACGATCTGGAGCCTTGGGACAGGATCGACCTGGGCGTGCTCATGTACGAAACGCCACAGGAGGCGCTGGCTGACTTCGTCGAAAAGGACGGGGGTCTATACTTGCGCAGGCTTGGGGGCGATGGACCTGTTGTCGATTTCTCACTTTCGCCGTTGTGGATCGCGGACAGGACCTTCGAAGACCTAAGCGCTGACATGATCCTGGTCTAGATATCCGACGGCGCAGACATTGCCCGTCCGAACGCCACGAATTTTACGATGAAGCGCCCCCCTCCGCGCGCGCAGGCTCACGCGGGGTAGTGCGTCGGAAACAGGGGCGGCCCGCCCTCAGACCTTGCCGTCAAAATCGGCGTGTACGAACTTGCAGTCGCAATAGACGCATTCCACAAACCCCCCGTCGCGCGGGATCTGCAACCAGACGCGCGGATGGCCCAGACCCCCTTCACCGCCGTCGCAGGCGATGCGCCAGGTGTTCACGATGCGGGTTTCGGGGGCCGCGATGGTCATCGGGCGCGTCCTTGGGGCTGATGCGGCGGTTGCCTCGATATGGCCGCTAGAAGGGCGCGGGGCAAGGGTGTCAATCAGGCGCGATCCGCAGCTGATAACAGTTGTTGCGCGCCGAACGGACGTGGATATGGCGCACCCGCGGATCGTCCAGCACCTGCGCGGCATAAGCGGCGATCCCGGCCTGCGCGACGACCTTGTCGGTGCCATAGACGATCCGCTCGTCCGCGCTGTATCCCTTCAGCAGATAATCGGGCGACGTGGTCAGGATCGGCGGCAGATCAGGCCCATCGGGATGACGCGCACAGGCGTCGGCACAAACGAACAGCGGACCACATTCGGCGTAAGGGTGCAGCGCCTCGAAGGGCCGGTGCGCCACGATCAGATAGGGCGCGCCTGCGGGTACATCTGTCAGGCAATGACGGCACGAGAGGGGTGGGAAGGGTCGTGAACCGCATGCTGTCTCTCCTGTTGTTTCGACCCGGACGTAGCCGAATTTCGCCACCCGCGCGAACCGGATCATGCTCAAATCCATCACGCGGTCGACAATGGTTCACCGTGGCGGGCGCAGCGGCTACAACCCTGTGCAAAAGCCAGAAAACATGTTGAGGCCCGTGAATGAGTATCCCAAAACCTGTCGTCCTGTGTATCCTCGACGGTTGGGGTGCGCGTGACACCCGCACGGGCAACGCTCTCCGATATCGCCAGGATGCACCGGTTCAAAGCACTTTTGACACACCATGATCGCACGGCGCTGAAACATGCTCGCGGACCCGTACCGATTTTTCCCCAGCATACCGTCAACGGACCCAGCACGTTTGGTACAATAGCTGGTTGGCGCATATGTTGAGATGAAAGGGGTGTCATCCTTGCATCGACGGCATTTGGACAGTCACAGACGTGCTGCTCTACCTTACTGGCTTGTGATTTGATTTTGCCTGTGTGGCTCGCTCGCACCGATGGACACGTCGCGCGTCGAATGTTTTGGGTTCGATACATCTTCATCACTTTGCGATGTTGTCACTCTGTCCGGATCAGACGTCAGCGGATGAGTCGCTGTTGACAGTCGTACGATCGCATAGATGAGTGTTTCGATCGGCGAAGGTCTAGGTCAAAGCCTAGAGATCGTTCGAAGGTAACTGATGTTTTTGCGCCCTGCCGCTATCCTAGGTTTGATACTAGCTACGGCCGCCAGGTTACAGACAATGCAATCTGGCGAAGGCGCGCAGATTTGTCCTGTTTTTCGTTTGCGCCGTTCAGTCTGTGTCGCAGAAAAGGACAACACAGCGTTGGACCTTTGCGGTCATGCGGGTAAACTGCATATTCGGAATTTCGAGGTTACCTATGTCAGAGAACGATGATCAAAAAGACGATAGCAAGCTCGCGATGATATCTCTTGCGTTGGTCGGGAGTTTTCACTTGATCCGTGACGATGACGAGGAACTTAAAGAAGCTGTTGCCACCCTGCGTTCTCTAATCGACAAACGCGTATCTGATGCTTTGGAAAAGTCAAAAAAGGAAGCTGAACAATTAGCATCTGACCGGTCGGACGGGTTAAGGTTCGTACGTGCTGAACTGGAGCTGAAGTCTGGAACGGGCAGGCGGCTCGCGCAGCCACGAAATTCACCATCCAAATCGACTGGCAGCCATGAGCGAGATGCAGCGCCAAAGCTGGACCTCGTGCTTGAGGAGCTCGATAAGCGCGGAACACAGAGCGGAGATATCACAGCTTACTCCGGTACCGTTGCATACAAAGATCATAAGGGAGCGGAGTACTATTTGCTCGTTTTGCCGAAGCGGAACTTGGAAATTGTTGTTTCAAATCAGCTGAATCATGCGACATACATCTCAGTGGGGCAACGGGGTTTGGATTTTTGGAACAATCGTTCGAAAATTGAACTGACGAACACACTTGGAATTACTACCGTCCTTTTCCGCAGCAGCGTTCAGTACCGTACGAAGATCGGTGAAGCATTGGATGAGCTATCCTACCAAAAGGAGTCATTCTTTGATGAGGAGCTTGTAGTCAGGCCGGAGGAGTATGATCCCGCCTTGGTGCGTGAATGCATTTCAGCGTACTGGCACGCTATGGGCCAGATGCCAAAACAGAACTCTGGAGAGATAAAGCAAGGACCGTATGCGAATGGTAAGACGACTTGGAAGGCCGTCGCTTCCTCACTGCGGAAAAAATCGCTCAAGGCCAAGCACCAGCCAGGTTCACCTCCGGTCCCAACCTTTGCCGAACTAGCCCGGGAGGTGGCTATCGAACTCGGAGTTTATGATGCCTACGTATTCCGCGACCTGCCTTTCTACGAAGACGGTGTTAGGCGAACGATACTGGACTATTTTGATCTCTATGGTGAGTGGCCGACAATAACGTCGGAGGTCGTTACGGTAGGACCGTACGCAAGCAAGACTACTTGGGATATCATCGACAATGCGCTGCGTTTGGGTCAGCGAGGCCTTGCCGGAAATAGGTCTCTCGTGTCCCTCCGAGATGTATTGAAGCGCGAGGTTGGTATTAGTTCGAATGACGGCACCGGATAGCAGGCTCCTCGAGGTCGACTTAAGAGATGCAGTCTTAAACTGGAGGTCCTCAGATGCCTGAATGGCTTGACAATATCGGGTTCGATTTTGAGCAGGGGGACTGGTTTATCCGCCTTGTCCTCGCCCTCAGCGCCGGAGCAATTCTTGGTATAGATCGAGAGGTACGTAAGCGCCGGGTCGGCATACGTACCTACATGATGGTCTCGCTCGGTGCGGCTATCTTTACGATTGTCTCTGTCGAAATGTCTCAAGACTTAACCGAACTGGGGCTATCGGGCGATCCGACCCGTGTCATACAGGGCATAATAGGCGGTCTAGGTTTTCTTGGTGCTGGCGCAATCATCCAGGGCAACCGTCGTGTCGGTGGAATGGTCACAGCTGCCAGTCTCTGGGTGGCCGGCGCACTCGGAATGGCGGCGGGGATGGGCTATGGTCTGTTTTCGATTGCTTGCGCCATTCTCGCTGCTGCTCTCTTGGCGGTGAGCTGCGTCATGGAGAATAGGGGGTCAGACGACAGACCGGACCTGCACTGAAGCCGCAAACCTACAGTTGAACAATTTTGATCGCGCAAGTTCGCACGAGCGATGGCGCGCCTTGGCAAATCCTTTGCTCGAAGCTTACGTATAGAGAGATCGTTCCAAAAGAATTTGGAACGGTCCCTTGCGAGGCGCGTCAACCAGCGACTTCTGCAACTTGAACCAGACCATAATCCAAGTAGGTAAAGAACGATGCGTTCGACGCCTCAGCAACAGAATGACATCAGGAAGGTCGATCCAGCCTGCGTTCCTCTTTCTCTAGCTTTTCGACACGTTTTGCTAGGGCTTCGTATTGCGTCTGCGCAAACCTGTACGCGTCGCTGTCGCCATTCATCGGGCGGATAGCTTCGTCGTAGTTCTCGAGCACCTTGCGTTCTTCGCGGATTATATCTTCGACCACGTCTTCGTCGTCGCTTGAGGCGAAGTCCCGTAGGGTCAGGAAATGCCGATGAGCCGCTGCGAAGAGTGTTCCGTCTTTACTCAAGTCTACGTCTACGCCGCGAAGAAAAGACCGGACTTCATCTGCCTGTGTCGCACGGTTCGACTGCATTTCGTCAAAGAACGATGTCAGCCGTGCACTATGGATCAACCCCGCGGCCTGTTCGTAGCCATCGCGACTGTCGACAAATGTTGTATGGAGGTCGCTGAGTGCTTCTGCTTCGTCCTTCAATTTTGTTCTCCAAGCTGACTTAGCATGCCAATTGGTTGCCTTTATAACAGCAACAGGTGGTGACCTGTTCCCGAACGAAACCAAAAGTCTACCTATCGAAACGCCGGGACTAACGAACGCTGTTCTGCGTTTCTCAGCAGTTGAGAATTATCAACTTAGGTGTCAGTCATGTGACGGGCAGAGATAATCAGTACGAAATTGGGCAATCTCTTCGAGCCTGCGTAGGTCATGTATTTGTACAACTGTGTTAGACATTGAGCAGTAGCCGCCCTCTCGAAGGTCCCGCATCACTCTACTAACGTGTTCGACTGACAACCCGCACGCGAGAGCAAGTGTAGACTGTTGTATAGGCAGTTCAAAAGAGGAGTCAGTGTCCATTCCGGCATGCATCAGCCTCTGCCTGAATTCACACAACAGATTGGCTATTGCCGGAAGTGCCCGCATCGCCGCATTTCGATATGTCCAATGCCTTTGTATTGAAGCGTCGATAAGGGTCATGAACCAAACTGTCCTGCATAGTTCTACGTCTTGATCAAAAATTTCTTGCAAAACAACGTGATCAAAAACCGCGACCTTTGCATCGGAGAGAGAAACGACGTCGTGATCCAACCGTTTGAGCGGGTAAGCGTGGAAGTCGACGAAATCACCCGGGACTTCAACTGCGACTAACTGTTTTCGATCTGTTACATCGTACGTGATGAAGCGGCCCATAAAACCTTCAACCAAAAATAAACTCTTTGAGAGTTTTGTCCCCCGCTCACTGAGGGTGGTCTTGTTCGGAACAGGCACGATACTTTCGCAGCAATCAACAAGCGTGCGCCATTGCTGAGGTGTCAAATGACGACTAAGGCCGATCTGGTTTAGATTATTTTTGTCCATAGTAAAACACAGGTAGCGCAACAGCTTAGAAAGCAAACGGTCCGTCTGATAGGTAGAAGCGCACGCATTGTACTGCGCAGCCCAGGAATAGGTTCAGCAGTGAAGGATAGTGACGCGGGTGTTCAACGAATGCTCTTCTCTCCCACGTAAGAAACGGTGGTTGCGGGTGACCACACATTGATTAGCACGGTCGAGTGAAGGCATTCCATGCGCGTAACGATATGAGCTCAGATAAGGTCTACCGGATCTTGCCTGACTGACCCACCTCGTTCAGCGTCCAGAAAAACATTCTTCGCTAGCGGAAATTGGTGTGATCGGCTTTCCAAAAAATGCATGAGGTAGCCAGCAGTATTTGGAAATATCATCAGATCGCCCGGACGTACACCATGCGGAAACTTCATCATTCGCTTCGTGAGCCATTCACTCTCCGTACAGTAGGTACCGGCCAGATACCCCTCCACTGGCTCCCTGCGCTCAGACGGACCAAACACCATGAGTGGATCTACCGCAAACTCGGAGAAGCCTGATCTCGATTGTGTCCTGTTCATCTGTACGCCTACCACCCGTGCGCCCTCACTATCCTCTTTGCAGAACGTTACCCGAGCTACCGTTATGCCACAGCCGTCGAGAAGAGATCGCCCCGGTTCACACCGCAGCGTAACATTTTCATTCTTCAATCGACGTGCGATTGTCGAGCCTCCGCTTTGTCCACCTAGAACTTTCGTCACCCACTCGGATTGCACTAGGTTCTGAGCGACCGGATAGCTGTCGATCGACCCGGCGCCCTGACCAGCCGTCTTCGTACGACCTAAATCACTGTTGCGGTGAGTGATGGCGGGCCTCGATCCCGCTAAGGCTGCATCCAACTGTGAAAGCCATTCCTGCCACTGATCAATCTGTTCAAGATAATTCATCGGGATACCTCCACCGATGTCGACGAAGAACGACTTATCTAGCGGGCGTTCCAGTGTTTTGAGCAGATCCAAGGTTTGTGATATCGCAGCTATTCTATCTTCGAAGCTGTAGCCGTGCAGATGAAAGTGCAGGCCATCGAGCCGCAGGTTTGAAGAGCGGTTAATACGTCTGGCAATTGCGTCAATTTTAGCCAGAGGAAAGCCAAATCGCGAATAAAGAGCCTTACCGTCCGTCACAAAGCCGTTCAGCCTCAGTCCTACGGATACAGGAAGATCTGGATTGATAGCCAACTCTTCCAAGAGAGCGAGTTCGTCAGAATTGTCTATGATGATCGTAACGCCGTTGTTGATGCAAAGGGTCATAAGGTCGCGATCCTTAACTGCGGCCGTACAGACGATCCGTGATCCGCGAACGCCAAGATCAACACACTGGGCGACTTCTGCCGTGCTTGCAGCATCAACTCCGATACCGAGGTCGCGGGCTGATTCCACATAGGTTAGACACTTGTTCGCTTTTCGAGCGAACATAGGCAGGAACGGCACACCAAATTCGCCAACGCAATCAATCAGGTTGTTGATGTTCCTGTGAAATGGGCCGTCATGCTGGACGTTAAGCGGCGCGCCGTGCGTATCACAAATACTGTGCAGCATCGTCGTGTCGCTCAGTAATTCGGTCATCCAGCTTTCGAGCCGGGGACGCAGGGGAACGACACCTTCACAGTTGGCGAAGAGATTAGATCGGTTTTTCATGTAGTGGTTTCCAAACCTTCAAGAGGGCACGAAGCGTATGGCCGCAATACACGAACAGCCCACTGTTCAGGATGATTGTGAAGTTTTCGCGAAAGAGTGTCGTTTCCTAGGACGCACCCTTCGGTCGAACGTCCAATGATCGAAAGTCCACGGATCACGTTTTGGCCTTTACATGCGTTTGCGCTTGCGTCGATTTTGACACCTCCAAGAGAACAGGTATCGAGGTGCCCATCTTCCAGTAGTTGAGACAGAGGTTCAGACAGGGCCAGACTACTACCGGAGGGTATGGTTGCGTTGACTGTACAGTCGGCTTTCGCACCACCCGAAATGTGTTCGAAGGTCAACATCCCCAATTTTTGAAGGCAAATGAGTTTGCCTAAACTGCTGGCTGGAGGACCAAACGCAATCCGCTCCATTTCAGCCGCGACCCGCTGGAAGAGGTTGGCGTCGGATTTCGAAAGATCGCGGCCTCCGATCCAATTAATTAGCGATGGGTAGCTACGTCGCCATACCTCCCCGAGGAACCAGATTAGGTCCGGCGCGCTTTTGCCGACCGCTATATTATATCCGGTTTCAATCTCGCGCTGAGCGCGTGCTGAGTCGAACTGTCCTGACAGCCTATGTGCAAATATTTCATTAACCTCCCAAAGTGGCAGATTTTGTATTTGACCGGCGATGGACTGGAGTGCGGGCCATACCTCGTTCTGGAAAGACGTCAGCTTGTCTTTCTCCAAGTCTTTCAGCAGTGGCGATAGCAGGCTGCGCCACTCCACTTCGTTCATTGGCGAAACGAACCGTGAATGATCTACTTTTGGACGCATCGGGCGACCTGATCTACTGAAAGGAGCTATCAAAGAGGGTTCCGCTCCAGAGGGTACGTACTCAAAGGATCCATTTTTCTCGCGAAAAGTGCCGCCGCGACCCTCAGTGAGTGCGAGTACCATATCTATAAATGTGAGTGCAAATCCTTTGCAGGTAACGGAACTATTGGGAGGGATGACCTCTGTGGTCAATGACTGGTTTACCGGGAACGGGGAAACGACTGTCCGAGGCGGGGTTTCTTCACCACGGCGGTTCCAATTTTGATGGCCGGTCGTAACAAGAACTTCACGAACTTTCACAGCGCCAGGTTCCAAAACCCAACCATCTTCGGTCGGCTTAACGGAAGTAACGCGTGTCTTATGTAAATTTACCTGTAGGTTTTCCGGTAGGCGGTCCAGCACCATAGAAAAGCACCAGTTGAGATACCGTCCTACAACGGAACGCGGTACGCAAGCTTGAGGTGATACCGGTGTTTGGCGCTCGGACAGCCAATCAATCAACGAAGGTCCCCGACCTCCTGTCCAAGCGTCTATGTGTTCCGCAGCATAGTTCATAACCAGGCAATCGGGCTGGTTCGGATCGTAGATCACGCCTGCGCCGGGAAAGGGGGCGGGTTCGAAAATATCAAGCTCAACGGCTGCCGATTTACGTTTTGCGGCCTCTGACAAACTATCCAAGGCGTAAAGGCCTTTCGGCCCGCATCCTACGATCGCGAGCCTCAGTGTTTGAGTTCTTGTCATCCGCGTTAGTCGTCCAATCCAGCTAGTTTTCTTATCTCGGCTTCAGATGTCCCCAATTCTCGTTGTATCCATTGCGTGTCGAAGACAGTTCCGAGGTAGCGCGATCCTGAATCATGTATAATTGCGACAGCGGTCTTTCCCGCCAGTTGGTTTTGCATACCACGAACTGCCTCGAGAACGCCGCCCCCAGATCCTCCTACTAGAAGACCTTCCTTCGCGACGGCTCTGCGGCAGCCTGCAACACAGGTCACGTCTGCAACACGTACGAGGTCGTCGAAGGTTTGGCCTTGGGCTAATTCAGGCAGCCGACCCGCGCCCATACCAGAAATCTTTCGTTTGCCAGCGGTACCGTTAAACAAAGTGCTTCCCATCGCATCTACAGCAACGACATTCGTTTTACGGCCTTGTTCCCGAAGATAATCGCGACATCCCTGCGCTGTACCGGTGCTGGAACAGGCGACGAACAAATAATCGACTTGATTGGGCAGCGCATCGTCTATCTCCACGATAGTGCTGCAAGCGTGTGCTGCCGGATTGTTCTTATTCGCATATTGGTTTGGCCAGTAGCGATCGGGAGATTCCCTCAGCAGTTTCGCGACCCGTTCAAGCCTGGCCGCTAGGAAGTCGCCCTCGACTGCGTGTTCGACCAATTCTATCTTGCCTCCCAAGGCTCGAATAATCTCGACATTTTGCGATTGTGCATTCGGATCGACAACGCAGATAAAGTTCAAACCGTGCACGGCGCAAGTTTGCGCCAAACCAATCCCCATGTTCCCTGAAGAGGATTCAACAACTGTGTCGCCTGGAACGAGCTGACGTTCTTTCAGCGCTTGTTCGATCATGTAGCGGGCGGGACGATCTTTAGCACTGCCACCAGGGTTGAGTGCCTCGATCTTGGCAATCAGGTTTACGTCAGTTTGGTTAAGGTATCTTTTTAGGCGCAAGAGGGGCGTTTTCCCAACAAGCTCTAGCACGTTCTCAGCGATTTCTGAGTTGCTCGAATAGGGACCGGTATCGATGTTTAGGTCGTCACGCATGCTCCCGATCTCCCGTCCCGCGACCAAGCGCAAAAATCTGCTTCCATACTTCGAAAGCTAAAAATTGAAACAGTACACGCATAGGCTATTCCTCAAAGTTCAGAAAGTGACTTGATGATGTTAAGGACTGTAAGATCCAATTTTTGTTGCACTACCTTTTCCCCGAAACCGCAGTAGACAGCTGCTTACAATAAGGGCCCCACGGTGAGACTTCCTTATCATCGGTGATGATCCGGGGGCCCACCTTGTGACAGGCAGCTGCGATGCCAGCGCTCATTTCGACCAGAACTCTCATCGAGGGAAGGGGCCGCCTCCCCCCTTAACGTCTTTGAGACGAACCTTTTTGCCTTATCCTCAGCAGTTTAAGTGTTTGCAATCGACCAACGTTTTCGTTCTTTTCGCCACGAGAGTTGTCAGGATGCCGCCTTGCGTCTTGCCAATAAATTCACCGACGTCCTGCAGGGTAGGAGGTTTGGTTTCTGGGGTGCAGTTTTCTCCATTCTTGCGACCAAATCGAGCCGTCAAGTCATTGCCATATAGCAAAACTCCCGCCCTGGATTTCAGTATTTTTGTAGGTGCATTAGCTCTACAACATGACACCTTCGGTCATCCTAGATCAGAAAACACGTTGGGTTTCGTCAAAAAAGGCAATATGACCCAAATTAACATGTATCAACTTACATGGCCCTGCTTGTCATCTGTATACCATCCATATGGATGGATTGCGAAGTGGGGAATTTTAGGCAGCTGCAAGACCGGCTTCCGGAGAAGGAGAAACCCTATTAGAGAAACCCCTTATCAGTGGCCCGGACGCAGGGGGCTAGACAAGTTCCAAACGGCAGACGACGAGAGGCTTTCCGGGAGCGTTTAATGGTCAACCGGGATGGGGAGAAATCAAGCTCCTGCAAGCCTAACGAGCAGAATGTATCAATAATTCAAGGTGAATGGCGCCTACGGCCGGCCCCTTGGTCCAAACTTGTTATCGCCTGACAGCTGCGACGGGCCTTTTCTGCCAAACGGTCAAAACCGACTTTGGTACATTCTGGCGCTGATCCGTACGCGGCGGAACATCTGCGGTGTACCGCGAATTACTAAAAGCTTCATCTCCTTGATCGGCGTCTCACTATATGCGCGCGCGAGTGCCCTCGGCGCTATCCAGTGTCTGACCTCTGACCTGCTTTGCCCACCCGATTATGCGAGGAAGGACATGATGAGAACCCGGACGAGCAAAATCAAGGAGGCAACGGAACTTGGCAAAATCATCGGTGCGGAGCTAATTTTTGCTCTGTAGGCGCTCAATACGCTTGAGATTTGGCATTGAGGCGGAACCTAAGCAGGAAGTGCCAGTTAGTTTTGAGAAGCGTACGATACTAACGGGGACGCTCTTATGGTGAACAGTTTGAGATCAACGCACTATGCGACCCTTTTGAGCGATCTGTTCAGGCGATGCTAAGCATTCTAGTCTGGATCGTTGCCAGTTTGGTAGTGGTGACCACGCTTTTGCCGTTCTTAAACTCGGTTCGATGGTGGGTCCGAATGTGGGATTTCCCACGCCTGCACATCGCTGCAGTTGCTTTTGTCGTACTGCTTCTGGCGATCTCTCCAATTTCAATACCGTTCAAGTCGGTGTTGATCACTATTGTATCCGCTGCACTTGGCTATCAAGTAGTGCACATATTTCCGTACACCAAATGGTCTCCTACCGAAGTATCGCTCACTGAAGCACCCAGCGTCGCCCATGAAGTTTCGCTGTTGTCTGTCAACGTGCTCATGGAAAACGAACGTCATGATGATCTATTGAAGCTTTTGGAACGTGAAGATCCTGACGTCCTTCTTCTTATGGAAACCGACGCAATCTGGGCAGATGCGCTTGAGCCTTATCTGGCGCGATATGGTACCGTCAGAACGCATATCACTGATGATCACTATGGTCTGATATTCGCGACGAGGCTTAAGGCACTCTCAGCAGAGCTTGTATGGCTATCACGCGATGATACACCGGCCATCAAGGCCTTACTGTGTGCTCCTAATAATACAAAGTTCAATTTTATCGGCCTACATCCCCGGCCCCCTGTACCCGGGAACGATACCAAGACCCGCGATGAGCAAATTCGCGAGGCCGCCCTAATGACATCTTCCGCCGAACGCCCGACAGTATGCATGGGTGATTTCAATGATGTCGCATGGTCATCGACTACTAAGCGCTTCAAGCACTATGCCGATTTTCGAGAACCACGGGTCGGGCGAGGGATGCTGTCAAGCTTTCATGCGGGATATCCCTGGATGCGTCTACCAATTGACCAGCTTTTTGTGACACAAGATATTGGGCTAACATCGTTTGCGCGGCTTGAGAACTTTGGATCCGACCACTTTCCCATTCATGCGACGGTCTTCTTTCCGACGCGCTGCGTGTTGAGTAGGGCATAAGAGCCACGACCAAAATTCGCCGATAGCCCGAAGGTTCGGCTGGATCTGAATAAATACTTGATGAGTGGGCTTACCGTCCGTTCATTCCGGTTCGCTTTGGGTGCCTATGGTTGAACTTGTATTTGTCCGCCAATAGCCCATTTACCGAGGGTGGGGCGTCGCATTCAATCGATCGCAGCACTTGGTTGTCCCAATGGCAATCGCAGCGCACCTATGAAGATCATCAGTCAATCCGCTCCAGCTTGGGCCTTGCGTTGATCCCGAGCGGTTCTGTGCAGTCTTCAAATGCCTTGCAGTGACAGAGGTCGCGCACAAGGGAGACTGGTCGGCTTGTCGGTGTATTCAGGACAGATACCATGCGAACGTATTTCGAGGAACAGTTCGTAGATATCGCAGTGCCTGTTGGTGGGATTAGCCGAAAGCGACAGAAGTCTATTTGGCGATCAGCTTATCCACGAAAATCTGGTGTAATTTGCTGGAAGTTGCTGCGCTGCCAGTATGAATCTTCCGGTTAACTTTTGCAGCGATTGACACGCCGCAAGGTTCCATGCGTTTCCATAGTTATACACAGAAAATGGACCGCCCAGAGGGCGGTCCTTGATTGTAGGCACCTACTATCGCTAATAAAACAAAGCTCTACGCATGTTCCATAAGAACTCAGAGCATCGCTTTGTTAGGTTAATCTGGCAAGCCGGCCAGCCTAGCGTTCGCTTAGTCGAGACCGAGTTGTTCTGCCAGCCGGATGCCGGGTTCGAGAACCTTTACTTCGGCCTCATTGTATTCCGGCATATTTTCAAGTTGTGACTGCGTATGCTCCGGCAAGATCAGTTCGTCACGACGAAGGATGAGCTTCTCAACCGGCACGGCGATTTCGTTTTCGCCCATACCGAGAAAGCCACCGACGCCCACGATTGCAACAAGCGTCTGACCGCGCACACCGATAAAATCTACTTCGCCGACATCTTCGCCGGTTTCGGTTGCAACACTGCGACCAATCAGGTCTTCCGCGGTGCGATCAAAAATCGGAAGGACCTTAACAGATTCCTGATAGCGAGAGCGGTCTTCTTCGCTCATGTTGCCCTCGGCGTCGGCATTGAAGTCTTCGAGCACGACGCGCGCCTGCATCTGTTCAACCTGAACGTCAGCTTCGCCGCCGTCTACGACGTTTACTTCAGCCTCTTCGCTTGTCACCGAAACATTGGCGTCGTCGCCTTGCTCAACGTTCACTTGAGCGTCTTCTTGCGTGACGTTTACTTCGGCTGCTTCTGAAGCTGTCACGTTTACCGACGCTTCACCCTGTTGGAATTCAATACGCGGCTGTGCTTCCTGAATTGTGATCTTTGGCTCCGGGCGGACAAACCGCACCACGGGTTCCGGCTGGTCGAGATCGATTATTGGCTCTCCCGTATCCACATCTACCTGGGGTTTTGGCACCATCACGGTGACCACAGGTTCAGGGATGACAACCGTAATTTGCGGCTGTGCCTGCTCGACTGTAATAATGGGAGCCTGTTGCCTGACGCGTACTGTTGGCTCAGGAACGACGACTGTGATTTCAGGTTGTGGCTGCTCCACGGTTACGACGGGCTGACCTTGTGTAACTTCGACGTTTGGATCCGGAACGGTGACATTGACCGTTGCATCTTCCTGTTCAACAACGACTTGGCCACCTTGAACGGGGACAGTTGTTTCATCAGTCCCGGTGGCAGATTGAGCGAACACGCCACCGGCGGTAAACGCGCCAATAGCGACGGTGCTCAGAAGTGTTTTCATAGTAGTATTCATAGTATTTTTCCCAAGACGGCCAGAAGCTCGAAGGCGTCGAATAGTGCTCCGCAAGTTTGATTCCGGTCTTTTGAATTACCGGTGAGAGTTCCGCAAAACCGAAGTTCTTGCAGTTTCCCCACGGCGGCCCAGAGTGACGATTTCGTCAATCTTTCAAGCTATTTACAAACTAGGTGGGTGGCGTCCGAAGTCGTTCCTGACCGCACTAAACTGGAACAGCTTTTTGGCACTTTCTTGTTAAACAATGTCTGATAATTGAATTCTGGAAACGGGTGGAGGACGTTTCATCTCTGCATGCTTATGGGCAGCAAGAAAAGCCTGTAAGACCCCACTTGACCGCCCCTTGAAATCTCACTGTCGCTGCTTGGATGCTCGAGTTCTGAAAAATATGAGTTCAAGATATTGACCCGAATGACCGCGTACTTACTCAGGTCAAACTTGCATTAGTGGGCCTAGAGGATGGATTGGGGGCGGTCCTGAATGAATTTCTTTTGGTGAGAATAAATCGGGACACGATCGATAATTTCGTCACTATAAGCACATTCTTTGCTGTTGCGTTCATTGAACCATGAGAGATCGACGTTGGTGTATGCATCGCGAAACTCAGTTTCCCGCTCCCAAGCTTGGCGTTTCATGAGTGTGTAGTAGGGGCGCTCTATTTCAAGACTGCCTTCGTCTCTAAACAAACGCAAAAGCTTATTTACATAGATCGGAGTCAAACCAATTGCCTGTCCTATTTCAACCTGACTGAACGGGACTTCAAATTTGTCTCCGAGCCCCAGCTTGTGTACATTCTGTCGTGCTCGCAGTTGAAGCAGGAAATGCTTCAAATTTGAGCTGGCGTCCATCGAACTCAAGCAAGAAAAGTGATATCTGAGCGCTAAGAGATCCAAGCAACTAATTGCTCTCAGCAGGGCGGCCAATCTCGGAAGCTCCTCCAACTTCTGCCAAAATGACGTTTTTGACATAGTACTGAGCATGCCGTCCTTCTGCATGGATACATGGTGAGTGGCTTGTTGAGAGCCCATTTCAGCGAGCCCGATAATATCGCCGGGAAAGTAAGTCTGAAGGATCCGTTCTCCGTTTCCTCTGCTGTACGACTTCATAACAGCGAATCCGGATTGAAGCATAAAAAGGTTATTTTGCCGATCGCCTCTCCTTACGAGACACTCACCTTTCTTGTACCGTTTTGAAGTCGTTTGCGCTTTCTGCAGAAAGGTCTCTTCTTGCTGTCCCAAGGTTGCGAAGTTGGACAGACGAACCGATAGGGCGCTTTGGCTGATACGCGGAAGCGAATGTTTTTTGACGTCCAACGAAAATTCTCCACAACTTGCGAGACAGATTAATAAATTACTGTGCATCTGCGCGATCTTGTTGTGCGCGTGATCCCGCGTTACACGGTTAAGGAACGTTCATTCGTCAACTTTGTTCCCTCCACTTGCGGTGACGCTGAGTACATTCGGTGGCTCGGGCTTGGTTTGAAGAGCTTTTACGTGGCATCGGGGTTGGTTTCAAAAAAGCGCAGGCGTCGGTCCGAAACTGACTGTAGCGTTCTGAAAAGATAGATAGTTCCGTATTTCGATATTGAATTCTAGGATCGGTCTACGGCTTCGCTCCTATCGGCCTGCCCGAAAGCTTTACGCCGAGACTGGCAGTTCGCGGTTTGGCAGTCACCTACGCCTAGGTTTAGACCGGTTCGAAGGAGCTAGGGCGCAACTATCGGGTTTAGCACGCAAAATTAAACCAGGCGAAGCACTTCGCAGCTACAGCCAGACACAGTACTATGGGTCGATAAATAGGTGCAGCGCTTATGTGGTATGATCAGTGGTATCAATGATACCTGTCTATAAGATAGTTTCGTTTGTACAAAGAGTTATGAGGTATTGCTTGGGGACTGAGCCTCCGCCAACTCCACATTTTTCCAGATTTCTTTCGATGCCGTTGGCGCGGTTTTTGGGTCCGGTAATTCGCGTTTGGGTCAGCTCTTAAACCCGGATGTCGATTTCTTAGGCGATTGTATATTTGACAAACCCGCAAGAGGCCGGCGAGACAGGTGGGGGGGCACCGTTGCGGACAGACTTTGGTTTGGGGGGTGCCAATCTTTTACAATCAACGAGGCAAGGGAGAAGGCGCTCGCGTATGATCGTCGTAATGATCGCTTGGCCGCGACCTGCGAAAGTACTCGCGGCTTTCGCAACTCAAGCGAAACCAGACCTCGGGGCCAGACCGACCGGCACTTGCAGATGGAGCGCGACGCTAAGAGGGCAGAGAATCCAGAACGCCTCACGAAATATGGAAAGGCCAGCAATTCAAGAAGACGCGATACCTCAAGCATCTAAGGTTCTACGAAGCGGTACTTGGTTCCGCATCTCTTAAGGCTCTTGAAGAAGGTTCGAGTATGAAGATCGCCATCACCGGCTCAACTGGTTTTATCGGAAGTTCAGTGACACGCTGTGCAATAGATCGAGGTCACCGTGTAACGCGAATAGTGAGGCCCGGGACGCCTGCTGGCAGGTCGAGTGATGCCGTGATTGATCTGGACGATGCGGATGGGCTGACTGAAATCGCGGCTGCGGTTGATGCCGTCATACACTGCGCTGCAAGCGATGATCCTGCGTTCCTGCCTCTGTTGAGACGTTCAACGGATGCGTTTCTGAAAGGACTGCCGCCGGGGGGAAGATTTGCCATGCAGGGGGGCAGTGCCGTGTTCGGAGATACCGGGCCGGACGCAATGCGGTCCCCTGTTTTTAACCCTCCGGCACCGCTTGAGCCGCGGGCCTCGTTCGAACGCGGTGTTCTCCAATTCGGGCGGTCAGATATCTATACAAGGATCGTCTATGGCTCTTTCGTTTTTGGGGGGCGCGGTGCCGCAATCCCTTCGACGCTCATTGCGGCGGCCATAGAGACAGGGTCCGCATTATACTTTGGTAAGGGTCAGCAGATCTGGTCGACTGTACACGTAGATGATCTGGGCAAACTTCTCGTTGATGCAGTAGAAAACAGGACGGTCCCGAATACCGAGCTATTCGCGGCCGCCCAGCCAATCGAGATCAAAGCGGTCGCTGAAACAATCGGCGAGGTTCTGGGGTGTTCGGCCCGCTCGTTGAACACTGATGAAGAAGCGGCACAGTTCGGTCCTTTTGCTGCGGTGCTGACGGTCCACCAACACTTCTCATCGCTTGTTGCACGGCGAAAATTCCGCTGGAATCCCGAAATTTCCGACAACGCAACCTCCATTTTCCGCTCGCTTGTACAGCAGGCTTCCAGAGCTAGCTTATGATCACGGGGCAACCGGGACCATGCGGCTGGCGTACTTATGTCATGACTGAACGATTGCTGAGGCAAGGAGTTTCAAAATGAGTATTCAAAGCAAGAACGAGAATGGTAGCTTCGGCTCCTTCGCTGAATATTGGGCCGACGGGGACTGGGCCCCGCATGTGAAAATGCTGCATACCGGCAAGCGCAATACGCACGCGCTTGCATTGCTGGAACAGCCAGCGGGCGCGTTCCCCGACCCTGCGATGCCTGAGTTTCACATTCAATTGGTACAGCGTGGCAACGCGAACCTCCGGATGTCATTTGAAGGTGCTGAAGTGCGCACGCAATTGAATGCGGGCGCGTTGTTCATGGCGCCGGCGAACACAAAGGTCGACTACGAAGTCGATGGCCCGCAAAAATTTGTTTCGCTGGCGATCAATAAGGCACTTGCCGATCGATTTAGAGATCAAGCCGACATCGACCTTCCCAAGGATTTTGGCCAGCTGCATGCACAGAAGTTCCACGACCCCATCGTGGAGGCGCTTATGCTGCGGATGCTTGACCAAGCTTTGCTTGAGCATCCGACTAGTGACCTGTTTCTGGATCAGGCGACAAATACGATCCTGACAACTCTTCTATGTCGAAGCGAGATCATACCGGTAATCGAAGAAGCGCCAATCGTGCTGTCGGACGACGATCTGGCAAAAGTTTCCGAGATGATCGAAGAGCAACTGGATGAAAGTTTCAGCGTTGCAGATCTTGCACGGCTCACATCACTATCGGATTGGCATTTTGGCCGCGCCTTCAAGAATTCGACGGGCCTTAGTCCGCATCAGTACGTCATGCGTCGTCGTATCGCACGCGCCAAGGAGATGCTTGGGAGTTCTAAAATGTCGATCGCCCAGATCGCCTACGCCTGCGGATTTGCTTCTCAAAGTCACCTCAATGACGTGTTCAAGAAAAAGGTAGGAACAACCCCCCGCATCTACAGGATGGAGAGGCGGAATTAAGCGGGAAGGGAGGGAAGCATTGCCCCGCGATGTGGATATTCACGGATTATTGAATTTGCGCGCGCAGCGAAAATGCGATGCGACGAGCAGCACAACATGGATCATTATCGGTGGCGAGCGGCGGCTGTGGACAGTGTTAAAGGGACGCAATGTCGGCTTAGGACGCGATGTGTAAATCCGGCCTTTATGGCTTTGCGGGTGCAGCGTATGGCGGACACCCCACTTCCCAAAGCACAGTTTCAATTGCGGCTAAGATGCAAGCCCTCGACCGAGCCTGACGGGAGCTTGGAACTGGTGTGCTAGACATACTGAAATGCTGACCCAGACGTCTGCAGTTGTAAGACAACGCTCAGTGGTATTTCGACACGTGGGTAAAATTGGTATGAAAACTCACACCGATATTCTGATCCGAGAGAAATCGCTATGCTTCAACCGTTTGGCTCCGACCTCTGGCTTTGCGATGGTCCGACTGTAACCGGGGCCGCGGGATTCAGGTTTCCCACACGCATGGTCGTAATCAGGCTTCCGGATGACGGCGGACTATGGGTTTGGTCCCCGGTCGCAGTTTCTCAGGAATTGAGGGCAGAAATAGACGCTCTTGGACCCGTTCGGCATCTCATAGCACCCAATAACCTGCACTATACGTTCCTGGCTGAATGGGCGGCGGCCTATCCGCTGGCGCGCGTTCATGCTGCGCCTGGCCTGTCAGAGACTGTTGCGGGGACTTCAATTCACCATCGGCTGGGCAATGTACCCGATCCGGAATGGTCAGACGCTTTGGACCAAGTGCTTGTGCCGGGAAATCGTATCACAACCGAGATCGTCTTTTTTCACAGGGACTCGTCCACCGTGATCGTTACAGATTGGGTTCAGCAAATCCCTTCGGGTTGGTTTCGCGGTTGGCGTGCGCTTGTCGCGCGGCTTGACCTCATGACCGCCGCAAGCCCGTCCGTCCCACGCAAATTTCGCCTCGCAACAACTGACAAAACCGCCGCGAGAAAGGCCGTGCAGTACATCCTTGAGTGGGAACCGGAGCGTCTCGTCTTCGCACATGGTGCGCCCCGAGCCACCGACGGGCTGCAAACTCTGCGGAACGCATTCCAGTGGTTGTTGAGGTAGGCGGCGGTCTAACCTCAAACTGACGAAAGCCGGGCTGCGCGTTCTTAGGATGCTGCGCTGCGGCCGATCTGACTCTTGCAAAGAGCCCATGTTGACCGATGCTGCAAACCGCATGAATGGCTGCTTTCCCGAAAGGTCAGTGGCTCTGAGTCCTAGTGTATTTGCCGCGCAATACCGCCAGTATTCCCAGTAAGACACTGAATGAAACAAGTGGCCACGACAGTGCAAAGAAGAGTTCAGAACCACTGTTGGGATATACAGGTGAGGGCCCCTCTGGAACGGTACATGCAGATTGACCCAGTAAGAGAATTTCAAAACTCAAGCGAAACGAAAACCAAACTTGCCATAAGATGATTGGAAAGACCGGAAGGCAAAACAAAATGATAGAACGGGCTCTCGACGACAACCACAAACCGAGTAACGCCACGCAATAGAGCGCAAGTGAAAGAACTACGCCGTACAGTCTATCGGCGTCACCTTGCGTACAGGTGCCAGCAACGCGTGCGATCCCGTATTGCCTGCCGCAAGGTAAAAGAACGCGATTGAGAGTGGCTGCCAGAGTTCCATCTAGAAACCCTAGTACTAGATACTCGATGAGTATACGTCTAGCATCACCGTCAAAAGCGGACGTAGGTGCGGA
Organism: Sulfitobacter sp. S190; assembly: GCF_025141935.1. Lineage (NCBI taxonomy): Bacteria > Pseudomonadati > Pseudomonadota > Alphaproteobacteria > Rhodobacterales > Roseobacteraceae > Sulfitobacter > Sulfitobacter sp. S190. Next base: position 2,198,445 of record NZ_CP081120.1, on the reverse strand, counting down.
TGCGACGAATTGGCGCTTTGTCCCGCGATGTGTGAGATCACTCAGTTCTGGAGCTCGCTCGCGCAGCGAATGACCGGAATGCGGGCTGCGACCGCAGAATGCCAGCTCAGGGCGCGACGTTGGCGATTATGTAGAAGATCGCCATGTCGATTTAAGACAAGTTTGGTCTATCATCGAAAGGGCCAGATCATGAAAACCGAACCGAGCCTATTTCAGACAGCACTGCTTGCGACCGCGTTTAACCACGAGGCAGGAACTACCGGCAAATGTACGCGTTAAACCTGAAACTCAAAGTCGATATTTCAGGAGATGATCATGACTGCGTTCCAACACGGCTCAATCCACTCGATCCCGACAACCACAGCAGACGTTCACGCCTTCAAAATCGAAGGCCATGTTGATGATGATGATATGGAAGCGATGTCGAAATACATGAATGATGTTTTCGATCAGGCCCCGGGCAAAGTCAGCATGCTGCTCGACCTGAGCAGCATGACGGGTCGCGATCTTGATATCATGTTTGACGACGATGTTCTGAAAGCACAGGTTCGGTCCTGGTCCAAGGTTGCGCGATATGCGGTTATCGGTGCGCCCGAAAGTGCAGCAACAATGATCAAATGGGCCGATAAGGTCATTCCGGTAGAAGCACGTGCATTTGATAGCGCCGAGACTTCTTCCGCTTGGGAGTTCGTAGGAGCCAACCCGCAAACGGTCTGAGATCGATGCGATAGGGCGAGGCTTCTCGGTTCCTACCGGTTTTGGCACCGCGGAGCATTTGCCGGTCTGCCAAGTATTGGCAGACCAGTAATTGTCTGCATCTCACTTCATGGTCTTTGCAGACTCCGACAATCAGATCCGCTCAGGGCGACCCGGCCCGATTTCTGCCGAATTTGCGGGTTGGAAGCATCATAACGGCTGCTTCCCGGATGCGATATCAGATCGAAAACTTGTTCTGGTTTAATGAATTGGATGTTCTTTGCCTGACCGGAGAGGCGAGAGGGAACCGTAGGCGATCTTTATCGTTTTGTCGTCACAACGCCCCACGGTGGGGCGCTCTTACTACATAATGAGGAATATCGATGAAACGCTTTGCATCTCTACTGCTTGCAGCCGGAATGGCTGCTGGTCCTGCGCTGGCGGAAAGCCACTTGGATACCGAAAATCTGATCCGGTCCCGCGACATCACCGGTGGTGATATCTACACGCTGAACGGTCCCATGGACGAAGACACCTGGGGCAACTGGGAGGCCGACGGCGTTGGACCAGACTGGAACGATATCGGCGAGATCGAGGATATCATTCTCGACCGTGAGGGGCAGATGATCGGTATCGTGGCAGAGATCGGCGGTTTCCTCGATATTGGTGACAAGCATGTGCTTCTCCCCATAGAGGATATTCGGCTGACGCCTGTTGACGATAAAACCTTCGTCATCGTCACGCGCAAAACCGAGGAACAACTCGAGGAAATGGACGCGGTCGATGAAGGTTGGTGGAATTGAGGTTTTACCCTGAAATGAACTCGTTTCGGGGGGCATCCAATTGCTCCCCGTCTCCACGACCCCGATCCCGAGCGCTGCGGCGCTCGAAAAGTGCCACTCCGAGCTAGCACCCACTGCGAAAACCGAAACCGCTGCGCCAAAAGTCGAAGACGCGCCGATGCTCATGATATTGCTCGGCTGGTTTAGAATAGCAGCTTGAGTGATTGGATACGCTCAACACTAACGTTCTTGTCGCCACGGAAGGTGTCGGAACCCCGCCTTGCGTCTCCGCCAGTAAGCTCACCGACGTCCTGCAGGGTAGGGCGGTTGGGGGCAGTTTTCGCCACTCTTGCGCACAGATAGAGCCGTAAATCCATTGCCGTAAAGCGGAACTCCCGCTCGGGATTTCGGCTTTTTTCTTGGTTCATCTACTCTACTGCCAGACAACTTTGGTCGCCCCAGATCAAGAACAGCGGCGCGTTTTGTCCAAAAAGTAACGCCGCCGCAGTTGATATGTATCAACTTGCAGGGCTCCATAAGGCATCTGTATACCATCCATATGGATGGAGAATCAGATGAGTAACGTGAAACAGCTGCGAGACCGGCTTCCAGAGAACGAGAAGATTACCATCAACCTGGGCTTTGTAGACCTGGGCCGGATAGATCTGCTCGTTCAGGAAGGTTTCTACTCAAATCGCAGTGACCTCATACGCACGGCAATTCGGAACCAGCTTGATACGCACTCCGGCGTCGTCAGCCAAACACTCGAGCGGCATACGATGGAGTTGGGGCTGCGAGACTTTTCCCGACAAGATCTGGAGAAGGTGCGCGATGCAGGTGAGAAACTGCATATCAAGGTGGTGGGACTTGCGCGGTTCGACGCGGATATCAGCGCGGAGCTCGCGTTGCAGACGATCGCTTCCATCAATGTGCTCGGCGCCCTACAGGCCAGCAAAGACCTAAAAGAGGCGCTTGCTGATCGCATTAGCTAGCACCTGCAATTTTATTGAGGACAGAATATGAAATTTTTCAACGTGGGCGCAATGGGCCCGGCGTTTGATGCCGCGCGGCTATCAAATGCGAACTCTCTTGTTGAGCGCACCCTGTCGCAACATGGTCTGTGGCCCGCAGATGATGGGTTGCAAAGGTCAAAACCGCTGGGCGATCAGGCACCTATGGACCCGATGGCGCAGTTTGGTTCGAAGCTGAAAGCGCCACGGAATAACAGGTCGCAACATCGTAAAACCTATACCTGTCGCGCAGGTAGCCGCGAGTATCTCATTTACGTTCCGGAGGTCGCATCGGAGCAGGCCAGTGGCGTGGTGATGATGCTTCACGGCTGCACGCAATCGCCAGAGGACTTTGCGGCAGGCACCGGCATGAACGCGCTCGCCGATTTGCATGGTTTCGTAGTCGTCTATCCAGTGCAGGCGCGGGGAAACAACGCCCAATCCTGTTGGAATTGGTTCTCTGTGGCTGATCAGCGCCGAGGGGCCGGAGAACCCGCAATCCTTGCGGGATTGGCTGCTGAAGTGGCAGCAGATCACAAGGTCGACCGCGCAAATACCTTTGTTGCCGGACTATCTGCCGGGGCTGCCATGGCAGCAATTTTGGGCGAAACCTATCCCGACGTATTCGCCGCAGTTGGCGCTCACTCGGGTTTGCCCAAAGGGGCGGCACGCGACGTCCCATCGGCATTTGGTGCGATGTCCGGTAAGATTCTCGACGCGGCACTACCGTCAAAGAGTGGGTCAACGGTTCGTACAATAGCGTTTCACGGCACGCGTGACAGCACAGTTCACCCCGAAAACAGCGAGCGTATTTTTCGCCGTGCCACCAATATCCGTGGTTCATCCGGCAACGCTACGACGGAACTTGGTACGCAGAATGGTCGCTCTTACGAGAGATGCATCGTTTGGGGAGACGACGGTGTTCCCACGGCGGAGTTATGGCGTGTGGAGGGGCAGGGGCACGCGTGGTCAGGAGGAGATAAGTCCGGCTCTTACACTGATGATCAAGGTCCTGATGCAAGCCGAGAGATGGTGCGCTTTTTCTTCAATTGTGTGGAAGGTGTATAGAAATATGTCATTATCGACACTTACGTTCGACGCAGTTGATGAATGTCTTCCTGGTCAGAAATGGTTGGCGCGCTGGAACCGTTCATGGCCGGCATACGAGGCTTGGTTCACGGCCCGTGGCGGCGACATGGGTCCTTCACGGAGCGAGTCTGAAGCCGCGCTTAAACGGCACATGCCAGAACTCTATCCGATCTATGTCAAACTTCTCAGGCTGGCTGGTGGAACGGATCGGGCTGCCCGCTTCCTGACAACGTGGTGTCCTCCTTGCTATCTTGGTGGTTGCTCGATTGCTGCGTCAGCTACAAAATCCGAGGTTCGTCTTGTAAGAAATTACGACTTGTCGCCAGAGCTGAATGAGGGGCTGCTTTTGAGGTCCGAATGGAACGGGCGACCCGTCATGGGGATGATCGAGTTTTTATGGGGTGTCTCTGACGGAATAAACGAAGCTGGATTGAGTGTTGCGCTCGCCTATGGTGGGCGTTCCGAAACCGCAACGGGCTTTGGCATCACGACGATATTGAGATATGTTCTGGAAACCTGTGATACGGTTTCGCAGGCGCTATCGGTGCTAGGTCGCGTACCATCACATATGGCGTATAACGTTGTTTTGGCGGACGCCGAGGGACATACCGCAAGTGTAGAGCTGACGCCCGGAGGCGGGTGTAAGCGGATGCGGAAGGCCATTGCGACCAATCATCAAAGCGGTCCGAAAATGGCGGAGCGTCCCGAATTTACACGAAGTTTCGAGAGGCTCTCACATCTGGATCAGCTTGACGTGCCGCCAGAAGAGTTATGCGCTCAATTTCTGGATGCGCCGTTGTTGCAGCACAGGTACAGCGAGGGGTTTGGTACACTATTCACAGCAGAATACGATCCCAAGAGGCGTTCTCTGGCTCTGACCATGGCCGGCGTGCACTGGACGCAAAAATTGGGTGATTTTCGCGAAGGTCAGGAAACCATCAGGTACGCAGCAGAACGCGCAGTAACCGCGGATCAGCCCGACGGGCAGCGTCCGAAATGGTCGATGGCGGGGCTCATCGACTGGTCCGAAGTCGCTACAGATTACGCTAGTGGTTGCGGGAAGGAGATTTGGCAGTATCTGCCTTCCAGCGACAGGACCGCGCAACAACCTGGTAAGAAGACGATGGAGATGGTTGAGTAGGTAGCAATATCTGGTGTACGCGTTTTCTGCGGCCACTAGAGTAACGGGCCGTTTCAATAATGCCGAAGCGTGGTAACCATAGTCATGTCGATTGATTACGAAAGCTGTCTTATCAGCCGCCTATCGCGCTTCGTCGCGCTTACGGAAGCGGAATGTGCGTTTGTCGCAAGCATGGAAAAAGACGAGCGTGCCTGTCGGAAAGGGCATCCGGTCGTAAACATCGGTGATGTCTCCGAAGGAGTTACCGTCCTGAAGTCCGGTTGGGCCGTGGTGAAATCTGGCAGTGCGAAAGGACCTAGTCAGATCCTGCGGATCTATCTGCCGGGTGAAGTGATGGGTATAGCCGAGCTTGGATCGTCTCATGCGAACCACCAGATCGTTATGTTGACAGACGGGACGGTTTGTCCCTTTCCCCGTAAAGGCTTGGCACCTTTGTTCAACGACTATCCGAGACTGGCGGCGCTGCTCATGTCGCTCAGTAGCCTTGACCAGATCGCTCTGCGCCATCATGCAAACAGCCTTGCCTCGATGGATGCTGCAAACAAGTTGAAGTATTGGCTCCTACAGCTTCGATCCCGTCTGGAAGTCGCGAATGTGGGTTTGGGCAATCGCTTTCGCGTACCCTTTAGCCAAGTCGAAATCGGACAAGCGGTGGGTATGACGTCGATCTACGTGAACAAGCTGCTCAGAAAGTTCGTCGACGAGGGGGATCTGGAGATTGAACGGCCCTACTTCCGACTGTTGAAAAGGGAAGTGTGGGAGCACGACTGCGAGTTTGTGAACGCCTTCCGAGATATGGATACCTCATGGTTTCCCGACACCGTTGGTGAGGGGAAGATCGGGGCCGCAGATTTATCGAAATAATTCGTGCTGGCGCGGTGTATTTCTGCCGTGGTTCCATGGGATTTGATCAAGTCGCAATCCCATGCGCAAGTTCCAAGCGGCGCAGTGAGATTTAAGCTCCTGCAAACGTAAAGATCAGAGCGCAGCAAGAATTCAAGGTGAATGGCGCACTACGGCCGGCCCCTTGATCCAAATTTGTTATCGCCCGACAACTGCGACGGGCCTTTCCTGCCAAACGGTCAGAACCGACTTTGGTACATTCCGGCGTTGATCCGGACGCGGCGGCACATCGATGGTGTGCCGCAAAAATCTAGTGTCACCTATGAGGTTTCGCTGTTGTCGGTCACGCGCTCACAGAAAACACACGTCATGATAATCTTTGGATGCTTTTGGAAAGGGAAGATCCTGATGTCCTTCTTCTCTTGCAATGCAATGACTTGCCGCAAGGGTTCATACGGTTCCAGAGTTATACACAAAAAAAGGACCGCCCAGAGGGCGGTCCATGATTGTAGGGCACCTACTATCGGTCAATAAAACGAGGCTCTACGCATGTTCTATAAAAACTCTGAGCATCGCTTTGTTAGGCTTATCCAGCAAGCCGACCAGCCTAGCGTTCGCTTAGTCGAGACCGAGTTGTTCTGCCAGCCGGATGCCGGGTTCGAGAACCTTTACTTCGGCCTCATTGTATTCCGGCATATTTTCAAGTTGTGACTGCGTATGCTCCGGCAAGATCAGTTCGTCACGACGAAGGATGAGCTTCTCAACCGGCACGGCGATTTCGTTTTCGCCCATACCGAGAAAGCCACCGACGCCCACGATTGCAACAAGCGTCTGACCGCGCACACCGATAAAATCTACTTCGCCGACATCTTCGCCGGTTTCGGTTGCAACACTGCGACCAATCAGGTCTTCCGCGGTGCGATCAAAAATCGGAAGGACCTTAACAGATTCCTGATAGCGAGAGCGGTCTTCTTCGCTCATGTTGCCCTCGGCGTCGGCATTGAAGTCTTCGAGCACGACGCGCGCCTGCATCTGTTCAACCTGAACGTCAGCTTCGCCGCCGTCTACGACGTTTACTTCAGCCTCTTCGCTTGTCACCGAAACATTGGCGTCGTCGCCTTGCTCAACGTTCACTTGAGCGTCTTCTTGCGTGACGTTTACTTCGGCTGCTTCTGAAGCTGTCACGTTTACCGACGCTTCACCCTGTTGGAATTCAATACGCGGCTGTGCTTCCTGAATTGTGATCTTTGGCTCCGGGCGGACAAACCGTACCACAGGTTCCGGCTGATCGAGATCGATGATTGGCTCTCCCGTATCCACATCTACCTGGGGTTTTGGCACCATCACGGTGACCACAGGTTCAGGGATGACAACAGTAATTTGCGGCTGTGCCTGCTCAACTGTAATAATGGGGGCTTGTTGTCGTACGCGTACTGTTGGTTCAGGAACGACGACTGTGATTTCAGGTTGTGGCTGCTCGACGGTCACGACGGGCTGACCTTGTGTAACTTCGACGTTTGGATCCGGAACAGTGACATTGACCGTTGCATCTTCTTGTTCAACAACGACTTGGCCACCTTGAACGGGGACAGTTGTTTCATCAGTCCCGGTGGCAGATTGAGCGAACACGCCACCGGCGGTAAATGCGCCAATAGCGACGGTGCTCAGAAGTGTTTTCATAGTAGTATTCATAGTATTTTTCCCAAGACGGCCAGAAGCTCAAAGGCGTCGAATAGTGCTCCGCAAGTTTGATTCCGGTCTTTTGAATTACCAGTGAGAGTTCCGCAAAACCGAAGTTCGTGCAGTTTCCCCACGGCGGCCCAGAGTGACGATTTCGTCAATCTTTCAAGCTATTTACAAACTAGGTGGGTGGCGTCCGAAGTCGTTCCTGAGCGCACTAAACTGGAACAGGTTTTTGGCACTTTCTTGTTAAATAATGTCTGATAATTGAATTCTGGAAACGGCTGGAGGACGTTTCATCTCAGCATGCTTATGGGCAGCAAGCAAAGCCTGTAAGGCCCCACTTGACCCACCCTTGAAATATCACTGTCGCTGCTCGGATGCTCGAAGAACCGTCACGCATTGACGGTTTGAATGCTCGAGATCTGAAAAATATGAGTTCAAGCTATTGACCCAAATGATCGAGTATTTACTCAAGAACTACTTGGATCAATGATGTCTAGGCCGTGATTTGGGGTGGTCCTGAATAATTTTCTTTTCATGAGAATAATTCGAAACGCGCCGGTCAATCCGTCGGTGCCAGAAAATTTTTTGCGGCGACGCCGAGTAAATTCGGTGGTTCGGACTAGATTTGAAGAGCTTTTACGTAGCATCGGAGCACGTTTGTACCAAAGGGCAAGCACCGCTTAACGGGACTTGTCCGCTTGCACCCTCCCGGTTCGGTGCGTTCAAGACGTGGGCAAGAACGCCAAGAAATTCCCGACCAGCCACGCGAGCCTGAAGGGGTGGCATCCTAGCTCATCCCAGTGTCGCACCAGATCGTCTTCGTCCTGCTACATCAGGATTTGAGTATTGCTGCGATTGCGTTGGCGTATGCGATTTATAGAAAATTTCAGCAAAGGGAACGATTGTGATCGCTCGGCGTTCATCGGTATGAAACATTGCATATTTTTCCTACTTTTCGCCGGTCCAGTTGCTGCCCAGGATATGGGCGAAGCCATTCCGCCAGCGACCTTCAAAATCCAATTCGACAACCTTCAGTTGATAATCGAAAATGGGGTGGTCGAGCTGACTGTGAAGCAAGAGGACTTACAAAAAATCCTCGCGAACCTTCCGGAAAATGCAACGATCGTTACACCAGACGAAACTGATGTTAGCGGAGCGGACGAAAGCGAAAATTCCGACTGATCGTAAAGTTTGGGATTTTTGGCACTTTGTTTCGGTTTAAACGGGGCGTCTTGAGCTTTCCGTCAAAGTCCGTCTCGAGGGATGCTGCGATGCAGTGTTTAGCCGCATGCTCAGCGCCCTTCCTAAACACCGTTCTCCGTATAGGTATCGTTATACGTTCCTCTCTCGGCCTATTACCGTTGCACCTTTGAAGAACTGAAATGCTATGCCAAGCGGCACCACCGCTGCGAAGAGGGTCATTGCAAGCCACATTGGACCTTGCGGATTTCCTGTCGCATCAAGAATCGCACCTGCGACCGGCGGTGTGATCCACATGATCGCATAGTAAACCGTAAAGAATATCCCCATGCCAAAGGCTCTGACCTGAGGCCGCATCGCTTGTCCTGCCATGGCCATGATGACCCCGGCAGGTGCCATTCCGATCAGTCCGAATAGAATACTTGCGCCAACGCCAACACCAGCGCCGGGCAGACCAAGCAGCAGGAGCGCTGCGATGGCGCCGCCCATACAGAGCGCCAAGACAGTGTTCTGTCCGCCGAAACGATCCACGAATTGCCCGCAGGCCGCACCGGAGAGGATCATGATCCAACTGCCGATGCTGATGATACCGGCGGCAGCGAGGGCGGTTTGACCGTGGCCCTCGAGAACCTTTGGCGCGAAGGCAAGATAGATGACATAGGCTGCGTTAAATACCCCCCATGCCATCCCCGCAAACACGATCAAACGCCATTCCTGCCCGGTCATCGAAATCCGCGCGCCGCCCGGCGCCGCAGGCAAATCATGCGGTGGCCGGTAAAGCAAAAACACCCCGGCTGCCGCGACAAGGCAGTATACCGAAGCCGCCTGAAACGGGACCTGCCAGCCATAGGTTTGGGCGAGCCAGGTGTGACCGATTTGGCCCATGGCGATCCCGAACGGCCAACTCATCACAAGAATGCTCATGGCCGTCGCGATCTCGCGGCCTTCAAACCAATCCGCGACCATTTTGGTGAAATAGAGCGTCGTGAAAAGAAAACCGGATCCGGAAAGGACCCGGCCAATGCCAAGGGTCCAGCTCTCCACCGCAACGGACGACGCAGCACTGCCAAGGGCCAGTGCGCAAAGTCCGAACACCACCATCGTCCGATCTGAAACGTATCGTCCCCAATATCCGGCCGGTATGGCCAAGAACAGACCCGGGGCCATGAACAACCCGATCAGAAAGCCGAGATCAGCGTAGGTGAACCCGAAGACGGCGATCAAATCGTCGCCCACGGACGCCACCGTTTGAAATTGAAGCCCAATTCCGACGCGCGCGAAAAACAGGAGCGCCAGAATGCGCCAGCGCATCACGCCCAGCCAAGCTGGCGCAGCGCGTGCACGTCGTTCCAGATTTTGGTCATATGACTGATCTTGTCGCCCTCGAACTGCATCACATAGGCGTAATCCGAAACAACAGCGTTGCCCGTTGGCGCGACGGGGCCGCCTTGGCCGGTTTGTGTGCCGTGGAATTCGGCCGTCGCGACAGCCGAATTTCGGGCTTCATCCATTGCAAAGGATGTAAGCACGTAGCGCCCATCCGGCACCGGGGTCAGCAAACCTTTCATCCACTCGCAATACTCTGCGAGGGTCTTGGTCTCGGCGAGCGCATCCGCCTGACAAGCAAAGGTAGCACCTTCAGTGCACCAGGTTTGGCATGTCTCCCATCCTTTACCTGTTTCGCAGGCATCAAAGAACGCTTGGGCGATTTCAAATTGTGTCATTGCAAAATCCTCTATGAAATTGGTTGCAAATTGAGGCTACAGCATCCCGCACAGCGTCGCATATCGTGCAGATGCAGTAATTTTCAGGGTTTGAGCTGCTGTATGCGCCTCATGCATTTGCAGGATTGTTCCGACGTCGGCTTTTGGTATCTTTGACCATCGACGCCAGATGGATCGGATTAGATGCTCGATGACAGCCGCCTCAGCCCCAGGGAGCAGCAGATCGCCAAAAGCTATGCCGCTGGATGCAACTATCAGGAAATCGCCGCGAATTTGCACATCGCGCCCTCCACTGTGCGGACACATCTTGCGACGATCTACCGGAAGCTGGAGGTGTCCTCCAAAGTAGACTTGGCAAATCGGCTCAATGGGCAAGGCCCTGTCCCACAGGACCAGGTGGATCACGCGGCGATCATCTCGGAACTGGCTCTGAGCCTTGAGGAGGCGCTGAGCCGCGAGAAAGCGCTGAGCGAAGTGCTTCGTATCATTGGTGCGTCTCGCGGAGATCTCGGCCTGGTCATGCCCGCCATTCTGCGCCATGCGTTGGACCTATGCGACGCAGAGTTCGGTATCTTGTTCGAATACCGGGGCAAGAAGCAGTTTCAGGCCAGCTTTACTCTGGGGATACCAGCGGCCTTTCAGCGGTGGCTCGATGAAAGCGGCATATTCAGCGCAAGCGATCAAACCGGGCTGGGCAGGATGGTCGCCAGTAGGACCACGGTCAATATCATGGATGTGAAATCAGAGGCGATATACCGGACAGACGATCCCTTGCGGTTTGCCACAGCAGATCTGGGTGGTGCGCGATCCTTTGTTGCAATTCCTATGCTGGCTGCAGATCAGCTTGTCGGGGCTTTTACTGTCTATCGCCAATCCGTGCGCCCGTTTTCGGAAGATTCACTCAGGCTGGCAGAGATTTTTGCGGCACAAAGCGTCATCGCCTTGGAAAACGCGCGTCTCATGAGCGACAGCGGACATCCGCAATAATCGCTGGAACGGCAGCGCAGTCCCGCAGTCGGTATCTGACGCTTTGAGGTATCGCAGATGGCTGGCTATGCGGTCGTTTGAAGCAGTTTGGCAACTTCCTTCAGGAGATATGCTGCCGAATAGGGCTTGTGAACGACTGGAATGGCGGGAAATCGGGTTTCAAGATCGTACTGGAGGCCGTTTCCGGTGGCGAACACGAAGGGGACGTTCAATTGCCTGAGCCGTTCCGCGATCGGAAAACTGAGGTCACCTCGCAAGTCGATGTCCAGAATTGCGGCCTCGAACGTTTCGGTTTCGACGGCTGCCATTGTCTCGTCGAAGGTCGACAACGGCCCGACGAGGCTTGCACCCGCTTCCTCGAGTTCCCATGACACGTCGAGAGCGATAAGCACCTCGTCCTCGGCAAATAGAATGCGACGTCCGGCAAGCGGTTTTGGTGCTGCGTCATCCCTGAGCGGGGTGGAAGACTTGCCCGCCAAGCCTGTATCGTCTTGCTTCGTCGTCGTCATGAGCACCGAACTCTTTTACTTCACGCCTGCAACGGTGAGCCTGAGCCTGAGACCGCTGTCCGTCCATTCCCTAGCGATCGTCGCCCCCATTTGCTGGGTGAGCCGATCGATCAGTTGTGTACCAAAACTTGGATCTCTGTCTTTTGTTCCAATACCCGCGCAATCCGATGAAGTTTCATCCCACTGCACGGTCACGGTGGGGGGCAGGTCGCTCTGCTCGGTGGTGCTGACGTCGATCGCCAGACTGCCTTTTCCCGGCCTGAGCGCACCGTATTTGACCGCGTTCGTTGCCAGTTCGTGCAAGAGCAGCCCGACAGGAGTGACGTATATCTGGGGGATTGCGGCAGACGCGCCCGAGATCCGGACCCGATTTTGGGCGGTATCGTAGGGGGAGAGGATCGCCTCCAGTATCTGTCGCAGGACAACCGGGGTGGACCGGTCTGTGCCCATACTCACCTCATGCGCGGCCGTGAGCGACTGCAACCGTCCCGCCAGCGCATCGACGAAGGGCTCCGATCCGGGCATTTCACGCGATGTGATGCGGATCATGGATTGCATCATGCCAAAGAGGTTCTTCACGCGGTGGTGCAACTCCGCATTCACCAGCTCCAGCTGGGCCGACGCAACTGTTTCCGCGGTAATGTCTCTTACGATCCCGAAAGCGCTGACAGCTTCGCCGTTCTTGACCTCAATCTCGGAGGAAGAATGGAACCAGCGCATCACACCGTCAGACAGCCTGCGAAACCGGTAGCAATCACCCCATGCAGCCCCATCCGCAATGGCCTCTTCGAATGCCTTCATCACGCGGTCGCGATCTTCGGTGTGCACGGCATGCGCATACGTCTCGACCGATATTTCGGCCGGTGCGCCACACATTTCTTGAAATGTCGGGTTTAGCGTCATTCTCTGGGTTGCAAGATCGACCTCGGCGATGCCCAGCTGCGCGATTTCATTCGCACGCTTGAAACGCGCTTCGCTCTTGCGCAAATCTTCGGCAAGCGTGTCCGAACTTTTCACCACTTTCGTCTCCCAGATTGCGCACCAAGCAACGCGCACGCGAACGACGGACTAACGGTTGGACGGGGGCCCTTCAAGGGGCATGCTCTGGCCGGTATGTCTTGTCGCGATTTACTCTTCTCGGGCCACTGAACTAACTTGGTCGCGGCCAATATCCACTCGATTTTTCATGCATGGGTGAAAGCTTGTCTATTGCCACGACGCCGGAGCCATAACGACCTGAAGAACAGGAACGGACGAGACGCCCGAACGGGGGCCGGACCATACAGACAGGTCCGGTCCGGCGCCGCGCTGCGAGACAGCAGGGGGAGCCACGCTGTGTTATACGAGAAAGTCGATTTCGGACATGGCCGACAGGTTCCAGCCAGAGAAAACGACCGTCACACCCTGATCGGAGAATACAACATCCTCGCCGCTCAACCGCATCTGCGCCAGCACGTCCGATCCGCTGTCGTAGCCGAAATCGCGAAACTCGGCCGTGTCCCACATGTCGAATTGCAGAACGATGTCGCGGCCCTTGTGGTCTGCGTCAAAGACGAAGGTATCCGCACGGTAGCTGCCCGCCAGAATATCGTCGTTCGCGCCCCCCTCGAAGGTGTCGCCGGGACTTTGCTGCATGAACTCGCGCAGCGAGGGCGTGGTGGTGCGCGTGAACTCCGGACTTTGGGAGAACCCCAGCACGACGCTTTCGCGTGAATTGCCCGCTTCCAACAGGTCCAGCCACGCGTTGAAGCCCGTGTCATCCGGTTCCCGGTCGAGCACGTTGCGGTAGAGCAGCTCTACGAAGGCTTCGTTGTTCAATGCGCCGTAGTTGTTTTGGAACTCAGTGGATTGCACGAAACCGCTGGCGATATCCTCGATGGCCGCGTTGTTGGCAAGCTGGCGGGTCCAGTCATCAAGGCCGGCGTCGTCAGGATTGCGGTCGAGCGTCGCTTGATAAAGGCGGTAGACATCGTCGACAAAACTGCCTTGATCGCGGGCTTCGGCATAGAGGTTTGCCAACTCGCGGGTCTGCTCCCTGAATTCCGGACTTTCGGAAAAGCCCCGCACCACGGCGGACCGCGCGGCGCCATCCGCAAGCATGTCCAACCAGCCTTCCAGCCCTGTCGCGTCCGCATCGCGCCCGAGCACGTTCTGGTAGAGAAGTTCGACAAAGGCGCGGTCTTCGAGGTTGCCGTAGGTCTGTAGAAATTCCGGCGAACCGGTGAACCCGGAAATCACCTGCAGCGCATCGCGCGCGCCGGTTTCCAGCAGGTCGGTCCAGACATCGAAGCCGCCGGTGTCGGGCAGCCGGTTGAGCGTCGCCTGATAGATGCGGAACAACTGCGCCTCGAAGCCGTCGGATGCCTCGACGATCCGATCACCGACGAGCAGATCCTCACCGACCCCGCCCTGCAGCGTATCGCGGCCCACGCCGCCGATCAGCGTATCCGCCCCGATCGCACCGCCGAAGGCGCCGAAGACAGGCGCAGAACCGTTTTCCCACGCCGTCAGGTTCAGGGCGCCGTTGCCTTGCGTATCGGTGAAGGGGGTCGATTCATTGGCTGCCCCGCCTTGCCAGTTGGAAACGAGGCTGGGATCAGCCGCTGCGTCCGGTATGGCATCAAATGCGAATGCGGCGATTTCCTCGGCAGAGCGCACGACATTCCACACGCGGATGTCACCGATTGCACCGCGGAAAATCTGGTCGTCGACAAAGCCGCCACCGACATCGTCCTGATCCGCACCGAAGACCAGCGTGCCGCCGGCCTGCAGAGGGGTCACGGCGGCGGGTTCGCGCGTCTCGAACGCGAGGTCTCCGTTCACGTAGACCTGCAGGCGGTTTACGCCGTCCGTCCCGTCGAGCGTGAGCGTCAGCCGTGCGGCGTTTCCATCAAGGACATCACGGGTCAGGATATCTGTCTCGATCCGGGTGCCGTTGACCAAGATGGCAATGATGCTGCCCTCGTCGCCCTGCACAAGGATTTCATTGTCGGTGCCGGGCACTGCGTAGGACATCCAGTAGCTTACCGATCCTGACTGCGTCGCCTCGTCACCACGCAGGATGAATTCGAACGTCGCGGTCGTGGTCGGCATCGCATCGTAGTTTTCGATCACCAGATACTGCCTGCCTGCGTCGCCCTGATTGAGAAGCGCGAGGGAGACTTCGTAACCGACCAGATTGAGATCGCGCTCAAAGTCACCACCGGTCAGAAGGTCGTTTCCGGAGCCGCCGTCGAGCGCATCGGCGCCCCTCCCGCTGTGCAGGACATCATTGCCGATGTCACCCCGCAGCCGATCTTTTCCATCGTCGCCCCAAAGCCGGTCATTGCCCCCACCGCCGGACAAATCGTCGTTCTCGGGTCCGCCCGAAATTCTGTCGTCGCCTCTGTCGCCCCGGATCGTATCCTGCCCGCTACCGCCCGAGAGCAGGTCATCGCCATCCAGACCTGAAATCGCATCATTTCCGTCGATGCCGAGAACGAAATCCCTTTGCGCCGTGCCAAACAGCGTATTGCGGATTTCCGGAGACTCGTCAGTTGCGGGGAAATAACGGTCGTCCCCGCTTGTGCCCGAGCCGTAGTTTCCAACAATAAGCGATTGGTTTGAATAAAAACGGTAAAGAGGATCCTCAACGATGCTGTTGATCACCGTTTGGTAGCGGCCCGAAGCGTGTTCAGGGCCAAATCCGGTTTGCGTGGCCTGCCCATCTACGGTGGCAAGGTCGATTGGCAGAAAACGCTGATAGTTCTGGTTGTCCAAGAGCGGAACCGTGACCAATGTCACATTTCCGGAAAAGGGGTAGGGCACCGGGTCCTGGGAATGGCCAAGCCCGATGTAATAATCCGGTGCCCGAGGGCCGTCGACGCCCGGACGCCCCACAAGATCATTCAGGACATCGGTATCAACCTGCCCCGCGAACCAATTGGTGCCGACCGTGTTCAGACCTGTCAGAAGTTGGGGGGCCATACCGGGTGAGGCGACGGCAACCGCCGTCAGGTCGATGGAGGATTTGACCTGCTGGCCGTGGACTGCCGTGAAGATATCTACCATGGCGGCGCCCAGACTGTGCCCTGCGACAATGAATTTCGAGACATCGTTTCCGTTGTCATTGGCATAGGAAATCGCGGCCTCGATGATGGGGCGCAGGGATTCATAGTGCTTTTCCTGACCCAGCTCCGACCATGCCTGACCCGTGGCCGCGCGGACGGTATCTTCGCCATCGGTGCCGCGGAACGTAAGGACAAGCTCCTTGCTGCCGTCCGCCAGGGTCCGCTGCGCCAGAAGCGCCTGCGCTTCGTATTTGTCGTCGACCACCAGCAGATCGACCGATCCTTCATAGAGCCCGCCCGCCTGAAAAACGGCTTGGGCGGCGTAGCGGTTGTCGGACTGCACGCGCGTGCCGCCCGTGGGCACGTAGTGATCGCCAAGCTGCTGGTCCGTCAGAACCTGCCAGCCAAGGCTGTCGAAAAATGCCCTGTAGTCGTCGTCCCGCCCGTTGTCGGCACCATTGTTACGCAAGGCCACGTTCGCGAGTTTCCCGTCGCCGTAAACGGAGTGGGCAAACAGGATTGCGGTTTTGACCTCTTCGCCCGAATTGGCGAGCGTCTTGACCGGACCCACACTGTGCCGATCTGCGTCGATGATTTCGACCCGTCTGTTGTTGCCGGTGAGCTCGCCACCGTTTGTATTCACGATGCGTGCCTCGAACCGCTCCGGTACGGTGTCGCCAATGCGAAACGTCACGGATTCCGCATCTGTCTGCCCGGCACCGAGGCCCAATAAAAGGCTGTCCGTCTCGTCCAGCCTGCGGCCGTCCACGAAATACTGGATTTGCGTGGGCTGGCCGATGTTATAATTCCGGTCGCCGATATTTGTGATATCCACGATGAATTCCGCTTCGCTGTTCGGCGTCAGCGGGCCTTCGATCGTGATGTCCTTGACCACGAGATCGGGGATGGTGGGGACGCGGTTTTCCACGAAAACCTGCAGGTTTTCCACGACGAGGTCTTCACCGGTGCGGTTGTCCACATAAAAGCGCCATCTTCCGTTGACCGCTTCGCCGTCAAACGCAAACAGGCTTTGAGACGCGAAACCGCTTGCGTTGAAAAAGATGTCGTGATCGTTTTCGTTGTCCTGATCAAAGGCCGTGTCCGCCTGAACACCGAATAGATCCGGAAGGTCCGGTGCATCGAAGATCACGTCACGGACACCGGGATTGCCGCCGGGGGCCACGTAGGAGGGCGAGCCGATGTAGAGCTCGACCTTGCCCAGATCGACCTGTCCGCCGTCCGCCGCGCGGACATTCATGGCGAAGCGGACATTGGTGGCAATGGCGCCGTTTTCTTCGCCTCTTGGATCGAATGTCCACCAGCGATAGCCAGTGCCAAATGTAATTGGTGAACCGTTCGAAAATACCGCTGTTGGCATGAAAATACCTTTTTGAGATATGCCCCAGCCGTCATTCTGGCCCGGGGCATGCTGTTTGGTGTAACTCGCAGTCTTAAATGGGAACTAATCAACAGGCCCGGACACGATGCGTCAATGGTTCAATCGCTGTCGTGTGCGCAAATAAAGGGCAGGGGGCAAAGCGGTAGAGCAGTGCGCATTGCGCAACCGACCGCGATCTTATGGATTGCCAGAAAAATGGTTGCAGATGTCGGGCATGGACACAGGCTTTGCAAAGGCTCTGGCATCATAGAGGGCAAGCGTGGCGGGCTGGATATCCGCCCCGGTCGTAAAGCAGATCTTTACGCCCTTTGAGACCAGTTGATCGGCCAGCTCGAAAGTCTGACCGTCTGGCAGATTGAGATCGAGAACAGCCCAGTCGAAGTGATCTGTGGCGATCTTTTCTTTCGCATCGGCCAGCGTGTGTACGATGACAACCTCGCCAAGGCCCCGGTCTTCGACCTCTGCCTCGAAGTCCATTGCGACGAGCGCCTCGTCTTCGGCTAGTAGTATGCGCAAAATCTGGGTCTCTTGAGGGTCGTCAGGGTGATATCTAGTGAACGCGCTTGGCATTTCAACAAATTAATCTACCTTCCCCGAAGCTCAGAATAAGTCCAAGAATCCCATGCCATTCCACCGCCTCCAGAACCGCCGCCTACTCTTGCCGCTGCTCGCCGTGATGGTTGCGTTGCTGATATCGGGTGTATTCACCTATCAATCCTACCAGACCGAAGACAGACTGCGCGCCCAGACGACGTTATCGACAAGCATACTGACGCGTCTTCGCCAGATCGAGGCCGGCGTTCTGGATGCAGAGACAGGTCAGCGTGGATACATCCTCACCGGCAATCCTGTCTACCTCGAGCCCTATGAGACCGGGCCAGAGCAGTACCGGGAGAGTATGGAAGAGCTTGCCGATCTGCTGTCAGGCATCTTGACGGACACGCAGCAAGACGCGCTTGAGGATCTGGAGGCGCTGGCCGAGCTGAAATTCGAGGAGCTTGCCGAAACAATCCGATTGACGGATGCCGGCCGGCGGCCCGAGGCGCTGGCCCTGATCAACAGCGATGTCGGCAAGCAGTTGATGCAGGGCATCCGCGCGCGCATCGCCGAACTCGGGTCCGAAGAACAGATCATCCTGCAGGATGCGCTCAATGGTGCGCGTGTGGCGCATGACAGAACCGCCGTCGTGTTGCTCGCCTCGGTTCTCTTTATCGCCATCCTGCTTGGCTTTGTCTGGTACCTGTTCTCGCGCGCTGTCAAGCTGGACCGTACGCAAGAGCTTTTGCAGGAGGTGGCAGAGCACCGCGACAGAAACGCCTTGCTGGCGCAGGAGCTAAGTCACCGTGTCAAGAACCTGTTCGGGATCATCACTTCCATCGTGCGCTTGACCGGCCGTGGGGAAACGGATGCACCCACGCTGGTCAACAAGATCAGCGAGCGCATAAAATCATTGTCCCGGGCACATGCTCTTACGACCACCGAGGCGGGCACTGCCAGTATTCAATTGTCCAGCCTGATCGAGACTGTGCTCGAGCCCTATGCCGATGACGGGCGCGTCTATTCTCTGACCGGTGAACCGGTGACGATACCCGATACCCATCTGACGCCGCTCGGGTTGATCCTGCATGAGCTGGTCACGAATGCCGTCAAATACGGCGCGTGGCGCGGCAATGAAGCGGGGAGCGTCGAAATCCATTGGTCTGTTGACGGTGTTGACACAGATCAAAGAAATCCGTTCGTCAATTTGACATGGAAAGAGACGCAAAACGGAACCGAGGGGGCCAACAACATCATCGACCCGCTCAAGGAGAATTCTTCCGGTTTCGGCACCAAAATGATGATGATGAGTGCCCAACAACTTGGCGGGACGTTAAAGAGGGAATGGCGCGATGGGCTGACGGCTCTCCTGCGCTTCAGGCTCAACCCCGTTCCGATCAACGCAGAAAGATAGCAAAGTGACGATTTCCATTCTTGTTGCCGAAGACGAAGCCATGATCGCGATGCAGATCGAGATGGATCTTGAGGACGCGGGTTACCGGGTGGTGGGGCCATGCATGACGTTGCAGGCCTGTTTTGACGCGGTGGGGGACCAGCAGATCAATGCCGCCGTGCTGGACGTTGATCTGGCGGGCTATGATGTTTTCCCGGTCGCGGCCGAACTCCAGAAACGCGGCACCGACTTTGTGTTTCACACAGGTCGGGGAAAGAAGGACAAGATCGTCGAGCTGTTTCCCGACGCGCCGATTTGTACGAAGCCGGCGGAAGTCATTGAATTGCTGCGCAATCTGGACCTGCCCAAGGTCGCGCCCTGACAAATCCACTTATCCGGTCGCCCCTGTCGGGATGATGCGGCAGCTGTTCCTTGGCGCTGGGCCTGTTTGGCGGCACAGGCTGTCGGACTCATCGATTGCAAAATAAATTGGCAGTTTCGTCTGGCCCGCCTCTTTTGCGTGCCTATGAAACCCGGTGCACAGGGTGCCTGATGGGTTGGTGTTGACCTTCCGTGCGGCAGCACAAATCACGATCTTATGAAAAGTGATCTTCGTATTCTGATCGTTGAGCCGGAGCCCGAACGGGTGCGGGCAATCATTGATGCGCTGACCGAAGCGGGATGGTCCGACATCAAGGCGCTGGCGCAAATGTCGGCGCTGGATCGCACGGTGCAGGAGTTCTCCCCCGACATTGTTCTCATCGATCTGGCGAACCCTGACCGCGATACGCTCGAACATATCAGCTTTGCCACCGAAACCTCCAAGCGGGCTGTCGCCTTGTTCGTGGATCAGACCGACGCGGCGCTGACGCAAGCTGCGCTGAATGCCGGTGTCAGCGCCTATGTCGTCGACGGTCTGAAAATGGAGCGCATCAAGTCGGTTCTGGAGACGGCGATCGCGCGGTTCAAATTGATGCGCCAGATGCAATCGGAGCTGCAGGCGGCGAAACAGGCGCTTGAGGACCGCAAGCAGATTGATCGCGCAAAGGGAATATTGATGCGGCAGCGCGGCCTGAGCGAGGACGCGGCCTATACCCTGCTGCGCAAAACCGCGATGCGCCAGAACCGCAAGGTGATCGATGTGGCACATGCGCTTGTCACGGCGGCGGATCTTTTGTCATGAGCGACACGGTCCTGAACTGTGGCTACGTCCCGCTGGTCGATTGCGCGCCACTGGTGATCGCCAAGGAACTGGGGTTCGCATCCGAGGAAGGTTTGACGCTGAACCTCGTGCGCCAGCCTTCATGGTCGGCCTTGCGCGATATGCTGGCGCTCGGGCATCTGGATGCGGCGCATATGTTGTCGCCGATGGCTGTGGCCATGTCGGTCGGGCTGGGCGGGTTGCCTGCGCGGGTGGATGCCTTGATGGTGTTGTCGGTGAACGGCACGGTGTTCGGCGTGTCCAACGCGCTGGCCGCGCAAATGGGTGCGGTGCCCTTCGGGGATGCGGGCGCCGTGCTGGCGGCACTCGCCGCCCGTGGCACACAGCCGATCCGCGTGGGTGTGCCGTTTCACCATTCGATGCACAGGTTGCTGTTGTCCTATTGGACCTCAGCGGCGCCCGACGTGCGGATCGAGGAAATTACCGTTCCGCCGCCGCGTATGGCGCAGGCCGTGTCGGACGGAACCGTCGATGCCTTCTGGGTGGGCGAGCCGTGGGGCAGTGTCGCCGTGCAGCAGGACGTCGCTCAGTTGATGATGACGGGCCGTGATGTCTGGCAATTTGCGCCCGAAAAGGTGCTGGCAGCCCGCCATGAGTGGGTCGAAACCCACGACGGGGCCGCGCGCGGCCTGATGCGTGCGGTCTACAGGGCGTCGGCATGGCTGGATTTGCACGAAAACAAGCCTCTGGCCGTGGAAATACTGGCCCGCAGCGAACACCTGAGTATGTCGCCCGAGTTTATTGACCCGGCACTGTCCGGCGAAATCACCGCGCAACACAATGCGGCACCCCAGGTCATCGGGCGGTTTCTCCAGTTTCACAGACATGCCGCCAGCTTTCCGTGGCGCAGTCAGGCCGCGTGGATCGCATCGCGCCTCGGGGCGGATGCGTCCGGGGTCCAAAGCGCCAAGGCGTGTTTTCGCGCCGATCTTTACCGGCAGAATCTGGGCGCCATCGGCGTCGACCTGCCAGCAGCGTCCGAGAAGATCGAAGGTGCGTTGCGGTATGAAACGGCCGTGGCCTCGACGCGCGGGCATATGATTCTCGCGCAGGATGCCTTTTTTGACGGCAGAACCTTTGATTTCGCGGGCACGCGCTGATCAATTCTTAGGCGTCTTCTGCGATGCGGCATAAAATGACGCGGCAATGCAGAATTTTTGTTGAGATTGGCGGCCAACTCGTTCCATGCTCGGTCCAAGGGGCAACGTTGCCCACACCTTTGCGCAGGCCGATGCAGGTTGCGCACCTTCTCAGAGCAAAGCCGCTCGTATGGACCACGGACCTCCTCCCCCGTGATCCCTGCGTGCGGCTTTTTTCGTTTCCCCCCGGGGGGTTGCCCCCTGGAGCATTTTGAAAGGACCGACCATGAAGACCACACTCGCGATTTTGCTGGCGACCTCCAGCTTGCTGGCCACCTCCGCCGCGGCCCAGTCTCTGGATCTGGAAAAGGAAGATCTGACGCTTGGCTTTATCAAACTGACAGACATGGCACCGCTCGCCGTGGCCTATGAGCTTGGCTACTTCGAGGACGAGGGGCTGTTCGTCACGCTGGAGGCGCAGGCGAACTGGAAAGTGCTTCTTGACGGGGTGATTTCGGGCGAGCTTGACGGGGCGCATATGCTCGCCGGTCAACCGCTGGCCGCGACCATCGGGTACGGGACCGAAGCCCATATCATCACGCCGTTCTCCATGGATCTGAACGGCAACGCGATCACCGTGTCGAACGAGATATGGGACGAAATGAAGCCCAACGTGCCGCTGATGGACGATGGCCGCCCCCAGCACCCGATCAGCGCCGCAGCATTGGCCCCCGTCGTGGAAGATTATCTGGACCGTGGCGAGCCGTTCAACATGGGCATGGTGTTTCCCGTGTCCACGCACAACTACGAAATCCGGTATTGGTTGGCTGCCGGTGGCCTGCAGCCGGGTTTTTACAGCGAACAGGACATTTCCGGCCAGATCGGCGCGGATGTGCTGCTTTCGGTGACGCCGCCGCCGCAGATGCCCGCCACGATGGAGGCAGGTACGATATTCGGCTATGCCGTGGGCGAGCCGTGGAACCAGCAGGCGGTCTTCAAGAACATCGGCGTTCCCGTGATTACCGACTACGACATGTGGAAAAACAATCCCGAGAAGGTGTTCGGCATTTCGGCCCAATTTGCGGAAGAAAATCCAAACACGACCATTGCTCTGACCAAGGCGCTGATCCGCGCGGCGATCTGGCTGGATGAAAACGACAACGCCAACCGTGAAGAAGCGGTGCAGATGTTGTCCCGTCCCGATTATGTCGGTGCGGACGCCGAAGTCATTGCCAATTCGATGACCGGTTTCTTCGAGTTCGAAAAAGGCGACGTGCGGCCTGCGCCCGATTTCAATGTCTTCTTTCGCTACAACGCCACATACCCGTTCTATTCGGACGCCATCTGGTATCTGACGCAGATGCGCCGCTGGGGTCAGATCCCAGAGACGATGTCTGACGAGTGGTATTTCGAGACCGCGGCCGATGTCTATCGCCCCGATATCTATCTGGAGGCCGCGCGCATGCTGGTCGACGAGGGCATGGCCAATGAGGCCGATTTCCCATGGGACAGCGACGGCTTCAAGGCGCCGACGCCCGCCAGCGATATCATCGATGCCATTCCCTACGATGGTCGCACACCCAACGCCTACATCGACAGCCTGCCGATCGGTCTGAAATCCGGACAGACGGTTCTGGACGGCGAAATCCAGGGCTAGGCCCGATTGCCCCCGCGTATCGCCGCGCGGGGGCCTTTTCCATTCCCAACAGGTGGACACACGACATGACCGCGATTGACCCCAGCACACTTGACATCGAAGCCCGCCGCGCGCGGCGCTTTGCCCGTATCACCAAGGCCGACGGATGGTTCCGGGTTCTTGGCCTCGCCTGGCTGACCCCGATCCTGCGTGCCGCCGCGGGCGACAATCCGCGCGCGCAGCTGGGCGAAGTCTGGCGGCTTCTGGGGGTGCCCCTCGTGGCGATTGGGGTGTTCGTGGCCCTC
Source organism: Sulfitobacter sp. S190 (assembly GCF_025141935.1). Taxonomy (NCBI): domain Bacteria; kingdom Pseudomonadati; phylum Pseudomonadota; class Alphaproteobacteria; order Rhodobacterales; family Roseobacteraceae; genus Sulfitobacter; species Sulfitobacter sp. S190. The sequence continues at coordinate 2,175,158 of NZ_CP081120.1, read as the reverse complement.
TGGGCGACGCTCGCGCCACAGGTGCAGACATCGCTGGGCGCGGTGCCCGGCCCCGTGCAGGTCTGGGAACAGGTGGGTGAGCTGCGTCAGGATGCTGTCCGCGAAGGCGAGCGCGAAGCGGCATTCTATGAGCGTCAGGAGGCGCGCAACGCCGAACATATCGCCAACGGGGATACGGACCGCGTGCGCGACCGCGTCTATACCGGCAAGCCCACGTATTACGATCAGATCTGGACCTCGATCAAAACGGTGTTCTTCGGTTTTCTGGTGGCCTCGATCGTGGCCATTCCGTTGGGCATTGCCGCAGGTCTGTCGGTGACGGCCAACGCCGCCCTGAACCCGCTGATCCAGATATTCAAACCCGTCTCGCCGCTGGCGTGGCTGCCGATCGTGACCATGATCGTATCAGCCGTTTACACGACAAACGACGGGATGTTCTCCAAGTCATTTCTGGTGTCGGCGATCACGGTGACGCTCTGCTCGCTCTGGCCCACGCTGATCAATACGGCGCTTGGCGTGTCGTCGATCGACAAGGACCTTGTGTCCGTCAGCCGCGTGCTGAAGATGAACACCTATACCAAGATCACCAAGCTGGTGCTGCCCTCGGCCTTGCCGCTGATCTTTACTGGCCTGCGGCTGTCGCTGGGGGTGGGGTGGATGGTGCTGATCGCGGCGGAGATGCTGGCCCAGAACCCCGGTCTTGGCAAATTCGTGTGGGATGAATTCCAGAACGGAAGCTCGCAATCGCTGGCCCGCATCATGGTCGCGGTGTTCACGATCGGGATAATCGGGTTCCTTCTCGACCGGGTGATGTACGCCCTGCAATCCATGTTCACATTCTCAAACAACCGGTGATCCCAATGAGTATTCTTTCATTCAAGGGCGTCTCGAAAAGCTATGGCGATATGCCGGTTCTGAAGGACATCGATCTGGAAGTGGCCGAGGGGGAGTTCGTGGTCATCCTCGGGTTCTCCGGCACTGGAAAGACCACGCTGATCAATCTGATGGCGGGGCTGGAACAGCCCACGTCGGGGACGGTCACCTATCGCGGTGCGCCCATCACGGAGCCGGGGCGCGAACGCGGTGTGATCTTTCAAAGCTATTCGCTGATGCCGTGGCTGACCGTGAACGGGAATGTGGCGCTGGCCGTGGACACGATGTTTCCCGACCTGTCAAAGGCCGAACGCGCCGCCAAGGTCGATCACTATGTCGCCATGGTCGGGCTGTCGCATGCGGCCACACGCCGCCCGGCAGAGCTTTCGGGCGGGATGCGCCAACGGGTGAACGTGGCCCGTGCGTTGGCGATGGACCCCGAGATGTTGCTGCTGGATGAGCCGCTGTCGGCGCTGGATGCGCTGACCCGCGCAAACCTTGCCGATGAGATCGAGGCGATCTGGGACAAGGACAAAAAGACCTGCGTGCTGATCACCAATGACGTGGACGAAGCGATCATTCTTGCCGACCGTATCATCGCATTGAACCCCGACGGCACGCTGGGCGATGAATTCAAGGTCGATATCGCGCGTCCCCGCGACCGTGTCGCGATGAACAATGACGCCACATTCAAAGCGCTGCGGGGGCAGGTGACCCACTATCTGATGGATGTGGGCATCGCCTCGAAGGTCGAGGAAACCCGGACACTGCCGAACGTGACCCCGATCCACGGTGTGCCCGCCGCTGTCGCCAAGGCGCAGGAGGGTGGCATCGCGGAGAAGTTCCTCAACTTCTCGCAGCTTGACAAGGTTTATCCGACGCCCAAGGGGCCGCTCACCGTGGTCGAGAACTTTGATTTGAAGATTAACAAGGGAGAGTTCATCTCGCTCATTGGCCATTCGGGTTGTGGCAAGTCGACGGTGCTGACGATGGCGGCCGGTCTGAACCCGATTTCCAAGGGCGCGATCAAGCTCGATGGCTGGAACGTCGAGGGCGCCGATCCCGAACGCGCCGTGGTGTTCCAGTCGCCGAACCTGTTTCCGTGGCTGACCGCCAAGCAGAACGTCGCGATCGGCGTCGACAAGGTTTATCCCAAAGCCTCGCAGGCCGAACGGCAGGACGTGGTTGAGTATTATCTCGAACGCGTCGGGCTGGCGGACAGCATGGATAAAGGGGCCGCCAGCCTGTCCAACGGCATGAAGCAGCGTGTCGGCATCGCGCGTGCTTTTGCGCTGTCGCCGAAATTGCTGTTGCTCGATGAACCCTTCGGCATGCTTGACAGTCTGACCCGCTGGGAACTGCAGGAAGTGCTGATGGAGGTCTGGTCGCGTACCAAGGTCACGGCGATCTGCGTGACCCATGATGTCGACGAGGCGATCCTGCTGGCGGACCGCGTTGTGATGATGACCAACGGGCCGCAGGCAACGATTGGCAAGATTACGGATGTGAACTTGCCGCGCCCGCGCACGCGCAAAGCGCTTCTGGAACATCCCGACTACTACACCTACCGCCAGGAGGTGCTTGATTTCCTTGAGGAATACGAGCACGGCGCGACCCCGAAAAACAAACCCAAAGCCATTGCAGCGGAGTGAACAGGATGACCCAGAAACTGATTGTCATCGGTGCCGGAATGGCGACGGGCCGGATGCTGGAAGATCTGTTTGATGCGGGCGCGGCGTATGACGTGACCCTGTTCAACGCAGAGCCGCGCGGGAACTACAACCGCATCATGCTGTCGCCCGTGCTGTCGGGGGAAAAGACCTATGACGAGATCGTCACCCATGATGCAAGTTGGTACGAAAGCCACGGCGTGACCTGCCGCTTTGGCGAACGGATCGTGGCGATTGACCGCGCGGCCAAGACCGTTACGGCCCAGAACGGCGATGTTCTTTCCTACGACAAGCTGGTGTTCGGCACGGGATCGAACCCTTTCATGATCCCGCTGCCGGGCCATGATCTGAACGGGGTCATCGCCTACCGCGATCTTGAGGATACGCAGCGGATGATGGACCTCGGACCTGCGCATAAATGCGTCGTCATTGGCGGGGGTTTGCTGGGCTTGGAAGCGGCCGCTGGCATGGCCGCGCGGGGCGTCGATGTGACCGTCGTGCACATCATGGGCCATCTGATGGAGCGTCAGTTGGACGAAGCCGCGGGATATCTTTTGCGCAAGGCACTGGTGGACAAGGGCATCACCGTGAAATGTTCGGCCAACTCCAGCGAAATACTGGGCGAGAATGGTCAGGTCAGGGCGTTGCGTCTGGACGATGGCACCGAACTGCCCTGTGATCTTCTGGTCATGGCTGTCGGCATCCGGCCCAATGTCAAACTGGCGCAGGATGCAGGGCTGATGGTTGGCCGAGGTGTCCATGTGGACGACCAAATGGTCACTTCGGACGCGGATGTGCTGGCGGTTGGCGAATGCGTCGAACACGACGGGGCGATCTTCGGGCTGGTGGCTCCGCTTTATGATCAGGCCAGGGTGGCCGCGCAGACCTTGATGAACACGCCGGCGCAATTCGTGCAAAAAGAGCTGTCGACCAAGCTCAAGGTCACAGGCTGTGATCTGTTCAGTGCCGGAGATTTTGCCGACGCAGAAGGGCGCGAGGACATCGTCTTTCGCGATCCGGCGCGCGGTGTCTATCGCCGGCTGGTGATAGAGGAGAATGTGGTCAAGGGCGCTGTCATGTATGGCGACACCTCCGACAGCAACTGGTTCTTCGGGCTGATCCGCGACAAGACAGACATAAGCGAGATGCGCGACACCCTGATTTTCGGACCGGCCTTTCAGGGGGGTGCCCCCCTTGACCCTTTAGCGGCTGTTGCAGCCTTACCGCGTGACGCGGAGATCTGTGGCTGCAACGGAATCTGCAAGGGACAAATCGAAGATGCGATCGCAACGGGCGCCACTGATCTGGGCGCTGTGCGATCAACCACCAAGGCCAGCGGGTCCTGCGGGACATGCACGGGGCTCGTCGAGCAGGTGCTGGCCGTCACGCTCGGGGATGATTTCGTCGTGCCCGCAGCGGCAAGCATTTGCGGCTGCACCGACATGACGCATGAGGACGTGCGGCGCATGATCAAGTCGCAAAAGCTGACGTCGATGGCGGCGGTCTGGCAGGAGTGCGGGTGGAAGACATCGTGCGGCTGCCACCTGTGCCGCCCCGCGCTGAATTTCTATCTGCTCGCCGACTGGCCGCTCGACTACAAGGACGATCCCCAAAGCCGGTTCATCAACGAACGCAAGCACGCCAACATCCAGAAGGACGGTACTTTTTCCGTTGTCCCGCGCATGTGGGGCGGGATCACCACGCCGGACGAGCTGCGCGCGATTGCCGATGCGGCCGACCGGTACGGGGTGCCGACGGTCAAGGTCACCGGCGGGCAACGTATCGATCTGCTCGGGGTAAGGGGCGAGGATTTGCCCGACATCTGGGCCGATCTGAACGCGGCCGGCATGGTGTCGGGACATGCCTATTCCAAAGGGTTGCGCACGGTGAAAACCTGTGTGGGAACGGATCACTGCCGCTTCGGAACGCAGGATTCAACGGGTCTGGGCATAAAGCTGGAAAAGGAACTCTGGGGGTCGTGGACACCGCACAAGCTGAAGCTGGCGGTGTCGGGGTGTCCGCGCAACTGCGCTGAGGCGACGTGCAAGGACATCGGCGTGATCTGCGTCGACAGTGGCTATCAGATCAGTATCGGCGGGGCGGCCGGGATGGACGTGCGCGAAACCGAATTGCTGATGCAGGTCCCGACCGAGCAAGAGGCGATAGAGGCGATCAAGGCCGTCACGCAGCTGTATCGTGAAAACGCCAAGTATCTCGATCGCATCTACAAGTGGAAGGACAAGGTCGGGCTTGAATGGATCAAGGAGCGCGTGGACACGGATGGTCCCGCACTGGTCGCGCGTTTCGAGATCAGCCAATCCATCTACCGCAAGGACCCGTGGGCCGATCATGTAGAGACCAAGGCGCAGCGCTATCAGCCGTTGGCAAACCTGTCGCTGGAGGCCGCGGAATGAACGACTGGATCGATATTGCACCGCTCGAAGACGTGCCTTTGCGTGGCGCGCGGATGGTAAAGACGCCCTTGGGCTGTGTCGCGGTGTTTCGCACGGCAAGTCATGAGGTCTTTGCCCTCGACAATGCGTGCCCCCATAAGGCCGGGCCTTTGGCGGAAGGCATCGTGCACGGCAAGTCCGTGACCTGTCCACTGCACAACTGGGTCATCTCGCTCGAGACGGGCGAGGCGCAGGGCGCGGATGACGGGCGCGTGGCGACCTATCCGGCCAAGGTGTCGGATGGACGGATCCTGCTCGATCGCGCTTTCCTGCGTGCGCGTGCCACCGCAGGTGTGCCGGCATGAGCCTGACCCGCACCACGTGCCCCTATTGCGGTGTAGGCTGCGGCGTGCTGGCGGACGCTGGTGGGACGATCAAGGGAGACCCCGACCATCCGGCGAATTATGGCAGGCTCTGCTCCAAGGGGGCCGCCTTGGGCGAAACGATTGATCTGGACGGTCGATTGCTCGCGCCGAAGGTGCTGGGGCGTACTGCGGATTGGGACACCGCACTTGACCTTGTGGCGTCAAAATTCTCGGCTGCGATTGCAGAACATGGGCCCGAAAGCGTGGCTTTCTATGCGTCGGGGCAATTGCTGACCGAAGATTACTATGTCGCCAACAAGCTGATGAAGGGGTTTATAGGGGCGGCGAATATCGACACGAATTCAAGGCTTTGCATGGCTTCCTCGGTTGCGGGGCACAAACGCGCCTTTGGCACGGACACGGTGCCCGGCACGTACCGGGACCTTGAAGAGGCGGATCTGGTCGTGCTGGTGGGCAGCAACCTCGCGTGGTGTCATCCGGTGCTGTACCAACGCATCGCCGCGGCAAAGGCGTCACGGCCCCATATGCGGGTCGTCAACATTGATCCGCGCCGGACCGCAACGACGGACCTTGCCGATATGCATCTGCAAATCGCGCCGGACGGCGATATCGCGCTGTTCAACGGATTGCTGGCGCATCTGGCGGATCGCGGCAAATTGGACCGGTCCTTCACCCAAAACCATGTGACCGGTTCGGCAGAGGCAATCGCCGCCGCGCGCGCAACGGACCCGGCGGACAGCGGGCTCAGCGCAGAGGCGCTCGCAGCCTTCTATGCCCTTTGGGCTGGCACCGAAAAGGTTGTCACTGTGTATTCCCAAGGGGTCAATCAGTCCCGCTGTGGCACCGACAAGGTCAATGCGATCCTGAACTGCCACCTTGCCACGGGACGGATCGGGCGCGTCGGGATGGGCCCGTTTTCCGTGACCGGCCAACCCAACGCGATGGGCGGGCGAGAGGTCGGCGGGCTGGCCAATATGCTCGCCAATCATCTGGAGCTCGAGAACAAGGCGCACCGGCAGATCGTGCGCGATTTCTGGGGCAGTCCCACGATCTGTACGACAGCCGGGCTCAAGGCCGTTGATCTGTTTCAGGCCTGCGCGGACGGCAAGATAAAGGCGTTGTGGGTGATGTCGACGAACCCTGCCGTTTCGCTTCCCGATGCCGACGGTGTCGCGGCGGCGATTGCGAAGGTGCCGTTTGTCGTGACGTCCGATATCATGGAGAGGACGGATACGAATGATCTGGCCCATGTTCTTTTGCCCGCCACGGGATGGGGTGAAAAGGATGGCACCGTTACCAATTCCGAGCGGCGCATCTCGCGCCAGCGCGCGTTTCTGCCCGCGCCCGGTGACGCGCGCCCCGACTGGAAGATCATCTGCGATGTGGCGCGCCGGATGGGGTTCGGCGCGGCCTTCGCCTATGAAAATCCGCGGGAGATTTTTGCGGAATACGTGCGGCTCGATCAGGCGGCGGCCAGCGTGCCCCGCGATCTGGACCTCAGCATTTTTGCCGACGCCGATTATGCCGGGCTGGTCCCCACGCAATGGCCGCGCGATGGCCACCGTTTTTTTGCCGATGGGCAGTTCTATCACACCGACGGCAAGGCGCGCATGATCGCAGTGCAGCCCCCGCGGTTGTGTCAGGTGCAGTTCACATTGAACACCGGCCGCAACCGCGATCAATGGCACACGATGATGCGCACGGGCAAATCCGCGCGGCTGGGGGCGCATCTGGCGGAGCCTTACGTCGAGATGAACCCTGCCGATGCCGCCGAATTGGGCGCATTCCCCGGCGCGCTGATTGCGGTCGAAAACATCTACGGGCACGCTCTTTTGCGGGCGCTGGTTACGCCGCGTGTCGCCAAGGGCCAACTGTTTGCGCCGATGCATTGGACGCGCCAGCGCACGACGTTCGGCACCGTGAACCGTGCCACGGCGCCTGCGACCGATCCCGTGTCGGGCCAACCGGCGCTGAAGGCCGCAGCGGTCAGTGCGCGGGTGTTTCGCGCGAAATGGTATGGCTTTCTGGCCAGTGCGAACGCGCCCACGCCGCAGACACCCTATGCGGCCATCGCTCGCACCCGAACCGGCTGGCAGGCGGAACTGGCGGGCAGGAAAATGCCGCAGGATTGGGAAGCCGAGGCGCGCCGTCTGTGTGACCAGCCAACCGGCGCGCTTTCTGTGCAGACCGATGTGACAAGCGGCACGACCCGCATCGCGATCACGCAGGACGGTCGGATCACGGCGCTGTTTTTCGCCTCACCCGATCCGGTGGTCGTGTCGCGTGCAACAATCGTTGGCCTGATCGGCAGCGACACACCGCCGCTCGCTGCCCTTGCGGGGCGTGCGCCTGCCGACCAGCCGGACGCAGGTGCCACCGTCTGCGCCTGTTTCAACGTGGGTCGCAACACCTTGCTGGACGCCGTGGCCGCCGGTGCGGGGACGGTAACGGCGCTGGGCGAGATGACATGCGCGGGCACCAACTGCGGGTCATGCAAACCGGAGCTGGCGACGCTTTTGGAACAGGCGCAAATCCCGATGGCGGCAGAATGACCCTCGCACCCTTCGTCCGGATCGTCGCACGCGGGCAGGGGCGGGCGCGGAGCCTGACCTTTGCCGAAGCCCGCGATGCCATGACTTTGATTTTGAGCGAGGACGCCGCCCCCGAGGCGATTGGAGCATTGCTGATGGTGATGCGGTTGCGGGGGGAAACGGCCGATGAGATCGCCGGATTCACAGCCGCGCTGCGTGCCCATGTGACCGGAACACTGCCCCAGGCGGATCTTGACTGGCCGTCCTATGCCGCAGGGCGCAGCCGTGGCGCGCCGCTGTTTCTGCTGGCCGCGCGTCTGGTGGGGCAGGCGGGGTATACCGTATCGATGCACGGGTGGAATTCACACCAGTCCAGCGTAGCCTCGCTGCGCGAAGCACTCGATCTGGCGGGGCCGAATGTGACCTATAGCCCACTCGAGACGCTCAGCCCCACCGCCTTTGCATTGCTCGGGCTGCGCGACACGTTTGGCCTGCGTTCGTGTTTCAACACCGTGTTGCGCATGTGGAACCCGTCATGCGCGCCGGCAACGGTACAGGGCGTTTTCCACCCGTCATATCGCAGTTTGCAAGCGCAGGCGGCAGCCTTGCTGGGTCAGGACACGCTCAGCATCATCAAGGGCGGTGGCGGCGAATTCGAGCGCCACCCCTCGAAGGAAACAGTGGTTTTTGGCCTGCGGAATGGTGCGCATATCCAGCAACCCGCCCCATCGTTGATCGACCAGACCCGCAAACTCCACGACGCCGCCAATCCCGTCGATCTGCGCGGCCTTTGGGACGGTCGTGTGCATGATCCCTTTGCCATCGCCACCATCACCGGTACTGCCGCGCTCGCCCTTTGGACGCTGAAGGCGGCGTGCAGCATCGATGAAGCCGAAACCATGGCCCATGCCCTTTGGCAGGCGCGCCACCCCAGAGAGAGTCTGACCGCATGAAAACCTTCCCGATGTTCCTGCAAATGACGGGCCGCCGCGTTGTGATCGTGGGCGGCGGGGAGCAGGCTGCGCAAAAGACGCGGCTGATCCTGAAGACCGAGGCGTGCGTGGAAATCTGTTCCGCGACGCTGGACCCTGAACTGCACGATCTTGAGAGGGCGGGCCGCATCACCCATCATACCGGTGCGATCACGCCCGGAACCTTTGCGGACACCGCGCTCGTCTTTATCGCCACAGGCTGTCCGGGCACCGACATGGCGCTGCATGCTTTGGCAAAATTGGGCGGCGCGACGGTCAACGTGGTCGACCAGCCTGACCTGTGTGATGCGATCACGCCCTCGATCGTTGATCGCGACCCCGTCGTTGTGGCCATCGGCACCGAAGGCACAGCACCGGTGCTGGCCCGGCAGATCAAGACGAAACTGGAAGAAACGCTGGAGCCGCGTCTGGGCGATCTGGCAGCGCTTGCCGGGCGGTTGCGGTCTGCCGCTGCTGCGCGGCTTGGCCCGCGCGCGCGCCGCGATCTTTGGCGCTGGGTATTCAATGACACGCCCCGGCAGATGTTCACCGGCGGGTCCGAGCGTGAGGCCGCCAAGCTGATCAAGACGGCGATCTCCACCGGTGAATTCGGTGCGACAACGGGCGGCAGCGTCAGCATTATCGGTGCAGGTCCGGGGGCCAAAGACCTGATTACCCTGCGCGGTGTGCAACGTCTGCAAGAGGCGGACGTGATCTATTATGATCGCCTGCTTGACCCAGAGATACTGGAACTCGCCCGTCGCGATGCCGAGCGCATCTATGTCGGCAAAGCCCCCGGGTGCCACAGTTGGCCACAGGAGAAGATCACGCAAACGCTTGTGGCCGCGGCCAAGCGCGGGCGCCGGGTTGTGCGCCTCAAATGCGGTGATCCGGGGGTTTTTGCACGCAGCACCGAGGAGATGGACGCGCTGCGGGCCTGCGATATTCCGGTGGAAATTGTCCCCGGTGTGACTGCGGCCTGTGCGGCCGCGGCCAGTGCGGGGATGAGCCTGACAGAGCGCGATGAAATCGACACGGTTGTGTTGACGACAGGCCACCGCCGCACGGGCTACCGCGTTCCCGCGTCGATCAACAATATCGAGCCGGGAATGTGCGTGGCGCTCTATATGGCGGTCGGCGGTGCGGATCGGATCGTCGCCTCCCTGACGGCGCGCCACCCAGATGTTCCGTTCGACGTGTCGGTCGTTGCCAAAGCCCAGCGTAAAGGGCAGGTCGTGCTCAAATGCGCGCTGGGTAATCTGAAACGGACGCTTGAGGCAAATGATGTCGTGGGCGAAGCGATGCTGTTTGTGCGTTGGCCCTACGGCATGTCATCGCATCAGGGTTCAGATGTGAGGTCTTTGGCGGCTATGTAGATGCGAAGGTTTGCGGCTGCTGCTGTGACCGCTCGCTGGCTGAACCCGGTCGAGGGTTTGGGAGAGTGTACAGTTCAAAGGGGTTGTTTCTGCTCGCTTGTCGTTTGATGGCGTTGGAAGGAGGTGCAGTCCTTTATCATCGCCCACCTCGCTCTTAAAGCGGTCTCGCGCGACTGCGGCAGAGTAACGACCTTTCAGGTCTGATCTCAGGCATCGGTTGCACCTTGGCAGAAATGCATTAGCCTGAGCCTTCGGTCGCGCGATCGCACACCCTCAAGCGGAGACCCAGATGGAGCGCACTCATCCCCTAATCAACAACATCTCCGGCAGCTATGTCGCGCAAAGCGCGATATCGGGGCAGGGGTTGTTCGCCGGTGACGACTACGAAACCGGAGACCCCGTGGGGCATCTGGACGGACAGGTGGTCAACGTGGACGATCATCCGCAGGCCCTGTCGGGGGAATGGAACGGGTTGGGGGATGCGCACGTGCTTTACCGTGCATTCTCGACATCCTATTCCTTCATAAACCACAGCCCTGATCCGAATCTCGAAATCGACCGCGCGACCATGTGGATGCGCGCGCGCAGGCCGATCCGTGCGGGTGAAGAATTTACCCTCGACTACCTCGAACACGGTGTGCCGTTGATTTACAAAGCCAAAGGGTTGGGAACCTATCTTGATACGAAGTAAGTATTTTATTCATCCCCTTGGCATCAAGACGAAGTCAAAGCTTGATCTGGCCCTGCGTCTGCGCGCGATCATCAATGCGCCAACCCAATCATCCAAACCGCCCGACCGTATCTTGCGCGACAACCGCTCGGATGTGGCGTTGAGCGATGAAGTGGATGACTTTTCGGGTGCCGCATTCTCCAGGTGTTTCGAAGCCCTGAGGCGCAATCATTCTGCCGAATGGTCCATCGCAATCCCCGGCCTGGATGTGGCAGAGGGCGGGGGGGCGTATTTTTCCAAACTGTATTTGTTGAACTCGGGCGACTTGTGTGTGGTGACAGGGCTGAACGGCACGTTCTCCGACGATGAGTTCGCCCAAGGTACGGATTGGTATCGCAAGGAAATATTGCCCGACATCAAGGCGTTCGTTACCGCCGTCGTTCAGGCATCCGCTATGACCAGCGATGAAAAGACATCGTTGGATTTCAACACGCCAATCCACACGGTCTTTGGATTGGGGCTGCCCGATGTGTCGGGGTTCGCAGTCGTGGCCGATCAGTTCCGGTCGGAGGGTTTGGACGCGACCGAGAGATGTATTTCCCAAGACAGCCAGGATACGTGGCGGCTTTATGGCGGGTGGAGTTATTCTGCTATTCAGCGAACGGACTACGGCGAGGAATTCTATTTCGTGTCAGTCATGGTGCGGATGCAGAACGAATGGTTTGCGCTGCGGCGCTGGCGGCGTCAGGTCCTGATCGAAGGTGACAGCCCGATGATGGCAAAGAACCACCGCGATCTGAAGCAGAAACACACCGCCATCCACGAGATGCTCTATCTGCTGCAACGTCATCAGCAGGAAGCTTTCGATTTCCGCGCCAATCTGAAGCCGTGGCTGCAAAAAGCGTGCGAAGGGGTGTCCTCGTTTTGGGATCTGCCCAAGGATTACGAATTTATCAACGCCTCGACGGGCGGGCTGCGTGATCTGATTTCGTTTTCGATCCAGGAACGTGAATTGGCGCAATCGCGGGTTCAGTCACGTGTTTTGTATCTTATCGCGGGGTTCGACACGCTGGCCCTGTCGGGTTTCCTACTTTCGGTGCTGTCATTCCAGCGATCCGAGCAGAGTACGCTACCGATGATCGACGGTCTGCTGAACGACACTTTCGTGGCGGCGTTGTTGAGCCTGAATGTTGTTTTCTTCTTTATGGTTCTGGTTTTGGCCTTCGTGCGGGCGCGGTAGGGTTGCTTCTACGCCATGTGCCGCTGATCGCGGAGGGGCGCTGGCCCGATGAGGGGCAGCGCTAGGCACTTCCCAAGAGATCTCTTGCGATGCGCTCGAATATGGCGCTTCCGATCGGGATGAGACCGTCGGGGAAATCGTAGTCCGGATTGTGCAGCGCCGCATAGTTTTCATCCGGCCCCAAGCACAGCATCGCCGCTTTAGCGCTCCACCCGAAGACGCCGAAGTCTTTTGACGCACGCATGGGAACGCCCGCATCACCATAAGCGACGTTTATGGCATCCATCGCCGTGACCTGATCGCGCAAAGCCCGTGCGCCTCGCCGTTTCATGATGTGCATATGCTCGCGCAATCTGTGCTGCGGCAGGTGTTTAGCTCGAATCTTGGGTGCATTTATCAGTCGACGCGTACGTCCCGCGTCAGTCGAGCGGGTTGACATCGTGCCACCGATGCAAAATAAGAGAATTAGCATTCCCGAATGAGTCGATCCAATGGCACGCACACGAGAATTCAATCCGGACGAAGCCTTGAGCGCCGCGATGCGTGTGTTCTGGGCCAAGGGGTATGGCGAGACAAGCTATGACGATCTGGTCAAAGGCACCGGCGTCAGCCGGAAGGGGCTCTACACGGCATTCGGGGACAAACATAAATTGTTTGTCGCGGCCCTCCGAAACTATCGGAAGACAATCGTCCCCCAGCTTTTCGGCGCTCTGAGTGAGGAGAGCGTGACCCCTGATGTCATTCGCCAGACGTTTCGGCAGCTGGCAGAAATGGCCGCGTCTGGCGCTGGTCAGACCGGCTGCTTCATGGCACGAACCTCCGCTGATATTGCGATGGATGATCCTGACGTCAAAGCGGTCATCGATCTGCATTGGAGCGATCTGCGCAAGCGTCTGAACGCCGCTCTCTTGGCCGCAGGTTATCCGCAGACGCGGGCAGATCAACTCGCGCCCTACTACGTTGGGGTGCTGCAGGGCCTGTTCACGCTCGCCCACGCCCGTGCGGACCGTGCGATCATCGAACCGTTCATCGAAGAGGCGCTGACCGCCCTGTCGTAAAAATTTTTAACCCATAAGAGAATACATGTTCTCGAAAAGGAGGCCAATGTGAGCCGGACCAATGCAAAGAGCCATCAAATCGGGCGGGACCAATGACGCTGCTGCGCGAAACGGGGCAGATCATGGCGCGGCCGGATGTCGTCTGGAGCGTTCTGGCCCGCTACGGGTCCGTAGATGCATTCAGCCCGCATGTGGCGCAGTCGTTCATCATCGAAGGCACGCCTGACGCCGGTCTCGGTGCCGCACGTCAATGTAATCTCGCGGACGGCAAAAACCATGTGAAAGAGCGTGTCACGGCCTGGACCGACGGCTCCTCGTACTCGGTCGAGATTTACGAGGGAACGATGCCCATCCGCGACGCTTATTCGACTGTGAGCGTGGAAGAGACGGCGCCGGGCAGGACCAGGGCAACCATTGAAATCGGGTATGAACCAAAATTCGGCCCCTTAGGTAATTTGATGGACCTGATCCTGATCAAACCGCGCTTGAGCAAGGTGGCCGGCGACAACCTTGAAGGTTTGCGCGCTTTTGTGATGGGGCAGGGCGATGCCGGAAAGGGATCGTCGTGACCCTTTCTGCCCTTCCGATCCTCTTTGGCCTACAGCTCGGCTTCCTGTGCGCGATGGGGTTGACGGCGCGGTCGTTTGCCGCGGTCATCACCGCGCTGATCGTCGGGTTCGTCCTCTCAATCTGGGCAAGCGCCAGCGCGATCATGGCTGTGAATGGCGTGTACGAGAGCGACAGGTTTCTGGCGCTTTTGCCCGGTCTGTGGCTTCCCGTCGTACCGTTCGCGCTCGGCTTTGCGGCGCTGACGGTTCCGATGGTCCGCAAGGGGCTGTTGGACATGTGTGCTGCCACGCCCGACCACTGGTTCGTCGCCATCCAAGCCCTGCGCATTGCGGCGGTCGGGACGCTGATCAAGACGGTTCAGGGGGATTTCCCGTTGGAGGTCGAGCTGGCCATCGGCGTGACCGATCTTGCCTTCGGGCTCTCTGCGCTCTGGCTTTTCTTCAAGGCACGCCGCAGTCGAATTTCCGCTGACGCGCTCGGGCTTTGGCACATCGTCGGCGTTCTGATCATCATCGTTCCGGGCCTGATCGCCATACAGACGGGGCTGCCCGGCCCGATGCGCGTGTTCTCCGAATATCCCACCTCGGAAGTGATGCTTGATTGGCCAATGGTTCTCGCGCCGAGCCTTGTCGTCCCGAATTTTCTTCTGCTCAACGTGCTGGCCGCATTCGCCGCCTATCGGCGAAGGGTGTCCGGACCCACCGAAAGGACCATCAAACATGGCTGAAAACCGCATTCTTGTCGCCGGAGCCACCGGACAGGTGGGCGCGCAAGTTGTCCGCATTCTGCTCGACAAGGGCTACTTTGTACGTGCTCTGATCAGGGATCCAAACCGCAAGGTGGAAGGCCTCGAAGGTGCCGGAGGAACCCTGGAATACGCGGTCGGGTCGCTGGAGGATCGGGCCAGTCTCGCGAAAGCGATTGAAGGGATCGATACGGTCGTATCCTCCGCCAACGGGATCATTCCGTCAGGCAAGACCATGTCGATCAAGAAAATGTCCGCGGGTGGTTACGAGGCGTTCATTTCCGCCGCCGAAGAGGCCGGCGTGCGCCATTGGGTGCAATCTTCGGTCCCGAGCTGGAGCAAGGAGCACACTGTGCCCGAACTCGCAGGCAAACGGTTGATCGAGCAGCGCCTAGAGCGTTCGCCGATTGCGGCCACCATCGTTCGCAATCCGGCGTTTATGGATGTGTGGATGGTGATGACAGGGGCCGTGCAGGCGCAGTCCGCTCATCCTCATGCGACCACAAAGCGGCCCTACGGGTTCATGCGCATGTGGCAGGGCCTTGCGGGCAATCTGGTTGTCAAACGCGGCATCATGCTGGCCCCCGGTGGCAGGAACCACGGCTCTGCCTTCATCGCGACAACCGACGTCGCCCATATGATGGCAGGCATAGTCGGCAAACAGGCGAGCTTTAACCGGACCATCGAGGCTGGCGGGCCGGAATGGCTGACGTGGGCGGAGGTCGCGGTGCTGTTGTCGAAGCACGCGCATCGGCCTGTGCGCGCGGTCAAAATGCCCGGCTGGTTCGCCCGGATGGGGCAATTGATGATGAAACCCGTGGCACCCTCGGCGGCAAGCATTCTGGCGTTGATCCATCTGGTGTCGAGCCACCAGCCGAAATGGGATTCAGCGCCCATCGTCGAGGAGTTCGATCTGCCCAAACAGACGACGCTTGCCGAATACCTCGATCAGAACTGGTCCGACATGACCTGACTGCACACGCACCTCACCAAAGAAATACAGGAAAGCTCTATGGAAACTCTTATCTCGATCACCTTCTGGAACGTCATCCTGCTCGGGGCGCTTCTGCTGCTGCAACCTCTCGTCCGGGACATCAAGGTCGGGTTCAAATACACGATCTCGAACTTCGATGAACGGGTCGATGAGGGCATTTTTGCCAACAGGCTCGCGATGGTCCGCTCCAACCAGATCGAGGCCTTGATGCTTTGGGTGCCGATTGTTCTGCTGGCTGTCATCGTTATCCCGGATCTGTCCCACCCTCATCTCGGTCTGATCGCTCGCGTCTTTCTGGCTGCGCGGCTGGCCTATGTGGCGGTGTCGTTGGCTGGCATTCCGCTTCTACGCTCGGGCGCCTGGACTGTTGGTTACGCAGCCTGGGCGTACCTTGCCTGGATCGTCTTCACGGGCGGCGCGGCCTGAGCCCCGTCGACCGTGAACCGCCGCATCTGGCACGTCACTGGCGCGCCCGATCTTTTGCCCGCTTCGAACTTGAGAGGAATTGCATGACAGACGCCGATATTTTTCTTGCCGATTTGTGCTGGGGGCCTTGGGCCGCCGAACAGAGGGAGGGCTTGGTTCGGGCGATGTATGGCGCGGTCGGCGCGTGGACTGAAAGCCTTCGCAAGTCATGAGTATCCAGTCGCAAATCCTGCCCACTTCGGGGGAATATCCCGCCCTTGAAATCCAGCGATCCGGTGCCCTTGGCGATGCTTCGCGACCCGCGATCCTCTTTCTGCATGGCTATACATCCGGTGCCTGGCAATTTGCCGAACAAGCGATGCCGATACTGGCCGAGGACGGCTGGACGTCATTCGCCCTCAACCTGCGCGGCCACGGTCGCAGCGGCGGACGCGAGGGTATTCGCACGGCAAGATTTGCCGATTACGCGTCGGATGTGGCCCGTGCGGTCGCGCATATCGAAGGCGAAACAGGACAAACACCGATCCTCGGCGGCCATTCGCTCGGGTCGGTATTGGTGCGCAACTACGCCGCACGACATGCGGTGCCGGCAATCGCGCTGCTCTCTTTCGGGGATATCAAGCTCGGGATGAAAGGGTTCATGGGGTGGATGATCAAACGATACCCCGTTCAGGGAATGATGGGCATGTTGACCGGTCGCCCATCCGCGATGTTCACGAAATTCGGGCCGCAATACGACGTCATGTATGCCGGTCATGATCGGGATGCGGTGCGCAGGAATGTCGAAAGGCTCATGGCGCAACCCGACAGCGACAAGGTGTTCATGGAATTGGGAAAACTTGATCTCACCCAACCGGTTGGAAACCCGCCTGTATTTGTGATGGCCGGAGATCGCGACCCGATCGCCTCCGGCGGGAGCGTTCCCGCTCTCGCGCGGAAGCTGGGCACAAAAGCCGTGATGTTACCGGGCCAAGCCCACGATATTCTTGCGGGTCCGGACTGGCGCACCGGCGTCGGACATCTCCGGGACTGGCTCAATGCACAATTTCCGCAAGTTCAATCTTGAGGCGCACGCAGGGGCGATGCCGAGCGGAGCTTTTGGCCCTTCGCAACTTTGATTGCCAGAAAGTCAGCATTTTGTGCAGGGGTGTTTGCAGTTGGGTCGTGAACGAAACCTCCCTGCGTTGATGGTGTCACCTTTTGCGATGCTGGTCATGTTCCAGACGCTGAGTTGACCCGTCGGGCGGTCCGGTCGTCTGATCCTCGAACATCATGCCGACCGTACGGAACACGGACAACCGATCCAGTAGTTCCGTGTTCGACGAAACACCGACCTTTTCATAGATCATCTGGATCTGGTTTCGCACGGTTTTGGGCGCACGGCCCGAGGTTTGCGCAATGCTGGCTGCGCTTTCGCCGGTCAGAAGCCCCTGACAAACCGCTGCTTCGCGCTTGGAAAGGTCGAAAACATCTTCAAGCAGGGGGGCGTTGACGGCATCCTGTTCCGATTGCCCCACGAAGATCGCAAACATGCGTTCCTCATCAAGCAGATGTCTGTCGACGGCACTGGCGTCCCGCATCGAGGGGCGGAACGGGGAAATGGCGAGCAGCAACGGCGCGTCCTGCGTGTCCACCCGCAAGCCGCTTTGGACCATATCACGGCTTGTCTGCATGAGCTTTTGGACGAGGTCGGCCGTGGCATATTCGTCATCAAGCCTGAGCCGCCCGTCGGCGGATTTGTGAAAGGGATCACCGCGCTCCAGCAGCCTGCGACCGGCTGCATTGCCAAAAAGGAACTTGCCCCGCACATCGGTGACCAGCATCGGCAAAATGATCCCGTCCATGAAGCCGCTGAAAACCTCGGTGAATTTTTTGGCCAAGGCCAACGCGCGCGCCAGCTGACCCGCACGCGACGCATGCGGCGCGAGGAGTTTGAGAAGCTCGAATAAGGGGTCGTGAAGCGCCGCTTCGAGCTTAGGGTCTTCGGGGATGCCGAATGACATGAATGCAACACGATCCGCGTAGTGATCAAGTTTGATGTGAATGCTGTGACACAGGCCCGCCGGTTGCAGGAATTCGATATACATGGGCGAGCTGCGCCACTCGCTTTCGACGACGAATTTCTTTGACCGCGCGACGAAGCCGTTTGGCGTAAGCGGCATGGCTTGTGCCGCGGGCATTCCGTTGATGGCATAGGTCAGCTGCAAAGGCTTGCGCGAAAGCGTCTGGCTGATCTCGGCGCTCGCGAATTTGACGGTCTGTTGGTCGCCTATCGTCCCGTGCACCATAGCCGCCACACCGGGGAACATCTCGCAGATGCGGGTCATGAAGGCGTGCCATTGCGCCTGTTCAAAGGCGGAGTCGTAGACAAGGCCGATCAGGTCAGAGAGTTCTTCTGGAGTGGGTGGGATCGCCGCCATGGAAAACCCTAACCCGACATCGGCTTTTAGGCAAATTTACCCAGTCGGGTTTGGGCAATCTGGCTCATGAAACCTTTTCCGCCATCGGCAAAACTGTCCTTGTTCAACCAAAGGAGGTCACCCGATGATCCGCATAGTCCAAAAACTCGCACCGCTCACCCTTGTCATTCTCAGCCTGACATCCGCCGCAGCATCGGCGCAATCAATGAGCTTTCCGACCATGGATTTTCCGGGCTCCGGCACCGGTTGGGGATGCCACTTCACCGGCGGATGCGGCACCGCAACTGGGTCGGGGAACGGCGAAAGTTAAGGTCTGTGGGACCGAAAGCTGTGGGCTTTGCCACCCCAAGTCACTTTGCCCGCACGGGCAGGGCCCACGACACGGCTCGAAAAATTTGGGCAATATGCCCCATGAAAGCGGCATCTGCGTGCTGTAGTTTTTGACGGGTCGCTGTGCCGCAACAGCCGTTTATTGCATTGAAGGATCAGTCCTATGAGCCAATCATTCGTGACCTGCCTTGGCTTTTCCTTGCAAATTGGCGGTGTCGTTGCCGCCGGCGTGGTCTGTGCCGCCAGCGTCATTGCATTGGCCGCAATCCGGCACATCAAGGCGTCAAATAGCAAGCTGCGTTTTTGACGCCGCCCCCCAAGCCGGCTCTATCCCAACAGGGGGCGCTCCATGAAGTAAACGTAAGGCTTCCATTCGGACGGAAATCCGTCAGGGTGCGGCACCGCGCGAAAACCGGCAGCCTCATACATCGTTCTGGCATGGGTCAGAAAGGTCGCCGATGAAAAGATGACTTTTTGATAGCCGTCCTCGATCATCTGATCGAACATCCGGTTCAGCAAAAGGCGGCCAACCCCGTGTCCACGCCCCCCCTCGCTTACGAACATGCGATTAAATTCCGCAAGGCCATCGGATTGCGCATTGTACATAACACAACCGACCGGTTTGTCGTTGAGGGACGCGAGAAAAATTGCACCATGGGGACGCGCGTGAAGCGTTGGGAGGTCTTTCAGTATCTCTTGGAAACGCGCGGGGTCCATCGGGTTTCCCTCTGTTGGCCAATCAGAAGGATAGTGCGACCAATGCCAGTCAAGCCACTGGCGGCACAGATCGCGCACCTGTTCGATATCGGTTTCGTTCGTTGCGCGTCTTATCGAGAGTGCCATGTGTCTGCTCCGAACTGACCTTCGTCGAGATACCGTGGGTTCTTTGGTCCGACGCGTCAAATGAATTGGATGGCGGGGTTTCGGTTCGGCTGTGCAAATGGTCGTTACAGTGCAGTGTCACGCTTGGATTTCATGGGCCGGAACGGGTCGCTCGGCCTGTTCTTGCGCGCCCGGGTGGCGAGAGTTCTTAACGAGGGCCTTTACCAGATCGTCCTTTGCGACCGGCTTTTCAACAAACGTAAAGTCCAAAGCTGTGCTGTCGGCGGGCGATGATTTACCGCTTACCAAGACGAGCTGTGCGACAGGTAAATGCGCCCGCGCCTGCGTCAGAAGCTCCATTCCGTTTATGTCTGCTCCCAGATCGAAGTCGCTGACAACCACGTCGAAGACGCCGTTTTCAAGGGATTTGAGGGCGGCCTTGGGTGACATACTGGTTTTCACATCGAACCCGAGCGTCAGCAGTTTTTCTTTCGTCGCGCGCAGATCGCGGTCACTGTCGTCGACGACCAACGCCCGCATCCCTTTGAACTGCGAGGGGTGGTTTCTGTGGCCGCTGACCAGTGGCAGTGCGACGGTGATGCGTGTGCCGGCACCGACCGTGCTGTCGATGTCGAGCCGTCCGCCGCTTTGGCTGATGAACCCATAAACAATGGACAGCCCCAATCCGGTGCCACCCTGTCCTGCGCGGGTCGTGAAAAAGGGCTCGATCGCTTTGCAGCGGATGTGTTCAGGCATTCCGGCACCGGTATCCGACACGACCATTTCGGCATAACCTTCAGGGGTCTTGGCAAGTGTGATCCTGATGGCACCTGATCCGTCAATCGCATTGTTCGCATTCAGCACGAGGTTCAGGATCGCGGATTCCAATTGGCCCGGGTCGGCCTGGACCCATATCGGTTCATCGGCGAGTTCGACGTGCAGCGCGACCGCGTCCTGCAGACCGATCTCGACCAGATCCATCATGCCGGACAAAAGGGCATTCAGGTCGAAGATTTCGGGCGAAAGGGGCTGTTTGCGTGCGAACGCCAAAAGCCGCTCTGTCATGGACGCGCCGTAGTCCACGGCGTTTTCGATCGCAGTGAGGTTGCCGGTGTCATCGCCCTGTTGTTTTTGCAGCAGATGGGCGTGCGTCCGGATCGCGGACAGCACGCTCGCAAAATCATGCGCCGTATCGCCCGCCAATTTGCCCAAAAGCTCGATCCGGTCAATCTGCGCCATACGGTCGGCGATCTTGCGTTGTTCGGTGACGTCGGAGATGAGCCAGACACGGCCTTCGTCAGGCAGCCTGCTGGCCCTGATTTCAAGTGTCTGGCCCAAGTCGCTTGTCAGAACCAGATGACCCCGATGCGTGACGCTTAACCCTTCCGCCTTGGCAGACGCGCCGAAGTCGGATGTCCTAAGCCAGTCGACAAGGGACCCCTTGATGGCATCGTGGCCAAGAATGCGCACAAAGGCGGGGTTTGTCGCGGTCAGTTTTCCTGTGTTGTCCGACAGGGCGATCCCGTCAGTGATGTTGACAAAGACCTTTTCAAACAGGGCATTGCGTTGATCGAGCAATCGGTTGGAACGATCGAGCCGCAAGGCATTTGCCCGAAACGCACGAAAGGAGCGGAACAGGTCGCCGATCTCGTCGTCGCCCCCCATCCGGCGGGGCAGGACGCTGCTGCGGTCGCCATTGGCAAGGCGGACCATCGCCTCTGACACGCGGCCGATGTTGAAGGCGACGTAGCGCGACACGAAAAGCGCGGCGATCAGCGCAAGGCCCAAGGCGGCCAGGCCGAGTGTGACGGTGAACAGGCGTGTGAACTGGATCATGCCGGAAGATGCCGCGCGCTCTGCGCCCAAGGCGGTCTCGGCCCGGCGGGCAAAATCAACGGCCAGTTCGTTGATCAGGTTGGCATCGCGCCTGATCCGGAACAGCGCGTTTTGCGCATCGAGCGTCAGGCCCAACTCCGCGCGGCGCAATTCGAAGACACCGGCATCGGTTTGCACAAGCCGCTGGAGGCGTTGCATGAACCGTGTCTGAGCCGCGGTGCGGGCGGCGGCCAACGCGAACTGACGCTGGCGCTGATAGTGGCGCTGTTCTTCTCCGACACCGATCAGATTGTCCGCATAGGCGGCGTTCAGGGCATCCGCGTTCATGCTTTGGAGCGTCCACCAGATCAGGCTTTCCCGCAGGCCGGTTGCTTCATCCTCGATCCGCGCGGTCGCCTCGTTGCGCAGGGTGCTTAGCGCGGCGACCCGGCTGCGCACCTGCGCCTGAACCTGATCAAGTAGCTGCGACGTCTGCATCAGGTCGCGGATGCTGCTGTCCATTTCATCCGTCAGCACCAGCAGCGCGTCGCGGGCGGCGTCGGCGATGTCTGACATGGGCCATTCCGCCCGCACGGTGGCAAGAACCTCCAGCAGCTTTTCGCCTTCCTGTTCCACGAGGACGTTGGAGCGTTGGTTCAGCAGATAGGGCGCAGATGTCGCAAGGTCGGAGGAGCGGTTGGACAATTCGATCGCGCGCGCCACTTGGGTTAGGGACCGCTGATGCACGTCCTGCAGGGCGTCATCCACCCGTTGCAGCGATACCCATGTCAGTACGCTGATGCAGACGATCGCCAGCGACAAAAGCGCGAGAGCCGTCCACAGCCGCCCCCGCACCGAGCGTGGCAGAAACCGCATCAATCGACGCTCCGCGCTGGGTCCATGATAAAGACATAGCCCTGTCCGCGCCGCGTCTGGAGGTGGACAGGTTTGGAGGGGTTTTCCTCGATCTTGCGGCGCAACCGCAGGATCAGCACATCGACCGTCCGGTCGACATATTTGGTAAGATCGCTGCCAAGTTCCGACAGCAGCTCCACCCGCGGAATGATTTCGTTCGGGCGGCTGAGAAAATAGTCAAGCAGCCGGTATTCGGCATTTGTCAGAAGAATTTCCGTTTCGGTTTCGTCAATCAGGATGCGCTGTTTCTGGTCCACCGTCAGACGTCCGAACCGCAGGCGCGTGTCGTCCGGTGGCACGCTCAGGGCTTCGGGCGATTTGCCGTAGCGGCGCAGGACGGCCCTGATCCGCGCGACCAGTTCGCGGGGGTTGAACGGTTTGAGCATGTAGTCGTCCGCACCGATCTCGAGCCCGACAATCTTGTCTGTTTCATCCCCCCGACCGGTCAGCATCACGATGGGCAGATCCTTGGTCCGCCGGATATCCATCGCAAGTGACAACCCGCTTTCGTCGCGCAGTTGCAGGTCGATCAAGACAAGATCGAGCGCGGTGCTGCGTTCTGTTGCGTGGAACTCGGAGATATTGGCCATCGGCACGGGGTCGAACTGGTTGGCTGACAACAGCGCAACCAACGCGTCGCGCATGGACGCCTCATCATCGACAATACCGATTTTTGGTCGGGTCATTGCCTTGCTCCTCCTCGACCCATCCTAGCACCAAGCCGGATCACCCGTCGCAGGCTTAATTGTTTCGAATGTTACAATTTCGACGCGCGTTTGTAAGATTATTAACCACAGCCGTGCGGTATTGTAGCATTGTTCATTCGGCCGCTGTGTCGTGGATGCGGGATCTTGCCTAGCATTGGACGGGCGACCGATACCCAAGTGTGTCGGGATCGCAGCAACCAATTGGGAGGATGAAATGAACAGATTTGGAGTGGTCTCTGCGTGCGCCTTGATGGTGTCCGCGACCGCCGCCTTTGCGGATGAAATCAGCGTTGTATGCAGCGCCGAGCAGGATTGGTGTGACCTCATGGTCGCCGCTTTCGAGGCGGAAAACCCCGATACGGACGTGTTGATGGTGCGCAAATCCACCGGTGAAACGCTCGCCCAGATCCGCGCCGAAGCGGGCAACCCCAAGATCGATGTGTGGTGGGGCGGGACGGGAGACCCGCATCTGATTGCCGCCGAAGAAGGGCTGACACAGCCGTCCGGCGCGGACACCAGCGAATTGCTCGGTTGGGCGCAGAACATGGCCGAGATTTCCAACGGTCGCACCATCGGCATTTATGCGGGCGCACTCGGCATTGCCTACAATACCGAAATTCTGGCCGACAAGAACGTCGCGCCCCCCGAATGCTGGGCTGATCTGGCCGACCCGCGGTTCGAGGGCGAAATTCAGGTGGCCAATCCCAACAGCTCCGGCACGGCCTATACCGAACTGGCGACATTCGTACAGTTGTTCGGCGAAGAAGAAGCGATGGAGCGGCTGGCGGCCATCGGGGCCAATGTGAACTCCTACACCAAATCCGGCTCCGCACCGACAAAGGCTGCGGCACGTGGTGAAACCGGCGTCTCCATCGGTTTCATGCACGACATGGTCAACCAGGCCGCGATCGGTTTCCCGCTGGCGATTGTCGCCCCATGCGAAGGGACGGGATACGAGGTGGGCGCGGTGTCCATCATCGAGGGTGCGCGCAACTTTGAGGGCGCGCAACGCTGGGTCGAATTTGCCTTGCGGGCCGATGTCCAGTCCCGTGCACCGGAGGTTGGGTCTTTTCAGGTGCCGTCCAATTCCAACGCGCAGGTGGCGCCCCAATCGCCTGATCTCGCTTCGATCAAGCTGATCGATTACGATTTCGCGACCTACGGATCCTCCGATACCCGTGAGCGTCTGTTGGCCCTTTGGGATGATAAAGTGGGCGATCCGAACCCCCAGTAACAAGACCTCCCTGTCGGTTGGGCTGCTCCCGTCAGCCCCACCGAACGGATGCCCCGCCATCGCTGTGGGGCATCCGCCAAATTTCGTGTGGAACAGTAAAATGAAGAAGACAGTCCTGATCTGGCTGGCGCTGGGGCTTTGCAGCTTTGTGCTGCTGCCGTGGCATATGACCGACGGGGGCCTTTTGCGCCTTGAATGGATGTCCGACGGTGAGCCGTCCTCGGCCCTCATGCGCGTCGCGGCAGGCCAGTGGTGGCTGGCGCCGATGGGGTTTGCGTTGCTCCTCGCACTGATCTTTCAACTTGCCGTAGAGGACCCCGTCAGGCGCGCGCGGCTGACGCTTGGCACCTGTGTTGCGGGGCTTGGCGTGATGGCCGTGCAGGGGCTCGTCATCGTACAGGCCGGCCCGCGCATATTCGAAGGGTTGCTGAGCGGAGATGTCGTGCAGGCAGGGCAGGCGGGTATGGGCGCCGGTGCCGCACTTTCCGCGCTTGCACTGTTGTTTGCGGCGACGATTTCGGTGTCCCAGTCGGGCAAGGGGCAGGGCGACGCTTTTGTGGTCAGCACCATCGGGCTGATTGTGGCGCTTGTCGCGATCTTTGTGTTTTTTCCCGTGATCCACATCCTTGTGCGCGCTTTCGAGATCGAGGGCGGCTATTCCATGACAGAGTTCTTCCCGCGCTTTTTCAGCAGTGAAATCTGGGGGCTGGGGTGCCTTGTGGCGGACCGGTCCTGCGGTGTCGGTATCAATTCGCTGTTTCTGGCGGTGATGACGGGTGCGGGCACGACCCTTCTGGGCCTGTCTTTCGCGCTGATTTTCACACGCACCGATTTTCGGGCCAAGAAACTGCTGCGCGTGCTGACAATCCTGCCGATCATCACGCCGCCCTTCGTGATCGGTCTTGCGCTTATCCTGCTGTTTGGTCGCGCGGGCACCGTGACCGAATTTTTTGCCGATCTGCTGGGGTGGGAAAAGACCCGCTGGCTCTATGGGTTCTGGGGCATTTATTTCGCGCAGCTTCTGTCTTTCACGCCGATTGCGTTTCTGGTCCTAATCGGCGTGGTGCAAGGCGTCAGCCCATCGATGGAGGAAGCCTCCCAGACGCTGGATGCCGACCGTTGGCAGACGTTCCGCTTTGTGTCCTTGCCGCTGATGCGGCCGGGCTTGGCCAATGCGTTCTTGCTGGGCTTTATCGAAAGCCTTGCGGATTTTGGCAATCCGCTGGTGTTGGGCAGTGGATACAACGTGCTGTCCACGGATATCTATTTCGCGATTGTGGGCGCTGTGGCCGATCCCGCGAAGGCTGCGATCCTCGCGATTGCGCTGCTGAGCCTCACGTTGTCGGCGTTTCTGGCGCAGCGCATGTGGCTGGGCAAGAAATCCTACGCCACAATCACCGGCAAGGCCGATAGCGGGCAGAACGCGGCGTTGAACCCGGTGCTGCGGACTGTCTGCTATGCCACGGCCCTGCCTTGGGCGGCACTGACGCTGATCGTCTATTCGATGATCATATTCGGCAGCTTCGTGAAACTCTGGGGCTATAACCACAGCTTCACGCTGGACCACTACAAGCGCGCCTTCAGCATTGATTTTGCCTCCGGTCGGTTCACCGGCGTGGCATGGGACAGCTATTTTACGACGCTCACGATCTCGACCATCGCGGCGCCGCTGACGGCGATTGTGGGCTTGGCCACGGCCTATCTTCTGGTGCGCCAGAAATTTGTCGGCAAGGACGCGTTCGAGTTCTCGACCATGTTGTCTTTCGCCATCCCCGGCACGGTCATCGGTGTCAGCTACATCATGGCGTTCAACTTCCCGCCGATCGAGCTGACAGGCACGTCGATTATCCTGATCATCGTCTTTGTCTTTCGCAACATGCCCGTGGGCGTGCGGGGCGGGATCGCCGCGATGAGCCAGCTGGACAAGAGCCTCGACGAGGCCTCCATCACCCTTGGAGCCAACAGCTTTACGACCGTGAGGCGTGTGATCGTGCCGTTGATGGGCCCCGCCATTCTGGCCGCACTCACCTACAGTTTCGTGCGCGCGATCACCTCGGTGTCGGCTGTGATCTTTCTGGTCAGTGCCAAACACAACATGGCCACGTCATTCATCGTGGGCCGTGTCGAAAACGGGGAATTCGGGCTCGCCATCGCCTATTCCGCGGTGCTCATCCTGACGATGCTGGCGGCCATCCTGCTTTTGCAACTTCTCGTCGGGGCGCGCCGTCTGCGCCGCGCCGACCGCGTACAAACCGCCGCAAAGCCGGCATGAGGATCCAGACCATGACCCAAGACCAAACAGGCGCTGTCCGCTTTGAACAGGTGGTGAAGAAATACGGCGAAGTGACCGCGCTCAAGCAGCTTGATCTGGCGATCGAACCGGGCAAGCTGGTCACGCTTCTGGGCCCGTCGGGCTGCGGCAAGACGACCACCCTGCGCCTGATTGCGGGGCTCGAGATGGCCACCCAAGGGCGCATCCTGATTGGGGGCGAGGACGTCACGCATCTGACGGCCACCTACCGCAAGGTGTCGATGGTTTTTCAGTCCTACGCGCTGTTTCCCCACATGACCGTGCGCGAAAACGTGGCCTATGGTCTCACGGTGAAATCCATGCCCAAGGCCGAGGCCGCGCAAAGGGCCGACGACGGGTTGGAGCTGGTCGGTCTGGCCGGTTTCGGTGACCGTTTGCCTAGCGAGCTTTCGGGCGGCCAGCAGCAACGGGTCGCCGTTGCCCGCGCCATCGTGCTGGAGCCGGAGGTGTTGTTGCTGGACGAGCCGCTGTCAAACCTTGATGCTAAGCTGCGCCGCCACGTGCGCGAGGAAATCCGCCAGATCCAGCAGCGCCTTGGCCTGACGGCGGTTTATGTGACGCATGATCAGGAAGAGGCCATGGCGGTATCGGACAACATCATCGTCATGAACGATGCCGAGATCGCGCAGATCGGTACGCCATCGGATCTTTACGAGGCGCCGTCCTCCGCGTTTATCGCGGATTTCATCGGCGACGCCAATCTTGTGACTTGCGATGTGAGGTCCGTATCGGAGGGCAAGGCCACCGCGGTTCTGGAGGGAGAGACCTTCACCGTTCCTGCCAGAAATGCCGCCAAAGGGGGCGCCCAAATGGTGCTGCGACCCCACGCGCTGACCCTAGGGGCACCCACGCAGCCGGGGATCAAAGGCGAAGTCAGCTATGCCGCCTACCTCGGCAAGGAAATGCAATATACGGTGGAAACCGCGATCGGGTCGCTGTTTGTCATTGCGCCGGTGCAGGCAAACGCCTTTGTGCAAGGCGATGCGGTGTCGGTCGGCATTCTGGAGGATCACGCACGTCTCGTCGCGCTCTGACGTGCGGGCAGACCATCTGCGGTGTTTTGCGGGATTTGGCCTTTCACTTTGCCAAGGCCGGTGTCAGACGCGAACTGGCAGCCGGAGGCGGTCTTGCACACCAATGGCATTGACGCTCATGTGCCGCGGGGCCGCGAGCCCACCTCCAGCGGCGTCTGTTTTTGCACCCATTTACTCGGGCTAGTGCCGGTTATGCGCAGGAACTCACGGTTGAAATTGGATTTTGTGTTAAAGCCCGAAGACAACATGGCGGAGGTGACGCTTTCGCCCCGCAATAGCGCCTTTTGTGCCGCGGCAATCCGCGCGTCGTTCACATAGCGCGATACGTTCGCGCCGGTTTCGCGATTGATGATCGTGGAAAGGGTTTTGGCCGGAACGCCGAGTTTGCGCGACAGGCGCGAGAGTGTCAGGTCCGGATCAAGATAAGGGCGCTGGTCCGCCATGTAGGCTTGAACGCGCGTCCAGATCTGTTGCTCGGCTTCGCTGGTGCCGGGCAGGGGGGCATCCACGCCCGTCTCTTCCGATTGCAGATGGCTCGACAGGCTGATGATTCCGATCAGCAGTAAATTCCCGATAGAAAAGAGACTGATGATCCAAGGGCGCAGATGGTCGAACCCCAAAGCGATCGCGGCCAGAATGAGTACGTCGCTCAATGCAGAAACGATAAGCGCCGCGCCGATCACCTGCCAGATGCGCGAAGGCAGATTGCCATTTGCGAGATAGGCGCGCGGTTGGGCGTCCGGGCCTTGGCAGGACAGAACGAGAATCGCGCCCCCGTAGATGATAAACGCCCCCGGCACAAAAATGTCCAGAAAACCCGGTGCGGTGGTCAGGGCGGCCACCGCAGTTGCCGGCACCAGCAGGTGCAGCAGATCGCCACGACGCGTAGGGCGCACCGCAGTCCATTGGAAGGCACACCACGCGGCGGGTGGGATGAGCGTTGCTGTGACCGGCTGAACGAAGCGCATTCCGGGCACCATGTAATGCTGGGCAAGCGCGAGGATCGCCGTTTGCAAGGCGCAGACCGCCAACAGAACCGCAATCGGGCTAAGCGCGCCGCGCGTGACCCACAGCCTGATGAACAAGAACATCAAAACAGCGGACGCAAATACGGGGATGGGCAGGCTTGGCATGGAACTCCAACGTGTCAGGGTGTGCAGTCTTGCTAGTCCTAAAACCGGATCATGACGACCTAAAACCGGTTTCAGGACGCCTGCGCGCCCCCGCGTCCGCCATCGTCTGGACCATACACAACGACATGGAGTGAAGGTTGATGAGACATGGTTTTTTTGTTTTGGCGCTGATGGGTGCTGCATCAAGTGCGGTGGCCGATCCCGCAGGTTTCAGGATGATGCAAATCGAGATGCCGCATCACGGTACCCAGACAGGTATATCGATCTGGTATCCGAACGGGGGCGGCGGAGAGGTGCAAGTTGTCGCCCAAAACGCCGTATTCCACGGGGTCGATGCCGCCGTCGGGGCCGGGGTCGCGCAGGGCACCCATCCCGTTGTCCTGTTCAGCCATGGTATGGGCGGGACCACACGGGCGCAGGCCTGGCTTGCTTCCGGTCTTGCCGAGCGGGGCGCGATTGTTGTGTCGGTCAACCATCCCAATTCGACCTGGGGGGACTTTGAAATGTCTATGGGCGTGCACCACTGGACGCGGGTCTGGGACATGTCGGTCGCCTTGGATCTGGTTTTGGATCATCCGGCGTTCGCAGACCACATCGACAGATCGCGGATCATGGCGGCGGGGTTTTCCTACGGCGGCTGGACCGCGCTTTCGATGGGTGGGCTGAGGGGCAATCACGCGGGCATCGTCGAGACCTGTACCATCCATATCGAGACGTTCGCGGCCTGTGACGTGCTGTTGTCCGAGGAGGTCAACATGCAGGGGATCGAGCCGTCCGTCTGGAACGCAAGCTACGCAGACCCGAGGGTCACCCACGTTGCGGCAATCGATCCGGGTTTTGTCTGGGGGCTGACGGCGGCAGATGTGACCGGACTTCTGCCGCAGGTGCACCTGATTGGCCTTGGCGGCCCTACCGACCGGATGAGCGCGACGAATTTTGATGACAGCGGCCTGACAGCACTTTTGCCAGCCGCATCGGTCACGCGGTTTGACCCTGCATTCCACTTTACCGCCATGCCGCCCTGCAAACCCGCGGCGAAAAGCATCCTTCTTGAAGAGGGCGACGATCCGGTGTGTACGGACCCGCAAGGAACCGACCGCGCGGCCGTGCATGCCGAAATCATCCTGTCCCTCGCCTCAATGCTGGGTTTGTGAGCGGTAATTGCCCTGCGCATGGGAAACAGAGGGCAGCCGCATTCCGCCGCAGACAGCGCGTGCCGCGCCGTTTCATTGGCCGAACCGGCAAACACGTCTATCTGGTAGCGAAAGAACCAACAGCGGCGGGACAGTAGACATGACAATCAGCAGTTCGATCGAGTTGAGGGACATGATCCTCGAGACCGATATCGGGACATATGGGCCGAACGACGCGCGGCCGGATCACCACCTGTTGGATCTGACATTGCACATCGCGTCACAGCAGGTGCTGATCCCGCAGGACGGAATGGAGCATGTGTTCGATTACGATCCGCTGGTTGCCGACATCAAGGCTTTGGCCGCAACAGGCCACCGCGAAACGCAGGAATGGCTGATGACCCAGATCGTCAGGTTGTGCGCGCAGTATCTGGATATTCTCGGGGTCGAGGTGTATTTGCGCAAATTCCCCGTGTCGCAGGACACCGGCACGCTTGGTGTGCGGCTGCGGGTGGGTCAGGGCAACCTTGCCGCATGGCGCGTCAGCGCCTGAGTTCGTTCCAGTCCGCAAGCCGGGGGTGCCCGAATGTCCAGAAAGACCCTCAACAAAGACAATCTTGTGGCCCTCGGGCCCGACCGTCTGGCTGATCTGCTGCTTGAGGTCAGCACCGGAAGCGCCGATATCAAACGCCGCCTGCGCCTTGAACTGAGCCACAACCTCGGCGCGTCCGAGCTTGCCCACGAGGTTCGCAAACGATTGGCCGCGTTGCGCAAATCCAAAACCTACGTCAGCTGGCGCAGGCGCAAATCGCTGGTCACGGATCTGACCACGCAGATGACCATGATCGTGGAAAAGATCGCAGCGGACGACCCCGATGTGGCGTTCGACCTGTTGTGGCAGTTCATGGAGCTTGCGCCTTTCATATTCGCGCGGGCGGATGATCGCCGCGGTGATATCGGTGCGGTGTTCAGTGTCGCGGTCCAGCATTTCGAAAACATTGCGCCGCGTGCGGCACAGGATACCGATACGCTGGCCGACCGTGTCTGGACGGCCTTGTCGGAGGATGATCACGGCGTGTTGGATGATATCATCGGTCTGCTGGCCCCGACGCTTGGTCAAGCGGGTCTTGCCCGGCTCAAGGCGCATGTTCAGAACTTTGCCGCCGCCCCGGCAACGCAACAGGATGCGGATCATGACGCGATCCGGTTCCTGCGCGATCTGAGGGGTGAGCGCGACTACCGCGCCGAGCTGAAAGCGCGGTTCGTCAGGAAATGCTTGCGGGAAATCGCTGAAGTCACCGGCGACACAAACGCCTACATCGCGCAGTTCACGCCGGAAGATCTGCAAAGCAAAGCCGTCGCCGCCGAAGTCGCGACGCTTCTGCTGGACGATAACGCGTCGGAACAGGCGCTGGCCGTCTTGAATAGCGCCGACGCTTCGGAAGGCACCCTCGGCCAGACCGCGTGGGACAACGCCATGATCAGGGCGCTGACGGCGCTCGACAGACCGGTTGAGGCGCAGACGCACCGCTGGTCGTGCTTTGAACGCGACCTGAGTGTGCACCACCTGCGAGAATATCTTAGGGCGCTGCCCGATTTCGAGGATGTCGAGGCCGAGGACCGGGCGAGGCGGTATATCCTGTCCTATCCAGCCGTCCTGCCCGCTTTGCGGTTCTGTCTGGACTGGCCCGATCTGTTGACCGCATCGCAACTGGTTTTGGACAGGGCCCATGAGATTGATGGCGAGGATTATACATTCGTCAATCATGCCGCAGATACGCTGCGCGACAGATACCCGCTGGCTGCCACCTTGCTGCTGCGCTCAATGATCGACTTTGCGATCAGGCAGAGGCGGACTGCGCGCTACAAACACGTGGCAGGCCACCTGCAGGATTGCGAAGGACTGGACGCGCGGATCAGCGATTACGGGGCGCACCCGTCACATAACGCCTATGTCGACATGCTGCGAGGCCACGAGGAGTTCTCTCGCCTTATCTCGGGCACCGGCGGCTAGGGGCGTACAGGATGCACCCATCCGGTGCTGGGCCGCTGGCGCAACAGCAGGATCAACCGGCGAGATCTACGGACTGGCGATGCTGCGCTGACGCGGACGCTTTCGGACCGGACCCTGCACGGATGGCGTTTTCGTATTCTTCCTCGTAGCGGCCGATCATCGCGGTGTGGGTGAACTTGCGCCTGATGCGCAGGTGCGGAACGAGGGGATCAATCTGCACCGCGCGGGTCATGGCGCGGGCGAGTGCATCGTCAGATAGGTCTTCGGCGATGACCCCGGCGGGCCCCACGATTTCGCGCACTGCGCCCATATCGGTCGCAGCGACCGGCAATCCCGTTGCCATGGCCTCTGCCGCAATCAGTCCGAACGGTTCGTCCCACATTGGGGTAAAGACCAGAAGGGATGCCTGCGCAAAGGCGTCGCGAAGCGCTGGTCCGGTGACGTGCCCTTCGTATGTAATCTGGTCCGACAGAACAGGTCTGACTGCCGTGTCGAAATAGGTTTCGTCCTCGATCGGGCCGAATACCCTGAGGCGCATACCGGCACGACGGGCGGCGCGCACGGCCAGATCGGTGCCTTTGTTCGGCGTAATGCGCCCCGCCCAGACCGCGGTGGCGTCTCCGCCCGGCACATAGGGCCACAGCGTCGGATCAATGCCGTTGTAGGCAACTGTTGCCCAGTCCGGCGCCTGCGCGGGCCACCATGTCGACATCTGTTTTGCCGATGTGACCGTGATCCGGTTCGATGGCGATCCATAGGTTTGCACGGCACGCTGCAAGGCCCCGAAGGGCGGCACGTGCAGAGATGTGACCATCGGAATGCCAATGGCCTGTGCCCGTTGCAGCGGAAAGCGGTGGAGCGAATTGTTGTGAATGACGTCAAACGCCCCGGCATCCAGCGTGGCGCAGGTGCCCGCAAAGATCGCGTCCTGAAAGCTGTTCAATTGTTCGGTGCCGTGGAATTGGGCGAAAGGGTGGGTTGCCTCGACATGACGCGACACCACGGGGCGCAGGGTGACATCGGGGGTCAGCCCGCTGGTGCTGTCGGCGCTGGCGAAAAGCGTGACTTCATGGCCCCGATCCGCCAGCCCTTTGGCAAGGTGCCACGAGTGTGCTTCCATGCCGCCTTTGAAGGGGGGTGCGATCGGGTGACGGGTGTGGGCAAGGATGGCGACCCGCATCATTCTGCTGCCGTTGCGTGGGCATCATGCCGATGCCGGGGCGTGCTGGCGCGCGCTGACGCCTCATCGGTCCGGACGCGGGCCGCGTTTTCCTCGAGCAACTGCAAGACCTGACCCGAGGACGCGAACGGCATATGCTTTTGCTGGAAGCACAGATCAATTTGCGCACGGCTCGGCTCTCGTATCTGGCGAAGCCCGTCGGGCGTATCATCGACCAACCCCATCAGGCGGAAGGCCCGCAGCCAATGCTCCATCGTGCGGTGCCCCCATTTTTGTCCAAAAATTTCCGTGTTGCGCAGGATCGACGAGATGTGGTGCACAGGTGGCATGCAGTGTTCGTGGTATTGGTGGTAAACCCGCGCACCGCGCAGCCATGAAATGGCCACTCCGCGGTCCTCCAGCGTGCGGCCGAAATCGGTATCCTCACCGCCGTAGCCGACAAAGTCTTCGTCAAAGCCGCCCGAGATGTCCCAGTCTGCGCGGTGGATCGCAAAGTTAAGGGACCAGAAACAGCGGTAATCGCCACAGGGTTTCGTACGGGCAACCGGTGGTCCTTGCCTGTCGGAGTGGCGCACCGCGACCTCGTCGAACTCGGCAAATGTCCATCCGGCATCCGTGGCGCCTGCGGGCAGGTACATGACTTCGCCCATGAACAGACCGGCACCGGGTTCGACTAAGCTGGCGTAATCGGCAATCAGTTCGGGCGCCGGGATGCAATCGACGTCGAGAAACACAAGCGTGTCGAACTTGGCATGTTTTGCAACGATGTTTCGCGCCCGCGACAACGGCAGCTCGGTACCTGTCACCTTGATCTGCCTGATCGGAAAATCCGCATCGGGGAGGTCGGTATAAAGCGTTTCCTGCATCACGGCGATCACAAGTTCGGCGGGCGGACATGTCTGCTGGTTCAGGCCACGGATGACATTTGCCAGATGCGCCGAGCGGCCGCGCGCCAGCGTGAGTGCCGACACACGGGTGTCACGAATTTGGGCTTGCGTCATATCGAAATCTCCGGGGTCAGGGCTCTGTCTTGGGCTGCGGCGGTTGGCGGCGTGAGGGCGGCGATCATCCGGGCGAGCCAGTCGGCGAGTTTGCGAGGGGCGTCTGGGTCTATCAGGCTGCGCTGCACTGCCGGATCATGTGTGTCGTGCGCCAAGGCGATCGCCTTGCGCCAGCCATGCGCTGAAGAAGGCATGGCTGGCACCACATGCGCGGCGCCGATGCGGCCAAGGGCATTTGCCTTTTCTACCTGCTCGTCGAAATATCGCCACTCCGGCACCGCGATCCAGGGCCGTCCGGCAGCCATAATATCGTGGCAGGTCGTGTTACCGGTCGACGCGACGATGGTGTCGGCGGCGGCGATGTAGTCGCGGATCGTGTCTACCCAGCCGTCGTGGCGCAGATTGGCGGGTTCCGTCGCGTGCCATTCTGTTTCGACCTTGCCCACCGTGACCCAGAACTTGTCAGGCGTCGCACGCGCCCCCACGCCGAGCGGCGCCGAACCGAACCCGTTTCCGCCGCCCCCCGAAATGACCAAAACCACCTGCTTGTTCTTGGGCAGGTCCAGGGCGGCGCGGGCGGTCCGTTTGTCAGCGCGCGGCTGAGCGGTTCCGATGCCGGCGGCGAAATGGATCTTCGCCATCAGATCGTTCCAGTCGTCCTGCGCCAGCGCGCGCGCACAGGGTGCGATCAGACCGACACAGCCCGCATAGGCGGCCCGATGACCGATATCGCTGCGGTCCCCGTGTTGGAGTATCTTGACGCATGGCACCGAACAAAGCCGCGCCAGCTGTGCGACTTCGGCAGAGACATCCACGATCATGAGCGCGGGATTTGCTTGGTGGAACCAGTTTGCCATGATGCCCATCGCCGACCGGATACCGGGCCAGCCGAGCGGTGCGCAATGGACCGTTTCGGGTTGGCCGAAGGTATCATTCACGTCCTCGAACCCGGTTGGTTCGAAAAGAGAGGGGATTTTCTCGATGTGGATACCCGCCCGCAGCGGCGGAAAGATATCGGTGCGTGCGCAGAAAATTGTGGCCTTCTGCGAAATCGGCAGGGCGTTCACAATCGCGGCACATCTTTGGGCGTGGCCACGGCCCTGATGATGCACGAAATAGCCGATGGGCCGGGCGGTGCCGGACGTTGCTGCGACCTGCATGTTCATTGCAGCACCCCGGACGACAGCGGCACGGTCGCACTGGGCAGTGCGGGTTTTCGTGCGTGGCCATACCGCGCCAGACCTTCCAGAACGCCGTCCGCATAAGCGGCTCTGGCGCGGTAAAGCTGCGGTGGTGCTCCGTTTTTCGTGGCCTCAGCCAGTGCATTCGACACCAGAATGCTGGTGCCGCTGGCCGCCAGCATGTCCATGTCGTTGCCACTGTCGCCCGCGGCAATACAGTCGGCCAGAGACAGCCCGATGGTCCGTGCCGCATACGCCAGTGCGTTTGCCTTGCCGGCGGCCATGGGCACTACGTCAATCATCCGCCCATGGGAGGCGATCACGCGCACGCGCAGGCCTGCCTGTGCCATCTTGTACCGGATCAGATCGGCCTCGAAGGCAGAGCCGAAACAGCTGATTTTCCATGCCCTTTGCTCGATATCGGGTTGGAGCGTCGCCTCCATGTCACGCAACTGGGCAAACACCTCCGCGCGGTCCCAATCGGCACTCAGCAGATCGGCATATCCCCGATCGAGGCGCAGCTTTCCGAACCGGTCGCGTGCGTGGATTTCTGTCCCGACCGCGGTGATAAAGAAATCGGGTTCGGGCAAATGCCACTTTGCCAGCACGGAGCGCGCTTCGGTGATGCAGCGGCCGGTGTTCACGCAAAAAGCGATGCCGCGATTCTGAGCCCAGGCCCCAAATGCGGAAGCCGCCGCTTTTGAACCGGTCAGCGTGTTGTCGATGTCGCAGGCCAGCAGCTTTGCGGGGGCAGGGAGTTGCTCGCGCGCGGGTGCGACAGCCGAGCGGTAGATCATCTGCACCTGCGCGGCCCACGCGGTCCAGCTGAAGCGGTGGAATTGCGTGCGCGCGACCAGTTGCGCATCGCGGTAGGCCGCCTTGTCGGTGAGCAGGGTGCAAAGCGCATCGCCAATGGCGGTCTGATCGGTCGGCTCCACCAGTATGCCGTGGGCCATTTGCCGCATGATATCCGCTGGCCCCCCGTGTTTGGTGGCAACGACGGGCAGCTGGAACAAGGCCGCCTCAAGCAGCGTGAGGCCAAAAGGTTCGTGCAGGGCAGGGTTCGCAAATAGACCGTTTTGCCTTGCCGCGAGGGCGTAGAGCTCGGCGATCAGCTGATGGTCGTGACGGGCGGGCAGGGCGATGCGACCGGCAAGTTCGGGAGCTTGCGCCAACATCCGCAATTCTGCGATGACCCGCGCAGTCTCGCTTCGGGGGGCTTTTGCCGTCTCGTGCTGGCCCGAAACGATGACGAGGTTGGCACGTTCTCTCAACTCTGCGCGGGACCGGAAGGCCTTGAGCAGGATGGCAAGGTTTTTGCGGTGTACCGGGCGTGCAACCGCGAGGACAAAGGGTTTTACGGGGTCCGCCAGATGTCTGGCCAGCAGCGATGATGCCTTTGTCAGGGCCATGTCCCGCGGGGGGGCGATGGTGACACCCGGCGCGACCCTGTGCACGTGGCCACAGACGTCCGCATCATAGGCGACGACCTGTCTTTCGGCTTCATCGCGCGAGGATACAACGATTGCTTCTGCGTTTCGGAGCGCCTCTTTTTCCTGCGAAATGCGTCGGGTCAAAGAGGCGCATGGCGGTGTTCGTGTGCAGGACGCCTTGTCGATCCCGAAGGAGTGCGGCGTGTAGATAAACGGGATGCCGAACCGCTCTTTGGCGGCAGTGGCCAGAACGGCGGCATCGGCGAAATGGGCATGGATGATATCGGGTTTACGCGGCTGCGAGGCGAGCAGGCGCAGGAAGGATTGGGTTATTTCGGGGATGTGATCGGCAAGGGCCTCCTTGCTCAGATAGTCGGACAGGCGTGTCTCGATCCGGCGGATATTCAGCTTTGGCGCAACGGTTTGCAGCGGCTTTGCGTAATCGGACCCCAGTGCCGGATCACGGAACAGACGGGTGATAATATCGACGCGGTGCACATCCGTGCGCTTGGCCTGTGCGGTCGCGGCGCCTGCGATGTAGCCGATGTGACCGCCGGTATCTTCTGTGATCCCGTAGTCGATTTCAGGCATGGTAAAGCACCCGCCGAGCGCAATATGCATAATGTACATGGCCACCTCCAGTGCTTCCCAACGGATCGATTTTCCGCGCGGTTCCCGACAAAAAAATCGGCCCACCGGACGCGCATGGTCGAATATCCGGCCATTGGCCTTATTTCTTTGAGCAGGTCGTTTGCTCACCCGAAGGGCCAGTTGAGAATTATCAAGTCGCAGGAAGGATCGCTGGAGATGCCACGGTATGTTTTTGTCGGTGGGCTGCACCGCTCCGGAACGAGCCTGACGGCACGTCTGATCGCGGGCATTGACGGGGTCAGCGCGATTGAAGGGGCACCGGTGCCGGAAAACGAGGGCGTTTATCTGCAAGGGGCGATACCGCACGATGCGCTGGCGGGGCGCCCCTTGGCGTTCGCCACGGACCCTCAACAGCATCTGACGGAAAAAAGCGCGTTCAACACGCTCGCCACCAGGCAACGGCTGGATCACGATTGGGCGCCGTGGTTCGACGAAGAGGCCCCGTGGCGGGTCGAGAAATCGCCGGTGAACCTGACGCGCATGCGGTTGTTGCAACAGCTGTTTCCGCTGGCCCAATTCGTAGTCGTTCTGCGTCATCCCGAAATGGTCGCGGCAGCAACGCGCAAGTGGGTCGATCTGGATCAGACAAGCATGATCGACCATTGGCTGGACGCCCACGATATCGTGCGCACTGACATCGAAAGGCTGCATGCCGTCATGGTGCTGCGCTACGAGGATATTGTCGCAAACCCTCAGCAAGCCGTTGCAATGCTTGCCAGTTTCATCGGTCAGGAGGGTTGCGGTGTGAAACCCGGCGAAAAGATCGTGAACGGAAACGACCGC
Organism: Sulfitobacter sp. S190; assembly: GCF_025141935.1. Lineage (NCBI taxonomy): Bacteria > Pseudomonadati > Pseudomonadota > Alphaproteobacteria > Rhodobacterales > Roseobacteraceae > Sulfitobacter > Sulfitobacter sp. S190. The sequence continues at coordinate 2,137,158 of NZ_CP081120.1, read as the reverse complement.
TATCAAGGGGCCGTCCCGATGGACGAGGATCAAAGCCGCCGCGCGGCCGTTTGGGGCTATGATCAAGACGGGGTGGTGCGGCCTTGGCAACCGGTGGTGCGGCACCCGCTCAGGACGATCCGTCAAGCGGTTCAGTCAAAGCGCGCAACGGATCAGGGATAGCCGGCAGTCCATTCCGGTCGGTGTAATTGCGGGCAGGGGAGGACCATCGGGACGGCGGGGCGCGGCCCATTCGATTGGCGTGTCTCGGGGTGGGGCCAGATGACCGATGGACCGCTCCGAATAATACGGAACGGTCAGGTGCGGATCGCATGTCGCGGACGCGGCGAACGGGGTAGCCTAGCGCCTACGCCCATCACGATGGAAGCGATGCGGGCGGTCGCGCTACGTCAGGACGCGATGTCCAGACGGCGCTCTTCCTCTTCCAGCTGGTTGATCCGCTCTGCGAGGGCTTCGTACTGTGTCTTGGCGAAACGGTAGGCATCGCTGTCGCCGTCCATGGGGCGGATGGCTTCGTCGTACATGTCGAGCAGCTGGCGCTCGCCACGAATGACCTCTTCGACAATGTCTTCGTCATCGTTTGACACAAATTCACGAAGGCTGAGGAAGTTGCGATGGGCAGCGGCCAGAAGCGTGCCATCATCATCCAGTTCGACATTTGCGTCGCTCAGATAAGCACGGACCTCTTCGGCCTGACGGGCGCGGTTGGATTGCATGTCTTCGAACAGCGATTTCAGCCGCGGCGTATCGATAAGCTCGGCCGCCTGCTCATAGCCATCGCGGCTGTCGATCAGGGTCGTATAAAGGTCGCTGAGTGCATCGGTTTCGGTCTTCATGTTCGGGATCTCCATTTTGAGTGGGCCCACCGATCTGGTGGCCTTCATCAACGAAACCCGACACGACATGTTCCCGCCGCGGGCCATCAAATTCTGGCGTTGCCAAGGGAAGAGCCGCGCGCCCGTGTCCCTGTTGGCCCAACCGCTTTTCCAGTTGATTTTTATCAATACGATGGGCAGTGCTACACGCCGGGAGGATATAGGTAGTCAGTGCGAAACTGGCCGATTTCCTCGAGCTTTTCGAGATCGTGAATGTTCACGGTCGTGCCCGATATCGTACAGTAGCCGCCTTCGCGCAGATCGCGCATCACCCGGCTGACGTGTTCGACCGACAGACCGCATGACCGCGCGAGCACCGATTGCTGGATCGGCAACTCGAACGACGCACCGCTTTCGAACCCGGCGCGTTGCAACCTGTGCCGGAACTCGCACAGCAGGTTGGCCACCGCGGGAAGCGCCCGCATCGCCGCATTGCGGTAGGTCCAGTGCCGTTGCACCGATGCGTCGATGAGCGTCATCGCCCAAATCTTGCGGCTCAATTCGACATCCGCGTCAAAAATGCGCTGCAGGACGTCATGGTCGAAAACCGCGACTTTCGCTTCGGAGATCGATACGACGTCGTGGTCGAGATGCTTGAGGGGATAGGCGTGGAAATCGACAAAATCGCCGGGCACCTCAACAGCAACGAGCTGCTTTCGGCCCGTCATGTCGTTCGAGATGACACGACCCATGAACCCGTCGATGAGCAGAAGGCTCTTGGAGAGTGTCGTTCCGCGCTCTGTGAGCGTGATGTTGCTGGAAACGGTCCTGACGCTTTCGCAGCCTTCGATGAGCGTTGCCCATTGCGCGGCTGAAAGGTGACGGCTCAGACCGATCTGATCTATTTTGTACTTGGTCATCGTGGCGTGGAGATAGGGCGACTGTTTGAAACGCCAACTCTCGGCTGACGGAAAGATGGCGGGCAGGGCATGGTCGCGTCGGGACGGCGGATCAGATCAGAAGGGGGGCCGGGTATGACCTCGCGTGTTCCGATGACGTTCCGGCAGGCGCCGGTGCGCACCGCGGCCTAGCGCTGCCTTCAGACGAAAAGCCCTTCCGCTTTGAAAGAGTATTCCTGATCCTTGCCGATGATCACATGGTCATGGATGGTCACACCGATGCTTTGACAGGCGCGGTTGACCTCATCGGTCATCTTGATGTCCTGCTGGCTGGGCGTTGGATCGCCGGAGGGGTGGTTGTGGACCATGATCAGGGCGCTGGCGTTCAGCTCGAGCGCACGTTTGGCGACCTCTCGGGGATAGACGGGGACGTGATCGACCGTGCCGGCGGCCTGTGCCTCGTCCGCGACGACGACGTTCTTGCGGTCCAGAAACAGGATGCGAAACTGTTCCGTTTCGCGGTGGGCCATCGAGGTGCGGCAATAGGCGATCAGATCGTCCCATGACGACAGGACTTCGCGCGCGAGCACTTTTGCCTGCCCCATACGCTGGGCAAATGCCTCGGCGAGGCGCAGCTGGAGAAATACCTTTGGCGTCGCGCCATCGACCTGAAGAAGCCGGTGTTCCGATGCGGCCACCACCCCGTTGAGATCGCCGAATTCCGCCAGCAACCGTTTGGCGAGCGGTTTGACGTCGATGCGTTGTACCGCGTTGAACAGCAGCAATTCGAGCACTTCGTATTCCGGCATCGCCGCATGACCGCCCCGCAAGAACCGTTGCCGCAGCCGTTCGCGGTGCCCCCAATAGTGCGGCACAGCATTGCCCTGACCGTCGAGGACAAGCCCCCCACCGGCGGATGCCTCTTTGGACAGGCGCCTCGTGCGGGTATAGGTCGGCGCCATGGCCGACAGCGGAACCGCGTCAATCGGGGCGCAGCGCGCGTCGAGATCGGCAAGCCCCTGCAATGCCTCTTCGGAAAAGCCAGATCCGGTCGACCGCTTCGGGGCTGCGAACCGTTTGTGCCTCTTGGTCTTGAGTTTTTTCAAACTGTCGAGACCGATGGAGAGCGGATTGGTCATTCGGTACCTCCGGCTGACACATTGGAGTGAGGACACATCCACCCATGCTGTGAAAAAGTGGTTAACTTTTCGTAAAGGCCGCTGGCTTTCGATGCGGCCCGTGGTCTTGGCGCCGATCCGCTACCGCATGAGAATGCGATGTCACCGCCGTGTAAGCTATGCTAGACACTCGCTTATGTCCGACCCACTTGCTGCCAAAATCTACCCGTTTCCTGCCCCGCAACCGCACGAACGCCTGAACAATTCGGCCCGTTTGACGGCGCTGGACGCCACCGGCTTGATGGATACGCCCCCGGAAGAGGCGTTTGACAGGGCCGTGCGTCTGGCTACGCGCATGTTGGGCACGCCCGTCGGGCTGGTGTCCCTCGTTGATGGCGAACGCCAGTTCTTCAAAGCTCAGACCGGCCTGCCGGATGCCACCGCCGAGGCGCGCGAGACACCGCTATCGCATTCCTTCTGCCAGCACGTTGTCGCCGCAGACGCGCCGTTGGTCATCCGCGATGCGCGCGAAGACCCGCTCGTTCAGGAAAATCTGGCCATCCCCGATCTGGGCGTGATTGCCTATCTGGGAATTCCGATCCATGCGCCTGACGGCCATGTCCTTGGGTCCTTTTGCGCAATACAGTCCGAGCCCCGCGACTGGACGACAGACGAGCGTGAAATTCTCGAGGATATTGCGTCGGTGGTCGAGACGGAGATTTTGCTGCGGTCCGCATTGGCGGACAGCGCGCAGATCGAAGCCGTTGCAAGCGCCGCGGAGGAGCGGTTGCGCCTCGCTCTGCGTGCCGGACAGATCGGTACTTATGACTTTGACCCACAGACCCAGAAGGCCCGTTGGGATGACGAGCTGTATTCGATCTGGGGCCTGCAAAAAGACGAAGAAGACGTCTTTGCCGCCGTTCAGCAGTCTATTCACCCGGATGACAAGCTTGTGTGGGAAACGGATGTAGAGGCATCCCTCAATCCCGGGGGCACGGGCCAGCATGATCTGGAAATGCGGTTCACTCGGCCGGATACGGGCGAGACCAGATGGCTGCACACGATGGGACAGGCGAGTTTTGTCGACGGGCAAGCTGTGCGTCTGGTCGGAACAGTGCGCGACATCACCGATCATAAAGCCGCTGAATTGCGCGAACAGCTGTTGACGCAGGAACTGAACCACCGGGTTAAGAACCTGTTTGCGATCGTTTCGGGCATGATCAGCATGACCGCCCGCCGCAGCAGCAGCCCCAAGCAGATGGGAGCGGCGCTACGCGGGCGGGTCGAGGCGCTTGCCTCGGCGCATGCGCTGATCCAACCGGCGATTTCGGGCAAGCAGGTCACGACGACGGACGTCACGTTGCAGACATTGGCCTCCTCCATTCTGGAGCCCCACATCCGCACAGCCGATGCAATTACCCTGACCGGACCGCCGGTGCCGCTCAACCCCGATGCCGCGTCCAATCTGGCGCTGGTCCTGCACGAAATGGCAACAAATGCCGCGAAATACGGCGCCCTTTCGGAAGAAAGCGGAAAGCTGGTTCTGACGTGGGATACGATCGCCGGCGATGACGGTACGGCCGTGCATCTGCGGTGGTCCGAAACGGGCGGGCCGAACGTGCCCGGTGCGCCTTCGACCAAAGGGTTCGGCTCGACCCTGATCGAGATGACCGTAAACAGCCAGATGAACGGCAGTATGCAGACCGACTGGCACCCTGAAGGGGTCCGCCACGATCTGTACCTGCCCACTGCGAGCTTTCAGTAGCGGGCCGGTCACCCCTGTGCAGATTTGATTTCGGAACCCTTGGCGGCTTTCACGGGTTTTCCTTTTGAATACCAAAAGGAGAACGGCCATGAGCGACGATAAGGACCAACGCCCCGAGATTGCCAAGGACGACGACAAAAAGCCGCGTGAAGAAATGAAAGATCATTGGAAGAACGCGACCGAAACAATGAACGAGGGCCCCGCTGGTAGCCCGAACGCGACGGACCAGAGCCGCAAATCATGAAATTTACCATAGGGCGCGCGGATGACTGCGCGCCTTTTGCGTTGCCGGTGGCGTCAGGTGATGCCGTCATTTTTTAAGCCTTCCGGTCATCCGACTGAAACCCCATCCTTCGCCGAACCAATTTTTCAATCCTGCCCCAGAAGCGCACAGGCATCGTCATTATGTGCCGCCCCTAGATATTGCGCGCGTTGTTGGGCGCTCAGGATGCCGGTGCTGAGCGTGCAAGCTGTATCGGCACTCAACACGTCCCAAAGCTTCACCATGCCGTCATCGCCCGCGCTTGCGAATGTCTGACCGTCGGGAAAGACGCCGAGACGCCAGATGGCGCCGCCGTGTGCGTCGGGGATCCGTCCGATCAGCTTGCCGAAGTTGAGGTCCCAGATGTGCAGACCGCCGCTCCGGTCTGCGGCGAGAAGGCTTTTACCATCGCCGAGGAACACAACGTCGGTCGCACCGCGGGTGTGCCCCGAGAAATCCTGCAACCGCGTCGCATCGGAAAGCCGCCAGATGGATACTGTCTCATCGCTGTCTCCGACGGCGAGGAGGGTGCCATCGCGGCTGAATGCAACCGACCAGATGAGATTGCCGGATACCTTGAGAACCATCGGGTCGGCGATCCGGTCAATCGGCCAGACGATCACGTCCCCGCGACTTGTGGCGACGGCAATCCGCGATGAACCGCTATCAAGCACGGCGCGGGTCACACGGCCGTGCTGCGGCGCGAATTGACGGGCCGCCGTGGTGTCATCGAGACTGATCAGGTGCACCGCGCTGTCAGCGGCGGCCATCAGGCGGGATGCGTCCGAGGTGTACTGGAGGTCCCAAATGGCCTCTTCAAGAGGCCGCAATTTGGTCAACGGACCTTTTAGCGCCGCCCCCGACAGGATGATGTGGCCCATTCGATCCGCGGTTGCCAGCGTTGTGCCTTCGGGAGAGAGCGCAATGGCCCAGACTTCGTGCCCGTGCGCATGGCCCGTTTTGGTCGTCTGAGTGGTTAGATCAGCGCGGTTCACGGCGCCGCTGGTGTCGCCGAAGAACAGCGCGTCGTGCCCCACAGCGAGACCCTTTGCCTTGGCGCTGTCTCCGGTCGAGAATGCTATCGCGCGCGGTGGAGGCGGGCCGAGACGCCAGAAGCGCACATTCTGGTCCGCGCCGAGCGTCGCGGCAGTTGTGCGATCGTCAGAGACGGAAAGATCCAGAATGCGCCCCGAATGACCAGTCGGAGACATGGCGACGCGTGCCCCCGCCGCGACGTCCCAGATCAACAGGCGGCCGCGGCTGCTTCCGCCCACCAGTTTCGAGCCTGCGGGCATGAACTGGACCGAGCTTATCATATCATTGCCCGAAAACGCGCGGTTCAACACGTCGCCGGATGGGGTCTGCACGATCGCGGAGGTGCCGTCACTGCTGGCCGTCGCAATCCGCGTCCCGTCAGCGCTGAACGACAGCATCCAGACATCGCTGGTATGGACAGTTTCCAACGGGGGAAACACCGGATCACCCGCTGGGTAGGTCCAGGCGTGTACTTCGCCCGACCCGGTCCCCGCAGCGATTGTCTTGCCGTCCGGGCTGAAGGCGACGCTGGTGAAATCGCCGTGGCGGGAGCCGATTACACGGCTTTGCGATTGCCCCTGCGCTGTGGTCGACCAGACGTTGACCCGACCATCCTCACCGGCGGTTGCAAGCGCCGCACCGGACGGATGAAACGCCAGCCGCCATTGGATGTCACCGGCCTGACCGATGGGGGTCTGGTTGCCGGTAAGACCGTCGTTGAACGGCCAGATCGCGACATGCCCTTTATCGCCCACGGCGGCCAGCCGTTTGCCATCGGGCGCAAACGCGATGTCCTGAATGCCACCCAGATCGCTGACAAGCCTCTCGCCGATCTGCTGGCGGTTTGTGGCGTCGAGAATACGGATCGTGCCGTCACGCCCCCCCACGATGACGTGGCGACCATCGGGCGATATCGCGAGCGCCAACGCGTCACCGACGGCGACGGGCGTGCCCATGGGCACGGGCAGACCTGTCGCCAGAATGCTGCGCGCCTTGAGCAAAGCCACCTGCGCATCGTACCGTGTGCCCGGGTCGCGCGACTGCGAAATGGATTGTGCCGCAAGGTTGAGCGCGAGCAGCGGGTCTTCCATCGCGTATCCTGCCGCTGCGGCGCCGAGCGCGCTCGACAGACGGTCCTTTGCCATGAGGGTCGCGGTATCGGCAAGCGCGGCATTCTGGCGGGCCTGTCGCGATTCCCGAAAGGCGATGACCGATGCTGCCGTGGTGCCGATTGTCAGCGCAACCAGCGCACAAACCGCGAGCATCTGCCGCCGCCTGCGTTTTTGCCGCCGCGCATCGGTTTCACTTCGGGCGGCATTGCGCGCCATCTCGCTGCGCGTCAGAAACTCGATTTCCTTTGCCCCGACACTGTCGCGATGTTTTTCCAGCCACTCCAGTATGTAGTCCAGCCGCGCCCCGCTCACGAGCATTTCCGCCCCGCGGTCGGCTTCGATCCACTCTTCGGCCATCTGAACAATCCGGAGGCGCAGCCGCAAATCCCCCCACGACCGGTCGATCCAGCGGCTGAGCCGTGGCCATGAGCGCAGCAATGCCTCATGCGTGATCTGGATGGTTTCGTCATCGACCGTCAGAAGCCGCGCTTCGGTCAGGCGTATGATGACCCGCCCCATCACCCTCGCGTCCGGATCATCGTGCAAATCAGCGCGGGCGAGGATGCGGCGGGTGTCTGCACCGCCCTCGCCGGGGGTGACAAGGCTGAGCAAGAGGCGCTCGGCCACCTTGCGTTCCTCGTCCGAAAAGGTGTTGTCGAAAATCGCATCCGCAGTTTGCTGGATCGCGCCGGTCATGCCGCCACTGCTGCGGTATCCTTCGTAGGTCAGCGTCGCACCCAGACGCCGTTTCCATGTCTCGACAAGCGCGTGGGAGATGAGCGGCAGAACACCGGCCTCCTTTCCAGCCTCCGCGATAATGGCATCGACGAGGTTCTGTTCCACATAGGCGCCCGCACGGCGCGCCGGTTCGACGATCGCGCGACGCAGATCATTTGCCGACATCGGCCCGACCAGCACCTGATTGCGACTGACCGCTTCGGCGAGCCATTGGATGGCGGCACATTTCTCGTAAAAATCGGCGCGGATTGTGATGATGATCCGCACATCGCTGTCTGCCGGGTCACAGATCGCCGCGAGCGCATCGACAAAACCCTGCGTTATCTTTTCGTCGTTCAGGGTAAAAAGCTCTTCGAACTGGTCGATCACCAGCAACAGCGGGCGATCTTGGGCGTCTTGCAGGACCTGTCGTGCGGTGGACGGGCGGGCAATGAATTCGTCGAGCCTGACGCGGGCATCACCGTCGGCACCGCGCAGGCGGAAAAACAGTTCTGCCAGCGCATCGCGGCCCGGCGTGAACAATTCGACCCGCCAGGTGTCGCTGCCCGGGATCAGCCCCTGTTTCAAAGACGGGATCACGCCCGCGCGGATGAGTGAGCTTTTGCCGCTGCCCGATGCGCCGCCGACGACCAGTATGTGGCTTGTCCGCAGGCGTTGGAGCAAGTCAGCGACAAGTTCTTCGCGGCCAAAGAAACGGTCGGCATCTTCGGGCTGAAAGGCGCTCAATCCGTGGTAGGGGCAATCCCCGTCCGGTCCGGATACTGAAACAGAACCGTCGCGGGGGCCTACGGCTACAGGTTCCTGCGCGGCGATGCGCGCCATGATGTCGTGGGCCGCGCTGCTCCATGACTGGATATCGGCAAACCGCTCGGACGGGCGTGCGGCCATGCCGCGGACAAAGAAGTCCTGCCAGAGCGGGTGGTTTTTTTCGGCACCGGCCCCGAGGTCGGCTGCCGCGGGCGGTCGTGTGCCCGTGACCGCGTACCAAAGAACCGCCGTCGCGGCATATATGTCGGCCAGAGACGTGGGTGTCTGGTCGACGTCAAACTGTTCCGGCGCCATGTAGGCCGGCGTTCCTCCGACAAGCTGGCAACCGGCGCTCTCGCGTTGCAGATCGCTCGCGATGCCCAGATCGCCGATCATGACACGGGCGAAACCGGCGGGGGCGGATGGGGGCGCAGGGGCCTGCACGGTTCGATCGTCCGATGGCGGGACTGCGGCGGCGTTGGAACTGCGCAGACCCACGGTTTGATAGAGAATATTGTCGGGTTTGATATCGCGGTGGACGACACCCGCACGGTGGATGGCCGAAAGCCCCGATGTGACCGCATCCACCAACTGCAGCACGTCATGCTGCGGCATGCCACCATCCGCCTCCGTGCGTCCACCAAGCTGCGCCGTCAGAGGCCCCTGATCGGCGTAATCCATCACGAAATAGGGCTGACCGCTGGACAGCCGTCCGATGTCATGCACGCCCACCACGTTGTAGGACTGTATCCGGCGCAGCAATCGCGCCTCTTCGATAAATCGCGCAGTCAGCGCGTCATCGCCCGCCTCGTTCTCGAGCAGGATCTTGATCGCGACATCGGCGGCAAGTTCTTCGTCCCACGACAAGGCGACGACGGCAAAACCACCGCGCGCAATCTCATGGCGAACGACATAGCGTCCGATGTAGCCCGGCAGTTCCATTTATGATCCAGCGTCAGAAGTGCGCAGATACGTCGACGCAGTGCAAAGCCCCGGGATCAATGATGTCGTGGTTGCGATCGGCCGCAGAAATGCACAGCGATGACGCATCGCCGCGTTGCGAAAGCGATGTGACGCCCGTGGTCGTATAGCTGGGGTAGGCATCTGTCGGATGCCAATCGCCCTGCGCGACATTGTGTACGGTTTCGGCGTTGTTGCTGACCTGTTTCACATCGTAAAGCTCACCCCACCAAATGTGGAAATGGTTCTTCGAAATATCGGGATCGAAATTCGCGTTGATCTCAAGGCTCAGCTCTCCGTCGGTCTGTGTTGCCGATGCGATCTCGATGGCGCAGCCGTCCACCGGACAGGCATTTGAATCCTGCGCCAGAAGTGGGCCACAGACGGTGACCCCCAATACGCATGTGGCTGTGGCGGTGTGGGTAACAAATTGCTTTTTAAAATCCTTCATCAACATATAGCCCCCCATTTAGAACGGTAATTGCTCTGACTTCGGTTTCATGAGACTATCACAGAACTGGAAAAAACCCTAACTGCGCCGATTTTCAAAGGGCGCGGGTGCCAAGGTGGAGCGAGACACATGCAGGTTGTCGGCGCGGCGGTCATGGCAGATGTTTCCAACAGCACGCCGCTTTTCGAGGCCTTGGGCGATGCGGGTGCGGTGCGCGAAATCAACCGGTGTCTCACGGACATACGCCGTGACATCCGTGCCCGCGAGGGCGTGTTTCTGCATTCCAGAGGGGATGACGTTCTGGCCTTTTTCGAGAACGCGGATGCCGCGCTGCAAACCGCGATGGCGGCGGTAAGGAACACGCGTGATGCCGTGCTCAGGGTGCACGCCGGGCTTGGCTGGGGCGAGATGTTGCGCGTGCCCGACGATATCTATGGCACGCCTGTGAATATGGCCGCCCGCCTGTCGTCGCTTGCCAAAGCCGGTGAGGTTCTGGTGCTGGAGCCGCTTTACCGTCAACTGTCGCAATCGCACGCGCAGCTTTTGCGCGAAGTTGATGTCATCCGCCTGAAAGGGTCGCATGAACCGGTCCGGGTCTATTCGTATCTGGCGGAGGATCCGGCGGACCGGACATTGAACTTCGCGGGCGATACGGCGCCATCGGCGGGCCGCCTGCAGGTGAGGCTGATGTATAATAATGCGCGCTTTGATGTGGCCGAAGGGGTGGAGCTGTCCATCGGGCGCGCGTCTGATGCCGATCTGGTTGTCGCCGCGCCGTGGGTGTCGCGAAACCATGCGACCGTAACGGTCATGAACGGTATCGTGGTGCTGCGCGATCACAGCACATCGGGCACTTACATCCGGATGGATCGAGGCCGCGAGCTGCACGCACACCGCAACAGCGTCACCTTGCTCGGGGCGGGCACTGTGTCGCTGGGGGCGCCGGTCGGTCAGGCACGCGAGGCGGTGATCCGGTATGCGCAGACACATGTCACCGATGAAAGGGCGGCGGGAGACTAGGACAGCTGTAACAACGGACGGAGCATTCCGATGAAGCGCAAGGCAGAAGGAAGGCGCGGCAGGGCCGTAGAGGAGGAAAATTGCGCTGCGAGTAATTGTGCGATGACAACCTTCCGATATGGCACGGCGACCCACACCGGCTGGGTGCGCGCGCAGAACGACGACAGGCTTATCGCCTTGCCTCATCACCGTATCTGGGCCGTGGCGGATGGCATGGGCGGGCACCGTGCGGGTGGCCGCGCCGCGCAAACGGTCGTGGACTGTATCGCTGGCGTCCCGCGCAGTCCCGATCCCGAACAACAAATCCGCGCGCTGCGCGGCGCCATCCAGAAGGCACACGACATTCTATTGGAGCAAAGCCGCGCAGGGTCGGGGGGGATCATGGGCACGACCGTCGCGACGTTCATGGCGTCGGACAATTGCTTCTGGTGTGACTGGGCGGGGGACAGTCGGGTGTACTGCGTCAGGGACGGCACGCTGCGGCAACTGACGGCGGATCATTCGGTCGTTGCCGACCTTGTGGCCTTGGGCGAACTGAGCTGGCCCGAGGCGCGCCACCATCCGCAGCGCCACGTGGTCAAGCGTGCCGTGGGCGCGCAAGCAAATCTGGATCTGGGCACAGTCACTGGCACGCTACGGCAAGGGGACCGGTATGTGCTGAGTACCGACGGGCTGCACAACGCGCTCGATCTTGAAGCGATACTGGGCGATTTGCGCGACACACCGAGCGAAGAGGTAGCGGAAACCTTGTTGAAAGCTGCGCTGGATGGCGAGGGCGAAGACAACATCACGGTGATTGTGATCGACGTGGCATAAGCCCGCCACGGTCGTACCGTGAGCGCCCGGCCCTCGCGCGGGGGGCGCGCACTAAAGCAGACCTGTCTCAGGTGAGACGTTCTTTCACGCTGGCCAGCAGATGATCGGACGCTTTTGCCAGAAGGCTGGCGTCGGTGCCGCAGGCGACAAAGGTAAAGCCTTCGTTCAGCAATTCGCTCGCGAATGCGGGATCCAGCACGAGCGTTCCGACCGGCACACCCTTGTCGATCAGCTTTCGGGCAGCGGGTTTGATCAACGCCCAGACTTCCGGTGCCATCGGGCTGCCAAGTTTGCCGATATCGGCGGCAATATCGCCGGGCCCGAAGAAGATATCGCTGATGCCATCGACATCGCTAATCGCGTCGGCCTGCGCGACGGCCGCGCGGGTTTCCAGTTGTACGATCACGGTCGTCTCGTTTTCAATGGCAGAGACGTAATCGGTGACGCGGCCGAACTTTGTCGCACGCGTGGCCCCCGAGACACCGCGCACACCGTTCGGGGGGTAGCGGGTCGCGGCGACAGCTTTCTGCGCCTCTTCCACGGATTGGATCATGGGAAACAGAAGGCCCGGCGCACCCAGATCGAGCAGTCGCTTTACCGCGACATCATCGTTCCATTCGACCCGCACGATTGCCGTTGTGTCGCTGGCGGCAAAGGCTTGCAACTGTCCCAGAACACTGAAGTAGTCATTGGGGCTGTGCTCCATGTCGACAAGCGCCCAATCATAGCCCGCATGCGCTGTCACCTCCGCCACGAAATTGCTGCACAGGCTGATCCAGAGGCCGATCTGTTTGTCACCGCGGGCCAGCGCTTGGGTGAAGGGGTTCAACGGCACCTGCATCAGATGATCGCCTTTTCGATGATCCTGCCCCCTGCCGGGATGCGGTCGAAATGGAACTGCGTCATATTGAGTGTCCGGTATTCCCCGTGAACCATGATCTCGGCGGTGCCGCGTCCCATGGCCGGGGATTGCTGCAGGCCGTGGCCCGATAACCCGTTGAGAAAGAGGAAGTTTTCGACTTCCATATGCGGGCCAAGGATCGCGTTGTGATCGAAGGTGTTGTAGGCATAGTGCCCGGCCCATTCGGATTGCACCTTGATCGCTTCGAACTGCGGAATGCGCGTCGCGAGGACGGGCCAGACGTGATCTTGCCAGATGGCGTGATCCATCCCAAAATCATCGGGGTCTACCGCAGGGTCAATATCGGAGTGGCCACCGCACTGGTACGTCCCGCCGCCGTTTTCGCGCACGTGAACGCCGGACGGATCGATTGTCAGGGGCAGATCGCGGTCCAGCGGTCGCTCCGCGGAAAAAATCCACGAGAACCGTTTGCGCGGCTCCACCGGAATATCAATTCCTGCCATCCGCGCGGTCGCTGCCGCCCGCGGACCGGAGGCGTTGAGCACCTGACCACAAGCGATGACGTCACCCGACTTCAGCGTGACGCTTTCAACGCGGGTGCCTGCGGCGTTGCGGGTGACTGCGACAACTTCGTTCTCGATGTGTTCCACGCCGCGCTCGCGGGCCGATTTGCGCCACCAGTCAAACACGGCCGTGGCATCCCAGAACCCTTCGTCCACGAGGTTGATCGAGCCCAGAACGATGTCGTCCACATTGTAGTATGGATAGGCGGCTTTGATCTGGTCGGGGGTCATCAGCTGCGTCTCTGCACCTGCGGCCACCTGTACCCGCTGGCTTTCGCGCAGAAAGTCTGCAAAGCCTTCGCTATCGGCCAGATACATGTACCCGAACGGGCGGATGGACAGGTCCGGTACGCGGTCGTCGTTGCCCATATAGCGGGGCAGGTTCTTGACGAAATCCGCGGCAAACTGGCTGATCCGCACGTTCAGTTCGCCCGAGAATTGCTGACGCATGCGCGAATTGGTGTGCATGGTCGATGTGTTTTCGTAAGTAAGGTCGCGGTCGATGACCAGAACGCTGCCATCAAAATCCGCGTCGTCGGACAAGAACCAGGCGGCAGAGGCCCCCATCATCGCGCCGCCGATGATGACGACGTCATAGGATGTGCTTTTGGGTGATTGCGTTTTCACAGGGGATCTCCTCGCGCGATTGCGGCTTCGACATCTGCGATGTCCTCGGCCGAAAGATTGTAGTCTGCAGCGGCGGTCTGCGCCGAAATATAACCCCGCGCCAGATCGCGTTTTATTTGCTCCACGTCGCGTTCGGACGGATCGCCGTATCCAGCCCCCCCCGGGAAGGCCATCAGGACCCTGCGCCCGTGGGCCACGAACTGTTTGCCCTTGCCATTCATGGCCGTGCCGTCGTCCTGTACGATCGTCGTGGGCGCGCCGGGGCCCCCGCCACGCCGGCCGCGTGCGGGATGATCGACACGGTCAAACATCGCCTGAATGTCGAATTCGTGGCCCTCTTGCGCTCCGACTTCCATGTATTGACCAAGCCCGCCGCGTGTCCTGCCAACGCCGCCTGAATCGGGGCGCAACTCCTTGCGCCAGATGATGACGGGGCCTGCGTGCTCGGTGGCCTCGATGGGCATGGTCATCACGCCCGACGGGAAGGCCGTGGCATTAAGCCCGTCGTGCCGGGGCCGGGCCCCCGATCCGCCGGAATTGAACGTCAGAACTTCGGAGCGCCGCGCGGTCGCCGGAGCAGGGGCATCGGTGCGTGGGCGCAAGGACACCTGAAAGTTACACAAACATCCCGCGCCTTCGGCGGGGACCAGACCGGGGACGATCTTGTCAAATGCGTTGAACACCACATCGGGTACGAAATGCCCCACGATATGACGCAGGGCCACCGGCGCGGGGTGCAGGGCGTTGACGATCGTATTGGGGGGCGCTTCTATCTCGAACGGGGCGAGCGATGCTGCGTTGTTGGGTATCTCGGGTGCGATGGCGACCTTGAGCGCGTAGCAGGCATAGGCCTTTGCATAGACCAGCGGACAATTGATGCCTTTCTTGTCCAGACCGGAGGAGCCGGTAAAATCCGACACGATCCTGTCTCCCTGAATGCTGACCCTGACCCTGAGCGTAATGGGGCGGTCAAATCCGTCCACTGTCATCTCGCCCGATGCGGATTGCTGCGGCAGCGCCGCGATCCGCTCGAGCGTTGCGCGGCGCGAATTGTCGAGGATGAAGGCGGCGATGCCACCCAGATCATCCAGATCGAATTCGTCCATCATATCGACAAGGCGGCGGTGGCCGATTTCGTTGCAGGTGGCCAAGGCGTAGATGTCACCGATCAGTTGATTGGGTTCGCGCACGTTGCCGCGGATGATCCGCGTCAGGGTCTCGTCGACCTTGCCGCGATCCGCGAATTTCATGATCGGAAGATATAGGCCCTCTTCGTAAACGCTGTGCGCATCTGCCCCGAACCCGCGCCCGCCGATGTCGACAATATGCGCGGTGCAGGCAAAAAAGCCGACCAGCGTGTCTTTGTAAAATGAGGGCGTGACCATTGTGATGTCGTGCAGGTGGCCTGTGCCTTCCCACGGATCATTGGTGATATAGACATCGCCATCCGCAATATTGTCGCGACCGATCCTGCGGATGAAATGGGCCACCGCGTCAGCCATGGCGTTGACGTGCCCGGGGGTGCCGGTCACCGCCTGCGCCAGCATGTTGCCTGCAACGTCATAGACCCCGGCGGACAAATCACCCGCTTCCCTTACAGAAGTGGAAAATGCCGTTCGAACAAGTGCCTGCGCCTGCTCTTCGACCACGGAAATCAGGCGGTTCCACATGACCTGATAGGCCACGTTCGAGTGTTCTTGTGTCATTGTGCCGACCCCTTCGTTATGACGTCGATACAGCCGTCCGGCTGCCTGATCGCGTTCCGGCTGGCGGGCACGATGATCGTGGTTTCATCCTCGACAATCGCGGCGGGGCCGACCGCGTGTACGCCCGCCTGCATGTCGAAGCGGTTGACGATGTCCGCGTCCAGAAACCCGGCCGATGCCGCGTCGAACACCCTGCGCGTTCCGGTCGGCGCGGCGCGATCTGTGCCGCCCAGCTCGGGCGTCCGTGCCACCGGTTGGGGCGGCGTCGTGGCATTGACCGACCAAACCGTTATCTCGATATCCATACCCGCAACGGGTCGGCTGAACAGCTTGGTGTAATCCTCGATAAAACGGGCTTCAAAAACGCGGGCATCGGGGGCCATTGCCTGCGCTTCGCTCAGGCTGATCGGAATTTCCCAGCCCTGACCGGTGTAGCGCATATAGACCTTGAATTCCGACAGAATGGGGCTTTTTTCGTCGCAGGTCCGCACAAAGCCGGTGGCCTCGGCCTGAAGCTCGGCTAACAGGGTCTTGATCCGCTCGGGGTCAAAATCACTGAGCTTCATATAGACGGAGCGGTTGGCCTCGAAACTGAAGGGCGCACGCAGGAACCCGATTGCCGATCCCACGCCAGCCCCGGGGGGCACAAGCAGGCGTTCGACGCCCAGCTTTTCGGCCAGACGGCCGGCGTGCAAAGGAGCGGCGCCACCGAACGCGATCATCGTATATTCGGACAGGTCCTCGCCGTTCTCGACCGCATGCACGCGGGCCGCGTTGGCCATGTTTTCATCGACCACTTCTGCCACGCCGAACGCCGCCTCGGTCGCGTCCATGTCCAGTGTTTCGCCCACGTGGTGGTTCAGCGCGGATTTCGATGCCTCGGGGTGCAGCTTGATGGACCCGCCCGCAAAATTCTCCGGGTCCAACTTGCCCAGAACGAGGTCCGCATCGGTGACGGCGGGGCGCGTTCCTTCTCTGCCGTAGCATGCGGGGCCGGGCTCCGATCCGGCGCTTTCCGGCCCGACGCGGATCTGGCGCAAACCGTCTACATGCGCCAATGATCCGCCTCCCGCCCCGATTTCGACCATGTCGATAACGGGGATCGAGATCGGCATGCCCGAACCCTTTTTGAACCGGTAGGTCCGGGCCACTTCGAACACGCGGGACGTCTTCGGGGTCTGGTTCTTGATGAGACATATCTTCGCCGTGGTGCCGCCCATGTCGAAGGACAGCACCTTTTCCAACCCGTAGCGCGCGGCAATATGGGCCGCGAAAACCGCGCCGCCCGCGGGCCCTGATTCAACCAGCCGGACGGGAAAGTCCGCGGCGTTCTGGATCGAGATGATCCCCCCGCCCGAATGCATCAGGAAGATGCGGCACGACACGCCTTCGCCCTTCAGCCGGTCTTCGAGGCGGCCAAGGTAAGAGGCCATCAACGGCTTGATATAGGCGTTGGCGACGACCGTGTTGAACCGTTCGTATTCGCGCATCTGGGGGGAGACTTCGGAGGAAATCGAGACCGCGACGTGGGGCAGCTTTTCGGCCAGCACATCGCGTACCAACCTTTCGTGGGTGGGGTTGAGATAGGAATGGATCAGCCCGACTGCGACACTTTCGAAACCGGCCTTGCCGATCTGGTCAACCACGGCCTCGACTTCGGCGCGATCGATGTCGACAAGCACCTCTCCGTGCGCATCGACACGGCCTGCAACGGTAAACCGCATCTGTCGCGGCAGCAGCGGATCGGGCAGGTTGAGGTTCAGATCATATTGCTCGAACCGCGATTCCGTCCGCATTTCGATCACATCGCGGAAACCACGGGTCGTGATGAGGGCCGTCTTTGCCCCCCGCCGTTCGATCAGGGCATTGGTGGCAAGCGTGGTGCCGTGGATAATCTGGTCGATCCGGGAGGGCGCAATGTCCGCTTGGGCACAGACGGTGTGCATGCCATCGATGATCGCATTCTCCGGCGCGGCATAGGTCGTCAGAACCTTTGTAGAAAAGGATTTGTCATCAATTTCGAGGACAACATCGGTAAACGTGCCGCCGATGTCGACGCCAAGGCGGACAGAGGGTGCTGACATCTGAAGCTCCTACAAACAGGTACATCCGCAAAAAGCCAGACAAGCCCGCGATAATCAAATCGATTTAATTTCTCGTCCCGATCAGTTTTATTGATCTAATGGGTTTGCATCGCAACTTTTGCAATTTGGGCGGCCTTTTCCACGTAACGCGCGGCCCGCGTCGGTGCATACCGCGCATAGAATGACAGGGGTTCGGGCAGCCAGTCGCAGGTCAGCTCTTGCAGATCACCCGACGCGATTTCGCCCGCAACGAGCCGCTTGGGCAACAGCGCCGCGCCCAGACCTTCCAGCACCATGGGCACACAGGCAGAAAGGGCGCTGGAATGGACAATCCGCTCACGGCGCAGCCCTTGTTCCTTCGCGGTGGAATGAAGGGCCGCGCAGGCCTGCGTATGTTTTGCGTGGGTCAGTATTGTCATGCCGAACAGGTCAGAGAGACGAAGCGGTGCGTCCAGGCTTTGCATCAGGTCTGGCCGCGCGATCCAGCAATAGGGCTCCTCGCCCAGAGGCTCACTGGTAAAGGCCTTTGATTTAAATGGACCGGTTTGAAGCGCCAGATCGAGCTGGCCTTCCATAAGGCGGGCATCAATCGCGGTTGAAAGATCGACCTCCAGTTGAATCCGCAGCTTGGGGTAGGCGTCTTTCATCAGCCGCAAAAAGGTTTGCAGCCACGTGCATGCGACGAGTTCTGTGACGCCAAGGCGCAGGGTTTCCTCGATCATTTCCTGACGGCCCGCCGCTTCGATAAGTGCTTCGGCGGCCCACAGGACATCGCGGGTCTTGCGCAGCAGTTTTTCACCATCTGCCGTCAGGCGGACGGAACCGGCATCGCGGATAAGCAGGGTGACACGCAACGCGGATTCGAGTGCTGTGATGCGTGCCGAAATATTCGGCTGGGTCGTCCCGAGGGCCGCTGCCGCCGCGCGAAAGGTGCCGGTATCAACGACAAAGGCAAACGCCTCGAGCTGTTTGAATGTGATCTGGCTTTTGATCATGTCCCGCTCGGCAATAAATCCAGTTGATAGTCAGGCTATCCTTTCCACTGGCGCAGGCAAGGGGTTTCAGCATGGCCGGGTGTGAACGACCCCGGCGCGTCCTGCGCGCGGCGTCAATCTTGGCAAATCGTTTCAAATCGAACGCATAAAAATCTGCACGCTTCAACCTTGGTTAGGGGATGCCGGGGTACCTGAGCAGACCCCTTCGCGCAGCCGCGACGGGCCAATCGGTTTCAGGATAGATCGATGATATTTGGAATATTTTTTACAACAGAGTTCACGGAGAGCTAGGTTATGGCGACGCATTCTTTCATCGGGCTTTCGCCGAGCACCATCCAGTATTTCACCGAAAGCCGCCTGCGGGTTGATCCGAGCTATAATGCGGCAACGGCGTTGTCCTTCACCATAACCGATGATGACGGAACATGGTCCGGCGATGCCGTGTCCAACGAGACCGCGGACGATACCTCCCAGCAGACGACAACCTTGCGCGACAGTGCGGGCAATGTGCTCGCCAGCGGTCCGTCCTATCTCGAAAGCCGGTTCAGCATTACCGATGAAACCGGCGGAACCGTGAACATCTACGCGGTCGAGATCGGGGGCACGGCGGTCGGATATGTCGCGGACGGGCAACTGCAACCGGGCAATACCTACACGTACACGCCGTCAAACGTCACAAACTCGAATGCCCCGTCCTACACCGATCTGGACAGCCAGACCTACGCTTCGGGCGCCGCAAACGCGATCAAGGGCACGGGAAATGCCGACAACCTGCTGGGCGGCGAAAGCGATGATACGATCCATGCCGGTGGCGGCAATGATTTTGTCGCGGGGGGCGATGGGAACGACCGGTTGTTCGGGGAAGGCGGCAACGACACACTGAGCGGCGGCGACGGCGGCGACCTGATAAACGGGCAGGAAGGTGACGACAGCCTCGACGGCGGTGCCGGTTTCGACAATCTGTATGGAAATGCGGGGAACGATACGCTCAGCGGTGGCGAGGGGGCAGATTTTCTTTTTGGTGGTGCCGGAGATGACGTCGTGTCGGGCGGGGACGATGGCGATACGTTCTTTATCGAGAATGCGTTCGGTAACGACACGATCTCGGGCGGCGAAGGCGGAGATGACGCCGACAGCATCAACGCCAACCCGATATCCGGGCCCGTCTTGGTGCGTCACAGCTCTGACGAGGCGGGAACCCTGACCGATGGCACCGATACAATCGCCTTTTCGCAGATCGAAGCCTTCGATCTGACAAGCGGTGCCGACACCGTTTACGGCGAAAGCGACAGCGCCGGGTTTTCGGCTGACGGTGGCGCAGGCGACGATTTTCTGCGCGCCGGCAGCGGCGCGGACAGCCTGATTGGCGGATCGGGACGCGACACGCTCAGCGCAAATCTCGGCGACGATACGCTCGACGGTGGCGACGATGCGGATGTCGTCGCGGGTGGATCGGGCGATGACCTGCTTGCTGGCGGCGCGGGTGATGACGTGTTGCGCGGCGAAAATGTCTGGATCGATGTGCCGAGTTTCGCCTCGCAAGGGGGGGCTGCCACCACGTTGACCGTCACGAATGACGCCGATGGGCCGGTCGAATTGTGGTGGATCGACAATACGGGCGCGCTTCAGTTTTACCAGACCATCACTGCGGGCCAGACGGTTACCCAATCGACTTTCGAAGACGACAACTGGGTGCTGCGCGATGAAAACGGTTTCTATCTGCAACTGATCGAGGGTGGCAATCAAACCGTCAATTACGGCGCGGATGGTCTTGCCGATACGATCGAAGGTGGCACGGGTGCTGACACGATTGTCGGCAACTTCGGCGATGACAGTCTTGATGGTGGTGCAGGCGACGACAGCATTTCAGGCGGCTATGGCGACGACACGCTGTTTGGCAAAGACGGTGCCGATACCCTGAGCGGCGGCGCGGGCAACGATTTCATCGATGATGAACTCGGTCCCTCACAAAACGGATCGGGCAATGATGTTTTCTACGGCGGGGCCGGCAGCGACACGGTCTGGGGGGGAGACGATGCTGACACGCTCTTTGGGGATGAGGGCAACGATTTCGTCGGGGGCGAAAGCGGCGCAGACGCGATTTACGGCGGCAGCGGCAGCGACACGCTCGAGGGCGGAGGCGGCGCTGATCTGATCGGCGGCGATGGCGGTACCGACCGGATCCTTGGCGGGGATGGGAACGACACGATTGATGGTGGCAACAATACCGACACCGTGTTTGGCGGGGCCGGTGATGACGTCATTACGGACACCGGCGGCGCCATGTCCGACGACACGATCTATGGCGAGGACGGGAACGATTGGATTTCCGGAGGCGTTCGCGAGGATTTCCTATCGGGGGGGAGTGGGGACGACACGGTCGACGGCGGGGAGGGCGACGACACCATCGAGGGCGGTATCGGCAACGACAGCCTGATTGGGGGTGACGGCGGCGACACAATCGCGGGCGGCGATGGCAACGACTGGATCGATGGCGGCGACGGGAATGATTCTCTAAGCACCGGTCTGGGCGAGGACACGTTGTTCGGCGGCGCGGGTGACGACACACTCACCAATTCGGACGGTGATGACAGCCTCGTGGGCGGCACGGGCGATGACAGCATCGTGGCCACAGGCGGCAATGATACGCTGGAGGGAGAGGCCGGCAACGACACGCTGATCGGCGGTGCGGACGACGACAGGCTCGTGGGGGGCGCGGGGGCCGACAGCATGGACGGCGGCGAGGATGCCGACGTCTTTGTCATCGAAGACAGCTTCGGCAATGACACGATTCTTGGCGGTGAAGGTGTCACATCGAGCAGCGACAGCGACACAATCGTCGGCCTGACGACAAGCGATATCGCCGTGACCTTCAGCGGCGACGAGGCCGGTACCTTTACCGACGGAACCGACACGATTTCCTTTTCCGAAATCGAAAACATTTTTACCGGCGATGGCGATGATCTGATCGATGCGTTCAACGACGGGGTCGGCGTCGGGCTTTTCGGCTTCGCGGGCGAAGACACGATCATCGGCGGGGGAGGTGCGGACTATATCGAAGGCGGCGACGGCGCCGATCAGATCGATGGTGATCAGGGAGACGACACGGTCTTCGGGGGTGAGGGCGGTGACAGCCTCTTTGGCTGGACCGGCAACGACAGCATCGAAGGCGGGGCAGGCGACGACCTGATCCAGGGCCAGTTCGGTGACGATACGATCGACGGCGGCACTGGCAGTGACATGATCCAGATCTCTGCCAACGCGGACACCGACACCATTGTCGGCGGCGACGAGGGCGGCGAGACCGACACGCTCGATTTTGTTGGCTCCACGGCGGTGAATGTCCTTTTGACCGGCGACGAGGCGGGCACTTACGCCTCCACAAGCGGCACAGCCGACGGCATATTCTCCGAGATCGAATTCATCGATGGCACGTCGGGGCAGGATACGATTGACGCTCGCGCCGATGGCTCCGGGCTGGGCATTGATGCAGGCAACAATGACGACACGGTGATGGGCGGCGATGGCGCCGATCTGATCCTTGGTCAGGGGGGCAACGACAGCCTGACCGGTGGCGCGGGCGGCGACACGATCGCGGGCGGCGATGGTGACGACTATATCGAAGGGGGTGCGGGCGACGATGTTCTGACAACGGGCGAGGGGCAGGATACCTTGCTGGGCGGTGACGGCGACGACACGCTGTCGAATTCCGCGGGCGACGACAGCCTTGTCGGGGGGGCGGGCAATGACAGCATCACCGCGACACTTGGCGATGATACGTTGGAGGGCGGTGACGGAAACGACACGCTCGACGGGGGCGCTGACGATGACCGGCTCGAAGGGGGCGCGGGGGACGACCTCATCACAGGCGGGACCGGAGACGATACATTCGTCTACGCCGCGGGCGACGGTTCAGACACGATCACCGATTTCAACACCGGCAATACCGGTACGCTGGACGACGGCGATACCACCAACAACGACTTTATCGACCTTTCGGGGTTCTACGATGACATCTGGGAACTGCATGCCGACCAAGCGGACGATGGCATACTGAACCAGTCCAACGACGGCGTTGATGGTGCGGATTACTCGGATAACGACAGCTTCGGGGCTGGCAGCCTGACATTTCAGGGCGCGCGTGCGGACAACAGTTCATTCACATCGGAAAACACCGGTGTTGTCTGTTTCGCCAGCGGAACCCTGATCCTGACGCAGGGCGGTGAAGTGCCAATCGAGCGGTTGTGTTGCGGCGACCGCGTCGTGACGCACACCGGAGACCTGCAGCGCATCCAGTGGATCGCGCACACCGAGCTGACGCTTACGGCAGGACAGGTGGATCGCCGGCGGACGCCGGTGAGGATCAAGCCCCGCGCGGGCAATCGCGCACTGTTGGTGTCCCCGCAACATTGCATGCTTGTGGTGGGACCCAGCGGTCTGCCCGTCTTTGTCCGCGCACGCCATCTGGCCGAAGAAACGACTTTTGCATCCTTTGCCAAGGGTCGGCATGCGGTCACCTATTGGCATATCCTGCTTGACCGCCACGCCGCGATCATTGCACAGGGCCTGCCGAGCGAGAGCTTTTACCCCGGTCCGTATGCGTTGGGAATGCTGCCGCGAGCGGAACGCGCCCGGCTCCTTTCCGCCGCATCGCGGCGTGGCGGGTTTGACGGGACTGTCTTTGGCCCGCGGGCCTTTCCGGTTCTGCCCCGCGGCGCTGTGCGGCGCCGCTGGAAAGCGGGCACAATGACTTTTGCGGCGCCACCGTGCCCGAATCTGTATGTGCCCGCCGCCGCCTCCTGCGCTTGAAACGCGTATCGCCTGAACGGTTGCATCCCGATTTTACCATTGCCCATCGCAGAGTGCGGTCGCGCCGTGCAACAGGGCCGCAGTCCGCTTACTCCGCCAGCGCCGCTGCATTTTGTTCCAGATGCGCGATGGTTGTGGTACCCGGAATGGCAAGCACATTCGGGGCGCGGCCCAGCAAACGTCGCAATGCCGCGCCGGGGTCAATCGCTGCGCCCTGCGCCATCGGGTTTGCGCCCAACGGGCCGTGCGGGACAAAGGCGATGCCTTGGGCATCCAGCCAGTCAATCATGCTTTCCTGCGCCGCGTCACGTTCATCGGCTGGTGAATACCGGTTCTGGACCGCTGCGATGGGCGCGATACGCAATGCTTCCCTGACCTGATCGATTGTGACATTGGACAAACCGATCATGTCGATCTTCCCCGCCTGACGCATATCCTCGAGTGCGGCGACGCTTTGCGCGATTGGCGTGACCCCGTCGGGGGCATGCACATAGTAAAGGTCGATCTTGTCGGTGCGCAGATTGGCGCGGCTTTCGTCGACGTGGCGTTTCAACGTGTCCGCCGAGGTATCGCGGTCTATGCTTGGCGCTCTTTTCGACCCCGCCTTTGGAGGCAATGAACATCTCACCGTAGTTGCCATCGGCATCTACCAGCGCATCTGCAATGAGCCGCTCGTTGTCGTGGGGTCCGTAAGCGCGGGCAGTGTCGATGTGCGTAACGCCAAGCTCTCGGGCGCGGCGCAGCAGGTCAATACCGCCTTGCCAATCTGCGTAAGGGCCGAAATTACGGGGCTGGCCTGTCAGCCGCATCGCGCCGTAACCGATCCGGTTGATCGTCCGTCCGTTGGGAAATGTGAATGTCGTATGTGTCATGACTGAGTGTCCTTTTTCGTGTGTGTCGTGACAAAGGTAGATGCCGCCGGGATAGACGGTAGTGGCATATGAGGCAGGATTGTTATACGTATTGCGTATGAGCAGCCGGTTTGATCGTCTCACCCTTCTTTCGACATTTGTGCGCATTGCCGAGCGGCGGTCGCTTTCCGGCGCGGCGCGGGATCTGGGAACCTCGCAGCCTTCGGTGTCGCGCCAGCTTGCCGCTTTGGAAGACCGTTTGGGCACGGTTCTCGTGCGGCGCACCACCCATGATGTCACGCTTACACCGGACGGCCTTGCGCTGCTGGCGGACGCACGGCGGATGTTGGGTGAATGGGAAGCCATAGAGGACCGTCACAGCGGGCAAGGTGGACTGCGCGGCACCATCCGCGTCATCGCTCCGGTCGGTTTGGGACAGCGGCTTTTGCTGCGGGCAGCGGCGGAATTCATGCATGCGCACCCGCAGATAACCATAGACTGGCGGCTGCGCGATGACGTGATCCGGTTCGCCGAAGAGGGGTGCGATTGCTGGATCAAGATCGGCGCCGTTCCTGACGATACCTTGGTGGTGCGCCAGCTTGCCAAGGTAGAGAGGCTGGTCGTGGGGACCGCCGATTGTCTGGCGCGGCAGCGCGGGGCCGATGTGGCCAAGATGCCATGGCTCACCCTCGGACAATTCGAAGGCAACCGGATCGAGCTATACGACACGAAAGGAGCGGCGCGGAGTTTTACCGTTCGGCCCAAGATGGCGAGTGACAATATTTTCGCGATTTACGAGGCTGCGCGGCAGGGGGTCGGCATCGCGATCCTGCCACGGTGGTTTGTCGCCGAAGACCTCGACAGCGGTGCGCTGGTTGATGTGGCACCAAACCTGCGAGCCGCGCAGCTTCCCGTGAACCTTGCGCTGGCAACGGGCACGCAGAGGCCCGCGCGGGTGGAGCGGTTTTGCAGAGCGGTCCAAGCGTATTGCGACAGATGGCTTTAAATGCCGCCCCGAAAATTCGGGCACTGGTCCTTTCCCGCATGACCCTGAGCGCAAACGCGTTGCCGTTTGTTGTCGAAAACCTCATGCGCCCGTTCAGCCGCAACACGCAGGTTGACGTTCAGCGATCAAACAGCTCGGTCGTGAGGTCGGCAAACAAAGGGCGCAGGACGTCGCGACTGTATTGGTTTGCCAGCAGAACAAACGCACGCCGTGCGGCCAGATCGATACCGATACGCGCAAACCACAAGGTATTTGACCCCGAATGGACAAGCTGTCCGCCGGGCGTGACGTTCCACCCCATCGCATAATCTCCGCCGAATTGCGGAGCATGCAGCCGCTGCCAGCTTTCTTGCGACAGGAAATCGGTGTTGCCCCATGCCCCATCCAGATGCGCCTCGGCATAGCGCAAAAGATCTGGCGCGCTGATGTGGACACGACCGGCGGGGCCCAGTGCGGGTATATTGTCGGCAAAACGCTCCGGCGCCACCGGGCGGGGCCGCGCTGTGCCCCGGTGGCCGCGCGGTGCGTCGAGCCTATCGAGGCTGCCCGGTGGTCCGAACCCGGCGCTGCCAAGACCGAGCGGATCGAATATGTCGCGCGTGATGAGGGTTTCCCAAGATTGGTCCGTCGCGGCCTCCAGCATGGCACCGACAACGACATAGCCCGCGTTCGAATAGGCAAACTCCGTCTCGGGCGTGGACACGGGCGGCTGCGCCAGAACAATTCGCGCATAGATTTCGCGGTCGGCGCGGGCATCCCTGCCGGCGTCCGTGCCACTGAGCCTGAGCGCGGCGATCCTGCCAATGTTAGCGGGCAGCCCCGCGCGGTGGCTCAGCAAGTGGCGAAAAGTCAGCGGGCGGTACGCGGGATGCATATCGCGCACGACCGCGCCAAGCAGATCGCCGACCGTATCTTCCCATGATAGAGTGCCACGCTCGACCAGCCGCGCCACCAGCGTGGCAGTCATCGATTTGCTCAGCGATCCGATGTGCCAAGGGTCAGTTGTGACCACAGGGACGTCCGTGCCGGCGGCCCGAAGACCGTCCACGGCGACGATAGCCTGCCAGTCACCCGCATCGGTCGCGCTCAGCACCCCCACTGCCGCGCCCGGTGCGCCGGTTGCCGTGATGCGGCGCGCCATTTGGTCCGCGTCGGTTTGGGCCGTCGCATCGCAGGCCAGCGGAATGATTATGGCCAGCGTGAGGGCAACGAGGATGAATTTCATGCGAACCTCCACGGCGATGCTGCGGCAACCAGTCGAATGTGGTCATAGCTTAGATGAAATTGGTGGAGGGGGATGATCGCCGGACCGGAATGGGCGCCATCCTGCCAAGCCGCTACCGATCGAGGCTGGCCAGAAGCTGGTGGAATTTCTCGCCCTGTACCGCAACATGATCGCGCAAGACCCTTGCGGTGTTCTGTGCATCGCCGTCTTTGAGATACTGCAGGATCTGGGAGTGTTCTCCCATCGACTGCCTCAGACGCCCGCGAAAACGCAGCTGGATGCGCCGGTACGCCTTGAGACGCGCCTGCAACTGCAGTGCCTGCTTTTCGAGAAAGCTGTTTGCCGCACCACGGTAGATGATCTGGTGGAACGTTTCGTTCTCGGCGTAATAGCGGTCGTGGTCGGCAGCCTCTATCGCCTCTTGGCACCGCGCGTTCGCGGCGGACAGCGCTTCCAGATCGGCGTCACTCATGCGACTTGCCGCAAGGCGACCGCAGACCGCTTCGAGTTCGGCCATGGTTTCGAACATCTCCATCAACTCGACCGGGCCGGGTTGCCGGATGAAGACGCCGCGCCGCGGGATCTGTTCGGCCATGCCGGAGGTGACGAGCACCTGAAGCGCCTCCCGAATAGGGGTGCGCGAGACGTGGAACTGCTCTGCGAGTTTCAACTCGTCAAGCCGTTCGCCATCCCGGAATTCTCCAGCGAAAACAAGCTGTTCCAGCGTATTTGCGATTTCGTCTGCGCGTCTCATTTCCATTGGGAAACAATACCATCCCGATTGGTGGAAATGCAATCATAGAATTCTTGTATACGAAAAGATTGACTCGTTATGCGAGCCATGTGACGCTTTGGCCGTAGGTTCGATGCAAAATTCGATTCACACCCTGGGAGGAAACTATGAAATTCGCAAAATTTACGGCGACGGCGATGGCGGCGTGTCTGGCGTTCGGGTCGGCGGCGAGCGCCGAAACATTACGTCTGTCACATCAATGGTCGAACAAGGACGTGCGCCATCAGGTTGCACAAATGGTTGCTGATGAAGTGGCGGCAGCCGACGTCGATCTCGACATCCAGATTTTCGGCTCGAAATCCCTGTTTAAGCCGCGCGAGCAATACCGCCCGCTTAGCCGCGGGCAGCTGGACATGACTGTATTGCCGCTGAGCTATGCAGGCGGTCAGCAGCCCGCCTATAACCTCACTTTGATGCCCGGAATGGTGAAAAACCACGACCACGCGGCCCGTCTGAGCGCGTCGCCCTTCATGGCGGCACTCGAGGAAAAGATGGCCGACGATGACGTAATGGTGCTGGTTCACGGGTATCTGGCAGGCGGTTTTGTCGGCAAGGACAAATGCATCACGAAGCCCGAGGATGTGAAGGGCCTGCAGACCCGCGCCGCAGGCAAGGCGTTCGAGCAGATGCTGGCGGGGGCAGGGGCCTCTATCACCGGAATGGCGTCCTCCGAAATCTATAACGCGATGCAAACCGGCGTCTTGAACGCGGCAAATACCTCGTCGTCCTCCTTCGTTTCCTACCGCATCTACGAGCAGGTCAGCTGCTACACTCCGGCGGGTGATGTGGCATTGTGGTTTATGTATCAACCGCTGTTGATGAACAAATCCCGATTTGACGGCCTGACGCCGGAGCAGCAAAAGGCGCTGATGGATGCGTCGGCCAAGGCGCAGGCGTTCTATCTGGAAGAGGCGAAAAAGCAGGACGCGGCGTCCGAGCAGGTGTTCCGTGACGCGGGCGTCGAGATTGCGCAGATGTCGGCCGAGGATTTCGAGGCGTGGCGCGCGCTGGCGCAGGAAACATCCTATGCCAGTTTTGTTGAAGAAGTGGAGGGCGGTCAGGAACTGCTCGATATGGCGCTGGCCGTCGATTGATCGGCGCTTTATTCGGGCCGCATCGTGACGCGGCCCGAAGATGTTTCTTCTTTTATTCAAGGGTGTTGCAATGGCAGGCCAAAGCTCTGTCGCGGCCGCGCGGACGGGGAACAACCCGTTCCTGCGTCTCGTGGCTGCTCTCTCTACGCTTGCGGGATGGTGTTCTGCCGCGATGATCGTGGCGGCGATCGCGATCACGTGCCAGATGATCTTCGTGCGCTTCGTCCTCAACGGCTCCACCATCTGGCAGACCGAAGCGGTGATTTATCTGGCCATCGGCGCCACGTTGATCGGTCTGCCCTATGTGCAGCGGCTGCGCGGTCACGTGAACGTCGATCTGATCCCCTTGGCGCTGGGGCGCAAGGCGCGCTTCGGTCTGGCCATGTTCACCCTGACGGTGTCCATCGTCATGGTGGCGATCATGCTTTGGCATTCCTATGAATTCTGGCATCTGACGTGGGAGCGGAACTGGAAATCCGATACCGTCTGGGGCGTACGCCTGTGGATACCGTATCTGGCGCTGCCCGTAGGCTTTGCCCTGTATCTGTTGCAGCTTGTGGCCGATCTGGTGGCGATCCTTCTCGGGATCGAAAAGCCATTCGGTTTGGAGGACAGCTGATGGATCCGCTCACACTCGGCGCTATCGTTGCGGTCTGTACCATTCTGGTGCTGTTTTCAGGCGTGTCTGTCGCCTTGGGGCTGCTGATCGTATCGACGGCGTTTATCATGATATTCGATGGCATGCGGTCGCTGGAATTGCTGCCCGAAATCCTGTTTGGCAAGCTCGACAATTTCGCACTGCTGTCGATCCCGATGTTTATCATCATGGGATCATCCATCGCGTCGACCCGCGCGGGTGCGGATCTGTACGAAGCGTTGGAGCGGTGGCTGACGCGCGTTCCCGGAGGATTGGTCATCTCGAACCTCGGGGCTTGTGCGCTTTTCGCGGCCATGTCCGGATCAAGCCCCGCGACCTGTGCGGCGATCGGCAAGATGGGGATCCCCGAAATGCGCAAACGCGGCTATCCGGACGGGGTCGCCGCAGGTTCTATCGCGGCAGGAGGCACATTGGGCATCCTGATCCCGCCATCGGTCACAATGATCGTCTACGGCATCGCAACCGAGCAATCGATCGGCCGGCTCTTTCTGGCCGGGGTCATTCCCGGTCTGCTGCTCGTGGTGCTTTTCATGGTGTGGTCGCTCTACTCGACGTGGCGATCCGGAGACCGCGCATTGCTGGCGCAGGGCAACTATACGTGGAAGGAAAAGCTTGAGATCCTGCCGCGGGTGGTGCCGTTTCTGGTGATCATCGTCGGTGTTCTTTATGCCATGTACGGTGGTGTCGCGACCCCGTCAGAGACGGCAGCGGTGGGCGCTCTTTTGTGTCTATTGATTGCGATGGTGATCTACAAACTGTGGAACCCCGCTGATCTGTGGGTCGTCCTGCGCGACAGCACCAAGGAAAGCGTGATGATCCTGTTTATCATCGCCGCAGCGGGCGTGTTTTCCTATATGCTGTCGAGCCTGTTCATCACCCAATCCATCGCCGCCTGGATCGGAACGCTGGACGTGAACCCCTGGGTATTGATGGGTGCGGTGAATGTCTTTTTGCTGATCGCCGGGTTCTTCCTGCCTCCGGTGGCCGTGATCCTGATGGCAGCACCGATCTTGTTGCCGATCATCACGACGGCCGGTTTCGATCCGATCTGGTTCGCGGTTGTGCTGACGATCAATATGGAAATCGGCCTTATCTCACCGCCTGTCGGGCTGAACCTCTATGTCATCAACGGGATCGCGCCTGACATCTCGCTCAAGACGATCCTTGCCGGATCGCTGCCGTTCGTGGCCTGTATGGTGATCGCGATCATCTTGCTGTGCATCTTCCCCGGTCTGGCGACATGGTTGCCTAACGCCGTCATGGGCACCGCGATATGAGCTATCTGAGCGGCCTCTTCTCAACCGTTTTCGAGCGCCGCTTTGCGCGGGCCGTCTCCTCCGGTGCCGAGGGCCGCGCGATCAATGATCTGGCGCATGATCTTCTGGGCACGCAGGGCGAAGTGTCCGGCAGCACAGTGGCGCGGTTGATCCTCGATCACTACGCCCACGCTGAACCGAACGAAAAGCGCGCGTTCTTCGACTTCATGCTGCGCGATCTTGAAATCGATCCGGTGGATGTGGTCGAAACGCTCAAGACCTACAAACAAAGCCCGTCCAAGCGCAGCTATCAAGCCTATGCGCGGGCGAGCGAACCCCGCCGTCAGGAGCTGCTGCGCCGCCTGAATCAGGTGCCCGGCGGGACGCAGCGGCTCGTGTCCATGCGGCATGATCTTTTGCGTATGATGCAGCAGGACGCGGCCTTGGGCCCGCTCGACGTTGATTTCCAGCATCTTTTCGCGTCGTGGTTCAATCGCGGCTTTCTGGTCCTGCGCCGGATCAACTGGTCAAGCCCGGCCGCCGTTCTGGAAAAGATCATCGCCTATGAGGCGGTACACGCGATTGACAGCTGGGATGATCTGCGCCGCCGTTTGGAACCCTCTGATCGGCGCTGTTTCGGGTTCTTCCATCCCGCCATGCCGGATGAGCCGCTGATTTTCGTCGAAGTGGCGCTTACACAGGGCATTCCGAACTCCGTGCAGACCTTGCTGGCCGACGGACGAGAACCGATCGAGGCGCAGGATGCCGACACGGCCGTATTCTATTCCATCTCGAACTGTCAGGCGGGTCTGGCGGGGATTTCCTTTGGCAATTCGCTGATCAAGCAGGTGGCAGCCGAATTATCGCGGGACCTGATCGCGCTTGAGACATTCGTGACCCTGTCGCCGATCCCCGGCCTGACCCGCTGGCTCGATCAAAATGCGGACCCCGCACTGATGCGTGCATCGCTGGAGCAGCAGGCCGCCCATTACCTTTTGAACGCGAAACGCGAAGACAGGTTGCCCGTTGATCCGGTCGCCCGCTTCCATCTGGGCAACGGCGCTGTGGTGCATGTGGTACATGCGCAGGCGGACGTGTCGGACAACGGCATGCGACAATCGCGTGGTGCGATGGTCAACTACCTGTATGATCTGCCGCAAATCACCGCCAATCACGAGCGTTTCGTCACCGAAAAGGTCGTTACGGCATCGCCCGCAGTGCGCGCGCTCGGCGCGTCTGTTCCATCCAAGTCCTGAGGATCTTCTGAATGGAAAACCCGCTCTACGATACGTTGTTTGGCCAACACGCGGGCAGCAGCGCCGTGTTCTTGCGCCTTCCCGACGGGCAGACCCTCAGCTATGCCGGATTTCTGGAGCTGGCGGCGCAGTATGCCGGATGTCTGACCGGTCTGGGCCTCAAGGCGGGGGACAGGGTCGCGGTGCAGATCGAGAAATCCCCGCAGGCGCTTGCGGTCTATGCGGCCTGCGTGCAGGCCGGATTGGTCTTTTTGCCGCTCAACACGGCCTATACCGCCGATGAAGTGTCCTATTTCGTGGAAAACAGCGGCGCGGGCGTTCTTCTGTGCGACGGGTCCAAGCGGGAGGATCTCGGGCCGATTGCCGCGCGGTGCAGTGCAAAGCTCGAGACGCTTGATGCAGATGGCACCGGCAGCTTTGCGGATGGCGCGGCGCAGCTTTCGCAAACCTTCGAAACCGTGTCCCGCAGCATCGATGATCTGGCTGCCTTTCTCTATACCTCCGGCACGACGGGGCGGTCGAAAGGGGCCATGCTCAGCCAGGGCAACCTGCTGTCGAATGCCAAGACGCTGCGCGACGAATGGCGCTTTACCACCGACGATGTGTTGCTGCATGCGCTGCCGATCTTCCACACCCACGGTCTGTTCGTGGCCAGCAACATCACACTGCTCGCGGGGGGGCAAATGGTGTTCCTGCCCAAGTTCGATCTGGACCAGATGATTGCGCATCTGCCGCAGGCCACCACGATGATGGGCGTGCCGACCTTCTACACCCGATTGCTGGGCGATGACCGGTTCACCAAGGACCTCGCTGCGCATATGAGGCTTTTCGTGTCTGGCAGTGCGCCTTTGTTGGCGGAAACGCATGCGCAATTCGAAAGCCGTACGGGGCACCGCATACTGGAACGCTATGGCATGACGGAAACGAATATGAACACCTCGAACCCCTACGACGGGGAGCGGCGCGCCGGGACGGTCGGCTTCCCGCTGCCCGGGGTGGAATTGAAGATCACGGACAGCAAGACCGCAGAGACCTTGCCGAAGGGCGAAATCGGCGAGATCGAGGTGCGTGGCCCCAATGTGTTTCAGGGGTATTGGCAGATGCCCGAAAAAACCGCCGAAGAGCTGCGCAGTGACGGGTTCTTCATCACCGGTGATCTGGGCCGGATCGACGAGGACGGATACGTCAGCATTGTCGGGCGCAACAAGGATCTGATCATCTCGGGCGGATACAACATCTATCCCAAGGAAATCGAGCTGCTGCTTGATGATCAGGACGGTGTGCTGGAAAGCGCGGTCATCGGGGTGCCGCATGCCGATTTCGGCGAAAGCGTTTTGGGCATCCTTGTCGCAATGCCGGATACGACGCTGAATCTGGAGGGCATTGCCGCGCAGGTGGCGACGTCATTGGCCCGCTTCAAGCAGCCCCGCAAGCTGTTGATTGTGCCGGAATTACCCCGAAACACGATGGGCAAAGTACAAAAGAACGTGCTGCGGACCCAATTTGCAAACGCGCTCGACTGACGTTCGCGTGCTGGCATGAGGCGGCCTCAGACCTCGTGCTTGTAATGGCGCAGGTAATTTTCTAGCATTTAGCAACAGACAGCATTCAACAAAGGGAGGGCACTTGCTGACGATGCGTATCATCCGCCGACTTCAGCATGGTCCCCGCGCGGCCCTGTAAATTCGTTTGCAGGGCTGACCAGACATTTCACGATCTGATTTGGTCCGCTCAAAGCCGTTTTTCGGCCCCTTTCGTTTTGATGCGAGACAACAGCAATGACAATTCTGACTGTATCCGGCTTGGGGGTAACCCTTGGCGCCTCTCTCTTTGATGATCTGACATTTACCGTGAACAAGGGCGACCGTATCGGTTTGGTCGCGGCCAATGGCAGCGGAAAAACCACGCTGCTCAGATGTCTGGCCGACCAGAGCGAGCCCACCACCGGCGAGATCACCCGCGCACGTGGATTGCGCATCGGTTATGTGCCGCAGGATGTGCCGCAAACCGCCCTGCGCGAGACACTCTACGATCACGTGCTTGCCGGGTTGCCTCCCGCGCAAGCCGATTACGAAAGCTGGCGGGTCGATGTCGTGCTTGGTGCCTTGAATGTGCCTTACGATCTGCAGCACCAGACCCTCGGCACCCTGAGTGGCGGATGGCAACGCATGGCGGCTTTGGCGGCAGCGTGGGTGATAGAACCCGATGCGCTGTTGATGGATGAACCCACAAACCATCTCGATCTGCAGCGCGTCGGGATGTTGCAAGACTGGCTGGCACAGCTGCCCGCCGATTTGCCGAGTGTCATCACCTCGCACGACCGTGCCTTTCTGGATACCGTGACCAACGCCACCCTGTTCCTGCGCACGAAGGGTTCGCGAAAATTCCAGCTGCCGTTCACGCCCGCGCGCGCGGCGCTCGACGAAGCCGATGCCGCTGATGCGCGCCGGTTCGCCAATGATCTGAACAAGGCCCAGCAGCTGCGCAGACAGGCCGCGAAACTCAAGAATATTGGAATCAACTCCGGTTCCGATCTGCTGATCACCAAGACCAAACAGCTTAGTGCGCGTGCCGAAAAGATGGAGGCCGCGGCAAGACCCGCCCACCGCGAGCATCACGCAGGGGCCATCGCGCTGACCAACAGCGGCACGCACGCGAA
Organism: Sulfitobacter sp. S190; assembly: GCF_025141935.1. Classification (NCBI taxonomy): domain Bacteria; kingdom Pseudomonadati; phylum Pseudomonadota; class Alphaproteobacteria; order Rhodobacterales; family Roseobacteraceae; genus Sulfitobacter; species Sulfitobacter sp. S190. Next base: position 2,102,976 of record NZ_CP081120.1, on the reverse strand, counting down.
GGCGCTGGTGACACTTGACGATGTGCAAATCGAGACACCGGATGGCCGCCCGCTGTACCGGACAGGCCGCAAATGGATCGCGCCGGGCGACAGGATCGTGCTGCTGGGGCCCAACGGCACCGGCAAGACCCGGCTTGTCCGCGCGATTGCGGGGGCTTTCAAGATTCCGCAGGGGGGATTGAAATGCGCGGCATCGATCGTTCCTGCCTATTCGGACCAGCATCTGGCCCAGCTGCCGGATGACGAAACCCCGATGTCCGCGGTGTCGCGCCGGTGCGATATCGCAGATCAGCGGGCGCGGGGCGTTCTGGCCGCAGCAGGCGTGGGCATAGAGATGCAGGATACCCGAATCGGTGCTTTGTCCGGCGGGCAGAAAGCGCGGCTTGCCATGCTGATGCTCCGCTTGCAGAACCCGAATTTCTACCTCTTGGATGAGCCGACCAACCATCTCGATATTGACGGACAAGAAGCGCTCGAAGCGGAGCTTGTGGGGCACCAGACCAGTTGTTTGATTGTGACGCACGACCGCAGCTTTCTGCGCAACGTCGGTAACCGGTTCTGGTTGATTGAGGCCAGTACGCTGCGCGAAGTGGACAGCCCGGAGCCGTTTCTGAACCAACAGATGGGCCGGGATTGATGCCGCGATCGGGATGCGACCGTTGCGGGATGGTTAAGTTGCTGGCAAGATCACCGAACGCCCTGATCCCGGACCCCATGAATGGAGAGTGTGCCAATGTTAAAACCCGCAGTTCTGAGTATTGTACTGGCATTGTTTGCGGCTGGCGCACTCGCGGACAGCGATGCTGAAACCGCCGGTTTGCCCTCCGCGCAGGAGATTGATGTGGAAGCGGCGCAGAAGATTTTTCAAAAATCCTGTCGCGCGTGTCATGGAAACAAGGCGCAAGGGGCCGCGAGTTATCCCGCGCTTGCCGACAAGTCACCCGAGTATATCGCCGAAAAGCTGCGCATTTACCGGTCGGGTGAAAAGATCGGGCCGAATTCCATCCTCATGATCAGCCACGCCAAGAAGCTGTCCGATGAGGACATTGCCAATATCTCGGTCTACGTGGCGACCGCGTTTGATTGAAGATCGCAGCCGAGATCGTTGATACTGCGGCATTTTCTAGCATGACGAGAAATTCGTTGACCGGTCGGCGCGCGCAGACCTATGGTTGAGCCCTCGGCCAGCCGGGACTGATCGTGCCGCCAGGCGCTCCCGGATGGAAATAGCATTCGTCTTCTGGGAGGAAATCATGAAACACGTCACGTCTTTTTCTGCTTTGCCCGCAACCGCCGCATTGCTCGCCGGTACCGCGTTGCTGACAACGGCCGCCTTTGCACAGAGCGGTATGAATACAACCAGTCTGCAACATGAAGTGGTTCTCGACGGGTTGGACAATCCCTGGGACATGGCGTTTCTCGACGATGGCACGATGCTGTTTACCGAAAAATGCCGTGGTCTTTCGGTGCGCATGCCCGATGGCACCGTCACCGCGCTTTACGGCGTCGGAGAGACGGACGGCTATGCGTCCAATGGCACTGATCTGTTTTGCGAAGGGCAGGCGGGCATGATGGGGGTCGCTTTTGATCCCGATTTTGCCAATAACCGCCGGATCTATGTCTATTCGACGTCCAACATGTCCGATCCGCATACGAACCGGTTGATGCGGTTCACCTTGAACGAGGACTTTACGCAAGTCGCCGACCGCACCGATATCGTGGATGATGTGCCCTACAAGATGGCGGCCTCCGATCACCCGTTCGGCGGGCCGGGTGCGCACAACGGCGGGCGCGTGCGATTTGATGCCAACGGGCATCTGTTTTTGACCACGGGCGATACCCACAACGGGCAGGTTCCGCAAAGTCCGACGATGATGGGCTCCAAAGTGTTGCGGATCGACACGGATGGCGCGGCGATCGCGGACAACAGCCCGCCCGAAGGGTTTGACCCCCGCACCTATACCTATGGCCACCGCAACGTTCAGGGGATCGCGTTTCATCCGGAAACGGGCGCGGCGGCCACCGCAGAACACGGGCCCTGGCATTCGGACGAGATCACCGTCTTGCAAAACGGTGGCAACGCCGGGTGGGATCCGCGCCCCAATATGGCGGGCCGCGGCGATTGTCCGGATGACTACTGCGGGTATAGCCCAAATCAGGCCGATGGCATGAACCGTTATGAACGCGCGGCCTTCATGCCGATGACTGACTTCGACACATACCCCGACGCGATGCCACCGATCTGGAACAACAACGGCTGGTCGCAAGGCACCTCTTCGGCGGCCTTTCTGGAGGGCGACGCCTGGGGTGAATGGAACGGTGCGATGGTCGTCGGCATCATGGGCATCGGCTTCGGGGGGACCCCGATCGGCCAGCGCATCGACGTGATCCAGTTCAACGATGACGGCACGGACGTCGAAGACGTGACCGAAATGACCCTGCCGATGGAGCCGGGCCGCTTTCGGTCTGTCGTGATGGGCCCGGACGGCAGCCTGTATACCTCGATCGACGAAGGCATCATCTACAAGCTGACGCCGGGCGGTTAATCGCGGGACAAAGCCCCTGTGACCAGCGTTTCGGGAATTTCGAACCGCTGGTCATCGACCCGCACGAAATAGAACCCTTGTGCGATATGCCAATCGGTGTCTTTTCCAGTGCCGGACATCGTCGCATCACCGCGTAGGAACGCCTTGTTCGAGAACAGGAGCGTTCGCGCGAAACCATTGTCGAAGGTCACTTTGACGGCCGTGGCATCCCCTGCGAGTGCGGCTTGGGCTTCACAGCGGCCCATTGGCTGGCCTTGTTCCTGCGCACAACCGATCTCGGTCATGGCGTCGAACTGACCGGCCCGCGCCTGTGCCTTGGCAGCCGCGACATCCGCGTGGCCCGCGCGTGGCGACAGGGCGATAACAATACTGATGCATAGGCTGGCTTTTCGCACACCAACTCTCCGATAATGGTGCCACACAGTGTTGCGCGATCCGTTCGGCACGGCAAGCCTGCTCAGGTTGTACCCACCGCACCACGCGCGACAAGATCGGCAATGTCGGCATCGGAATAGGACAGCGCCCGCAGCACCGCGCGCGTATCGGCGCCAAGCGGGGGCGGGGGGTGATCCGAGGCGGGCCCATCGGCGCCAAACGGCAAGCCGGCAAATCCGCCGGGACCACGTGTTGCAAATGCGCGGTGTGTGGCGGCGGGCAGTTCCAGCGCTTCCGGCAGGCTGCGCAACCGGGCGCAGGGCACGCCCGCGGCCAGCAGTGTTTCCTCCCAATGATCCGCGCTTTTTGACTGCAAGACATGCACCAAAACATCTGCGAGGGCGCCGCGGTTTTCGTCGCGTGCAGCTGCGGTGGTGAAACGCGGATCAGCGGCCAATTCGGGCCGGGAAAGGGCGCGGCAGAGCGCCTCGAACTGCGCTTGCTCATTGACGCCGAGGCTGATCTGTCCTTCGGCGCAGGCAAAGACGCCGGACGCGGGCGAGCGGCTGTTTGCCGTGTTGCCGCGCGGTTGTGGTGCGATGCCGGTGAGGCGGTAGTCGGCAATTGTCGAGCCCATCAGCGTGAACGCGGTTTCGAGCATGGAGACATCTACGAAACGGCCTGCGCCACTGGTGTGCCGTGCCAGCAGGGCCGAAAGAACGCCAAGCGCGCCAGCGAGCGCGGTCGCGTAGTCGATCACCGGCGCGCCGGTGCGCAAGGGGCCCGTCGTGCGGGTGCCGGTCAGCGCCATCAAACCGCTGATCGCCTGTATGTTGACGTCGTACGCGGGGGCGTCCGACATGGCGTTGCCCCGGCCGTACCCTGTCATCGCGCAATGGATCAGGCGCGGATTGATCGCGCGGGTATGTGTTTCGCTCAGGCCCAGCCGCTGCAGCGTGGCAGGACGGTGGTTTTCGACCAGAACATCCGCGCGTTCCAGCAAACGCGAGAATACCGCGTGGCCCTCGCGCGTTTCGAGATCGATCGCGATGGATTGCTTTCCCGCGCCCTGCGTACGGTAGGCGGTACTCATGCCAGCGGCTGCAGCATCGCGGTCACTGCCGCCACGGTGGCGCATGGCGTCACCGCGCCCAGGACGTTCGACCTTGATGACCTCGGCACCCAGTTGGGCGAGCATATAGGCGCACGCGGGCCCTGCCAGGACATGTGTCCAGTCAATCACCCGTATCCCGTCGAGCGGCGCGCCCATCACACGCTTCCCTGCACGGATGCGTGCCGTTGTCGTGCCAGACGACGCACCCGCAAGACCAACGCGCCGACGCCGATCAGCAGAAATGCCAGCGCGATCGGTCGGGTCACAAAGATCATCAGGCCCGTGTCGCTGAGCAGAAGTGATTGGCGAAACGCCTCTTCCGCGCCGCCCGCAAGAACGAAGGAAATGATGAAAGCGGCGGGGTTGAAGTCGAGCTTGCGCATGCCCCAACCGGCAAAGCCCGCAGCAACCATGACATAGACGTCGAACAGATTGCCCCGCGAGGTATAGGCCGCAACGAATGCAGTCAGGAAAATAACGGGATACAGCACCTGCGCCGGTATGCGCGTGATGAAACGCCCCACAAACGCAGCGCCGAAGTAACCGATGACACCGTACATGGCGATGCCGATCAGGCCGCAGGCAAAAAGGGCAAAGATCAGATCGCGGCTGGTGAGAAAAAGCGCAGGCCCGATCTGGATCCCGTGGATCAGGAATACGCCGATCAGGATCGCGCCGATGGTCGATCCCGGTATCCCCAGTGTCAGAAGCGGGGCCATCGAGGGGCCGCTGACCGCGTTATTGGCCGCTTCGGGAGCGGCAATCCCTTCGAGCGCACCGCGACCCCACGCCTGCGGATCACGCGCGCGCCGCTTTCCCTCGCCGTAGGCCACGAAGGCGGCGATCGCGGATCCCAAACCCGGCAGCATGCCGATAAAAGCGCCGATAAACGACGATCTGACGACATGGGGAATACACGGTTTGTATTCGGCCCAGCTCAGCGTGTTGTCGGAAGGATCACCGGGGGACGCTGCCGCCAGCGCGGGTTGGTTTTGCCGCGTCTCAAGCTGGGAAAAAACCTCACCCAGCACGAAGATACCGATCATCAGGGGGACCAGCGAAATGCCGTTGGTCAGGTCGAAACTGCCAAAGGTGAACCTTTCGGTCGCGCTGATCGGGTCGAGCCCGACCATGGCCACCAAAATGCCCAGTGCCGCCGAGGCAAGCCCGCGTACAACGGATTTGCCGATCACCGATCCAATCACCACAAAGGCCGCAAAATACACTGCAAACAGCTCGGGTGGTCCAAGGCGCAGGGCAATCGCCGCGATCCATGCAACGCCTGCAATCAAGAGGATTTCGCCCGTCAGATCCCCGATCACAGATGAAATTGTCGCGACCTTCATCGCCTTTGCGGCCTTGCCCTGACGGGCCAGCGGATAGCCGTCCAATTGCGTTGCGGCTGACGCGGCGGTGCCGGGTGTATTGAACAGGATCGCGGCAATCGATCCGCCATACCGCCCCGATTTTCCGATGACATACAAAAATGCCAAAGCGGGAAGCGGCTCCATGTAGAACGTCAGCGGCAACAGCATTGCGATGGCAGCCGAAGCCGTAAGCCCCGGAATGGCCCCCACGATCATGCCCACGACGGACGCAAGCAACACCCACGCCAGCAGGACAGGATCGCCCAGCACCGTCGCCAAGCCCGCAATGATGTCCATCGGTCAATATCCCCCGATCAGGTCAAGCAGGTCGAACCAGCGGCCCAGAGGCGGAAAAACACCCAGACCGACGAAGAATACCAGATGGTAGGCAAGCGGGCACAGGACCGAAGCGGCGCACAGGCCGGCGACCGATCGCACGCCGAACAGCAGCAGGGCGAGAGGTGCCGCGAGTGCAGTGGCGATGAGATAGCCGAAGGCGGAGATCGTCCAGACATAGGCGACTGACAACGCCAGAAGCCCCGCGATGGCCGCAAGATGGGACCGGTCCAGCCGCCGGTCCTTTGCGCTGGCGCGCAATTCGATGACGCCCAGCACGAGCAGGGAAGCGGACGCTGCGAGCGGAAAATACCGCGCACCCCATCGCCCGTATTGGTCAAGCCCGATCGAAAGGCTGGCCGCGGTGGCGCCTATGCCGGTCAGGATCAACGCTGTGCCCACGGCGCGCGCGGCAGGGGCCGGTTCAGGTGTCACCGTCATCCCTGCGATTTCAATGCATCGATGACGGGCTGCGTTTCATCGCGCATCCGGCGCAGGCGCGCTTCGGTATCGGCACCGTTCAGGAAAGCGGGCACATTGCCGCGCTCGCGCATCAGCCCCGCAAATTGATCGGTTTCGGTGATCGCCTTGAGCGCGCTTTCCATTCCTTCGACGATGTCGGGATCTGTGCCCTTGGGCGCGAAGAAAACGATCGGTGATGATACGGCGACGTAGTCGAAGCCCAACTCCGCAAGGGTCGGCACATCGCTGCGCACGGCGTCGCGTTCGGGTGCTGCCAGCGCCAATACGCGCAGCTCGTTCTCGAAACCGGCCGCCTGCTGAATGCCGACAAAGGCGAAATCCACCTGTTCACCTATGACCGCGGCCCGGGTCGGACCACCGCCCTTGAACGGGACGTCCTGCGTATCAAGGGCGTTGCGGTCAAGAAAGCTCTGCCCGGCAACCTGATGGAACCCGCCACGCCCGTTGTGCGCCCACCGCAACGCGCCGGGGTTGGCGCGGGCCGCGTCGACCAGATCCTGCACCGACTGAAACGGGCTGTTGGCAGGAACAATAACTGCGGGCGTCAGATTGCCGATCTGCGCAATGATCTCGAAGCTGTCGAACGGGTCGACATCCGTGTCGCGCAACATCGACGTCAACAGGAACGATCCCGCCGAGGTGACCATCATGGTATTGCCATCGGGGCGGGCGGCAGCGGCTTCGGTCGCACCGGTGATACCTGACGATCCGGGTTTGTTGACGATCACCATCGGGACCGGCAGGATGCCTTCAGCGGACGCTGCCGCCGCGCGGGCCAAGGCGTCTGTACCGCCCCCTGCCGAATAGGGCAGGATTACGTTGATCGGGCGGCGTGGTGTCCATTCCGCCCAAGCGGGTCCCGCCGCCGCAAGAGCCGTTGCCGCAAAGCCGGCCTGCACAAAATCGCGTCTTTTCATGATGTCCTCCCACAGACAGGACGCCCGCAAGCGGAGCGTGTTTTAAATTATGACTGGACCGTAGCAAGCAAATCAAATTAGAAAAAACGCAATTATTGCATCCATAAATCGAATAATTGGAACAATGAACCTCAGATCGCTACGCATCTTTGTCTATATCATGGAAGAAGGCACCCTTGCGCGGGCGGCTGACAGGATGCACCTGAGCCAATCCGCGGCCAGCAGGCAATTGGGGCTTTTGGAACAGGAGTACGGAGTTGCCCTGTTCCACAGGGATCAGAAGCGATTGGTTCCGACACCGCAGGCCGAGCAGTTCTACCCCGAAGCGCTCAGTCTGCTTGCGCAGATTGACGAGCTGCCGTCGGTTTTCGAGCGGATGCGAAAAAGCGGACCCGCTCCTTTGCGTATCGTTTCCCAGACCCGCGTGGCGAACGGGCTGGTCTTGCCCGCGATTGCGGAGTTCGCGCAGCGGTTTCCGGACCAACCGGTGAAACTGGAAATCATGCTGCGCCGTGATCTGGGCAGGCGCATCATGCACCGAAGTTTCGATTTGTGCGTGTCCACACTGCCTTTGCCGGTCGAAATGCCAGAGCCGACACGGTTGGGAGCAGCGCGGTTGTGCGTCGCAGTCCCGCGCGCGCATCCATTGGCCGCCCGCAGGGTCCTGACATCCGACGACGTGAAAGGGGTGCCCTATATCGCGCTGGACGGATCAACCGTGCTGCGCCGCCTGATCGACAGCCGTGTTCAGGGATTGGCAAAACCCGCCTACGAGGTGTCGGTCGGAACGGCCGCCTACCGATTGGTCCATCAGGGTCTCGGGTATACGTTCGCCGATGCAGTTTCGCTTGATCCGGAATTGGCGCAAGAAATTGCGCTTGTGCCGTGGATTGACGAATTGAGTATTGAGTTCGGGTATTTCATGGCCCGACAGAAGGCGACGAACGCCGCATCGCAAACCTTTGGCGAGACCTTGCAGCGTCTGTTCGACGCCAAGGTCCCGCACGGGTAGGCGCGTATCAGTCCGTGGTGGCACCACCCTGTTCGCACAGCCGGTACCCACTTCCCCGAGCGACGATGTCGAGATGAAGATGGTCGTCATGCGCAGCGTTTGATCCGGGGCCCAAGACAGTCGAGAATTCAAGGCAGGCCGCAGCACGAACGGCGTCCTGAAACGCCTCTGCCATTGACCCTTCGGCTTCGCGCGGCTGGACCGCAATTGGGGCACCTTCGTCAAAGCGAAAGCCCATGATATCCATCGCGTTGCCAAACGCATGTTCGGACAGCTTGCCATCGGCGGCGTTGTTGCGCCGCCTGCAGATATAGCCCGATCCGTTTTCAATGACCGCCAACGCGCCGCGATCGTCCAGACGCTGGCTGGCCGGCACCACAAAATCGCGGGCCCATGCCGCGACGGCAACGGCGGTGGGGCATCGCAGGGTCGCTGCGGGTTCAATCGCGATATCCCCCTCAAGCTGTGTCACCTCGACGGGGCGCAGGATGCCGCAATCGCGGTCGTTTTCCGGGATGATCGCGGCGATTTCGGTATAGGTCACGCCCATGTCATCAAGTTGGGAGAGGCAGGTGGCATATGCCTCATCGTCCAGCCGCAGAAGATCGCGTGCGCCTGCCGAAACCAATTCGGTCGAAGGCGTGGGCTGCGGCTTTGGCGGAGGCGCGCTTGCTTCGGCGGCAGGTCTGTTCTCGGGCAAAGGGGACACGTCGGGGGCCAGTTCCTGCGCGGCCAGCGGTGCCGCGCAGATCAGGGGTATGACGCAAAAACGCATCATTCGACAAATTCGACGGAAACGCCCTGAGATACGAGAAAGGCAAGCTCTTCCACATCCCAGTTGGAGAACCGCACGCAGCCGTGACTGTCATTTTCGAAAAGTTTGGCGGGGGTGTCCGTCCCGTGAAGGCCGTAGGTGGGTTTCGACAAATCAATCCAGACCGTTCCCACCGGACCATTCGGACCCGGTGGCAGGGTCAGTGCCTCTTCCACGCCGTCGGCCACAAAATTCGTGTCAGGTCGATAACTGTAGGTCGGGTCCATCGCGACGGCGACGACCTCTACCTGACCTTCAGGCGACGGGGTCTCTTGCGATCCGATCGCGACAGGATAGCTGGTCAGCATATTCCCTGCGGCATCAAACGCCACGGCGCGACGGTCGGATTTGCGGATTTCCACACGGTCGGCCGTTCCCTCAAGCCGCGCGCCGGGATCGGTAACCATGAGGGTCGATCCCGGTGCAAAACTCGCACCTTCGTTCAAGGCGCGCAGGAAATCCTCGTCCATGTGGAACCGCTCGGCCAACTTTTCGCTGACACGGGTGTATCCCAATTGGTCCAGCTTTGCCTTCTTGGCCACATTGTCAGGGATTTTATCAGTCAGGTTGGCCGCATCCTCTTCAGTGACGGTGTATGACGTGAGGATCGGCGCAGCACTGTCCGCGCCCAAGGCGGCCCAGACGTCTTTGTCCAGCGTGCCATCGACGGGGAAACCCTCGCGTTCTTCAAATCCGCGCAACGCGCTCTCGCTCATCCCGCCCTTGTAGCCGTCGATCACACCGGGCGAGACGCCCGCGCGGTCGAGCAGCACCTGCAATTTGACCGTCACCCCCGACTGGCCCTCGGGCAGGCTGCCGCCATCGTAGGTCGCTGAAGTGATGTCATCGGGTGTCAGGGCAAAAGCGGGACCGGATGCCAGAAGAAGTGCACAGATATGGGAAATTCGCATGATAGGCCTTTTGTTATTTTAAAACCAACGCGGTAGGGGCCGGTTGGTTCACCTGATCGACTTTATTTTTTCGAACGCACCTAAAGCGGTACCGCGCGTGGCCCTTTGCTGTACTGGGGCAGTCCGGTGCGGGTTGCTTTCGGTCGGAAATGGATGTGTTGTGTCCGCAAAGCTGTCCGGGAAGGCGAGAATGAAGACCGGAAAGCAAAGCGTTGCCAAATATGCGGGGACCGGCCATGCGGATCGATAATCTACAGTATGCAAACTGGTCCGAGAAAATCTTTCGCCAGATGCGCGAAGGACGGGTCGATGCTGTCCATGTGACCATCGCCTACCACGAAAATTTTCGCGAAACGGTGCTGAACTTCGAGCGGTGGAACCGCTGGTTCGAGCAATATCCAGACCTGATCATGAAGGGCCAATGGGCCAGCGACATCGACAGGGCGCGTGAAACGGGCCGCACCGCGATATTCTTCGGGTTCCAGAACCCCAGCCCGATCGAAGACGATATCGGACTGGTTGAAATCGTGCACACGTTGGGGGCGCGGTTTATGCAATTGACCTACAACAACCAATCCTTGCTCGCCACAGGCTGTTACGAGGCCGAGGACACCGGCATCACTCGAATGGGAAAACAGGTCATCCGCGAAATGAACCGTGTCGGGCTTGTCGTCGATATGAGCCATTCTGCCGATCGCTCGACCATCGAGGCGGCAGATCTCTCCGAACGGCCTATCGCAATTACCCACGCCAACCCGTATGAATGGTCGCCCGCGCTGCGCAACAAGAGGGACGACGTGATCCGTGCGGTGACCGAAAATGGCGGTATGCTTGGCTTTTCCGTTTATCCCCACCATCTGCGTGACAAGTCCGATTGCACATTGCAGAGTTTTTGCGAAATGATCGCGCGCACGGCGGAAAAATTCGGTGCGGAGCATTTGGGGATCGGTACCGACCTGTGTCAGGACCAGCCCGACAGTATCGTAGAGTGGATGCGCGTCGGTCGCTGGAGCAAGGAGATCGACTACGGCGAAGGCTCTGCGGCCGCTCCCGGCTTTCCGCCCATGCCGACATGGTTCAAGGACAACCGTGACTTTGATCAAATCGAAGCGGGCTTGCGGGCAATTGGCCTGAACGACGAAGAGGTCGCAGGGATCATGGGCGGCAACTGGTACCGATTTTACGCAGAGAATTTCACGGCCATGGCGTGAGGCCATCATTCGAACCGCCGGGTCGGCCGAGAGTTGATGCGGACGGTGAGGTTCGCCTTCTAGAGAATTGAAAATAATGCGCTTTGGTTTGATATAGCATTTTTCGGCGTGTAAATGCGGCGGGTGCCCGAAGTTGGGTGCAGTTCACCTTTGCTGGATGCAAAAATACGTAGATAATTCAATTTCTTGCAGCTGCATCATGAAGTGGATCTAGCCCCGCTGTCCTGCACCTACAGGACGATTAACCTTGCTTAGAATCGCTTTGATGTTTTCAGTCGTGGGCATGGCCTACGGACACTGAGGTGTCTGCCGCTTTGCTGCAGGGCGTGCGCAATTATGCGCTGTCGCACCAACTTGCCGCTGTGTCGGTTCGATTTGGCCCAATAGGACGATCCCGCAAACGGGGCGACCAGCCAAACAAGGAGGAATTTTATGAACCTTAGACCAGATCCGACCTTCCACGCGTCACCGAAGCTGGCCATGCAGGCCCCAATCGAAAACTTTGCCTTCACCGTGATGCTCAGCCCCGACGGGTCCCAATCAGACGGGATTGCGGTCATTGACCTCAAACCCGGATCGGACACCTACGGCGAGATCGTGCATCAGGTGATCGTTCCCAACAAAGGTGATGAATTCCACCACTTTGGCTGGAACGCCTGTTCCTCGTCCCTGTCGCCGCTGACAGGCCATGCCTTTCTCGAGCGCCGCTATCTGATTGTGCCGGGCATCCGGTCCTCGCGGATTTACGTGATCGACGTCAAAGAGCCGCTCAAGGCGAAAATCCACAAGACAATCGAACCCGAAGAGCTGTTTGCCAAGACAGGGTATTCGCGGCCCCACACAATCCACTGCGGCCCGGAAGGCATCTATGTGTCGTGCCTTGGCGGCGGCGGCGAAGACGGGACAGATGGCCCCCCCGGCATTTTCATCATGGACTGCGAGACCTTCGAGATCATCGGCCAGTACGAGATGGACCGCGGCAAACAGGACAAGCACTACGACTTTTGGTGGAACCTGCCGCAGGATTACATGGTCAGCTCCGAGTGGGGATTGCCTCCGCAGTTCGAAAACGGGGTCGTGCCCGAGGATTTGCTTAGCAACAAATACGGCCACTCGATCCATTTCTGGGATTTGCGCGCACGCAAGAACATTCAGACGATCGATTTTGGTGAAAATTACCAGATGGCGCTCGAAATCAGGCCCGCGCACGACCCGACCAAATCCTACGGTTTCTGCGGTGTCGTTGTGGATACGACCAATCTGCAAGGTGCCATATTTACGTGGTGGCGGGGCGACGACGGGACATGGCAGGCGAAAAAGACGATCACCATCGACCCGCGGCCCGAAAAGCCCGAAAATCTGCCGCCGCTTTTGCAAGGCTTCGAAGCGGTGCCACCGCTTGTCACTGACATCGATTTGTCTCTTGATGACAAATATCTCTATGTCGCGTGCTGGGGGCTGGGCGAAATGCACCAGTATGACGTATCCGACCCCATGAACCCGGTGCTTGCGGGCAAGGTCGAACTGGGCGGTGTGGCGCGCGGTACGAAACACCCCAATGGCAAGGATTTTGCCTATGGGCCGCAAATGGTCGAGATCAGCCGCGACGGCAAGCGGGTCTACTGGACGAATTCGCTTTATTCGACGTGGGATGACCAATTCTACCCCGACGACGAAGGCGGGCAGATGGTGATGGCAGATGTGGGGGAAAACGGCGGTCTTACCCTGAACCAAGATTTCTACATCAACTTTCCCGAAGGGCTGCGCTCGCACCAGATCCGACTTGAAGGGGGCGATTGTTCCACCGACAGCTTCTGCTATCCGTCCGTCTAGCGGATGATCGACGCCACGTCCGTGACAGCCCTTTGGTGGGCTGTCATTTTTTCCGGCCTGTACCACGGGATCAATCCCGGTATGGGATGGCCGTTGGCCGTTTCGGCGGCGCTGATGGAGCTGCGTCACCGCGCATTGCCACGCGCGCTGGGGTTGCTGGCGTTGGGGCATTTCGTGGCGATGATCGGCATCCTGCTGCCGTTCTCGCTGATGCTGGTGCTTGTCGATTGGGAACGCGAAATCCGGATCGGCGCAGGCGTTCTGGTGATCGGCATGGGGATTTATCTGCTGATCAACCGTCGCCATCCGCGCATTCTGGCACGGGTTCATCCCGCGCGGCTGATTCTCTGGTCGTTTCTCGCTGCGATGGCCCACGGCGCGGGGCTGATGCTGGTGCCGATTTATCTAGGGATTTGCGCCATTGCGGCCGATGACATGGGCCATCAGGCCGCCCAGATGTTGATGGGGGGCAATCTTGGCACTGCTTTTGCCGTCGCGGCCGTGCATACGCTGTCGATGACGGTTGCCGGCGGCGTGATTGCGGTCGTGATTTACCTCTGGCTCGGTCTCAAATTTCTGTCACGTACCTGGTTCAACCTTGATCTACTATGGGCCTTCAGCCTGATCGCCGTTGGGGCATTCGGGCTCTATTCGGCCATTGCCGGTCACTAGGTTCTTTCAATCTTGCGTTTGCGCTTCACGCACCAGAAGTAATGCGGCAGTCGCACTCGCGACAGAAAGCGCCATGCCTGCCCATGCGGCAAGGGCAAACCCCGCAATCAGATCATCGGCCCATCCGATCAGCACGATGCCCAGAAGGGCTGTCGCCACCAGCCCCGCGATCCGCGAGATCGCGTTATTGATGCCGGAGGCCACGCCGGTATAGCGCGCACCTGCGCTGTTGAGCACTGCAGTCGTCAGGGGCGCGACAGAGGTCGCCATGCCGATCGCCATCAGGATCAGCGCCGGAAACAACAACCCCCAGTAGGACAGTGTGTCGCCCGCAGCGCGCGAGAACACGAAGAACCCCGCAGCCACGCAAAGCGATCCGAAGCCCAGAAGCGTTCTCGTGCCAAACCGGTCGGCAAGCGCTCCTCCCGCGAAGCGGGACAGCAGCCCCATCACCATAGGGAAGGGCAGGATTGCGGCGCCGGCCGCCGTCGCACTATAGCCCAGTTCGCGGATGAGGACGTAGGGCAGCAGAACCAGAAGTCCGCCAAGCGCGGCGTAGAGGAACAGTGTCAGCAACGACAGGCCGACAAAGGTCTTGTTGGTAAAGAGCGCCAGCGGCGTCATGGCCCGCGTGCCTTTGTGCTTCTCGACCGTGACGAACAATCCGGCCAGCATGATCCCCGACACGAGCGTCGCGCCCACCAATGGTGTAGCGCCGCGTTCGGGCAGCGCGATCAACGCGTAAATCAGCGCAAGCAGGGCCGCACCCGACAGGGCGGCACCGGTCCAGTCAAGGGGGGCGACCTCATCCGCGGCGGCTTTGCTCTCGCGCACGGATCGACGTGCGACGATTACCGCATAGCCCGCCAACGGCACAACGGCCGCGAATGCCCATCGCCAGCTGGCCAGATCGACAATCACGCCACCGGCAAGCGGAGCGATTGCCCCCGCCGCGGCGCCCGCTGCGGCCCAAGTGCCAATCGCGGTGCCGCGTGCGCGGCCCGAGAACCCGTCCGCGATAATCGCCAGTGACGTCGGCGCCAGCATCGCGGCCCCGATCCCTTCGAACGCGCGCCCGATCAGAAAAACGGGAAAGCTCCACGCCACGGCACACAGCAGACAGGCCAGAAGGAAGACAACCAGACCGGCCATGAACACCCGCTTGCGCCCGTAATGATCGCCCAGAGCGCCGCCGATCAGCACAAACGCCCCCAGCGGCAGGAGGTAGGCGTTGACGATCCACTGGGCGCCGGTTGCGCCGACGCCAAATTCGGTCTGCATTTGCGGCAAGGCGACGTTGATGATCGAGCCGACGATGAACGCGAGGCTCGATCCGAGGATGGTTGCAACGAGCGTGCCGTTCTGGTCGGGACAATCGCCGCGCGCGGGATCAACGGCGGTGCCGGTCGCGGTACAGGGAAGCGGGAGTGTGGTGCTCATGCCCGCAGGCTACACCGGAAGTGCATCCAAGTCGCGCAGATTGAAGCGGTCATGACATAAATGCGCGGGGCTATTGCGCGGTGGCGGTCTGAAGCATGTCGGCCAGCTTCATCCGCTGGATTTTTCCCGACGGTCCTTTTGGCAATTCGGCCATCACGTGCACCAGATCGGGGGATTTGAACGCGCCCAGACGATCATGGCAAAGCGCGATCAGATCGTCAGCCGCCAGTGTCGCTTCAGGCCGCAGGGCCACCGCCGCCTCAACGGTTTCGCCGTAGCGCGGACAGGCCCGCGCGAAGGCTGCGGCCTCGACCACATCGGGATGCCCGTAGAGCACTTCGTCGATTTCGCGTGGCGCGATGTTTTCGCCCCCTTTGATGATCAACTCCTTCAGGCGCCCCGTCACAAAAACGTAGCCGTCCGCGTCGATCCGGCCCAGATCGCCTGTGCGCAGCCAATCGCCCACGAACGTCGCCGCCGTGGCGTCGGGGTTGAACAGGTATTCCGCCATCACGTTCGGGCCGCGAATGGCGATTTCGCCCTCTGTATCGACGGGAGCGTCTGTCATGTCGGGTGCAAGAATGCGGACTTCGTTGCCGTAGGCGCGCCCGGGTGATCCGATTTTGCGCATCGCCGGGGGCAGGGGGTTCGACAGGATCTGCGCCGCGGTCTCGGTCAGCCCCATCGTCTCGATAATGGGCACGCCGAAACGCTTCTCGAACGCGGTTTGCGTCTCGATCGCCAGCGCCGACGATGCGGAACGGCCGAAGCGCAGGCGCGCACACAGTGCGTCCGTCGGGTCGGTCTGCCCGTGCAGCAGGTGGCTGATGATCGTCGGCACAACCGAAAACCACGTGATCCCGGCGCTGTCGGCCTGATCCCAGAACGCGCGGGCGGAGAAGCGGGACACCATGGCGAGCGACCCGCCGGAGACCAGCGCGCCCATGACGGTCACGCACAGGCCGTTGATGTGGTAGATCGGCAGTACACAAAACCCCCGGTCGCGTGGCCCGAGATCATGCGCAACCGCGGTCGTCCACCCTCCGGCAAGCAGGCTCGCATGGGTGTGCACAACGCCTTTGGGCCGCCCCGTCGTGCCAGAGGTATACATCAGCAGGGCGTGATCCGCAGATGCGAGCGGATGCAACGCCGTCTGGTCCGCGGGGTCAAACTGCGCCGGATCCAGCACGTGCATCGCCGCGGGCGCGGCTGCGTCGAAGGCGCTGCGCTGATCGGGATGCACAAAGGCGAAGCGCGCGCGCGAATGCGCCAGCGCATAGGCGATTGCATCGGGTCCGGCGGCAAGGTTGATCATCGTGGCGCGGAACCCGCCATATAGCGTGGCGTAGAGCGCTTCGACCCCCGCCTTGCCGTTGGGGTGAACGATGGCCACGCTTTCGCCCTTGCCTATGCCTCGTCCCACCATGACGCGGGCCATCGCGGCAGCCGTGTCCCGCAGTTCTGACCATTCCAGCCTTTCCCCGGTTTCGGGAAACACGATCGCGGTGCCGCCCTCTTGCGCCCGCGCATCGAGCCAGTCGCGCACCGTGCCCTCGGGGGGGACCTGCGCCGAAAAGATCATTTGCCGACCTCGGCCCAGTACCCCGCGAATATCTCCTCGGGCGCAGGCTCGTGACCGGGTATTTCACGCACGATCTTGGTCGTTTGCATGAAATGGCGCCAATGCACATTCGTATCAATGGAATTGCCGCCCCACGATCCGCAGCCCATCGACAGCGAAAACGGCATGCCGTTGGTGAAAGCCCCGCCCGTCGCAAATGTGTGGGCCTGATTGACGATAACGCGGCTGGTGGGGATCGCCTTGGCCAAGGTCAGAATATGGTCGTCATCGGCTGTGTGGATCCCGACAGAGTGTCCGCGCCCCTGATGCAACTGGATATCGCGCGTGATCCGGACCGCGGCATCGAAATCGGCCGCGCGGTAAACCGTCAGCACGCGGCTGAGCTTTTCGCCCGACAGAGGATGATCGCTGCCGATCCCGCGGCTTTCCACCGCGATGTATTTCGTACCCGCGGGGACGTCGTTCTCAAGCCCCAGGGCCGCGATCATCTCGTCCGCATCGCGCGCGATTGCCGCAGGGTTCAGATGGCCTTTGACCCAGAGTTTGTCGGTGACTTTCGTCTCGTCACGGACAAGCGCACCACCCGTGCGTGCCATCTCGTCCACGAAAGCGTCGTAAACGGCGTCCAGCACCACGACCGAATTCTCTGAAGAACAGGACGTGGCATTATCGAACGTCTTGGACGCGCAGATCTTGTCTGCGGCAGCGGCAAGATCGGCAGTGCTGTCGACAATCACGGTGACGTTGCCCGCGCCGACGGCCAAGGCGGGCGTGCCGGATGTATAGGCCCGTCTGACATTGTTTTGTGACCCCGTCACCACGATCAGATCGGAGATTTCGAGCAATCGCTGCGTCTTGTCCTTGGACCCGCGACCGGGGATCATCTGGACCAGATCGCGGTCGATCCCGGCTTTGTCAAACTCCGCATGGATGTAGTCCAGCAGCGCCTCGCAGGTCGGCACGCCCTTGGGCGAGGGCGATACCACGATGGCATTGCCGCATTTCAGCGCGTTGATGATGTTATTGGCGGGGGTCGCGCCGGGGTTGGTCGACGGGACCACCGCGCCGATCACGCCAATCGGGCGGGCGATTTCCGTGATGCCGGTGGCTGGATCGTCCTTTATCACGCCATAGGTTCTGGCCGACGATATGTCGCGCAGCAAACCCAGCGTCTTGCGGTGGTTTTTCGTAATCTTGTCGGGCACATTTCCCAGCCCGGTGGTTTCGACCGCCAGTTCGGCGAGGTGCCGGTTGCGGTCGGGGTCCATGATCGCCCATCCCGCGGCCAATGCGGCGCGGTCGTAGAGTGCCTGACTCCCACCGGCTTCGAAGCGGGCCTGTGCGGCACGCGCACGCGCGACGATTGCGTCAACTTCTGCGAGGGCGTCGGGGGCGTTCATGGTCATTTCCTTTCGGGTAAAAGAGGGCGCAGCTCTGCGCCCCCTTCAGGCTATTGTCAAAGACCGGCGAGCAGGTCCTTGAGCGTTTCTTCGCGGGCGGCCCACATCTCGAGCACCTCGTCCCGTTTCATCACGTGCATCGGCGATCCGCCTGCCTTCATTTTGCCGGCAACGCGGGAATTCTCGAACATGGCCGGCACGGTTTCGGCCAGCTTGTCGATGATGCCTTGCGGTGTTCCCTTGGGCACCATCACGCCGCGGAAGTTGACGGAGGAGTTGTCAACATCCAGCCCCGCTTCCATCATGGTCGGCACATCGGGCAGGAATTCGTTGCGCTCCAGATCGGCCACGGCAAGGATCTTGACGTTGCCCGCTTCGCGCGCGCGGAACGCATCGCTGAGGTTGTTGATGCCGGCCATGACGTCACCCGCGATCACGGCCTTCATGGCTGCTGCACCACCACCTTTGGTGGGAATATAGGCCAGCTTCATGTCGCCCGCTTTTTCCATTTGAAGCGCGGCGATGTGGTGACCCACGAACAGACCTGCACCGGACGTTGTCAGCTTGCCGGGGTTTGCCTTCGCGAACTCCACGACATCACCCAGAGAATTGAATTCGCTGTCTGCCCCGACAACAAGCACCGCCGGATCGGCACCCCAGTTGGCAATCGGCTCAAAGCTGTCGCGCGAATATTCGACGCCGCCCTTGATGGACTGTGCGATGAAGTGGGGGATGTTATAGGCCCCAAGCGTGTAGCCGTCCGCCTCGGCCTGTCCCGCCAGCCAGTTCCAGCCAACGCGGCCACCCGCACCGGGTTTGTTGATGATCGCAATCGGCATGCCAAGCGCGTCTTCGTTGCCGGCCGTCATGGTCACGATACGTGCCTGGAAGTCGGTCGCACCGCCCGCGCCATAGCTGACCATCATCATGATCGGCCTTTCGGGGTAGTTCGCATGGCCATCGGCCAGCGCTGTGCTTGTGAGACTGGCCAGTGCGATGGCCGCTCCTGCAAATAGTTTTTTCATTGATCGTTCCTCCCTAGGAAATGGATATCTGCCGCTTTTGCGGTTCAGAAAAAGACCTCTCGCGGTGTGTACACGTTTAGAAGTTGTGCGAAGAGACCGTACATGACGACCATGAAACAGGCCGTGATGAGAATGCGCATAAGCCAGCTGCGCACCGCGGTATGCGGGGCAGGATCGTAAAGGCTCAGCAATATGAAAAACGCGACCGTTGTGGCTGTATAGAACCCGAACGCTTTGGCCGCCCAGAAGATATAGATCAGCGATACCAGCAGGCCGGGCAGCAGGTTTGTGAACTGCCGGACCGATATGCCGTTGCCGACCTTGGTCCACCCCAGACACGCTTTGGCGAAGGTCCACAGGGCCAGCACCACAAAAACGGTGGCGATCAGGCGCGGGAACAAAAACGCCTCGCTGGGCTGCTGGGTATAGCTGACGTAGGACACCCAGATCCCGACAGCCGCGACGATGCCTGATCCTACGATATGCTGAAGCCGGGGCAGGGAGGGTGTGCTCATGCCATGATCTCCTCTTTGGAGGTGTAGCGACGTGCGCGCAATTCCATGTAGCCCGAGTAACAAATCGAGGCGATGACCACGACGATCAACACGATATTGAGTGGCCCGCCGAGGAAATAGGGGGCCATACCGCCCGTCGCATTCGCGATCATCGATCCCTGGATGAAGTTTGCTTCGGCAATGGGGCCGAGGATCAGGCCAAGCACCAGCGGCGCCGCGCTGAAACCAAACCGTTCGAGAAAATACATCATGACGCCCAATGCGGCCATGACGTAAACATCGCCCATCGAGCTTTGTACCGAATAGCTTCCGAAAACGGCGAGGCCCAGCACTACGGCGGCCATGACCGACTGGGGCACTTGCGCGACCCGCGCGGCAAGACCCGCTACATACAGGCCGAAAATGCACATCAGGATCTGCCCGATCAGCATCGAGTTGATGAAGGTCCATGCCACGTCAGGGTGGTTGTCAAAAAGATCGGAGCCCGGAAAGATACCGTGGATCAGCAGGCCGCCCAAGAGCACCGCCGCCGTGGGCGAGCCCGGGATCGACAGGGTCAACAGCGGCACAAGACTGGGCCCGACCATCGCGTTGTTGGCGCTCTCGGCGGCAATCACACCCTCGGCGTGACCGGTCCCGAATTTCTCGCGTTCCGCGCTGAACTTCTTGGATTGGTCATAAGCCACGAGCCCGGCAATCTGTCCGCCGACACCGGGGATCAGACCGATGACGGATCCGACGGCCGTACCGATGCCGAGCGCCCGTTTGCTGCGCATCAAAACGCGAAAAGCGCCCGAGATCGGATGCTTTTGCACCTTGATTACTTCGGCACCGTCATTGTGGCGGCCCTTGGCAAACATCGTGATCACCTGCGGGATTGCGAACAGGCCGATCAATGCTGCGATGATATTGATGCCGCCGCCCAATGCGGGATGGAAGATGAACCGTTGAGCGCCCATGATGTCGTCAAAACCGATTGTCGCGAGCCAAAGTCCGATACACCCCGAGAGCAACCCCTTGACCACCGATTTGCTGTCCAGCGATCCGATCACCGTCACCCCCAGAATGGCCAGCCAGAACAGGTGGCTCGGACCGAACGCGAGCGCCCACTGGGCAAGAACCGGGGTCAGAAAGATCAGCAGGAGCACACCAAAGACACCCCCCACGGCCGAGGCGAGAAAGCTGAGTTGCAACGCCTTGGCACCTTCGCCCTTGCGCGCCATCGTGTGCCCGTCGAGCGTGGTCGCGATGTTCGCAGGCGCGCCGGGTATCTTGAGCAGGATCGCCGAGACCGCGCCACCCGCCACCGTCGAGGTATAGGCGGCCCCCAGCAGGATCAGCCCTTGCGCCGCCTCGAGCTGGAATGTGAAGGGGATAAGCAGCGCCACCGCCATCGTCGGCGACAGGCCCGGCGTCGCGCCAAGGATCAACCCCCCGATTGTCCCGATCAAAAGCAGGACAAAATTGACCGGCGTGAACACGTCACCCATGTAGAACAGGAATTCCATCGCTGCCTCCCCGCAACGCTGCTTGACTGATAACGCTAAGCGATGAAAATAGTTTTGCAAATGTTTTCATAAATGCCTGAGTTGGGGGTCGGAAGTGACTGACGGAAAACGGAAACGTGCCGATATCGTGAGTGTTGCGAAGGCCGCGCGCGTCTCCGCTTCGACGGTGTCGCGCTACTTCAATCATCCCGAATTGCTCAAACCGACGACTCGCAAGAAGATCGAGGCGGCAGTGCGCAAGCAGGGCTATATCCGCAACCGTGCGGCGCAGACCATCCACGGGATACGGTCCGGCACGATCGGGGTTGTGGTACCGACCATCGATCACACGATATTCGCCGAAGTGGTGCAGGCGTTTTCGGATGCCGTTGCGGCAGAGGGGTTTACCATCCTGCTTGCGTCGCACGGCTATGACCAGCAGCGCGAATACGAAATCCTGCGCAAACTGCTGGAGCACCGCGTCGACGGAATTGCGCTCACCGGGCTCGACCATGACAGCGCGGTCTTCCAATTAATCGATAGCCAACAGACACCGGCGGTCTTGATGTGGAATTACGCGCAAAGCTCTGCCCATCCCTCGATCGGGGCCGACAATGAAATGGCGGGGCGTCTGATTGCGCAACACGCGCTTGCGCAGGGCCACCGGGATATCGCCTGTCTGTTGGCACCGGGGGAGGGCAATGACCGCGCCAAGGCGCGCAGCACCGCGATTCTGCAGACACTGGGGGAGGCTGGTGTGCAGGTGCCGGAACCGTGGCAGGTGACCACGGTCTACAGCATCGCGGCGTCAAAGCGCGCGGCGTTGGAACTGTTCGACGGGCCGCGCCGACCGACGGCGCTGATCTGCGGGAACGACATCCTTGCGACTGGTGCCATGCACGCGGTGGCGCGCGCGGGGCTACGCGTGCCGCAGGATGTGTCGGTTTACGGGATTGGCGATTTCAAGGGCTCCTCGGACAGCGAACCTGCGCTGACGACCGTACGGTTGCCCGCACGCAGCATTGGGCGCAAGGCGGGCGAGAACCTTGCCCGCGCGATCAAGAACCCCTCAGCCCCGCGGCACGGAGAGCATTGCGCCCCCCAGTTGATCGTGCGCGGGTCGTGCCGGACGCTTCATCGCGCGCCGTAGTCACCGGAATTTGCGGAACAGCTTGGTCTTGTCGAATATTTCTTCGAGTTCCTGCATACGGTCGCGTGTACTGTCCCAGCTGAGCGTCTGGACGGCGGAAATCATGCTTTCGGTCAGCAACATGGTCGTGGCCGCAGAATCCCACGCAGACGGCACGATGATCCGGCTGGTCAGGGTGATGTCGGCCAACCGGTGCACGGGCGAGCGCCACTGATCGGTGAACAGCACGATCCGCGCACCGCGCGCCGCGGCCATTTCCGCAAGCTTGAGCGTGTTGTTCTCGTACCGACGCACATCGAAGATGACGAACACATCACCGTCCTGCGCATTCAGCAGATAGTGTGGCCATGTATTCGATGTGGATTGCACATGGGTGAGGTTCGGCCGGATGACCTGCATATGCAAAAACAGATATTCGGCGAGCGTGTGCGTTACTCGACCGCCCACGATATAAAGGTGCCTCTTGCGGTCCGCGACCAGCGCACAGGCCGCATCAAAGGCGGCAGGATCGATATGCGCGAGCGTGTTGCGGATGTTGTCGATCACCGCGTCGGTAAAGCGGTTCAGGATGTGCTCGGACGGCGCTCCTCCGGCCCAAGTCTCGTGCTTGGCAATCGGGCCTTTGGCTATCGCGCCCAGTTCATCGCGCAGATCGGCCTGAAAGTCTGGGTATCCGCGATATCCCAGCTTTTGCACCATGCGCGCGACGGTCGGCACCGACACCTGCGCGCTTTTGGCCAAGGCGGCCAGCGGCCCCAACCCTGATGCGGGGTAGTTCTCGAGGATCGACAGCGCCAATTGCCGCTCAGCGCGCGTCATCTGGTCCATCTTTTCGTGGATACGATCAGAGATGGTCTGGGTTTCATCCACGGCGAAGCAGGCTCCGGTTTGATTGAAAATATATCAGATCGAGATCGACTGAGATAAATTTTTCACAATTTTGTTGACAGAATCCCGTCTTGGCAAGAACTTTCGTAGGGATGGGGGTGGGATGAATCATACGGTCGACACAAATCTGGTAGAAGTTGTGAATGCCGATGCGGCGTCACCGGTTGTGTTGGTGTGCGAGCATGCCAGTCACCGTATCCCCGATGAATTTAACGGGCTGGGCTTGTCCGCGACGGCCCGCGAAAGCCATATTGCGTGGGATCCCGGTGCGATGGCAGTGGCGCGTGGGATGTCGCATATGCTGGATGCCACGCTGGTGGCGGCGCGCACGTCGCGGCTGGTGTATGATTGCAACCGGCCCCCTCATGCGCCCGATGCGATGCCCGCCCGCAGCGAGGTGTTCGACATTCCGGGCAACCGCGCGATGACGGATGCCGAGCGCCAGTCGCGGGTCGCGACCTATTACACGCCGTTCCACGATGCGCTCGCCGCCTGTCTTGCCGCGCGGCGCGATCCTGTCATGGTGACGATCCATAGCTTCACGCCGGTTTATCATGGCAAACACCGGGCGGTGGAAGTAGGCGTGCTGCACGACAGCGACGCGCGGCTTGCGGACCGCATGCTGGCGTTGGCGCCGGGCACGGTGACGCACAAGGTCGCGCGCAACGAACCCTACGGCCCGCAAGACGGTGTAACCCATACCTTGCGCACCCACGCGTTGCCGCATGGCCACCGCAACGTGATGATCGAAGTGCGCAATGACCTGCTCTTGGATGCTGCTGCGCAGGGCAAGATGGCGCAGACGCTGTCCGGCTGGATAAAGGCGGCCCTCGTCGACGAAGGGACTGTTGCATGCAAAAGCTGATGCGCCGCTATATCGGTATCGTGGACGCCTTGAATTACCGCATCGGGCGGATCGTGATGTATGGCATATTCGTGATGATGGCGATCCTGCTGTGGTCGTCGGTGTCCAAGACGTTCTTCTCGCCCTCCCTGTGGACGCTTGAGGTCGCGCAGTTCGCGATGGTGGCCTATTACATGCTGGGAGGGCCGTATTCGATCCAGATGGGTTCGAACGTCCGGATGGATCTGCTCTACGGAGAGTGGTCGGACCACCGCAAGGCGCAGATTGATGCGATGACCATCCTTTTCCTGATCGTCTATCTCGTGTTCCTTCTGTGGGGCGGCTGGGAAAGCCTGATGTATTCGTTCAGCTATGGCGGAGAGCGCAGTTCATCCGTCTGGCGCCCGTATCTGTGGCCCATCAAATCGATCATGGTGCTGGGTATTTTCCTTATGCTGCTGCAGGCGATATCGGAATTTTTCAAGGATATCTTGCGGTTGCAAGGACACGACATGGGAGAGAAAATCTGATGTCGTATGAGGTCATCGCCATCCTGATGTTTTCCTCGATGATGCTGATGCTGCTGACCGGTCAGCGGGTTTTCGGGGCCATCGGTTTTGTCGCTGTCGTTGCGGCGTTTTTCCTCTGGGGGGACCGCGGCGGGTATGATCTGGGCTTTGCGGCGGCGATCAAGCTGATGAAATGGTATCCGCTGCTGACACTGCCGATGTTCATCTTCATGGGCTACATCCTGTCCGAAAGCCGCATCGCCGACGATCTCTACAAGATGTTTCATGTCTGGATGGGGGGGCTGTCGGGTGGCCTCGCGGTCGGGACGATCGGGTTGATGGTGCTCATTTCCGCGATGAACGGGTTGTCTGTCGCAGGGATGGCCATCGGGGCTACGATCGCACTGCCTGAACTGCTCAAGCGTGGCTATGACAAACGTATGGTGACGGGGGTGATACAGGCCGGATCATCGCTGGGCATTCTGGTGCCGCCCTCTGTGGTGCTGGTCCTATATGCGATGATCGCGCGGCAACCCGTGGGTCAGCTGTGGCTGGCGGGCGTGGTGCCCGGGCTGCTGATGGCAGCGATGTTCGTGATCTATATCGTGGTGCGGTGCCGGCTGAACCCTGCGCTGGGCCCGATCCTGCCACCCGAGGAACGGGCAATGCCACGCACTGAAAAGATCAGGCTGCTGGGCGCGGGGCTGCTGCCGCTCTTCATCTTCTTCGCCATGATGGTGCCCTTCGTGAATGGCTGGACTTCACTGGTCGAAAGCTCGGCCATCGGCGCGATTGCGGCCTTTGCCGCCGCGGTGCTGAAGGGCCGCATGACCGCCAAGGTCTTCGAGACGAGCGTGCGCAAGACGCTGGGCATCTCGTGCATGTTCATGTGGATCATCCTCGCAGCCCTTGCCTTCGGGGCCGTTTTCGATGGGTTGGGCGCGGTCAAGGCGATCGAGAGCCTGTTTACCGAAAAGCTGGGCCTCAGCCCTTGGGTGATCCTGATCCTGATGCAGCTGAGCTTTATCCTGATGGGCACATTTCTTGACGATACCGCGATGCTGGTGATTGTTGCCCCGCTTTATGTGCCGCTGGTGGGGGAGTTGGGCTTCAACCTGATCTGGTACGGTGTGCTGTATACCATCACCACACAAATCGCCTATATGACGCCGCCATTCGGGTACAACCTGTTCCTGATGCGCGCGATGGCGCCGCCGGAAATCACGCTGCGTGACATCTACGGATCCATCCTGCCTTTCGTGCTGGTGATGGTCGTGGCGCTGGGGACAATCATGGCGTTTCCCGAAATCGCCCTGTGGCTGCCGGGCTATGTCTATGGAAATTAAAAGAAAGAAGATCCTGAAAACAGGACATTTCAAATCAAGACCTTCAACAGAGAGGATATAGAAATGACCACCAGACGTAAGTCTTTGACCACAGCGGGTGTTGGCGGTGCGGCCGCGCTTGCCAGCCCCGCAATCGTGCAGGCGCAAACCGCGATCAAATGGCGGTTCCAGACCTACGCCGGCAGCGCGCTGGGCGAGCATGTGACCAAGCCTGTGATCGACTACATCAACGCCAATGCCAACGGCGAGCTCGAGGTCGAGCTGTTCTATGCCGATCAGATCGTACCGACGGGCGAACTGTTCCAGGCGCTTCAGCGCGGCACCATCGACGGGGTCCATTCCGACGACGATTCAATGGCGTCGCCCACACCGCTGCGCCAGTTCGGCGGCTACTTCCCCTTTGCGACCAAACATATTCTCGATGTGCCGGTGCTGTTCAACCAATACGGTTTGCGCGAAATCTGGGATGAGGAATACGCCAAGGTCGGTGTCAAATGGCTGTCCGCGGCGGGGCAGGACCCGTGTAACTTCAACACCAAGAAGGAAATCACCTCCGTTGCCGATCTGGATGGGCTCAAGCTCTACACCTTCCCGACGGCGGGCCGCTTCTTGTCAAAGTTCGGCGTGGTACCGGTGAACATCCCCTACGAGGACGCCGAAGTCGCCGTACAGACAGGCGAGCTCGACGGTATGGCGTGGTCCGGCATCACCGAGGACTATACCGTGGGCTGGGCGGACGTGACCGATTACTTCCTGACCAACAATATCTCGGGTGCATGGATCGGGTCGTGGTTCGTCAACGAAGAACGCTGGGCCGAATTGCCCGACCACCTCAAATCGGTGGTGATGGCGGCGACCGAAGCGGGCCACACCTACCGCAACCAATGGTACTGGGGCGGCGAAGCGGCCCTGCGTGCCAACGGCGACAAGCTGCAATTGCGCTCTGTGCCCGCGGGCGAATGGGCCGAAGTCGAAGCGGCGGCCAAGGAATTCTGGGAAGAAGTCGCGCAAGAAGGCGAGGTACATCAGAAGATCGTCAACATCTTCAAGGAGTACAACAGCGTCATCAATCAGGCGGGTGCCCCGTACAACTTCGAGTAACCCATCTGCATTTGCTACTCGGATGTCCCCGGTTTTAGGGGGCATCCGCCACTGACAAAAGGACATCTCCATGCCAGGCATGCTTTCATTCGACGATCTGAAACAGGCGGTTGCGGACGGTAGTATCGATACGGTGCTGGCCTGTTTTCCGGACATGCAGGGGCGGTTGATGGGCAAGCGGTTTCACGCGGTCAACTTTGTGGAAACCAGCTTTCGTGAAACGCATTGCTGCAACTATCTGCTTGCGACCGATCTGGAGATGGCAACGCCCGAGGGCTATGCCGCGTCAAGCTGGGAGAAGGGCTACGGCGACTATGTCATGGCGCCCGATCTTTCCACCATCCGCCGCCTGCCGTGGCTTGAAGGGACAGCGATGGTGATGTGCGATATCCTCGACCATCACAGCCATGAACCGATCCCGCACGCGCCCCGCCAGATGCTCAAGTCGCAAATCGCGCGGCTCAGGGATCTGGGCTTTGACGCGATGATGGCGACGGAGCTGGAGTTTTTCCTGTTCGAGCAATCCTTCGATGACATCCGCAAGGGCGGGTTTCGCGATCTGACACCGATCAGCGGGTACAACGAGGATTATGCCATTCTGCAGACCACCAAGGAAGAAGGCGTCATGCGCCCGATCCGCAACCATCTGTTTGCCGCGGGTCTGCCCATAGAGAATACCAAGGGCGAGGCCGAAACCGGTCAGGAAGAGCTCAATATCCGCTACGCCGAGGCGTTGGCCTGCGCCGATCACCATACGATCGCCAAGAACGCAGTAAAGGAGATCGCATGGCAGCACGGGCGCGCGGCGAGCTTCCTGCCCAAGTGGCACCACGACAAGGTCGGCTCGTCCAGCCATGTGCATCAATCGCTCTGGAAAGACGGGACGCCCTCTTTTTATGACGCCGATGCCGAGTTGGGCATGTCGGATCTGATGCGCCACTACATGGCAGGGGTGATCGCCTACGCGCCCGATTATACATTTTTTCTCGCTCCCTACATCAACAGCTACAAGCGTTTCGCCAAGGGTACCTTTGCCCCGACCAAGACCGTCTGGTCCGTGGACAACCGCACGGCGGGGTTCCGGCTGTGTGGCGACGGGACCAAGGGCATCCGCGTGGAATGCCGCATCGGAGGGTCCGATCTGAACCCCTATCTGGCGCAGGCGGCGATGCTGGCCGCCGGCATCAAGGGGATCGAGGACAAGATGGCTCTTGCGCCTCCCACACGCGGTGATGTCTACGAAGATGCGAAAGCGCAGGACATTCCGCAATCGCTGCGTGCAGCCACGCAAAGCCTGCGCGATTCCGCGATGCTGCGCGACGCATTCGGTGATGGCGTCGTAGACCATTACACACGCTGCGCCGAATGGGAGCAGGAAGAATTTGACCGCGTCGTGACCGATTGGGAAATCGCGCGGGGCTTTGAAAGGGCTTGATATGATCCGCTGCATTTCCCCGATCGACGGATCGGTTTACGCCACCCGTGAAACGCTGTCTGCGCAAGCGGCTTCCGATGCGGTCGAACGGGCGCGAGAGGCGCAGGCCGAATGGGCAGCCCTGCCGCTCGACGACCGGATCAGCCGCGTGATGGCCGGTGTTGCGGCCGTGGGTGCCATGAACGACGACATCGTACCGGAACTGGCCCACCAGATGGGGCGGCCCGTCCGCTACGGCGGCGAATTCGGCGGCTTCAACGAACGCGCGGCCTATATGGCCGACATTGCCCGTGACGCCCTGGCCGAGATCGAGATAGAGGACAGCGACAGCTTTCGGCGTCTGATCAAACGTGTCCCGCATGGTGTCGTACTTGTGGTCGCCCCGTGGAACTATCCCTACATGACCGCAATCAACACCGTCGCGCCCGCGCTGATCGCGGGCAATGCCGTGGTGCTGAAACATGCCAGCCAGACCCCGCTCGTGGGCGAGCGGATGGCAAACGCCTTCCATGGGGCAGGGGTGCCGCGTGATGTGTTCCAGAACGTGTTCCTCGACCATGAGACCACCTCCGGGCTGATTGCGGCAAAGGCGTTCGGATTTGTGAACTTCACCGGATCGGTGGGCGGCGGCAAGGCCATCGAGCGCGCGGCCGCGGGGACATTCACCGGCGTCGGTCTCGAACTGGGCGGCAAGGACCCCGGCTATGTCTGCGACGATGCCGATCTGGATGCAGCGGCCGAAACCCTGATTGACGGTGCGATGTTCAATTCGGGGCAGTGCTGTTGCGGGATCGAGCGGATTTACGTGGCCGAGCCGCATTTCGACGCATTCGTCGAGCGTGCGGTCGCCATCGTGCGCAGCTACAAGCTGGGCAATCCGTTGGACACCAACACCACGCTGGGCCCCATGGCCCACGCACGCTTCGCCCAAGAGGTCCGCGCCCAGATCAGCGAAGCCGTGGCAGACGGGGCGACCGCGCATATCGATACCTTCGCCGAAGACGATGGCGGCGCCTACCTCAGTCCGCAAATCCTCACGAATGTGACCCACGACATGCGGGTGATGCGCGATGAAAGCTTTGGCCCTGTGGTCGGCATCATGCCGGTCAAGGACGATGCCGAAGCCCTGCGGCTGATGAACGACAGCCATTTCGGTCTGACAGCGTCGGTCTGGACCGCCGACACGGAGCGCGCCGAGGCCATCGGGGACGGCATCGAAACCGGAACCGTCTTCATGAACCGCGCCGATTATCTTGACCCCGCCCTATGCTGGACCGGATGCAAGGACACGGGACGCGGGGGCGGGCTGTCGGTGATCGGCTATCACAATCTGACCCGTCCAAAATCATACCACCTGAAGAAAGCCTGAACCCATGTCGCCAACTGCCAACTGGTCCTATCCCAC
Organism: Sulfitobacter sp. S190; assembly: GCF_025141935.1. Classification (NCBI taxonomy): domain Bacteria; kingdom Pseudomonadati; phylum Pseudomonadota; class Alphaproteobacteria; order Rhodobacterales; family Roseobacteraceae; genus Sulfitobacter; species Sulfitobacter sp. S190. The sequence goes on along the minus strand of NZ_CP081120.1, from coordinate 2,073,258 downwards.
TGCCGTCCGTTTCGGAGCGGGCCGCATTTCGGAAATCGCGGACGCCTGTGCCGCTGCGGGGATCAGACGCCCATTGCTCATCACCGATCGCGGTCTGGCCGAGATGGAGATCACCACGCGAACACTCGACCTCTTGGAAGCAGGGGGGCTGGGGCGTGCGATTTTTTCGGACGTCGATCCGAACCCCAATGAACAGAATGCCGAAGCGGGTGTGCGCGCCTTCAGGGAGGGCGGTCATGACGGGGTCGTGGCCTTTGGCGGCGGCTCCGGGCTCGATCTGGGCAAGCTGGTCGCATTCTGGGCTGGCCAGACACGCCCCTTGTGGGACTTCGAGGATATTGGCGATTGGTGGACCCGCGCCGACGCCGACGCCATCGCACCTATCGTCGCGGTCCCGACCACCGCGGGCACCGGATCAGAGGTGGGGCGCGCATCGGTCATCACGAATTCGCAAACGGCCGAGAAAAAAATCATCTTCCATCCCAAATTTCTGCCGTCTGTCGTCATTTGCGATCCTGAACTGACGGTCGGGATGCCGAAGTTCATTACCGCTGGCACGGGGCTGGACGCTTTTGCGCATTGTGTCGAGGCGTTCTGCTCGCCGCATTATCACCCGATGTCGCAGGGTATGGCGCTCGAAGGCATGCGTTTGGTGAAAGAATACCTGCCGCGGGCCTACGCAGACGGAAGTGACATCGAGGCGCGCGCGCACATGATGTCCGCCGCCGCGATGGGGGCAACCGCATTCCAGAAGGGATTGGGCGCAATTCATGCGCTGTCGCACCCGATCGGTGCGATCTACCACACGCACCACGGCACCACGAACGCCGTTTGCATGCCCGCCGTTTTGCAATTCAACAAGCCCGCGATCACCGGTGTCATCGACGCGGCGGCGCGGTATCTGGATATTCCGGGCGGGTTTGACGGGTTCTGCGCCTATGTCGACGGGCTCAATGAAAGCCTTGGCATCCCGAAGACCCTGACGGGGCTGGGTATCGACGATCTTGACGTGGCGCGCGTGGTCGAGGGCGCGCTGGCGGATCCCAGCACCGGCGGCAACCCGGTCGAGATGACCCGCGAGAACACCACCGCGCTGCTCGAGCGTATCGCCTGAGCCGCACGGAGGGGGTTTGTTTCGCCAAGCGAAATGCCGGTTTGGATTCGCGCAAGTTGCGTCTTGTCAAACCGGTCCGCTTGCCAAACACTGCATGCACCTCACATCCGATGTGACAATCAAAAAAGACAGGGAAGTATGATGAAAAAGACATTCGCTCTTTCAATGATATCCGTTTTGCTGGCCAGCACGGCGCCGGTCACGGCCGAAACACTGCGCTGGGCGCGCTCCGGCGACGCGCTGACGCTTGATCCGCACGCCCAGAACGAAGGGCCGACACATACCGTGCGCCACCAGATGTACGAGCCGCTGATCATTCGCGACGTGACCGGCGCGTTCGAGCCCGCGCTGGCGACAGACTGGGCGCCCAAGGCCGACGATCCTAACGTCTGGGTCTTCAATCTGCGCGAAGGTGTGAAATTCCACGATGGTGCCGATTTCACCGCCGAGGACGTGGTGTTCAGCTTTGAACGCGCCAAGCAGGAAAACTCGGATATGAAAGAGCTTATCGGCTCTATCACCGAAGTGCGCGCAGTTGACGATTACACCATCGAAATGGTCACGGACGGGCCGAACCCGATCCTGCCCAGCAACCTGACCAACCTCTTCATCATGGACAAGGACTGGTCCGAGGCAAACAACACTGTCAACGTGCAGGACTTCGAAGGCGGGGAAATCACCTTCGCCACCACGAACGCCAATGGCACCGGTCCTTACGTGCTGCAAAGCCGCGAGCCCGATGTCAAAACGGTCATGACGTTGAACGAGAACTACTGGGGCAAGGATCAATTCCCGCTCGAAGTGACCGAGATCGTCTATACCCCGATCCAGAACGCCGCGACCCGCGTTGCCGCGCTTTTGTCTGGTGAAATCGACTTTCTGCAGGACATGCCGGTACAGGATCTGGATCGCGTGAACGGCGCGGACGGTCTTGGGGTCAAGCAGGCGCCACAGAACCGGGTGATCTTCTTCGGGATGAATCAGGGTGCTGACGATATCGAGGCCGACAATGTCGACGGCAAGAACCCCTTGGCCGATGTGCGTGTACGCAAGGCGATGTCGATGGCCATCAACCGCGATGCGATCCGTCAGGTCGTGATGCGCGGACAAAGCCAGCCTGCGGGCATGATCGCACCGCCCTTCGTGAACGGCTGGACCGAGGCGATGGACGCAGAATCCTCCACCGATGTGGAAGGCGCCAAGGCACTGCTGGCCGAAGCGGGCTATGCCGACGGGTTCTCCATCCGTCTGGATTGCCCCAACGACCGCTATGTCAACGACGAAGCGATCTGTCAGGCGGCCGTCGGCATGCTGGGCCAGATCGGCGTGACAGTGAACCTCGACGCCAAGCCGAAGGCGCAGCACTTCCCGCTGATCACCGATGGCCAGACCGATTTCTACATGCTGGGCTGGGGCGTTCCGACCTACGATTCCGAATACATCTTCAACTTCCTTGTCCACGGTCGTGAAAGCGACATCGGCACATGGAACGGTACCGGTTTCGACAATGACGATCTGGACGCGAAGATCAAATCGCTCGCGTCGAATACCGATCTGGAAGCGCGCAACGCGGATATCGCGGATATCTGGCGGGTGGTTCAGGACGAAGCGCTGTATATCCCGATCCACCACCAGGTGCTGAACTGGGGCATGTCGGACAAGGTCGGCATCGATGTCGATCCCGAAGACCAGCCTAAGGTGAAATACTTCACCATGAACTGATGGTAAAGGCCGTATGCCGTTCCGAAAGGGATGGCTGCGGCTGGCACCCATCGGGGCGGATCGCAAAAGGTGGTCCGCTCCCGCAATCCCGCTCCGTCGGTCTGGCGGCCGGCCCTCTCAGCCACAAAGGAAATCCGATGTTTCGAACCCTCTCACTCGCGGCGTGTGTGGCGCTGGTTGCCCCCGTCGCACAGGCCAAGGAGTTTTCCTGGGCTGTCACGACCGATCCGCAAACAATGGATCCGCATGCCGTCAATTCCGCGCCGGTTCTGGGCTTTCTCAACAATGTGTACGAAGGGCTCGTCCGCCGCGGCAAGGACATGACCATCGAACCGGCACTGGCCACCGGATGGGAACCCATCGGCGATGGCGAAGGCTGGCGCTTTACCCTGCGCGAAGGCGTGACGTTCCACGATGGCAGCACCTTTGACGCGCAAGACGTGATGTTTTCCTACACCCGCGCCGCGGATGAGGCCTCCGACACCCGCAGTTGGTTCGCGCCCGTGTCCGAGGTCAAAGTGGTGGACGACTATACCATCGACTTCATGACCAGCGCACCGAACCCGATCTTTCCCGGCTCCATCGCCAACTTCATGATCATGGACAGCGACTGGGCCGAAGCCAACAATGCTGCGCTGCCGGACAAGGAAGCGGGCAACTTTGCCACGCTGAACACCAACGGCACCGGCGCGTTTCGGGTCACCGCGCGTGAACCGGGCCTGCGCACAGTGCTGGAGCCGCACGCCGATTGGTGGGGCGAGGCAGAGCACAACATCACACGTGCCGAACTGACGCCGATCCAGAACGCGGCGACCGCGCTCGCGGCATTGCTGTCGGGCGACGTCGACTTCATCAACCCCGTTCCCATTCAGGACGTCGCGCGGCTGAAGGACAATCCCGACGTCAACGTCATTCAGGGCATCGAGGCCAGGGTCATCATGTTGGGCTTCCCCCACGAAGCCGACACGCTGAAGTATTCATCCGATGTGGAGGGCGCGAACCCCTTTGCGGACGTGCGCGTACGACAGGCCGCGGCCCATGCGGTCAACGTACCGGCCATTTTGCAGACCATCATGCGTGGCAACGCCGAGGAAGTGAGCCAACTGGTCAGCCCCGCGATGCAGGGCTTTTCGACCGCGCTGGCGGCCCGCCCCGCCTATGACCCCGAAAAGGCCCGCGCGCTCTTGGCCGAGGCGGGGTATCCCGACGGATTTTCTTTCGGCCTGAAATGCTCGAACAACCGTTACCTGAACGACGAAGCGGTCTGTCAGGCGATCACCGGAATGCTGGCGCAGGTCGGCATCAGGGCGACACTCGATGCGATGCCGGTGCAGAACTACTGGCCGGAATTGCGCGCCGACAACTTCGACATGTATCTGCTGGGCTGGTCGCCTGGCACCTTTGACGCCGAACACCCCATCCGTTTTCTGGCCGCTACGCCGAATGAGGAAAAGAAGCTGGGCAGCTGGAATTTTGGCGGATATTCGAACGAACGCGTCGACACGCTGCTGCCGATGATCCAGTCCGAAATCGACGCGACCAAGCGGCAGGCGATGATCGACGAAGTTACCCAAATCCTTCAGGATGACGCGGCCTATGTGCCGATGTACGTGCAGCCGCTGGTCTGGGGCACCCGCAGCAATATCGAGCTGACACAAAGGCCCGATAACTTCTTTATCCTGCGCTGGGTCACTGTTAACTAAGCGCGAAATTCGGGGGCCACGCGGCCCCCGATCTACTAGAACGGGGGCGGCATGCTCGCATATATCATCCGGCGCATGGGGCAGTCCGCTCTCGTATTGCTGATTGTCGGGCTCGTCGCCTTTTCGATGTTCACCTTTGTCGGTGATCCGATCGACAACATGCTGGGCCAGGAACGGACCCAAGCCGATATTGACCGGCTGCGCACGCAGCTTGGGCTCGATCAGCCATTTCCGGTGCAGTACTTCAAGTTCTTGCAAGAGGCCGTTCAGGGCAATTTCGGTGTCAGCTACAGGCAGGGGCGGCCCGTGGCCGATATCTTGCTGGAGCGCGCGCCTGCCACGCTGGAACTGGCGGCGGTCTCGGGGCTGCTGGCAATCCTTTTCGGCATCGCGCTTGGCGTCTTTACGGCGATCCGGCGCAACGGGTGGTTGGCCAATACAATCATGTCGGCCTCCCTGATCGGGGTATCGTTGCCGACCTTTCTCATCGGTATCCTGCTGATCTATGTCTTTTCGGTCGAATTGGGCTGGCTGCCCAGTTTCGGGCGCGGCGACACCGTTGATCTGGGGGGGTGGTCCACGGGTTTTCTGACAGAGAGTGGTTTGAAAGCGCTCATCCTTCCGTCGATCACCCTGGGGCTTTACCAGATGACGCTCATCATGCGGTTGGTGCGCTCGGAGATGCTCGAAGTGCTGCGGCAGGACTATATCCGGTTTGCGCGTGCCCGCGGGCTCAAAAGCCGCGCCGTCAATTTCCGCCACGCGCTCAAGAACACGATGGTGCCCGTCATCACGGTCATCGGTCTTCAGCTTGGTGCGATCATCGCGTTTGCCATCATCACCGAAACGGTATTCCAATGGCCGGGGGTGGGGCTGTTGTTCATCAACGCCATCCAGTTCGTCGACATCCCGGTCATGGCGGCCTACCTGATGCTGATTTCGGTCATGTTCGTGGGCATCAACCTGCTGGTGGATATCCTGTATTTCTTCATTGATCCGCGTTTGCGGGCGGACCGGTCGGGAGGCCACTGATGAGCGATATGCCAACCCCCGTGCGCCGTGTGTCGCGTCTGCGGCTCGCTGCCCAAAGCGATATTTTCTACAATTTCCGCCGCTCACCCGTCGCGGTTCTGTCGATGGTCGTGGTCTTGCTTTTGGTCCTGTCGGCCGTGTTCGCCCCCCTGATCGCACCGACAAACCCGTTCGATCCTGCGTCGCTGAACCTGATGAACGGTTTCACACCTCCGTCCACGCCGAATGCTTTCACCGGAGAGACGTTCTTTCTGGGAACCGATGATCAGGGCAGGGACGTCTTCTCCACCATCCTGTATGGCATGCGCATTTCCCTGTTCGTCGGCGTGACGGCAGTGGCGTTCGCCATGGTGCTGGGCATCACGCTCGGCCTTATTTCGGGCTATGTCGGCGGCTGGACCGAGACCATCATCATGCGCACCGCCGATGTTCAGCTTACATTTCCCTCGATCCTTGTTGCGATGCTGATCTTCGGGATCGCAAAGGGTATCACCCCCGTTGAATACCGTGACCAGATGGCGATCTGGGTGCTGATTTTGGCCATAGGCCTGTCAGACTGGGTGCAATTTGCCCGCGTCGTGCGGGGGGCCACGCTGGTCGAAAAGAACAAGGAATACGTACAGGCGGCCCGTCTGATCGGACGTAAACCCGGTGCCATCATGTTGCGCCACATCCTGCCCAACGTTCTGTCTCCGGTGCTTGTCATTGCGACGATCTCGCTGGCATTGGCCATCATCGCCGAAGCCACGCTGAGCTTTCTGGGGGTCGGCGCGCCCCCGACCCAACCGTCACTGGGCACGCTTATCCGCATCGGGCAAGGCTTTTTGTTCTCCGGTGAATGGTGGATTCTTTTCTTTCCTGCCATGACGCTTCTTGCGCTGGCGCTCAGCGTGAACCTGCTGGGCGACTGGCTGCGCGACGCGCTGAACCCGAGGCTGCGCTGATGGCTGAAACCGTACTTTCCGTTCGCGATCTGGCGGTCGAGATTCCGACCCGCCACGGCATCGTCAAACCCGTCGACGGGGTCAGCTATGACATCGCCGCGGGCGAAATCCTCGGCATTGTCGGCGAAAGCGGCGCGGGTAAATCGATGGCTGGCAATGCGGTGATCGGCCTGCTCAATCCGCCCGCACATATTGCGTCTGGCGAAATCTGGCTCAAGGACCAGCGCATCGACCAGTTACGCGGCGAAGCCATGCGGCGTCTGCGCGGCAAGCATATCGGGATGGTGTTCCAGGACCCGCTCACATCGCTCAATCCGTTGTTGCAGATCGGTGATCAACTGGTCGAAACGATGCTGACGCATCTGTCGATCACCAAGGCCGAGGCCGAAAAACGTGCCATCGCCGCATTGGACGAAGTGGGCATTCCCGGTGCCGCGGAGCGGGTCAACAGCTATCCCCACGAGTTCTCTGGCGGCATGCGCCAACGGGTCGTGATCGCGCTTGCCCTATGTGCGGAGCCATCGCTCATCATCGCGGATGAGCCGACCACTGCGCTTGACGTCTCGGTACAGGCGCAGATCATCGCGCTGCTGAAACGGCTGTGTCGCGACAGGGGAACGGCCGTCATGCTGATCACCCACGACATGGGGGTGATTGCGGAAGCCACCGACCGTGTCGCGGTGATGTATGCAGGGCGGCTTGCCGAATTGGGGCCGGTCCGCGATGTCCTGACACGGCCCGCGCATCCCTATACCCACGGTCTGATGGCATCCACGCCACTGGCGTCGCAGGGCAAGAGCCGATTGCACCAGATCCCCGGCGCCATGCCGCGTCTTGACGCGGTGCCCGCCGGATGCGCGTTCAACCCCCGTTGCCCCCGCGCGACCGATACCTGCCGCCGCGATCCGGCGCCCAAGGTCGAAGGTGGCAATGCCGCCTGCTGGCACCCCCTGGTCGAGGAGGCCGTGTCCTGATGTCGCTTGTCCGTGTCAACAATCTGTCGCGCCTTTTCGACGTGTCCAAACCCTGGCTCAATCGCGTTTTGGAGCGTCGGGCCAAAGCCTACCTGACTGCCGTGTCCGAAGTCGATTTCGACATAGAGGCGCGCAGCACCTATGCGCTGGTGGGCGAAAGCGGCTCCGGCAAATCGACCATCGGCAAGATGCTGGTGGGGCTGCTGAACGCGAGCGACGGGACCGTCGAGATTGACGGTGTCGATCTGGCCCACGAAAAGGACAAGGCCCGCATCGACAAGGTCCGATCCGACATCCAGATGATTTTTCAGGATCCCTATGCCTCGCTCAATCCGCGCTGGCGGGTCAAGGACATCATCGTCGAACCCGTCGCATCGCGGGGCGGGGATACCGAAGGCTTGGCCGAAAAGCTGCTCGAACAGGTTGGGCTGTCGGTCCAGGATGCGGGCAAGTTTCCGCATGAGTTTTCGGGCGGCCAGCGCCAGCGTATCTGCATCGCGCGCGCGCTCGCCTCTGAGCCGCGCCTGATTGTCTGCGATGAGCCGACCTCCGCGCTTGATGTGTCGGTACAGGCGCAAGTGCTCAATTTGATGAGCGATCTCAAGGATGACTTCGGTCTGACGTATCTGTTCATCAGCCACGATCTGACGGTGGTGCGCCATATGGCCGACCGCATCGGCGTGCTTTATCTGGGCCGTCTGGTCGAAGAGGCCGCGCCGGAGGATCTATTCAACGATCCCAAACATCCCTACACACAGATGCTGCTGGAAGCGGCACCGCGCATGGACGGCTTCGGGCGCGAAATCAGTGCGCCCGAAGGCGAGATACCCGATCCGATCAACCCGCCGTCGGGCTGTGCTTTCCATCCACGCTGTCCGATCGCGCAGGATGTCTGTCGCACCGATCGTCCCGAGATGCGCGCCATCGGCGCCACCCGCGTGGCGTGCCATTTGGCGGAATGATCACGGTTTTCGCGTGAAAGGTGTGCGCGGCGTGTGCAGGCGCAGGTGGCGCATGAAGGCCCGCGCGATACCGGATGCGGGCCTGTCGTCCGAGGCGGCGAAATAGCTCCGGTACTCGATGGGCGAAGCGAATGCCCGAAAGACAAGATTGGGCCAACGCTCTTGCAGCACGGGGAAAGGATTGATCACCGCCAGCCCCATTCCTTCCTGCGCCATCGCGACCGCGGAAAAAGAGGTCGAAGTCTCGGCGACCACACGCGGGACGACACGGCTGCGCGTGAGCAGCTTGTCCAGCTGTCCGCGACGGGCATGACGGTGTGTCAGCGCGATCAAGGGCTGGTCATGCAGATCACGCGGACGTATTTCGTCCGCCCCGGCCAGCGGATGATCGCGGGGCAGGGCGCAGACCGCATTTGAAAGGCGGTAGGGCGTGAGGCTGACCCCTTCGCGGGCAAGTTCCGTCCCGATCAACCCGATATCGAACCTTTGCTCCTGAACGCCGCGGATCACGTCTTCGGATGTCGCCACTTCGAGCGAGACAAGCGTTTGGGGATGGGTGATTTGGAAACCTGTCAACTGGTTGACGAGAAACCGGTGGGCATAGGTCGGCGGCGCGATGATCCGCAAGGTTTCCTGCGTGGCGACTGGCGGGCCTTCGATCCGGTCCAGTGCTTCGAACAACGGATCGAGCCTGCGGTTCAGCTGCGCGGCCTCTGACGTGGGCCGCAGTCTGCCACCGTCGCGCTCGAACAAAATTCGCCCCAACCGGGTCTCCAAGCTGGCGATAGAGCGGCTGATGGCGGATTGCGACAGGCCCAGCCGCACTGCGGCCTTCGAGGTCGTGCCACTGTCCATCAACGCGCGCAGTGCCTGATATTCGGGCAAGCTGTGCCAGGTTTTCATCCAGCGCCTCCATGAGACTCTATGCGTTTACATATATCTCATTCGGTTATGAGGTTTTATCAAGTCAATTTCTGACTTTCATGAGCAAATATTGCTTACCATCGGTTGCAACTGCTGAGGGGACTCACTTTGACAGCCGCGACAACGCCCGTCATTTTCGACGGCCACAATGATGTGCTTTGCCGCCTGTACCGCGGGGGCGGCATGACGGCTGTCCAGACTGTTCTTGACGGGACGGCGGGTGCCATCGATGTGCCGAGCGCGCGGCAGGGTGGCTTTGCGGGTGGCTTTTTCGCGGTCTATATTCCCTCGGCTGTCGATCTCGAGGATAAATTCGACGATATGTCGAAACCGGCTTATGATCTGCCATTGCCCGACGCGATCGACTGGGAAGACGCCTTTGCGGTGGTGATGGCACAGGCTGCGATCCTGTTCGATCTCGAGAAACGCGGCGCGCTCACAGTCTGCCGAAGCGTGACTGACATTCGCGCGGCAATGGAGGCGGGCCGCATGGCTGCCGTTTTCCATATCGAAGGCGCCGAAGGCATCGACGCGGATCTGCACACGCTCGATGTGCTATACGAAGCGGGCCTGCGCTCGATCGGGCCGGTGTGGAGCAGGCCGACAATCTTCGGTCATGGCGTGCCGTTCCGTTACCCGGCTGGTCCCGACATCGGCGATGGGTTGACCGATCACGGTCTGCGGCTTGTGCGGCGGTGCAATGATCTGGGTGTGGTGATCGATCTGTCCCATCTGAACGAAAAGGGGTTCTGGGACGTGGCGCGCCATTCGACGCACCCGCTGGTGGCGACGCATTCCAACGCCCACGCCATTTGCCCGCACAGTCGAAACCTGACCGACCGACAGCTGCACGCGATCCGCGACAGCGACGGCATGGTGGGGCTGAATTTCGCCGTTGCCTTCTTGCGCGAGGACGGCCGCATGCTTGACGATGTGCCGCTGACGCAGATGTTGCGGCACCTTGACCACCTGATTTCGCAGGTGGGCGAAGACCGTGTGGGCTTTGGTTCCGACTACGACGGAGCGATGGTCCCGCGACCGCTTACTTCGGTGGCAGGCCTGCCCGCATTGCGGCAGGCGATGGCCGATCACGGATACGACGACGCGCTGATGACAAAACTGTGCCACGAAAACTGGCTGCGCGTGCTTGAAAAAACCTGGGGCGCGTAATGATCCCGGGGACCACAGAACCTGAACCGACAGTCCAACACAGAGGGAAAACGAAAATGAACGCTTTATCCAGATTGCTGACCAGTGCCGCACTTGGCGCCGCCGTAACCGCGATGGCCGCGCCTGCGGTATGGGCCGAAACGCCCGCCGACATGCTGGTGATCGCCCACCGCATCGACGATGTCACAACCGTCGACCCCGCCGAGAGCTTTGAATTTGCAGGCTCCGATATCAGTCGCAACGTTTATTCGCGGCTGGTGAACCTCGATCCGCTGAATCTTGAGGCCGGGTATCAGCCCGATCTCGCAGAGAGCTGGGAGGTATCGGACGACGGGCGCACCATCACCTTTACCATGCGCGAAGGCGTGACGTTCCATTCCGGCAATCCCGTGCGTGCCGAGGACGCCGCGTTCTCGCTGCAGCGTGCGGTTATCCTCAACAAAACGCCCGCCTTTATCCTCACGCAGTTCGGCTTCACCCCCGAAAACGTCGAAGAGACGATCAAGGCCGATGGCAACACGCTCACCATCACCACCGACAAGAAATACGCCACGTCCTTTGTGCTCAACTGTCTAACCGCGACCATCGGTGGCATCGTGGACAAGGAACTGGTGATGGCCAATGCGGTTGACGGCGACATGGGCAACGAGTGGTTGAAAACCAATTCGGCAGGCTCGGGCCCCTACAAACTCGACGGCTGGAAGCCCAACGAGAGCGTCACCATGTCCGCCTACGAAGATTACTACGGCGGTGCGCCCGAGATGAAACGCGTCATTGTCCGGCACGTTCTGGAAAGTGCCTCGCAACGTCTGCTGCTTGAGCGGGGTGATATCGACATCGCGCGCAACCTCAACCCCGAAGACGTGTCCGGCGCACAATCGGCCGACGGTGTTGTCATCAGCGACGAGTTGAAGGGGCGCTTGATGTATATCGCCCTGAACCAGAAACACCCCGAACTGAGCAAGCCCGAAGTGCGACAGGCCTTCAAATACCTTGTCGATTACGAAGGCATGCGCGACAGCTTCCTCAAGGGCCAGTACACGATCCAGCAAAACTTCCTGCCGCAAACCTATCTTGGTGCGTCCGAGGAGAACCCGTTTACCTACGACATCGCCAAGGCCAAGGAATTGCTGGATGCGGCAGGCGTTCCGGAAGGGATGGAAATCGAAATCGGCGTGCGCGAGGCGCAAGAGCGGATCGAGATCGGACAGGCATTCCAGAACGCAGCGGCGCAGGTCGGCATCAAGGTCAATATCACCGTTGGCACGGCCAAGCAGATCCTCGCCCGCTACCGTGCGCGCGAACTCGATGTCTATCTGGGCGCATGGGGGCCTGACTACCCCGATCCGCAGACCAACGCGGGTACATTTGCCTACAACCCAGACAATTCCGATGAGGCGAACGCGACCGGCCTGCTGGCGTGGCGCAACAGCTGGGATACCGGCGGTCTGACCGCGCAGGTCGAAGCCGCGGTGACGGAAGGCGACCGCGACACGCGCATCCAGATGTACGAGGATATTCAGGCCGAATTCCGCGAAACATCACCGTTTGTCGTTATGTTCCAGCAAATCGAACAATCCGCTTTGCGTGACAATGTGATGAACTGGTCCACCGGACAGGCGGTCACGTCGGCGGCCTATTGGCAGGTGACGAAGTAACGCGCGCCACATCACGCCAAAAGGCCCGCAGGTGCGGGCCTTTTGGTTCTTTTCCGTCAGCCGTGAGCATCCGTCATGTCAGCAACAGTCGATCCGCCCCCCAAACCCGTCCCGCCGGGCCAGAAAGCGCCACGCAGTCTGATGGCGCCGTGGTTCCGCACCACACTTCTGACGGTCGGTTCGATCGCGGTCACGATGCTGGGGTTGCTGTTCATCACGTTCATCATCGGGCGGGTGATGCCGATCGATCCGGTCCTGTCGATTGTCGGCGAACGCGCCTCCCAATCCACATATGATGCGGTCTATCTCGAACTGGGGCTCGACAAGCCGCTGATCGTTCAGTTTTTCTACTATCTGTGGGACGTGCTGCATCTTGATTTTGGCACCTCCCTGTTGAATGCGCGGCCGGTGTCGGAAGACATCGCGCGGGTATTCCCCGCAACACTCGAACTGGCCACCCTCGGGATCACCTTCGGCATCCTGTTGGGTGTGCCGCTAGGCGTCCTGGCCGCGGTGCGAAAGGGCAGCTGGATCGACCAGATCGCAAGGGTGGTCGCACTGGTGGGCTACTCGATGCCGATATTCTGGTTGGGCCTGATGGGGCTGCTCATCTTCTACGGCATCCTCGGATTGGTCGGCGGGCCGGGGCGTGTCGGTATCTTCTATGTCGACGTTGTGCCGTCTGTAACGGGCATGATACTGATCGACGCGGCGCTGGATCGCAACTGGGCGGTGTTCAAGGACGCCTTCAGCCATATCATCCTGCCTGCGTCATTGCTGGGCTACTATTCGCTGGCCTACATCAGCCGCATGACCCGGTCTTTCATGCTCGAACAGCTGAGCGCGGAATACATCACCACCGCGCGGGTCAAGGGCATGTCGGAGTGGGACGTGGTTTGGAAACACGCCTTCAAGAACATCCGGGTACAACTGATTACCGTGATCGCACTGAGCTATGCCAATCTTCTCGAAGGGTCGGTGCTGACCGAGATCATCTTCAGCTGGCCGGGCATCGGCAGCTATATCACAACCGCTTTGCTGAGCGCGGACATGAACGCGGTGCTGGGTGGCACGGTCGTGGTCGGTCTGATCTTCATCCTGCTCAATATCTTTTCCGATCTGCTGTACCGGGTTTTTGACCCGCGTTCGAAATAGGGGGCGGTGATGGCCGATACGATGACATGGCGTCAGTGGTTGCTGACCGACACACCGACCTCGCGCAGGCATGCCAAGATGTCGGCCCTGTATCAGGGGTGGCTGTCGTTCAAATCGAACACGATGGCGATGGTGGGTCTGTGGATCCTGATTGCGCTGGTCGCGATTGCCTTTGCCGCGCCCCTGATCGCGCCACACGATCCCTTCGTGCAGAACCTTGGCAACCGGCTCGCGCCTCTGGGCGCCGAGGGCCATCTGCTCGGCACCGACAGTCTGGGCCGCGACATCCTCAGCCGCCTGATCTATGGCGCGCGGATCACCCTCTATATCGTGGCCCTCGTCGCGTTGATCGCCCCGGTTGTCGGGCTGCTGGTGGGAACGGTATCGGGCTACGTGGGCGGGTGGGTCGACGTGGTGCTGATGCGGATCACGGATATCTTTCTGGCCTTTCCGCGCCTCGTGCTGGCGCTTGCCTTCGTGGCGGCACTCGGGGCGGGGATCGAAAACGCGGTGTTGGCGATTTCGCTGACCGCATGGCCGCCCTATGCCCGCATCGCGCGGGCCGAAACGCTGACCATCCGCAGTTCCGACTATATCAGCGCGATCCAGTTGCAGGGCGCAGGCGCGTTGCGGATCATCACGAAACACATCTGGCCGCTGTGCATCTCGTCGCTGATTGTGCGGGTAACCCTTGATATGGCGGGGATCATTCTCGCGGCGGCCGGGCTTGGCTTTCTGGGTCTGGGGGCACAGCCGCCCAGCCCTGAATGGGGCGCGATGATCTCCGAAGGCCGCCGTTTCATTCTTGACCACTGGTGGGTGGCCACGATGCCGGGATTGGCGATCTTCACCGTGTCACTGGCGTTCAACCTGCTCGGCGACGGTCTGCGCGACGTGCTTGATCCGAAGGCGGGCGAATGATGGATACCTTGTTGGATGTCGAAAACCTCTGGGTCAAATTCCCCACCCGACAGGGCATCTTTGATGCGGTGCGGGGTATTTCCTTCACGCTGGGTCGCGAGCGTCTCGGGATCGTGGGCGAAAGCGGATCGGGCAAATCCATGACCGGGCGTGCCATTTTGCGGCTTATCCGCCCTCCCGGCATGGTGGAGGCCGACCACATCAGACTGGATGGCACCGATCTGCTGTCGCTCAGCGAAAAACAGATGCGCGACGTGCGGGGGCAGAAGATTTCGATGGTCATGCAGGACCCCAAGTTCTCGCTCAACCCGGTGATGACAATCGGCGCGCAGATCATCGAAGCCTACAGGCTGCACGCGCGGGCCTCCAAGGCAGAGGCCTATACCAAGGCGGTTCAGATGCTCGAGGCCGTTTCCATCCGCGACCCCCAACGCGTGATGAAGGCCTATCCCCACGAGATGTCGGGCGGCATGGGCCAACGCATCATGATCGCGATGATGCTGATCCCCAATCCCGAAATCATGATCGCGGATGAACCGACCTCGGCGCTGGATGTGTCGGTGCAGCGGCAGGTCCTCGACATCATGGATGGACTGGTCAAAGAGCGTGGGATGGGGCTGATTTTCATCAGCCATGACCTCAACCTCGTGGCCGATTTCTGCGACCGCGTGCTGATCATGTACGCCGGCCGCATTGTGGAAGTCTGCGATGCCGACAAGCTGCACGCTGCCACGCACCCCTATACGCGCGGCCTGCTGAATTCGCTTCCCCGGCTCGATCAACCGCGCGCCCGTCTCGAAGTGCTCAAACGCGATCCCGCGTGGCAAGAGGCACCATCGGTGAGCGGGCGGATCTGATATGCTGAAGATTGAAAATCTCGATGTCTGGTTTCGCGGCGGCGCCGACCGTGTCGATGCGGTGAAATCGGCAAGTTTTCGGGTCAAGCGGGGCGAAAGCTTTGGTCTGGTTGGCGAAAGCGGGTCAGGCAAATCGACCATCCTGCGGGCGATCACGGGGCTCGCCCCACAGTGGTCAGGGCATATCGAGGTCTCGGGGCAACCGGTGCAAAGGAAACGCGGGCGGCGCTTTTTCAAGCAGGTCCAGATGGTGTTTCAGGACCCCTATGCGTCGCTGCATCCGCGCCATTCCGTCGATCAGGTGCTTGGCGAGACGCTGCAGCTGCACGGCTTTGACGACATTGACGGCCGCGTTGTGCGTCTGCTCGACGACGTCGGGCTGGGCCAGAAATTCCGCTTCCGCTATCCGCACCAGTTGTCGGGTGGGCAACGGCAGCGCGTCGCCATTGCCCGCGCGCTTGCCCCCGAGCCGGAGTTGCTGCTGCTGGATGAGCCGACATCGGCGCTGGATGTATCCGTACAGGCCGAAATACTCAATCTGCTGGCCGATCTGCGCGCGGACCGCGGGTTGACCTATGTCATGGTCTCGCATGATCTGTCGGTTGTCGGGCACATGTGTGACAGGCTGGCCGTGATGAAAGACGGCGAGATTGTCGAAATTCTGGACGTGGCCGCGTTGCGGCAGATGCAGGCCACGCATCCCTATTCCAAACATCTGCTAGAGGCGTCGGTGTGACCGCGTCCCAACAAGGAGAAGAAGAATGAGCTATTTTACCTCTCTCGTTACGGCCGGCGTGCTGGCGGTGGCCTTGGCCCAAGCACCTGCACAGGCCGAGACACCTCCGAACATGCTGGTGGTTGCCCAGAATATCGACGACATCGTAACCATCGACCCTGCGTCTGCCTATGAATTCAGCTCCGGTGAATATGTCGCCAACACCTACGACACTCTGGTGCGGTACGGGGCACAGGACACCACCACGCTCGCACCCGCACTTGCTACCGACTGGACCATGGACGCCGCCGCCAAAACGGTCAACTTCACGCTGCGCGACGGGGTGACCTTTCATTCGGGCAATCCTCTGCGGGCCGAAGACGTCGTTGGATCCTGGGAGCGGGTGGTCGCGCTGGACAAGGCGCCGAGCTTTATCCTGACGCAGCTTGGCTGGACCAAGGACAACATCCGCGACATGGTCAAGGTGGACGGCAATACCGTGACCGTGCGCTATGAGGGCGCTTTTGCCCCGTCGTTCGTCCTGAACGTACTGGCCGCACGCCCCGCATCGGTCGTCGATATGCAGACCGTGATGGCCAATGAGGTCGACGGGGACATGGGCCATGCGTGGATGAACAGGAATTCGGCGGGCACCGGCCCGTTCATTCTGAAGACCTACAGACCGGCCGAGATCCTGTCACTGGGTGCAAACCCCGAGTATTATCAGGGCGCCCCCAAGATGGAGCGGGTGATCATCCAGCATACGCCCGAAGGCGCTTCCCAACGCCTGCAGCTTGTTGCGGGGGACGTCGATATCGCCAAGAACCTCGATCCGAACCAGATCAGCGGTCTATCGGGTGAAGGGGACATCAGGGTCGAGACCTATCCGCAAGCCGCCGTTCATTGGGTGTCGTTCAACCAGAAGGTCGACGCGCTGACCGATCCCGCCGTGTGGGAGGCCGCGCGCTATCTGGTGGATTACAAGGGCATGACCGATACGCTCCTGAAAGGGCAGATGGAAATCCACCAGGCCTTCTGGCCCGAAGGCTTTCCCGGTGCGCTGACAGACACCCCCTTCAGCTTTGATCCCGAAAAAGCGCGCGAGATCCTCGCTGACGCCGGCGTGCAGACGCCGATCAACGTGACGCTGGATGTGATATCGGCCAATCCTTTCGTCGATATGGCCCAGTCGCTGCAATCGTCCTTTGCGCAAGGCGGCATCGACCTCGAAATCGTCGCCGGCACGGGGGCTCAGGTCATCACCAAATACCGCGCCCGCACGCATGAGGCGATGTTGCTCTACTGGGGCCCCGATTTCATGGACCCGCACTCCAACGCCAAGGCATTCGCCTACAATGCCGACAACGCCGATGACAAATACGCTTCCACGACCACATGGCGCAATGCGTGGATGCCGCCCGAGGACATGAACGCGATGACACGCGCCGCACTGGCCGAACAGGACGCGGACAAGCGGCTGGAGATGTACATGGAATTGCAACGCGCAACGCAGGCCGAAGCACCGTTTGTCATCATGTTTCAGGCGATCAAGCAGGTGGCGATGCGCGACAATGTGCAGGGGTTCGTGAACGGGGCGACATCGGATTATGTCTTTTACCGGTTGGTCGAAAAGGAATGACGCACTGGACGGATGTGTTTGACCGGCTGCACGCCAATCTGGGCGGGCGGCTGTTCACGGCCACGGTTCTGGATCGGCAGGCGGGACTTGCACGGCGGGCCTACAGCTCGCATCCTGTCGACTACCCCGTGTCCGGGACCAAACCGATGGCCCAGGGCGACTGGACCCGCATGGTGATCGAAGAGGGCCAGACTTTTGTCGCCAATTCGGTGGAGGAGTTCGCCACATACTTCGCCGACCACGCGTTGATCGAAAGCCTGGGCTGTCAATCTGCGCTGAACGTGCCGCTGCGGGGGGCGGATGGTCAGGTGACGGGAACGATAAACATTCTCGATGTTGCGGGGTATTTCACGCGCGATCGGGTCGCGGCAATCCAGACGCGCATCGCCACGCACCGCCCCGCAATTCTGGCCGCCATGGCACAGGTCGACCTGCACGACTAGCCGCCACGACCCGTGATTGCGCCCCGCGCGGGCAGGTGCAATGGTGTCTGCGATCGCTCACCGCTTTGCGAGGACCTCCATGCTGGGACAGATCATCTTGGGCAGCCTGTTTCTGATGGGATGCTGTATGCTGCACGTCACGGTGCTGTTTTTCGCGGCGCCCGCGACAATCCGCGCGATACTTCTATTGGGTGTGCGTCGGGGCCACGGGCGCAGGCTGCTGTTGCTTGGCGGCATGCTGGGCGCGATCATCCTTGCCCACACCCTGCAGATCTGGATCTGGGCCGCCTATTGGCTGGCCAAGGACGCATTGCCCGACCTGAACGAGGCGGTCTATTTCTCGATCGTGACCTACACGACGCTGGGCTACGGCGATATCGTGCTGGGGCCGGACTACCGCATTGTCGCGACCTTCGCGGCGATCACCGGGCTGCTGGCCTTTGCGATCAGCACGGCGTTTCTGATCGGTCTTGTCACGCGGATGATGCCCGAGCCAGACTTCGGCGATCCGGATCTGCAACGCCAGTCAAGGAAGCCGCGATGACATCTGACGTGCTTGCCGCCTTTGATATCGCCACTGACCACTGCCTCATCGGGGCGCATTGGCAGGCCCCCGCGGGTGGTGGTCGGCTGGAGCTGATAAATCCGTCTGACGGCAGCACGCTGTGCGAAATCGCCGCCGGGGGTGCGACAGACATCGATCTCGCAGTGGCCGCGGCGCGACACGCGTTCGAGCATGACTGGGGTCGGACAACTGCCCTGCAAAGGGGGCGTGTGCTGTCCCGCCTCGGCGCGTTAGTGATGGCACATATCGACACGCTTGCACGGCTCGAGGCGCTGGATGTCGGCAAACCGCTTGCACAGGCGCGGGCCGATGTTGTGGCTCTGGCCCGCTATATGGAATTTTATGCCGGGGCGGCCGACAAGCTGCATGGCCAGACGATCCCCTATCAGGACGGCTATACCGTTTATACCCTGCGCGAACCCCACGGTGTCACAGGCCATATTGTCCCGTGGAACTACCCGATGCAGATCATCGGCCGGTCGGTCGGGGCGGCGCTTTCCACCGGCAACGCGACCGTGCTCAAGCCCGCCGAGGAGGCCTGTCTGACCGCTCTGGCCTTCGCCGCACTGGCGCGCGAGGCCGGTCTGCCGGACGGGGCCTTGAATGTTGTGCCGGGGCTGGGGCAGGACGCGGGCGCGGCGCTTGCGGGCCATCGGGGGATCGATCATTTGTCGTTCACCGGGTCCGTCAACACCGGTCGGCTGGTACAGCAGGCGGCAGGCAGCAACGTTGTGCCCGTCACGCTCGAGCTGGGGGGCAAGTCGCCGCAGGTGGTGTTCGAGGATGCCGATCTTGACGCGGCATTGCCGTTTCTGGTGGGCGCGGGCATCCAGAACGCCGGCCAGACCTGTTCGGCTTCCTCTCGCATTCTTGTGCACCGCGATGTGCACGCGCGCGTGCGCGACATGATGGCCGCCAGATACCGTGAATTACGGGCGGGGCCTGCCTTGGATGATCTGGCACTCGGCCCGCTCGTGTCATCGCGCCAAAAACAGATCGTCGAGACATTCTTGCAGCAAGGCGGCGATCTGAGCGTTGCGGCACGAGGTGAAATCGCTACGGGCGCCCCCGCGGGCGGTGCCTACGTCGCTCCGCATCTGTTTGATGACGTGCCCGCCGGCCATCCGCTCGCGCAATCGGAGATATTCGGGCCTGTGCAGGTCATCATACCCTTCGATGACGAGGCACATGCGGTCGAAATCGCGAACGGGACGGAATACGGGCTGGTCGCGGCGGTCTGGACCGCAAACGGCGCGCGCCAGATGCGCATGGCGAAAGCGCTGCGCGCAGGTCAGGTTTTCATCAACAATTACGGGGCCGGGGGAGGTGTCGAGCTGCCCTTCGGCGGGCGCGGTTTGTCCGGCCATGGCCGCGAAAAGGGGTTCGAAGCACTTTATGCGTTCACAAGCCTCAAGACCGTCGCCGCCGCCCACGGATAGCTGCCCCGGCGTGAGCCTGCGCAATTGCGCTGGACGGCCCCGACGGATTGGGCCACATTTTTCCACAAGGTCGCAGGATCGGTCGCGCCGGGGAGGGTGCGGACAGGATCACGGCGCAGACAACAACCGGGAGGATCCCCATGCTGGGACAAATGATGCACTTGCCGCTGACCATCGGCAGCCTTATCGACCACGCCGCACGTTTCCACGGGGCGGGCGAAATCGTGTCGGTGGAAACATCGGGCGGCACCGAAACGTCAAGCTGGGCCGAAATCGGCGCAAATGCCCACCGTCTGGCCGATGCCCTGCACAAACAGGGGATCGAACTGGGCGCGCGTTGCGGTACGATCGCGTGGAACAACCGGCGGCATCTGGAAATCTACTTCGGCGTGGCGGGCGGGGGCATGGTGTGCCACACGATCAACCCGCGCATGGGCCCCGAGCAGATGATCTATGTGATCAATCACGCCGCCGACGAAGTGCTGTTCATCGATGCGACCTTCCTGCCGGCAGCCGCCAAACTGGCGCCGCATCTCAAGACGGTAAAGCATATCGTGCTGATGGGGCCGCGCAATGACGAACAGGCGCAGATGCTTGACGGTCTGGTTTTCTACGATGAACTGATCGCGACTGGTGACGCCTCCGCAGACTGGCCCGATCTGGACGAAAAATCCGCATCCAGCCTGTGCTATACCTCGGGCACCACGGGCGACCCCAAGGGCGTATTGTATTCGCACCGCTCGACCGTTTTGCATTCGCTGGGCGGCAACCAGCCGGACGGCATCGCGATCTCGGCCAAGGATACGGTACTGCCGGTGGTTCCGATGTTCCACGTCAACGCATGGGGCGTGCCCTATATCGCGGCCGGAACGGGCTGCAAACTTGTGCTTCCGGGCCCGAATCTCGACGGGAAAAGCCTTGTCGATCTGATTGACGCGGCCGAGGTCACACTGGCGCTGGGGGTGCCGACGATCTGGATGGGATTGCTGGGGGCGCTGGCCGAAACGGGCAGCAAGGTGCCCAGCCTGACGCGCACTGTAGTCGGGGGATCGGCGCTGCCGCCGTCGATGATCCCGAAGTTTGCCGAATACGGTGTCGATCTGATCCATGCGTGGGGCATGACGGAAACGTCCCCGCTGGGGTCAATGAACCAGCTGCTGCAGCGTCATCAGGCGCTCAGCAAGGAGGCGCAGGACAAGATCCGGTTGGGGCAGGGGCGGCCGCCCTACGGTGTCGATCTGCGCATTGTCGACGAAAACGGCACCGCCTTACCGCATGACGGCGAGGCTCAGGGCGATCTGCAAATCCGCGGCCTTTGGATACTCGACAGCTATTTCGGAAAGGATCAGAGCGCGCTCACCGCTGACGGATGGTTCGATACGGGCGATGTGGCGACCATCTACGACGAAGGCTTCATGATCATCCGTGACCGATCCAAAGATATCATCAAATCGGGCGGTGAGTGGATTTCGACCGTGACGCTCGAGAATATCGCCATCAGCCATGACAGCGTGGCAAATGCCGCGGCCATCGCCGCGCGACACGAAAAATGGGATGAACGCCCCGTTCTTCTCGTGATGAAAGCCACCGACGTCGATGAAGCGGATTTGTTGGCGTTCTACGAGGGCAAGGTGCCCAGCTGGCAGGTGCCGGACAAGGTGATCTTTGTTGATGAATTGCCCATCGGGTCCACCGGTAAAGTGCAAAAGAACAAGCTGCGCGATGTGTACGGGGATTGCTTGATCGCATGAAAAGCGGCGGCCAGCCTTATCTTCCGATACGGCTGGCACGGCGGTCTGGACACTGCAAAGGCTCACGGCGCGAAGACAGGTTTGTTCTCGTGCGTTCAGGGCCCACACAGTCGATAGGTTCAGCGCAAATGACCGGACTACGACGGTTGCTGCCAGAGCCATCGCTGACAGGAACTCTTTGAGGCAGCTTCAAACAGCGCCAAAAGCCGAATTGCAAAAACGCCATGACTATAGCCTGTAAAGACGTGTCAAGCCGTACGAGGCTAGTGTCAATCTAGGGAGAAGAAGTGGTGCCCCCACACGGACTCGAACCGCGGACCTACTGATTACAAAGAAATCACCGTTGATACCGGCTTCGCCGGAATACGTCATAAAAATCAGGTAAAGCACTGTTCTACAACAAAAAAAAGTGGTCAACCTATGGTTGTATACCGTAGTATGCCGTTACTGAATGTTGCAGAGGATGTTGTAGAGCAATGCCAAACCATGACCTGACCAAACGCCCGGAAGTCGCCAAGATCAAACCGACCCCCGGCAAGACGACCATGTATTCCGACCTCACTATTAAATCTGATCCTGACGCACGCGGCATCCGGCTTGCTGTCGGTGCCACAACCAAGACGTGGATTTTGTCGAAGCGCATCGACGGCAAACTGCGCTCCATAACCCTAGGTTCATGGCCCGACCTGCCTACGGTGTTTGCCGCGCGTGACGAGGCCAAGAAAAAGATGGCGGCAGTGACGACCCGAACGGACGCTGCATCAACGGGCATTCATACTCTAGGCGACGCGCTGGAATCCCATATCAACCGTTCCAATGCCTCTGAAAGAACAAAGAGTGAATATCGGGCACAGGTAAGTAACAACATGGCCGAGTTGTTCAAGATGAAGATCGAAGACATCACGCTCGATCACCTTGAGGAAGCGGTCATGCGCCACAAAGGCGTCGCCACTCAGAAGCATCTGGCCCAGATCATTCGAACCTCGTTTAAACGAGCCGCCGCCGTCCGCCGCTGCTTCAACGTCGCGGATGATCTCAAAGTCGATACCAAGACCTACCAGCCCGACAATTCGGTCAAGTTCGATGCGGATGAACGGTGGCCTGCCCTTGATCTAATTGAGGCGAAAAAGGCCTCCAACCAGATTATCGGTGCGGCCTTTGAGTTGATGCTTTTCACAGGCCTGCGCGCCGGGAACGTGATCTCACTCCGCTGGGAGAATATTGACCTCACAGCACGCAAGCTCCGGGTTGCACGATTGAAGAATGGGCGCGTGGGTATGTTCCCCCTTGCTGACCGCGTTGTCGCCTTGCTTGAGGCGCTGCCGAAGCACAGCGAATGGGTTTTCCCGCAGCACGATACCGAGAAGCACATCTACCACCCGGATCGACTGTCAAATGGCAAGATTGTCTTGCGTCCACATGACTGCCGCCGCTTGTTCACCACTGCCGCCCGCCGCGCTGATCTGCCAGCCTACGTTATCGACCAACTGCGCGGCGACGTGGAAAAAGGTGTTCAGGGTATCTACGACCAAGGCTCGGCCTCGCACCGACATGCGAACGCCATCGCGAAACAAATTGAGGTGGAATGCGGGTCAGTACCTTCTTCGAATGTTGTCCAGATCGGCGGCAGGCGCTAATGTCAGGGCGCGTCGGTGCCGCTGTGCGGCTGAACAAACCGGCGTGACCATATTCGATCCATCAGGGGCTGGTGGCGGATCGTATGAAGGCATCCGCCAGCACATCAACAGGCCTGCGTCTAATCTGAACGTGAAGGAACCTGTCGATGGACGAACTCACACAAGAAATCCGTGCGCTGCTCGACGAACTGCGCGGCTTGCAGGTCAAGCAGGCGTTGCCTGATCTCATGACGCCTGCGCAATGTGCGGAATACCTGAACCGCTCCGAGGAGGTGCTCTACCTCTGGCGCAAGGAACGCAACGCAGGTGCCGAAAGCGGCCCGCCGTTCCTGCACATTTCCAGCCGGACAATCCTGTATGATCGGGAGGACGTTCTCGAATGGGCGCGTTCTCACCGCGTGAACTGAAAAAGAGGGACGAAGCCGCTACACCTCGTCCCTCAGTCATTTCCATCAAAGCAAGCGAACCCATCGCATCAACAACTCGCTTATAAGACACGCTTTGGTAGAATCCGACTGAAAAACAAGGTAGTAGCGTCTGTGTGAAAGAAGCAGATGCGAATACACCTAGCCACCAGCACAGGGCCTGAACTCCGTAAGGTCTATCAGGCCGGGCCAGATGGTCCGAAGCGATTGGAGACCGAAGAAGGTTTCCAGCGTTGGAACGAATTTGACCTATGGCACTATGATGCGGACGATCTCGCCCAATTGCGGGACTTCCTCGAAAAGCAATCGAATGATCCGCTATCGACAATTGTTCTTGGTGAACCAAAGTCAGAGCGGCAGGGGCATAGCGGAGACGAATACCACGATTGTCGCTATGACCTGTTCTTTGCCGATGTGGACGGCTTCGAGTTTGACGGCACGGCGGAAGACGCGATCTACGATCTGTTCCCGTTTCTGCGTGGCAAGGAGTTCGTCTATTACTTCTCGCCGTCTGCCGGGATCAAGGCGGGCTGGCGGCTGCGTGTGATTTGGCGCATCAGCCTGACGGTGGCAGATCAGAACGAATATGCCATCGCACTCAACGAGCAGATTTCGCTGCGCAAAGGCCTGTTCCGCAAGTGGGTCGATACGTCGATCTACCATCTTGGCGGCTTTGTCTTCACGTCTCGTCCCGATCTGCGTGGCATCGACAACCCGCACCCGGTCCGCGCCTTTTATGTCGAAGGCGACAAGACCCCTGAGACCTTTTCTGCGCCCGAAGACATGGTAGAAATTGCCGTCACCGGACGGCGCGGCAAGCCAACCCTGCACTGGCAAGATGGCGAGCGGCACAACTCTGTCTTCGACTTCTGGCGGCAATACCGCGATGCGAACGGGTCTGATGCGTCATGGGTGCAAGCATGGCAGGCGCTGTCGGCTGAATATGACCGGCTCAATGTCCCGGCTAAGGATCGGCGCGAGTTTGGCGAGCAATACACCCGCAAGAAATTCCCCGGCGTGAAAGGCTCTCGTCGCACGACACGGGCGTTCCGCCAGCAGTATGACCCCATGCCACTCGACGAGGCGCAAACCCGGCTGGCTGACGTGATGCGCCGCGCTATCGGGGATCGTGACAGGCCGCGACTGACTGGAATACGGATCACGGCAGGCGGCGGTAAATCAACGGCTGCGCTTCGTCAGCTTGGCGTTGAAAAACGGTATATGGATGAACTCGGCTTCGTGTTCATGGCCGACTATTATGTGCCGACCCACCGGCTTGGCGACGAACTGGCCGCAAAGGCGCAGGCCGAAGGTCTTGATGCTGTTGTCGAGAAGGGGCGCAGTCAGGAAGTGGGTGGCAAACCGGTCTGCTTCAAGCATGAGGCCGCGAAGGAACTAAACGGGGTCGTCTTGGACGTTTCGGCGGTCCTGTGCGGTAACGATACGTTGGGCTATTGCCCCGCGTTCAACACCTGCACATGGCGAGACATCAAGGCCCGCTCGAAGTCCTGCGATCTGCGTATCAGGCCTCATGAGTTTCTGTCGTTGCAGGCCGAGGGTGAAAGCAACGAGAACCGCCGACAAGTCGATGTGGTGGTGATCGACGAAGACCCGATCTCTTCGCTGCTGCATCACGGGTCTGTCGAGATCAAAGAGCTTTGCGACGTGACCCGGCACGACATGAGTAACTGGCTGCTGCGCTTCTATCAGGTTGTGCAGGGCGGGCTGTCCATTGATGCGCTGGACGAGGCCGGGTTCACGCCGGACATTTGCGCCGAGTTGATCAAGGCCGAGGGTGATCTCAAGCCGCAGGTCGATGTGACGCCGGACATGGACGACGAGCAGAGCCTCAAGGCGGCTCAAGCCTATGACCGCCACTGGTGGAAGTATGAAAGCGTCTGGCGTCGCCTGCGCGATTGCCTTGAAGCCCGGTCCCTGAACCGCATCCGTATTTCGAAGGACAAGAAAAAGCTACTGACCAACTGGGCCTCCATCGTCAACGCGCTGCCGGTTGATGATGATGGCCGGGTGAAGGTGCAAACGGTCCTAATGTCCGCGACGATGGACCGGGCCATGATCGAACAGTTTTTCCATGTCGATGAATGGGTCGAGATCGACGTGCAGAAGCACGATAACTCAGTCGTTCGGCAGGCCAATGCACCTGGCTCGAAGGCCGCGCTGCTCTACGGCACCGGCGACCGCGAGGAGGAATATGGCGAGACCAACACCGCAAAGAAGGCCGCAGCCGCGAAGTTCCGTGCCGATGTTGCCAAGATCGTTGGCGATGAAAATCTGTTCACCTTCAAAGGTGTTGCTGAATTGGGCGACGAGGTCACGGGCTGGTTCAACGGGGTCGAAGGTGTCGATGAATGGCGCGGACAGGATGCGTTCATTCTAGGCCGTCCACTGCCCTTGCCGTATGTGGTCGAGGACATTGCCCGCGCGGTCTGGCAGAACGGCCAGCCCATCACCAGTATTGGCGCATGGTATCCGAAGAAGAAGATCGCCTATGTCGGCGAGAAGGGCATGGCGTGGACAGAGCGTCATCCTGATCCGCGCTGCGAAGCTGTCCGGTGGTCGATCTGCGAGGGCGCAATCTTGCAGGCGGTAGCGCGGACCCGTTACGTCCGCGAGGCCGCTAAGATCACGATCCTGAACAGCACGCCGCTGCCGTTGGAGGTCGACGAAGTGATCCGGTTTGACGATCTGCTGCCGGATGAACTGGCCTACAAGGTCGCGCCTGTTCGGACGACTTCTTGGGGGCTGGCAAAACGCCTGTTCGCGAAGTTCGCGGATACGCCGAAGTCTTCGTTCCGCTATCAGGTCGGTGATGTGTATCAGTGGGCGATTGAGAACAGGGCCGAGTTCGCAGAGGTGCGCTTCGATGGTGAACGGCAATGGTCACGGGTCTTCGTCGCGGGCTGGCAGGGCTGGGATGCGCTGGAACGGCTAGGGATGGTCGATCAGCGCGTGCCAAGGCTGCGCAAGGATGACGACGAGGCCAAGTTCAAGGCGCTGATCGAGCAGAACAGATGGCTCGTTGAGCCAGATGCAGTGGACGTGCTGCGTGAGGCCTTCGAGCGCGAGGCATGGATCGACGATGATGGTGCGATGCCTGTGGGCGATGTGACGCTTGAGCCGGGGGATGATGCCGTGGACATTGGGCAGTTGGCGCAGGGCGCGCGGGCTGCATGGCCGTGGCAGTTTTAAACGTGCGAAACAGTTAATAGTATAGCTCTATATTAACGAGTTCGCACGTTTAACTTGCTGCCCGTGATGTTGCGCTGCGGACGTGCTGCAAGTGTCACTCGGAGCGGTCTATCCGTGATGCGTCAACAATGCTGACATACTTTGCGCCCGACCAATTGATCACCGATCAATTCCGCCGGTGAATTGCCGTGGCACCTCAAGCGGTTGGTCAGGCTCTGCAACAACGCTGCAACATCCAGTTGCGACCGAGTCGCAGATACACACCGGCACCTTTTGGAACCCCCTGCTGCTGACGTGGAAACCCGGCCCCACACTCGGAAATATCTGAGCAATAATCTGCGACCGGCCCCGATCTAACTCACCCGGCAGCATTTCCATTGATGTCTTGCGGCCGTATTAGACCAGCAGCAATCATCTTTGCATCAATGTCATCGGCCAGTGCTCTGACAGCAGTCTTAGCGTCTTTTGCGAATAATAAGTCAGTTATTATCTTTTGTGACCGCAATCGAACGGCTGGATAAGCATCACGATACCTCTGATCAGTTTTTCCGTCTCGATGGACAAGGATATGTCGAGCATCAAGGTAAGGCATCGCTCCATCTAGGAGGGCGTTGTTGATATTTAAGCCAAGGCGGATGCTAGCTTTTCGCACCAAATCCCGCGTACTCTTCTCGTTTTCGAGTTTGCGAAAAATCCCTTCTGAAATTTGATTGACTACGTTATCCCAACTACCAGCCGCGAGAATATCCTTGGCTTGGATGTCAAACTTTACATCACCAACAAACTGACCAGGGTTAATGCCCTTCAATGCTGCCTTTGCCATAATCTCAGCTAAATACTCTGAGAAATCTTCGTAGAGGTCTTTAATGTAGGCGGCGGCAACTGTAGTGCGCAAATGATTGCCCGTTGTCCTTCGAGATGCGAGCGTATTGGGTCTTCCGGCAAGTACTGGATGCGAAGCTGCCGTGGCACCCAAATCTACGGCAATGTCGTCGCCTGAATTTGCTCTTTGCATATAAGCTGCAACCAAAAGATCACACAATTCTATGTCACTATCATAGTAGCCAATCCTCTGCGTAAACCTCCAAAACGCCTTAGTTTTCATGGATTTTCTTTCTCAAGCGGAATGTCATGATCTTGATTAATCGCGGATGGACCGCCTCCACCTGATATTATCAGCCGCAACCCTCCGCAACACCTCAAACACAAGTTGAGCGCCCCGGCGGCATCCGTCCACATTCGATATGCGCGGCTTGGCTCTCCTGAACGGCCATCTTTCGCGCGACGTTCCTTTCGGATGGCCGTTCACCCACAAAGAAAGCATCAACCCATGCAAATCACTTTCACCGCGGATGGTGACGCGGCCTGCACACTTGCCCAGAAAACCGTTTCCTCCTCAACCGCCTTTTCAATCCCAATCTCGAAACCGGCCCTGCAATCAGGCCTGCGTGAACTGCTACTCAACCCGGAGCAACGCGATGTGTCGGTCGATGCCGTCATGATCGACCGCGGACGCGATGGCCTGCGCGTTCACGCAGGCGGGGGTCGTTTCGAACTGCCTTATCGGCACCTACTCGCGCTCGTGCTTGAGGCAGCGGAATGAGCAAGCACTGGGACCGCCTGCAAGCGCAGTATCACCTTATCCGCGACTGCCTCGACGGCGAGGACGCCGTGAAGGATCAGGGGCAACTGTATGTCCCGAAACCTGACGGCATGTCGGCGCAGAACTACACCCACTATCTCGACCGGGCCTGCTTCTACGGAGCGCCGGAAATGACACTCCGCGCCCTCGTCGGGCTGGCCCTGCGCAAAGACCCCGTGATAATGCTGCCGCCGCGCCTAGAACCAATGCGCCTGAACGCGACCTATGAGAACGCGCCGATGCAGGTGCTCGTCGAGGATATGGTGCGCGAGGTCGCGACGATGGGGCGTTTCGGCATCCTGCTCGACTTTCCGGCAGATGGCGCAAGCGCAAATGCCGTGCCGCATATCTCAACCTTCCAAGCCGAAACCATCGAAGATTTCTCCACGGGCTTCGTTGACGGGCGGAAGGTGCTGACGCGTGTGCATCTGGCCTCGGACGAGGATTGGGAGGGGTCGGACGTTACCTATGAATTGATCCTTGAGGCCGGTGTCTATCAGTTCCGCCGCTTCATCCGGGATCAGCACAAAACCCGTGTCGATGTGGGCGAGAACCATATCCCGACGATCAATGGCAAGCCGCTCGACTATATCCCGTTCCTGATGGTCAGCCATGAAGGCCTGCGCCCGGAGCATGTCAGCCCGCCGTTCCTGTCGCTCTGCAAGGTGGCGATCTCGCACTTCAAGAACAGCGCGGATCGGGAACACGCCATTTTCCTGACGGCCAGCCCGACGCCTTGGGTGGCCGGGTCGATCCCGGCGAACAAGGTGCCAACGCAGATCGGATCGGGCGCTGTCTGGACGCTGCCCGAAGGCACCGAAGTGGGGATGCTGGAATTCACGGGGGCCGGAGTCGCGGCAATGAAGGAGATCATGGAGGAGAAATCCGAAACGATGATCTCGCTCGGCGCTCGGATGCTATCGTCCACCGTCAACCGCAACGAAACGCTTGGCACGGCGACACAGCGCACGCGGTCAGAGCTTGCGCTCCTGCATGGCGTCGTCGTGTCCGTCGAGGCTGGCCTGAACCGCCTGCTGCGCCTTGCTGCTGAATGGGTAGGTGATGATACTAACGAGGCCTCCGTGACCCTATCGCGGGACTTCATCGAAAGCGCGATGGAGCCGAAGATGATCGAGCAGCAGATGAAGCTGTATCTGTCGGGGATCATCAGCCGCGCCTCGCTCCATGAGAACCTGCAAAGGGGCGAGATCGTGCGGGCAGATCGGTCTTGGGAGGACGAGCGCGACATGATCGACGAGGACGGGGGCGACATTTCTCCGATCATCGGCACGCGGGATGTCTGATGCTGATCGACCCCGACTATGGCCTTCACGCCTCGCGGCCTGACGGGGCGCAGGCTCTCTATCGGGCGGCCATCGCTCGGTCGGTCCTCGATCTGTTCGGCAAGGTCATCCCGGCCTCCGAACAGGATGAGGCCCAGCTTGCGCGGCGGGAGGCGCTTTACTTCCTGACACGGGAGCACGGCGCGTGGGCGGAGTCCCGTCGCAATTTCTGCGACGCGGCTGGCCTCGATGCAGACGACCTGCGGTCAAATATCCTGCGCGTGCTGGCTGGGGCTGAGATCGTCGGCGCAGATCATCGCAGCACCTTCGGTGGCATCGACGCGGCCCGCGTATTGTGGGCAGCGGAACAGAGCGCACCTGCACGAGCGCAGGAGCAGCGGACCAAGCGACAGGCTGGCAAACAGACGGCTCGGCCTCGCCGGGTAAAAGCGAGTTATTCAACCGTCCGCTCTGCGGTCCTTCCGCTGCTGTCGAAGCCCCGGCAATTCAGGGATTTGATCCACGCCACCGATGGTGAATTTGGCGATGCTGCAATCCGCAAGGTTCTCGCCAACGCAATCAACAAGGGCGAGATCGTCAGAAACGACGAAAACCACACCTACGTTCTGGCGGCTGCTTGACCTACTTTAGGTCTTTCTCCCATAGCACCTGATACTGATCTTTATTGAGCAAAAGCAGTCACTTATTGTGATCACGCAGACCGGGCGTCGCGCAGATCTTCACGTTCAGGAGAAAGGCGGGCTTCCGGGTCTGCCTTTCTTTTTGTGCGAACGTGAAGGAGATGCACATGTCTGAGGACAACGACCGCCTGATGGAGCAATTTATCGAGAAGGCGACGCCCAAGCTGCTTGAGGCGCTGACGGAACAGGTCTCGAAGCAGATCGAAGATCAAATCGGCGGGCTGAAAACCAATGCCGAAAAGATGCTCGACGAGATCAAGGATCAGAAGCGGGCCGCAGCGGAAGCCGCCGCGAAGGAGCAGGCCGAGGCTGGGCAATTCAAGACACTGCTCGAACGCAAAGGCGACCCGGCGTCGATCAAAGATGCCCTGTCGCCCGAACCGATCCGTCTGACCCGCGTGCAGGCCCGTGACGCCGCACTCTATCGCCGCGCGAAGGCGCAGGCCGAGAAGGTCGGCACCACTTTGGAGATCGTTTCCGATGACTGATCTCGACAAGGCGGCAGACGCCACCGCCCGCGAGTTCCTGTCGGGCATCTATCGTACCGTGCGGGAGTTCGACGTGACCCTCGCGCGCAACGCCATTCTTGACTGCCTGTTCTCGGCAGAAGAACCCGACTTCATCCGCGACGTTGCCGATCACGCGATCTATGGCCGGGATGCGCGGCGCGTCATTGGCCGGATGGCCCCGCACATGGTCGAACTGGCCGGGCGCACGGCAACAGGCTGGCGGGCCGCTGCATGACCATCAACTACGACCGCATCAAGGAGGCCTTGCCCGTGGAATCGGGCAATGGCCGCCGTTCCACGATCCGCGCCCGGTCGGACGTGGTTGAGGTTGTCCTCGACTGCGTGCTGCGTCGCCGCCAGTTCAAGGAGATTGCCCAAAGGTGCTGCGTCGATCTCGAAAGCCTGACGCGGTTCCGAAAGCGGTTCATTACGCCTGAGGTCGAGAAGATCGTACTGGTGGAGGCGAACAAGCTGGACGCCACCTCGCTCGATCAGGAAGTGAACAGCGCTCAAGACAAGATCGAAGGCGGCATTGAGGGCATCCTCAAGGAGCAAAAGCGGCTGTATCGCGCCCTCAACGACATGGTGGCAGAAGGCGGCGACAACCTGTTCGACGTGCTGACTCCGATGATGCAGTTGCTGCGGGATCAGAACAAATCCTACGAAAACCTGCTCAAGGTCTATTCAAACCTGCGCGACAAGACGACCATTGTGCTGGGTCTGAACGAGCACCCCGACGTGCAAAAACTGATGGACGTGTTGTGGGTTGTTTTCCATGCGCACCCAGAGGCGTTCGAGACCTTCCATCAGGTTGTCACTGACCGGCGGATTCCGCTCAATGTCGAATGACCTTGGCCTTTTCCTCCGCACGCTGAATGAGCGGATAAGGCCGGAGCTGCTGCTTGAGCGGGTCGTCGCAGGCCCGCCCGACGATTGGCAGCGCAAGCTGATGAATTCCGCGTCGGACATCATCATGGTGCTGGCGTCGCGGCGGATCGGCAAATCGACAACCGTGGGCGTCATGGCAGGCCAGGAACTGTCCAAACCTGACCATCAGGTAATCATCCTTTCAAAGACACTGCCACAGTCTCAACTGCTGTTCGCCAAGATCGCGTTCACTTGGGAAAAGATGGGGCTGCCTATCGAAGCCAAGCGGCGCACCATGACCGAATTGCACCTGAAAAACGGCTCGTCAGTGGTCTGCGTTTCGGCGGGTCAAAACGGTGAACAGGCCCGTGGCTACGGCGTCAAAAATGGCCTGCTGATCTATGACGAGGCTGCGTTCATCCCTGATGATGTTTTCGGCTCGACGCTTTCGATTGCCGAGGACAACGCCAAGACGATCCTGATTACCACACCCGGCGGCAAATCGGGCAAGGCCTATGAGATGTGGAGCGATTGGGAGATGTATCCCGAAGTCGAACGCATCCGCGCCTGCTCCCTTGATCTGCCGCGCATGGCGAAGCTGGTCGCGCGTCAGCGAAAGGTGCTGTCCAAGTTCGAGTTCGATGTTGAACACGGTCTGAACTGGATGGGGCGGGGACAGCAGTTCTTTGACTCGGCGGCCATCGCTGCCGCCTTCACCGACACACCGCAACTTAGGCTAGGAGACCTCTATGCAGGGCTTGGTTGAAAAGGGCGAGGACTTGATCCTGCCAAACGCCGATCCGGCGGTCGAGATCGTCAAAGGCTATCGCCGCTTCCTCGTGGGCCTCGACATTGCACAGGCGCAGGACCGGAACGCCTATTCGATACTGCTCGACGAGCGAGTGCCGTTCTACGATGCCAACGGACGGCAGGAATTGACCAAGCGCCGCCGGGAGATCGTGCGGGCGGATCATCTGCCCGCCATGTCCTACGCAGACCTCGCCATCGTGACTCGGAACCTGATGATGGACCCGTCCATCGCAGGCCGCGCCTATCTCGTGGTGGATTCCTCCGGGGTTGGCCGTGCGTTTTGTGATTTGCTCGACTCGAAGTCGGTCCAGCACACCCGCGTTCAGATGGTGGCCGGTGAGAACGAGACGGAAGCGAAGGAACGCGGGCGCACCTTCAACAACGTGGGCCGCACGCGGCTGCTTTCGGCGCTGAACTCGGCCATCCACACCGGCGACCTGTCCATCGGCAACTTCGAGGCCCGCGACCTCATGCGTCAAGAGCTTGAGAGCTTCGAGGCTGACGTGGGATCGACCGGGCGCGTGCGGATCGAAGGCGGCACAAAGTTCGGCCACGCAGACCTCGCCGTGTCCGCTTCGCTGGCCCTGTGGCTGTCCGATCATCGCAGCGTCGGGGCGCACATCGGGGAGGCCCCGCTCAAGGGCTATTGGTAGAAGAAATCCCGCGCTGTCGTCGCGCTCGTGGCCGTCGCGCCTGCCATTGCGCACGAGACGCGGGCAAACACCCCCGAAAAATCGCACGCTGACGGGTGTCTCGATATTTTGGGCATCATTGCGCCTGCCAGCCCGCGACGCGCCTTAGACGCGCGCTGGCCGGGCAACATTTTCGCATTGACTGAAAATGTAACCTTGTTACAAGGTAATCGCCACAACCCGGAGATTGCCATGATGCCTGTTATCCGTATTTCAGACGCCACCTTCGCCCGCCTTCAAACCCACGCCCGTCCCCTTGAGGACACGGCGGAGGATGTCGTGCGGCTCGCGCTCGACGCCTTGGACAAGTCGAAAGGGGTCAAGCCTGCCGCCCCGAAGCCCAAGAAGACGCGCCGTCGTGGTAACAAGACGCCCCAGCGTGACTTCCGACTTCCGCTCATGAAGGTGCTGCTCGAACTTGGCGGCTCGGCTGAGGTGAAAGACATTCGCGACAAGATGCTGCCCGCCATGAAGGCGCGGCTGACCGAGGACGACTTCGAAGCCGTTTCGACGGGCGAAGAACGCTGGTGGAACGCTACCTGCTGGGAGCGTTCAGACCTTGTGAAGGAAGGTCTGTTTCGGGACGATTCCCCGCGCGGCGTGTGGGAGTTGTCGGATGCAGGGCGCGCTTTCGTCGTTCAGCAGGTGAATAAATGACTGACACCCCCGAGAACTTGCGGACCGACGCGCCCGGCAACCTGCCGGAAGCCATCGACGCGCAAGGGCCACAGCAGGTGCAGCCGACTGATCCGGTGCGGGTGCCGTTATATCGACGCGACTTGTTCCCGACTAACCTTGTCTTGTCGGCAGAAGACCTCAAAGAATTCTGCGAATTGCTGTCGGAGGCCAACGAGAAGGCGAAGCAGCTTGAGTACGGAAAACTCGATCTTAGCAAGTTTGAAAGCCCGGAGCAGGCGCAGCAGCGCGTCAATGAGGTTATGCCGGTTGAGTACAACTACACCGCGGCCAATGGTGATTCCGTGCAAGGGCTTGGGATTCCGAAAACTGATGAGCGCGCGTTCCCTGACGAACTTAAGTCAGTTTTTGCTTCGAACGCCTCTTTTGCGGAGCGCTCGATCAACTTGAGGCCGTTAAATACGGTGGAGATGTTTCTTGGGTTCGACAAGCCGTCTTTGAAGTTCGATCTTCAGACGTTGCCATCTAACCCGACGGAAAACCGTAGCGTGATAAACGTCGCGGGCCGTGACGAGGATTGGGTGATCTCCACGGCGCAAAAGATCGAGGACTTCTTAAGAAAACGGAAGGCGGTGCGCCCGATCATTCACGGGTCTGGCACCTACGACTATTTCATCTATCTGCTGTTTCTGCCGGCAACGATCTGGCTTTTCTATAAGCAAGGATCGGGCCTCGCGACATGGTTGGACAGTCAGTCAGTATTCCTGAACGTCGTCTTTGGCGTCTATGCGATACTGCTGACGCTGCTGCTCGCTCGGTTCGTGTTCCAATACGTTCGTTGGTTGTTTCCACCGATGGAATACTACAAGCGCAGTCGGTTGGGCGCATTCATCCATCGCGGAGTCGCGGCAACTGTGGGTTCGGCAGTCGTCCTCGGAGCTGCATACGACTTGATCAAAGCAACCTTGCTTTCGTTGTTGGGCTAGGGTTCAAACGCAGAATGTCCGGGATCAAAAGTCGATGTCTGGCTCATCCCGCTCAACACCAACCATCGGCGTGGTCTGAATCTCCTTCTTCCGGCCACGGCCTTTGTAGTCCTCGCCGGTTTCCGCAAGCTTTCTGCCTTCGTAATACTTCTGCCTTATTGCTTCGTCGCTGTAGCTTAGCTTTGGATACTGCTTGAGGTATTCGCCGCAAAGATCGGTCACTGACTTGGACGGGTCGTTTTCTTTCATTCGAGAGATCGTCGCGAAAATCCACCTAGGGTCGCTAGTTTCGTTTTCCTGCTCGTACTTTCGCGTTCCATGTAGCCCTAGAACATCTTTCAACGCGCTGGGATGCTCGTTCAGGATCGCCCAATGGTCGATACCTTCGGCTACATTCCTTAAATACTGGCACACCCAATTCGGCAGCGCCAAGTCCTTTTCCAAGGCGAACGCTATTGCGCGCCAAGCTGTCAAGCCGAGGGACATGAAGTTTGCCTCATCCTTCATGCCGTAGAGGTCCATCTCAGCGTGTGTGACGTAAGGCCTGCCAGCCTCGATTAACTCATCAGGAACAATTCCTAGTTGGATGGCCTGTTTCATCTCCTCTGGTCCGATGGCGATGTCTTCGGCCTCCGGGCTGTTAGCCTTGATGTCACCGGGGCAGACAGGCTTCCTCATGCGCTTCCCTTCATAACAGGCTCACTACCCACACAATGAGCCATGAAAGGACAAACACAATGGCAAACCACGATCACAATCTCCAACGCGCCCTCGCGATTCTCGCGACGCACCCTGACGAGACAGAAATCAGCTTCTGTTCGATCCGCGTAATGGTCGCCGGTCAGAAACTCTGCCCACAAGACCCCGACGACAAGGAAGTGCTGTCGATCCTGATGGCAAGCAAGGAGTTCGGCTTCGCTGTCAGCGCAATCGAAGTGATGGCGGAGGAGCTGCGCGAAATGCAGCGCGCATATGACGGGCGTGTCGAACTGCTCAAACAGATGGTGGCGGCATGAGCATTCACAACGCAAAAATCCTCAAGGCTGCAATGCAGATCGTGGAGGAATCCGACAACTGGTGCGAAGCCACGATAGAGTCAAATGGCCACGCCATCAACTTGGCTGACGGCTTTGACCAAGACCTGCTGGAAGTGTTGGCTCATCACAAGCCGACACTGAGCAAGCTCGATGACTTGGCCTCGCTGCTATCGGACATCCTAGAAGACCTACGCGAAAAGCCACCAATGACTGACGCGCAAGCGTTGTCAGAGATCGAAGAAGCCAAGCGCATCTTGGACAAGCACTACGACTCTGGCTTCCTGATCGGAGTCTGGCATGAACAGCTTGACGGCGTTTCTTATCGCTACGCCAAAGACCGTTACGATGAACTCGCACAACGCGATTCCGAAGGCGAAGCTGACTAATGTTGTAGAATTGTTGCGGAGCCTACCAGAACAACGAGGGTCGCCTTGGCGGGCGGCTCTCATCTTATTGATATATATAATAAAAATGGTGCCCCCACACGGACTCGAACCGCGGACCTACTGATTACAAATCAGTTGCTCTACCAGCTGAGCTATAGGGGCACTGGGCGGTCGTTTAATGGCTTCCTGCGCCGCACGCAAGAGACTTTTTTGACCTTTCATCACGTTTTACACCCGCCCCGTATTTAGGTAGAAAACCCCGACAATAAGAAGGGCATCGCGACATGGAACTGGTCCTGCATACAGGCGTACATTTCACCGAGGACGAACGGTTGATGAAATGCCTGCTGCGCAATGCCGAGGATTTCGCGAAGCGCGGCGTGGCGGTGCCCGGGCCCAGCAAATACCGCGGAATCCTGCGCGACACGCTGAACGCGATGAAAAACACGCCCGCGTCCGAGGGCGCGCGCGATGTTCTTGTTGACGCCATCCTCGACGACCACACTGCCGAGCGGGTGATCCTGTCGGATCCGCATTTCTTCCGCACACCGCGCACCGCCATGCAGGGGGGAGTGCTCTATCCTGCGGCACCGGTCCGCATGGCCCGCATGGCACAGCTTTTCCCCACGGACCAGATCGAGATTTTCATGGCGATCCGCAATCCGGCAGGGCTGCTTCCACTGCTCTACTCAAAGGCCAACCAGCAGGAGGATACCGCCTTTTGGGGTGGGCGGCGCCCGCATGACATCCGCTGGTCCGAAACGATCGGCCTGATCAGCGAGGCGGTGCCCGACGCGCGTCTGACCGTATGGTGCAACGAGGATATTCCGCTGATTTGGGCCCATATCATCCGGCAGATGGCGCTCATTCCGGAAAACGAAAAGATCGTTGGCGGGTTCGATCTGCTGGCATCGATCATGACGGCGGAGGGGATGAAGCGGTTCCGTGCCTATCTCAAGGACCATCCGGTCATGACAGAGCACCAGAAGCGCCGCGCCATTGCAGCGTTTCTCGACAAATATGCGATCGACGAAAAGGTCGAGGAAGAGCTGGACATGCCGGGGTGGACCGAAGAGCTGGTCGATGAGCTGACCGATCTCTACGACCGCGATCTGGAGGTGATTTCCCAAATGCCGCAGGTGCGGGTGCTGCAAGCTTGAGTGCCAAACGGAAGCGGCCTGAGGTAACGGCACGCCAATTTGCTTTAGATATGAAATATTCTCCCTTGAAGCAACGGGGCCAGCGCGCTACGTTTCTTGGCATCACGATGTGAGAGGGAGAGATGAATGCGCGCGATTTGCTTGGGCGGCGGGCCCGCGGGGCTGTATTTTGCGATTTCTCTCAAGCTGCGGCAGCCGGACGCCGAGGTGACCGTTCTCGAACGCAATCGGGCCGACGATACGTTCGGCTGGGGCGTTGTTCTGTCGGATGAAACGCTCGACAATCTCGCTCGGAACGATCCCGAATCCGCCGATGAAATCCGCGCCCATTTTGCCTATTGGGATGACATTGCCCTGCACCACAAGGGGCATACGGTCACCAGTTCGGGCCACGGGTTCTGTGGTATAGGGCGCAAGCGCCTGCTGCTGATCCTTCAGGAGCGTGCCCGCGCGTTGGGCGTTCATCTGCAATTCGAAACAGAGGTGAAGTCCGCCTCCGCCTACATGGATGACTACGATCTGGTGGTGGCCTGTGACGGTCTCAACTCCAAAACACGGATGGAGTTCGAAGAGACCTTCAAGCCTGACATCGACGTGCGCCGGTGTCCCTTCGTCTGGTTGGGCACACACCAGAAATTCGATGATGCATTCACCTTCATTTTCGAGAAAACAGACAAGGGCTGGGTCTGGGTGCACGCCTACCAATTCGATCCCGATACGGCGACGTTCATCGTCGAATGCAGTCAGGAGACATTCGACGCTTACGGTTTCGGCGAGAAAACACAGCAGGAAACGATTGCGATTTGCGAGGACATCTTCAAGGATCACCTCGGGGGGCACGCGTTGATGACCAACGCCAGCCACATCCGCGGATCGGCCTGGATCAAATTCCCCCGCGTTTTGTGTGAACGCTGGAGCCATGAAAACGTGGTGTTGCTGGGTGATGCTTCGGCGACGGCCCATTTTTCGATCGGATCGGGGACCAAGCTGGCGCTGGAATCCGCAATCAGCCTTGCAGAGCATGTAAGCATCGAGCCCGATTTACCCCGCGCTTTCGAGAAATACGAAGAAGTCCGGCGTCTGGAGGTGCTGCGCCTGCAATCCGCGGCGCGCAATTCCGTAGAATGGTTCGAGGATGTCGAGCGTTATCTGGATCTGGACCCGGTGCAGCTTAACTACTCCATGCTGACCCGCTCGCAGCGCATCAGCCACGAAAACCTGCGGACGCGCGATGCAGGATGGCTCGAAGGGGCCGAGCGGTGGTTCATGGAGCAGGCAGGCGCGGGCGCGAACGGCCCTGTGCGGCCGCCGATGTTTGCGCCCTTCAAGCTGCGCGACATGGCGCTGGAGAACCGCATCGTCGTGTCGCCAATGGCACAATACAAGGCGGTCGACGGCACGCCGACCGACTGGCACCTGATCCACTACGGCGAGCGGGCAAAGGGCGGCGCGGGCCTGCTCTATACGGAAATGACCTGCGTCTCCGAGCAAGGGCGCATCACACCGGGATGTCCGGGCCTTTACGATCCCGCGCACGAAAAAGCGTGGCGGCGGTTGACCGATTTTGTCCACGCCGAGACGGAAGCCAAAATCTGTTGCCAGATCGGTCATGCCGGGCGCAAGGGGTCGACCCGCATCGGGTGGGAAGGCATGGACCTGCCACTGAAAGACGGCAATTGGCCGCTTGTGTCGGCCTCGGCCATACCCTGGTCGGACGAAAACCAGACGCCCCGGGCGGCAACCCGCGCCGATATGGACGCGATCAAGGCGGATTTTGTGGCCGCCACCCAAATGGCCGAGCGGGCGGGCTTCGACATGATCGAACTGCACGCCGCCCACGGATATCTGATTTCGAGCTTCATTTCGCCGCTGTCGAACAAACGCGACGATGCCTACGGGGGATTGCTGGAAAACCGTATGCGCTATCCGCTCGAAGTCTTCGCTGCGATGCGTGCCACCTGGCCCTCGGGCAAGCCTATGTCGGTGCGCATCTCGGCCAGCGATTGGGCGGGCGATGACGGGGTCACGCCCGAAGAGGCGGTGACCATCGCGTCCATGTTCGAAGCTGCCGGTGCGGATATCATCGACGTGTCGGCAGGGCAGACCTCGACGCAGGCGCAGCCGGTCTATGGCCGCATGTTCCAGACCCCCTTTTCCGATCGCATTCGCAACGACGGGGGGATCAAGACCATGGCCGTCGGCAATATTTACGAGGCCGATCACGTCAACTCCATTCTGATGGCAGGCAGGGCCGATCTGGTGTGCCTTGCACGCGCGCATCTTGCCGATCCTTACTGGACACTACGGGAAGGGGCCCGCATCGGCGACCGTCACGCGGCCTGGCCACGCCCCTATGAGGCGGGGCGCGACCAGCTTTGGCGCCTTGCGGACCGCGCCGCGGATATGGAGCAGGTATGAGCCACGTTGTCATCACCGGCGGCGGGACGGGGGTGGGTGCCCGCATCGCGCATGACATCGCGGCGCGTGGCGCGGCGGTGACCATCATGGGCCGGCGCGACGCACCGCTTGCCGCGCAAGAACTGCCCTATGCGATTTGCGACGTGAACGATCCCGATGCGGTACGCGCGGCTTTTGCGGACGCGGCAGCCGCGCGCGGCGCGATTACCGGTGTCGTCGCCAACGCAGGCGCCGCCCATTCCGCGCCGTTCGACCGGATGACCGCACAGGATGTGACCGCCATGCTGGCCGTCAACGTGACGGGTGTGTTCAACGTCTGGCAGGCGGCGCTAGAGGGGATGAAACAGGCGGGCAAGGGCCGGTTGATCGCGGTGGCCTCGACCGCCGGGCTCAAGGGGTATCCGTATGTGGCGGGATACGTTGCGGCCAAACATGGCGTGGTGGGGCTGACCCGCGCGCTCGCCGTGGAACTGGCGCGCAGTGGCATCACCGTCAACGCCGTCTGTCCGGGGTTCATCGATACACCGCTCCTAACGCATAGCGTGAGTAACATCGTGCAAGCCACTGGAAAAAATGAAGAAGAAGCGAAGAACATCTTGAAGAAATCGAATCCACAGAACCGCTTTGTCGAAACCGCTGAAGTGTCTGCCGCCGTTCAGTACCTTTTGTCAGATGCAGCAGGATCGGTGAACGGTCACACCCTCACGCTGTCTGGCGGTGAGGTATGAGCGGTGCCAAGGACCGCCTGCGCCTGTGGTTGCGGCTGTTGAAGATCACCCGTGCGGTCGAGGGGGACCTGCGCAACCGCTTTCGTCTCGAGCATGATACGACATTGCCGCGGTTCGATGTGCTTGCCGCCCTTTCGCGGCATCCCGAGGGCCTCAAGATGAGCCGTCTTTCGAGCCTTTTGCGTGTGTCGAACGGCAATGTCACCGGCATCGCCGATCGTCTGGCCGACGAAGGGCTGGTGGAGCGGGTGCCCGTGCCAGACGACCGCCGTGCGATGTTGCTGCGGCTCACGGCGGCGGGGGCGGCGGAGTTTGCGCGGCAGGCCGCAGCCCACGAAGCCTGGATCAATGAGCTTTTGGCAGGCTTCAGCCCGCAAGACGCCCGCGCACTTGCCCAGACACTCAACAGGTTCGCGGACACCCGCGATGAAAAGGAATTCAGCCATGCGCAGTGATGTGACCCATTTCCAATGCGTGATCGAAGACCGTATCGCGACCCTGCGTCTGGATCGGCCGGACCGCAAGAACCCGCTGACCTTTGAAAGCTACGCGGAACTGCGCGACTGGTTTCGCGACCTCGTCTATGCCGATGACGTCGATGTGGTGGTCTTTGGGTCTAACGGAGGCAATTTCAGTTCTGGCGGGGACGTGCACGATATTATCGGACCGCTCACAAAGATGAGCATGAAAGAGCTGTTGCAGTTCACCCGCATGACCGGAGATCTGGTCAAGGCCATCGTCAATTGTGGCAAACCGGTGATTGCAGCCATCGATGGCGTGTGCGTGGGCGCGGGCGCCATTATCGCGATGGCCTCGGACCTGCGGATCGCGTCGGACCGTGCGAAATGTGCGTTTTTGTTCACCCGCGTCGGTCTTGCCGGGTGTGACATGGGGGCATGCGCAATCCTTCCGCGGCTGATTGGACAGGGCCGCGCGGCGGAGTTGTTGTACACAGGTCGGTCCATGTCGGCCGAGGAAGGCGAACGCTGGGGATTTTACAACAGGGTCGTTGCGGCAGACGATCTGGACGCAGCGGCGGCCGACATGGCGCGGCGTCTGCGCGCCGGCCCGAATTTCGGCCACATGATGACCAAGACAATGCTGGCGCAGGAGTGGTCCATGTCGATTGAGCAGGCCATCGAGGCAGAGGCACAGGCGCAGGCGATCTGTATGCAAACCGCCGATTTCACGCGGGCCTATGAGGCGTTTGTGGCCAAGCAGACGCCCGTTTTCGAGGGCAACTAGAGTGGCGCGGTCGGGATGTGAGTTTAAAGGCAAAATGAAGGTGCACGGAGGGTGGCATGTCTGACCGAAGTTTTCTGGACTGGCCGTTCTTTGAGCCGCGCCACAGGGTGCTGGCCGATGAGTTAGACGCGTGGGCCGCGGCGCAGTTGGCTGACGTGGACCACAGCGACGTCGATGTCGCCTGCCGCGATCTGGTTGCGCGTATGGGCCGTGCCGGATGGCTCGAGCACTCTGCAGTTTCGGATGATGCGCCTTTGGATGTGCGCAGCCTGTGTCTGATCCGCGAAACGCTGGCCCGTCATGATGGGTTGGCGGATTTTGCCTTTGCCATGCAGGGGTTGGGTACAGGGGCCATATCGCTTTTCGGGACAGCCGCGCAGCGCGCCACGTGGTTGCCCAAGACGCGCACGGGAGCGGCAATTGCGGCATTTGCGCTGACGGAG
Source organism: Sulfitobacter sp. S190 (assembly GCF_025141935.1). Classification (NCBI taxonomy): domain Bacteria; kingdom Pseudomonadati; phylum Pseudomonadota; class Alphaproteobacteria; order Rhodobacterales; family Roseobacteraceae; genus Sulfitobacter; species Sulfitobacter sp. S190. The sequence continues at coordinate 2,030,755 of NZ_CP081120.1, read as the reverse complement.
CCGCAATCGGGGTCGGACGTTGCAAATTCGACCATGACGGCGGAGCGTGACGGCGATGATTTTGTGTTGAACGGCAAAAAGACGTGGATTTCGAACGGCGGCATCGCGGATGTCTATACCGTGTTTGCCCGCACCGGCGAGGGGCCCGGTGCGCGGGGGCTGTCGGCCTTTGTCGTACCGGCAGACACGCCGGGGCTCGCGGTCACGGAGCGGTTGCAGGTCATGGCGCCCCATCCTTTGGCCACCTTGCAATTCAGCGACTGCAGGCTTCCGGTTTCGGCGTTGGTGGGACAGGCGGGTCAGGGCTTTGCGATAGCCATGTCCGTTCTTGATGTTTTCCGCTCGACGGTGGCGGCTGCCGCTTTGGGGTTTGCGCGGCGCGCGTTGGATGAGGCCATCGCACGGGTCACGGCGCGGCACGTTCAGGGCAAGCCTCTTGCTGATTTGCAGATGGTGCAGGGCCACATTGCGGATATGGCGGTGGACATCGATGCATCGGCGCTTTTGGTGTACCGCGCGGCATGGACCAAGGACGCCGGCGCACCCCGCGTGACCCGCGAGGCGGCGATGGCCAAGCTTTTTGCGACGGACCATGCCCAGAGAGTGATTGATACAGCCGTGCAATTGCACGGTGGAGACGGGGTGCGCAGCGGCCAGATGGTGGAAAGCCTGTACCGCGAGATCCGTGCTTTGCGCATCTATGAGGGAGCATCGGACGTGCAACGCGTCGTGATTGCCCGCCAGACGCTGGGGGGGAGCTGAGCCATGCACCGCTCCGGTCACACCGACAGTTTTGCGCGTGACAATCTGCCCGATCCCGCCCTTTGGCCGGATCTTCTGCTGGCGGGTTTTGACTATCCCGAACGGTTGAATGTCGGCGTTGCCCTGACCGACGATATGGTCAGGCGCGGGTTTGGGGACCGCACGGCGCTGATCGGAAACGGCCGTCGGCGCACCTATAAGGAGCTGGCGGACTGGACCAACCGTTTGGCGAGAGCGATGGTCGAGAACCTCGGGTTGAAACCGGGCAACCGCGTGTTGATCCGCTCGGCCAACAATCCGGCAATGGTTGCCTGCTGGCTTGCCGCGACAAAGGCGGGTGCCGTGGTCGTGAATACCATGCCGATGCTGCGCGCGGTCGAGCTTGGCGCGATTGTCGACAAGGCCCGCATCAGTCACGCGCTCTGCGACACCCGTCTGATGGACGAGATGGCCGCCTGCGCCAAGACATCCGAGCATTTGCGCACGGTTGTGGGCTTCGACGGCACCTCCAATCACGATGCGGAGCTGGACCGGCTGGCGCTGGAGAAGCCGGTCGATTTTGACGCGGTCGATACCGCGCAGGATGATGTGGCGCTACTGGGGTTTACATCGGGCACGACGGGCGATCCGAAGGCGACGATGCATTTTCACCGCGATCTGTTGATCATCGCGGATGGCTATGCCCGCGAGGTCCTGCAGGTGACCCCCGATGACGTGTTTGTGGGGTCGCCCCCGCTGGCCTTTACATTCGGGCTTGGGGGGCTGGCGGTGTTTCCGCTGCGCTTCGGGGCGGCGGCGACGCTTCTGGAAACGGCGAGCCCGCCGAATATGATCGAAATCATCGAAAAATTCCGGGCGACGGTGTGTTTCACCGCGCCGACCGCCTACCGCGCGATGCTGCAGGCGATGGAAGAGGGCGCGGACCTCACCTCCCTGCGCGCCGCCGTCAGTGCGGGCGAAACGTTGCCAGCGCCAGTGTATCATGAGTGGCAGGAAAAGACCGGCAAGCCGATGCTCGATGGCATTGGCGCGACAGAGATACTGCATATTTTCGTGACGAACCGCTTTGACGATCACCGTGCGGGCTGCACCGGCAAACCCGTGCGCGGATATGAGGCGAAGATCATCGATGCGGCGGGCGCGCAAGTGCCGCACGGCGTTGTCGGCCGCCTGGCCGTGCGGGGGCCCACGGGGTGTCGCTATCTCGATGATGATCGCCAGCAAAGCTATGTTCAGGACGGCTGGAACGTGACGGGCGACAGCTTTGTGATGGACGCGCAGGGGTATCTGCATTTTGCCGCCCGCAACGATGACATGATCGTATCTGCGGGCTATAATATCGCGGGCCCCGAGGTGGAGGCCGCACTTCTGTCGCATCCGGCAGTAAGCGAATGCGGCGTGGTGGGCGCCCCCGACGACGCGCGCGGCAGCATCGTGCAGGCGCATGTCGTGCTGACCGAAGGCACAGCGGCGAACGCGGCAACCGTCAAGGCATTGCAGGATCACGTGAAGGCGACGATCGCCCCTTACAAATACCCGCGCGATGTGCGTTTTATCGAGGCGTTGCCCAAGACCGCGACGGGCAAAATCCAACGGTTCGCCCTGCGCGAACAGAACTTCAAATGATCCCCGAAGGAGACCCGCACTTGTCCAATATCCTGCGTAAAGAGGCATTTGTCCTGCCCGAAGGCGTTATCTATCTGGATGGCAACTCACTCGGGCCAATACCGCGCGAGGTGCCCGAACGTGTGCAGCAGATGTTGAACGCGGAATGGGGGGAGATGCTGATCCGCGGCTGGAACAAGGCCGGTTGGATGGACCAGCCGTCCCGCGTGGGTAACATGGTGGCCGGCATCATTGGCGCACCCGAGGGATCGGTGGTGATGGGCGACACCCTGTCCATCAAGGTGTTTCAGGCGCTGGCCTCGGCGGTCAAGCTGAACCCCGACCGCCGTGTCATCCTCAGCGATACCGGCAATTTTCCGTCGGATCTGTATATGGCAGAGGGTCTGGTCGGGCTGCTGGAGCAGGGCTACACGCTGAAAACCGTCGCCCCCGAAGAGGTGGCAGAGGCGATAGACGACAGTGTCGCGGCGGTGATGCTGACCGAGGTGGATTACCGCACAGGGCGCAAGCACGACATGCGCGCGGTGACCGAAATGGCGCATGCGAGCGGTGCCGTGATGGTGTGGGATCTGGCCCATTCCGCCGGGGCCTTGCCGGTCGATCTGGCGGGGTCGGGATGCGAGTTTGCCATCGGGTGCACCTATAAATATCTCAACGGGGGGCCGGGCGCACCGGCGTTCATCTACGTGCGCCCCGATCTGGCCGATAAGGTCGAACCGGCGCTGAGCGGATGGCTTGGCCACCGCCAACCCTTTGCTTTTGATCTGAAATACAAGGCAGGGTCGGGCATCGAGCGGATGCGCGTCGGAACGCCGCCCGTGATCCAGCTGACAGCACTCGAGGTCGCGATGGAGCTTTGGGCAGACGTGGACATGGACGCGCTGCGCGCGGCGTCGGTCGCGTTGCAGGAGCAGTTTATCGAAGAGATCGAGCGTGACGTGCCGCAGTTGACGCTGGCCAGCCCGCGCGACCCGCGGACGCGGGGCAGTCAGGTGTCGTGGTCCTTCGACGAAGGCTATGCCGCGATGCAGGCGGTGATCGACCGTGGTGTGATCGGGGATTTCCGGGCGCCCGATATCATGCGGTTCGGGTTCACGCCGATGTATATCGATGCCGCAGACGTCAGTGCCGCGGTCGCCGTCATCAAGGACGTGATGGATAACCGCTTGTGGGATCAGGAAAAATACAAGATCCGCGGCAAAGTCACCTGAGAAAAGGAGCCACGTATGTCGCATCAAGTCATCCAGCCCGAAGGATGGGCCCCCGCAAAGGGCTATGCCAACGGAATGCTCAGCGCGGACGGACATCTTTTTGTTGGTGGCCAGATCGGCTGGACAGCCGATCAACGGTTCGAAGCGCATGATTTCATTGGACAAATGACCCAGGCCTTGCGCAACATCCGGGACGTGGTCGAAGCGGCGGGCGGCACGCCCGAGGACATCATGCGCCTGACGTGGTACGTCACCGACAAGGCCGAATACCTTGCCGCACAGGCGGAAGTGGGGCGGGCCTATCGCGCGGTGATGGGCCGCCATTTTCCCGCGATGGCGATGGTCGTGGTGGCGGGGCTGATCGAGGACGAAGCCAAGGTCGAGATCGAGGCGACGGCGGTGATTTCAACGGGCTGAGGATAGTGTCACACGCTGTGCACCGCGCGTACACCGTCTGTGCATACACCGGCGGCACGCTTTCTCAGGCGTCGAAAAACACCGTTTCGTCAGCACCTTGCACCCGGATATCGAAACGGTAGGTGCCCCCGCCATCGGGATGGGCCAGCAGGGTGCCGACCCGGTCACGGTCCTTAATGCCAGACAGAACCGGATCAGCGCCAAGTGCCGGATCATCGGCGAAATAGGCGCGGGTGTGCAGGCCGATATTGATGCCGCGTGCGACGATCCACAGGGTGATGTGGGCGGCCTGCATCCCACCGGCGGGCAATGCGATGGCTCCGGGCTTGATCGTCTCGAACCGGTAACGGCCGGTGGCATCCGTGGCGGCGCGCCCGAAGCCCGTCGCGTGCGGGTCGGCCAGCGGATCGCCCGCGAAACGGCCCGCGGCATCGGGGTGCCAGGCTTCGATCATCGCGTCGCCCATCGGCGCGCCGTCACCGTCGAGGATCAGACCGGTCAGCGCGATACGCGGCCCTGTCGCCTGCGCGGTGATCATCCGTGCGCCCATATCTTCGGGATAGACGCCGGTGAGACCCGCCGCGTTGGGCGTGCAGCCGATGTGCACGTAAGGTCCGGCGGTCTGGCTCGCGGTTTCGGGAAGATCGCTCATCACAGCCCCTCGGGTCGGTTTTCAAAATGGGTCTGGTGGCGCCCCCGCAGGGTGATGTCAAAGCGGTAGGCGCGCGCGTCCATCGGTGCGGTATGGTCGAGATCGAAAGGCGCGATCAGCCGATCGACCGCCGCGGGATCGGCGATGGCCTGCACGATGGGGCACCGGGCAATGAGCGGATCGCCCTCGAAATACATCTGCGTGATCAGCCGTTGGGCAAAGCCGTGCCCGAAGACCGAAAAATGGATATGCGCGGGCCGCCAGTCATTCGGGCCGTTGGGCCAGGGGTAGGGGCCGGGCTGGACCGTGCGCACCTCGTAGCGGCCCTGTTCATCGGTAATCACGCGCCCGCATCCCCCGAAATTGGGGTCCAGCGGGGCGATGTAGCCTTCGTTCTTGTGCCGGTACCGCCCGCCCGCGTTGGCCTGCCACAGCTCGAGCAGGGCGCCTGCGACGGGGCGGGAAAACTGATCGCGGACCTGCCCGTGCACGATGATACGCGGCCCGATGGCGGATTGATCCTGCGGTCCGAAATTGTGCAGCAGATCGCCGTCGCGCGGCCCCAGCGCCGCATGGCCGAACACCGGCCCGGTTTCTTCGGAGGCGGAGGTGGGCAGGACCAGCGGCGCGTGGGTCGGGCTGCGCTTGAGGCTGGATTTATAGCCGGGATGGCGTCGGCGCGGGTGGCTGGCGGGATCGCGCGGGAGGTATCCGGTGGGCGGTGTGTCGGTCATCAGTAGGGCAGCCCCACGTAGTTTTCGGCCATGGCGCGTTGGGCCGCGTCATTGGAGCGCAAGAAGTCCAGTTCGGCCACCTGCATCCGCAGATCGAACGGCGATTGATCGGGAAAGCGGTGCATCAGGGTCGAGAACCACCACGAGAACCGCTCGGCCTTCCAGACGCGGGCGAGGGCGCGTTCGGAGTAGCGGTCGAGCGCTTCGGGGTCGTTGTCGCGGTAGAAGGCGCTGAGGCCCTCGAAAAGGTAATGCACGTCGGAGGCGGCGGTGTTGAGCCCCTTGGCCCCCGTGGGCGGTACGATATGCGCGGCATCGCCACACAGGAACAACCGCCCCCAGCGCATCGGTTCGGTGACAAAGGACCGCAGCGGGGCGATGGATTTTTCGATCGACGGGCCGGTGTGCAACTGTGACAGCACCTGATCGGGCAGGCGGCGTTTCAGTTCGGTCCAGAAGTCGTCGTCCGACCAGTTTTCCACCCGGTCGGCCATGCTGCACTGGATATAGTAGCGGCTGAGGTTTGCGTTGCGCATCGAGCACAGCGCGAAGCCGCGCGGCGAGTTTGCGTAGATCAGCTCGTCATTGACGGGTGGGGTTTGCGACAGGATGCCCAGCCAGCCGAAGGGGTAGACCTTTTCGTATTCGCGCCGCGTCTCTTCGGGAATGCTGCGCCGGCTGACCCCGTGAAAGCCGTCGCAGCCTGCCACGAAATCGCACGACACGGTGTGCCGGGTGCCTGCGACCGTGTAGCTTACCTCGGGCGCGTCGCTGTCGGCCCCGGTGATGCGCACATCCTCGACGTCAAAGACCGTGCGCGCACCGCATGCGGCGCGGGCGTCATACAGATCGCGGGTGACTTCGGTCTGGCCATAGACCATCACGCGCGCGCCGGTGTGTTTGGCGAAATCCACGCGGAACATGTCGTTGTCATGCGCGATCAGCGTGCCGTCGTGCACAAAGCCTTCGGCGTGCATGCGTCCGGCGACGCCTGCCTGTTCCAGCAGCCCCACGAGCCCCTGTTCCAGCACGCCCGCGCGGATCCGGCCCAGCACGTATGCGCGTGTCTGCCGTTCCAGCACGACCGCGTCGACGCCGATGCCATGCAGCAGTTGTCCCAGCAACAGCCCCGACGGCCCGCCGCCGATTATCACCACTTGCGTTCGCATGATACCTCCGCCTTTTGCGGGCAGGGTATTCGCTTTGCCGTGAAAGGCCAGCGGTTTTAGCGCCGCAGGACGGCCCCGATGGCTGCGGTCAGGGCAAAGGCCAGTGCCGCGGCCGCCACGATGCTGGGTCCGGTCGGTGTGTCGAGCCGGAACGAGCCCCAGAGCCCTGCCAGCACCGCTGCCCCCGCCAGCGCGCTGGCGCCTGCCGCCATGGTTTCGGGCGTGCGCGCCAGGGGCCGTGCGGCGGCGGCGGGGATCACCAGCATGGCCGCGATCAGCAGCGCGCCGACGACCTTGATCGCCACTGCGACCGTCACGGCCAGTGCCAGCGTCAGCACCAGTTGTTCGCGCCGCGGGTTGAGCCCGCTGGCGCTGGCCAGATCGGGCGAGAGCGTGCTGGTCAACAGTGCCTGCCAGCGCCACGCCAGCAGCCCCACCACCACCGCGGCCCCTGACCAGATCACCACCAGATCGCCGCGTGTCACGGCGAGAATTTCACCGAAGAGATAGCTGTCGAGGTCCACGCGCACCTGTCCCGATAGAGACACGGCCACCAGACCCAGCGCCAGCGCGGCGTGCGCCAGCACCCCCAGCAGCGCGTCGGTGCCCAGTTGCCGCTGTCCCAGCCCCGAGACCAGAAGTGCCATCGCCAGCGCCACCGCGAGCACGCCTGCAAAGACCGGCAAATCGGTGGCGAGCGCCAGCGCCACGCCTAAGAGGGCCGCGTGGCTGGTGGCGTCGCCGAAGTAGGCCATGCGCCGCCAGATCACAAAACACCCCAGCGGTGCCGCGGCCAGCGCCACGCCCAGCCCGGCCAGCAGCGCGCGGATCGCAAAATCGTCGAGCATCAGGCCGCTCCTTCGTGATGGTCGTGCGCATGATCGTGGTCATGGTCATGGTCGTGATCATGGTGGTGGCGGTAGAGCGCTAGTGCGCCTTGGGTGCCGGTGCCGAAGAGGGCGCGGTATTCGGGGGCGTCGGCCACAACGTGCGGCGCACCTTCGCAGCAGACGTGCCCGTTGAGGCACAGGACCCGGTCGGAGGCGGCCATCACCACGTGCAGATCGTGGCTGACCATCAGCACCGCGCAGCCCCGTGCGGCACGCACCGCTTCGATCTGGCGGTAGAAGCTGGCGGCACCGGGTTGGTCGAGCCCCTGGGTGGCTTCGTCGAGGATCAGGATGTCGGGGTCCGACAGGAGCGCCCGCGCCAGCAGGACCCGCTGGAATTGCCCGCCCGACAGCGCCGCAAGCTGGCGGTTGCCCAGATCGGAGGCACCCGCCGTGGCAAGCGCGGCGGCGGTGGCGTCGGGGGCGGCCCGCCGCGGCAGGCCGAGAAACCGGGTGACGGTGATGGGCAGGGTGGCGTCGATCGACAGGCTTTGCGGGACGTAGCCGATGCGCAGACCGTCCCGCCGTCTGATGCTGCCGGAGGTGGCGGGCAGCGCCCCGATCAGCGCCCGAAGCAGCGAGGATTTGCCCGACCCGTTGGGCCCGACGATGGTGACGATTTCGCCCGCCGAGAGGCTGAGGTTCACGCCGCGCAGCACGGTGTTGCCGCCGTAGCCGAGCGTGAGATTGCGTGTTTCGATCAGTGTCATTCAGTGTCTTCCTGGCAAGCGGGGCAGAGGCCCTGTGCCTCGACCACGGTGCGTTCGATTTTGAAGCCCGCGGCGCGGGCCGCGTCGCCCAACCGGCCGGCGGCCGGATCGGTGCCCGCCTCGGCGACCGACTGGCAGGCGCGGCAAATCAGAAAGGCGGGGGCGTGATCGCGGCCCAGATGGGCGCAGGCCACGTAGGCATTGAGCGCTTCGATCTTATGGGCGAACCCCGCCTTGACCAGAAAATCGAGCGCCCTGTAAGCCACGGGCGGACCCGCGCCCAGCCCTTCGGCGGTCAGATGCGCCAGCAGGTCGTAGGCCCCCAGCGCCCGGTGCTCGGCCAGCAGGATTTCCAGCGCCCGGCGGCGCACGGGGGTCAGCCGCAAACCGGTGTCCGCGCAATGGCTTTCGGCCTCGCGCAGGGTCGATGCGACACAGGCGGTGTGATCGTGGTCATGAAAGGCGATGGGGTCAGACATGATGTCTCCGTCCGTTTGTCGGGGATTGATATGTTATAACATCGCTGTTAGCAAGATGCCGAATCCTGATTTTGGAGAGAGATGATGACCCCATTCCTGCGCGCCGCACTGGCCGGTTTTACGCTAAGCACGCAGGCGGTTGCCGCCGATGTGCCCAAGGTGGTCACGGATATTGCGCCGGTGGCGGCGATCGTGGCGCGGGTGATGGATGGGGTAGGAACGCCCGAGGTGCTGGTCCAGCCGGGCACGTCGCCCCATGATTACGCGATGCGCCCGTCGGACGCCCGTGCGCTGGGGCAGGCGGATATGGTGGTCTGGATCGGCCCGTCACTGACCGGATGGATGCGCGACCCGATAGAGACGCTGGGCGCGGATGCCACGACGCTGACATTGCTGGAGGTGGAGGGAACGCAGCTGCTGGAATTCCGGACGGGGGTGACCTTTGAGGCGCATGACCACGGTCACGGTGAGGGCGCGGAGGGGCATGACGGTCACGAGGACCATGGCGATCATGCGGATCACGAGGACCATGAGGATCACGGCGACCACAAGGACCACGATGATCACGGGGACCATGAGGCCCACGGCGCGGACGAGGATCATGCGGTCCACGAAGATCACGCGGACCATGGCGACCATCACGGGCATGACGGTGTCGATCCGCATGCGTGGCTGGACCCTGTGAACGGGGCGGTCTGGGCAGCGTCGATTGCGCAGGCCCTCTCAGAACAGGATCCGCAGAATGCGCAAACCTATACGGCGAATGCCCAAGCCCTGCAGGCCGAGCTGGAGACGCTGCGCCAGACGCTGGCCGAAGAGCTGGCGCCGGTGCAGGATGTGCCGTTTCTGGTGCTGCACGATGCGTTTCATTATTTCGAGGCCCGTTTCGGGATCGAGGCGGTGGGGGCTGTGTCGCTTGGCGATGCGGTCAGCCCCGGACCCGCGCGGGTGCAGGCGCTGCGCGATGCGCTGAGCGAAACGCCCGTGCGCTGTGCCTTTGCCGAGCCGCAGATCGATCCTGCCCTGTTGCAGGTCGCGGTCGAGGGTCATGACACGGCAATTGGCACGCTCGACCCGTTGGGCGGCGATTCCTACGTTGGAATGCTGCGCAATCTGGGGCAGGCGTTGGTCGCGTGTCTGGGCGGTCAGGCACCCAGCACGAAGTAACGCACGATGCCGTAGGCGTAGAGCGCGCTGAACACGATGTTGATGTATTTCAGCTGTGGTTCGGTGCGCAGCCAGCCGCAGAACACCCAGATCAGACAGAACGGCAGGCCGAACAGCATCGCGGCCAGTTGTCTGTCCTGCACGATCGACACGGTACTGCACAGGCCGAGCGCCAGCGCCACCCACTTCAACGGCTGCTCGAACCGAGCCAGCTTCAAAAGCGTCATTTCCAGAACTTTCAGGTAAACAGCGCCGTGGACCCGGCGGTCTGCCGGGCGCAGAATAAAGCAGGCCGGGCCCCCGGGCAAGGGGGCGGTCGCGCGTCAGGCCCCGCCGGTGGGGCGGGGCCGTTGGACATCTGCGCGACGGTCAGAGGGCGATTTTGCCGCCGCCGGTTTTGGTGACCACCACCACGGAGGGGCGCGGCGGCATGTCGGGGTCGAAATCGGGCCAGCGCGTGGCGGGATCTTCGAAGGTGGAGGCGCGCTCGAACCCTTCGAGATCCTTGGTGCCGTCGGTGCCCGGGTGCTGGACCGCCAGAAATAGCGTTTCGTTGTCGTCGGTGAAATAGGGGCCGCACATTTCACCCCCCACGGGGCAGCGGAAGAAGAGCTTGGACGTGCCGCGCGCTTGTCCTTCGGTTTCGAGCGCGTAGAGCCCGTCCGATTTGCCGGTCTTGGCCCAGTTGGACCCTTGGTCCGTCGACACCCACAGCCGCCCGTCCGCGTCGATGGCGGCATTGTCGGGTGACCCGAACCAGCCGTTTTCCGATGTGTCGGGGTTCCAGATCGCGCCCACTTCGGCCACCGCAGGATCGCCGCATTGCACCAGGATGGACCAGGTGCCGGTGGTGGCCGCGTGATCGCCGCCGTCTTCCTTGATCTCGATGATGTGGCCAAAGGCGCTTTCGGGGCGGGGGTTGGCGGCGTTGACCTGATCGGGTTTGCGTTTGGAGTTGTTGGTCAGCATGACATAAATCGTGCCGTCGCCACGCGGTTGCGCGTCTTCGGGGCGGTCCATCGGGGTGGCGCCCATCAGATCGGCCGCCATGCGCGTGTCGATCAGCACGTCCGCCTGATCGTCAAAGCCGTTTTCGGCCGTCAGCGGGCCGGTCCCGTGCACGAGCGGCAGCCACGTCACGGTGCCGTCCGCATCGAAGCGCGCGGCATAGAGCGTGCCGTCCGACATCAGCGTTGATCCGAAGCCTTCATCGCCGGTCACCGTGCCGCCAGAGACGTATTTGTACATGTAGTCGAAGCGGTTGTCGTCGCCCGAGTAGACCACCAGCTTGCCGCTGGAGGACACGGTGGTTTCGGCCCCTTCGTGGCGAAAGCGCCCCATCGCGGTGTGTTTGATCGGCAGCGCGTCGGGGTTGCGGGGGTCGACCTCGACGATCCAGCCCCAGCGGTTGGGTTCATTGGGTTCGCGGTCGATGTTCCAGCGGTCGTGGTATTTGCCCCAGGCGTACCACATGCCCGGCACGCCGTAGCGTCCGTTGCGCCGGGCGGTGGCTTCTTCCATGCCGGTGACGTCCGGTTTGCCCTCGGCGTCGACCTTGTCGGTCCAGAAATAGCCGTGGAAGTTTTCTTCGGCCATCAGGTAGGTGCCCCAGGGCGTCATGCCGCCCGCGCAGTTGTTCACGGTCCCGATCACGGTCATGCCGTCGGGATCGGCGTTGGTCTGCATGCGCGGATGGCCCGCGGCAGGGCCCGAGAACGTCATGTCGGTGCTGTGGGGCGTGATGCGGCGGTTATAGGGGCTGTCGCGCACCAGCGCCCATTTGCCATCCGTGCCCTTGGCGATTTCCACGACCGAGCCGCCGTGGGCGGCCATTTCGATGTCCACCAGTTCGCGCGTCATGCCGGTGAAACCGGCGCGGTCCTGACGGCCCAGTCCGGGGAACATCACCTCTTCGTTGGTGTATTCGTGGTTCACGCACAGCAGGCCGCGGGTGCCGGTGTCGTCCAGCGCGGTAAAGCCCACGTAATCGTTGTTGTAGCCGAATTGCTGCAACTGCGCGTCCGCGGTCTGGTTCATGACGTCGAACTCCGGCGCGTCGGCGGTGATCGGATCGCCCCAGCGCAGCAGGATGTCGGCCTCGTAGCCGTCGGCGACGTGGTGGGTGGTGTCGTTGCCCCATGCCAGTTCGGAGAAGTTGTAGCGGCTGGTGCTTGCGGCGGCGGCCCCCTTGGGCGCGATCAGCGCGGAGGTGCCGAAAAGCGCGGTGGTGGCGCTGACGGCAAGTGCGCCGCGGAACAGTTCGCGCCGCGAATAGCGTTCGGAGATGACCTCGCCGATGGTGCGCTGCAGGTTGGGATTGGTGGGAATGTCGTCGAAGGCCTCGAAGGCTTCGGCCTTGTTGCCGATGGCGGGATCGTTGAGGATTTCTTTGCGGGTCATGTGCGTGCTCCGGTCTGGCGTGTGGGTCTGGCTGAGCCTGCCGCGCGGGCGCTACAGGTTTGTGACAGGGCCGTGACAAGTGGGTGACACAACTATACCGAGAAAATCCGCCATCGGGCAACGCGCTCGTCCGGTGGCGGAATCCTGCCAATAGCACCTAGGCGCGGGTGATCAGACCCGCGTAGCAGCCGCGCGCGGCGAAATGCGCGTGGATGTAGGCGACCTGCGGATCGGCCAGCAACGTCTCGATCGCGTCGGCGCAATCGGCGCCGTCGACAAGCGCGGCGTCGGCGATCATGCCATCCGTGTCAAAGCCCCGCAGCGACAGGGTGCGCTGCTGCAACACCTCGGGGATGTGATCGGTCCGGTCGTAGGCGTCTTGCGCGCCTTCCTTGATGTAGATCGCGTGCGCGGCGCGGTAGGGCGAGGCGTGCGGCTGGTGCGTGTGGTTGAGCAGCAGCACCGAGTCGCCGACTTCCAGATCGGTCATGGTGATGCGGTCGGGCACGCCGGGGCTGCTGTCGACGCGGCTGCGGTGGATGTTCCGGGCGGCAAGCTGGCTGTCGCTTTGGCCGAAGAGGGGGGCGAAGGGGGCGGGATCAAGCCCGCGGATACGAAAGGACATCATAGGCTCCTGAAAGGTTGTGGTGCCGGAAGATGTGCCAAAGGGAGGCGCTTGGGCGAAACCCGTTTCCTGCGCATTCAGACGAACTGGTCAACAAGCTCGGGGATCTGCTTGCGAAATTTGAAAAAACCGGCGGTGGCGTGCGGCCATGCCGCGGTATCGATGGCGCGGCGGACTTCGCTGATGGGCGGGGTCGCGTCGGATTTACGGAGCGATTTCAACGTGCTGCGGACCGTACCGACCGGTGCGTGCGGGGTGATGATGTGATCGAGGCCGGATTTGGCCGCCCAGTCGGTGACCTCTGCTGCTTCGGTCATGTGCTGCGCATCGGGCCAAACGTCGGCCACGAGTGCGGCGCGGAAATCGGTGACCATCGCGGCCGTGGCCCACGGGCTTTGCGCGGCGGTCCGGTCGAGATAGGCGACGCTGGCGGGCGTGATGCCGTGCGCCGCGAGGAACGGTGCCATCATATCGTCGCTGTGCAGCAAGAGCCCCACGCGGTCCCCCGGTGCGCCCGCGCAGGCGGCAATGTCGGGCAGCGGTTGACGCTCGGGCGGTTTGGGGCCAGCCACCGGCGGCGCGTCGGTGGCGAGCCCTTGCACGCCGACAAAGCGGCCATCGGTGAATTTGGCGATGTTGGAGGGGCGGGCGAGGTAGGTCTTGCCCTGCGTCTGGACGCCCGCGACCCAACGCCAGCTGAGCGTGTTGACCGCCGCGTCACCGTCGAGCAGGTGGCGCAGGAAGAAGTCTGCGCCCAATTGCCACGGCAGATCGAGCGTGAAGATCCAGATGGAGGCGAACCACATGCGCGCGTGGTTGTGCAGATACCCCGTTTGCGCCAGTTCGCGCGCCCAGTGGTCGAAGGGCGCGAGCCCCGTGTCGCCGGTGCAGGCCGCTTCCCACCGCTGGCGCAGGCCCGATTGCGTCTGGATGTCGTTGCGCAGCCGCTGCAGATCGTCGAGGTACTGGGCCCAGACGGCGGGGCGCTGTTCCATCCAGCCTTTCCAGTAGGTCCGCCACCAGACTTCGGCGATGAATTTTTCCGCCGCATCGGCCCCGTGATGGTCCAGCGCCGCGCGGGTCAGATCCGCTTCGTCGAGCAGTTTCATCCGCACGTAAGGCGACAGCGTTGATACGTGGCTGTGCGCGCCCGCACCCAGATCGAAGTTGCGTTTGGCGGCATAGGCGCGCCCCGCGTCGGGGGCGAAACCGTCGAGCCGCGCGGTGGCTGCGGCACGGGTGGGCGGGAAGTGTTCGAGTGCATCTGTCATGGCGAGGCGAGGTAGGGCGCGGGGCGACTGCTTCAAGCCTGATCAACGTCAGGTTGCGCCCGGGCACGCCTTACCACGCGGCAATGGTTCGCGCCCCCTTGAAGCCCCCCCGCAGCGCCATTAGTCTTTGCTCAAAGCAGCGGCGGGTATGGTCCCGTGTTGCGGATAACAAAGGCACCCCGATTATGCACGATCCCGTTGAAACATATATGAATCTCGTTCCCATGGTCGTCGAGCAGACCAGCCGCGGCGAACGGGCCTACGACATTTTCTCGCGCCTGTTGAAGGAGCGGATCATCTTTCTCAATGGGCCGGTGCATGACGGCATGTCCAGCCTGATCGTGGCGCAGCTGCTGCACCTCGAGGCGGAGAACCCGTCGAAAGAGATTTCGATGTACATCAACAGCCCCGGTGGCGTGGTGACATCGGGTCTGTCGATCTATGACACGATGCAGTACATCCGCCCCAAGGTCAGCACGCTGGTCATCGGGCAGGCGGCATCGATGGGGTCGTTGCTGTTGCAGGCGGGCGAGAAGGGCATGCGGTTCTCGCTGCCAAACAGCCGTGTGATGGTGCACCAGCCTTCGGGCGGATACCAGGGTCAGGCGACCGACATCATGATCCACGCCCAGGAAACCCAGAAGCTCAAGACGCGCCTCAACGAGATTTACGTCAAGCACACCGGCCAGACGCTCAAGGCGGTCGAGAATGCGCTGGAGCGTGACAACTTCATGTCGCCCGAAGAAGCCAAGGACTGGGGTCTCATCGACGAGATCGTCGAGAGCCGCGGCAAGGCGGACGACGACGACAAGAAGGGCAAGTAAGCCACAAGCGGGCACCGGCGGGGTTTATGAGGTTGTAGGACCGCCGGTGCTGCCTTAGACTTGGAAAACAGCATATTTTGCGGCCCGGTTGCATTACGATCGGGCGGCACCGCACTCACAAAGACCTGAAAGGGTTCACATGGCCAATTCATCCAGCGGCGACGGCAAAAACACCCTCTATTGCAGCTTCTGCGGCAAGAGCCAGCATGAAGTACGCAAGTTGATCGCGGGTCCGACCGTGTTCATCTGCGATGAGTGTGTCGAGCTGTGCATGGACATCATTCGCGAGGAAACCAAGGCGTCCGGTCTCAAGGCGACGGACGGCGTGCCCACCCCCAAGGACATCTGCGAGGTTCTGGACGATTACGTGATCGGTCAGGCGATGGCCAAGCGTGTTCTGTCGGTGGCCGTGCACAACCACTACAAGCGGCTCAACCACGCCCAGAAGGGCGGCGAGATCGAGCTGGCGAAATCAAACATCCTGCTGATCGGCCCCACAGGCTGCGGCAAGACGCTGCTGGCGCAGACGCTGGCGCGGATTCTGGACGTGCCGTTCACCATGGCGGACGCCACCACGCTGACCGAGGCGGGGTATGTCGGTGAGGACGTGGAGAACATCATCCTAAAGCTGCTGCAGGCCTCCGAGTACAATGTGGAGCGCGCGCAGCGCGGCATCGTCTATATTGACGAGGTCGACAAGATCACGCGCAAATCCGAAAATCCCTCCATCACCCGCGACGTGTCGGGCGAGGGCGTGCAGCAGGCCTTGCTCAAGCTGATGGAAGGCACCGTGGCTTCCGTGCCGCCGCAGGGCGGGCGCAAGCATCCCCAGCAGGAATTCCTGCAGGTCGACACCACCAACATCCTGTTCATCTGCGGTGGCGCCTTTGCCGGTCTCGACAAGATCATCAAGGCCCGTGGCAAGGGCAGCGCGATGGGCTTTGGTGCCGACGTGCGCGACGACAGCGATGCGGGTATCGGCGAGACTTTCCAGGAGCTGGAACCCGAAGATCTGTTGAAATTCGGTCTGATCCCGGAATTTGTCGGTCGTCTGCCGGTTCTGGCGACGCTGGAGGATCTGGACGAAGATGCGCTGGTGACGATTCTGACGGCGCCCAAGAACGCGCTGGTCAAACAGTACCAGCGTCTGTTCGAGTTGGAGGACACGACGCTGACCTTTACCGAAGACGCGCTGAGTGCCATCGCCAAACGCGCCATCGAGCGCAAGACCGGTGCACGGGGTCTGCGGTCGATCCTCGAGGACATCCTGCTCGATACGATGTTCGAATTGCCGGGACTGGATTCGGTGACCGAAGTTGTCGTCAATGAAGAGGCCGTGAATTCCGATGCGGCGCCTTTGATGATCCACGCCGAGGCCGAAAAAGAGCCCGCAAGCGCAGGCTAAGTATCTGAAAATGTTTTTGAAAGGCGGGGCTGGTCCCCGCCTTTTCGCGTTTTGGCGAAACGGATGGTGCAGGGTAAAGGGCGCAGGTGACACCGGCGTTCCGATGTGATAGTTAGCCTTATGGCTAACCAAAATGCTGATCTCCTGTCGCCCCTGCTGGCAGCCCTTGCCGATCCCACGCGCCGCGCGGTGGTGCGGGCGCTGGGGCAGGGGCCGCAGGCAGTATCTAAGCTGGCGGCAGCCCATGACATGGCCCTGCCCAGCTTTCTCAAGCACATCGACCGGATGGAGCGGGCGGGGTTGATCGTCACCCGCAAATCCGGGCGCGTGCGGACCTGTCAGCTGCAGCCCGAGGGCTTGCGCCCGCTGCAGGACTGGCTGGCCCGCGAACACGCCCGCTGGGGCAGCGGCCTTGACCGGCTGGCCGCCCATCTCGACGCCACTGAAAAGGAGAAACGCCAATGACCGCTCAATTCGGAGAGCTCCGCTTCGACCGCACCCTTGATGCACCGCCCGCGCGGGTGTTCGAGGCGCTGACCCATCCCGCAGACCGCATGGCATGGGGACCGCCCGACACCGGCCACGTGGTGGAGATCGACCCCGATGCGCCCCCGCCCGCCGCAGGGCTGCGTGAACACGCCCGCTGCGGACCGCGCGACACGCCTTACGTCGATGTGACGACCGATTGGGTGCTGATGGAGCCACCCGGCCTGCTGGTCTATGTCGAGACCCTTGCCGCAGAGGGCCAGACGCTGGGCACCAGTCTTGCGACCTTCGAGGTGACTGCCGACGGGGCGGGCACCGCCTTGCGGGTGACCGTGCAGGTGGTCAGTTTCGTCGGCGACGAGATGCTGGGCGAGGTCGAGGGCGGCTGGACCCATGCGCTCGACAATCTGGTGCAGCACCTGCGCGCCCATTGACCCCGCCCGCGCCCTGCGGCCAAATGGGCCGACACGCGCAAAGGGGGCAATCATGGCGATCAGGCGTATTCATTCGGGCGGCGCGTTCGAGCCGCAGGTCGGGTATTGCCGGGCCGTCGTGGCGGGCGGGTTTGTCCATGTGGCGGGCACCGTAGGGCAGGGTGATACGGTCACGGACCAATGCGCCGATGCCCTGTCGATCATTCATGCCGCCCTGCGCGAGGCGGGCGCGGATTGGTCCGATGTGTTGCGCGTTACTTATATGCTGCCCGACCGCGAAGAGTTCGCGCCGTGCTGGCCCCTGCTTTCCCAGACGTTCGGGGCGCACCCGCCCGCGGCCACGATGATCGAATGCGGATTGATCGACCCCGAATACCGCATCGAAATCGAGGTGACGGCGCTGTTGCCGGGCTAACCAGCACTGGACCTTTGCCGCAAGGTAGGCCATATCGGGATCACCCTATTTCGGAGGCACCCATGGGACTTCTCAACACATTGCTGCGGGCCGTGACCTGGTGGAATGGTCAGACCCTCAACACCCAGCTTTTCACCTGGCGCAAGGGCGAGAAAGTGGGCGAGGACGATCAGGGCAACGTCTTTTACCGCAACGCGGACGACAGCCGCCGCTGGGTGATCTTCAACGGTGAGGCCGAGGCCAGCCGCGTATCGCCCGAGTGGCACGGTTGGCTGCACCGCACATGGGACGAGCCGCCCACCGACCGGCCGCTGGTGCGCAAGGACTGGGAAAAGCCGCATCAGGAAAACCTGACCGGCACGGCATTGGCTTATGCGCCTGCCGGGTCCATCCGCCGCGAAAACCCCGCCGACCGTGGCGACTACGAGGCGTGGAGCCCCGAGTAAGCCCCGACGTGCTGCCCTCTCTCCCTTTCGAGATCGGATAAAGACATGCGCCGCCTTCTCCTAGCTTTTGGTATGCTCGCCGCCTCGGCCGTTTCGGCCCAGCAGGCGACGACGGCCAGCGGCGCGGTGCTGCGGGCGCTGGACAAGACGTCGGGCAATACGGTCGACATCACGGTACCCAGCGGTCAGGGCGCACGCATTGGCCGGATGCAGGTCGTCGTCAAGGAGTGCCGCTATCCCGCGGGCAACCCGTCGGGCGATGCTTTCGTGGCGTTGGAAGTGTCCGAGGTGGGGCAGGCCGGCACAGTGTTCAGCGGCTGGATGATCGCCTCTGCGCCCGCGCTGAACGCGATGGAGCATCCGCGCTACGACATCTGGGTCATGCGCTGCACGACATCCTGAAAACCGGTGTAATCGGCCTGGCGAAAGATGCCGGTGCGGGCCTTGGCGTGCGCCAGTTTGGCCTGATACTGGGCGCGGGGGATTTCGATGGCCCCCAGCGTGGCCAGATGCGCCGTCAGAAACTGTGTATCGAACAGGGTAAAGCCGCCCGAGTTCAGATGATCTACAAGGCAGCACAGCGCCATTTTTGACCCGTTTGTCGCCCCCGAAAACATGCTTTCGCCAAAGAAGGCTGCGCCCAGTACGACCCCGTAGACACCCCCGACGAGCCTGCCGTCTTCCCAGACTTCGGCGGAGTGGGCATGGCCGTTGGCGTGCAGCGCGAGGTAGAGGTCGCGGATTTCTTCGTTGATCCATGTGTCGCGGCGGTTCGCGCAGCCCGCCAGCACGCCCGCAAAATCCCGGTCGGTCGTGAAGCGCCGGGTGCTGTGCCGCATGGCGCGGCGCAGCGAGCGGGACAGGTGGAATCCGTCAAGCGGCAGAATGCCCCGCTGCCGCGGATCGACCCAGAAAATCTCGGGGTCGTCGCGGCTTTCGGCCATGGGGAAGATACCGACGCTGTAGCCATGCAGCAGCAGTTCGGGTGTTATCTCCCCCATATGGCTCAGCCGGAGCCCAGATTGGTTTCGAGCCAGTGTTCCAGCCAGTGGATGTTGTAATCCCCCTTGTGGATGGCCTCTTCCTGCAAGAGCGCGTGGAAGAGCGGCACGGTGGTGTCGACGCCGTCCACGATCAATTCGCCCAAGGCGCGGTTGAGCCGGGCCAGCGCTTCGGGCCGGTCGCGTCCGTGCACGATCAGCTTGCCGATCAGGCTGTCGTAGTAGGGCGGGATCGAATAGCCGTCATAGAGCGCCGAATCCATCCGAACGCCCAGACCGCCGGGGGCGTGATACTGGGTGATCTTGCCCGGGCAGGGCCGGAAATCGGGCAGCTTTTCGGCGTTGATGCGCACCTCGATGGCGTGGCCGTTGATCTGCAGGTCCTCTTGCGTGAACGACATCGGCAGCCCTTCGGCGACGCGGATCTGTTCGCGCACCAGATCGACGCCGAAGATGGCTTCGGTCACGGGATGCTCGACCTGCAGGCGGGTGTTCATTTCGATGAAGTAGAACTCGCCATTCTCATACAGAAATTCGATCGTGCCCGCGCCGATATAGTTGATGCGGGCCACGGCGTCGGCGCAGATCTTGCCGATGCGGTCGCGCTCCTCGGGGGTGATGGAGGGGCCGGGGGCTTCCTCGAACACCTTCTGGTGGCGCCGCTGGAGCGAGCAGTCCCGCTCGCCCAGATGGACCGCGCGGCCTTTGCCATCGCCGAACACCTGAATTTCGATGTGCCGCGGCGTGGTGAGATATTTCTCGATATAGACTTCGTCGTTGCCGAAGTTGGATTTGCCCTCCGCACGTGCGGTCCGGTAGGCTTTTTCCATATCCTTGGCCGAGGTCGCGACCTTCATGCCCTTGCCGCCGCCGCCGGCGGTCGCCTTGATGATCACGGGATAGCCGAATTCCTCGCCGATCTTCAGCGCATCCTCGAGCGTGTCCACGCCGCCGTCGGAGCCCGGCACACAAGGCACACCGAGTTCTTTCATCGTGTCCTTGGCGGTGATCTTGTCGCCCATGACGCGGATGTGGTCGGCGGTGGGGCCGATGAACGTCAGGCCGTGATCCTGAATGATCTGCACAAACCCCGCGTTTTCGGACAAAAAGCCGTAGCCGGGGTGGATGGCCTCGGCGCCGGTGATTTCGCATGCGGCGATGATCGAGGGGATCGACAGGTACGATTGCGTCGAGGACGGCGGGCCGATGCAGACGGATTCGTCGGCCATGCGCACGTGCATCGCGTCGCTGTCGGCGGTGGAGTGCACGGCGACGCTGCCGATGCCCATTTCGCGCGCGGCGCGGATCACGCGCAGGGCGATTTCACCGCGGTTGGCGACCAGTATCTTTTTGAACATGAACCGCCCCCTTTATTCGAGGATGACGAGCGGCGCGCCAAATTCGACGGCGGCCCCGTCTTCGACCAGAATGCGTTTCACCGTGCCGGATTTGGGCGCGGGGATGTGGTTCATGGTTTTCATCGCCTCCACGATCAGCAACGTGTCGCCTTCGCTGACCTGTGCGCCGACGCTGATGAAGGCGGGCGAGCCGGGTTCGGGCTGCATGTAGACGGTGCCGACCATGGGCGAGGAAACGGCACCGGGGTGCGATGCAGGATCGTCGGTGGCCGCGGCAGGAGCGGCGCTTGCGCCGGCGGCCGGTTCGGCCATGGCGGCGGCGGGTGCGGCAGACACCATCGGCGCGGGTGCGGCGTGCATCTGCTGGGCGACGACCTGTTGGGGTGGTTTGCGCGAGACCCGGACATTGAGGCTGTCGTCTTCGGCGTAATCGCGTTTGACCTGCAGTTCCGTCAGGTCGTTTTCGTTCAGCAGTTCGGCCAGCGCCTTGATAAAGGCCACATCGGCGTCGTGGGTGTTCTTTGTCATTTAATGTCCTCGACCGTTGCGAAGGGGGGCCTTTGAGGTGGCCCGTTGCTCGGGCCGCTTATATGGCATGCACAACAGCAAGGAAAGCCGCGACTTTACGCAGGGGCCACAGGGGTTTGCGGCCGGGGCAGGCGGGCCGGGCAGAAAAAAGCCCCGCCGCGAACGGCAGGGCGAAATCGTTACGGGAAAACCGGGGGCGTCAGATGGCGAGATATTCCGCGCGCAACTGTTCGTTTTCGAGCACTTCCTGCGCCGAGCCGTCAAAGACCACGCCGCCGGTGTCGAGGATCACCGCGCGGTCCGCCAGTTTCAGCGCCCGCACCGCGTTCTGTTCGACCAGAATGGTGGTGATGCCCTGCGATTTGATGATTTCGAGCGTTTTTTCGATTTCATCCACGATCACCGGTGCCAGCCCTTCGTAGGGTTCATCAAGCAGCAACACCTTGATGTCGCGGCACAGCGCACGGGCGATGGCGAGCATCTGTTGCTCACCGCCCGACAGGGTCACGCCTTCCTGGTTCTTGCGCTCGCCCAGACGGGGAAAAAGCTCATAGACCCTTTCGATGGACCAGCCCACGGGCGGGGCGATCTGCGCGAGTTTGAGATTTTCCTCGACCGTGAGGCCCGCGATGATGCGCCGGTCTTCGGGCACGAGGCCCAACCCTGCCGCCGCCGCCTGATGGCTTTTCATGGTGTGCAGCGGTTGGTGGTCGAGCCAGACCTCGCCTTTCTTCAGCTCCGGATCGCCGATCTGGGCGATGGTGCGCAGGGTCGAGGTTTTGCCCGCCCCGTTGCGCCCCAGAAGGGCGAGGATCTCGCCTTCGTGGACGTTGAAGCTGACGCCCTGGACGATGTAGCTTTCGCCGTAGTAGGCGTGGATGTCCCAGACCGACAGGAAGGCAGGCGCCGTTCTGGCGTGGTTTGCGTTTTTATCGAGTGTTGCGGTGGTCATGTTCTGTGTCCTCACGCGGCCTGGGTTTCGCCAAGGTAGGCTTCTTTGACCTTGGGGTGGCCCTTGATGTTTTCGGGCGTGTCTTCGACCAGCGGTGTGCCCTGCGCCAACACGGTGATGCGCTGTGCGAGGCTGAACACCACGTGCATGTCATGCTCGATGATCGCGATGGTGATGTCGCGTTCCTCGGAGATCTGTTTGAGCAGGTCGATGGTGTTGTTGGTATCGGCCCGCGCCATGCCCGCCGTCGGTTCATCCAGCAGCAGCAGCCGCGGCCCCTGTGCCAGACACATGCCGATTTCGAGCCGCCGTTTGTCGCCGCGCGACAGCGACGAGGCCGTCATCATCCGTTTGTCGGCCATATTCATGTCGTGCAGCATCTCTTCGGCCTTGTCGAGGATATCGCCCTGTTTGACCACCCGGCTGATCGCGTTGAGCTGGAAGGCCCCGTCGCGTTTGGCAAAGCAGGGGATGAGCATGTTTTCCAGCACCGTCAGATCGCCGAAAATCTCGGGCGTCTGGAACACGCGGGAGATGCCCATCTGGTTGATCTCGTAGGGTTTGCGCCCCAGCACCGATTGCCCGTCGAACATCACCGACCCCGAATCCGGGATCAGTTTGCCCACCAGACAGTTCAGGAGCGTGGATTTGCCCGCCCCGTTCGGCCCGATGATCGCGTGCACCGAGTTTTCCGCAACGCTGAGGTTCACATCCCCCAGCGCCTGAAGGCCGCCGAAGCGTTTGCCGACATTTTTGACTTCAAGAATACCCATTGTCAGCGCTCCTTATTCGGCG
Source organism: Sulfitobacter sp. S190 (assembly GCF_025141935.1). Taxonomy (NCBI): domain Bacteria; kingdom Pseudomonadati; phylum Pseudomonadota; class Alphaproteobacteria; order Rhodobacterales; family Roseobacteraceae; genus Sulfitobacter; species Sulfitobacter sp. S190. Next base: position 2,007,998 of record NZ_CP081120.1, on the reverse strand, counting down.
GGGGGTGATTGACGCTGTTCTGCGGCTTGCAGTTCGGCGTCTTGCGATTTGCGGTCACGGCGGCGGAAGACACGGCCGATGCGTTGGCCGCCTTCGACCAGACCACCGGGCAGGAAGATCACCACCAGCATGAACAGCAGGCCCAGTGTCAGGTGCCAGCCCTTGCCCATGAAGGGGTAGAGCAGCGACACGAAGATGTCCTGCAGCCCCTCCGGCATGAAGGCGAACCAGCCTTCCAGCGTGGCCTTGTTGATCTTGGAGAAGATGTTCTCGAAGTACTTGATGAAGCCCGCGCCCAGCACCGGCCCGATCAACGTGCCTGCACCGCCGAGGATGGTCATCAGCACCACTTCGCCAGAGGCGGTCCACTGCATCCGTTCGGCGCCGGCCAGCGGATCCATCGCCGCCATCAGACCGCCCGCGAGGCCCGCGTACATGCCGGAGATCACGAAGGCCGCCAGCGTGTAGGGTTTGGTGTTCAGGCCGGTATAGTTCATCCGCTGCTGGTTCGATTTCACCGCCCGCAGCATCATGCCGAAGGGCGAGCGGAAGATACGGATCGCCAGATAGAAGGCTAGGATCATGATGATCGCGCAGAAGTAGTAGCCCGCGTTGAAATCGAACGACCACGCGCCAAGGTCCATCCGGTAGGTCGAGCGCATCTCGAACAGGCCCAGCAGGTGCGGCACGGTTTCCCATTCGTTGATCAGGATCTGCGGATCGGAGGTATAGACCTGCAGGCCGGTTTCACCGTTGGTGATGGTCGTGCCCACGAAGCGGCCCAGAAGGTCCGAATAGCTGATCGCGAACATCATCTGCGCGAAGGCCAGTGTCAGGATCGAGAAGTAGATGCCCGAGCGGCGCAGGCTGATGAAGCCGATCGCCAGCGCGAACAGCGCCGAGATCAGCACCGACAGCACAAGGCCCGGCAGCACGTTGTAATCGAGCAGCTTGTACATCCATACCACCGCGTAGGACCCCACGCCGAGGAACGCCGCGTGGCCGAACGACAGGTACCCTGTCAGGCCGAACAGCAGGTTGAAGCCGATGGCGAAGATGCCGAAGATCACGAACCGTTGCATCAGGTCGGGATAGCCCGCGTTGAACTGCGCCATGGCGCTGTCGGCGGGGAAAGGGTTGAGGATGAAGGGGGCGAACAGAGCAAGCACCGTCACCACCAGAAGAAGCGAAAGATCGCGTTTGGCTAGTCCGAACATGGATTATTCCTCCATCACGCCGCGACGGCCCATCAGGCCCCGTGGACGTGTCAGCAAGATGATGATGGCCACCACATAAATGATGATCTGGTCGATACCGGGCAGGATGGCCTTGACCTCGTTCATGGAAGCAAAGCTTTCGAGGATGCCCAGCATGAAGCCCGCGAGCACCGCACCGGGCAGAGAGCCCATGCCCCCCACGACCACCACGACGAAGCTCAGCACCAGAAAGTCCATGCCCATGTGGTAGTTGGGCGAGTTGATCGGCGCGTACATGACCCCGGCCAGCCCCGCCACCGCGGCGGCGATGCCGAACATGATGGTAAAGCGGCGGTCGATGTCGATGCCCAGAAGACCCACGGTTTCACGGTCGGCCATACCGGCCCGCACGACCATCCCGAAGGTGGTGAACTGCAGGAAGGCGAACACCAGACCGATGATCAGCGCCGAGAAGCCGAAGTAGATCAGCCGCCAGTAGGGGTAGATCACCGCATTGGGATCCATGCCCAGCAGCATCCCGAAGTCGAAGCTGCCCTTGAACGCGTCGGGGGCAGGGGTGGGGATCGGGTTGGCCCCGTAGAAATACTTGATCACTTCCTGCAGCACGATCGCCAGACCGAAAGTCACGAGGATCTGGTCGGCGTGGGGGCGTTTGTAGAAGTGTTTGATCAGCCCGCGTTCCATCACGAAGCCGATGAATAGCATCACCGGGATCGCCAGAAGGATCGCCAGAGGCACCGACCAGTCGATGATCGCGGCCCCCGTCTCGGGACCGAACCAGCTTTGGACGTAGGGTGTTTCGACCTTGAGCGGATTGCCCAGAAAGTCCTTTTGCGTGGGGTCTTCGGTGACCGAGCTGAGCGTCAGGACACGTTGCAGCGTCACCGAGCAGAACGCCCCTATCATGAAAAGAGCGCCGTGGGCGAAGTTCACCACCCCGAGCGTGCCGAAGATGAGCGTCAGACCGAGGGCGATCAACGCATACGCGGAGCCCTTGTCCAGACCGTTCAGAATTTGAAGAAGGATTGCGTCCATTGTCTCCACCTAAGCGAAAGGGATCCTATAGCGCCGCCCGCGCGATGCGGTGGCCCTGCCTGAAGTTTGCGCGCCAAGCACTTGGCAACGCTGTAATTTATACTGGTTAAAGTGGCCCCGGCGCGCGGTCGCGCGCCGGGGCGGGACGCCTTATGCGCCCGGGTTGCATTCGCCCAGATCGCCACCGGCGAACATCGGGTGGTCGGGTGCATACTCGACCTGCGCGCGCGGTGTGACTTCGACGATTTCCAGTGTGTCGTACTGGTTGGTCGGGTTGTCCTTGCCCTTCATGACCAGCACGTCCTTGAAGCACTGGTGGTCGGCGCCACGGTAGGTGGTCGGACCGTTGCCCATGCCGTCGAAGTCGAAATCTTCGAGCGCTTCGACAACACCGCACGGGTTGAAGGTGCCGGCCCGCTCGACCGCATCCGCATAGAGCAGTGTCTGCACATAGCAGGTGTGCGCCGAGTTCGAGGGCGGACGGCCATATTTTTCACCGAAGGATTTGGTGAACGCCTTGGAGCCTTCGTCCTGCAGCTGCCAGTTCCAGTTCATGGAGCCGATCACGCCTTGCACGTTTTCGCCCGCACCGGCGGCCATCAGTTCGGAGTAGAGCGGCACGACGATCTGGAAGTCCTTGCCGTTGGCCTGCTTGCTCAGCAGGTCGAACTGGATCGCGTTGGTCAGCGAGTTGACCATGTTCCCGCCGTAGTGGTTCAGCACCAGCACGTCCGCGCCGGAGTTCAGGACAGGCGCGATGTAGGAGGAGAAGTCGGTGGACGCCAGCGGTGTGCGCACGTCCTGAACGGTTTCCCAGCCCATGGCCTCGGTTGCCGCGGCAATCGATTCCTGCTGTGTCCAGCCCCAGTTGTAGTCGGCTGTCAGGTGGTAGGCGCGGCGGTCGGAGCCGTAGGCTTTTTCCAGCACCGGTGCCAGCGCGGCGGCGGACATGTAGGCGTTGAAGAAATGACGGAAGCCATTGGCCTTGCGGTCCTTGCCGGTGGTGTCGTTGGAGTGGGTCAGACCCGCCATGAAGATCACGCCCGCATCCTGGCACAGGCCCTGAACGGCCACGGCCACGCCCGAGGACGAGCCGCCGTTGATCATGATGGCGCCGTCTTTTTCGATCATCGACTTGGCCGAAGCGCGTGCCGCATCGGATTTGGTCTGTGTGTCACCGGTGACGTATTCGACTTTCTTGCCCAGAATGCCGTTCCCTTTCAGCGCTTTGGAGCTGAAAGTGTTCATCATGCCGCCATCGCCTTCACCGTTCAGGTGCTCGACCGCCAGTTCCTGGGCGCGCAATTCGTCCAGGCCCTCTTCGGCGTAGGGGCCGGTTTGGGGTACGTTGAAGCCCAGCGTCACGGTGGAGCCTGTTGGCGCGTTGGTAAAGCCGGAGTGGCCGTCGGCGCGCAGATACGTCGGCAGTGCGAGGCCCGCACCGGCGACGGCGCCGGTTTGGATCAGTGCCCGACGTGTCGGATTGAAGATTGACATGAATGTCCTCCCGAAAGTGTTGAAACATGCACCTCGGCATTCTTGTGACCGGTGGTGCTGGCACTATTTGTGCAAAAGCAGTATCGCCGTGACCTGAAAACGCATCAACAAGCCCCTTGATGGAAACGATTTATTTGTAAATAAATGAACCGATATCCGGTGGGGGTTGTAAATTTCATGATGTTGCATTGCAGAAAGTCCCTGAATTCGGGCGATATTACCCTTGTGGTTGCGCATGGCACGTGAGGGGCTGACCGGCAGCCGCATTCGCGAACGGCGCGGCGTTCTGGGCTATAAACAGGCCGATCTGGCGCGCCGGATCGGCATCTCCGCCAGCTATCTCAACCTGATCGAGCACAACCGGCGCAGAATCGGCGGCAAGCTGTTGCTCGACATTGCGGCCCAGTTGCAGGTGGAGCCGCAGGCGCTGACCGAAGGCGCGGAAGCGGCGCTTCTGGGGCATCTGCGCGAGGCGGCGGTGGCCTCGGATCTGTCGCAGGACGAGGCCGCGCGTGCCGATGAATTCGCGGGGCGTTTCCCCGGCTGGGCGGAGGCGCTCGCCGAGAGCCAGCGCCGGATTGCCACGCTGGAGCGCACGGTCGAGACACTGAGCGACCGGATGACCCACGATCCGCATCTGGCGGCTTCCATGCACGAGCTGTTGACCACCGTGTCGGCGATCCGCTCCACCGCGGAGATTCTGGCGCAGACAAAGACGCTCGAGCCCGAGTGGCGCGACCGGTTCCATACCAACATCGATGCCGACAGCCGCCGGTTGGCCGACAGCGCGCAGGCGCTTGTCCAATATCTCGAGCTGGAGCAGGAGACGGAGGACACCGCACGCTCCGCTCAGGAGGAGGTCGAGCATTTTCTCGACACCCACGGCTATCATTTCGACACGCTCGAAGAGGGGGGGAGTGCGCAGGCGGTGGAGGCGCTGTTGCAGGCAGAGGCACCGCGGATGAGTGCGACGGGCCGCTATATCCTGGGCGGTGTGCTGACGCAGGTCGCGCAGGACGCGCGGTTGTTGCCGATGGCGGCGCTGCGCGGCGCGCTGGAGCCCGGTCAGGCGCCCGATCCTGTGGCACTGGCGCGGTGGCTGCGGGTGCCGGTGCCGGTGGTGCTGCGCCGTCTGGCCGCGGTGGCGGAGATGGGCGCGGGGCTGGTCGTGTGCGACCGCTCCGGCACGGTGATTTTCCGCAAGCCCGTCGACGGGTTCAGCGTGCCGCGGTTCGGCGCGTGTTGCCCCCTGTGGCCGCTTTTCGGTGCCTTGGCAGGCGGCGGCATGGTGTTGCGCGAACGGGTAGGGCAGCTGGGCCGCGACCAGACCCGGTTCGATGCCGTGGCGGTGGCAGATACGCAGGGCGGCGCGCGTTATAACGCGCCGCCGATGATGCAGGGGGTGATGCTGCTGTTGCCGGTGCCGGTGGGCGACACGGCGCTGCCCGCCCGCGATGTCGGGGCAACCTGCCGGATATGCCCGCACGCCAGCTGTGCGGCGCGCCGCGAATTGTCGATATTGAGCGCCTGACGCGGCTTTGACGTTTTGACAGGCCTGCGCGACTGGTGCATCCTTGGCCTGTCGGGGACCGTGGTGCACAGCATATCGCTCCCCGTCCGCATTGGGGAGGATGCGTGACATGACAAAACACGTCGTGTTGGTGGAGGACGAGACCAACATCGCCGAGGCGATCCGCTTTTTGCTGGGCCGCGAGGGCTGGCGCGTGGAGACGCTGGCAAACGGCACGAGTGCCGCGGAGGTGATCCGTGCGGCGCGGCCCGATCTGGTCATGCTGGACGTGATGCTGCCGGGCAAATCGGGGTTCGAGATTCTGGCGGAGCTGCGCAGTGACACGGCGCTGAGTGATTTGCCGGTGCTGATGCTGACCGCGCGCGGCCACGCCCGCGACCGTGACATGGCGATGCAGGTGGGGGCGAGCCGCTTCATGACCAAACCGTTTTCCAACGAGGACATGCTGGCCGCGGTGCGCGAGTTGACCGAGGACCGCACCAGCGGCGCGGCGTAACCCCGATGGCCAAGACGCCGCTTTTCCTGCACCGCAAAAGCTATCGCGCGCGCCGCATGATCGATGCGCTCAGGGTGTTGCCGTTCGTGGTGCTGATACTGTGGCTGGTCCCGTTGATGTGGCCGCGCGGTGATGCAGCGCAGGCCGGGAACGCCACGACCATGTCGCAGGCGCTGAGCTATGTGTTCGTGATCTGGTTGCTGGCGATCTGTGCCTCTGCGTTGCTGTGGCGACGCATGAAGGATCCGCAGGATCTGGATGCACCGCTGCGCGGCGAAGGCGACGGGTGATGGTATCGCTGAACCAGCTGGTCGGGGTCTGCCTGATCTATGTGGCGGGATTGTTCGTGGTGGCGTTTCTGGCCGAGCGGGCGGCTTTGCGCGGGCGCGGCAACTGGCTGCTGCGGTCGCCACTGGTCTATACGCTGTCGCTGTCGATCTACTGCACCGCGTGGACGTTTTACGGCGCGGTCGGATATGCCGCCCGGTCGGGGCTGGAGTATGTGACCATCTATCTGGGCCCCTCGCTGGTGATGATCGGCTGGTGGTGGATCTTGCGCCGTCTGGTGCGCATCGGGCGGGCCCAGCGGGTCACGTCGGTGGCTGACCTGATCTCGGCGCGCTATGGCAAATCGAACACTTTGGCGATCATGGTGACGGTGATGGCGGTGGTGGGGGTCACCCCCTATATCGCGTTGCAACTGCAATCTGTCACGCTGTCGCTGTCGATATTCGCGGCCCCTGCGGCGGATGCAGCGACCAGCCCGCTCAACACCGTGTCGGCGGCGTTTTGGGTGGCGGCGGGGCTGGCGATTTTCACGGTTCTGTTCGGCACCCGCAACCTCAACGCCAACGAACGTCACCACGGGGTCGTCATTGCCGTGGCGGTGGAGGCGGTGGTCAAGCTGGTCGCGCTTCTGGCGGTGGGGGTTTTCGTGGTCTGGGGGCTGGCCGGGGGTGTGGCCGAGACATTTGCCCGCATCGATGCCTCCGAGATTGGCGTGTGGCGCACCGACGGCGGGCGGTGGAGCGCGTTGATCGTGCTGGCGGCGGCGGCCTTTGTCTGTTTGCCGCGCATGTTTCAGGTGATGGTCGTCGAGAACGACGACGAGCGGCATCTGCAAATCGCGAGCTGGGCCTTTCCGCTGTACCTGATGGCGATGAGCCTGTTCGTGGTGCCGATCGCGGTTGTGGGGCTTGATCTGATGCCGCAGGGCGCCAACCCCGATCTGTTCGTGCTGAGCGTGCCGCTGAGCCAAGGGCAGAACGGGTTGGCGATGCTGGCGTTTCTGGGCGGGTTTTCGTCGGCCACCTCCATGGTGATCGTGGCGACGCTGGCGTTGTCGACGATGATGTCGAACCACATCGTGATGCCTGTGTGGCTCAAGCTGCGCAACGACGGGGCGCAACAGTCGGGCGACGTGCGCGAGGTGGTGATCCGCGCGCGCAGGCTGTCGATCCTGCTGATCATCTCGCTTGGCTATTTCTACTATCGCGCGTCGGGCGGATCGGGGGCGCTGGCCGCGATCGGATTGATTTCGTTCGGTGGGGTCGCGCAGTTCCTGCCGGTGCTGCTGGGCGGGATTTTCTGGCGTGGGGCCACGCGGTCCGGTGCGATCGCGGGTCTGAGCGTGGGGTTTGCGCTGTGGGTGTGGACGATGCTGTTGCCCAGTTTCGGCGCCGATGCGGTGTTGTCCAGCACGCTCATGCAGCAGGGGCCGTGGGGCATTGGCGCGCTGCGCCCGCAGGCGTTGTTCGGGATTGCGGGGCTGGACCCCACGGTGCATGCGGTCTGGTGGAGCCTGTCGCTGAACACCGCGGCCTTTGTGGCGGTGTCGATCTTTACCTTTCCGCTGCCGCTGGAGCGGTTGCAGGGCGCGCAGTTTGTCAATGTGTTCGACCATTCCAGCGCGGCGCGGGGGTGGAATGCCGCCGCGGCGGGCAGCGAGGATCTGATGATCATGTCGCAGCGGATTCTGGGCGCGGCGGAGGCGCAGGCCTTTTTCGACGGGGCGGCGGAGGCGCAAGGCCAAGGCGGCCGTCTGCCCGCGCCCACGCCGGAGTTTGTGCAGGCGCTGGAGCGTGAACTCGCTGCATCGGTGGGGGCGGCGACGGCGAACGCGATGATCAGCCAGATTGTCGGGGGCCAGTCCATTTCGGTGGAGGATCTGATGGCGGTGGCGGACGAATCCGCCCAGATTCTGGAGTATTCCAGTCGGCTCGAGGCCAAGTCGCGCCAGTTGGCCGAAACCGCCCGCGAGCTGGGCCGCGCCAACGAAAAGCTGACCCAGCTGTCGCTGCAAAAGGACGGATTTCTCAGCCAGATCAGCCATGAATTGCGCACGCCGATGACCTCGATCCGGTCGTTTTCGGAAATCCTGCGCGATGCCGACAGTCTGAGCCCGTCGGAAAAGACCCGCTATGCCTCGATCATTCACACCGAAGCGATCCGACTGACGCGTCTGCTGGATGATCTTCTGGATCTGTCTGTGCTCGAGAACGGTCAGGTGAGCCTCAACGCGCGGGCCGTCAACCTGTCGGACGTGCTCGATCATGCGGTGACGACAGCCACCGTTGGGATGGGGCGGGCGCTGGAGGTGACACGGCGCCCGGCGGGCGAGGATGTGGATTTGGTCACGGACAGTGACCGGCTGGCGCAGGTTTTCATCAATCTGATCACAAATGCGGGCAAATATTGCGACGCGTCCGATCCGGCGCTGGATATTGCGGTGCGCCGTGAGGGCGAGACGGTCATCGTGGCGTTTGCCGACAATGGCAGCGGCATTGCCGACGACGCACAGGGGCTGATTTTTGAAAAATTCGCCCGGCTTGACAGCAGTGGCAACGAAGGCGCGGGTCTGGGGCTGGCGATTTGCCGCGAGATCATGACCCGCTTGGGCGGTGATATCCGCTATGTGCCGGGGCGGGGGGGCGCGACATTCGAGGTTTTGCTGCCCGCCACGCCCGCCGCGCCGGAGCCGTCGTACCGGTTGATGATGCCGGCCTGAGCGGCAGAAATCGGACCGGCGTTCAGGGGCGGTTAACCCTTTTGCGGGTAGCACTGGGGGTGAGATACGCTGAATGCGCCCATGCGCGGGAGAAACCATGTCATCGGAACAGTCGGGATCGGTGTTGCTGCGCAAGACACGGGCGGGCCGCGTGTTGCAGCAGACACGCAGCATGTCACCGCTCAAGGCGCTGCGGCTGACGCTGGCCAAGCTGGCCGAGGACCGGATGGATCTGGCGCTGGCGGCGATGTCGGTCACCGAACGGGCGCTGCGCAATGACCAGCTGGACGGTGCGTTCGAGACCGATCACCTGCTGTTGTTGCTGGATCATACCGACGGTCGCGTCGGGCTGGCCACGCTGGACCGCACCCTTGTCACCGTGTTGACCCAGCAGCAGACCACGGGGCAGTTGAACAAGCCCGATGCGCCCAGCGAACGGGCGTTGACGGGGATCGACGCGGGGCTGGCCGCGCCCTTTATCGAGCGGTTGATCCGGCAGGCCGCCGACCAGCTGGAAGACGCCGAGGAGCAACGGCTGCTTGCCGGATACCGTTTCGGCATCTGGGCCCCGACGGCGCGTCAGGCCCTGATCGGGTTGGAGGCTGCGGAATTCAGGCAGATGTCTATGACGGTCGATGTGGCTGCTGGCTTGTGTCAGGGCGCGATCAGCCTGCTGATGCCGGTGCCGCCCCCGCCGCGGCGCAGCCCGCCCCCGGACGAGACGCGCGCGGGTGATTCCGAGACCTGTGCCGCGCCGCGCACGGGACCGCAGCTGGCCGAAAGCGCGATGCGGGTGCACGCCGATCTGCGCGTGGCATTGGCGCAGATCGAGGTCCCGCTGTCCGAGCTGACCGGGATGCAGGCGGGATCGGTGCTGGATCTGGGCACCGACACGATGGACAGCGCGATGGTGCAGGATATGACGGGCCGTATGATCAGCCGTGGCGTGTTGGGCCAGTTGAACGGCACGCGCGCGCTGCAGCTCGAGCATATGCCCAAACCCCACATCCATCCGCGCCGCCGCGCATCGGACCGCGCAGAGCTGGACCTGCCCGATGTAACCGCAGACACGGCGCCACCGCAGACCCAGAATCTGGTGCAGATGAGCGCAGCGGTGCCCGTTTCCAAGGACGTGATGGCGGGCGATTTGCCCGATATGTCCGATCTGGAAGGGCTCGATGATGCAGCCGACGGGGCACAGACTGCGTCACCGTCGGCAGCGCAGTTGCGAAAGGAAGCGTGACCCGGTGCAGGGCGCGGTAGGGCGCGAAATAGAGGTTCTGCGCCGGTTGTCCCGACGGGAATGACTGCGCGCGGCAAAGGCCGGAGGCTGAGAGGTGCCGCGAAAGGCACGCGTCTAGGGCGCGGTCAGATCGACCCGAACGGTCAGCGGGATTGCCTTCGCGGTCGTTCGGGGAGGGCTGCGCTTTGATGTGCAGTGAACTGTGGTGTGGCCGGACCGGCGGCGTTTTCGGCGTTCAGCCTTTAAACAGTTCCGTAGGGTCGGACGACCGTCAGTCTGCTTCTTGCGCTTCGAGATAGGGGCGCATTTGTTGCAGGTCGTAACCGCCTGCGGCTGCCGCTTCGATAATGTCATCCGCCGACATCATGCCCGCCTGTCCCAGCGCCCACGCGATGCAGGACCGTGTGCCGGAGGCGCAGTAGGCCAGTGTCACGCCTTCCTGATCGGCGCCAAGGGCGCGGTTGTTGGCGATGACCTCTTCGGTCATGGTCTGGTGGGTCAGGGGCTGTTCGCAAAATTCGATGCCGGCCTGCTCGGCGGCCCGCTGCATTTCGGTGGCGCAATGGCTGGGGGGGACCTCGGCGTCGGGGCGATTGCACAGGATGCGCGTGATGCCCGCCTCTTTGAGCGCGCCCATCTGGTCGGGCGAGATTTGCGGGGCAACAAAATAGCGGGGGGTCAGCTTGCGAATATCCATGCGCGAAGCTTAACGCTGCACTGCGGCGCTGTCCAGAAGTGCGCGGGCGCGGGGCGCCAGCGCCATCCCCGCCAGCATGGCCAGCAAGAAGCCCGCGCCGCCCGCACCGCCGTATCCGAGCGAGGCGATGGCCGGACCGGGGCATAGACCCGTCAGCCCCCAACCGGCACCGAACATCACCGCGCCCAGCACCAGTTTGCGGTCGAGCGTGGTGGCGGGCGGCGCGGGGAAATGATCGGCGGTGAGCGGCTGGCGGCTGCGGGTCAGCCGCCACGCCACGGCCATGGGCAGGATCGCACCGCCCATCACGAACATCAGTGTTGGATCCCATTGGCCGAAAAAGTCGAGAAATCCCTGCACCTTGGTGGTGTCGGTCATGCCCGACAGGTGCAGGCCAAGGCCGAACAGGCCACCGGCGGCGAGCGCAATCACCAACCGCATCACAGTATCCCCCGGAGCGCCACGACGGTCAGCGCGCCTGCGCCGATGTAGACGCATGTTGCGACGATGCCCCGCAGGCTGAGCCGCGAGATGCCGCAGACCCCGTGGCCCGATGTGCAGCCGTTCCCGATGCGCGTGCCCAGCCCCACCAACAGACCCCCCGCGATGATAAGGACCCAGTTGGATGTCAGACCGGTATCAACCCGCGCGCCTGCGGCAAAGAGCAGGGCGGGCACCCCGATCAGACCCGCGACAAAGGCCGCCCGTTCGCGCCATTGCGCCGAAGCCGAGCCATCAATCAGCCCGCCGATAATGCCGCTGGCGCCCATGATGCGCCCGTTGCCCAGAAGATAAAGTGCGGCGGCGCTGCCGATGAGCAAACCGCCCACCGCGCCCCAGATCCAGTCCATCGGCATGGGATCGTCCTTTGTCGTGTGAAATCAGAGTTTGTTGATCGGCAGCTTCAGCATCACCGTGCCGCTGTCGTCGGGTTCGGGCATGTGGCCCGCCCGCATGTTGATCTGCAGCGACGGCACGATGAGTTTCGGCATCGGCAGGGTGGCATCGCGGGTTTCGCGCAGGGCGACGAAGTCATCCGCAGCGCGGCCTCCGCCAATGTGCACATTCGCATCCTTTTGCGCCTTCACGGTGGTTTCCCACGCGAATTCCGTGCGCCCGGGTGCTTTGTAGTCGTGGCCGACAAAGATGCGGGTGTCGTCGGGCAGGCTGAGGATGCGCTGGATCGAGGTGTAGAGATCCTGCGCCGAGCCGCCGGGGAAATCGCAGCGCGCGGTCCCGAAATCGGGCATGAACAGCGTGTCGCCCACGAAGGCCGCATCCCCGATCACGTAGGTCAGGCAGGCGGGCGTGTGGCCCGGTGTGTGCATCACGTCGGCGCGCAATTGTCCGATGTGGAAACTGTCGCCATCGCGGAAAAGCGCATCGAACTGCGAGCCGTCGCGCTGGAACTCGGTGCCTTCGTTGAAGACCTTGCCGAAAGTATCCTGCACGGTGGTGATTTCGCCGCCAATGCCGATGCGCCCGCCCAGATGTTCCTGCAGGTAGGGCGCGGCGGAGAGGTGATCGGCGTGCACATGGCTTTCGAGGATCCATTCGCAGCGCAGATTGTTGTCGGTGATAAAGGCGATGAGGCGATCGGCGGAGGCGGTATCGGTGCGGCCTGCGGCGTGGTCGAAATCAAGCACTGAATCCACGATCGCGCAGGCGCTGCCTTGCGGGTCCTGCACGACGTAGCTGACGGTATTGGTGGCCTCGTCGAAAAAGGCGGTGACCAAGGGGGTCGCAATGGCGTCGCTCATGGGGGGTCCTCCTGCCGGTGAGGATACGCAGGGCGGGGCGTTGCCACAAGAGGCAGGTGCGGGTCAGGCGAGGAAGATGCCCACGATCACCATCATCAGGCCGATGACCGAGCAAAACAGCGCGCCCATGTTGAGCGGCACGACTTTCTTGAGCACGTCGCGCATTTCTTCGTCGTTCAGCCCTGCCTTTTTGGCGCGGCTAACGCGGATGATGCAGTAGATCAGGCCGAGCAGCCCCAGAAGGGACACGGCTGTTCCGGCCCAGATCAGGGCGTCGAGGGCGGGAGAGGCGTCTTGTTCCATGGCCCCGCTTTAGGATAATCCCGCCGCCCCGGCAAGTGCGGCTTGCGGGGGCGGGCGGGCCGCGATAGTCAGGCAGCCAACCGATCCAATCCCCCCACGTTTGACCCCCAAAAGGAGCCGCCCATGAGCGATATGAGCACAAATCCCGTCACCGAGGACGCCCCCGGCGACGCGCAGTACCGCGTCACCGCCAACGAGCTGCGCCAGTTCGTGGAGCGGATCGAGCGGCTGGATGCCGAGAAGAAGGACCTTGCCGAGCAGCAAAAGGAAGTGATGGCCGAGGCGAAATCGCGCGGCTATGACACCAAGGTGCTGCGCAAGGTGATTGCCCTGCGCAAGCGCGAGCCCGACGACATCGCCGAAGAAGAAGCGGTGCTGGACATGTACAAGGAAGCCCTGGGCATGTGAGCCCGCCGGGGCCTTTGCAACCGGCCAATTCCGGCACGCTGCAATGGCCCCTTGCGCCTTGGGCGCAGCCTCAATAGAAGAGCACAAATTTTGATGCCCCGCGCCCGCGCGCGGCCCTACGCTATGGAGCACACATGCAGGTCAAAGAGACGCTGAACGACGGTCTGAAACGCGGTTACGCCATCACGCTGACGGCGGATGAGCTGGACGCCAAGGTCAACGAAAAGCTGGTAGAAGCCCAGCCCGAAGTTGAAATGAAAGGCTTTCGCAAGGGCAAGGTGCCCATGGCGCTGCTGAAAAAGCAGTTCGGCCAGCGCGTTATGGGCGAAGCGATGCAGGAAAGCATCGACGGCGCGATGAACGAGCATTTCGAGAAGTCCGGCGATCGCCCCGCGATGCAGCCCGAGGTCAAGATGACCAACGAGGACTGGAAAGAAGGCGACGACGTCGAAGTGACGATGTCCTATGAGGCGCTGCCCGAGATCCCCGAGGTCGATCTGTCCGGCATCAAGCTGGAAAAGCTGGTTGTGAAGGCCGATGACGCCTCCATCGACGAGGCGCTGTCCTCGCTGGCCGAGACGGCGCAGGATTTCAAAGCCCGCAAGAAGGGCTCCAAGGCAAAAGACGGCGATCAGGTCGTGATGGATTTCGTCGGCAAGGTCGACGGTGAGGCATTCGAGGGCGGTTCCGCCGAGGATTACCCGCTGGTGCTGGGCTCCAACAGCTTTATCCCCGGTTTCGAAGAGCAGCTGGTCGGTGTGAAGGCCGAGGAAGAAAAGGACGTCACCGTCAACTTCCCCGACGATTATCAGGCCGAGCATCTCAAAGGCAAAGAGGCCGTGTTCTCCTGCACGATCAAAGAGGTCAAGGAACCCGTTGCCGCCGAGATCAACGACGAGCTGGCCACCAAGTTCGGTGCCGAGGATCTGGCCGGTCTGAAAACCCAGATCGGTGAGCGTCTGGAAGCCGAATACACCGGCGCGTCGCGCGCGGTGATGAAGCGTGCCCTGCTGGACGAGCTGGACAAGCTGGTTGATTTCGATCTGCCGCCGTCGCTGCTGGATGCGGAAGCGGGCCAGATTGCCCACCAGCTGTGGCACGAGGAAAACCCCGAAGTCGAAGGCCACGATCACCCCGAGATCGAACCCACCGACGAGCACAAGAAGCTGGCCGCCCGCCGCGTCCGTCTGGGCCTGTTGCTGGCCGAGCTGGGCCAGAAGGCCGAAGTCGAGGTGTCCGACGCCGAGATGACCCAGGCGATCATGAACCAGGCGCGTCAGTACCCCGGTCAGGAGCGCCAGTTCTTTGAATTCGTTCAACAAAACCAGCAGATGCAGCAACAGCTGCGCGCGCCGCTGTTTGAAGACAAGGTTGTCGATCACGTGTTCGAAAAAGCGACCGTGTCCGAAAAGGAAGTGTCCAAGGACGATCTTCAGGCAGCTGTAGAAGCGCTGGAAGAAGAGTAAGCCTTATGGGCGGGGCCTGCGGGCCGTTTTCCATAATGAAAGCCCCGCAGTTTACGCTGCGGGGCTTTTTTGTTGGAAGATGGGCGGCTGCTCAGCCGGGGCGCAACCCCGTTTCGACCAGCATGCCACGGCGCTTGGCCTCGTAATAATAGCCGCGCGCGTACCACTGGATTGCGGTGGCATGATCGCCGTCCGACAAAAGCCACGCACCGCGCAGGTATTTCAACGCAAATTCCAGATTTGTATCGGCGTCCAGCAGATCGGAAGGCTGGCCCCGGAACCCCATCGTCCGCGCGGTGGCGGGCAGGATTTGCAGCAGCCCGTAGTAGGGGCCATTGCGGGCCTTTGGGTTATGGGTGCTTTCGCGCACGGCCAGTTTGTGCACCAGCGGGCGGGGCAGATCGTAGAAATCCGCCCAATAGTTGATCTTGGCCCGCAATTCCGGCGTTTCGTTGGGAAAGAGCGGGAGCGCTGGCGGTGCGGCCGGTTCTGGCGTGCGGGCGCCGCATGCCCCCAATGCGCCACCGCACAGGAGGGTAAGAAAGGTTCGGCGTGTGGGGTGGGGCATGATCGCTCTGTCGGGTTGTTGCATGGCCTTGATCGCCGAGCGGGGGGCACGGGGCAAGCGCCATTGCCGCGCAGGCGGCGGGGTCGGCGGGGAGTTGCCGGAGGCCGCGGGCTCAGGCAGGGGGCCTTTACGCGTCGAACGGACTGTTCATCATGGCGGGTGTCCTGTGGTGGTGATTGTGCCCAACAGCGGCGGGTGTGATACGAAAAACGCCGCGCAGAAGCTGCGCGGCGTTCGATTTCTTCGCGATCGGGCGCTGGCGATCAGTCGCGCGCGCCTTCGACGATGTTGTCTGGCGTGTCGTCGGGCGACACACCGGCGGATTCCGCCAGATCGTCGTCTTCGGATGCCGCAGAGCCAATGTCGTCAAACAGTTCGGCAATCTCGAAATCAGCGGCGGCTTCTTCTTCCGCGGCCAGTTCCTGAATGGATTTGCCGGATGCCTGAAGCTCGGCCTCTTCGGGCGAACGGGCGACGTTCAGCTCGATTGTGGCTTCGACTTCGGGGTGCAGAACGACCTGCACGTCATGGACGCCCAGATATTTGATCGGCGCACCCAGCACGACCTGCTTGCGGTCGACGGTAAAGCCGTTTTCGGTGGCCGCTTCGGCAGCGTCACGGGTGGTGACGGAGCCATAGAGCGCGCCTGCGTCGGAAGCGGAACGAATCACGATGAACTGCTGACCGGAGAGTTTGTCGGCCATCGCTTCGGCCTCTTTCTTGGTCTCCAGGTTCTGTGCTTCAAGCTGTGCCTTTTGCGTCTCGAAGGCTTCGATGTTCGCTTTGGACGCGGACAGGGCCTTCTGCTGGGGCAGCAGATAGTTGCGTGCGTAGCCGGGTTTGACGTCGACGACGTCGCCCATCTGGCCAAGCTTGGCAACACGTTCAAGAAGGATAACTTGCATGTCGGTTTCTCCTTACTTCACGGCGTAGGGCAGCAGGGCCAGGAAACGGGCGCGTTTGATGGCACGGGCCAGCTCGCGTTGTTTCTTGGCGGATACCGCGGTGATACGGGATGGCACGATCTTGCCACGCTCGGAAATATAGCGTTGCAGCAGACGTGTGTCTTTGTAGTCGATCGCCGGTGCATTGTCGCCCGAGAAGGGGCAGACTTTACGACGGCGGAAAAATGGTTTTGCAGCCATGGGTTAGGTCCTCTTCTTCAAGCCAGATCAGCGGCGTTCGCGACGGCCTTCACGCTCGTCACGTTTTTGCATTTGCACGGAAGGCAGCTCTTTGTGTTCGTCTACCTTGATCGTCAGCACGCGCATCACGTCGTCGTGCAGGCGCATCAGGCGTTCCATTTCCTGCACCGCGGGCGCGGGAGAATCGGAGCGCAGGTAGGCGTAGTGGCCCTTGCGGTTCTTGTTGATCTTGTAGGCCATCGTCTTGACGCCCCAGTACTCGCTGTCCACGAGTTTCCCGCCGTTGTCGGACAGGACGGTGCCAAAATGTTCGATAAGGCCTTCGGCTTGCGTGTTGGACAAGTCCTGACGCGCAATCATGACATGCTCATATAGCGGCATGTGTGCTCCACTTATTTCAAGGCGCATTTCAAAGGCGGGGCTGTGTTCCTCTTGCGGCCCCCCCACGAGAGACTGCGCGGTTCATGTCTCTGTGCAAGAGAAGCCCCGCATATACACGGTTTGGCCAGACGTGCAAGCGCCCAGCGTGGCGTATCGCACCAACGGCGCGCGTGATACCGCGACACTGTGTGTAAATACCCCAGGATCGCCCGACCCGCGCCGCACAGCTGCCCCGATTTGGTCTCTTTTCCCGTCCAACTCTTGGAAAACAACTGACGAGGGAAATAAGATGACTGCCACAGCTGATTTCGCCCAGCCCGATGTACCCAACCTCGCCCTCGTGCGTACGGTCGACGGGTCGCGGATGTTGATCCGTATCCTGCAGCGCGTCTTTGCCGTTGCCCTTGTCATCACCACCGTCGGTCTGTGGATGGCCCCCGGTGCCAGCTGGGAGCCGGACATGATGCTGTTCAAGCTGAGCCTGTCGGCCATCGCGGCCCTTGCAGGCATCGGCCTGTGGCAAAACAGCCTGTCGCCCCTCGCGCCCACGGTGGAGATCGACGCGGCCGCCTCCGAATTGCGGCTGGTGCGCGAACAGTCGAACGGCGGCCGCCGCCTGATCGAACGCCACAGCTTCGCGGCGCTGGAAAAAGTGCAGCAGGATGGCCGCCAGCTGGCGTTCTTTGCCGCCGATGGCCGGATGCTGGCCGAGATCATGCTCAGCAATGCCGCCGCACACGCCAAATTGATCGGCGCCCTGCGCGGGGTCGGAAAACTGGCCTGAACACCGACTGTTGAAAGGGTTTTGTGCATCCGCGCACCGGCGAATGTTCGCTTTTGCGCAGAACCTGTGGAGCGCTGCGCAGTTGCGATCGCGCCCGGATGGATCACATAGTGCCGTATCTTACACCAAACAGGAGATACGCCCTATGAAATCCCTCGTCCTTGCCGCCCTGATGTCCGCTTCTGCCAGCATGGCCTTCGCGGCGGAAAAATACGTGCTCGACAGCAGCCACAGCCAGGTTCTGTTTTCCTACAATCACCTTGGTTTCTCGACCACATTCGGCATGTTCTCCGGTTTCGAAGGCGAAATCATGTTCGACGCCGAAGATCCGTCCAACTCCACCGTGACCGTCTCCATGCCGACAAAATCGATGTTCACCGGCTGGGAACAGCGCGAGGCGCACTTCATGTCCGATGACTTCTTCGGCGCCACCGATGAGGACGTGATCACCTTCACCTCGACCGCCATCGAAGTGACGGGCGACGACACCGCCAAGATCACCGGCGATTTGACCATGAACGATGTCACCAAATCGGTGGTGCTGGATGCCACGCTGAACCAGACGGGCACACATCCGATGGCGCAAAAGGCCTGGGCCGGCTTTGACGCGACAACGACACTGCTCCGTTCGGACTTCAATGTGGGCGCCTTCGCCCCGAATGTCAGCGACGAAGTCGACGTGACGATTTCGATTGAGGCGATGAAGGCCGAATAAACCTTCTGCCCCGTCCCGACAAACGCCGCCCCTGAAATACGGGGCGGCGTTTTCTCATTTGGCCATAAATACTCAAAATCGGCCGGCCGCTGCGGGGGCCGGCCTTTCGTTTTGCGCAGGTCAAGGCG
The DNA here is from genome assembly GCF_025141935.1 of Sulfitobacter sp. S190. Classification (NCBI taxonomy): domain Bacteria; kingdom Pseudomonadati; phylum Pseudomonadota; class Alphaproteobacteria; order Rhodobacterales; family Roseobacteraceae; genus Sulfitobacter; species Sulfitobacter sp. S190. Next base: position 1,989,617 of record NZ_CP081120.1, on the reverse strand, counting down.
CGCGGGTGGCCTGCAGTGCAATGCGCACGTCCACCGCATAGGCGAGCGAGCTTTCGTCTGTCATGTTGTCGCCGATCCCGAAATCGCGCCGGTCCAGCGTCAGACGGCCCTGCATGTCGGCGGTTTCCCCGTCGAGCGTCAGCTGGAACGGCAGGGTCAGGGGAACGGACGTGTCCTTGATCGTGAGGGTGCCGCGAACCTCGTAATCGTCGGGTGCTTTGAAGATATCGCCGGAATAGGTGGCTGTCTCGAAAGCCTGCGCATTGAAAAAATCGGGGCCGAGCGCCTGCGCCGTGACCGATCCCAGCGTGAGCGAGCCGATGGCGATCTGTGTCTCGACGCTGCCCATTTTGCCCGTGTCGATGGTGGGGTCAAAGGCAATCGCCGATGTCCAGCTGTCAAAACTGCCGGTTACCTCGGAGCCCAGTTGGGTCACGGTGATGGCGATCTCGCCTTCCTGAACCTCCCAATCCGATGCGACCTCGGCCAGTTCAGCGGCGGCGACCGTCTCGCCGTGCGGCGCATAGACGCCCAGAGCCCAGCCCAGACCGAGGGCCAGTGCCCAGACGGCAAGCGCACCGGCAAGGGGCCCTTTGGAGTGGTCCGCCGCCGAGAGCGGTGGCAGCGTCGCCTGGCCGGGCAGCATCCGCCGCAGGGTGGAATCGCGATCAACCAGATGGTGTTTCAGCGCGCCTGCAATATGGGCAAGGATCGTCACGACCATGACCTTGGTAAAGACCCAGTGCAGACCGCCAAACACGCCCGCGACGCTTTCGGATTTGGGCACAAGCGGCAGCGACTGGCCAAAGGGCCACCAGATCGGGGCGAAACCGCTGGTGGCCGCGTGGTGGATCCACCCCGACAGCGGCGCCAGCACCAGCGAGCCGTAGAGCAGCCAGTGCGCCGCTTCGGCGACGAAACTCTCCAGCTTGCGATCGGCATTCAGCAGCGCCGGTTTGGGCTGCCCGACCGCCCAGACGATACGCAGCAGCGCCACGAAAAACACCGTGACGCCCAGCGTCTTGTGCAGCGAAAACAGCCACGCCTTTTGCGCCAGCTGTTCGGAGGTGTCATAGGGCAGGCGGTTCGCGATCACCGCCACGGGGATGAGCGTCAGCACCAGCAGGGCCGTCAGCCAGTGAAAACCTTTGGTCACGCTGCCGTAGCGGGTCGTGGTGTTGGAAAGGGGCATGGTGTGTATCCTTCGGGAGGGTAGCTTTGCCCCGGCAGGATACGCAGGTGACCGGTGGCCGCAATGGGGAGGCGCGCACGGTTTGTGTGCGCCCTTGTTGAATTGGGCGACGGCAGGTAAACCAAGGCAAAACACACGACGGAAGGGTCCCGTTCATGAGCATCGCATTCGTATTTCCCGGTCAGGGCGCACAAAGCATCGGCATGGGCCGCGATCTGGCCGAAAACTATCCCGCGGCGCGGGCGGTCTTTGAGGAGGTCGACGCGGCTTTGGGCGAAAAGCTCAGCACCCTGATCTGGGAGGGTGACATCGAAGAGCTGACCCTGACGCAGAATGCGCAGCCCGCGCTGATGGCCACGTCGATTGCCGCGATGCGGGCGCTGGAGGCAGAGGGCGTGGAGATCGATCGCGCGTCTTTCGTCGCGGGCCATTCGCTGGGTGAGTATTCCGCGCTTTGTGCGGCCGGTGTGTACGGTCTGGCCGATACGGCAAGATTGCTGCGCACGCGCGGTCAGGCGATGCAGTCGGCGGTGCCCGTGGGGCAGGGCGCCATGGCAGCCGTGCTGGGGCTGGACGCGGATGCGGTGGCCGCGGTGGCGCAAGAGGCGGCACAGGGCGATGTGTGCCAGCTGGCCAATGAAAACGACCCCACACAGAACGTGATTTCGGGCAACAAGGACGCGGTGGAGCGCGCGATCGTGCTGGCCAAGGCGGCGGGGGCCAAGCGGGCCTTGCCTTTGCCGGTATCCGCCCCGTTCCACTGTGCCCTGATGCAGCCTGCCGCCGACGAAATGCGCGCGGCGCTTGGCGAGGTGACGCCCGGCGCGTTGCGCGTGCCGCTGGTGGCCAATGTCACCGCCGCCGCCGTGACCGATGCCGCACAGGTGCCGAACCTGTTGGTCGAGCAGGTCACGGGCCGGGTGCGCTGGCGGTCGTCGGTGGAGTGGATGGTCGCCAATGGCGTGACCGAGTTCTGGGAGATTGGCGCGGGCAAGGCGCTGTTGGGCATGATCCGGCGCATCCACAAGGACGCCACGCTGCGCAACGTGGGTGTGGCGGCGGATGTGAAGGCCGTCCTTGAGGGCTGAGACCGGCCGCAGGGCCGTGATGCTGGGCGCGCTGGCGATGATGACGGGGTGCGGCGTGCGCGCGCGTGTTTTGCCGCGCACCAGCTTTACAGGCACAGGCAACAGGTTGCTGATGTCGGGCCGGATCACGGCACGCACGGCGGATGATTTTGCCACGATCCTTGCGCAGAACCCGCAGATTACAGAGATTTTTGTGCAGGATATGGGCGGGCGTCACGATGTGGCGGCCGCAATCGCCATGGGGATGCGCGTGCGGGCGGGCGGATTGTCGACCCATCTGCAAAGCGACAGCCGCGTTGCGGGAGCCGCGATCGCGCCTTTTCTGGGCGGTGTGACCCGCGAAGCGGTTGCCGGTGCGCAAATCGTGCCCGTCGGATGGGACGATCCGGCGCTGGCCGCATTTGCCGCGCGGATGGCCGGACCGGCCACCCAAAGCGCCTTTGGCTTGCGTAACGCAGGCGCAGACCGGATACATGCACTGAGCGAGACGGAGGTTTCGCAGTCGGGGCTTTTGACAGCGCCGCTGCGCCCCTTGAACACGGAAGGACGGACAGATGTTTGATTTGACAGGTAAAAATGCGTTGGTGACCGGCGCGTCGGGGGGCATCGGCGCCGATATCGCCCGCCAGTTGCATGCACAGGGCGCGACCGTCGGCCTGTCTGGCACACGCACAGAGCCTTTGGAGGCGCTTGCGGCGGATCTGGGCGCGCGGGCGCATGTGCTGCCGTGTAACCTGAGCGATATGGCGGCGGTCGAGGCATTGCCCAAGCAGGCCGCCGAAGCGATGGGATCGGTTGATATTCTGGTCAATAACGCAGGCATCACCCGCGACAACCTGTTCATGCGGATGTCCGACGACGAATGGCAGTCGGTGCTGGACGTGAACCTGACGGCGACATTCAAGCTGTGCAAGGGCGTGATGCGCGGGATGATGAAAGCCCGCTGGGGCCGGATCGTGAACATCAGTTCGGTGGTGGGGGCCACGGGCAATCCCGGACAGGCGAACTATGCGGCGTCGAAGGCAGGGATGGTGGGCATGTCCAAATCGCTGGCCTACGAGGTGGCAAGCCGCGGCATCACCGTCAATGCGGTTGCCCCGGGATTTATCGAAACGGCGATGACCGAGAAGCTCACCGATGATCAGAAAACGGGAATCATGGGCCAGATTCCCGCAGGCCGCATGGGCACACCGGGCGAAATTGCCGGTGCGGTCGTGTATCTGGCCAGCGATGAAGCGGCATATATTACGGGCGCAACCTTGCATGTGAACGGTGGCATGGCCATGTTGTAAGGCGCTTTGCGAAAGCGTTTGCGTCCCTCGTGTCTTATGCTAAAGGGGGCGCAGATTTATCCGGACCAGTGCTTGATTGTGCTGTCCACCTTGTGCAAGCAAGGGTAACGAGCCGCCCCTTTTGGGGCATTTTCTGCCCCTCGCGTTCGCGTGGCGGGCAGGCACCCAAAGGGGCCTACTGGCCCAAATGTGAGGACTAAAGAATGAGCGACGTCGCAGAACGCGTAAAGAAGATCGTTGTGGAACACCTTGGTGTTGAAGAGGACAAAGTGACAGAGAACGCTTCGTTCATCGACGACCTGGGCGCAGACAGCCTGGACACCGTTGAACTGGTGATGGCGTTTGAAGAAGAATTCGGCATCGAGATCCCGGACGACGCGGCAGAGAACATCCAGACCTTCGGTGACGCGGTCAAGTTCATCAAGGAAGCCTCCTAAGCGGCGGGCTCTGCCGGGCAACCGGTGGATTTTGAGACACAAAACGGCGCCTTCCTATGCGGAACGGCGCCGTTTTTCTATTTTAACGCGATTTAAGCTTGTTGCGCGGCATCGTGTTGATAATCTGACGGTACAGCAGGCCCTACCGACCGTCAGAGTGAAGGAAATTCACCGCCATGTCGCGCACCGTACCAACCATCAATACCCAACGCTTGACCCTGCGGGCCATGCGCCGTGAGGATTTCGACCGCTATGCGGACATCTGGGCCACGCCCGCCGTTGTCACGCACATCAGCGGCAAGCCGTGGCCCAAGGCGCGCAGTTGGGACGCATTTTTGCGCAACGCGGGCCATTGGCAGATCGCGGGCTTTGGCCAGTGGGCGGTGCAGGTCCACGGCCAGACCCAGATGAGCGGCCAGACCGGTTTCTTTTTCGGCTCACGCGGGCTTGGCTCCGATTTCGACCCCTATCCCGAGGCGGGGTGGATCCTGTCGCCGGATGCGCAGGGGCAGGGTTTGGGGCTGGAGGCTGCGAATGCCGCGCACGACTGGTTTGACCGGATCGTGGCGGGCCGCACCGTGTGCATGATCACGCCCGAGAACGACGGATCGCTGCGCCTTGCCTCCGAGCTGGGCTATGTCGCGATGCGCGAGACGCAGGTAGAGGGCGATCGGGTGCAGTTGATGGTGCGCAACGGGCCACCGGTCTAGCGGCGCAGACCGTCGAGCAATTCGGGGCTGGGGCCGTTTTCGGACGGGCCGTGCAGCACGCTGATGTCACCGGTGTTTTCGACCACCACCGCAAAGACGGCAGAGATGTCATAGGCATTCGCCTCGCGCAGCTTGGCCCACAGATCATCGCGGGTCATGCCGGCCTGTGCCAGATTTTCGTCCAGCACTTCACCGTTTTCGAGGATCATCAGGGGGTCATTGTCCAGCGCCTGCTGAGCGCGGTCGTTCAAGGTGCGCAAGCGCGCCAGCCCGTATTGCACCGCAAACAGTGCAGCCAACGCGATGACGAAAACAAACAGCGGTGTGTCGAGCGTGGTGACGGCCCCCGCGAGGACCGAGCCGATGGACACGGTGACCGCAAATTCGAAGCCCGACATTTTCGAAAAGCTGCGCAACCCGAAGTAACGGGTGAGCGCGATGATCACGCCAAGGGCAACGATGGTGCGCAGTACGATAAACAGGAATTCCGGCATCTGGCCCTCTTGGATTGTCCGGTTCAACCCCGCACGTTGCCCGATGGTTCCGCGCCCCGCGCGGCGACACATCGCGCAGCCGGTTGCCGGTGTCGCGGCAGGAGGCTTGAACTGCCCGCCATCCCCACTGTATAGCGCGACAAGGAATTCATACCGAAGGGCCTGAAATTATGCGCAGAGTGGTTGTCACTGGGTTGGGGTTGGTCACGCCGTTGGCGGACGGGGTCGAAGAAAGCTGGCGCCGTATTCTCGACGGCCAGTCGGGTGCGGGGCCGATCACCAACTTTGACCCCAGCAAGTTGGTCACGCAATACGCCTGCGAAGTGCCGTTGGGCGATGGCAGCGACGGCACCTTTTGTGCCGACACCTATATGGCTCCCAAAGACCAGCGCAAGGTCGATACCTTTATCCTGTTCGGTCTGGCCGCGGCGCAACAGGCCATCGAAGACGCCGGTTGGACGCCGGAGGACAGCGAGAGCCTCGAGCGCACGGGTGTGTTGATCGGGTCGGGCATCGGCGGGCTTAATTCGATTGCCAACACCGCCGTGATGATGGCGGAAAAAGGACCCAAGCGGGTGAGCCCATTCTTTGTGCCCGGTGCGCTGATCAACCTGATTTCCGGTCAGGTCAGCATCAAATACGGCTTCAAGGGGCCGAACCATTCGGTGGTGACGGCCTGTTCGACCGGCGCGCATGCCATCGGGGACGCGAGCCGTCTGATCCAGCACGGAGATGCGGATGTGATGGTCGCGGGAGGCGCCGAGGCTGCGATCTGCGAGATCGGGATTGCCGGTTTCAACGCGTGCAAGGCGCTGTCGACCAAGCGCGGCGATGATCCGAAAGCGGCCAGCCGCCCCTACGACGCCGACCGCGACGGGTTCGTGATGGGCGAGGGCGCGGGCATCGTGGTGCTGGAAGAATACGAGCACGCCAAGGCGCGCGGCGCGAAGATCTATGCCGAGGTGATCGGCTATGGTCTGTCGGGCGATGCCTATCACATCACCGCCCCGTCCGAGGACGGCGAAGGCGGCGAGCGGTCCATGCGCGCGGCCCTGCGCAATGCTGGTCTGGAGCCGAAGGACATCGACTATATCAATGCCCATGGCACATCGACGATGGCCGATACCATCGAGTTGGGTGCCGTAGAGCGGATGATGGGCCCCGATGCGGGCAAGGTGACAATGTCATCGACGAAGTCTGCGACCGGCCATCTCTTGGGGGCGGCAGGCGCGATCGAGGGCATCTTCTCGATCCTTGCGATCCGCGACCAGATTGCCCCGCCGACGATCAACCTTGACAATCCGGCCGTCGAGACAGCGATCGATCTTGCCCCCAACGCCGCCGTGAAGCGTGAAATCAACGTCGCACTCAGCAACTCCTTCGGCTTTGGCGGCACCAACGCGAGCGTTTTGTTCGGAAAGGTCGACTAGATGTGGCGACACGTTGCGGCCAATGCGATCACCTTTCTGATGGTGGGTCTGTTTCTGCTGGGCGGCGTCATTCTGTGGGGGCGGGCGCAATACGACACGCCCGGTCCGCTGAGCGAGGCGATCTGTCTGCAGGTCAAGAGCGGCAGCAACATGCGACGGGTGTCCGAACAGCTTGCCGATGAGGGGGCTGTCAGTTCGGCGGCGATTTTCAGGGTCGGTGCGGATTACGAGGAAAAGACGGGCCAGTTGAAGGCCGGTTCGTTCCTTGTCGAGCCGGAATCGACCATGCGCGAGATTGTCGATGTGGTGACCCGCGGCGGCGCCAGCACCTGTGGCACCGAAGTCGTCTACCGCATCGGTGTGAACCGTATCAGCGTGCAGGTCCGTGAACTCGACCCCGCGACCAACCAGTTCCGCGAAGTGGTGCAGTTTGATCCCGCCGAGGATGAAACGCCCGCAGATTATACCGAAACACTGGCCGAGGCTGACACGCGCCTGCGTGTGGCGATGGCCGAAGGTGTGACAAGCTGGCAGGTGGCCAATGCCTTGCAGCAGATGGACGTGCTGGACGGTGAGATCGCGCAAACACCCGCGGAGGGATCGCTTGCGCCGGATAGCTATGAAGTGCGCAAGGGCGACGACCGCGGTGCCATCATCGCACGGATGCAGGCGGCCCAAGTGCGGCTTCTGGATGCGGCGTGGGAGGCCCGCGACGAGGATCTGCCGATCGAGACGAAAGAGGATCTGCTGACGCTGGCCTCCATCGTGGAGAAGGAGACAGGGGTGGCCGAGGAGCGCGGGCAGGTGGCCAGCGTGTTCGTAAACCGCCTGAACCAGGGCATGCGCCTGCAGACCGACCCCACGGTGATTTATGGCATCACCAATGGCGAAGGTGTGCTGGGCCGGGGGCTGCGCCGCAGCGAGCTGCGGGCGGCGACGCCGTACAATACCTACGTGATCGAAGGGCTGCCGCCGACGCCCATCGCCAACCCGGGACGTGCCAGCCTGATGTCCGCTGCACAGCCGCCGGAGACGGAGTTCATCTTTTTCGTGGCGGACGGGACAGGCGGTCACGCGTTTGCCCAGACATTGGACGAGCATAACCGCAATGTCGCGCGCTGGCGCGAGATCGAGGCCGAGCGGGCCGCGGCGGCGGCTGAAGATGCCTCTGCCAGCGGGAACTGATCAGACGTGAAACGGGGCCGCGCAGCGGCCCTTTTTCGTGGGCACGAAGGGCCATTTGGTGAAGCGGGCGCACGCCGCCGGCAGGGCTTGTTAACCCCTTCAACCTTGACTTTGCGTACGCTTTCCCGTATAGATTGTAATACGCTAGGAGGCGTGGGTGATCGGCCCTGACGGATGTCAGTGGCCGTTTTTTCGTGCCTGTCGGTTGGAGACCCCAAGCGAAAGGACATCTGACAAGATGACTGTACTCACCCCGGCCCACGCAGATGCCGAGTTGGCGGAAACCGAAGAGCTTTTTCTTTCGGTGCGCCGTGCACTCGCCGATCTGCGGGTAGAACTAGAGAGCCTGAAACAACGGGCCCAAGCCGGGGAGGAAATCAATGGAACAGCGGCGTCCAAGACCATTGCCAGTGTTGGTGATGCGGTTGGTCGCTGCCAGAAAGCGGAGCTTTTGCTGAATGACTGCAGAAACAAACAAGCCGGTATTGCCCGCGGGGGGCACGCGCTCGATCTCGACCGGGCACGGGCTGACATCGGGTGCAAGCTGGATCGCCTCCGCTGCACCGCCGATCCAGGCGGCGTTCCTTGAGGGACTGGATGAGGGAGAGCTTCGTGCTCTCCCTTTTTTGTTCGAGTTCTGGGCGATGGATCACCAGTTGCCGCCCGACGGGAATTGGCGGTCCTGGGTGATCATGGGGGGGCGCGGTGCAGGCAAGACGCGCGCCGGTGCGGAATGGGTGCGCAGCATGGTCGAGGGATCGCTGCCGCTGGACACAGGACGGGCAAAACGCATCGCGCTGGTCGGCGAAACCGTCGATCAGGTGCGCGAGGTCATGATTTTCGGCGACAGCGGTATCCTTGCGTGCACCCCTGACGACCGCAAGCCGAGTTGGGAGGCCTCCCGCAAGCGGTTGGTCTGGCCCAACGGAGCGATTGCCACCGTGCATTCCGCGCATGATCCCGAAGGGCTGCGCGGGCCCCAATTCGACGGGGCCTGGGTCGATGAGCTGGCGAAATGGAAAAAGGCGCAAGAGACGTGGGACATGCTGCAGTTCGCGCTGCGGCTGGGCGATGATCCGCGGGTGTGTGTGACCACCACGCCCCGCAATGTCGGGGTGCTCAAGACCCTGCTGGATGCGCCATCGACGGTGGTCACGCAAGCCCCGACAGAGGCCAATCGCGCCAATCTGGCGGCATCGTTTCTCGAGGAGGTGCGCGCGCGGTACGAAGGCACACGGTTGGGCCGTCAGGAACTGGACGGCGTGTTGCTGGCCGATGCCGACGGCGCGTTGTGGTCGTCCCGGATGCTGGAGAATTTGCGGGCCCGCAAGGTGCCCACGCTCGACCGTATTGTCGTGGCCGTTGATCCTGCCACGACCGCGGGGGCGGGATCGGACGAATGCGGCATCGTGGTTGCGGGCGTGGTCCAGCAAGGACCGCCGCAGGATTGGCGTGCCTATGTTCTGGGGGACGCGACGGTGCAGGGTATGGGCCCGAGCGGCTGGGCGCGGGCGGCCATCACCGCGATGGAGCACTACGGCGCCGACCGGTTGGTGGCAGAGGTCAACCAGGGCGGCCAGCTTGTCGAGGAGGTCATTCGCCAGATTGATCCGCTGGTGCCCTATAAGAGTGTTCATGCGTCGCGCGGCAAGGTCGCACGCGCGGAACCGGTTGCCGCGCTTTACGAGCAGGGACGCGTGACCCATGTGGCGGGGCTTGACGCGCTGGAGGACCAGATGGTGCGCATGACCGCGCAAGGATACGAGGGCGGCGGATCGCCCGACCGTGTCGACGCGCTTGTCTGGGCCTTGCATGAGCTGATGATCGCGCCTGCGGCGTCGTGGCGCCAACCCGGTGTGCGCAGCCTGTAGCGCAGGATGGGCATAGGAATGGAAAAGGGGGCCTTCGGGCCCCCTTTTTTCGTGTTGCGCGGGCGGCGTACGCACTGGTGTGCGCGCGTTAATGCTTCGGTGAGAAATTGATTTTCGAAGCGGACAGGCCAGAGGGTCTGGCGGAAATTTTCGGGACGATGGATCAGGAGCGCGGCATGGTGTTTGATTTTCTACGGCGTGGAACGGCAGAGGTGCCGGAAGCGAAGGCGTCGGCGACCGGGCGTGTGGTTGCGATGCAGACCAACGGCCGTGTGGCGTGGAGCCCGCGCGACACACAATCGCTGACGCGGACCGGTTTTGCGGGTAACCCCATCGGGTTCCGGTCGGTGAAGCTGATTGCGGAGGCGGCCGCGGCGCTGCCGCTGGTGTTGCAGGACGACACACGCCGCTTCGAGACCCATCCTCTGCTGTCCCTGATGGCCCGTCCCAACGGGGCGCAGGGCCGCGCGGAGCTGCTTGAGGCGCTTTATGCCCAGCTTTTGCTGTCGGGGGATGGATACGTCGAGGCGGTGGGTGCCGATATGGGCGCGCCTGTCGAATTGCACGTGCTGCGCTCGGAGCGGATGTCTGTGGTGCCGGGCAGCGATGGATGGCCGGTGGCCTATGAGTACGCGGTCGGCGGGCGCAAGCACCGCTTTGACGTGAGTGCTGCGGCCCCGATCTGCCACATCCGCAATTTCCACCCGCAGGACGATCATTACGGGTTTGCCCCGATGCAGGCGGCGGCCGCGGCGGTCGATGTCCACAACTCTGCATCCCGCTGGAGCAAGGCGCTGCTTGATAATGCGGCGCGGCCATCGGGGGCCATCGTGTACCGCGGGGCCGAAGGGCAAGGCAGCCTGAGCACGGATCAATACGAACGGTTGGTCAGCGAAATGGAAACCCACCATCAGGGCGCGCGCAATGCCGGTCGGCCGATGCTGCTGGAGGGGGGGCTGGACTGGAAGCCGATGGGGTTCTCGCCCTCGGACATGGAGTTCCAGAAAACCAAGGAAGCCGCCGCGCGCGAGATCGCGCTGGCCCTGGGCGTGCCGCCCATGTTGATCGGGGTGCAGGGGGATGCCACCTATGCAAACTACCAAGAGGCGCACCGGGCGTTTTACCGCCTGACGGTGTTGCCCTTGGCCACCCGTGTGACGGCCGTGCTGAGCCATTGGTTGTCGGAGTTTACCGGCGACGACGTGCAGCTGAAGCCCGACCTGGACCAGGTGCCGGCGTTGAGCGCGGAACGCGATGCGCAATGGAAACGCGTGGCCTCAGCCGCCTTTCTGAGCGACGCGGAAAAGCGCAGCCTGCTGGGGCTGCCGGCGGTCGCAGCGGATGAGTGATTTGCCGGTGGAGCGGTTTCAATGCGCACCGGGAATGCGGCTGCAGGCCCATGAACAGGTCACAGGCATCCATTTCGCCAACCTTGAACGCAGGCTCGACCGGATCGAGCAGATGATGGAGCGGTTGGAAAAACGGCTTTGGCTGACGGTGTACGGGGTCGTCGCCGTGATCCTGGCGCAGGCTGTGCAGTCATTTCTGGTGGTGGCCCCGGTAGCGGGCTGAGACGCGAATAAGGAGTTAGCGACATGCAGACGAGTATGAGCTTCGGGCTGGGCCCGGAGACCGGAGGAGGTTTGCCCGGACTGGAGCGCAAGTTTATGGCGCTCGATGCGGTGGCGCAGGTTGACGAGGGTGTCGAGATCAGTGGCTACGCCAGCTTTTTCGGCGATCCCGATCAAGGCAATGATGTGGTCGAAGCGGGGGCTTATGCGGCGAGCCTGAAGGCCCTGCGGGAGGCCGACCGTGGCGTGAAGATGCTATGGCAGCATGATGCCGCGCAGCCCATCGGCGTCTGGGATGAAGTGCGCGAGGATGCGCGCGGTCTGTTTGTGAAGGGCCGTATCCTGGCATCGGTCGAAAAGGGCCGTGAGGCGATTGCCCTCATCAATGCGGGGGCCATCGACGGGTTGTCGATCGGGTACCGCACCGTGCGGGCCAGCAAGAATACCAAGGGCCAGCGGCTCTTGCAGGAACTGGAGCTTTGGGAGGTGTCGCTGGTGACCTTCCCGATGTTGCCCAGTGCGCGGGTGGGGGCCAAGGCCGACAGTTTTGTCGGGCTGGACTGCATCCTGCGCGACATGGCGGCGACGTTCGAGGCGGCGCGGGCCGATCTCAACATGCCGCTGCAACCACCAAGCAAAGGGGAATGCCCATGAGCAGGACCGAACAGAAGACTGGGAACGCTCAGGTGTCCCCAGCAGAGGACGTGCGACGTGCCGTGACGGGATTTGTCCACGACTTCAAGGGCTTTCAGGCCGACATTGAGACCAAACTTCAACAAACGGAAGAGCGTATGACCATGCTGGATCGCAAGACAATGACTGCTGCACGTCCCCCTTTGGGTGGTGCTGTTGATGCGGGTGCGCCGCATCAGAAAGCCTTTAACGCCTATGTGCGTACCGGCGACGACGACGGCCTGCGCGGCCTTGAGCTGGAGGGCAAGGCAATGTCCACGGCCGTCAATTCCGACGGTGGCTACCTTGTCGATCCGCAGACGTCGCAGACGGTGCAGTCGGTGCTGAGCACCACGGCATCCATCCGTGCGATTGCCACTGTCGTCAACGTGGAGGCCACATCGTACGACGTGCTGGTCGATCACACCGACGTCGGTGCCGGTTGGGCGAGCGAGACGGGCTCCGTCGCCGAGAGCGACACGCCCCAGATCGACCGTATCACCGTACCGCTGCACGAGCTGAGCGCCCTTCCCAAAGCGTCGCAGCGTTTGCTGGACGATGCGGCGTTCGACATCGAGGCATGGCTTGCGGGCCGCATCGCTGACAAGTTCGCCCGCGCAGAGGCCAACGCCTTTGTCGCCGGTGATGGCATCGACAAGCCCAAGGGTTTCCTGACCCATGCCACGGTCGACAATGACGTGTGGGCCTGGGGCAATCTGGGCTATGTGCCGACCGATGTTGCGGGAGAGGTCACGGGTGAGGCGATTGTGGATGTGGTCTATGCGCTGGGTGCGCAGTACCGCGCCAACGGCTCCTTCGTGATGAACTCGAAAACGGCCGGTCAGGTGCGCAAGCTCAAGGATGCGGATGGTCGTTTCCTGTGGTCCGACGGTCTGGCCGCGGGCGAGCCTGCCCGTTTGATGGGGTATCCTGTGCTGATCGCCGAGGACATGCCCGATCCGGCGGCGGATTCGCTGTCGATCGCCTTTGGTGACTTTGCGGCGGGTTACACGATCGCCGAGCGCCCCGATCTGCGCATCCTGCGCGATCCTTTCAGCGCCAAACCTCATGTCCTGTTCTATGCCACCAAGCGCGTGGGCGGCGATGTGAGCGACTTTGCGGCCATCAAACTGCTGAAATTCGGCACCGCTTAAGCGCGGCGTCGAAGGTGGGGCGAAGGCGATGGATCTTCGCCCCATGGCCCGGGCGTACGCCCAAGCAATACCGTTATCGCATTGTCCAGCTGCTCCCCTCCAACCGAGCGATGCGATGACGGGTGTGCGTCCGGCACCGGGGGCCGGGGTGGTGAGAATTCGAGGGGACAGGAAAGAGGCTTTGGCATGTTGATCGAAGAAACAAGCGTACCGGACGCGGCCCTGCCGGTTGAAGCGTTCAAGGCGCATATGCGCATGGGCAGCGGTTTTGGCACGCAGGATGTGCAACACGAAGTGCTGCGCGGCTTCTTGCGGGCTGCAATGGCGGCCATCGAGGCCCGTACCGGCAAGGCGCTGATGCGGCGTACTTTCCGCTGGACGCTGGCCGGGTGGTCGGATGCGACGGCCCAGTCCATTCCCGTCGCACCGGTGGGCGAGATTGCCCAGTTGGCGCTGATCAGCCGGACGGGTATGGCCACGGTTGTCGATCCGGCGGTGTACTGGTTGGAGCGTGATGGCCACAGCCCGCGCATCCGGCCCACAGGCACCGCGTTGCCGGGTCCCGAAAAGGGCGGTGAGCTGCGCGTGCAACTGGTGGCTGGGTTCGCCAGCGACTGGGCCGGGCTGCCGGGTGATCTGCAGCAGGCCGTTCTGATGCTGGCCGCGCATTTCTATGAATACCGCCACGATACTGCGCTGTCCGACGGGTGCATGCCCTTCGGTGTGACCAGCCTGATCGAGCGGTTCCGGATGATGCGTCTGGGGGCCAAGCCATGAGCGCGCCACGGTTGAACAGGCGGCTGGTGCTGGAGCATCCCGATCAGCTGAGCGACGGGGCGGGGGGCTATGTGCAGGGCTGGGTGCCGCTGGGGACCATGTGGGCCGAGGTCGTGGCCCGCGCGGGGCGCGAGACGGCGCAGGCCGGTGCACCGGTCAGCCGCAGTGGTCTGCGGATAACGGTGCGCGGCGCCCCGGTTGGCGATCCGGCCCGTCCGATGCCCCAACAGCGGTTCCGCGAGGGCGACCGGATCTACACCATCGCCGCCGTCGCCGAGCGCGATCCCGAAGGGCGGTATCTGCTGTGCAGCGCCGAAGAGGAGACGGTGGTATGAGCTATGCGCTTTCAGGGGCTTTGCAGGCGGCCGTTTTCGCCGCGCTGAGCAGTGATACGGCATTGGATGCCTTGGTCGGCGGCGCGATTTATGACGCGGTTCCGGCGGGGACACTGCCCGATATCTACATCCGCTTGGGCGATGAGCAGGTCACGGATGCATCCGACGGCACGGGCGCCGGTGCGCGCCACCGTTTTGCCGTGTCGATCATCACCGCAGCCCCCGGTTTCGCCACGGCCAAGCAGGCAGCCGGTGCGGTGTGCGACGCGTTGCACGGAGCGGATCTGACGCTGGATCGCGGCACGCTGGTGTTTCTCAATTTCGAGCGGGCGACCGCGCAGCGCCGCGACGGCGCCCAGACCCGCCAGATTGATCTGCGCTTTGTGGCGCGGCTCCAGGACGACTGAAACTTAACCGCCCAAAGGCATTTCACGAGGAGAAGACGAGATGGCTGTTCAAGCAGGCAAGGACCTTTTGATCAAGGTCGACATGACGACAGACGGCAATTTTGAAACCATCGCGGGCCTGCGTGCCACGCGGGTCAGCTTTAACGCGGAGGCCGTCGAGGTGACATCGCTCGACAGTGCCGGTGGCTGGCGCGAATTGCTGGGCGGGGCCGGCGTACGCTCTGCTGCGATCAGCGGGTCGGGTGTGTTTCGCGACGAAAGCACCGACGAGCGGGCACGCCAGCTGTTTTTCGACGGGCTGACCCCGAATTTCCAGATCGTGATCCCGGATTTCGGCATCGTCGAAGGGCCTTTCCAGGTGTCATCGCTGGAGTATTCCGGCCAGCTGAACGGGGAGGCCACCTATGAGCTGAGCCTTCAGTCGGCGGGCCAGCTGAACTTCGTGCCTGACGTCGAGGATGTGGTTGCGCCATGACCAATCCTTGGAGGGGCGAGGTCGCACTGGTGATCGACGGTGAACGCCAGTGCATGAAGCTGACCTTGGGCGCGTTGGCCGAGCTTGAGGAGGCGCTTGCCGAGCCGTCACTGGTGTCTTTGGTGGAGCGGTTCGAGAGCGGCCAATTTACCAGCCGTGACGTTTTGGCCTTGTTGGGCGCGGGTCTACGGGGAGGCGGCGCGCAAGTGACCCAAACTGCGCTGGCGCAGGCGGACATTGAAGGCGGGCCTGTTGCTGCGGCGCGGGCCGCGGCAGAGCTACTGGCGCGGGCCTTCGCGCTCGACACATGAGTGGCGGCTTTGATTGGCCCGCATTGTTGCGGGCCGGGTTGCAGGGGGTGGGGCTGAGCCCGGACGCGTTCTGGGCGCTGACCCCTGCAGAGTTGCAAATGATGCTGGGTGACGCGGGCGGATCGCGGCCACTGCTGAGCGACGGGCTGGCGGCCCTTATGGCGGCCTATCCCGATCAAGTGAAAGGATCGCAAGAATGACGGACGAGAATTTCGATGGTCTGAACGATGAAGCGGGCACGCTGAACCAGACATTGGCCCAGACCGGGCCGCTGGTTGCCGGATTTGACAGCGAATTGCGCCGGATGCGCGCGTCGCTTGCTGCGACGGGGCAGGATATGGCGACCTTCGAGAAAGGGTTGAGCCGAGGTCTGCGCAAAGCGTTCGACGGGGTCGTTCTGGACGGTGTGAAGCTGTCCGATGCGCTGACGACCGTTGCGCAATCGCTGTCCCGTACGGCCTATAATGCCGCCGTGAAACCCGTGACCGACCATTTTGGCGGTCTTATCACCCAAGGGGTTGGCGGGCTTGTGCAGGGGGTATTGCCCTTTGCCAACGGTGCGCCGTTCAGCCAGGGCAAGGTCATGCCCTTTGCCGACGGAGGCGTGATCAGTCAGGCCACCCACTTTGGCATGCGCGGAGGCCTGGGCGTAATGGGCGAAGCCGGACCCGAAGCCATCATGCCGCTTTCCCGCGGGCCCGACGGAAAGTTGGGCGTCCGCGCCGGCGGCGGAGGTGGTCAGAACGTTTCGGTCACCATGAACATTTCGACACCGGATGTGCAAGGCTTTCAACGCAGCCGCGCACAGATCGCAGCCCAGATGAGCCGCGCGCTCAGCTCGGGTCAGCGCAACCGTTAATTCAAGAAGGGGCACGCAATGCAGTTTCACGAAGTTCTATTTCCGCCAAACCTGAGTTTCGGCGCATTGGGTGGTCCACAGCGGCGCGTCGACGTGGTGCCGCTCAGCAACGGCTACGAGGAGCGCAACACACCCTGGGCCCATTCGCGGCGCGTCTATGACGCGGGGCTGGGGCTGCGGTCCTTGGATGATCTGGAGAACGTCATCGGGTTTTACGAGGCCCGCTACGGGCAGATGTATGGCTTTCGCTGGAAGGACTGGGCGGATTACAAATCGGCACGCCCCTCGCGCGAGGTGACATCCGAAGACCAGCAGATTGCCACGGGTGACGGCGTTACGACCGAATTCCAGCTGATCAAGACCTATCGTTCCGGCGTGCATTCTTACGCGCGCCCGATCGAGAAGCCCGTTGCTGGCAGTGTCGTCATTTCGGTCGAGCAGGATCAGCTGTCCGAAAGCGTTGATTTCGAGGTGGATACGACCCGTGGCCTGATCCGGTTCAATCACGCACCAGACCCCGATACGCGGGTCTATGCGGGCTATGAGTTCGACGTGCCGGTCCGGTTTGACAGTGACCGCATTCAGGCGAGTGTGGCCAGTTTTCAGGCGGGCCAGGTGCCGGATATTCCGGTGATCGAGGTGCGGGTATGACGGCGGTGTTCAACGAGGGGCTTGCCGCGCATTTGGCCGGAGGTTTGACGACCGTCTGCCACGCGTGGGCAATTACACGTCGGGACGGAAAGGAATTCGCGTTCACGGATCACGATCGGCCGTTGCGGTTTGCCGGCCTCGAATTCCGGGCGGACACGGGTTTGAGCGCGTTGGCGCTTGCGCAGTCGACGGGGCTGTCGGTGGACAATACCGAAGCCCTGGGGGCGTTGAGCGATGCGTCGTTGCGCGAGGACGAGATCGAGCAGGGCCGCTTTGACGGTGCCGAAGTGCGTGCGTGGGTGGTGAATTGGGCCGATACCGATCAACATTGGCTGAGCTTTCGTGGCACGATTGGCGAGCTGACACGCAGCGATGGCGCGTTTCGTGCAGAGCTTCGTGGGTTGACCGAAGCGTTGAATCGTCCGCTGGGCCGTGTGTACCAAAAGCCCTGCACCGCGGTTCTGGGTGATGGCGCGTGCCGCTTCAATTTGGGCCGCGAGGGGTATTTTCGCACGCTTGATGTCGCGCAGGTCGAAAAGCGCCGGACATTTCGGTGGACCGGTCTGTTGGGATTTGACCCCGATTGGTTCACCCGTGGCCGGTTCGAGGTGCTGAGCGGTCCCGCGACGGGACTTTGGCAAACGATCAAGGCAGACAGGATCGAGGGCGAGACCCGAGTGATCGAGCTTTGGGAGCCGATGAAGGGGGCCGTTGAGACCGGCACGCAGGTGCGTTTGGTCGCAGGGTGCGACAAGCGTCAGGAAAGCTGTCGGCTGAAGTTCAACAACTTCGTCAACTTTCAGGGATTTCCCGATCTGCCCGGTGAGGACTGGTCTGTGGCGGTGCCGCGCAGCAGCGGCGCCAACACTGGCGGATCGCGCCGGTGAGCGGGGCCGAGATAGTGCAGGCCGCCCGCAGCTGGATCGGGACGCCTTATGTCCATCAAGCTGCGCTCAAAGGGGCGGGAACCGATTGTCTGGGTCTGGTGCGCGGCATTTGGCGTGAACGGTTCGGTGCGGAACCGGAGACCGTTCCCGCCTATTCGATGGACTGGTCGGAGCCGCAGGGCGAGGAACGTCTCTGGGCGGCCGCATTGCGCCACTTGCGCTCCAAACCCGTGGCCGAAGGCGTTTGCGGAGATGTGGTGTTGTTCCGGATGCGGCAGGGCGCTGTGGCCAAGCATCTCGGCATTCTTTCGCAAAAGGGCGGTCGCCCCAGTTTCATTCATGCCTATTCCGGTCATGGAGTGGTGGAGAGCGCCTTGAGCGCCCCGTGGCGACGGCGCGTTGTCGCGTGTTTCGAATTTCCCAAGGAGGTCATCTGATGGCGACGGTAGTTCTTTCGGCGGCGGGGGCCGCGGTAGGTGGGTCAATCGGTGGTACGGTTGCGGGGTTGTCATCGGTGGCCTTGGGCCGTGCCGTTGGCGCGACGTTGGGGCGTGTGGTCGATCAGCGCATTCTCGGGCAGGGCAGTCAGGCAATCGAGACGGGCCGCGTTGACCGGTTCAGATTGACCAGTGCGGGCGAGGGCGATCCGGTTGCGCAACTCTACGGTCGTTTGCGGTTGGGCGGACAGGTGATCTGGGCGTCCGATTTTTCGGAGACGTCCTCGACAAGCGGGGGCGGCAAGGGCGGTCCGCCCAAACCGAAGACGACCGAATACAGCTATGCCGTGAACATGGCGATCGCCCTGTGCGAAGGCGAAATTACCAGCGTGGGACGGATATGGGCCGATGGCGAGGAGATGTCGCCGCGTGATCTGAACATGCGGGTCTATACCGGTAGCATGACACAGGATCCTGATCCCGTGATGGAGGCCATTGAGGGCGCCGGTATGGTACCGGCGTACCGCGGGACCGCCTATGTGGTGTTCGAGGATCTGGCGCTGGGGCAATTCGGCAACCGCGTGCCGCAGTTTTCCTTCGAGGTGATGCGCCCCGAGCAGGTCGGCGCACCTGACGCGTCACATGCGTTACCGCACGCGGTGAAGGGGGTCGCGATGATCCCGGGTACGGGTGAATACGCGCTGGCCACCACACCGGTCACCTATAAAGGCGATGACAGGGCCCGCTGGAGCGCAAACATCAATTCGCCTGCCGGTGTCACGGATTTCACCGCATCGCTGGAAGCCTTGGGCGAGGAATTGCCCGCGCTGGAGGCGGCATCCCTTGTTGTATCGTGGTTCGGTGATGACTTGCGCTGTGGCCATTGTACGGTGCGGCCCAAGGTTGAGGACCCCGACATTGATGGGGACGAAATTCCGTGGCGGGTTTCTGACCTGACGCGAGGCTCTGCAGGAGTGATTGCAAGGGCTGAGGATGACCGCCCGATTTACGGTGGCACCCCTGCGGACCAGTCCGTGGTCGAGGCCATCCGGGCCATGAACGCCGCTGGCAAGGCAGTCATGTTCTATCCTTTCATCCTGATGGACCAGACAGGGCAAAACACGCTGCCCGATCCCTATAGCGATGCACAATCGCAAGCGGCTTTGCCCTGGCGGGGGCGTATCACGCTCGACCGTGCGCCAGGACGTGAAGGTAGTGCGGACCAAACCGCAGAGGCGGCCGCTGATGTGCAACGGTTCTTCGGGACCGCCTCTGCACAGGATTTCCGCATTGAAGGTGACCGCGTGCGCTACACCGGTCCGCAGGAATGGAGCCTGTCGCGGTTCATCCTGCATTATGCCGCCCTGTGCGCCGCTGCTGGCGGGGTCGATGCGTTTTGTATCGGGTCGGAAATGCGGGGGCTTACGCAGATCCGTAGTTCCCGCGAGACATTCCCCGCCGTAGACGCGTTTAGGGACCTCGCGGCGCAGGTACGCAGTATCCTCGGGCCCGACACGCGCCTCAGCTATGCGGCGGACTGGAGCGAATACTTCGGCTTTACACCGCAGGACGGAAGCGGTGACCATTTTTTCCACCTCGATCTCCTTTGGGCGGATGAAAACATCGATTTCATCGGGATCGACAATTATATGCCCCTGTCGGATTGGCGCGAAGGCGTCGATCACCTTGATGCGCAGTCTTGGGATGACATCCACGCGCTAGGCTATTTGCAATCCAACATCGAGGGCGGTGAAGGTTACGATTGGTATTACCCGTCCGAAGAGGAACGCGAGGCGCAGATACGCGAGCCGATTACCGACGGTGCTTTTGATGAGCCGTGGATCTACCGCTACAAGGATATCCGCAACTGGTGGAGCAATCTGCATCACAACCGCGTTGGCGGTGTGCGGCTGAATGATCCAACGCAATGGCAGCCGTCATCGAAGCCTGTGTGGTTTACCGAGTTCGGATGTGCGGCAGTCGACAAAGGTACAAACGAGCCCAACAGGTTCACGGATCTGCGGAGTTCCGAAAGCAGCCTGCCGCATTTCAGCGATGGTGCCCGCGATGACCTGATCCAGATGCAGTACCTGCGTGCGACGATCGACTATTGGTCAGAACCCCGGAACAACCCCCAGAGTGCCGAGTACGATGGTACAATGATCGACATGCAACGCGCCTTTGTCTGGGCGTGGGACACGCGCCCGTTTCCTTTCTTTCCCAACAATCGCGGTCTCTGGAGCGACGGGGAGAGCTACGCCAAGGGGCATTGGCTGAACGGTCGCACGTCCGCACGGACACTGGCATCCGTGGTGAACGAGATTTGCCGCGAGGCGGGCGTTCTGGCCTATGATACATCGGGTCTGCACGGATATGTGCGCGGGTATGCGGTCACCGATGTCGCCGACGCACGCAGTGCCTTGCAGCCTTTGATGGTCCGTTTCGGGTTTGATGCGGTAGAGCGCGACGGGGTGCTGACGTTTTTGATGCGTGACGGGTTGCGCGAGCTGCCTCTGGATCCCGAGCGGTTTGTCGTGAGTGACGAGCAAGACGGCGTACAGGTGCAGACACGTGATGCCGAAGCCGCACTTTCGGGGCGGATCCGATTGCGGTTCGTTCAGGCCGATGGGGATTACGACGTCATCGCCGAAGAAGCGGTGTTGCCTGACGAGGAAACCCACGCTGTTTCGGCAAGCGAGTTTTCGATGGCGTTGACGCGGCGCGAAGGGCGCCAGGTCACCGAAAGATGGTTGAACGAGGCACGCATCGCCCGCGACACTGTCACGTTCTCGCTGCCTCTCAGCGGCCTGTCGGTCCGCTCGGGTGATGTTGTGGAGTTGCCGGGGCAGGGAGACGAAGAGCCCGCCCGCTACCGCGTGGACCGAGTAGAGCAGGGAGCGTATCAGAAGCTTGAAGCGGTACGGATCGATCCGCAAGTCTATGATCCCGCACCGCTTGAGGATGATCTGGCGGCGACACGGGCGTTTGTGGCGCCGATCCCGGTCGAGCCTTTCTTCCTCGATATTCCGCTCTTGCGCGGAGACGAGGTTCCCCATGCGCCCTATATCGCCGCGACTGCACAACCGTGGCCGGGAAGTGTCGCGCTCTACAGCTCTGCGACAGATGAAAACTATGCCGTGAACACAATCCTTCCGAGCCGCGCTATCATCGGGCGCACGCGCACCAGTATGCGGGCGGCCAGCCCCGCTCTCATCGACAGGGGCGCTCCGTTGGAGGTGCAGCTGTTCAGCGGTACCCTTGAAACCGTAAGCGAAGCCGCGCTTTTGAGCGGTGCAAATCTGGCGGCCATCGGGGACGGGTCAAGCGACAACTGGGAGATCTTCCAGTTCCGCAAGGCCGATCTGCTGGCACCGCAGACTTATCTGCTCAGCGAACGCTTGCGTGGGCAGGCCGGGTCCGATGGTCTGATGCCGCAGGCGTGGCCTGTCGGCTCTACGGTTGTGCTTTTCAATGGGGTGCCGCAACAGATCGAACTGCAGCGCAATTTGCGGCGTGTGTCGCAGTTTTTCCGGATCGGTCCGGCCCTGCGGTCGGTAGATGATCCGAGCTATACCCATCTGCAGCGTGCTTTCGACGGTAACGGTCTGCGCCCGTATGTGCCGGTGCATCTGCGCGCCCGTATGCGCATTGATTCCGGGATTGATGTGTCGTGGGTCCGGCGCACCCGCGTCGACGGAGATCCCTGGGACGGTATGGAGGTGCCGCTGGGCGAAGAGACCGAAAGCTATGATCTGGTAATTTCGCGCAACGGGCAAACCGTACGGCAGGTCACCGTTTCGTCCCCCGAATACACTTATGCGGCGCAAGACGTGGCGGCCGACGGGGGGGCGGCAGGGTTGGAGATTGCGGTCGCGCAGGTGTCAGCAGCCTATGGCGCCGGGCCTTACCGCCGCATCGCGTTGACCATGTGATGCGCGCGGTTCAGACCGGTGATTTGCTGGCTGCGGCGCGGTGTTTGTTGGCCGTGGCGCCGCGGGACCGCGCGGCGCTGGCGCGTCAACTGCTGATCGAGGCCCATGCGGCGGACAAATACGTGAAGCGTTTGCGCAAGCTCCACCCGCAGTGGGGCGATGGCAGCCTGCGGGGAGCGTGCCGGGGACGTGACCATGCTTTCGGACGGGCGTTGAGCGATGCTGGATACCGCGAGTGCCACGTGCTGGTTCTGGCGGCGCTGGATGCGCGGCCGGACGCGGGTTGAGAGAGCTGATGCGCCCCGAAGGGTTTGCGTTTTGAGGTTTCATGTTAAATAGAGGGAACAGACCTTTTTTCGAGGAGCCGTCCAATGGTCGAACTTCAAAGCAAGATCACATCTGTCGATCCCGTCTGGGATCAGATCCGCAGCGATGCAGAAAAGGCGGTGGCCGACGAGCCGCTGATTGGTGGATTTGTCCATGCAACGATCCTGCACCATGCCTCGATCGAGAAGGCCCTGTCGTACCGTGTCGCGGCGAAGCTGGCCTCCAACGAGATGTCGATGATGGTCGTCAGGGAAGTCGTCGAGCAAGCCTATGCGGATGATCCGACGCTGGTTCAGGCCGCTCGCGCCGATCTGGTGGCGATATTCGAGCGTGATCCGGCATGCCACCGGTTGTTGCAACCGATCCTGTATTTCAAAGGCTATCAGGCGATACAGGCCTATCGCGTGGGGCATTATCTCTGGACGCAGGGCAAGTTCGATCTCGCCTATTTCTTCCAGATGCGGATTTCCGAAATCTTCGGTGTCGATATCCATCCGGCTGCCCGGATCGGCAAGGGCATCATGATCGACCACGCCCATTCGATCGTTATCGGCGAGACAGCTGTGGTGGGCGACAACGTGTCGATGCTGCATTCTGTCACGCTGGGCGGCACCGGCAAAGAGGAGGAAGACCGGCACCCCAAGATTGGTGACGGTGTTCTGATCGGCGCAGGTGCCAAAGTGCTCGGGAATATTACAATCGGCCATTGCAGCCGGATCGCTGCGGGATCGGTCGTGTTGGAGGCGGTGCCGCCGTGCAAGACGGTTGCAGGTATTCCGGCGCGCATTGTGGGCGAGGCGGGGTGCGATCAGCCGTCGATTTCGATGAACCACATGCTGGGGCCTTGGGAGGACTAGGCCCGCAGGTGGTCGATTAGGCAAAGGCCGGAGTGATGCTCCGGCCTTTTTTACGATGGGATACGGGGGCCAGCCCCCGGACCCCCGGAGTATTTCCAGCCAAGAAAGATAGGATCAGGCGAGCATCGTCATCGGCGCTTCCAGATTGTCCTTGATCGCGTTGAGAAGCTCGGCACCCAAAGTGCCATCGATGACGCGGTGATCGACCGAAAGTGTCACGGACATCACGGTCGCGACGCCCAATTCTCCGTCTTTGCCGACGACCGGCTTTTTCACACCAGCGCCGACCGCAAGTATGGCCCCGTGCGGCGGGTTGATGACAGCATCGAAGTTGTCGATCCCGAACATACCGAGATTGGATATCGCAAAGCTGCCCCCCTGATATTCGTGCGGGGCGAGTTTGCGGTCCCGCGCGCGGCTGGCGAGATCCTTCATCTGCGAAGACAGGGTGCTGAGTGACTTCTGGTCGGCATCCTGTAGAACCGGCGTGAAGAGCCCGCCCTCGATGGCGACGGCGACGGCGACATCCGAAGGCTTGAGTTTGAGTACTTTGTCTCCGGCCCATACGGCATTTGCATCGGGTACTTGCTGCAGCGCCAGCGCACAGGCCTTTATGATAAAGTCGTTGACCGAAAGTTTGACGCCACGCGGTTCGAGTTGTTTGTTCAATTGTCCGCGGAACGCGAGAAGCGCGTCGAGTTGGATGTCGCGGCGCAAGTAGAAATGCGGCACGGTCTGCTTGGCTTCGGTCAAGCGTGCCGCGATCGTCTTGCGCATGCCGTCGAGTTTGATTTCTTCGTAGTCGCGCCCTTCGTACATCTTCGCAATGGCGTCGCCAGATGGACCTGAGGGTGCGGCGGCCGCGGCAGGTTGCTGTGCCGAAGCCTTGTCGGCCTTCGGGGCGTCGGATTTGCTGAGCCCTTCGACGTCGGCCTTCACGATGCGCCCGCGCGGGCCCGACCCCTTGATGTCTGCCAGATCCAGTCCCTTGTCGGCCGCGATGCGGCGGGCGAGGGGGGAGGCAAATATGCGCGCGCCATCGGCTCCCTTCGGAGCAGCCGGTGCAGGCGAGGCTGCCGTCTCTCCGCGTCCGTATCCTTCAGCGGGGGCTGTCTGTTCGGATGCCTCGGCCGGGGCTGCGTTCGCGGATGCGTCGGGCTTGGGCGCAGATGTGTCACCGATGTCGGAGGCGTCCTCGCCCTCTTCGAGCAGCACCGCGATCGGGGTGTTGACCTTCACGCCTTCACTGCCTTCTTCGATAAGGATCTTGCCGACGACACCTTCATCGACGGCCTCGAATTCCATCGTGGCCTTGTCCGTTTCGATTTCGGCCAGCAAGTCACCCGAGTTGACCGTGTCACCTTCTTTCACCAGCCATTTGGCAAGCGTGCCTTCTTCCATGGTCGGTGACAGGGCGGGCATGAGAATTTCTGTGGGCATTGCGCGCTCCTTACTTGTAGGTGACTTTTTTCACGGCTTCGATCACTTCGTCGGTGGTGACGAGCGCGAGTTTTTCGAGATTAGCGGCGTAGGGCATCGGCACGTCCTTGCCCGTGCAGTTGATGACAGGCGCATCGAGATAATCGAACGCCTCCTGCATCACGACAGAGGAGATGTAGTTGCCGACGGACCCTTGCGGCCAGCCCTCCTCGACGGTGACCAACCGGTTCGTCTTCATCACGGATTTGAGGATCGCAGGCGTGTCCATGGGGCGCAGGGTGCGCAGGTCGATGACCTCGGCGTTGATGCCGTCCTCGGCCAGCTTCTCTGCCGCTTCGAGCGCGTAGCTCATTCCGATGCCAAAGCTGACGATTGTCACATCATCGCCTTCACGCCAAATGCGGGCCTTGCCGAAGGGGACGGTATAGTCGTCGATCTCGGGCACGTCAAAGCTGCGGCCGTAGAGAATTTCGTTTTCGAGGAAGATCACGGGGTTGGGATCGCGGATCGCTGTTTTCATCAGGCCTTTGTAATCCGACGCGGCATAGGGCATCGCGACCTTCAGGCCGGGCACCTGCATGTACCATGCCGCGTAATCCTGGCTGTGCTGGGCGCCCACGCGGGCGGCTGCACCATTGGGTCCGCGGAAAACCATTGGCGCACCCATCTGACCGCCCGACATGTAAAGCGTCTTGGCGGCGGAGTTGATGATCTGGTCAATCGCCTGCATGGCGAAGTTGAAGGTCATGAACTCGACGATCGGTTTCAGGCCACCAAAGGCTGCACCGACGCCGATCCCGGCAAATCCGTGTTCTGTGATGGGGGTGTCGATAACACGCTTGGGGCCGAATTCGTCCAACATGCCCTGCGTGATCTTGTAGGCACCTTGGTATTCGGCAACCTCTTCGCCCATGACAAAGACGTTTTCGTCGGTGCGCATTTCTTCGGCCATGCCGTCGCGCAGCGCCTCGCGCACCGTTTGTTGTTTGAACGTGGTGCCTTCGGGCCAGTCGGGCGATGTGTCGACCTGCGGCTCCGGATGCGCCATGCCTGCGGCGGGTGCGTCTTCGGAGCTTTGTGCCTGATCTGCGGGGGCAGGGGCGGAGGCGGGTTGCGACGCGGCGCTGTCGATGTCAGAGGCATCTTCGCCCTCTTCCAGCAGCACGGCAATGGGAGTGTTGACCTTCACGCCCTCAGTGCCCTCTTCGATCAGGATCTTGCCAATGGTCCCTTCGTCGACGGCTTCGAACTCCATCGTCGCCTTGTCGGTTTCGATTTCGGCCATGATGTCGCCGGAGTTGACGGTGTCGCCCTCCTTGACCAGCCATTTCGCGAGGGTGCCTTCTTCCATGGTGGGGCTGAGGGCGGGCATCAGAATTTCGGTTGCCATTGATCAAGCCTCCTGCGGGATTTCGTCGGCGTAAATATCGGTCCAGAGCTCTTCGAGCGCCGGTTCGGGCGATGTTTTGGCAAATTCGGCACTGTCATTCACGATGCCTTTGATTTCCTTGTCGATCGCTTTCAAATCGTCCTCGCTTGCATGCTTGCCGGTCAGCAGCAGATTGCGCACGGCTTCGATCGGGTCGCGCTCGTCGCGCATCTTCTGGACTTCCTCGCGGGTCCGGTACTTTGCGGGGTCCGACATCGAGTGGCCGCGGTAACGGTATGTCTTGATCTCGAGAATGTAGGGCCCTTTGCCTGCACGGCAGTGGGCAACGGCCGTCTCGCCTGCGGCCTTGACCGCCAGAACGTCCATGCCGTCAACGGCCTCGCCCGGGATGCCGAACGATTTGCCGCGTTCCCAGATTTCTGCGCTGGAGGTGGAGCGTTGCTGTGATGTGCCCATGGCGTATTGGTTGTTTTCGATTACGAAGATGCACGGCAGTTTCCACAGGGCGGCCATGTTGAACGTCTCGTACACTTGGCCCTGGTTCGCCGCGCCGTCGCCGAAATAGGTGAAGGTGACGTTATCGTTGCCGCGGTATTGGTCGGAAAACGCGAGGCCCGCACCCAACGGCACCTGCGCCGCAACGATGCCGTGGCCGCCGTAGAAATGCTTCTCCTTGGAGAACATGTGCATGGAGCCGCCCTTGCCTTTTGAGTAGCCACCTTCGCGGCCCGTCAGCTCGGCCATCACGCCGTTGGGGTCCATGCCGCAGGCCAGCATGTGACCGTGGTCGCGGTAAGAGGTGACGCGCTTGTCGCCTTCCTTCGCCGCAGCCTCAAGGCCCACGACAACCGCTTCCTGACCGATATAGAGGTGACAAAAGCCGCCGATCAGACCCATGCCATAAAGCTGGCCTGCCTTTTCTTCGAACCGGCGGATCAACAGCATGTCGCGGTAATAGGCCTTCAACTCGTCAGCCGAAACATTCGGCTTGTCCGCGGCCTTGGTGGTCGCCTTTTTGGCTGCCATGGTACATTCCTCCCTAGCGCACCCACTCTCGGTACGCGGATATAGTTTAATGCTAAACCATCCTATAGCGGATTCGGTTCCGCATTGCTATGGCACCGGATGCAACTCAGCTATGCAGCGGATGACGCTACGTCTTTCGGGATCGGCGGCGGGTGAAAGCCGGAATGAAACGCGTGGGTCAGCGGATGACGATTTCGTCCGCGCGGACCATACCCAACACCTTGCGGGTGCGCTCATCAAGCAGGTCGAGATCGAGATAATCGTCAGAAAGTCGCCGCGTGAGGTTCTCCATCCGCGCGACATCGGCGTTGACCGCGTCGAGCTGGATGCGCAGATCAGCGGCTTCGGCAAGGATTTCGGCACGGCGAAAGAGGCCAAAGTCACCCTGCACGGCTGCAAACGTGAAATACAGGCTCAGTGCGAACGCAATTGCGAAGAAAATCAGCGGGCCAAATGCCGGTCTGCTCATGATGTCTGCCTCTGACGGCCCCTCTTGATCGGGGGCATGAGACGGTTATGGCATAGATGATTCGTGCTGTGAATCCCCTTTAACCAAAGGCGATCCACTTTTTTGACCCTGCGGCAGCTGTGCCGAGGTGTCAGGCGCGCAATGCTGCAACACCCGGCAGTTCCTTGCCCTCCATCCACTCCAGAAATGCACCGCCCGCGGTAGAGATATAGGTGAAATCATCGGCTGCACCGGCCTGGTTCAACGCGGCAACGGTATCACCGCCGCCGGCTACGGCGATGAGCGCGCCCGCTTTGGTCTGCGCTGCCGCGGCCCGGGCTGCTGCAACGGTGGCGGTGTCGAAAGGTGGTATTTCGAAAGCCCCCATCGGGCCGTTCCAGATCAGCGTTTTGAGCCCTTCGAAGGCGGATTTGACCAACGCGATCGTATCGGGGCCTGCATCAAGCACCATCTGGTCGTCATCGAGCTTTGTGCCGTTGTCCAACGCAATGACCTTGTGATCGGCGCCGCTCTTGAAGGCTTTCGACACCAGTCCGTCAACCGGCAACAGCACCCGGCAACCGGATTTTTCGGCCTGTGCCATGATGTCCTTGGCCGTGTCGAAGTAATCGGGCTCCTGCAAAGACGCTCCCAGTTGCGCGCCCTGCGCGGCAAGAAACGTGTTGGCCATGCCGCCACCGATCACCAGAAGGTCCAGCTTGCCGACAAGATTTTCCAACAGCGCGATCTTGGTCGATACCTTCGCGCCACCCACGACGGCCCCGACGGGACGTTCCGGCGCGGCGAGCGCGGCCTCGAGGGCGGAAAGCTCCGCTTGCATCAGACGTCCCGCACAGGCGGGAAGGGCCCGAGCAATCGCTTCTGTCGACGCATGCGCGCGGTGGGCGGCGGAAAACGCATCGTTGCAATAGACATCGCCGAGGTCGGCCAGACGCGCCGCAAAGTCCGGGTCGTTGGCTTCTTCGCCAGGATAGAACCGGATGTTTTCCAGCAGCGACAGCGTGGGTGTGTCCTGCATTGCTTCGGCGGCTTCCAGTGTTTCGATAAAAGTGATGTCCTGACCGAGTGCGTTCTGCAATGCGGGCAGGATCTGACGCAGGCTCATGTCAGGGACGGTTTTGCCCTTGGGGCGCCCAAAATGCGCCAGCAGCATCGGTTTGCCACCCTTTTGCAGGATATCGGTCACCGTGGGAACAATCCGGTCGATGCGGGTGGTGTCCGTGACACGACCGTCCTCGACGGGGACATTGATATCGACACGCACCAGGACCCGTTTGCCCAACAGATCCATATCGTCCAGCGATTTCCAGCCCATGGTCATTCCTTTCAAAAAGCAAGTTTCACGCGTTGTTTTGCCGTTATATCCCCCCGCGTCAATGCGTGGCTTGGCAATCTGCGTCGCGCGGCTTAGGTAACGCGTAACGATTAACCGCAGGAGCGCCCAATGGCCGAGATCAAAGACCCAGAAAACACCATCCTGATGGAGCTCAAGGACGGAACCGTCACCATCCAGCTGTTGCCCGACGTGGCACCCGAACATACCGCCCGCATGAAGGAACTCGCCCGCGCCGGCGCCTATGACAACGTGGCCTTCCACCGGGTGATCGACGGCTTCATGGCCCAGACAGGCGATGTGCAGCACGCCAACATGGAAAAAGACTACAACCCGCGCATGGCGGGGACCGGTGGGTCGGACAAGCCCGATCTGCCCGCAGAATTTTCTAAGATCCCCCATGCCCGTGGCAGTCTGGGCGCGGCGCGTTCCGCGAACCCGAACTCGGCCAACAGCCAGTTTTTCATTAACTTCAAGGACAACGATTTCCTGAACGGTCAATACACCGTCTACGGTCAGGTCATTGAAGGTATGGAGCATGTGGATGCGCTGACGCGCGGCGAACCACCTGCGGATCCTGATCGCATGATCAGCGTCAAGGTGGCCGCAGATGCGTAATCTGTGGATGGCAACCGCTGTGTCGGCTTTGATCGGGACCGGGGCACTGGCTTCCGGTCTGGAGATCGAAATCGCGGGCGAGGCAAACGGCACGGTCAAGATTGACCTGTTGGAAGACGTGGCACCCCAGCACGTGGAACGCATCACCACGCTCGCAGAGCAGGGCGCGTATGACGGCGTCGTGTTCCACCGCGTGATTGACGGCTTCATGGCACAAACTGGTGACGTTCAGTTTGGCAAGGTCGGCGCAGATACGCGTCGGGCCGGAACGGGCGGATCGGACATGCCGGACCTGCCAGCCGAGTTTTCTGACGTGGCCTATGAAAAAGGCGTCGTTGGCATGGCGCGGGCGCAAAACCCCGATTCTGCCAACAGCCAGTTCTTCATCATGTTTGATGAGGCGCCCTTCCTGAACGGCCAGTACACCGTTGTGGGCAAGGTCACCGAAGGACAGGACGTCGTCGACGCGATCAAGCGCGGCACAGGTGGAAACGGCGCAGTTGTCGGCGATCCCGATGTGATGCAAAAAGTGACAGTGGTCGAGTAAGTATTACTGCGACATGATTGATGGAAGAGGCGTCCCGCTAGGGGCGCCTTTTTTGTATCTGGCGTTCCCTTCCCATGACCTGCTGGTCGCAAAACGAAAAAAGCCGCAGGCGTTTGGCCTGCGGCAATTAAAAATTCGGAATTTGAGATCCGGATCAGGAGGCCGGGTTGGCCTTCGCCGGGGCGCTCTTTGCGCCGGGGTTCAACGGATCGTCCTGACGTTGGACCGACCCTTCGAAATGCGCACCGGATTCGATCGCGATTGTCTTGTGGATGATGTCACCCTCGACGCGGGCCGTCGATGTCAGACGCACCTTGAGACCGCGCACGCGCCCTACGATACGGCCGTTGATGACAACGTCATCGGCAATCACTTCACCCTTGATCGTGGCCGTTTCACCGATGGTCAGCAGGTGCGCACGAATATCGCCTTCCACCGTGCCCTCGACCTGGATGTCGCCGGTCGTCTTCATGTTTCCGGTGACATGCAGGTCCGACGACAGAATCGATGCGGGTGGCTTGGCCTTGGGGGCGCTTGCCTTGAATTCGTTCGATTTCGGCGCAGGTGCGGGCGACGCGGGCGCCGCAGAAGTCGGTGCCGACGAAGGGGAATCGCTGCTACCGGGCGCGGGATCGTTGATTTTGCTCTTAGAAAACATCGTTAGCTGCCTTGATATAGATCATTGGGTTGACGGCCTTACCACCTACGCGCACTTCGTAGTGCAAATGCACGCCGGTGACCCGTCCTGATGCACCCATATCACCGATCCGCTGGCCGCGCGACACTCTTTGTCCGACCTTCACGCGCATTTTTGACATATGTGCGTAGCGGGTTTCGATGCCGAACTCATGCTGGATCTTGACGAGACGGCCATAGCCCGACCCCCAACCTGCATGGGTGACGACACCATCCGCGGTAGCATAAAGCGGCGTACCCAGTCCGGCGGCGAAATCAACGCCCTGGTGCATGCGGCGTCCGCCTGTCTTGGGATCGCGGCGGAAACCGAATTTCGAGGTAAAGCGGAAGTTGTCCTGCACCGGATTGAAGAATGGCGCCTTGGAAGCGGCAATCCGGTAGAGGTTCAATTTGTCCATCTGGTTCAACAACCGGTTCGCGCGCAGTGTATCGGGCGAGGGGGGCTCGCCCCGCGTTGTAAAGCTCAGAGGCGTCAGCGGACCACCTTGACCAGAGTACCCACGGCGCACCGTCTCGAGGATGCGATCGGTCGGCATGCCGGCAGAGCGGAACATCTTGTCCAGCGGCGCGACAGAAACGCTCATCGCTTCCTCAAGCTGGCGGAAAATCGTGTCGTTCTGTTCCTGCATCTGCGCGATCTTGGCGGCCATTTCGTCGGCCTGCAAAAGCGCGTCTTGCGCGTCTTCGATCACCTGATCGCGTTCTTTTGCTGTACGGGCCAGCGCGTCTGCGAGAAAATCGACAGGGGCGTTGCTCGCGGCGATCTGCACCGTGCCGTCACCACCTTCTTCGATCGCGGCCAGACGGGTGCGCGCTTCTTCACGCTGCTTCATCGTATCGCGCAGGGTCGTCTGGATCACGTCAATACCGGTTTCCAGCTCGCGGCGGCGCGTCTCGGAGGACAGCAATTCCGATTGCATCACCGAGATCTGTGCCAGTGCGGCGTTGAAGCGTTCCTGCGCGGCAAGCGCTTCTTCGGCACGCGCGTCACGCTGGCCGCTCAGATCGTTGAGCCGGGCCTGATAGGTGCGCTGATCGCGCTTTGCCTGTTCGCGGAAATTGCCCGATCCGATGCTGTCCATCAGGATCACGGCGGTTGCGATAATGGCCCAACCGACCAGCAAAGACGCACCCGCAAGCGCGATGAGCTGTGTTCCTGGTCGAAGGCGAATGAAACGTGTGTCGTTGTCGGATTTCAGAAAAACGCGCCGTTCGGGAAAGTATTTTTCCAGTATGGCATGAGTCTTGATAGCGAGCTGTGTGCGCACGTCTTGTATTTCCCTCTGTCCCGTCAACTTGCCAGAACCGTGTGTCCCTCGCGGTTCCGTTAACACAACTGCAATATCCAGCGCAGGGCGTACGGGCAACCCTTCTGACCCGGTTGCGCTGAACTGGGCCTATGAGCGATGTATTTTGGCAAAAATCCGCCTATTCCAATGCCTTGACAATCCCGGGCCTACGCCCCCTCGGCGAGGGGCCAGTAGAAATCGGGTGGAATACCGGCTTCGGCGCGCTTTTCTTCGTTGAATGGCGGTTTGAGCGCCCCGTGAAAATACTGTCTGACGAGGGCGTGAAACTTCTGGGTCGGGTCCAGTTCGTGACGCCCGCACAGGAAATGGAACCACTTCGATCCGTAGGCCACGTGATGGACCTCTTCGGCGTAAATGACCTCCAGCGCCTCGACCGCAGATGTGGCCTTGGCCTGTTTGAATATCTTGATCATCCCCGGTGTCACGTCGAGCCCGCGCGCCTCGAGAACCATCGGCACCACGGCCAGACGGCCCATGAAATCATCGACCGTGTCTTCGGCGGCGCGCCACATGCCCGCATGCGCCGGCAGGGCGCCGTAGTGGCTGCCGAACTCTTCAAGACAATCGCACATCAGATTGAAATGCTTGGATTCTTCATCCGCAGCCTTCACCCAGTCATCATAGTAACCGATGGGCATCGGCACGTCGGAAAACCGTGCAATGATATCCCAGTGCAGGTCGACGGCGTTCAGCTCGATGTGCGCCACGGCGTGCAAAAGCGCGATGCGCCCCTCGGGCGTACCGGGGCGGCGGCGCGGCACGTCACGCGGGCTGAGCAGTTCGGGCTTTGCCGGGCGGGCGGGGTGCAGCGGTGGATCGGCATGCCCGATCTCGGGCGTGCCACCCTCTGCCCGCGCTGCACGCCACTGTGCAGCGTAGGACCTGCTCAGCGCCGTTTTCTCGCGTCCGTCGGCCGTGCGCAGCACGTCCTCAGCCATCTGGGCAAGGGGCTTCACAGCGCCTTCACCGCCTCGAGCACTTCTTCGACGTGACCGGGCACTTTGACCTTGCGCCAGATACGGGCGACGTTGCCTTGGGCGTCGACCAGATATGTCGCCCGCTCGATACCCATCGATTTCTTGCCGTACATGTTTTTCTCGACCCAGACGCCGTAGTCTTCGGTGACATTTCCTTCTTCGTCGGACAGAAGTGGCACGGCAAGCCCATGCTTTGCCGCGAACCGGTCGTGTTTGGCCATGCTGTCGCGGGAGATGCCGAAGACCTTGGCGCCAGCGGCCTCGAATGCCTCGAGGTGTTCCGAAAAACCGATGCTTTCCTTGGTGCAGCCCGGCGTGTCATCGCGCGGATAGAAAAACAGGACCACCGGCGCGCCCTTCAACTCGGATAAGGTGACAGAACCGCCGCCGGTGACGGGCAGGGTAAAATCGGGGGCGGGCTGGGAAATATCTGGCATTCTGTGTCCTTCACGATCGGCTGATTGTCGCAAGCGCCGCCTTGGAAGCGCTGCGGCTTGCTGTCATAGTAGGTGCGTGAGGGCAAAGGTAAACAGCGTGGCCGAGATGTTTTGGTCCGCCTCAATGAATGGCACCCCGTCAAGACGATGACCCAGCAAAGCGCAGAGCCCAAGGTGCCGCCGCCCGCGCAAAAGCCGCGCATACGCAAACGGCGTCATATGGCCCATGGGGTTGTGAATGCGCTGTGGTCGTTGCTGGTGCTGGTCGTTGTTTTGCTGGTCCTCGGCGTGGTCTGGTTGTTTGACGGGCCGCGCGACGTGCCTGCATGGATGGAGCGGCGGATCGAGGCGCGGCTGGCGCGCGAATTGCCCAACGCACAGGTCGATTTCGGCGATGTGCAGTTCCTGATCGAAGAAGGCTGGAAACCGCGATTGCGGTTGCGCGATGTCTCCGTGCTCAGTGAAGGCGGCGGTGAGATCATGCGCTTTTCCGAGGCGCAGATCGCGGCATCTGTCGCAGCGCTTGCCGAGGGCCGGTTGCAGCCCGCTCAGGTGTCCCTGCGTGGCGTTTTCGCGACAATCGTTCGCACAGAGGATGGCCAGTTCGAGTTGTCCGGCGGCACGACGCTTTCGGGGCCGTCGCGACGGGCCGAAAACCTCGGCTCGCTGATCAAGCAGATCGACGACGTGCTGGCCACACCCGTGCTCGCGTCGCTGGACCGCGCGACGCTGCGGGGGCTGACACTGCAATTCATCGACCGGCGGGCCGAAAAGGTCTGGACGCTCGATGGGGGCCGCATCATTGCCGAACGCGATGGCGACGATCTGTCTATCATTGCGGATTTGGCCGTGTTGGGCGACAGCCCCGGGGTGACGACACTGGCCGCCAATTTCACCAGCACCATTGGCGCGCCGGAAGCGCAGTTCGGCGTGACAATCGATGGGGCGTCGGGCGCGGATATCGCCCAGCAAAGCCCGGCATTCGCGTTTCTCGATATCGTGCGCGCCCCGATTTCGGGCGCGGTGCGCAGTGGCGTGCGCGCGAATGGTACGCTCGCGCCGCTCAGCGCAACCTTGCAGATCGGCAAGGGCGTTGTGCAGCCCAACGAACAGACGACCCCGATCCCGTTCGAATCTGCACATGCGTATATGAGCTATGATGCCGCCAGCGGTCTTGTGCAGTTTGACGAGCTTTCCGTCGTCAGCCCTTGGGTGACAGGAAGCGCGGAGGGTACTGCAACGCTCAAAGGGCTGCGGTCCGGGCAACTGGAAAGCATGGTCGGGCAGTTCGTGCTCAGTGACGTGACCGCAAATCCCGCAAATGTCTATGCGACGGCCGTTGATCTGGAACGCGTCGAGGTTGACGCGCGGCTGACGCTTGATCCTTTCCGGCTCGAGATCGGCAGGCTGGACATCACCGACCGGGGCAACACCGCACGGGGTTTCGGCAATCTAACTGCACAGTCCGATGGCTGGGCGCTGGCCTTTGATGCGCGGATCGACGCGGTCACGCCCGAGCGGATTCTCGAGCTGTGGCCTTTGGGCGCAAAGCCGAAAACGCGGGGCTGGTTGACCGACAACCTGTTGGAGGCGCGTATCCGCGATGCCGATTTCGCGCTGCGGCTGGAACCCAAACAGAAACCGGTCAGCTATTTCGCCTTCGATTTCGATGAGGCGACCGTCAAATTCCTGCGCGACATGCCCCCCATCACCAAAGGTGAGGGCACGGTCAACCTTGCCCAGAACCGATTTGTCGTTTCGGTCGACAGCGGCGAGGTCGAGACCGGAGCGGGCGGCACCGTCGCGATGGAGGCGTCGTCCTTCATTATTCCGGATGTATCGGTCAAACCGGATGCGCCCGCGGTGGTGCGGCTGCGCACCCGATCGAGCCTGACGGCCGCGTTGTGGTTGCTCGACCGTGAGCCGATCCGCGCCATGCAACGCAGCGGTCTGACGCCGGATTTGGGGCAGGGTGAGGCGGTGCTCGAGGGCACAATCGGGTTCCCGCTGCGCAAAGGCGGATCTCCGGCTGACGTGACCTTTGATGTCGTCGGGCGGATCGACAATCTGCAAAGCGACACGCTTATCGCCGGTCGCAGTCTGAGCAGTGATCGCATGACGCTGTCGGCCAACAACGACGGTGTGTCATTATCGGGGGCGGGGCGGCTGGATGGTCTGCCTTTCGACGCGACATGGCGTCAGCCCATAGGGGCAGGGTCGGCCACGAGCACCGTGCGCGGGACCGCACGTGTGTCGCCCGCAGCCCTTCAGGCGTTCGACATCGCCTTGCCGGACGGCACCCTTTCGGGTGAGACGGCGGCTGCGTTCACCATCGATCTGGCACGCGGACAGGCGCCGCGCCTGAACCTGACGTCCCAACTGCAAGGTCTGCGTTTGAATATTCCTCCGCTCGGCTGGTCAAAACCCGCAGGCAGGGGCGGTGAACTGGCGATGTCCGTTACGCTGGGATCGGCGCCACAGGTCGACAGCATCCGCCTGAGTGCGGCGGGGCTGTCGGTGAACGGTCGGATCAGTCTCGCGGCGGGGGGCGGGCTGGAAAGGTTCCGGATCGAGCGATTGCGATTGGGGGACTGGCTTGATGTACCGGTGGATCTTATCGGGCAGGGGGCGGGGCGGCCCCCTCGGGTGGTGATCCGTGGCGGCAGGCTCGACATGCGGCGCGCGGACTTCGGTGGTGGCGCATCAAACAGCGGTGGTTCACGCGGCGGCGCACAGCAGGTGGAGATCAATCTCGACCGGCTGCAGATCACGGATACGATCTTTCTGTCGCAAATGCGGGGCATCTTCAAAACCGGCGGAGGGCTGGACGGTCCGTTTCAGGCGCGGCTGAACGACGGAACGCAAATTTCGGGACGCATCGTGCCGCAAAACGGACGCTCGGCCATTCGGGTCACCAGCCAGGATGCGGGCGGCGTCTTCCGGTCTGCGGGTGTTTTGCAACAGGCGGTGGGCGGCAAGATGAACCTGCTTTTGCTGCCGGTCGGAAGCGGCGGCGCCTTCGATGGGCGGCTGACCGTAACGGAGGTATCGATCAAGGACGCTCCCTCCATGGCGGCACTGGTCAATGCCGTATCGGTTGTGGGCCTGATCAACGAGATGAACGGCGATGGGATCTACTTTGACGAGGTCGAGGCCGAATTCCGGCTGACGCCCAACCGGATGACGCTCGCCCGGGCAAGCGCAATAGGTGCGTCGCTCGGCCTGTCGATGGATGGCACCTTTGCGACCGACACCGGACGCATCAACATGCAGGGCGTCATTTCGCCGGTATACCTGCTCAATGGCATCGGTCAGCTGTTTTCGCGCAAGGGCGAAGGCCTGTTCGGGTTTAACTACACGCTGACGGGAAATGCCAAATCGCCGGATGTTTTCGTCAACCCGCTATCGGCTCTGGCCCCCGGTCCGCTGCGCGATGCCCTGCGCGGTCCGCAGACCGAATTGCCCGCCGTAGAGGGGAGTGAAAGCACTGTTCTGCCGAGCCGGCAACAGACCCGCCAAAAAAGGATTGAACCGCACGATCGGGAACGATAGGGCGCGGCCATGAAGCTATCTGATTTTGATTTTGACCTGCCCGAAAACCTGATTGCGGTGCGTCCGGCCGAGCCGCGTTCAGCGGCCCGCCTGCTTGTGGCGGACGGTGACGGCCTGCACGACAGCATCGTGCATGAGCTGACCGATTGGTTGCGTCCGGGCGATCGGCTGGTGCTGAACGATACGCGTGTCATCCCAGCGCGTCTGGCGGGATTGCGCCACCGCGACAGCGCGCAGGGCGCCGTGTCAGCCCGGATCGAGGCCACCTTGCTGGAGCCGCAAGCGGACGGAACCTGGGCCGCACTCATCAAGCCCCTGAAGAAAATAAGGATCGGAGAAGAGATCATCTTTTCCGAATGCCTGTCTGCGGCGTTGGAGGCTGTGGAGTACGGTCAGGCGCGGCTGCGGTTCAATCTGTCGGGGGATGACTTTGACACGGCCCTGAACGACGCGGGCGCGATGCCGCTGCCCCCCTATATCGCCGCAAAACGGCCAGCCGACGCAAAGGACCTCGAGGATTACCAGACCGTCTGGGCCAAAAACAAAGGCGCGGTTGCTGCGCCGACGGCATCGTTGCACTTCGATCAGCCGCTGCTCGATGCGCTTGCCGATAGGGGCGTGAGCTTCAGCTATGTGACCTTGCACGTGGGTGCGGGGACGTTCCTGCCGGTCAAGGTCGACGATATCAGCGATCATAAGATGCATAGCGAATGGGGCAGGGTGAGCCAGACCGCGGCGGATGAAATTACCGCCACACGCGCCGCCGGTGGCCGGGTGATCCCCGTCGGCACCACGGCATTGCGGTTGATCGAGACGGCCGCCCGCGACGGTGCAATCACAGCCTGGGAAGGCGATACCGACATCTTCATCACACCGGGTTTCCGGTTCAACGTGACCGATGCGCTGATGACAAACTTCCATCTGCCGAAATCGACGCTGATGATGCTTGTCGCTGCATTGGTCGGCCATGACCGGCTGCGGGCGATATACGACCATGCTGTCGCGCAGGAATACCGGTTTTTCTCCTACGGCGACGCGTCGCTGTTGATCCCGGGCGCGTAAGCGACCGCCGGTGTCGTCAATAGGCGGGACCATCCTTTCCCGCCGCATTTAGGGGTGGGGTACACATCACTCCGATCAAGACGGGAGACGCGCCATGTTCCAAGTCCTCTCCAGCGCCTGGGCGCTGCTGCTGGGAATGAGCCTTTTGATGGTTGGCAATGGCATGCAAGGCACATTGCTGGGCATCCGTGGCCAGATCGAAGGCTTCGACACGCTGATGATGTCGGTGGTCATGTCGGCGTATTTCGTGGGCTTTCTGGGCGGATCGCGGCTTGCGCCGACGATGATCCGGCGCGTGGGGCACGTGCGCGTTTTCGCGGCGCTGGCGTCTTTGATCTCGGCCGTGATGATCCTCTATCCGACGTTTCCCAACATCATCGTCTGGACTGCGGGCAGGGTGCTGATCGGCTTTTGCTTTTCCGCCGTTTACGTCACGGCCGAAAGCTGGCTCAACAACGCGGCGGACAATTCCAACCGGGGCCAGGCACTATCGCTCTATATGATCGTGCAGACGCTTGGCATCGTTCTGGCGCAGGCGCTGCTGGTCACGGCGGATCCCTCCGGCTTTGTGCTGTTCGTGATCCCGTCAATTCTGGTGAGCATTGCAATCACCCCCATTCTTCTGTCGATCAGCCCGACGCCCGCATTCGATACGACCAAACCGATGAGCCTTCGGGCGCTTGTCGGGTTTTCGCCCCTTGGTGCGGTGGGGATGTTCCTGCTGGGTGGCATATTCTCGGCGCAGTTCGGCATGTCGTCGGTTTACGGTGCACAGGCGGGATTGAGCGTTGCGCAGATTTCGACCTTCGTGGCGACCTTCTTTGTGGGCGCGGTCATCCTGCAGTACCCGATCGGGTGGATTTCGGACCGTATGGATCGTCGGTATCTGATCATCGCCGTGTCGGTCATCGGTGGTGCGGGATCGGTGATCGGCATGCTTTACGGCGCAAACTTTCCGATGCTGCTGGTGTCTGCATTCGTCATGGGCGGCATGTCAAACCCGCTTTATTCGCTTCTTCTGGCCCACACGAACGATTTTCTCGAACATGACGATATGACTGCCGCGTCGGGGGGATTGATATTCATCAACGGGCTGGGGGCCATCCTTGGCCCGATCATCACCGGTTGGATCATGGGAACAAGCGTCGGTCCCGCAGGCTTCTTCCTGTTCACGGCTGTCCTTTTCGCCGCGATGGTCGCCTACGCGCTGTTCCGCTCGATTGTTGCCGATGCGGTGCCGGTGGATGAAACGGGTAGTTACGTGGCCGTTGGCCCGACCGCGACCAGCGTCGCACTGGAGATCGCGCAGGAATACGCCATCGAAAGCGATCTGGAAGACGTCGAAAGCGAGCAAAACGGATAAAACCGTCTCTGAAAGGAAACACCGGGCCGCAAAGTGAACGCGGGCGCGATGATTATGTCGGTTTTGTTGCAAATTGTTTGTTTTACCTAGGGTTAATATATCCTTAACTGGCGTGGAGAGGCCGCGCTGAAAAAGGAGAGCGTCATGGTTGGTCCCGATGAAGTGTTGAGCTTCTGGCTCGACGAGATTGGTCCGAAGGGCTGGTATGCAACGGACGAGGCATTGGATGCGCGCATCCGGTCCGAGTTCGGTGAAGTCTGGCAAGCTGCCGCAGACGGGGCGCTTGGCCTATGGCTGACCTACCCAAGCGGCACACTCGCTTACCTGATCGTGACCGACCAGTTTTCGCGTAACATGCACCGCGATGATGGCGCCGCCTTCATGCTCGACGGTGCCGCTCTGGCGGCGGCCAAGCTCGCCATCCAGAAAGGGTGGGACTTCAAGATCGACGAACCCGCGCGGCAGTTTTTCTATTTGCCGCTGATGCACTCGGAAAACCTGTGCGATCAGGAGCGGTGCATCCGGCTGATTTGCGAACGCATGCCGGAAACCGGGGAAAGCCAGCTTTTGCATGCGAAGGCCCACCGCGAGGTGATCCGCCAGTTCGGTCGCTTCCCGCACCGCAATGACGTGCTGGACCGCTGCGATACCGGCGCGGAGCGCGCCTATGAGGCAGCCGGCGGCTACGGCCAGACGGTGCGTCAACTCCAGCAGGGCGTCGCCGCCTGAAGATTGCGCGTGTCGCGGCTCGGCCGGGACACGCATAGCAGCCATTCGATTCTCGCCATTGTGACCTGAGGGTGTATAGTTTAACGGTAAACTATATTTTTTGCCGAACTTGGGAGAGGTGAACCGATGGCTGAGACATCCTACGACCTGATCGTGATTGGTGCGGGGCCGGGCGGCTATGTCGCTGCGATCCGTGGCGCGCAACTGGGCATGAAGGTCTGTATCGTCGAACGCGAGCACCTTGGTGGCATCTGCCTCAACTGGGGCTGCATCCCGACAAAAGCCATGCTGCGGTCCTCCGAAGTCTTTCACCTGATGCACCGCGCCAAGGAATTCGGTCTGAAAGCGGATGGCATCGACTACGATCTGGACGCGGTTGTGAAGCGGTCGCGCAAGGTCGCGGGGCAGCTGTCGGGTGGCATCGGCCATCTGATGAAGAAGAACAAGGTCACCGTGGTCATGGGAGAGGCGACGATCCCGTCCAGGGGCAAGGTGAGCGTCAAGACGGACAAGGGCACCGAAAACCTTACAGCCAAGAACATCGTGCTGGCCACGGGTGCACGGGCGCGCGAATTGCCGGGGCTCGAGGCCGATGGCAAACTCGTGTGGACCTACAAGCATGCGCTGCAGCCGGCGCATATGCCGAAGAAACTGCTCGTCATCGGATCAGGCGCCATCGGCATCGAATTTGCGAGCTTCTACAACACCTTGGGTGCCGACACGACCGTGGTCGAGGTGATGGATCGTGTCCTGCCTGTCGAGGACGCGGAGATTTCCGCCTTTGCCAAGAAGAGCTTTGAAAAGCAGGGCATGAAGATCATGCAAAAGGCGATGGTCAAGAAACTCGACCGGGCCAAAGACAGGGTGACGGCGCATATCGAAGTGGGCGGCAAGGTCGAGAAACACGAATTCGACACCGTCATTTCCGCGGTCGGTATCGTGGGTAACGTAGAGGGTCTGGGGCTCGAGGAGCTGGGGGTCAATATCGACCGGACCCACGTTGTGACAGACGAATACTGCCGCACAGGTGTCGATGGGCTTTATGCCATCGGAGACATCGCGGGCGCGCCGTGGCTGGCGCACAAGGCGAGCCATGAAGGCGTTATGGTTGTGGAACACATGGCTGGCAAATCGGTGCACCCGGTCAAGGCCGAAACCATCGCGGGCTGTACCTATTGCCATCCGCAAGTCGCGTCCGTTGGGTATTCGGAGGCCAAGGCCAAGGAATTGGGATACGACATCAAAGTCGGACGCTTCCCGTTCATCGGCAACGGCAAGGCGATCGCGCTTGGCGAAGAAAACGGGATGATCAAAACTATTTTCGACGCCAAGACCGGCGAACTGCTCGGTGCGCATATGATCGGTGCCGAGGTGACCGAACTGATCCAGGGCTACGTCGTCGGACGCCAGCTGGAGACGACAGAGGAAGATCTGATGCACACGGTATTCCCGCATCCCACGCTGTCCGAGATGATGCACGAAGCCGTGCTTGATGCCTACGGACAGGTTATTCACATGTAATCCGGCGGCCGCGCTGTCGCGCGACTGCTTT
The DNA here is from genome assembly GCF_025141935.1 of Sulfitobacter sp. S190. Lineage (NCBI taxonomy): Bacteria > Pseudomonadati > Pseudomonadota > Alphaproteobacteria > Rhodobacterales > Roseobacteraceae > Sulfitobacter > Sulfitobacter sp. S190. The sequence goes on along the minus strand of NZ_CP081120.1, from coordinate 1,947,765 downwards.
CATAGGCGCATTTGGCAAACGTGAGCCCGACCTTGCAGGTGCTTGACGCATTGCAAGGTCGCGACGGGCGCCCGTGTTTTACCTGCTGGACCTGCCCCTGTCGCGCTGACATAGTCCGCTCATGGTCAGTCTGAACCGGGTCGTCATGGGCCCCGCCTCGCGCAAGATGATACAACGGCTGGAGCCGAAAAAGCTGCGTGTGGCCGAGATTTCCGGCCACTACGGGGAGCAGTTCGATTTCCGCGCCTACACGCAGTTCCGCTATCCCGAATATGACATTTGTGCCGGTCCCTATCTTGACCCCGAAACCGGTAAGCCGCGCAAATTCGACCTGATCCTCGCCAATCAGGTGTGGGAGCATCTTGACCGCCCCTACACGGCGTTGCGCCACGTGCGACAGATGCTCAAAAAAGGCGGGCACTTCTGGATCGCGGTGCCTTTCTACGTGCCATTTCACGCCGCGCCGATGGACAATTCGCGCTGGTCCGCGCGTGGACTGAAGAACCTGCTGATCGAGGGCGGCTTCGAAGCGCATTTGATTGAAAGCCACCAGTGGGGCAATCGGCATGTCGCCGCGCGCAACCTCGAAGTGCAATGGCCCCCCGAGTACATCGAGGGCAAGGATGACATCACCGACGACCCCATGATGCCGGTCTGTGCCTGGGCGATCGCACAGAAAAGCTGATGCGCGGATCATGGGGGATCATATTGGCGCTGTGGGGCGCGGGTCTGGGTGCGGCTGCGCAATACGCCAAGTTCAGCGTGACATACGACCAGCTCGGGGCAGTCTATCCGCAAGCGGGCGCGGCTTTGGGATGGCTGGTATCGCTGGTTGGACTGCTTGGCATCATCCTCGGGGTTGTTGCGGGCGTTCTGGTGGCGCGGGTCGGCTATGTTTCGACCCTGATCGGGGCGCTCTGGCTGGGGGCGGCTGTGTCACTTGCGCAGGCGATGTTGCCACCGTTCGGCATTATGCTGGGTTTGCGGGCGATCGAAGGGCTGAGCCACCTCGGCCTTGTGGTGGCGGCGCCCACGCTGATCGCCCAAGTGGCGACCGAACGGCAGCGCGGACTTGCCCTTACCCTCTGGGGCACGTTTTTCGGTGTGGCCTTTGCGGTTCTGGCGTGGCTTGGGCAGCCCCTCGCACGGGTGGGCGGTGTGGGCGCGGTCTTTGCCGCTCACGGAGTTTACATGGCCGGATTTGCGCTTGTCCTCGCGCGTCATCTGCGCCGGCTGCAAACATCGCATCGTCCTGAGCGTACGTCGGCACGCGCTTTGGTGGCACGTCACGCGGCGCTTTACCGGTCACCGCAACTGGCGGCACCCGCGGCGGGCTGGCTGTTCTATACCTTCTGTTTCGTGTCGATCCTGACGGTCTTGCCACCCTATCTGGACGCTTCTTTACGGGCCTTCATCATGGGCGCGATGCCTTTGGTCAGCATCTCGGTTTCCATGACATTGGGTGTCTGGCTGCTCAGGCACTTCACGGCGGTGCGCGTTGTCATGATCGGCTTTGGCCTGTCTGCGGCCGCGATGGGCTGGCTGTGGGTGATGCCTGCGGATCCTGTTGCCTGTCTTGCCGTGGCCGCAGCGATGGGTTTGATCCAGGGGGCGACCTTTGCGGCCGTGCCGCAGTTGAACACAACCGCCGAAAGGCAGGCACAGGCGAATGGTGCCATGGCGCAGATGGGCAATCTGGGCAACACCCTCGGCACTCCGGTCATGGCGATGGCCCTCTTGAGCTTTGGCTACGCGAGCCTGCCGCTGCTGGCGGGCGCCGCGTTTCTGTTGGGCCTGTGCGTCCATCTTTGGCTGGCGCGCAAGCGTGCGCCCTTGGCCTGACGGCCCGCTATTCGGCCGGCGTATTCATGCGCGGTGTGTCAGCGGTCGCGTCCAGCCGTCTGCGCGGCAACCGTGCCCGGATCATGCGCCCCCATTCCATGAACGGGTAGAGGTAGATCATGACCGGATTTTTGTCGTGCACGCCGGTCTTCAACGCGCCCATCTCTTCCTTGCACAGACCCGGATAGTAATACGTCCCGAAAAGCGCATCCCACAGCGGCATCACATTGGCGATGTTCTTGCCATAGGCTTCGGGAATATCCGCGTGGTGCCAGCGGTGGAAAGCGGGCGATGCCAGTAACAGCTTGAAGGGACCGTGATCGAATTCGAGATCCATGTGGACGTACATGTTGTGCACCGTGCTCAGGACGACGACCACCGGGATGGCCTCGGGGATCTGTAGCCATGTCAGGGGCAGGATATAGCTGCTGGTCACGATAACGGTTTGCAGGAAATGCACACGGTAGGCCGTAAAGGCGTTCACATGGGTGTCCGAGTGATGCGCCGCGTGGGCCGGCCAGCCCCATTTCGTGTGCATCCAGCGGTGGTTCCAATAATCGACGAAATCCTTGGCCATCACCCCGATGATGCACACGATCCAAAGGGGTGTGCTGCTCCAGAATGTCTCGGGCAGGGTAGGGATCGAAAGAGCATTGTAGGCGCGCTGAGCGAAGGCGTTGATGTCGTTGTACAAAAACAGGGCGACGCCGAAATTGAAGCCACCCACGAAAAGCGTCGCCACGATGTTCTGAATGGCATGCCAGCTGAACTCGTCGCGCTTCTTGAAAAAGACGTAAGCGATCGCGCACATGGTGAAGGGCACAAGAAAGGCGTTGATGAGCAGATTGGATGTGAAAATCCGTGCTGCGAGATCCAGTGTTTCCATTTCGGTTCAATGCTCGTCTTAAAATGATTATTGTTCACGATTGCAGAGGTTTATGACGCCAGATGGGCCGAATTAAGGCAATTGCCGATCCTGAGGGTGCACGTGACAGGCTGCCGCAGGTGATGCGGATGTTGCCGTGTTCACTTCCTGTTCTTCTTTTGGCATTGGAGTTTCGGGGCAGAACGCCTATGTGTAGCGCTCTAGTTGGGGGTCCGTGATGGCTGAGCTGAAAAACATCGAAGTGCGCGGCGCGCGCGAGCACAATCTCAAGAGCATCGATGTGGATATTCCACGCGATCAGCTGGTGGTGATCACAGGTTTGTCCGGTTCGGGCAAGTCGAGCCTTGCGTTCGACACCATCTATGCCGAAGGCCAGCGGCGGTACGTTGAAAGCCTGTCGGCTTACGCGCGCCAGTTCCTTGACATGATGCAAAAGCCGGATGTCGATCACATCTCGGGGCTGTCCCCCGCGATCTCGATCGAGCAGAAGACAACGTCGAAAAACCCGCGCTCCACGGTCGGCACGGTTACGGAAATTTACGACTACATGCGGCTCTTGTTTGCCCGCGTCGGCACGCCGTATTCGCCCGCGACCGGAAAGCCCATCGAGGCGCAGCAGGTGCAGGACATGGTCGACCGGATCATGACGATGGAAGAGGGCACGCGCGCCTATCTGCTGGCCCCGATCATCCGCGACAGGAAGGGCGAATACCGCAAGGAGTTTCTGGAACTTCGCAAGCAGGGGTTCCAGCGGGTCAAGGTTGACGGCGAATTCTATGAACTTGACGAGCCGCCAACGCTCGACAAGAAGTTCCGCCATGACATCGACGTGGTCGTCGACCGGATCGTGGTGCGTGAAGGTCTGGAGACGCGTCTGGCCGACAGCCTGCGCACCGCGCTTGATCTGGCGGATGGCATCGCCATTCTGGAAACCGCACCAAGCGAAGGCGATCCCGAGCGGTATACGTTTTCTGAGAAATTCGCCTGCCCGGTGAGCGGTTTCACGATTCCCGAAATTGAACCGCGGCTGTTTTCATTCAACGCGCCTTTCGGGGCATGCCCGTCCTGTGATGGTCTGGGAAAAGAGTTGTTTTTTGACGAACGCCTTGTGGTGCCGGATCAGAACCTGAAAGTCTACGACGGGGCGCTCGCCCCATGGCGCAAGGGTAAGAGCCCTTATTTCAAACAAACCATCGAAGCCATCGCCAAGCATTTCGGGTTCAACCAGAATGCAAAGTGGAAGGACCTTGATCCGAAAATCCAGCAGGTTTTCCTGTACGGTTCGGGCAAGGAAGAGATCAAGTTCCGCTATGACGAAGGTGGCCGTGTCTATGAGGTGAGCCGCGTCTTCGAAGGCGTGATCCCCAACATGGAACGCCGCTACCGCGAAACGGACAGCAACTGGATCCGCGAAGAATTCGAACGCTACCAGAACAACCGGCCTTGCGGCACCTGCGGTGGCTACCGGCTCCGCCCCGAGGCGCTTGCCGTTCGGATCGCCGATCTGCACGTGGGACAGGTTGTCGAGATGTCCATCCGCGAGGCGTTCGACTGGTGCACAACCGTGCCCGAAGCCCTGACGGTGCAGAAGAACGAAATCGCCCGCGCGATCCTCAAGGAAATCCGCGAGCGGCTGGGCTTTTTGAACAACGTGGGCCTTGAATATCTGACGCTTTCGCGCTCCAGCGGCACCCTGAGCGGGGGCGAAAGCCAACGTATTCGTCTGGCCAGCCAGATCGGTTCCGGTTTGACAGGGGTTCTTTATGTCCTCGACGAGCCGTCCATCGGTTTGCACCAGCGCGACAACGACCGCTTGCTTTTGACGCTCAAGAACCTGCGCGACCAGGGCAACACCGTCATTGTCGTCGAACATGACGAAGAGGCGATCCGCGAGGCGGATTATGTCTTTGACATCGGTCCGGGGGCAGGCGTTCACGGAGGGCAGGTTGTGGCCCATGGCACGCCCGCGCAAATCGCCGGTAACGACAAGTCGGTCACCGGGCAGTATCTGACCGGTGTGCGCGAGATCGCGGTGCCTGCGAAGCGGCGCACGGGCAAGAAGAAGGCGATCAAGGTCGTCAAGGCGACGGGCAACAATCTGCAGAACGTCACCGCTGAATTCCCGCTTGGCAAATTTGTCTGCGTGACCGGCGTTTCGGGGGGCGGTAAATCCACCCTCACGATCGAGACATTGTTCAAAACCGCGTCGATGAACCTGAACGGGGCGCGGCAGACGCCTGCGCCGTGTGAAACGATCAAGGGTCTGGAGCATCTCGACAAGGTCATCGACATCGACCAGCGTCCAATCGGGCGGACACCCCGCTCAAACCCTGCGACCTATACCGGCGCGTTCACACCGATCCGCGACTGGTTCGCGGGTTTGCCGGAAGCGAAAGCGCGCGGCTACAAACCGGGGCGGTTCAGCTTCAACGTCAAGGGGGGCCGTTGCGAGGCCTGTCAGGGCGATGGGGTGATCAAGATCGAAATGCACTTCCTTCCGGACGTCTATGTCGAATGTGAGACTTGCAAAGGCAAACGCTACAACCGCGAAACGCTCGAAATCAAATTCAAGGGCAAGAGCATTGCCGACGTCCTTGATATGACGGTCGAAGATGCGCAGGAATTTTTTGCGGCCGTTCCGTCGATCCGCGAAAGGATGGACGCATTGATGCGCGTCGGTCTCGGTTATATCAAGGTGGGCCAGCAGGCGACGACCCTGTCGGGCGGCGAGGCGCAGCGCGTAAAGCTTTCCAAGGAGTTGAGCAAACGCGCCACCGGACGCACGCTCTATATCCTCGATGAGCCGACCACGGGTCTGCACTTCGAAGATGTGCGTAAGTTGTTGGAAGTCTTGCACGAATTGGTGGATCAGGGGAATTCGGTCGTCGTGATCGAACACAATCTCGATGTCGTTAAAACAGCCGATCATATCATCGACATCGGCCCCGAAGGCGGCGACGGGGGCGGACGTGTGGTTGCAACAGGAACGCCGGAGCAGGTGGCCGAAGTGGCCGAAAGCTATACGGGCAAGTATCTCAAACCGATGCTGAACCCCCGTAAACTGGCTGCAGAATAGCAAAAAGCCCCGCTTTCATCGGCGGGGCTTTGTTTCTTTTCGGGGCAATCGTGGCTGGGCTTTGTTGGGGCTCAGCTGCGACCGCGCTGCATCAAACGGGGCAGCATGGCGCTGAAATCCTTGCCCAAACCGTCCTCGTTCTCGACAAATTGCGCATAAAGGGCGCGGGCCAGCGCGCCCATCGGCGTATCTGCATCTGCGGCTTCGGCCGCCTGCTGGCTCAGCCCGAGATCCTTGAGCATCAGCTCGGCCGCGAACCCCGGCACATATCCATTGTCGGCGGGCGACGTGGGCCCGACGCCGGGGGCAGGGCAGTAGGCATTCATTGACCACGAATAACCCGATGACGTGCTGACCACGTCAAACATCTTTTGGCGGTCAAGGCCGAGCTTGTCAGCCAGAGCAAAGGCTTCGCAGGTGCCGATCATGGTGATGCCAAGGATCATGTTGTTACAGATTTTCGCCGCTTGACCGGCTCCGGCTGCACCGCAATGCACGGCCTTTTGGCCCATGACGTCAAACAGGGGCGCCGCCGCGGCAAAGCTGGCGTCGTCGCCACCGGCCATAAACGTGAGGGTCCCTGCAGCGGCACCGCCGATCCCGCCCGATACAGGAGCGTCGACAAAACCGATCCCCGCCGCACCGGCGTCCGCAGCGACACTCCGCGCGCTTTCAACATCGACCGTAGAGCAATCGATCAGCGTGGCACCCTTCGACATTCCGGGGATCAGCTGTGCTGCAACATCCCGCAATATCTCGCCGTTCGGCAGCATGGTGATGACAAAATCCGCACCCTTGGCGGCGTCCTCGATACTGGCACAGGGGGCAACACCCTCGGCCGTGGTGCCCGCAACGTCATACCCGCGCACGTCATGTCCTGCCTGCGCGAGATTTGCGGCCATCGGCGCGCCCATGTTCCCAAGTCCGATAAATCCGATCGTGCTGCCCATCGCGGCGGCCTCCCTTTGATTAAAGTGTCAACGCGGCCTTGCCCAACGGCTGCAGCATTTTGGAAACGGCGACGCCGGGCACATCGCGGTCTGCGAACTGCCATTTCGGCGAACGGTCCTTGTCGATGATCGCGGCCCGTATGCCTTCGATGAAATCGCCGTGCTCCATGGCGCGGGCGGTAAAGCGATACTCCAGATCCAGCGCCTTCTCCAAGGTCAGCGAAGGGCCACGCAGCCGGTGCAAGGCCTCGATGGTGCAAGCCATCGACAGCGGGCTGTTGCGCGTCATGAGCTTCAGGGTACTGCGGGCAAAATCACTTTCGTCGTGGCGCAGGGTGGTCTGAACGTCACCCAACGATGCGCCGTGGAAGTGGCTGTCTATTTCGTTCTGCATCGCGCGCATGGGACTGTCCGGCGCGGTTTGGGCAAAAGAGGCGACGGCGGCCTCAATATCGCCGCCATCCAACAGCGCAGCCTTGACGGTCTCCCACTGGTCTTCCGGGATGAACAGGTCGGCAAAGCCGGCATAAATCGCGTCGCCCGCGCCCATGCGCGCGCCGGTCGTCCCGAGATATTCGCCCAAGCGGCCGGGCGCCAGCGCCAGCATCAGCGACCCGCCGACATCGGGTATCAGACCGATACCGCACTCCGGCATCGCGATCTGGCTGCTCTCGCCCACGATCCTGTGTGAGCCATGGCAGCCGATACCCACACCGCCGCCCATGGTGAACCCCTGCAGAAAGCTCACCACGGGTTTGGGATAATGAAAAATCTTGTGGTTGAGCCGGTATTCATCCGCCCAGAATTTCTGGCCATAGGCGTAATCGCCCTGCTTGCCGGTGCGGTACAGCTCCGCGATATCGCCGCCCGAGCAAAACGCCCGATCCCCTTCGGCGTCCAGCATCACAAGGTCGATCCCTGCATCGGACCGCCACCGGTCCATCGCGGCCTCAATTGCGAGGCACATATCATAGGTCATCGCATTGAGCGCGTCTGGTCTTTGCAGGGTAATCCGCCCGGCGCGCCCTTCGGTCCTTATGTGAATGTCGCTCATCGTTGCGCCAGCATGTCGCGGGCGACGATCACACGCATGATCTCGTTGGTCCCTTCGAGGATCTGGTGCACACGCAGGTCGCGTACCAGTTTTTCAATGCCGTAATCCGCCAGATAGCCATAGCCGCCATGTAGTTGCAGACATTGATCGACAACCTTGCTGCCGGTTTCGGTGACCAGTTTCTTGGCCATCGCGCAGAACTTTGTGGCGTCCGGCGCGCCGGTATCCAGCTTCCAGGCAGCCTGTCGCAGGAAAGTGCGGGCGGCCTGCAATTCGATTTCCATATCGGCAAGCCTGAACTGGAGCCCTTGGAACTGGTCGATCGATTTGCCGAAGGCCTTGCGCTCACCCATATAGGCCAACGTGGCATTCAGCCCAGCCTGCGCAGCCCCCAGCGAGCAGGCCGCGATATTGAGCCGCCCGCCGTCCAGACCCTTCATCGCGTATTTGAAACCCTGACCTTCTTCCCCGATCAGGTTGTTCGACGCCACGTGACAGTCGTCAAACTGCACCTGGGCCGTGGGCTGGCTGCGCCACCCCATCTTGTCTTCAAGCCCGCCAAAGGACAAACCGGCCGTGCCGTCCTCGACATAAACCGCAGATACACCCGACGCACCGGTGTCATCCGTGCGCACCATACAGACATAGGCATCCGAATACCCGCCACCGGAAATGAACGCCTTTGTTCCGTTCAGGGTATAGCCCGCGTTGGTCCTGTCAGCGCGGGTCTTCAACGCGGCCGCGTCCGAACCGGATCCCGGCTCGGTCAGACAATAACTCAGAACCGTGCGCATGCTCAGAACATCGTCCATGACACGCGATTTGAAAGGGCCGTCGGCAAAACTGTCGATCATTTTCGCGCACATGTTGTGAATCGACAGGAACGCTGCGACAGAAGGGCAGGCCATCGAGAGCGCTTCGAACACGAGTGTCGCATCGAGACGGCTCAAACCCGCACCGCCCGCCTCTTCGGATACGTAAAGCCCACCAAAACCCAATTCGGCAATCTGCGGCCAAAGGGATTTAGGGATCGTACCCTCACGCTCCCAGGTCTGCGCATGGGGCGCGATGTTGTCCTGCCCGAATGCGTAGGCCATATCAAAAATCGCCGTCTGTTCCTCGCTCAGCGCAAAGTCCATTTCATTCTCCCGACCCTATGATTCACCGGCTTCTAGTCGCAAAACCTTGCGAGAGTTTTGCAGCCATTCGACCCCCGCTGGTGTCGCACATGCCTGCGCAGCCTTGCTTCATCTTGCTCTTAAACTCAATCCCGCAGGCGCTGCATGGTCCAACGCCTGCGGGGGGCGGGCTATTCCATGACCGGAATTGAGAATTCGCCGCCTTCCTTGATCCCCGAAGGCCAGCGTGCCGTGACGGTTTTGGTTCTGGTGTAGAATTTGAACGCATCGGGGCCGTGCTGGTTCAAGTCTCCGAATACGGATTTCTTCCAGCCGCCAAAGGTGTGATAGGCAAGCGGCACGGGGATGGGGACATTGATGCCCACCATGCCGATATTGATCCGGTTGGCGAAATCGCGGGCCGCGTCGCCGTCACGGGTAAAGATTGCCGTACCGTTGCCGTACTCGTGGTCCATCGCTAATCCGAGCGCTTCTTCGTAGGTCTGCGCCCGCACGCAAGTGAGGACCGGCCCAAAGATTTCCTGCGTATAGATATCCATGTCCTTCGTCGCACGGTCGAAGAGGTGGGGCCCGACGAAATATCCGTCCTCGTATCCCTGTAGCTTGAAATCGCGCCCGTCGACGACCAGTTCCGCGCCCTGATCGATGCCCGTCTGGACCAGCCGTTCGATATTGGCTTTGGCCGCACCCGTGACAACGGGTCCGTAGTCCACGTCATTACCGGCTGTATACGGGCCCACCTTCAGCTTTTCGATCCGCGGCACCAGCTTTTCGATCAATCTGTCCGCGGTCTCGTCACCGACCGGAACGGCAACCGAGATCGCCATGCACCGCTCTCCCGCCGCGCCATAGCCGGCCCCGACGAGCGCGTCCGCGGCCTGATCCATATCGGCATCGGGCATGATGATCATATGGTTCTTGGCACCACCGAAACACTGGACACGCTTGCCCTGTGCGCAGCCCGTGGCATAGATATACTCCGCAATCGGGGTCGATCCGACGAACCCCACCGACTGGATCACCTCGTCGTACAAAATGGCATCAACGGCTTCCTTGTCCCCGTTCACCACCTGCATGATGCCTTTGGGCAGACCGGCTTCTTCCAGCAATTCCGCCAACATCAGGGGCACGGAAGGGTCGCGTTCGGAGGGTTTGAGGATAAAGGCGTTGCCGCATGCGATGGCAGGCGCGCACATCCACATCGGTATCATCGCCGGAAAGTTGAAAGGCGTTATGCCCGCCGTCACGCCCAGGGCCTGCCGCATGGAATACATGTCGATGCCCGGACCGGCGCTGTCGGTGTATTCGCCTTTCAACAGTTGCGGGGCCCCGATGCAGTATTCGACAACTTCCAGCCCGCGTTGCACGTCACCGGCCGCATCCGGCAACGTCTTTCCGTGCTCGCGGCTCAATGCCTCGGCGAGCTTGTCCATGTCACGGTTCAGCAGGTCGACGAACTTCATCATCACCCGCGCGCGCCGCTGCGGGTTCGTTGCGGCCCATGCCGGTTGGGCGGCCTGCGCATAGGCTACGGCCTGCTGCAACTCTTCCTTCGACGCCAGCGGGCACTTGGCCTGAACTTCGCCTGTTGCGGGGTTCATCACATCGGCAAACCGGCCCGATGTGCCTTTGACATGTTCGCCGTTGAGGTAATGGGTAAGCTCTTGCATGGCAGTCTCCTGATCAGTGTTCCCGCGCAGCTTAGTCTTGCAAAAACGCGCTTGGTAGGGGCAAGGTATCAAAATCGTTTTGCATTTCTGCAAAGCGCGAGGAGTATCGGACCAATATGATGCCCAACGTATACACATCGCAACGATACGCGCGGTTCCTTGCGTAACTGGGATGACATGCGGCTGTTTCTGGCCGTCGCCCGCGAGCAAAGCCTGTCTGGTGCGGGCAAGCTCTTGCGGCTCGATCCGGCGACCCTCGGGCGCCGCATGGCGCGGCTCGAGGCCGACATGCAGGCGGCGCTTTTTGTCAAATCACCGCAGGGTTATATGCTGACGCCCGCAGGTGCGCTGTTGCTCGAGCGGGCCGCCGCAGCGGAACAGGCGATGCGCTCCGCGACTGCGGGGGTGTCGGATGCGGGCGAGGGGCTCTCCGGCCAGATCAGGCTCGGCGCGCCGGATGGCTGTGCCAATTTCGTCCTGCCACAGGTGTGCGCCGGTATCGCCGCGGAAAATCCCGACCTCGATATCCAGATTGTGGCATTACCGCGGGTGTTCAACCTGTCACGTCGCGAAGCGGATATGGCCATCGGGGTGAGCGCGCCGACCGCGGGGCGGTTGGTGGTGCGCCAGATCACCCGGTATCATCTGCATCTCGCCGCCGCCCAGGATTATCTGGAAAAGGCGCCGCCCTTGAAAACTGCCGCCGATCTCGGCGCCCATCGGCTGGTCGGCTATATTCCGGACATGATTTTTGATCGCGAACTCGATTATCTGGACGCATTGGGGGCAGGGCGGGTGCCGCTGGCATCAAACTCCGTTTCGGTTCAGGTGAACATGATCCGGCAAGGCGCGGGCGTGGGGGTCGTTCATGACTTCAGCCTGCCATTCGCACCCGGTGTCACGCGGGTTTTGCAAGACAGCGTCAGCCTCACACGCGCGTTCTACCTCATCCGGCACGCCGACGATGCAGGCAATCTGCGCCTCGCGCGGTTTGCCGACGCGCTGGCGGCCGGGGTGCGCGCCGAAGTCGGCCGACTTGAAGCACACGCTTGACACGAAGGGCCGTCGTGGAGGACGCTGAAGAGACCTCAGCAGCCATCATAGGAGGATGATCAATGTTGGTGTCGCAAATCCTCAATTCCAAGGACAGTGACAAGGTTGTCACCGCCGGTCCCGATCTGACGATCGCGGGGGCCACGGCGATGCTGTCCGAGCGGCGTATCGGGACGATTGTCATATCTGCAAATGGTGAAACACCCGACGGTATCCTGTCGGAACGCGATATCGTGCGCGAACTGGGAAAGCAGGGGGCCGCGTGCCTGACCGATCAGGTCACTGGCATCATGACCCGCAAGCTGATCACCTGCAGCCGCGATACGACCGCAGAACAGGTGATGTCGCAGATGACCGAAGGCCGGTTCCGTCACATGCCCGTTCTGCACGAGGGCAAACTGGTCGGGCTGATTTCGCTCGGCGATGTCGTCAAGGCGCGTCTGTCCGAACTGGCGATGGAAAAGGACGCGCTCGAGGGCATGATCCGCGGCCACTGACACTGCGTCAGACACATGCATCGCTTGCATCCAAAGCGGTGGCATGATTGCCTGCGCGCAATTACGAGACGTTGAAAGGACCGCCTCATGCGCGTTGGCCTCTATCCCGGCACCTTCGATCCTATCACATTGGGTCACATCGATATCATTCGCCGTGCGGGAACGCTGGTCGACAAACTGGTCATCGGTGTCGCGATCAACCGGGACAAAGGTCCGCTCTTCACGCTCGAGGAAAGGGTCGCCCTGATCGAGGCCGAATGCGAGGCGCTGGCCCGCGAAATCGGGATCGAGATCGTCGCCCATCCGTTCGAGAACCTGTTGATCGACTGCGCCCGCGATGTGGGTGCGGGCCTGATCATCCGCGGCCTGCGGGCGGTGGCCGACTTTGAGTACGAGTACCAGATGGTCGGGATGAACCGGCAGCTCGATACCTCCATCGAGACGGTTTTTCTCATGGCCGAAGCCCAGCATCAGGCGATTGCGAGCAAGCTGGTCAAAGAAATCGCGCGCTTGGGCGGCGATGTCAGCAAATTTGTCCCGCCCCGCGTCAACGACGAGCTGCGCGCGCGTTTCGACTGAATGGCAGGGCCGGGGGCTGGACCTGCAGGCCAGTGGCACCTGTCACTGTATCTTGATCCAAAGTGGCATCTGGCGCCCTTGCCGATGGGGGAGTGACCGAAGCTGTCCCGCTTCGGATGGTCCATTTCTCCCACGGCACCGGGCGCGGGACACGAGCAAAGCCTGATCTGATACCTTTTAACGCGCCCGCCCCATCAGCGTTGCCACATCCAACATCCGGTTGGAAAATCCCCATTCATTGTCGTACCACGCCAGCACACGGGCCAGCGTGCCCTGCTGCACCGATGTCTGGTCGGTCGCAAAAATCAGGCTTCTGGGGTCGTGATTGAAATCGATGGACACAAGGGGCCGGTCCGTCAATCCGAAGACCGAGGGCATCTGCAGGGCCGCGCGGGCCATTTCATCGTTGATATCCTGCGGGGTCATGGGGCGGCGCAGCTCAACAACCAGATCGATGCAGGACACGTTGGGCGCGGGCACCCTGATGGCGGTTCCGGTAATTGCGCCCTTAAGGTGCGGCAGAATCAGCCCCATCGTCCGGGCGGCGCCCGTCGTGGTGGGGATCATGGACAATCCGGCGGCACGCCCGCGGTGCAGATCGTCATGCGGCGCATCGTGGAGAGGCTGATTTCCGGTATAGCTGTGCACGGTGGTCATGTGCCCGCGCACCACGCCGAAGGCCTCATCAAGCCGGTGCACAAGCGGTGCAAGGCCATTTGTCGTGCAGGACGCGTTTGAGAGAATGACATCATCGGCCGTGATCGTGTTGTCATTCACGCCGACGACAATGGCCTTCATCTCGCCCTTTGCGGGGGCTGACAGCAACACCTTGTCACTGCCATTGCGCAAATGCCGGCTGGCGTCCGGGGGGGCAGTGAAACGGCCGGTACATTCAAGCGCGATATCGACATCTGCCCAGTTCAGGGCTTCTGGCCTTTCCAAATGGCTCATGCGGATGGGGCCCGTACCGGGTTCAATGCATTCGCCTTCCACCTCAACCCGATGACCCAGCCGGCCGTGGACGCTGTCGAACTCCAGCAGGTGGGCGAGCGTCGCCGTCGGGGCAGGGTCGTTGATCGCCACCACCCGCAGATCATCCCCGCCACGCGCCAACAGTGCGCGCAAAATGCCACGCCCGATGCGTCCAAAACCGTTGATGCCAAGAGTGGTGGTCATGGGGTCACCCATAATTTGATCAAATTATGCGATCAAGATGGGCAAAGGCGCGCAGCTGTCAACCGATAGCGCCGCGTCCTAGCGCCAGAAAGCAATCCATTCGATCAGTTCCGACAGCTTCTTGCCCAGAAAAATCAGGTGTTCCGTGCCATAGAAATAGCCGTCGATGAAGATGGCAAGCAGGATGAAAAACCCAAGCACCAGTGCAATCCGGTTTGTCATCGCAATCTCCTGTGTGCCCGACCCGCCCCCATCTAGGGCAGGCCGGTATCAGAAGTCTAGAGCCGACCCATCGCCACGGCCACATCGGCCATCCGTACGGAAAACGCCCATTCATTGTCGTACCAGGCCAGAACACGCACGGTGCGGTCTGCGACCACAATCGTCTGGTCCGGCGCAAAGATGCAGCTTTCCTCGGTGTGATTGAAATCAATCGAAACTTTCTGGTCCGGATCGTAGGCCATGACCCGTGACATGTACCCGCCAGCGGCGGCCTTGGCGGCAGCGTTGATTTCTTCGACGGTGACATCGCGCGACGCGGTAAAGGTCAAGTCTACGGCGCTGACATTCGGGGTAGGCACACGCATTGCCGTGCCATCAAGTTTGCCCTTGAGCGCTGGCAGCACCTCGCCCAGAGCCTTGGCAGCGCCTGTGGAGGTCGGGATCAGGGCCATCGCGGCCGCGCGCGCGCGGTACAGATCGTCGTGGCGCCGGTCCAGCGTTGGCTGGTCGCCGGTATAGCTATGGATGGTCGTCATCAGGCCGCTCTCGATGCCCACCGCTTCGTGCATCACGCGCGCCAGAGGGGCCAGGCAGTTTGTCGTGCAAGATCCGTTGGAGATCATGGTATCGCTGGCCAGAAGCTGGTCATCGTTGACCCCGAAAACGATTGTGCGGTCGACATTCTTGCCCGGTGCCGACAGCAGGACCTTGCGTGCGCCCTGTTCGATGTGCTGGCTGGCCAGAACGCCATCGTTGAAGTTGCCGGTACATTCCAGGACAACGTCGCAGCCGGTCCAGTCCAGTTCATCCATCTTGTAGGTCGACATGACCTCGATATCGCGTTGGCCCAGATTGAGCGTACCATCGCCCACGCTGACGGTGCCGGGAAAGCGGCCATGCACGCTGTCGTATTTGATCAGATGCGCGGCGGTTTCCAGCGGCCCCGTCGCGTTCAGTTTGACCACTTCGATGTCATCACGGCCCGATTGGGCGATGTGCGACAGGGTGCAACGGCCGATCCTGCCGAAACCGTTGATGCCGACTTTGATGGTCATGGGATGCTCCGTAATGCCTGACTTTGTGCCTGCTATAGACAGGTGCGGTGTGGGTGTGCCAGCCGCAAAGCGATGTTAGCGCCCATATGTTAGCGTTAAATCAATCGGTTAGCGGTAACGGCGTGGCCCGCGTGCGACAAATTGGCAATCTGGGCGCGACGACCTAGCTTTGGCGCAACGCAAAGGAGAACAATATGAGCGGTTTGATTGCTCTACTCGACGATGTGGCAGCCATTGCCAAAGTGGCGGCCTCGTCGATTGACGATGTCATCGGCCAGGCGACCAAAGCCAGCGCCAAGGCGGCCGGCGCCGTGATCGACGACGCCGCCGTGACCCCGAAATACGTGCAAGGCTTTGAAGCCGATCGCGAATTGCCGATCATCTGGCGGATCACCAAAGGATCGCTGCGCAACAAATTGGTGTTCTTGTTGCCTGCCGGACTTGCCCTGTCGGCATTTGCGCCCTGGCTTATTGCGCCCCTGCTGATGCTGGGGGGTGCGTATCTCTGTTTCGAGGGGGCGGAGAAAGTTGCCCATGTTCTGGGCTGGAGCCACGGGCACGAAGATCACCCCGGTGACAAGACCGTGCCGGATGACCCGTCAAAGCTGGAGGAAGAAAAGGCGAAAGGCGCGATCAAGACAGATTTCATCCTGTCAGCCGAAATCATGACCATCGCGCTGTCCGCCATTCCGGAAAGCAACTTCTGGATGGAAGCGGCCACGTTGGCCGCCGTCGCCATTCTGATCACGGTGGCGGTCTACGGATCCGTTGCCCTGATCGTAAAGATGGACGATCTCGGCCTTGCGATGGCAAATGGCGGGCGGCTGTCCGCGACCCGCGCCGTCGGGCGTGGTCTGGTCAAGGGCATGCCCGGATTTCTGAAATTACTCACGATTGTGGGCACCGCCGCAATGCTCTGGGTGGGCGGTTCGATCATCGTTCATGGTCTTGAAGAGTTGGGCTTCGGTGCACTGGGGCATCTGATCCATGATGCCGCCTATGCGGTCGGTCATGCTGTGCCCGCGGCCCTCGAAGGGTTTGCGGAATGGTTTACCAAGGCTGCGATTGATGGCGTGTTCGGTCTGGCGCTTGGCATGGTGTTGATCCCCCTCGGTGAAAAGGTCGTCACGCCAATCTGGCGTGCCGTATTCCACCGCGGCAAGACCGCACACGCCTGAACGTCAGTCAGTATCTGCCTTGGGCAGGTACTGGCGCGCAAGCAGGGCTGTGGCCATTACGGCCATGCCAAGATGTCCGTAGATGACGTAGTTGAGAAAAATCTCGCCCGCTCCGGCGCCCGCAAGCAGGCTAAGGATCGCGGCAACGCCGCCGGTTGTTATTGCTGTTAGTAGGTATGCCATGCCAGAACTCTCACGCTGCCGTCACACTTCAACCTAGGCTAGTGCCCGAAAGGTGCAAATTTAGTTAACGCTAAAATGGAGTTGTGGCCGAAGATCGCTCAAAATATGGCAAAATGGGCGCAATTCGGCCTATCGGGCGGTTTTCCGCTCATAATTTTCTTAACAAAAAGGGGCGAAGACATGCGTCTTCGCCCCGATCACTTCCCGCATGTCGCGAATCTTACCCCAGAAGGGCCTTTGCCTTGGCGGCCACATTCGCGCCGGTGATTCCGTATTTCTCGAACAATTCCTCTGCCGGAGCGGAAGCGCCGAAGCTGTCCATGCCGACGAAATCCGCCTTGCCGAACTTGCCGCGTTCGCCGAGCAGCCACTGATCCCACCCCTGACGGCAACCGGCCTCGATACCGACGCGGACCGCGCCACCGGGCAGCACCCGCTTTCTGTAGGCCTCGTCCTGCTGGGCGAAAAGCTCCATGCAGGGCAGGGACACGACGCGCGTACCGATGCCGTCGGCTTGCAGGATGTCGCGCGCCTCGAGGGCCACGGCCACTTCGGAGCCTGTGGCAATCAGGATGACCTGACGTTTGCCCTCGGCATCGACCAGCGTATAGCCGCCCTGAGCGACCATGTTCTTGGTCTTATGCTCGGTGCGCACGGTGGGCAGGCCCTGACGGGTCAGTGACAACACGGACGGTGTCGCCTTCTGCGTCAGTGCAATTTCCCAGCTTTCCGCGGTTTCGATCGTGTCGGCGGGGCGGAACACCAGCGTGTTTGGCGTGGCACGCGAAATCGCAAGATGTTCGACCGGTTGGTGGGTCGGACCATCTTCGCCCAGACCGATGCTGTCATGGGTCATGACATAGACAACAGGTTGCTTCATCAACGCAGACAGGCGCATGGCGGGGCGGGCGTAATCGGTAAAGCACATGAACGTGCCCGAGTAAGGCCGCACGCCGCCGTGCAGCACCATACCGTTCATCGCGCTGGCCATCCCGTGTTCGCGGATGCCCCAGTAGACATAGCGACCCGCGCGGTTGTCGATGTCGAAAACGCCCAGATCAGATGTCTTGGTGTTGTTGGACCCCGTCAGGTCGGCCGATCCGCCGACAGTCTCCGGCATCACGGGGTTGATGACCTCGAGCACTTTCTCGGAAGACGCACGCGTTGCAAGTTTCGGTGCGCTCTCCGACATCTGCTTTTTGAACGCCTTGATGGTGGCGCTCAGTTTCTTGGGCGCATCGAGTGCGAGGGCGCGGTTGAACGTCTCGCGCTTCGAACGGGGCATCTTGTCAAAGCGTTCTTCCCATTCCTGCCGGGCGGTCACACCGCGTTTGCCGATGTCTTCCCAGGCGGATTTGATATCCGACGGAATCTCGAACGGTCCTGCCTTCCAGCCCCACACTTCTTTTGCGGCCGTATTCTGCTCGGCGTTGGTCAGTGCGCCGTGGCCCTTGGAGGTATCCTGAGCCGCGTGGCCCAAGGCGATGTGGGTCTTGCAGGCGATCATCGAGGGGGTGTCGGTTTTCTTGGCTGCTGCAATCGCGGCATCGATGGCATCGGGGTCATGTCCGTCAATTTCCTGCACATCCCAGCCCGCCGCGCGGAAGCGTCCGGGTTGATCCGTTGTATCGGACAAAGACACAGGACCGTCGATCGTGATGTTGTTGTTGTCCCACAGCACGATGAGCTTACTCAGCTTGTGACGACCCGCGATTGTGATCGCTTCCTGGCTGACGCCCTCCATCAGGCACCCGTCACCGGCAATGACATAGGTATGGTGATCAACGACCTTTGCCCCATACGTCGCGCGCTGGATCTCTTCGGCCATGGCAAAGCCCACGGAGTTCGCAATCCCCTGACCCAGCGGGCCGGTCGTCGTCTCGATCGCGTCGGCAAGGAAGTTTTCGGGGTGGCCCGCGGTACGCGCGCCCAATTGGCGGAAGTTCTTGATCTCTTCGATGGGGAACTGTGCGTCGCCGACGAGATGTAACAAAGAGTAGATCAGCATCGAACCGTGGCCTGCCGACAGGATAAAGCGGTCGCGGTCGGGCCAAGTGGGCTGTGCGGCGTCGAATTTCAGGTGACGGCCGAACAGAACCGTTGCCACATCGGCCATCCCGATGGGCATGCCGGAGTGGCCGGAATTGGCGGCAGTCACGGCATCCAGCGTCAGCGCGCGGATGGCGTTTGCCTTGGACCAGTGTTCGGGATTGGCGGCGGCGAGTGCTTTGAGATCCACGGTGTGCGGCTCCTTTGAGATTAGGCCATAGCAGGTGTTGCCCGCGTCAATATCAGCCCCGACCCAAAGATCAAGCACCGGCGCCCGCGCCGCTATGCTGCCGTGCCGTGTTCCGCGTGAAGAGCGCGCGCCAAGTTGCTGATCTTGAACGGGGGCAGCATTTGCGGGATGCTTTGGGTAGGATGATGCTGCTAAGACCGGATGCGATGATTCGCCCCGGGACGGGCCGAGCAGATAGGATGATGAACGCATGAGCGATATAGACGAGCTGCAGCGACGGATCACTGCGGCAATGGATCAGGTGGCCTACGGGCTGGAAAGGCTGCAGGGGGCACCTGCGGAACCACCGGCCGCCGACGGCGATACGCTTCAGGCACTCGAGGACGAAAAGACCGCTAACGCGCAGTTGCAGGAAAGAGTGCGCAGCCTGCGTGAGAAATCCGAAGCCGAAGCCACCGATCTACGGGCGCAGATCGAGGAAGCGGAGGGACGTATGGCGCAGCTGGACATTGAGTTGCAGCGCGTGCGCCGTGCCAACAGCCAATTGACAGATGCCTGCGCGGCCCTGCGCGAAGCAAACACCGAAGGTGTGGGCGAGCCGCATCTGATCAACAAGGCCATGCTGGCCGAGCTCGAAGGCCTGCGCGCGGCGCGGGCGGCGGATGTGGCAGAAGCCGACGTCATTCTGTCGCGGTTGCAGCCCCTGATCGAGCGGGCCGGCGAAGGTGATTCCGAGGAGGCAAGCTGATGCCAGAGGTCAAGATATCCATCGGCGGGCGCCAGTTCGATGTCGCCTGTCAGGACGGCGAAGAATCGTATCTGCATGCCGCGGCCAAGATGCTGGACGACGAGGCACAGGTGCTGTCGGATCAGGTGGGGCGGATGCCCGAGGCGCGGATGTTGCTAATGGCGGGTCTGATGCTGGCCGACAAGACCGCGAGCGTCGAGGACAAGATTGCCGATGTGCGCGCCCAGCTTGCGGAACGCGAGGCCGAATTGGAAGGGCTGCGCAATACGGTTGTTGAACCCGAACGCATCGAGGTGCCTGTGGTGCCGCAATCCGTGACCGACACATTGGCCGAAATCGCCGCACGGGCCGAGGCGCTTGCTGCCGAGGTGGACGAAAAAGCGGGAGGCTAGGGTGCCTTTGCGCATTTAGGCCGAAAAAAACCGCCGCTCCGGTACATCCGAAGCGGCGGTTTTTCCGTATCAGTACGTGGAAAGTGCCTCAGCCGTTGGCTTCGCGGATCTTGTCCGCCGCTTCCTTGTCAAAACCGACGCCTTTTTCCTCGAACAAGGTATCGAGCTCGCCCGACAGGGTCATCTCGGTGATGATGTCACAGCCACCCACGAACTCCCCCTTGACGTAGAGTTGTGGAATCGTCGGCCAATCGGAAAAATCCTTGATTCCTTGGCGCACACCTTCGTCCGCCAGCACGTTCACGTCGGAAAACGACACGCCCATGTAATTCAGCACACCCGCGACGCGGCTTGAAAATCCGCATTGGGGCATTTCCTTGGTGCCTTTCATGAACAGGACCACGTCATTCGTGCTGATCTGTTCCTGGATCTGGGTCTTTGGGTCGCTCATTTTTGTGTCCTTGCTGTCGCCACGGCGCGGCGCGCCTTGGGGGTGGATGCCTTGATGGCCGCTGCCACCAGAAGTCCGGTTGTCACGAATGCCAAAATCATCATCATTCAGGTACCTTTGTTGTCAGGGCCAGCGCATGCAATTCGCCGTTTGCGCCATCCATTTTGCCTTTCAGGGCCGCATAGACCGCGCGTTGCTGCTGGACCCGGTTTTTCCCGCGAAAGCTTTCGTCGACAACCATCGCAGCCATATGCACACCATCGTTGCCTTCAACGACGATTTTCGCGTCAGGAAAGCTGGCCCGCAGCAGATCTTCGATTTCCTGGGCTTGCATCGGCATGGGGGATCTCCGGGATTGGTCTGTGTCTTTGCACAAGATGTAGTGGCGGTGGGGGCAAGGTGCAAGTGAGTGCGTTCGTCCCTTGCCTACGACCAATGATTGATAGACGCTGACCGCGTCGCGGGTCATCTTGCGGCCTCGCTACGCCCTCGAAAGGATACCGCCATGACTGTTGAGACAACCATCGACGGTGCGCCGGAAAAGGCGCTGGAATGGGTCCTCGCGGGCAAAGGCGCTGCTTTGGCCACGGTGATTGACACATGGGGCTCCGCGCCGCGCCGCGTTGGCTCACAAATGGTCGTGTCCGGCGATGGCGCGATGGAGGGTTCTGTGTCGGGCGGCTGCGTCGAGGGCGCGGTTGTGCTCGAGGCGCTCGAGGCGCTGGAGGAAGGCGCCGTCAAGGTGCTCGAGTACGGGGTGAGCGACGGTGATGCCTTTGCCGTCGGGCTGGCCTGCGGCGGCACGATCCGCGTGCTGGTCGAACCTGTCGGCGACGGCGGATTGCCGCAAGATATGCTCGAGGAGCTCGTGGCGCACCGCGCCGCGCGGCGCCAGATTGCATATCGTGTTGCGCTCGACGGGCAGGACCGTGCCCTGCTCGAAGCGGGGTACGACGACCGGTTTCGCATGGACCGTTCGGGCATCGAGGACGACGGCAAATCCTTTGTTGCCATCCACAATCCGCCTTTGCGGCTGATCATCGTAGGGGCGGTTCACATCGCGCAGGCGCTTGTTCCGATAGCCCAGATCGCGGGCTTCGATGCGACGGTGATCGATCCGCGCGAAGCATTCGGATCGCAGGCGCGTTTTCCCGATGCACGCGTCGTTAATGATTGGCCCGATGCCGCGCTTGATGCGGTCGGTGTGGATGCGCGCACAGCGCTTGTTCTTCTGACGCATGATCCCAAACTGGATGATCCCGCCCTTCATGTCGGACTAGCGTCGCGCGCATTTTATATCGGCGCTTTGGGTTCCAAGCGGACCCATGCCGCCCGATTGGAACGGCTGGAGCAGGCCGGTTTCGCACAGTCCGATGTCGAGCGCATACACGGTCCTGTCGGTTTGAACATCGGGGCGGCCGGTCCGTCCGAGATTGCGGTGTCGATCCTCGCCCAAATGATCGACACGTTGCGCAAGCCATGAGGTTCGGTCCCGTTGCCACGGCGGAGGCGGAGGGCGCCGTGCTGGCCCATTCGGTCGCACTGCCGGATGGGCGCTTGCGCAAAGGTGTCGTGCTGGGCGGCGATGATGTCGCGGCGTTATGTGCCGCTGGCATTGCTCAGGTGATCGTGGCGCAGCTTGACCCCGACGATATGGGCGAGGATGTGGCCGCCGATCTGCTGGCCGATGCACTGCTTGCGCAAGCGGTCGGCTTGCGCAGGTCCGCGGCCTTCACCGGACGGGTCAATCTGATCGCGGATGAACCGGGTGTCGTCGATCTGGATGTTGCCGCCATCGAGGCGATAAACGCGATTGATCCAATGCTCACGATTGCCACCGTGCCGCCGTTTCAGCAAATGGCATCGGGCGGGATGGTTGCGACGATCAAGATGATATCCTACGCCGTGCCCCGCGCCGCGGTCGAGGCTGCCTGCGCGCTCGCAACAGACGCGCTGAACCTGCGCGCGCCGGTTTTGCCGGATGCGACGCTGATCATCACGGAAATCCCGGGCGGTGCAGGCGACAAGGGCAAACGTGCGATCGAGGACCGGCTTTCGGCGCTTGGCGTCGGATTGGTCGAAACTGTGATGGTACCGCATGATCAGACCACGCTGGCGCAGGCGATTGCGGGGGCGCGGGGCGCATTGATCCTGATCCTGACGGGGTCTGCCACCAGCGATATTGCCGATGTGGCCCCGGCTGCATTGTTGCAGGCGGGCGGGCAAGTGTCGCGCTTCGGCATGCCCGTTGATCCGGGAAACCTGCTGTTTCTAGGCGATCTTCAGGGCAGGGCCGTCATCGGACTGCCGGGATGCGCACGTTCGCCTGCTCTTAATGGTGCGGATTGGGTGCTGAGCCGGGTCGTCTGCGGGGTGCCTGTAACGGCCGCCGATATCGCGGGCATGGGGGTGGGGGGGCTGCTCAAGGAGATCCCGACCCGGCCGCAGCCGCGCGGGGTACCACCAAAGTCCTATCCCACCTGATCGGGATTTGGGGCAGTTTTGATTTCAGAAGAAAAACGTTCCCGTTTGCCGTGACTTCTGTGCATGCTGAACGCAGGGACCAAAAAGAACACTTTGTCTGGGAGGACATCAATGACCAAGGTGACAATGACCGTGAACGGCAAGCCCGCATCGGGCGATGTCGAAGGACGCACTCTGTTGGTACAATTTTTGCGCGAAGATATGGGGCTTACCGGCACTCACGTCGGCTGTGACACCAGCCAGTGCGGCGCTTGCGTCGTGCACGTGAACGGCGAAGCGGTCAAGGCCTGCTCGATGTTCGCGGTTGAGGCGGACGGGGCCGACGTTGCCACGATCGAGGGGCAGGCGGCGCCGGACGGCACGCTCAACACGATCCAGCAGGCGTTTCAGGACCATCACGGGCTGCAATGCGGGTTTTGCACGCCGGGCATGGTGATGTCCGCAGCTGCGCTGCTGAAGGACAACCCCAAGCCCACGGAGGCCGAAGTGCGCCATTATCTCGATGGGAACATCTGCCGCTGCACCGGCTATCATAACATCGTCAAGGCGATCATGGCCGCGTCCGGTCAGGACGTCGGCGCAATCGCCGCCGAGTAAACAAGACGCGGCCCCGCGGCATCCTCGCGGCGCCATCCATCACAACAGGCCCGAAAACGCCAGGCATGCCCTTTAGCGGCACCAGTACAACAGGCGGGGCATCACGCGGTCAGATGCAGCACAGGCTGCATCCCCCAGGGAGGAAAGACACAATGCCAAAGGACAGTGGTATCGGCGCCAGCAGCAAGCGGCGCGAAGACGTCCGGTTTTTGACCGGAGAAGGAAATTACACGGATGACATCAACATCAACGGACAGGCGCATGTGTTCTTCCTGCGCTCCGACGTGGCACACGGCACGTTGACATCCGTCGACACGTCCGAGGCAAGTGGCATGCCCGGTGTCGTCAAGGTGTTTACGGGCGCTGATTTCGAAGGGGTCGGCTCCATCCCCTGCGGCTGGCAGGTGACCGATCGTCACGGCGATCCGATGCAGGAACCGGGCCACCCCGTTCTGGCCCAGGGCAAGGTGCGCCATGTGGGCGAACCCATCGCCGCCGTCGTGGCGGAAACGCTGGAGCAAGCCCGGGACGCGGCGGAAGCGATTGTCGTCGATATCGATGAATCGCCTGCTGTCGTCGACATGAAGGAAGCGGTCAAGGACGGCGCGACCAAGGTCCACGACGATCTGACGAGCAACCTTTGCTACGACTGGGGTTTTGTCGAGGAAAACAAGGACGCGGTGAACAAGGCATTCGAGGACGCGGCCCATGTCACCACGCTCGAGCTGACCAACAACCGGTTGGTGGCCAACCCGATGGAGCCGCGCGTCGCGGTCGGCGATTACGCCCGCGGGACCGATGATCACACGCTCTACACCACCAGCCAGAACCCGCATGTCATCCGTTTGCTGATGGGCGCATTCGTGCTTGGCATCCCCGAGCACAAGCTGCGCGTTGTGGCACCGGACGTCGGCGGCGGTTTCGGCACCAAGATTTTCCATTATCAGGAAGAGGCGTTCGTCACATTCGCCGCCAAGGCATGCAACCGTCCTGTCAAATGGACGTCGAGCCGCTCGGAGGCGTTCATCTCGGACGCGCACGGCCGCGACCACGTGACCAAGATCGAACTGGCGCTGGATGCGGACAACAACTTTACCGCCATCCGCACGGACACCTACGCCAATATGGGCGCGTATCTGTCGACTTTCGCACCCTCGGTGCCCACGTGGTTGCACGGCACGTTGATGGCGGGCAACTACAAGACGCCGCTGATTTACGTGAACGTCAAGGCGGTCTTTACCAATACCGTGCCGGTCGATGCCTACCGCGGTGCCGGACGGCCTGAAGCGACCTATCAGCTTGAGCGTCTGGTCGATAAGGCCGCGCATGAGTTGGGCGTCGATCCGATCAAATTGCGTCGTCAGAACTTCGTGACCGAATTCCCCTATGCCACGCCCGTGGCGGTGGAATACGACACCGGTGATTACGTCGCGACAATGGACAAGCTCGAGGAGATGGCGGACGTCGGCGGGTTCGAAGCGCGCCGCAAGGAGTCCGAGGCCAAGGGCAAACTGCGCGGCTTTGGCGTCAATTGCTACATCGAGGCCTGTGGTATCGCGCCATCGAACCTTGTGGGGCAACTGGGCGCACGCGCGGGTCTTTACGAAAGCTGCACCGTGCGGGTGAACGCCACGGGCGGTCTGGTTGTTATGACCGGAAGCCACAGCCATGGACAGGGTCACGAGACCTCCTTTGCCCAGGTCGTCGCCGAAATGATCGGGATTGACGAGAGCATGGTCGAGATCGTGCACGGCGACACGTCCAAAGTGCCGATGGGCATGGGGACCTATGGCTCGCGTTCGCTTGCGGTTGGTGGCTCTGCCATGGTGCGCGCGACCGAAAAGATCATTGCGAAAGCCAAGAAGGTGGCGTCGCATCTTCTGGAAGCTTCGGAGGGCGATGTCGAACTGAAGGACGGCGCGTTCACCGTTGCAGGTACAGATAAATCGGTTGCCTGGGGGGACGTCACGCTCGCCGCCTATGTGCCGCACAACTATCCGCTCGAGGACATCGAGCCCGGTCTGGAAGAAACCGCCTTCTACGATCCGGCGAACTTTACCTACCCGTCCGGCGCCTATGCCTGCGAAGTTGAACTCGATCCTGAAACGGGGCTGGTCACCATCGAACGGTTCTCGGCGGCGGATGATTTCGGCAATATCGTCAATCCGATGATCGTGACCGGTCAGGTGCACGGTGGTCTGGCGCAGGGCATCGGCCAGGCGCTGCTGGAAAACTGTGCCTATGACGAAAACGGCCAGCTGCTGAGCGCGTCCTACATGGATTACGCGATGCCGCGGGCGTCCGACCTGCCGTTTTATGACGTGGACCATTCGTGTCAGACGCCGTGTACCCACAACCCGCTCGGGGTGAAGGGATGCGGCGAAGCGGGGGCGATCGGATCCCCTCCTGCGGTGGTCAACGCGGTGCTGGATGCGATGCGGTCGGGGGGCAAGAACGTCGAGCATATCGACATGCCTGTCAGCCCCGCACGTGTCTGGGAAGCGATGAACGGGTGAGAGCGTGTCGGGGAGGCCGCAGGTGGCTTTCCCCGACGCCTGCGTCTGGAGGGCGCAAGCGCCCGTGAGTTTAAAGGCAAGATGAAGCAGCCGGTCGCGTGCATAAGCCAAGTGCGATCGCTGACGGAAAGGAAGACGAGATGTATAATTTTGATGTGGAACAGCCCAAGAGTATTGCGGATGCCGTTAATGCGCTCGGGGCGGAAGAGGCCCAACCGCTGAGCGGGGGGCAGACGCTGATCCCGACGCTGAAGGCGCGGCTGGCGCAACCTTCCAAGCTCGTATCGTTGAGTGCGATCGACGAGATGAAGGGGGTATGTACAGACGACGAGGGCCGTTTGTGTATCGGTGGCGGCACCGTGCACGCGACCGTCGCCAGAGAAGCGGCCTCCAGCTATCCGGGATTGGCCGGGCTTGCGGCCCGGATCGGTGACCCGGCAGTACGCAATCGCGGTACAATCGGTGGCTCAATCGCCAATAACGATCCCTCTGCGTGCTATCCGGCCGCCGTGCTTGGCTCGGGGGCGACTGTGGTGACAAATGCGCGCGAAATTGCGGCGGATGATTATTTTCAGGGGATGTTCGAAACGGCGCTGGATGAGGGCGAAATCGTCACGGAGGTAAAATTCCCGATTCCGCAATCGGCGCATTACGAAAAGCACATCCAGCCTGCGTCCCGCTTTCCGCTCGTCGCGGTATTTGTGGCAAAATTTGCCGATGGTGTGCGGGTTGCCGTGACTGGTGCCTCTGAGAACGGCGTGTTCCGGTGGACTGAGGCCGAGCAGGCGCTGAGCGGAAATTTCTCCGCCGATGCGGTCGCCGGTTTGAGTGTGCCGGCGGACGGAATGATCAGCGACCTGCATGGGTCGGGTGCCTACCGTGCGCATCTGGTCGGTGTGATGACGAAGCGGGCGGTCGCGGCCCTCGGCTAAGACGCTTTTGACTTTTGGAAATGCCGCGCGGGTTCATGCCGAACCGCGCGGCATTTGCGTATGCAGGTGGAACTCCGTTGTGTTCCGTACGTTGTGCGGTACGGCCCGTGCGATCACCGCATCGCGGCCTCGAACACGAAGGATGCATTCCATGAGACAATTTCTCAAATCCTCGACCGCGCTGAGCGTTGCGTTGGCGATGAGCCTGCCGGTGAGCGCCGCAGCGCAGGAGGCCTGTGCCGACGATGCCGAAGCGCGCAGCTTCCCGTGCGTGCTGCCCGACGGCGTCGTACTCGAGACCGCGGCGGATGCAGAAGCGCTCCTGGAAAAGGAAGCCGCTGCGGCCGCCGAAGAGGTGGAAGCTGAGGCTGAGGTAGAAGCTGAAGTCGAGAGAGATGCTGAGACGGAGGTTGAGGCTGAAGTAGAAACGGCGGCCGATGCTGAGACAGAAGCCGATGTTGAGGTAGAAGCGGAGGCTGAAGACACCGCTGAGACAGAGGCGGAAGCAGAGGCAGATGGTGAATCGCAGGATGCCGCTGAGGTTGAAGACGTAGAGACGGAGGCCGAGGGCGAAGCAGAAGTTGAGGCGGAGGCCGAAGGCGAGGCTGCAGAAGCTGAGACAGCCGATGGGGTTGAGCCGGAGGCAGGCACGACAGAGGCCGAGACCAACGGGGCCGAGACGGATACCGCCGCTGGAACTGCCGAGCCCGAAGCGGACGTGCAGGAAGAAGCCGCGGCTGAAGAAGCAACCGAGACAGAAGATGAAAATGTGGCCGCAGAGGGCGCCGCGGAGCAAGATGCTGAAGCTCAGGCCTCTGATGCAGAAGCGGTGGCAGAAGGCGACAATACCGATGCAGATGTGGCGGACGAAGTAGAAACTGCCGGTCAGGAAGAAAACGCAGGGGAAAACGCGATTGCCGACACCGGCGCTGATACCGATACGGCTCCCGCGGATGAGACAGCTTCAACGGAGGTCACCGATGAGCAAGCGCCGGAACAATCCGCAACCGCAGCGGAAGAGCAACCCGCAGCAGCCGCGGCGGCGGCCGATGCCGATGCCGGCGAAAATACTGCCGATGTTCAGGAAGAGACGCTGACCGAAGAGGACGTGCGCGCATCGAGCGAGGAGTTCGAGACGACAGCCACCGGAACCGAAGAGGCGAGCGGCTCCGACGACGATGACGGGTTGAGCAAATTCGAAAAGGCGCTCCTGCTGGGTCTGGGGGCCGTCGCAGTTGGTCAACTTCTCGATAACGGAGACGAAGTGGTCAGCCGGTCGGGCGACCGGGTCGTCGTGCAACGTGATGGCCAGTTGCGGGTGCTCAAGGACGATGACGCGCTGCTGCGTCAACCGGGCAACGCGGTCCGCACCGAGACGTTCAACGACGGATCAACCCGGACCACTGTGACGCGTGAGGATGACAGCCGTATTGTGACAATTCGCGCCGCGGACGGAACAGTCCTGCGTCGGCTGAGCATCACGCCCGATGGTCAGGAAATCCTGTTGTTCGACGACACGCAAGAGATTGCCGAAGTTGATGTAAGCACGCTGCCCGATGCGCCGGTCGCAGAGGCCCAGAGTGCTGGCACCACAAGCGAAGAGGACCTGCGTGCCGCGCTTATCGCCGAACAGGCGCGCGCACAGGATCGTGTGTTCTCGCTGCGGCAGGTACGCGAGATCGAACAGGTCCGTGCGCTTGCGCCGCAGATCGAGCTTGACGCCGTACGGTTTGCGAGCGGCTCTGCGGCGATCCAGCCCGAGCAAGCCAGGAGCCTGTCGCGCATTGGGAATGCTCTGGCCGAACTGGTCCGCGAGGATCCGCGCACTGTGTTCCTGATCGAAGGCCATACCGATGCGGTAGGGGATGCCACCTACAACCTCGCGCTATCGGACCGCAGGGCCGAAACGGTGGCGCTGGCGCTTAGCGAGTATTTTGATGTGCCGCCGGAAAACATGATCACGCAAGGGTACGGCGAGAGTGCACTGAAAGTGGACACATCCGATGCGGAGCCTGCGAACCGCCGCGCGGTGGTCCGCAACATCACGACCCTTTTGAGACAGGCATCAAACGGAAACTGAGCAAAAAAAAAGAGCCCCCGACGGATGATCCGGCGGGGGCTACTTATCTAAACGATGCGCGGGTTAGGCCTTGTTCGGCAACGGGCCGATCAGCATCACCATCTGGCGGCCTTCCATCTTGGGGAAGTTTTCGACGCGGCCGTGTTCCTTGGTGTCTTCGGCAACACGTTCAAGCAATTCGCGCCCCAGATTCTGGTGCGCCATCTCACGCCCACGGAACCGAAGGGTGACCTTCACCTTATCGCCGTTCTCGAGAAACTTGTATACGTTGCGCATTTTAACATCGTAATCGTTCGTGTCGGTGTTCGGACGGAACTTGACCTCCTTGATCTCGATGATCTTCTGCTTCTTGCGCGCTTCGGATTCCCGCTTTTGCTGTTCGTACTTGAACTTGCCGAAATCCATGATCTTGCAAACGGGCGGATTGGCGTTGGGAGAAATCTCAACCAGGTCAAGTCCGGCTTCTTCTGCCATGTCCATGGCACGTGCGGGGCTGACGACGCCGACATTTTCACCCTCGGCGCCGATCAGGCGGATTTCGGATGAGCGAATGTTCTCGTTGACGCGCGGGCCGGTGTCACGTTGGGGCGGCGCGTTGTGTGGTCTGCGAGCGATGATATACGTCCTTTGATTGTGAGCTCTGTATCGAGATTGCAAAATAGACTTCTAAGTCCCTTCCTTCAAGTTGAAAAAAATACGGAACCCTGTTGTCTGTTGCCACGTTTTCCCCTTGATCCTGCGGATGTGCAGGCGCATTTGAGCATCCAACCGGCCAAGTCACACAGAAGTAGGCGGGCTGGATGAAAATGAGGGGAATTATCAATGAAAAATCTTGTCTGGATCGTGATTGCCGCGGTGATCGCCTTGGGCGCTTACATGCTTTATTCGGGCCGTAGCGTGCAGGAAATCGCAGCCGATGTGTCCGAAACCGCCACAACAGCTGCCGAAGCCACGAGCGAAGTTGCCGCCGATGCAGTAGACGCTGCTGCGGATGCCGGTGAAGCGGTAGCGGATGCAACCGCGAATGCCGCAGATGCCGTTGCAGATGCGGCAGGCGACGCGGTGGATGCGGTAGCGGAAACAGCCAATGACGCGGCCGATGCTGCGTCGGAACTTGCCGATGATGCCGCGGATGCCGTCGATGGCGCATTGAACGCGACCGAGGAAGCCGCCGAAGACGCAGCGGCCAACACCGAAGAAGTTGCGACAGACGCTGCAGAAGCGACGGAAGATGCAGCAACGGAAGCAGTCGAGGCAACCGAGGACGCGGTGGAAGCGACCGGGGATGCGGCAGCAGACGCAGCTGAAGCGACAGAAGACGCGGCGGTAGACGCGGCAGAAGCGACCGAGGATGCAGCAGCAGAAGCGGCGGAAGCGACCGAGGACGCTGCGGTAGACGCGGCTGAAGCGACAGAAGACGCTGCAGCAGATGCAGTTGAAGCGACCGAGGAAGCGGCAGCAGAAGCGGCGGAAGCGACCGAGGACGCAGCAGCGGACGCAGCCGAAGCGACCGAAGACGCCGCTGCTGATGCAGCCGAGGCCACTGAAGATGCAGCAACTGACGCAGTTGAGGCAACTGAGGATGCCGCCGAAGGCGCGACAGATGTCACCGCAGGCGACGTCGACGAGGCCGCGGAAGCTGCGACCGACGGGACAGAGGAAGTGACCGTGGACACCACCACAGAGGCGACATCGGCGGCGGACCTGCTGACGGTTGACGGCTTTGACATGGACAAGGTCGCGACCATGATCGACGAAAGCGATCTGGGTGCATTGCAAAAGACGGCGTTGACCAGCGGTTTGCAAGCCGCGCGGGACAATCCCGACCTGCTCAAGGCGGCGCTGGAGAACATCCGCGAAGCTATGGGTCTCTGACCTATTCCAGATGAAAACCCGAGAAAGCCGCGCCTGTTACGGGCGCGGCTTTTTCATGCAGAGGGCGTGCGCGGCCACAGATTGCTATGCGCACCGATGCCGTGTCGCAAACACCAATAGATCACCAACCCGCTAAGCACGAGCCAGATGCCACCCCACAGTTGCGCGGTGCCGCCGACGGCCTCCGCCAGCATCCGCGCATCCGAGGGAAGGCTTGATCGCCGGATCGTATCGTCGAAAATATCGTAGGGGACGTAAATCAGGCTCGACAGGCCAATGACCCGCAAGACCAGATCGCAGATGTCATGTGACAGTGCGCCGGCCATTCCGATCAACGCAAAACCAACCCCCAAACAGAACAACAGGGCAAAACCGTCACGGATATAAAGCGCGCAAACGATCAGCATCACCATACCCAGCGCGCCGAGCACGATCTTGTCGGCATCGCTGCGCAAGGCTGATACCAGCAAAGCGGCGCCAAGCAACAGCGAGCCCAGATAACCCGCGGACAGGATCGCAAAACCGCTGCCCCCACGGGTGACCGCATACCCGCCCTGATCCACCGAAATCGAGATTGCCTCGATCCGGCCTCCAGTCAATATGGCCGCCAGCCCGTGCGCCAGTTCGTGCAGGAATACGACGAAGATCTTCAATGGCAGAACCACGGGCGTTTGCCAGAGGGCAAACACCACGGCCAGAATGGCAAACAGTTGCCAATGTCCCCTGATATAGCTCATCGGGTGATGGGGCACGGGGCCTGCGCCTTTGTCAAACCCCGCAACGAAAAAGGGGCGCACCCTGGTGTTGTACGCCCCGCTGTCTCAACGTGTATATTCTCAGCCGACAAAGGCTTTTTCGACGACGTAATGTTTGGGATCGGAATTCGCACCCTCTTCAAGACCGAAGCCTTCGAGGATTTGCTTGATGTCGGTATTCAGCCCCATCGAGCCACACACCATGGCGCGGTCTGTATCTGCGGAGATCTTGTCGATGCCGAGATCCTTGAACACGGTGCCGTCTTCCAGCAGCGTGGTTATGCGGCCCATCTTCGGGCTTTGTTCGCGGGTCGTCGTCGGATAATAGCGGATCTTCGCAAGGTTTTCCGCGCCGATGAGTTCTTGCATCAGCTCGTCATTCTTGATGTCCTCGATCAATTGGCGGCCGTATTCAAGCTCGGCAACATCACGGCAGGTATGCGTGATGATGACCTCGTCGTAGTTGTCATAGGTTTCCGGTTCACGCAGGAGCGAGGCAAAGGGTGCAAATCCGGTTCCGGTTGCGAAAAACCAGATGCGCTTGCCGGGCAGCAAGGCGTCGTGGACGAGGGTGCCAACGGGCTTGGGCCGCAGGATAATCTCGTCACCCGGCTGGATATGCTGCAGCTTGGACGTCAGCGGACCGTCCTGCACCTTGATGGAGTAGAACTCAAGCTCGTCATCCCACGCGGGGCTGGCGATGGAATAGGCCCGCAGCAACGGCTTTTGTTTGCCTGTTTCGGGATGCGGATCGCCCATGAGGCCAATCATCACGAATTCACCCGACCGAAACCGCAATGAGGCGGGGCGGGTCACACGGAATGAAAACAGACGGTCCGTCCAGTGTTTCACCTGCGTGACGGTCTGTGCGTCGGGCAGGGTAGGGACGGCTTTGGCTGTGGCGGTTGTCACGGGGGAGGCTTCGGTCATTGTTTCTGTACCAACGGTTTTAGGCCGTCCCTTTTGCAAAGAACAGCGGTTTTTTGGAAAGCGGGCGGTGGCGGTCAGCCGCGCAGACGGTCCTGATAATCATGCGCCTGCCAATCGGCGCGGAATTGCCACTGATCTTCAGGCTGTCGGGCGGCAAGGGCGTCGTCGATTTCCACCTCGTCAAAGCCCGAGCGTCGCGCCATCGCATATTGATCCGACAGCACATGCCCGCGGGCGCGCAGCCGACCGGTGTAGCCCCGCAGGCGCAAGGCGCGCGCGATGGTGAAACCGCGGCCATCGGCAGAAGAGGGGAAATCAACGCGGATCATCCGCAACGCCGGGGTCAGTGCGACCTCTTCGGGGTTCGTGTCGGACGGCAGGTCGAGGGCCACGCAATCGTTGGCCGCCCCTTCGGCGCAGTAGCCCTGTGTCCAGTCGTCGGACACAAAACCGGTGTCGTTTATAATTACACTCATATCGTCGCTCCTGTTCGCACCATCTTTCCGTTCACGAAATGGATGCCGCATTCATCTTTTTGCTGACCGCGCCAGCGCCCTGATCGCGGGTCTTCGCCCGCAGCCACCGGTGTGGTGCAGGGCGCGCACCCAATGGACGGATACCCCCGTGCAACCAGCGGGTGACGGGGAAGGTTGTTTTCCACCATATAGGTCTGCACGTCTTCGGGCGTCCAATGCGCCAGCGGATTGACCTTGATCCGACCGGTTTCGGCTTCGACCTCAAAGGCGGGAAGATCGGCGCGCCGCCCGGACTGGTAACGTTTACGGCCCGTGATCCAGCCGTCAAAATCGGCCAGCGCCGTATTTAGGACCTGCGTTTTGCGCAGATCGCAACAGGCGTCCGGATCGCGCTGGTGCAATGTGTCGTCTGGATCCGTGGTGGCCGTATCGGCACGCAGGACCTGCACCCGCCGCAGACCCAGCGTGCGGGCCACTTCGCGCTGGTAATTCAGCGTTTCGGGAAACAACAACATCGTATCGATAAAGATCACCGGCACATCTGCCTTTACGCGGGACGCAAGGTGCAACAAGACTACGCTTTCTGCACCAAAGCTGCTGACCAGGGCCAGGTTGGGCGCTGCATCAAACGCGGTGCGCAACACATCGACGGCGGCATGGTGCTTGAGCTGGGTGTTGAGCGCGTCGACCTGCTCGGCCAAAGCGCCGGCGTGATCAAGCGGCATCGGCTTTTGCCTCGGGGTAGAGAGCCGCTTTGAACGGCGCCAGACCCAGTCTGCGATAGGTTTGCAGGAACGTCTCGCCCGCGTCCTGACGCAAGTCGAGATAGGCATATACCAACCGCTCGATGGCCGGAACGATGTCATCCGCGCTGAAGCCCGGACCCGCGCGCTCGCCGATGGTTGCGTCTTCTGTGCCGTCACCTCCCAGCGTGATCTGGTAGTTCTCGACACCCGCGCGGTCCAGCCCGAGGATACCGATGTGGCCCACATGGTGGTGACCGCAGGCGTTGATACAGCCCGAAATCTTGATCTTCAGCGGGCCGACATCGTGCTCCAGCTTCAGCGCGTCGAAACGGGTCGCGATTTCCTGCGCGATTGGGATGGAACGGGCGGTCGCGAGCGCACAGTAATCCATACCGGGACAGGCGATGATATCGCTGATCAAACCGATATTCGCCGTGGCCAGACCGGCGGATTTCAACCGCGCGTGCAGGGCAGGCAGATCGGCGCGGTGCACGTGGGGCAGGATAACATTCTGCTCGTGGCTGATGCGCAACTCGTTATGGCCGAATTCTTCGGCCAATGCCGCCATTTCGCGCATCTGCTCCGATGTTGCATCGCCCGGCGTCGCGCCGTGGGCCTTGAGGCTGATCGACACGATCGCGTAACCCGGCGCCCGGTGATCGGCGAGGTTGGTATCGGCCCAGCTGCGAAATACCGGATCGTTGGTATAGGCGCTTTCATAGGCGGCCAGTGACTGCGTCTTGAAGGCAGGAAGAGCAAAATCCGCCTCGATCCGCGCCAGCATCTGCTGGTCGACACCGGTAAACTGCGGACGGATCAGCTTGTAGCGGGCATCGACCCGCGCGCGGATATCCTCGATCCCGTTCTCATGGACCGTGATCTTGATACGTGCCTTGTATTTATTGTCGCGCCGTCCCAGCAGGTTGTAGACGCTCACAATCGCTTCGAGGGTCGGAAGCAGGTCTTCGGCGGCGACGAAATCATAGAGTACCTTGCCGATCATTGGCGTGCGCCCAAGGCCCCCGCCGACGATCACCTCGAACCCCTGCACACCATCGCGCTCGACGATGCGCAAACCGATGTCATGCGCCTTGATCACGGCACGGTCATGCTGTGATCCGGACACGGCCACCTTGAACTTGCGCGGCAGGAACTGGAATTCGGGGTGGTCGGTCGACCATTGGCGGATCAGTTCTGCAATCGGGCGGGGATCGGCGACCTCGTCTGCGGCGGCGCCCGCGAAATGGTCCGCCGTTACATTGCGGATGGTGTTGCCGGAGGTCTGGATCGCATGCAGGTTCACTTCGGCCAGTGCGTCGAGCATGTCGGGTACGTCGCGCAGTTCCGGCCAGTTATACTGGATGTTCTGGCGGGTGGTGAAATGGCCGTAGCCTTTATCCCATTTGTCGGCGATCTCGGCCAGGGCGCGCATCTGGCCGCCGTTCAGCGTGCCGTAGGGGATCGCGACGCGCAGCATATAGGCGTGCAGTTGCAAATAGAGACCGTTCATCAAACGCAGTGGTTTGAATTCATCCTCGGTCAGCGATCCGTCGATGCGGCGTTCGACCTGCTGGCGGAACTGTGCGTTGCGTTCGGCCAGAAATTTGGCGTCAAAGTCGGTGTAGCTGTACATTACAGGCTCTCCTGTTTGCCGTGCGCATAGTTGGACGGGCCTTTGGCCCGGAAAGCTTCGCGAAAATGGGTGGGGGCCGGGGCGCCCTGCGTCATGTCGACCTCGGCCAGATAAACGCCGACCACGAGATCCGATTGCGCGGACGTCTCGATCATGCGCAGATCGGCGACGGCCTCGTCGGTGATGAC
The DNA here is from genome assembly GCF_025141935.1 of Sulfitobacter sp. S190. Taxonomy (NCBI): domain Bacteria; kingdom Pseudomonadati; phylum Pseudomonadota; class Alphaproteobacteria; order Rhodobacterales; family Roseobacteraceae; genus Sulfitobacter; species Sulfitobacter sp. S190. The sequence continues at coordinate 1,912,163 of NZ_CP081120.1, read as the reverse complement.
CTCGGCATCGCTCAGGTCACGCACCCACTCATCGGCACCCATGTAGACAACGTCGCCTTCCAGAAGGGCATTGGCCGTGATGACGGAGGGTTTGAAAGCTTTGGGCATTATGCGAACTCCTGGTTCGGGATCGTGGGGGCGAGGGCCAAGGCCGCGCGGGGCGCGAGACCGAGAAAGGTGAGTGCGGGGCCGGTCATCTCTGCCGCTTCCAACGCTGCGGGCAGCGCGTCGAGCGTGGTTTCGAGCACCCGTTGATCGGGGCGCGATGCGTTCTCGATGAGGGTGACAGGCGTTTGCCGGTCCGCGCCGTGCATGATCAGGCGGCCCTGAATGAACCGCGAGGACTTCTTACCCATGTAGATGGCGGCGACTTCGCCGGGACGGGCCAGTGTTTTCCAATCGTGGTCGGCGAAGCCCTTGGTGTCATGGCCTGTCAGGAACCGCACCGACGCATTGCGGCCCCGTCGCGTCAGGCTTTGACCAATGGCCGCCACCGCAGCAGAGGCGGACGTGATACCCGGAACGATATGCCACCCGATGCCGTGCGCGTCGACGGCGTCAATCTCTTCATCCAGACGGCCAAAAACGGTGCTGTCGCCCGATTTCAAACGCACCACCTGTGCGCCGCTTGCCGCATGCTCAACCAGCAAATCATTGATGTGTTCCTGTGGGGTCGAGGGGCCAAAGCCTTCCTTGCCGACATCGATCATCACGGCTTCTCGGCGGGCAAGTTCGAGGATCTCTGGCGTGATCAGACGGTCGTAGATCACGACATCGGCTTCATCGAGCGCGCGGCGTGCCTTGAGCGTCAACAGCTCCGGATCACCCGGACCACCGCCGACAAAGGCAACATGCCCCGCCCGTTGGGTCCGGTTGAGATGATCCCCTAGCAGCGCGTCCAGCGCGGGGCGCACGGCCGTTTCGCCATCGGCAATCGCCTTGGGTCCTGCGTTGAAATAATAATCGCGCCAGAAATCGCGACGGGCACGGCCGAAGGGCAGGGCATAGGATGCTTTTCGAAAGGTCTTGCCTATACGCGCCAACACGCCCAGCGACTGGGGCAGGCGCTCTTCCAGATCGGCCTTGATGGCACGCGCCAGCACGGGCGCTGCGCCTTCGGTGCCGATCGCGATGGTGACCGGGTCGCGGTCAACGATGGCGGGTGTGATAAACTGGCTGTCGGCGAGATTGTCGACCACATTGACCAGAGCGCCACATGACAGTGCGATGCCGGCCGTGCGGGCATCTTCGGCTTCGTCCTCGTTCGCGCCATAAAAAAGCCGCGCACAGATCGGATCCCCGTAATCCATGGGCCGCGCCACCAGCGACAGACGCCCCTCGTGATGCCATTGCTCGATTTCCGGCGCCGGGTCTGCAGCGTAGACCGAAATCTTGGCTTCGGACTTCATCAGCAGCCGCAATTTAGCCAATGCGGCATCACCGCCACCCGACACGACAATACGCTGGCCACGTGTGGAGAGGAAAATCGGGAAATGGTCCATCTGTCGCGGTCCTTTGTTGCTTGAGGTTCAATATAGGAAAATATTCCCATATTGCGCTAGACCGGCGTACAGATAAGAACGTATGTTCCATCAGGGAGGCCGAAAGGAACGTGCGGTCTCCAAACAACGGAGAATTGGAATGAGCGTCCGGATAGACAACACAGACCGGAAAATACTGGCGGAACTGCAGCGCGACGCCAGCCAATCGCTGGACGATATTGCGCGGGCGGTCGGGTCCTCCAAGACGCCCGTGTGGAACCGGATTCGCAAACTGCGCGAAGCTGAAGTGATCGGCCAGCAGACAGTTGTGCTGGATGCGGACGCGCTGGGGTTCGAGGCGTGCTTTTTCGTCCTGATACGTACGTCAGAGCATGAGGCGGACTGGCAAAAGCGGTTCCTCAAGGCGCTTCAGGACCGCGCCGAGGTGCAGGAGGCCCACAGGCTTGCAGGCGACATTGATTATATACTGAAGGTCCGCGTCGAAAACGCGCGCGCCTACGACCGGTTCTACCAGGCGCTGATTTCAGAAGTGAAAGTGCACAACGTGACAGCGCTGTTGTCGATGGAGCAGATCAAATCAACCACGATGCTGCCGCTGTAATCCGGTGAACACGCGCGTGATGCCCTCCGATGATGCAGGCCGCAGGCCGGGCCGATTACGCAGACGAGGTTGCCAGCCTACAACGATTTGGTCTGCACCATCAGCCTGTCGAGCTTGTGAAAGTGGTAGGTGTTGGCGAATTTTGGCCTCTGCGTGAGGGTCAGACCGGGAAAGCGGTCAAACAAAGCGGGCAGCGCAATATGCATCTCCATCCGTGCCAACGGTGCGCCGACACAAAAATGCAGACCACCGCCGAAAGCGACATGGGCCTTGGCGTCGCGGGTGGGGTCAAACCGGTCCGCATTGTCAAAAAGCGCCGGATCGCGCCCTGCCGCCGCAAGAACCAGACCAATCCTGTCGCCTTTGCGCAAGGTCACATCGCCCAGCTGAATGTCTTCGTAGGCGATCCGGTCGAACATATGCAGCGGCGGGGTGAACCGCAAAAGTTCTTCGCACGTGGCAGCGATATGGTCAGGGCCGAGCGCATCGCGCGGCGTGTTGTGATCCAGCAGGCATTTCACCGCGTTGCCCAAACTGTGGACCGTCGCCTCATGACCGGCATTGAGCAGCAAGATACAGGTTCCGATCAATTCATCGAGGTCGAGTTTTTCGCCGTCCTGCTCGGCGGCGATAAGGCTCGTGATCAGATCGTCGCGGGGATCGTCGCGGCGGGCGTCAATATAGGCGCGCAGAAACGTGGTGAATTCGGCAGCGGCCGTGTTGGCGGCTTCTTCGATCCGCCGGTCCCGGCCCGCCTGATACATCGCCACCATATCGTTTGACCACGCCAACAGCTGGTCGGACATGTTTTCGGGGACGCCGAGCAGGCGCGCGATGATGCGCACGGGCAACTGCGTGCAATAGGCCGTGATCAGATCGACCTCGGCGTTTGCGGGCATCGCGTCGAGCAGCTCATGGCAGATGGCGTGAATATCCGGCTCAAGCCCTTTGATGCGGCGGCTGGTAAAGGCCCGCAAAACAAGGCTGCGCAACCGGGTATGGGTTGGTGGCTCGAGTTCGAGCATGGACACACGCTCCACGCGGTCGAAATCCGTTAAATGATCCGCAACCGGGCGGCGTTGATCCGCGGGAACTTCCCGGCCCAGACGCCGGTCCCGCAGCAGCGCTGCCACCGTCCTGCCGTCAAAAGCTGCCAGCATGTTGTAGTCCTCCCAATACACTACGGGGCCGGCGCTGCGGGCGCTGGCGTAGAAAGGATAGGGGTTCTGCACAAAGGCCGGATCGAGCGGGGATTGGGAAACTCTCTTCATCCGCGCATCAAAAACCTGCCGGACTGGCATTTGCAAGAGCGGCTGCGTAGTCTGTGCTTCTATGAAGGATGGAATGATCAGACGGGGCACGATTGTCGTGCTTTTTGCGCTTGCCGTGGCTGCTGCGACGGCGGTGGTGTGGCGCGTGGCGTCGGAGCAGGGCATGCGCCAGCTGGCCGCGCGCGGTGAGGCCGATCTTGCTCTGGCGAGCGACCGGCTGGTGGGACAGTTGCAACGCTACCGCGACTTGGCGGTGGTGATGGCCGATCACCCGCAGGTGGTCGATATCCTGCGCCGTGGCGGGCCCGTGGTCGCGGATACAGCTTTGCTGCGCGAGGTCGCAGACCAGACTGCAGCGCTCGATGTCATGGTGATCGCGCGATCGGGCGATGTGCTGGCCTCAGCCGCGAACGGGCAGGGCGCTTTGGGTGCGCAATCCTACGTGCAGCGTGCCCTGAACGGTGCGCTGGGTCGCGGATACGGCAGCATTGGGGGGCGCAGTTATTTCAATGCGGCCCCCGTATTCGGAAGCGGCGGCGGGGTCTTGGGCGCCTTGCTGGTGTCCACCGACCTGCGCGGCATCGATTACAGCTGGCGAGGCGATACGCCGGCGGTCTTTTTCACCGACGGGCAAGGCCGCGTTCAGGTGTCAAACAGATCCGAGCTGCTGTATTGGCAGCGTCCCGACGGCGCACCGGGACTACAGCCGCCCGACGGGGCGCAAACCGATTTCGACGTGCGGATGCAAGGCGGGTTCGAAATCTGGCGTCTGGGCTGGGGGCGCTATCTGCCCGGTGAGGCATTGCATCTTGCGCAGGACGTGCCGGTCATCGGGATGCGGGGCGAGGCGCTGCTTGATGTGGCACCGGTGCGCAGCCTTGCTCTGAGCCAGGCGGCGGCGGTGGCGGCGTTGCTTCTCGCGTTTGGCGCTTTGCTGTTTCTCGCCACGGAAAGGCGGCGTACCCTCGCGCGGGCCAATGCGGAGCTTGAAGCGCGGGTTATCAAACGCACACGGGCTTTGCGCGAAATCAACGCAGAGCTGCGCCGTGAAGCCGCAGAGCGGGAAGAGGCACAGGACGCGCTGGCGCAGGCGCAGAGCGAATTGGTGCAGGCCAGCAAACTGTCCGCCTTGGGCCAGATGAGCGCGGGCATCAGTCACGAGTTGAACCAGCCGCTCATGGCGATCCGGTCCTTCGCGGAAAATGGGGTCCAGTTTCTGGAACGGGGCAACACGGGCAAAGCGGGCGAAAATCTGGTTCGGATTGCGGATATGGCCCGCCGCATGGGACGCATCATCAAGAACCTGCGCGCTTTTTCGAAACAGGAAACGGTGCAGCAGACGCGGGTCGAGATTGGCGCCGTGCTCGAGGCGGTGCTGGATATGACCAAGACCCGCCGCGAAGAGATGGGTGTGACGCTGGATTATACCGCGCCCATCCATCCGGTCTGGGTGCGCGGCGGCGAAGTGCGGCTCGGGCAGGTTTTCGTCAATCTGGTTACAAATGCGCTTGATGCGATGGCGGACCAATCTGAGCGTGCGTTGCGGATCATTGTCGAGACCGGCGAACGCGTAACTGTTTCGGTGGCTGACTGCGGACCGGGCATCAATGCGCCGGAACAGATGTTCGACCCGTTTTATTCGACCAAGGAAGTCGGCGCAGCCAAGGGGCTGGGACTGGGGCTGTCGATCAGCTATGCCATCGTTCACAGTCTGGGGGGGGAAATCCGCGGTGCCAACATCGGCACGGGCGCTGAATTTACTGTCAGCCTGCTGCCGATGACCGAGGAGATGGCCGCGTGACCCGCAATGTGCTTTTGGTTGATGATGATCCCGCCATTCGGGAGGCGCTGTCGCAGACGCTCGAACTTGCCGATCTGACCTGCATTCCGACAGGATCATTTGTCGTCGCGCGGGATCATATCGCGCCTGATTTTGCGGGTGTGATCGTATCGGACATTCGCATGCCGGGGCGGGACGGTTTCCACCTGCTGTCGCACAGCCACGACGTAGACGCCGATTTACCGGTGATTTTGCTGACGGGGGAAGGCGATATCCCGATGGCCGTACAGGCAATGGCAAAAGGCGCGTTTGATTTTCTGGAAAAACCTTGTGCTGCCAAGGATTTGATCGCCGTTGTTGAACGGGCGCTCAAGACGCGCGCGCTTGTGCTGGAAAACCGCAAGCTGCGCTATCTGGTTGAATCGGGTGATCCGGCTGCGCGGATGCTTTACGGCAATTCTGCGCTGGCGCAGCGGCTGCGCGAGCGTGTACGGCGCGTGGCGCAGCTTGATGCGGATGTGCTGATCTCGGGCGCGCCGGGCAGCGGCATTTCCAAAGTGGCCGAGGTGATCCATCTCAGCTCCCTGCGATCAAAGCGGCCCTTTATCAAACGCGCCGCTGCGGGGCTCGATCCAGACGGGTTGGCGCAGGCCTTGCGTGATGGGGACGGGGGCAGCCTATTTTTAGACGAGATCAGCCGCCTGCCTGCGCAAAGCCAACTGGCCCTCGCCGAGGCTACGCAGACCCCCGCCAGCACCCGCATCATCGCCGGAACCACGCAGGACATTCAGGAGCAGGCCGACAGCGGTCTGTTCCATGCAGACCTGTATTACCGGCTCGATGTCAGCCCTGTGCGCATACCCGCGCTCGCTGAGCGTCCCGAAGACATTCCTGTGTTGTTTCGGCATTATGTCAGCCAGGCGGCGGAGCAGTCTGGCCAGAAACCACCCGAAATAACGCCGGAAATCGAAGCGGCCCTGATGGCCCGGGAATGGCCGGGCAACGCGCGTGCGCTGATGACGGAAGCGATGCGGTTTGTGGTCGGGATGGGCGACACAGGACCGACCCCCGATGCACATCTTGGCCTCGCCGAGCAGATGGCGCAGGTCGAGCAGACCTTGCTGGAAAACGCCCTGCGCCGTGCCGGTGGTCAGGCATCGGAAGCCGCCCGTGCGCTCAAACTCCCGCGCAAGACGTTCTACGATAAATGCACGCGTTATGGTGTGCGCCCCGACGAATTCCGCGACTGACTCGCGCCTGCGTAATGTGTGCGGATTTTCGCACAACCCGTGCATCCGGTCGTGCGGAATTTCGCACGATTGTCGGGCGGGCTCCGGAATAAAACCGCGTAGTGCGTTGAAATAAAACAGTTATACAAAATCGTTTTGAAGCCGATCATGCGTGTTGATTGGCCGTGTGAAGCACCGCACACTTGCATCAGCGCGGCGCAAACGCCGCCAATCACCAACTCTCTGGGAGGAGACACCATGAAATTTCTCACCATGGCCGCATTGGCCCTGTCCGTATCCGCTGGCGCAGTCGCTGCCGCTTGCGATGATGGCGAAATCGTCATCAAGCTGAGCCACGTGACGAACACCGATAAGCACCCCAAAGGCATTGCTGCTTCCTTGCTGGAAAGCCGTGTCAACGAAGAGATGAACGGCAAGGCGTGCATGGAAGTGTTCCCGAACTCCACGCTCTACAATGATGACCAGGTGCTTGAGGCGCTGTTGCAGGGTGACGTGCAGATGGCCGCGCCGTCGCTGTCGAAGTTCGAGCAGTTCACCAAGCAATTCCGCATCTTCGATCTGCCTTTCATGTTCAAAAACATCGACGCGGTTGATGAATTCCAGAACTCCGAAACAGGTCAGGCGATGAAAGAATCGATGACCCGCCGCGGTCTGCTGGGTCTGGCATTCTGGCACAATGGCATGAAGCAGATGTCCGCCAACAAGGCGCTCATGTCGCCCAGTGACGCCGATGGCCTGAAGTTCCGCGTCCAGAACTCCGATGTGCTCAAGGCGCAGATGGCCGCGATCGGTGGCTCACCCCAACCGATGGCTTTCTCCGAAGTTTACGGCGCGCTGCAGACCGGTGTTGTGGATGGTCAGGAAAACACCTGGTCGAACATCTATGGCAAGAAGTTCTTCGAAGTTCAGGACGGTGTCACCGAAACCAACCACGGCATCATCGACTACATGCTGGTGACCTCGACCGATTGGTGGGACAGCCTGGATGCCGACGTGCGTGACCAGCTGGCGACGATTGTCGAAGAAGTCACAGCGGCCCGCAACGCTGAATCCACAGCTGTGAACGCGGAAGCCAAGCAGGCGATCATCGATGCCGGTGGTGTCGTACGTCAACTTGATGACGCACAGCGCGCCGAATGGGTCAGCGTTATGAAACCCGTTTGGGAGCAGTTTCAGGGCGACGTAGGCCAGGAAAACATTGACGCCGCACAGGCGATCAACGCCAAACACTAAGTGTGACTGGCACGCCTGCTCCCGGCACGACCGGGGGCAGGCGATCCTTTATCCAACATCTCGACAACGGGGGGACACCCGCATGGCGTCGCACGAACGCGAAGAGACCGGCTTGTCGCGGATCATCAGTGAAATCGAGGAAACGGCCATCGCGCTTATCCTCGGGCTGATGACAATCATCACCTTTATCAACGTGGTGCTGCGATACGGCTTTAACACCGGCCTGATCTGGGGCCTTGAAATGGTGACCTTTCTGTTTGCATGGCTGGTTCTGTTCGGGATGAGCTATGCGGTGAAGGTCACGGCCCACCTCGGTGTGGATGCCGTCATCAATCTTTTTTCCGATGGGCCGCGCAGGGTGCTCGCGGTTCTGGCCGGTGTGATCTGCGTGATCTACGCGGGGCTTTTGTTCAAGGGCGCGTGGGACTACTGGGCACCATTTGCAGGGCTCGATGCCACGTCCGGGCGCTTTTTCCCCACGGGTTTCGAAAACAGTCGTGATCAGGCCTGGTACGAGGTCATCGACATTCCCATTCCCGACTGGCTGCGGTTTATCGAACCCATCATGAACGAGGGCGAGGCCTACGAAAAGCTGCCGCGTTTTCTGCCCTACGCGATGCTGCCGTTCGGTGCCGCACTTTTGCTGCTGCGGTTTGTTCAGGCTTTGATCAAAGTTGTGCAGGGTCGCCAGAAATCCCTGATTGTCAGCCACGAAGCCGAAGACGCCATCGATGACGTCAAGCACATGAACGCGGAGCGATAAGTCATGGAAGTTGTTGTTCTTTTCTCGATGGTAGTCGGTCTGATGCTGATCGGCGTTCCGATTGCCGTATCGCTTGGCCTGTCCTCCATCGTCTTTCTGCTGGTGCTGAGCGACACGTCGATGGCCTCTATCGCGCAGACCTTCTTTCAGGCGATGGCGGGGCACTACACGCTGCTGGCGATCCCGTTCTTCATTCTGGCGTCATCGTTCATGTCCACGGGCGGTGTGGCCAAACGGATTATCCGGTTTTCCATCGCGCTTGTCGGGCACCTTCCGGGCGGGCTGGCCATTGCCGGTGTGTTTGCCTGTATGCTGTTTGCCGCGCTGTCGGGGTCATCGCCTGCAACCGTGGTGGCCATCGGGTCAATCGTGATCGCGGGAATGCGGCAGGTCGGCTATTCCAAGGAATTCGCGGCAGGCGTGATCGCAAACGCGGGCACGCTGGGCATTCTGATCCCGCCGTCGATCGTGATGGTGGTCTATGCCTCTGCGACGGATGTTTCGGTCGGCCGGATGTTTCTGGCCGGTGTGATCCCGGGTCTGATGGCGGGCACGATGCTGATGCTGACGATCTACATCATCGCCAAGGTGAAGGACCTGCCAAAAGGCGATTGGTTGGGTTGGGGGGAAGTCTGGGCTTCGGGCAAAGAGGCAGGATGGGGATTGTTTCTGATCGTCATCATCCTTGGCGGTATTTACGGCGGTATCTTTACGCCGACCGAAGCGGCGGCGGTTGCGGCGGTCTATGCCTTTCTGATCGCGACCTTCGTGTACCGAGACATGGGCCCGCTTCATGTCGCGGGTGAGGGACGCAACCTGAACCTGCTCGAGAAACCCAAGGCACTGGTGACCGTCTTCTTTCACCGCGACACGAAGAATACGCTGTTCGATGCAGGCAAGTTGACGGTGACGTTGATGTTTATCATCGCGAACGCGTTGATCCTCAAGCACGTGCTGACCGATGAGCAGATCCCGCAGCAGATTTCTGCTGCAATGCTGAATGCCGGTTTTGGGCCGGTGATGTTTCTGGTCATTGTGAATGTGATCCTGTTGATCGGGGGGCAGTTCATGGAGCCCTCGGGCCTGTTGGTCATCGTGGCGCCGTTGGTCTTTCCGATCGCGATAGAGTTGGGCATCGACCCGATCCATCTGGGCATCATCATGGTGGTCAACATGGAAATCGGGATGATTACCCCACCCGTCGGTCTGAACCTGTTTGTCACATCCGGCGTGGCGAACATGCCGATGATGAAAGTGGTGCGTGCGGCATTGCCGTTTCTCGCGGTGCTGTTCGTGTTCCTTATCATGGTGACGTATATCCCGATCATCTCCACGTGGTTGCCGACGTTGATGATGGGCCCCGAAATCATCACCAACTGATCCGGGAAGCATGAAAGACTAACGGGCGCGGACCATCGCAGGTGCCGCGCCCGTGGTGCGTTCGGGATTGAGTTTAAAGGGCAAGATGAAGGGGCGGTCTGGCCTAGCTGTTGGCAAGCGCCGCCACGATCGGCAGAAAGTCCGATGCCTTGAGCGATGCGCCCCCGACGAGTGCACCGTCGACATTTTCTGCCGCGAAGATTTCAGTGGCATTGCTGCCTTTGACGGAGCCGCCGTAGAGCAGGGCGATATTGTCCGCGACCTTTGCGCCGAAACGGTCGTCGAGCTGTGCGCGGATGAAATCGTGAACTTCGGCGATCTGCTCTTGTGTCGGGACGTGCCCCGTGCCGATGGCCCAGATGGGTTCGTAGGCGATGACCGTGTTCTGCGCGGTCACCCCGTCGGGCAGGGAGCCTGTGAGTTGGGTGGCGATATGATCGAGCGTCGTGCCTGCCTCGCGGGTTGCAAGGCTTTCGCCGCAGCAGATGATCGCGGTGAGACCCGCGGCCCATGCCGCGGCAGCCTTGTCCGCGATATCCGCGTCGGTTTCGCCGTGGTCATCGCGTCTTTCGGAATGGCCGATGATGACGAATGTCGCACCTGTATCCCGGATCATCGGAGCGGAGATGTCTCCGGTGTGGGCGCCTTTTTGCTGCGGCGCGCAGTCTTGGGCACCGATGGCAATAGCGCTTTCGCCCGTCGCTGTCGCCGCGGCGTGCAGCAGTGTCGCCGGTACGCAGATTGCGACCTCGGTCGGCCCGAGGTCGGGCAGGTCCTTGTGAAGGGTGTCGAGCTCGGTCAGATCGGCGCGCAGGCCGTTCATTTTCCAGTTGCCGGCGGCAAGTTTGCGTCGCATGTGATCCCCGTTTTTGAGTGCTTGCTTTCGTGTGCCTAGCACTCTGCGACCGGACGCACAATCGAGGTGCTCTGGGGGCCGAAGGGGGGTATTAGTCGAACTTGATCGACTCGCCGCAGCCACATGCCTCGGTCACGTTGGGGTTTTTAAATTTGAAACCGGATTCCAGAAGTGTCGTTTCATAGTCGATTTCTGTACCGAAAAGGAACATTTGCGCCATCGGAGCGATCATCACACGCGCGCCGTCCTGTTCGACAACTTCGTCGTTCGGATCGGGCGTATCCACATATTCCATCGTATATTCCATACCCGCGCATCCGCCTTTTTTGACGCCGATGCGCAAACCGGCATGGCCTGCGCTGGTCATCAGCTTGGAAATCTGGCCCGCTGCTTTCGGGGTGATGGTGACGGCCTGCTTGCCTGGAATGCCGAACATGTGTGGTGCTCCTTTGAGGTCAAGATAAGGGCGCGGGGGGGTAAGCTCAAGAGGGGCTAGTAGCCCAGTGCGGCCAATGTGGCCATCGTGGCAAAGCTGGCAGCGAGGGCCCAACCGAAAGATGCCAATGTGCCGATAATCACATACTCACTCAGCCGCTGGTCGCGGGACACGGTATCGAACCGGAGGATCGATTTTGCCGCGATCAGAAAACCGATTGCGGAAGGCTCGCCGATCATCACCATCAGGAATATCAATCCGCGCTCCATCACGCCAATGATCCGGCCTGCGTATTCAAGCCCGTCGGGTTGTGCGTGCGCCTTGAAGCGCACCATCAGATGCCCTACAGCGGGACCGCCGGCCAGACTGGCGGTGATAAGGCCACTGACGACCAGCGCAATCTGTATCATGTCTGCCGACAAGGGGGGCCAGAGGGGCTCGAGCAGCCAAAGAGGCAGCCAGACCACCGCGCCGAGCAGCACGGCGAAATGTGCCGCCTGATCCAGCAGGTAGGTCCGCAGGGTGTCGGGAGCCAGATGGACCTTTACCGCATCGATGATCACATGGCTGAGGGCGACGCCCAGCGCCAGCAGCATCGCCCCCCCGGACAGAAGGGCGGTTAGTGCGAAAACGTGCAGCCCATGCATCAGCAGGATTAGCGGGCGCTGTTTATTGAGCACCATATGCGTTGTCTGAAACACGAAATCGGCCAGCAGATGGGCGGTCACCAGCGCGATCAGCAATTCGATCGTAGGGAGGGGCATGAGCAGGATATTCATGGGGTGGCTTTCCCGAATTGCAATGGTTTTTGGTTGCTATTTTCCGTTGCAACCATTCGATGCTTCATTGCGCTTCGACCACTTCACACGCTTCGATGAGATCGCTGAGCGCTGCCCCTTCGGCCTGCTTTTGCACCATCTGCCTGCTTCGCCCCAGCTGTTCCGCGAGCGCGGTTTGCGTCGGCGGAGAGGGGGCGAGGAGGGCCGCGGCAACCTCGGCCTGCTTGGGCGTCCAGCCTTGTGCGATCCGGTCGGCCAGAGGGGCCGCTGCGCGCAGGGGAGCATTTGCGCCGGGCGCGGACAAATGGGCGTGGCGGTTCATCGTGTCGAGCGCGTGACCCGATGCCACGAAGGCCGGTCCGTCCGCCGCGGTGACATCACCCTCGGTGACCGTTCCTGCGCCGATACCGATACCGATGCGTGTGTCGTGATTTTTGCCCGTCGCCCTGACAAGAGCGCGCACGAGAAGGGCGCCGCGCAGCGCGTATTTCGGATCAACCGCCATCTGCCACCCATCGCCGCGGAACCGCGCGAATGGCACGGTCGTGCCCTGCCACTTGCCGATCTGCGCCGCGGCACGCGCGAGCGCGGCGAACACCGCGTCCAGCGCATCCGGCGACATGGCGGTGGATTTGACAATATCACCCGTAAAGACGGCCCAGTCCTGCATGTCTGCCTCGTGTTCTTTGTTGGCGTCAGTCTGCCAGCCCGTCGACCGCGTGGCAAGAAATGCAAAACGGGCCGCCCGGCAGAGCGACCCGTATTAAATCAAATCAGGGGGCGGCTTACATAAAGCCCAGTTCCAGACGCGCTTCGTCCGACATCATGTCCATGCCCCACGGGGGTTCCCAGACGAGGGCCACGTCGACCTGCTTGACGCCTGCGATGGGTTCGACAGCATCGGCGACCCAGCCGGGCATTTCGCCCGCGACAGGACAGCCCGGTGCCGTCAGCGACATCTTGATGTCCACCTCGTTCTGGTCATTGATGTCGATGGTGTAAATCAGGCCCAATTCGTAGATATTTACCGGAATTTCCGGGTCATAGACGGACCGGCAGGCATCGACCACCTGTTCATAGAGCGGGTGATCTGTGGTGGAAGGGGCAATCAGCGGGGTGCCTTCCATTGGGGTCTGTTCGGTCATCTGCGCCTCGTCTCAGCTGTTCCTGAGTTTTTATATAGGGATTGCGGGCAGGGGCGTAAAGGGACGCACCCTGCGCTATTTTTCAACCTTCGTTGATATCGCGGGTTACCACACGTGCACCACTGGATTGCCGACGAAAGACAAACTTCAGAATGATCCACGCCACCAGCGCCAGACCGGCAAAAAGAGCCAGCAACGCCGCGGGGTTGCTGACGAGGCCCAAAGCGGTGACACCTGCCATGGCAAGTGCGGCCAGACCGAACCCGAGGAAAATCGCGCCCGGCGCAAAAAGCTCAAGCAGGCCAAGCGCCAGGGCCACACAGACCCAGACCCACCAGATGTTCAGGATGCCTTCGGCAGCAATCATGCCCGACCTCCCTTGAGCAGTTTGAACGCATCGCCAAAGGCCGCGAGTGCTTCCGTGGGGACGATGACCGTCTGGTTGCCCTCACCGGCTCCCATGACGCTGACAGCCTCGACCTGCTTCAAAGCAATCTGGTATTGCGCCGCTTCCAGTCCGTTTTCGTTGATCGCATCCGCCACGACCTGCGTGGCATATGCTTCGGCATCCGCAAGCACGCGGCGCGCCTTTGCCGTCTGCTCGGAGGCGTAAAGCTCTGCGTCAGCAGCCAGCTCGACCGCGCGTTTCGAGCCTTCGGCTTCGGTCACCTGGGCGCGGCGCGCGCGTTCTGCGTTCAGCTGTTGCATCATGGCCGCGCGGGTCGCCGCATCTAGGTTCACATCGAGAATTTCGGCGCGCGTCACCTCGATCCCCCAGTTTTCGACTGCATCCTCGACGTTGGTTTTGATCGTCGCGATGAGCGCCGAGCGGTTCGCCTGCACTTCGTCCAGATCCATCTTGCCGATTTCGGCCCGTACGATACCGGCGACGGTCGTGGCGATCGCGTTATCGATATCGCGGATACGGTAGACCGTCTTTTCCGGCTCGATGATCCGGTAGAAAACGGATGTGTCCACCTGCACCAGAACGTTATCGCGGGTGATCGCATCCTGGCTCGCTGTGGGGAGTTGGCGTTCGAGGATTGAGATGCGGTGCGCAACCTTGTCGATGAAGGGGGTGATCATGTTGATGCCCGGCCCCAGCACCGAGCGCAGCCTGCCGAAGCGTTCGACGACATGCTGCTCAGATTGCGGGACGATCTTGACGGCCTTGAACACCAACGTCGCCAAAAGCGCAGCCAGCAGGAGAAACACCAGATTGCTCTGGATGGCATTCAGTATCAATTCTTCAATAGGCACTAATCGTACTCCTCAAAGCGCTATCTCATACAAGATATGGGTTCAATTTGGCGTGATTGCAAGATGTAGCGGCTTGCTGTAGGTCAGCGCGGAGAACAGCGAAAGAGGCGGATGATGCGCGATTTTTCCTTTGAAAAACAGGCTCAGGACGGGCGCGCGCGCACCGGTGTGATCAAGACCACGCGGGGCGACATCCGGACACCCGCTTTCATGCCCGTCGGCACCGCCGCAACCGTCAAGGCAATGATGCCCGATAGTGTCAGGTCGACCGGGGCCGACATCCTTTTGGGCAACACCTACCATTTGATGTTGCGGCCCACGGCGGAGCGTATCGACCGGCTCGGCGGGCTGCACAAGTTCATGAACTGGGACGGTCCGATCCTGACAGACTCCGGCGGCTTTCAGGTGATGAGCCTCGCCGCTTTGCGCAAGCTTACCGAGAAGGGTGTCACCTTCAAAAGCCACATTGACGGATCCAAGCACGAAATCACCCCCGAGAGATCGATGGAAATCCAGCGCCTGCTGGGCAGCGATATCGTCATGTGTTTTGACGAGTGCCCCGCCTTGCCGGCCGACCGCGACCGCATTGCGCAAAGCATGGAATTGTCGATGCGGTGGGCGCAGCGGTCGCGTGACGCATTCGGCGACAGGCCGGGCCATGCGCTTTTCGGGATACAACAGGGCGGGCTGGAACAGGACCTGCGCCGCGAAAGTGCGGATGCGCTGCGCGACATCGGGTTCGAAGGCTACGCCGTGGGCGGTTTGGCCGTCGGAGAGGGGCAGGAGGCGATGTTCGGTTGCCTCGACTACGCGCCGGACCAGCTGCCGCAGGACAAACCGCGGTACCTTATGGGGGTGGGCAAGCCCGATGACATCGTTGGGGCCGTGGCCCGCGGGATCGATATGATGGATTGTGTCTTGCCGTCGCGGTCCGGGCGCACGGGGCAGGTATTCACGCGTCTGGGCGTTCTCAACATCAAGAACGCGCGCCATATGGATGATCCACGGCCACTGGACGAAAACTGCGGCTGTCCGGCCTGTCGCCACTACAGCCGTGCCTATCTGCACCATGTGTTCCGCAGTCAGGAGATCATCAGTTCGATGCTGCTGACCTGGCATAACCTGCACTATTATCAGGACATCATGGCCGCGATGCGCACGACAATTGCGGCGGGGACATTCGATGCGTGGCAGCGCGATTTCCATGCCACCCGCGCACAGGGCGATATCGATCCGCTCTAGCTGTAGCTGACCATCGTCAAAAGCTCGTATTCGGCGACCTGCTCGGCGTCCTGATTGGTGAGCGAGACATGCCAGCGGACTTCGCCGTATTCCGCGTTGCGCGGTGTCTTTTTCTTCACGGTCAGTTGCACTTGCACGTGATCCCCGGGGCTGACCGGTTTCATGAACCGCAAAGCGTCCAGACCGGTATTGGCCAGCACCGGGCCGGGATCGGGCTGCACGAACAATCCGGCGGCAAAGCTGATCAGAAGATACCCGTGGGCCACGCGGCCGGGAAAGAACGGATTGGCGCGGGCGGCGTCCTCGTCCATATGCGCATAGAAGGTATCCCCGGTGAAATGCGCAAAGGTTTCAATATCGTCGAGCGTCACTTCACGTGAACCGCTCTCGAATGTCTCTCCAAGTTGAAGCGCATGAAAACTGCGCGTGAACGGGTGTGCCTTTTCGCGGTGCACTGTCGCTCCGGGCACCCAGCAGTCACCGATGGCGGTCAGGATGTCGGGGCCGCCCTGAACCGCCGTCCGCTGCATATAATTCAGGACGCCGCGTACGCCGCCCAATTCCTCTCCACCGCCCGCACGTCCCGGACCACCGTGGACCATATGCGGCATCGGCGCGCCGTGGCCGGTCGATGCCGCCATGCTGTCGGCGTTGTTGAAGTAAAGCCGACCGTGCCACGCCGCAGCCCCCGCAACGACATCGCGGGCGACTTGCGTATCGTTCGTGATGATCGAGGCCACCAGTGACCCTTTTCCCCGGTTTAGAAGAGCGATGGCGTGATCCGTGTCGCGGTACGGCATGACGGTGCTGACGGGCCCGAAAGCTTCGGTATCGTGCACATGGGGCGCGTCGTCCGGATCGGTGCAGTGAAAGAGCATCGGCGACAGGAACGCACCGCGTTTGGTGTCGATGCCATTGCCCACAGAACCGTCGCGATCACCGCAGACAAGCTGCGCTTGCGATCCGATCATTGCGGCCTTTTCAAGCACGTCGCGGCGTTGATCGAGGCTGACGAGGGCGCCCATGCCGGTCTCGGGGTCGCGGGGATCTCCGATCTTGGTCTGTAACAGTTTTTGCGACAAAGCGTCGATTACGGCGTCCACATGGCGCTGCGGTGCGATGATCCGGCGGATGGCGGTGCATTTCTGACCTGCTTTGGTGGTCATCTCGCGGTGCGCTTCGCGGATGAAAAGGTCGAATTCGGCGCTACCGGGCGAAACATCAGGCCCCAGAACCGACGCATTGAGACTGTCCTGCTCGGCCACGAACCGTACGGCATTGCGCAACAGATGCGGGGTGCTGCGCAGGCCCAGCGCTGTCTCGGCAGAGCCGGTGAAGCTGACCACATCCTGCGCGTCGAGCCTTTGCAGAAGATCGCCCGTGCCGCCCGCGATCATTTGCAGCGCGCCGTCCGGCAGGATGCCACTTTCCACCATCAATGCGACACAGGCCTGCGTGACATAGCATGTGGCGGTCGCGGGTTTCACGATCGACGGCACACCGGCAAGAAAGGTGGGCGCGAATTTTTCCAACATGCCCCAGACCGGAAAGTTGTAGGCATTTATGTGCACGCCCGCCCCCTGAAGCGGGACACAGACGTGTTGGCCGGAGAAGCTACCGTCGCGCGAGAGCGGCTCGAGCGCACCATCCAGATAGATCCGCGCATCGGGCATTTCGCGCCTGCCTTTGGCCGCGTAAACGAACATGGTGCCAATGCCGCCGTCGATGTCAAAAGCATGATCCGACTGGGTTGCGCCCGTGTCGAAAGAGAGATCGTAGAGCACTTGTTTGTGGGCCTGCAGATGCAATGCAAGCGCTTTGAGCATGCGCGCGCGGTCGTGAAATGTCAGCGCCCGCAGGGCAGGGCCGCCGACGTCGCGCGCGTGGCGATGCATCGCGCCCGTATCCAAGGCAGCGCTGCCTGCGCGGGCGATCGTGTCACCTGTGATCGCAGAGGCGATGGTGCGGGCATCAGTATCCGGCGCGATCCAGTTTCCTGCGGCATAAGAAGGTACATCAAGAATGGGCATCGCGAGGTCCGATCAGGTTTTGGGGGCGTGCAGGTGAAAAGGTGCCAATGCCTGGCGCGCGGCGTCTATCCATTGATCGCAGAGTTCGGCATTCGTGGCGCGGCGCAGGCCAAAGCGGCGCAAGCGGTCATCGCGGCCCGTGTCGGCGCCGCCAAATCCCGCCCGAACCCTTGGCCACCAGTAATCTACGGCGGTTTGGAGTGCCGCGCCTTCTTTGTGCAGTACGGCCAGACCTTCCGCGGCCAGTTCCGTGTGCCGCCGCTCGACCGGTTCAATATCTCGAAACGCTTCAGCCAGCGGTTGGTAGGACATGCCGCGGTAATCAATCAACAATGTATTCGCCGCAAGACCCGTGAGCAGGTTCATCGTTATCGCATCGGCCCAGTCACCCAAGGGCGCGTTGAACACCGGCAGGCGCATATCGGAATGCATGCGTGCAGCACCGATGGGTGCCTCGCGCGGCAATCTGTCATCCCACGGGTGGTGTTGAAAATAGCGTGTGGTATCTACGCCGAATTCGGCCATGATTTTAAGAACTTGCGCAGCGTGATGGTTTTTCTCCAGCACGATGCGAGCTGCGGCAATGCGTTCGGTCACACCGGGGCCGGCATTGATCCGTGTCGCAAATCCGGCAGCGCCAGCGAGCTGGCTGTCCACGAAGATCGCCATCAGGCGGAGCAATTCCGCGCGGTAGCGAGGGGGAACGTTCTCGGGGGTCGTCAAACGACCGCCTCGTGCCAGATAGGCGTCTGTGCTCATCGTGTCGCTCATGTCACGGCCTACTGGTCATAGTCAAAACTCACCTGTTCCGAGAGAGGATAGCACTGGCACGTCAGCACGTAGCCCTGCGCCACTTCGTAGTCTTCGAGCGCGTGGTTGGTGCGCATTTCGACCTCGCCCGCAGTCACCTTGGCGCGGCATGTGGAACAGACGCCGGCCTTGCAGGCAAACGGCGCATCCAAGGCATTCGCGAGCGCACCGTCCAGAAGCGATGTATCTGGCGGCAGCGCAAAGCAGCGGGTTGCCCCATCAAGCGTCACGGTCGCCTTCACGCCATCGCCGTGCGTGGCCAATCGTGTCGGTTTGGGCGGAGCGGCGGCGCGGCCGGGCTGGGCCGACGCGAAAAGTTCGAATTTGATCTGGTCATCGGACAATCCGTGATCGCGCAACGCCTGCGCGATTTCGATCATCATAGGTTCGGGCCCGCAAATGAACGCCGTATCCACGGACGCAATGTCGATCCAACTGCTAAAAAGGCGTGCGCATTTTTCGGCATCCACGCGGCCCGCAAACAGATCGATGTCCTGCGCATCATCTTCAAGGACGTGGATGATGTTGACCCGGCCCATGAAGCTGTTCTTCAGATCCTCGAGTTCCTCGCGGAACATGATCGTGCTGACGGCGCGGTTGGCGTAGATCAGGGTGAAACGGGACAGGGGTTCACGGGCGAGCGTCGTCCTGAGTAGCGACAGGACCGGCGTGATGCCGGAGCCCCCCGCAAAACCCAGATAGTGGCGCGCCGCTGCCGGATCGAGCGCGGTGTGAAACCGGCCGGCAGGCACCATCGCCTCCACGGTGTCGCCCGGTTTCAATGCGTCGTTGGCCCATGTCGAAAAGGCGCCACCTTCGACACGTTTGATCCCCACCTGAAGCACGCCGTCATCGCGGCCCGAACAGATCGAATAGCTGCGCCGCAATTCCCGATCATCAAAACGGCGGCGGAACGTCAGATACTGGCCCTGCACGAAATCGAAATTCACCCCGCCGGGCGGTGACAGGCTGACAACGACCGCGTCGCGGATCGTTTTGCGCACGTCGGTGACAGTCAAAGGGTGGAAACGGGCCATCGGTGTCTCGTCAGATACATTTGAAGTAGTCAAAGGGTTCAAGGCAATCGAGGCAGCGCCAATGCGCCTTGCACGGGGTGGAGCCGAATTGGCTCACCCGCTCGACCTCTGCGGAGCCGCATTGCGGGCACCTGTCGGGGCCGCCGGACGGAGACGGCGGCGCGATACCGTAGCGTTCCAGCCGCGCCTTGCCCTTCTGGCTCAGCCAGTCGGTCGTCCAGGGGGGCGATATCTGCTGGCGCAAGCGGATGCGGTCAAGACCCTTCGCGCGCAGGGCAGCTTCGACATCCATGCGGATTACGGATGTTGCCGGGCAGCCGGAATACGTCGGTGTGATCGCCACTTCCAGCGTATCGCCGTCCCATGTCACGTCACGTATGATCCCGAGATCGACAACCGAAATGACAGGGATTTCCGGGTCCGGTACTTCGTCGAGCCATTGCCACACGGTCTGGGTGTCCGGTCGTGTCACCATTGCGCTCCGGGATAGGCCCGTTGCAGCCACTGCATCTGCGTCAGCATGTGGCCAAGGTGTTCGCTGTGCTGGCGTCCGCTCCGACCGCCGCTGTGCGCAAAACTGTCCTCGGGAATACGCAAGGTCGCCGTGTGGAGGATCCGGGCGACCGTGGCGTCCCAGTGGGGTTTCACATCGCCGGCTGCCGGCATCAAGCCACGTTCCGCCAGATCGATATCTATGGCGTCCGCCACGAAAACTTCACCTGCGTAGGGCCACAAGACGTCGAGTGCATCCTGCATGCGTTGGTGGCTTTCTGCCGTGCCATCGCCCAGAGCGATCACGATCTCGCTCGACCGATCGAGGTGATAGCTGACCTCCTTGACTGCTTTCGCGGCGATTTCGGCAACGCGCGGATCGCTGCTTTGCGTGCAGGCGGTCAGCATCGGCTTATGCCACGCATCGAAAAAGAATTGCCGCAGGATCGTGTGCCCGAAGTCGACATTGGGCCGTTCCACCAGCAAAAGGTTCCTGAAATCCCACGCATCACGCAAAAACGCCAGATCGTCCGCGGTCCTGTCGGCGCCCTCGACTTCCGCGGCATAGCCAAGCCACATCTGCGTCTGGCCGATCAGGTCCAGCGCCGTGTTGGCCAGCGCGATGTCTTCCTCCAGCGCGGGCGCCTTGCCGCACCATTCCGACAGGCGATGGCCCAGAACGAGCGTGTTGTCACCCAGCCTCAGCAGACCTTCGAAAAGGGAGGCATCCATCACATATGGCCCACTTCATCGGGCACATCGAAAAACGTCGGATGGCGGTACACCTTGTCGTTTGCCGGATCGTAAAGCGCGTCCTTGTCGCCCGGAGCGGACGCGTGGATCGACGCGGCCTCGACCACCCAGATGGAAACACCTTCGGCGCGGCGGGTATATACATCGCGTGCATTCCTGATCGCCATTTCCGCGTCGGACGCGTGCAGGCTGCCGACATGACGATGGGACAGCCCATGCTGACCACGGATAAAGATTTCGAACAGGGGCCATTCCGGTTTCGTCATTGCCGCTCTCCCTTGATGCTCAGACCAGAACTCATTCTGCCGCGACCTGTGCTGCGCGTTTTTTGGCCGCATGTGCCAGCATGCCGTCGCGCACCCATGCGCCGTCTTCCCACGCTTGTTTGCGGGCGTTCAAACGGTCGTGGTTGCACGGCCCGTTCCCTTTCAGCACCTCGAAGAACTCGTTCCAGTCCGGTTCGGCGAAATCGTAACCGCCTTTGGCGTCGTTCCAAGACAGCGTCTCGTCGGGCCCGCTCAGCCCCAGATACTCAGCCTGCGGCACCGTTTGGTCGACGAACTTCTGTCGCAGCTCGTCGTTGGTGTTCATCTTGATTTTCCACGCCATCGATTGCGCGGAATGGACCGAGTCCTTGTCCGATGGACCGAACATCATCAGCGATGGATACCAGAACCGGTTAAGCGCATCCTGTGCCATCCGCTTTTGCGCAGACGAGCCCTGCGCCATCTTCATCATGATGTCGAAACCCTGCCTCTGGTGGAACGATTCTTCCTTGCAGATGCGGACCATCGCACGGGCGTAGGGGCCATAGGATGTGCGCTGTAACGGCACCTGGTTCATAATTGCAGCTCCATCGACCAGCCAGCCGACTGCGCCCATATCAGCCCACGTCAGAGTGGGGTAGTTGAAGATCGAGGAATATTTCATTCTGCCTTCCTGAAGGGCCTCGAACAGCGCGTCGCGCGTCACCCCAAGGGTTTCGGCCGCGCAGTACAGATAGAGACCGTGACCGGCCTCGTCCTGAACCTTCGCCAGCAGGATTGCCTTGCGTTCGAGCGTCGGAGCGCGGGTAATCCAATTGCCTTCCGGCAACTGGCCTACGATTTCCGAATGTGCATGTTGTCCGATCTGCCGGATCAGCGTTTTGCGGTATCCTTCGGGCATCCATTCCTTCGGCTCGATCTTCTGGTTGTCATCGATACGCGCCTGAAATGCCGCCAGTTTTTCGGGGTCATCCTGTGTTGCTTCGGATTTGATCATCTGGGCGTACATGTGGTCAGTTCCTTCGTGAAAGGGACGTGCGATCATCGCGGATGATCTGCTTTTTGCCAGAATACAGGATCGGATCGATGCGATCAATAATTATGTTACGAAGAAAGTATCGATAATCGTATTCGGTAACGCTTTTGGTGAAGCGTGCAATTACAACGGGTTACACAAAGGCGTATGTGCGACACATCGTCAGGAGGGCGCGTTTCGCTCAAAACCGCCGGGTTCTTCGGTTGCCGAGGTGCGGGCTTCGCGCCATGTTAGGACAAAGCCCCGAAAGCGAGGCGGCGTTAACCATTGAAACAGGCGGTCAGGGTGCCCAAATACCCTGTCCATAACAGGAGACGGTCAACGGTTGCCTACACAGGGACCAGCACCGTCTTGCCAGAATAAGGAAAAGAGCATGCAAGAGCCTCTTAACGCGAGCTATCCGGTCCTTCCGCTCCGCGATATCGTCGTATTCCCGCACATGATTGTGCCTTTGTTCGTCGGCCGTGACAAATCCGTCAGGGCGCTCGAGGAAGTAATGGCGGACGACAAGCAAATTCTTCTGTCGAGCCAGATCGATCCGGGCATTGATGATCCCGAAAGCGACGGCATTTACAAGGCTGGGGTGCTGGCCAACGTGCTGCAACTGCTGAAGCTGCCCGATGGCACCGTGAAGGTGCTTGTCGAAGGGCAGGCGCGGGTGCGGATTACCGAATATCTCGACAATGACAGCTTCTTTGAAGCGCGCGCCGAGTATCTGACCGAAATGCCCGGCGATGCGGCCACCACACAGGCGCTGCTGCGGTCGGTTGGGGAAGAGTTCGCCCGCTATGCCAAGGTCAAGAAGAACGTCCCCGAAGAAGCACTGAGCGCGGTTTCGGACGCGTCCGATCCTGCACGGCTGGTCGATCTGGTGGCCGGTCATCTGGGCATCGAGGTCGAGCAAAAGCAAGATCTGCTCGAAACGCTGTCTGTCTCGGAACGGCTTGAAAAAGTCTATGGTTTGATGCAGGGCGAAATGTCCGTGCTACAGGTCGAGAAGAAGATCAAGACGCGCGTCAAATCCCAGATGGAGAAGACCCAGCGCGAATACTATCTGAATGAGCAAATGAAGGCCATTCAGAACGAGCTGGGCGACGGCGAGGACGGCAAGAATGAAGTTGTCGAGCTTGAAGAGAAGATCGCCGAGACCAAACTGAGCAAGGAAGCCCGCGAAAAGGCGGACGCCGAGATCAAGAAGCTCAAGAACATGTCGCCGATGTCGGCCGAAGCCACCGTTGTGCGCAACTATCTTGACTGGATGCTGTCGATCCCGTGGGGCACCAAGTCGCGCGTCAAGAAGGATCTGGGCCGCGCCCAGGACATTCTGGATGCCGATCACTACGGTCTGGACAAGGTCAAGGAACGCATTGTCGAATACCTCGCCGTGCAGCAACGCTCGTCCAAGCTGAAGGGGCCCATCATGTGTCTCGTCGGCCCTCCGGGTGTGGGTAAGACATCCTTGGGCAAAAGTGTCGCCAAGGCCACGGGGCGCGAATTCATCCGCATCTCGCTGGGTGGTGTACGCGATGAAAGCGAAATCCGCGGTCACCGTCGGACCTATATCGGTTCGATGCCGGGCAAGATCATTCAGGCGCTGAAAAAGGCAAAGACGACCAATCCGCTTATCCTGCTCGACGAGATCGACAAGATGGGTCAGGATTTCCGGGGCGATCCGGCGTCGGCGATGCTTGAAGTGCTTGATCCGGAACAGAACTCGACGTTCGTCGACCACTATCTCGAAGTGGAATACGACCTGTCGAACGTGATGTTCCTGACGACCTCGAACAGCTACAACATGCCCGGGCCGCTTCTGGACCGGATGGAGATTATTCCGCTGTCTGGCTACACCGAGGACGAAAAGCGCGAGATTGCAAAGCAGCATCTTGTGTCCAAACAGATCAAGAACCACGGTCTGAAAGCCAAGGAATTCAGCATTGAGGACAGCGCCCTGACGGGGATGATCCGCTACTACACCCGCGAGGCGGGCGTGCGGAACCTCGAGCGCGAGATTGCGAAAGTCGCCCGTAAGGCACTGACGAAGATCGTGCGCAAGGAAACCGAGAGTGTGACAGTGACCGGCGACAACCTCGATGAGTTCCTCGGGGTGCAAAAGCATCGCTACGGTCTGGCCGAAAAGGACGATCAGATCGGTGTTGTGACGGGTCTTGCCTACACGTCTGTCGGTGGGGAGCTGTTGCACATCGAGGCGCTGCGCCTGCCGGGTAAGGGGCGAATGAAGACAACGGGCAAGCTGGGCGATGTGATGAAGGAATCCATCGATGCGGCAAGCTCCTACGTCCGTTCCATCAGCCCGCAGATCGGGGTGAAACCACCGCAATTCGACACGTTGGACATTCACGTTCACGTGCCCGACGGTGCGACGCCCAAGGATGGTCCATCCGCGGGTCTGGCGATGGTAACCTCCATCGTGTCGGTGCTGACCAAGATCCCCGTGCGCAAGGATATTGCAATGACGGGGGAAGTGTCCCTGCGCGGTAATGCCATGCCGATCGGTGGATTGAAGGAAAAACTGCTCGCGGCTCTGCGTGGCGGGATCAAGACTGTCCTGATCCCACAGGACAACGAAAAAGATCTGCCGGATATTCCGGACAACGTGAAAGAGGGTCTGACCATCATTCCTGTCAGCCATGTCTCTGAAGTGTTAGAGCACGCGTTGGTCTCCAAGCCCGAGGCTGTTGAATGGGACGAGGCGGCGGAGGAAGCGGCAGCTGCCGCGGCACTTGCTGCACGTATGGGCGCAGGTGATAGCGCCACGGCGCACTAACCGGCGTTCCGCCTGATCGATATTGAAAAGCCCCGGTCAATTGATCGGGGCTTTTTGCATGCCGCAGGGCAAAAGGTATTTTACGGAACGGATTATTGGCTTTTTTGCGCGATGCCCGCTAGTCTGAAGGCAACAACAAAAACCAGAGCAGGTGTAGAGATGACAACAAGCACAAAACCCAAGACGAGCCGCAAGGCGCCGACGCGCAAACCCGCGTCAAAGAAAGCAACCACCAAAGTGTCCCCTCCGGAAACGCCAACGCCCGTGCGTGCCGACAGCGCAGCTGCGCCCGCAGCAGCGCCAGTGGAAGCGGCCGTGGTAAACAAGCTGTCGCTTGTGGTGATGGGGCAGGAGTTGCGCAAGAAAGAACTGATCAACCTTGTGGTGGAGCGTTCGGGCATCAAGAAGAAGGACGCCAAACCGGTCGTCGAGGCGATGCTGTCCGTGCTTGGCGAGGCACTGAGCGAGAACCGCGAGATGGTCCTGCAACCCCTTGGCAGATTGAAAATCCAGCGGGCAAAAGAGCTTAGCGACGGCCGCGCTATGGTCCTTAAGCTGCGCCAGAAAGATGCCAAGCCGCCTATGGATGCGCCTGCGATCAAGGTCGCAGAATAACCGCCGACGAAGGCCGCCGCCCTCTTGCGCGGCGGCCCGATGCTTGATACTCCCACCGCCACGGGTGATTAGCTCAGTGGTAGAGCGCTTCGTTCACATCGAAGATGTCAGGAGTTCAAATCTCTTATCACCCACCACATTCCCCCACGGCAAGCTCAGTCTTCTTCGACCAGGGGCTTCAGAATTTCTTCGTACATGATGCCTTGGATGGCGGCTCCTGCGGGGGCTGACCAATCGGTCGCCAACTCGGCCATGATCTGGTTGGTCGAGGTGAGGACAACGCCGTTCGCCGACATCCGGGCGCAGGCCATCTCATCCGCGACCTGCGTGGGGGAGCCGCCCGCGTCGACGACGACCTGCACTTCAAATCCGTCTTCCACCGCGCTGATGGCAGGATAAACGGTGCAAACATCATTGGTCAGCCCCGCCATGATCAGCTTTTTGCGTCCCGTCGCCAAGACGGCATCCTTGAAGTCGTCATACATCCAGGCATCCACAACGCCGGGGCGTTTGACACGCGCGGCATAGGCCTCTGGGGCGATTTCGTTGAGATCGTCGATCAACATCCCCTGAAAATGCGTCTCCTGACTGCTCGTCAGAACAAGAGGCATCCCTGTTTCTGCGGCCGTACGGCACAGGGCACGTGTGTTCGCGATAAGCTCTGCGCGGTCGATGCTGCGGGCAAGTTTCATCGTGCCGACCTGGTGATCGATCAAAAGCATCGCCGCGTTTTCGGGGGTAAATAGGTTTTTCATCGTATGGCTCCGGTCAATGGGGATGCACCGAGTGTGGCGGGCTGTCCGGAACGTGTCTTTCAGACGCCCGGCCATTATATCGGTCGGACGTTAAGCGCAGTTTTTTCGTTGCCTTTTGGGGTGCGACAGCGCCATCTGAACGTGTCGCGCAGCGTTGCCGCGATCCGGTTTTCAGACAGGTCTTCATGAGCCAATATCCACCCGTCTATATCCTGCGTCACGGCGAAACGTCATGGAATGCGCAGGGGCGTTTGCAAGGACGATACGATTCTCCGCTGACCGTGCGGGGCAGGGCGCAGGCGCGGCTGCAGAATGATATTTTGTCCGGTCTCGAGCTTAGTGACTACGAGGCTTACAGCAGCCCGCAGGGGCGTGCCTTCCATACGGCGTCTTTGGCGTTGAACGGTGTCGTCGATACCATTCACACCGACACCGCCCTGAGCGAGATCGGCGTGGGCGATTGGGCCGGAGAATTGCGGGACCCTCTCATCAAAAGATACGCGGTGCGCGATGGTTTTGACCTGTATGAAAGAGCACCGGGCGGTGAGGGGTTTGCAGCACTCGAAGCGCGCTGCCGCCGATTTCTGCAAGGGCTGGAACATCCCGCGGTTCTGGTGACCCATGGATTGACCAGCAGGATGTTACGCATTGTTTTGCAAAACAAAAACGTCGATGCACTGCGCGTCGTCGGGGGTGGTCAGGGTGTGGTGTTTCATGTCGAAAACGGAAAACAGAAAAGACTTACAAAAAGCGCTTGAACTGTCGCGCGACCTTGGGCTATCAGACGCGCACCGGGTCGTTAGCTCAGTTGGTAGAGCGCTTCGTTTACACCGAAGATGTCGGGAGTTCGAGCCTCTCACGACCCACCATTCCTTCGCCAGAAGGGAGCCATAGATGCGCGGTTGTAGCTCAGCTGGTTAGAGTACCGGCCTGTCACGCCGGGGGTCGCGGGTTCGAGCCCCGTCAACCGCGCCATTTTTCTTACATCTTTATGTTGCTCACCGGGTCAATCCTGCTCCGATCGGCCTGTTGTTTTTGGATCAAGGACAATCGCCGCGTTGCACGAAAAGTGCAGTTGCACGATGCCGTTAAAGAAATGCCGATCGCACGCTTTAAGCGCTTGACGCATGCAGAACCATCGCCTATTCCGCTCAAACGCGCTGCAACACACGATGCAGCGACGCAGCGGGCGGTTGTAGCTCAGATGGTTAGAGTACCGGCCTGTCACGCCGGGGGTCGCGGGTTCGAGCCCCGTCAACCGCGCCACCGCTGCTTGAAAAGGGTTCACTTCGGTGGGCCCTTTTTCATTTTGTCGTTTCGATTAATTGCCGCACTTTATCCCGCGTAGTCGTAGCCTAGCGCCGCCTCAAGATCGAGATCGAGCTGCGCGCGGAGGAACTTCATCCCTGAATTGCCCATCTTTTTCGGGGTTCTCGGGCGGGGACTGACGGCAGGATCAAAACGCGCGCCCAAGCGTTTGTAGACAGGGGAAAAAGCCTTGGTCCGGGTGGGCTGGTCCCAGACCTGCATGACCGCATCCAGCGTTGCCTCGGGTGCGGCTTGCGCTGTTTCAGCGGCCAGCAGGATGACGTTGCAGTGGCGATTGAGGTAGCCAAGCAGACCTTGCAGCTTTGCGCGGCGCAGGGCGAAGATGTTGTCAAACCGCGCGCCCGTCAGCGGGTGCCGATCGTGCTGGAGAATCTGGCCAACGGTGCCAGCGTCGCCCGCTCCTTTGAAATAACGCGGATGATCAACGCGCGTGTCCCACGGGGCGCGTATGAAATCCCCGAACTCTAGTGACTGCATCTGCGCGGTGGTATGCCACGGCTTTTTGTGCATCGACAACGCCCAGCTGTCGGCCCGCCGGACCATCAGGATAACACCAAGCGTGGGCGCAATGCCGGTTGCGTGGGGAAACCCGTGTTTCCATCCCAATGCTTCGGTAGGTTTCAGGGCGGAATTCTTCCCGATGAGGCGTTTGACAAAGTTCGTCCCCGAAGAACGCTCACCCAGTACCTGGAACCGGGAAATCGCCGTATCGGGCAGGCGCTGTGCGTGAAAACCGGTCTCTGCAAAGTCGGGGGGGATCAAAAGGGGCGGCTCCTGCCTGCAAATTTCTGATTCTATTGGTACATCCGTTAGGCTATGCTGTGAACGCAAAAGACCAATAACAGACGACAGGGCAGGGACAGGCATGCAGACGGCAGCAGCTGTGACAATGGTGCGCGATGACGCGTTCTTTCTGAAGGCGTGGTTGCGCCACTACGGCGACGCATTCGGCCGCGAGAACTGCTATATCATCAACCACGGACGCGGCGCAGAAGTGGCAAAGCTGGCGGAGGGATGCAATATCATCGGCATCCCCGGAGACCCGCACAAGAATTTTGACATCAAACGCTGGAAATTGCTGAATAATCTCGTTGGCGGTCTGCGCAAATACTTCCGCCATGTGATCGTCGGGGACGTGGACGAGCTTGTTGTCGTTGATCCCGAGGCAGACACCGGCCTGCTCGACTTTCTGGCCCAAACGCCTGACAACCGTATTCTGACGCCGCTCGGGCTGGAGGTCATTCACCGGATCGACATTGAGGACCAGCCTATCGATGGCGCGATCCTGGGCCCGCGGCGCCATGTACGACCCGCGCCGCATTATTCGAAACCCTGCATCATTTCAGCTCCGGCAAAGCTGTCACGAGGTGGGCATTTTGCGCAGTACCCGAAACTTTACACACCGGACGCGCTGTACCTGATGCACCTCAAATTCTGCGATTTCGACCAGTACGCGCTAGCGATGGACCGCCGCAATGTCGTGACGGCCGAGGTGGGTGGCACGGTCAAGGACGCGTCCATCGGCAGACATTGGTTTGCGGAAGCCCGTGGCGAAGACCGCGCGACATTTGAGCAGTTTGTAGACCTGCGCATGGAAGAAGGTTTTGATTTGCGCTGGATCCGCAAACGGATGCACCGATCCTTCAAACCGCGTGGCGAGACAGGATTTTACGAGTTCAATCGCCCAAACTTCGGCACGCAGTATCTGCTTCCCGAACGATTCAACGGCGTGATTTAGACCAGAAAGTCCAGCAGGGCACGAGCCGTTTCATCAGGGTATTGATCGGGGAAAAAATGACCGCCCGGCAGCGCCTTGACCTGCATGTTTGACAATCGGTCAGCCCAGGTCGCGCCAACGTCGTAGGCCAGACCCATCACGCCTTCGGCACCATAAAGCACCAAAGAAGGCTGGTCGATTTTGCGCCCGAGATCGGCGGCATCCTGATCGAAGTCATAGCGCAAGGCCGCACGGTAATCGGCACACATACCCCGGATTGTATCGGGGTCCCGCCACGCCGCCCGATAGGCCGCGAGCGCCTTGCTGTCAAAGCTGTCGGTCTGTGTCGCGCCCCATCCCATCAGGCAGCTGTTGAAAAATGCATCGGGATCATGGCCGATCATCGTTTCGGGAAGGGGATGCGGTTGGGCGAGGAAGAACCAGTGATAATACGCCTGCGCCACTTGCCGGGAGAGATCATCCAAAAGCAGATGTGTGGGCACAATGTCCATCAGGCAAAGCGATAGCGGGGCATCCGGCGCATCGAGCGCCATACGGTGCGCCGTCCGCGCGCCCCGGTCGTGGCCCACAAGGTGGAACCGGTCAAACCCCAATTGCCGCATCAGCCCCAATGGACCCGCTGCCATGTTCCTGAAGCTGTAGTTCTCTGTGCCTTCGGGCTTTGCGCTGGCGCCGTAACCGCGCAAATCAGGCGCGATAACGGTGAATTTTTGCGCCAGTTGCGGCGCGATGGCGTGCCACATGGCGTGGGTTTGGGGAAAGCCGTGCAAGAGCAAAACGGGCACGCCGCTGCCCCCACGGGCGTAGGCCACGACGTGTCCGTCAACGGGCGTCTCGTGGAATTCGAACCCCGGAATATGCGTCATAGAGAGCCCCTAGACGGCCAAGCGGGTAGTGCGGCCTGCGCTTTTCATCCGCGCTTTTGTGCCACGATCGCCTGCATCTGTTCTAACGGAAGATAGCCGCGCAGAAGTTCGTCCTGCATGACGAACGTCGGTGTGCCGGTAATGTTGAGCAGTTGGGCAAGCGCGCGTGTCTGGGCGATCTCTGCGGTGACTTCCTCGCTGTCCATACGCGTTTCGATGGCGTCCATATCGAGCCCGAAAGTGCTGCCGAGGCGGCGCAACTGGGGCATGGAAATGTCGCCGTTAAAGGACATCAGCGCGTCATTGATGGCTTTATAGCTGTCATCGCCAGCGACCTGCTTGACCGCGACCGCAAAGCGGGACGCGAGCACGGATGCTTCACCGAGGATCGGAAGCTCTTTGACAATCAGGCGGATATTGCCATCGCTCTCCAGCAACTCTGCCACCTCGTCATGGGCACGTTTGCAATACCCGCAACGGTAATCGAGAAATTCGACCAGTGTAATATCGCCGTCCGGGTTGCCGCCGACCCATGAATACCCGTCGTCGAATATCGCTGCGGCGTTGTCACTGACAAGTGTCAGATCAGCCTGCGCCTGGGCTTGCGCTTCGTTGGCGCGCAGAACGTCAATCGCTTCCATGATGACTTCGGGGTTCTGCATCAAGTAGGAGCGAACCTCGGCACGGAAAAGCGCGCGCTCTTCGTCGGTCATCGGCTTCAGCGACTGTGCCTGCGTCGAAAGGGAGACACAGGAGAGAAGGGCGGTTGTGGCGATCAGCTTTTTCATCAATTCACTTTCGTTTCTTTGCGGCGCGTTCGGATGCAATCAGCACATCCTGTGCGCGGGACCACGGGCCGGAGCCGCGCGGTAGAAGGTCAACAGCACGTTTGGCGTGAATGCCGGCATCTTTCAAGCGTCCGCGCAGGGCATATCTTTCGGCCGTGGTGACAGCGGCCATGCCGGTCTGGCCCGTTTTGGCATATGCCGTCGCCAGATCCCGCAGCATGATGCCGTCACGCGCATCCTGCCATCTTGATTTTTCGAGTACAGGCAAGGCCTTGGCAGGCGATCCTGAAGCAAGCAATGCGCGGCCGTAGCCTGACAACAGCAAAGGATCGTTCGGCGACAGTTTCACCGCCCGGCCATAGGCGTTCTGTGCTGCGGCAAAATTTCGCGTCTCAAGCAGTATCTGGCCCCGCTGATCGTGCAGGAACGGATCGGTCGGGCGCAGCGCGATTGCCTGATCAATGGCTGCAAGCGCCTTTTTGGTGCGCGAGTTGCGGTGGTGGGCCACCGCTTGGCGCAACAGCGCCACATCGCGGTACCCGCTGTCGCCCGCACGGCGCAGGGTCCAGCCCGGGGCACGGGTGTAGGCCGACAATTTTCCCCGCAGCCGTGAAAACCAATAGCGCGCTGCCGGATCCGGAGCGGATTCGCCATAGCTTGCCACGATACCGCGCAACGCCCGGATACGGTCCCGGCTGAGCGGATGGGATCGTGTGTAGGGGTCTTGCCGGGCGGCAGACAGGGCCTCCTGACCCTCAAATATCTTGAGCGTGTCGAGCATACCGGACGGATTGGCGCCAGCCGCTTTCATGTAGCGCACGGCCGATTGATCGGCAGACGCTTCTTCCGCGCGCGTATGGCCCAGAAGCGCACGCTGAACCGATGACTGGGTACCGAGGGCAATGCCGCCCGCGGCTTGACCCCCACCTGCAGCAGCGGCGGCAACGGCGATGGCTGCACCAAGGCCAGCAAGCGTGCGCGCGTTGGCGATATTGTTCATGCGCCGCGCAATATGGCCGTTGGCGATATGGGCGGCTTCGTGGGCGATCACGCCTTGAAGTTGGGTAGCGTCGCCCAGCTTGGTAATAAGCCCGCGGTGCACAAAGATCGCGTCATTGCTGACGACAAAGGCGTTCAGGCTGCCCTCATCGACCACCAGCACCTTTACCCGGTTCGGGTTCAGTCCGGCCGCGCGCAATATGGGGGCAGATATCTGCTTGAGGGCGTATTCCATATCCGCGTCGCGCAGCAGACCCGCAGCGTTTGTAGGCAACGCGACAAGAAGGCTCAGCGCGAGGGCGGGGATTGACCTTGCGAGGGGGATGCGGTGAAAGCTCATGATACCATTAAGGAGCTACGGCGTGCGAAATTCAACCCGGTCCCAGGTCGATCCCTTCATTGTGATGGATGTCATGCAGGCCGCCGCCGCGGCAGAAGCCGCAGGGCGGAACATCATCCATATGGAAGTGGGCCAGCCCGGCACCGGTGCGCCGCAAGGCGCCTTGGCGGAAATCGGCCGGTCGATGCAGGAAGGGCCGCTGGGGTATACCGTTGCGCTGGGTCTGCCTGCTTTGCGGGCGCGGATCGCTCAAATGTACGGTGAATGGTACGATATCGATCTGGATCCCGCCCGCGTTGTCGTGACGTCCGGCTCTTCGGCGGGTTTTCTGCTCAGTTTCACGGCATTGTTTGACAGCGGCGACAGGGTAGGCATCGGCGCACCGGGTTATCCCAGCTACCGCCAGATCCTGCGCGCTCTGGGTATGCAGCCTGTCGATTTACAAACCGATCCGGCCAATCGTTTCCAGCCCGTTGCCGCCGATCTTGCGGGCCAGGCCTTGCGTGGCTTGCTGGTGGCGTCACCAGCCAATCCGACGGGCACCATGCTCGACCGCGCCGCGATGACCGACATCATGAGCGCCTGCGCAGAGGCCGGTGCATCATTCATCTCGGACGAAATTTACCACGGCATCGAATACGAGAAAAAGGCGGTCAGCGCGCTTCAAGTCAGCGATGAAGCCTATGTCATCAACAGCTTTTCCAAGTATTTCTCGATGACCGGATGGCGCGTGGGCTGGATGGTCGTGCCGCATGATCAGGTCCGTGTGGTCGAGCGTATTGCCCAGAACATGTTCATTTGTGCGCCGCACGTCAGTCAGGTCGCCGCGCTCGCGGCCATGGATTGCACCGATGAGCTTGAGGCGAACATGGAGGTCTACCGCACCAACCGCGGCTTGATGCTCGAAGGGTTGCCACGGGCGGGTTTCACCTCCATCGCGCCGCCCGACGGGGCCTTTTATGTTTATGCCGATGTAAGTGACCTGACCAATGACAGCCGCGCATTCGCCGCGGAAATTCTGGAAAAGGCCGGTGTCGCCGTCACACCCGGGCTAGATTTCGATTCCGTGCGCGGGCTCACCACATTGCGGTTTTCCTATGCCCGCGCCACGCAGGACATCAAGGAAGGTCTGGCCCGGCTTCAAACCTTCATGAACGCACGCCAATCACGCTAGATTGCTTGGCGGCGCGGTGGTAACCTCCGCCAAAGGTCCAAATCAGAGCAGCGACCAAGAGCAGTTATGAAATCGTTTTGCCTCAGCATTCTGTGCGTCCTCTGGGCCGTTTGTGCCGTACAGGCGCAACAATTGTCCGCGCTGGCCCGTGTCGATGCTGACGCGAGCGCAATCGAGGACGGTTGGTTCGGGAGCACCGACATCGCGCTGCACCTCAGCCAGGGGGTGCCGTTTCGCGTTTTCACGCTGAATGATCCGCCACGCTTGGTTGTGGATTTTCGTGAAGTCGATTTTGGCGGGGTTCAATCGGCCGATCTGCTTGCCCAACCGGGCAACGTGACGGCCGTGAGGTTTGGTGCGTATCGTCCCGGTTGGTCGCGGCTTGTCGCCGAGCTTGACGGTCCGATGCTGCCACGGGAAATCTCGATGCCGGTGGTGCGCGACACGGGCCGCGCGACGCTTGAAATCTCGCTGCGCAAGGCGGATGCGGATGCTTTTGCAGCGGCCAGTGGCGCGCCCGACGATCCCGGTTGGATGCCTGCGTTTCTGAAAACACCGGCCGCGCCACGCGTGGATGACGACGCATTCGTCGTCGTACTGGACCCCGGTCACGGGGGCATCGATCCGGGCGCGGAGCGGGGCCAAACCAACGAAAAAGACCTGATGCTGGCCTTTGCGCGGTCTCTGGCGGATGCATTGCGCCGTCTGGGCGTCGAGGTTGTGCTGACGCGTGAGGAGGATGTGTTTGTCTCGCTCGAGGCGCGGGTGGCCATCGCCCACCGGATGCGCGGCGATGTGTTCATATCTCTGCATGCCGACAGTCTGAGCCAGGGCGGCGCGAAAGGAGCGACCGTCTATACCTTGTCCGACGAGGCCAGCGATGCCGCAACCGAGCATCTGGCGGCACGCCACGACCGGTCCGACATCATTGCCGGCGCAGACCTGACGGGATCGGACGATCAGGTGGCGAGTGTGCTGCTCGATCTTGCACGTCAGGAAACGGAGCCGCGGTCGGTGGCATTGGCGCAAAGCCTGAGCGCGGGCATGGCGCAAGCGGGCGGGCCGATGAACCGCCGCCCGTTGCGACAGGCGGGTTTTTCGGTCCTCAAGTCCGCGGATATTCCCAGTGTTCTGGTCGAGATCGGTTTTCTGAGCTCGGATCGTGATCTAGCGAATTTGCGTGATCCGGTGTGGCGACAGGGCATGGTGCAGGGCATGGCCGAAGCCTTGGTCAGGTGGCGCGACGACGATCTGGCCCTGCGGCCGCTGGTGCGACAGTAAGACCTGCACCCGCGGTCGCAAAAACCTGCAATATTCGGCGGTAAATCGCCCCGCGACGGCCCGTCAGGTTTTGACGATAGCCCCGCAGGGGCGTATAGGACGGTTAGAAAAACTTCCAGTTTTCAAGGATCGCGCGCGTGTTTCGATTTATCCTGTCTTTCTTCGGCGGCATCTTTACCACGATAACGATGGGCGTGGCCGCGGCTGCGCTGACGATCGGTGCAATCTTTTGGATGTACGGGCGTGATCTTCCCAGCCACGAATCCCTTGCGCAGTATACCCCTCCGACCATCAGCCGGATCTATTCGGGGCAGGGCAAGCTGATCGACGAATTTGCCACCGAGAGGCGCCTGTTCGCCCCCGCCGACACGATTCCTGAACTGGTGAAGCAGGCTTTCATCAGCGCGGAAGACAAGAATTTCTACGAACATGACGGATATGACCTGCGCGGGATTGGTGCAGCCGCGTATGATGCGGTGAAATCGCGCGGGCGCGACGTGCGCGGCGCGTCGACGATTACGCAGCAGGTGATGAAAAACTTCCTGCTTTCGGGGGATCGCCGCGCAGAACGCAAGATCAAGGAGATCATCCTTGCCGCGCGTCTCGAAGAGACCCTGTCGAAGGAAAAGATCCTCGAGCTGTACCTCAACGAGATTTTTCTTGGCCAGAACTCCTATGGCGTGGCCGCGGCCAGCCAGACGTATTTCAACAAGACCCTTGGCGACCTGGCCCCGCACGAAGCGGCATTTCTGGCGAGCCTGCCCAAGGCGCCGTCGGATTATCACCCCGTGCGTCGCAAGGACCGTCTGATGAACCGGCGCAATTTCGTGCTGCGGGAAATGAAGGAAAACGGGTTCATCACGGAAGCGGCTTACCAGAAAGAAGTCGCAGCACCGCTGCGCTCCGTTCAGAATGGTGACTTTGAAAGCTTCAAGGCTGACCTTCCTCCGCGCGACTACTTTACCGATGAAATCCGTCGCCAGCTTTCCGAGGATTTCGGCGAAGGCGAGTTTTTCACCGGTGGTCTGACGGTCCGCGCGACGATCGACAACGAAATGCAGCCGATAGCGGCAGACGCGTTGCGGCGTCAGCTTGAACAATACGATCGCGGGCAGGGCGTTTGGCGCGGTACGGGGCAGACCTTGCCCGCCGAAGCGCTGCAGAGCGAGGAAAGCTGGCGTGCGGCGCTCGCGGATTTGCGTGTTCCCCGCGATATCTTCCTTGAAACGCAATGGTATCCGGCTGTTGTGCTCGAAGTGTCAGGGCAGGGTGCACGTTTGGGCATCGAAAATGTCGAAACCGCCGAGGGCAGCAACTGGGTACCGCCAAAGGACATGGAATGGGCCCGCGCGCGCGGTTCTGACGGAAAGCTGGGCGCCCGCGGTGATCTGGTCGATGTCGGCGATGTCGTGCTGGTGCGCCGCATGGTAACAGACGCCGACGGCAGCTTTATTCGGTGGACCCTGCGACAGGTGCCTGCGGTGCAGGGCGGCTTTGTCGCGATGGACGTGAACACCGGCCGCGTGATCGCGATGCAGGGGGGCTTCAGCTATCAGGCATCCGTGTTCAACCGTGCCACTCAGGCAAAGCGCCAGCCGGGATCGAGCTTCAAGCCCTTCGTCTTCGCGTCAGCACTCGACAGCGGCTATACACCGGCCACCATCGTTGTCGACGCGCCCATCGAAATAAACACGCCGCAGGGTGTATGGCGCCCCAAGAACGCTTCGAACCGCTACTACGGGCCTACGCCACTGCGTACGGGCATCGAACAGTCGCGCAACCTCATGACAATCCGTTTGGCGCAGGAAGTGGGGATGGACGTTGTGGGGGACTACGCCGAGCGCTTCGGGGTGTACGAAAACCTGTCGCCGGTGCTGGCCAACGCTCTGGGTTCGCAGGAGACGACGTTGTACCAGATGGTCGCGGCCTATGCGATGTTCGCGAACGGGGGCGAACGGGTGCAGCCGACCTTGGTCGACCGGGTGCAGGACCGCTATGGCCGTACCGTTTACAAACACGACAAGCGCACCTGCACGGATTGTGAACTGGGCAGCCTCGCCCCCGGCGAAGCGCCGAAGATCGTGTCAAACCGCGAACGCGTGATGGATCCGATCACGGCCTATCAGCTGACGTCCATGATGCGCGGCGTCGTCGATCGTGGGACGGCCCGCAAGACCGTCAACCTGCCCGTTCCCACGGCGGGCAAGACGGGCACCACGAACGACGCCAAGGATGTTTGGTTCGTCGGGTTCACCAGCAACATCGTCGCGGGCTGCTATATCGGCTATGACCAACCCCGCAGCCTGGGGCGCGGTGCATCGGGTGGTGGCATGTGCGGTCCGGTGTTCCAGCGTTTTATGGCGAAGGCAGTGGAGAAATACGGCGGCGGCAAGTTTTCGGTTCCCGAGGGCTGCGAGTTCATCAAGATCGACCGCTTCAGCGGTGCCCGCCTGAGTGCTGGCGCCTCGGGCAACAATGTTGTGTCCGAGTGTTTCCGCGAAGGCGAATTCATCAACTTTGGCATTACCTTCGACGGCGGTTTTGCGATGGGATCGGATTTGCCACTGGTCGAAGAGCTTGGCGGCGGAGGCGCGCGGCAGGTGACAACCTCGACCGGCAAAAAAGCGGTGGTCGGCCCGAAAGCGGGTTTCGGCACGCTCAGCTCCGGCGGATTGTACTGAGGGGTGGGGCGCGTCGGCGCCCCGGCGTGTCTCGATCGCACGTCCCTTCCGCTTGAGCCTTTGCGCCCCGTGGTTTATGCGTCAAGGACCGATAGGGAAGGCCTTGAGAATGCGCGCAGAAGCACAAAATACAGTCGATAAAATCCAGAAGTCGTTGGAGCTGCTCGCCCAGCGGCTCAACGTGGAAACGGCCCCCTACCGGCTTGAAGAATTCAACGCCCGTGTCGAGGACCCAAATCTGTGGGACGATCCGGAAGCGGCCCAGAAGCTGATGCGCGAGCGTCAGGCGCTGGTTGACGCGATGGGCACCTACGACGGCATAAAAACCGATCTGCAAGACAACATCGACCTGATCGAACTGGGCGAGATGGAAGAGGACGAGGAAGTCGTAGCCGAGGCCGAGGCGGCGCTTACCGCGCTTGCCGAAACCGCGGCGCAAAAGGAGCTGGAAGCGCTGCTGGATGGCGAAGCGGACAGCAACGACACCTTCCTCGAGATCAATTCCGGCGCGGGTGGTACTGAATCGTGTGACTGGGCCTCCATGTTGGCGCGGATGTACGTCCGCTGGGCCGAGAAGAAGGGGTATAAGGTCGAACTGCAGTCCGAAAGTGCCGGCGAAGAGGCGGGCATCAAATCGGCGACATACAAGATCAACGGCCACAACGCCTACGGCTGGCTGAAGTCCGAAAGCGGCGTGCACCGACTTGTGCGTATTTCACCCTTTGACTCTGCGGCCAAGCGGCACACATCGTTCACCTCCGTTAAGGTGTATCCGGTGGTGGACGACAATATCGAAATCGAAGTGAACCCGGCAGATATTCGTATCGATACCTACCGGTCTTCGGGGGCAGGCGGCCAGCACGTTAACACCACCGACTCGGCCGTACGCATCACCCACCACCCCACCGGCATCGTGGTGACCAGTTCCGAAAAGTCGCAGCACCAGAACCGCGACATTGCGATGAAAGCGCTGAAATCGCGCCTTTACCAGATGGAATTGGACAAACGGTCCGCCTTGGTGAACGAAGCACACGAAAGCGCGGGCGACGCAGGGTGGGGCAACCAGATCCGTTCCTACGTGCTACAACCCTACCAGATGGTCAAAGACCTGCGTACCAATTATGAGACGTCAGACACCAAGGGAGTGCTCGATGGTGATCTGGACGGATTAATGGGGGCTACGCTGGCGCTGGCGGTATCCGGCAAGAGCCGCGCGGAAGCGCAAGGCGACTAAATCATCCCAAGGCGTTGCAACCCATGGCCATGCCGTGGTTGCATGCGGGATGGATATACTCGATCTAGACGCACATGCGCAGGCTGATGCTTTGGCCCGCCGTCAATTTTCCGCCCACGATCTGATGCAGGCGACACTCGCCCGGATCGATGCCATCAACCCTGTCGTGAATGCGATCGTGAGCCTGCAAGATCCCGATGCTCTGCTGGCGCAGGCACGGGCGGCGGACGCGGCCGAAAGGGAGGGATGGCTCCACGGAATCCCCATCGCGATCAAGGATCTTGCGAATGCGGCCGGTCTGCCCACATCGCAAGGATCGCCCCTGTTTGCGGGCCAGATTGCGCAGAGCGATGATTTGATGGTGGCGAGGCTGCGCGCCGCCGGTGCCATCGTGATCGGAAAGACCAACACACCGGAATTCGGATTGGGCAGCCATACGTACAATCCTGTGCACGGTCGTACGCGAAACCCTTTTGATCCCAGCCGCAGTGCGGGGGGATCATCGGGGGGCGCAGCCGCCGCATTGGCCACCCGCATGCTGAGCGTTGCGGACGGGTCCGATATGATGGGCAGTCTGCGGAACCCCGCCGGTTGGAACAACGTCTATGGCATGCGCCCGTCCTGGGGAACGGTACCGCCATCCCCCGAAGGCGACATGTTTCTGCACCAGCTTTCCACGGCGGGGCCGATGGCCCGCAGCCCGACCGATCTTGCCATGCTGCTCGATACGATGACCGGACCCGATCCACGACTGCCTTTATGCCAACATTCTCATGCCTGCGCGCCAACGATCGCGGAAGACCCCGGCGCGCTGCGTATCGGGTGGGCAGGGGATTGGGGCGGTGCTTTTGCGGTTGAAGAAGGCATCATGACGTTTTCCGAAAACGCCCTGCGCCAGCTTGAATCGATGGGCCATCACGTCGCGGCATTGAAGGCCCCCTTCGATGCCGATGCGATGTGGCAGTCATGGTGCGATCTGCGGTCCTTTGCCGTCGCTGGCGGCTTAGCCGACATCTATGACGATCCTGCCCGCAGAGACGCGCTGAAAGAGGCTGCACAATGGGAAGTGGGCAGGGGCGTGGCGCTCGGGGCCAGACAGATCCAGCAGGCCTCCGAAATACGCTCCGACTGGATGCGCGCGGCGACCGCGCTTTTCCAGAAAATCGATGTCATGGTTTTGCCCTCGGCGCAGCTCTGGCCCTTAGACGGAACTCTCGATTTTCCAAAGCGGATTGCCGGACGCGCGATGGACACGTATCATAGGTGGATGCAGGTGGTCATACCGGCCAGCCTGATCGGGCTGCCCGTCGTCAATATCCCGTGCGGTTTCAACGACGATGGCCTGCCCGGCGGCCTGCAATTGATCGGCCCGCGTGGGAGCAATGCGCGGTTGTTGCAACTCGCACAGCAATGGCACGTCGAAACGCTGTGGCCCCAGACGCGACCACCGGAGGTCTGACATGATCAAAACAGCCCCCAAAGAGCACGGAGCGCCCGCCTTCGGCCAACCCGACCTTGCGCTTTTTAAGGAAGCCCTGACCGATGGCGCACGCGACTTTCGCGCAGCACCGGCCTTTGGGCTTCTTGCCGCGGGGCTGTGCGTTCTGGCGGGGTGGGCGCTTGTCGGTCTAACGGTCTGGGCCGGTCACACGTTCTGGCTGGTGCTCGGGGTTTTCGGGTTTCCGCTGGTTGCGCCCTTTGCGGCGCTCGGAACCTACGAAGTGTCACGCCTGCGGGCGCGTGGAGAAACACCTTCGGTCGGTCAGGTTCTGTCTGTCCTCTGGGAAGAACGGACGCGGCAGCTGCCTTGGCTTTGTGCGCTGATGATGTTCATGCTGCTGTTCTGGTTTTTCCTCGGCCACATGATATTTGCGCTGTTTCTAGGGCTTAAACCGATGACAAACGTCATGAGCTCACTCGACGTTTTCATCTCTACCGACGGCTTGGCGATGCTGGGCATGGGATCATTCGTTGGCGGTGGCTTTGCGCTTTTGCTGTTTGCGATCTGCGTTCTGGGGCTGCCGATGCTGCTCGACCGAGATGTGGATTACGTCACCGCGATGATCCGCAGCGTCGGGATGGTGATTGAGCATCCTTTGTCCATGCTGGGATGGGCCGCGTTTATCGCCGTGATGCTTTTGCTGGCGATGGTGCCGGGCTTTGTGGGGCTGATGCTGGTTTTGCCTTGGCTGGGGCACGCGTCATGGCATGTCTACGCCGGACTGCGCGATTTCACGCCCGCAGGAAACGAGGCGCGCGCGTAGCGTCTGCGCCCGCGCATCTCCCGCTTCGAGCGCGAAAACCATTGCGTGGGTCAGATAAAAGCACGCCCTGTCTTCATCCTGCGCCCCATCCGCCGCACGGGTGTAAAGCGTGATCAAGGCGTCCGCATCATCCGCTGCATGGGCTGCGATCAGCGCATCATCAAGCTGCGCTTCTTTCATTCTGCAGCGCGGCGACGCTCTAGCTGTGCGGCGACCCAATCGTGGAAAAGATGCGTCGGGCCATCCATCGCTGGCGAAAAGCGGCCCCCGTCGAACCCGCTGGCATGGCGGCCGCGCTGCATCCCTTCAACAACAAAGATATCCTCGCGGAAAACCTCTTTCCACTGTGCCGTATTACGGGCGCGCAGGTCCGCGTCTGTTTGTGCGTCCGCGTAAAACAGGTGGATGTTTTCGACCGTGCGCTCCGGCCCGTCCGGGGTCAGGATGATGACAAACGCATGATCGCGGTGCACGCCCAGCAGCACGTTCGGAAAGGCGGAGATGTATTCCGCGGCGGTATCCCATTTATCGCTCAGACCCTTAAAATCGGGAAACCGGTTGCCCGCGTCGTCGATCAATTGCCGGTACACCCATGTGCCCTGACCGGAAAAGTGACCGGCGCTTTCGATATGGTAGTGATCCTCCAGTCGGGAATAGCTGTTCAGGCCGGGATGCACCCAAGGCAAGTGATAGCTTTCGCAGTAATTTTCGACAGCGAGTTTCCAGTTGCAGGCCAGATCGAGCCTGAACGCGCTGTCTGCACCGCCGTGATGGAGCGGTACGTCAAATTCGGCCCACCGTGCGATCAGGTCGGCATTCGCCTCCTCGAATGGCGCAGCAGTACCCGAGACATTTATCCAGACGACGTTCATCCACACATGGCTGCGCACTTCGATCAAACCCAGCGTGTCGCGGTCGATGCCTTTGTGTGTGTTGTGCCCCGGGCCGCCAACGTGCGGCGTGCTGACCAGCCGTCCGTCTGTGCCATAACACCACGAATGATAGGGGCAGCGGATCGCGCCTTCGATCTTGCGCGGTTCCGCCACAAGGATCATGCCACGGTGGCGGCAAATGTTCTGGAAAACGCGGACCGCACCGGCCTTGTCACGCAGCAGCAGCAGAGGCATGCCCAAAAAGGTGAAAGGCTTTGCATCACCGATCTCCGGAACATCCGCCGTGACCGCCAGAC
Organism: Sulfitobacter sp. S190; assembly: GCF_025141935.1. Classification (NCBI taxonomy): domain Bacteria; kingdom Pseudomonadati; phylum Pseudomonadota; class Alphaproteobacteria; order Rhodobacterales; family Roseobacteraceae; genus Sulfitobacter; species Sulfitobacter sp. S190. The sequence continues at coordinate 1,870,203 of NZ_CP081120.1, read as the reverse complement.
CGGACCAGTTGTCGAACAGAACGGCATCGCGCTCTTCGGTGAAAATATCCGGATCGATATAATGCGCGTTCGGCAATCCGTTGGCTGAAGAAATCGGGTTCCGGACACGGGTCAGATCAGTGAAAACGGTCATGGCACTCTCCTCGCAGATGATTACGACTACCATGGCTAGGGGCTTGATGACGGCCTGTCACCGACCCGACTTTCCCCTGTGCGACGTCCGCAGTGCTCAGCGAAAGGCGTGGCTGGGTTGAAGCAACCTGTGATGGAACTCGGGGAGCTCGGATACAGCCATAAGGCCCCCTGTACGTCGTGCGGCGATCGCATTGGCGATTCGCGTGCCCAGAAATTCATGGACCAGACGGGTCACCCGAATGCCCCGTGTCCCTTCGGGCACCGTGCGCGCCGCGTAGCCCAACCAGTAGTTGTTTTCGAATGACGCCACCCTGCGCAGATAGCTCATGGTGCCACCAAGCGCCCCGCGCCGTGTAGCCAAGATGGTCAGTCCTTCGTCCTGTTCGGCCACAGCGCCCCGAAATTCACGCGCATGAGGCGAGTGCGGCAATCCGGCCTGTGCCATCGCCTGCGCGTTGTCGTAGCCACGTACGTAGGTCGACGCGCCTTCGCGGCAGACGTGGACAAGGCCAAGAACAAACCGATCCGGCGCTTCGAAACTCCGGCGGCTGGTTCTGTAGAACCCTGTGGGGAAATGCTCTTCCGCAATGAATTCAATGCCTGCGCCCACAAAATCACCCAGAAAAGAGCGGGGCCGGGCGGGGGGTGTGTTCCGGATACTGTCGATCGGTTCCAGCAGGACCCTCGCATCAATGTCGAAAAAATCGCAGATCCGTGCGAGAACATCGGGGCGGGGAAAACTCTCGCCAGAGAGGTATCTGTTGAATTGCGTCCGGTTGATGCCCAGCTGCCGCGACAACTGCGATATGGAGCGTTGGCCCCGCACAAGCGTGCGTAGATTTGCGCTGAACATGTCGCGCAGGGCGACGGGAGATCTGTAAACTGATGAAGTCATAATCGTGTCATCCAAACAACCTAGGCTTGTTAAAATATATTTATTATTAATAACTTAGCAGATATTGCTCTGCATTCAAACCGCTCGTCTGATGCCAATACGCGTCAGTTTTTGCTGCAATCGACACAAACGACTGCATGCACAGGCAAATATCGCGATCACCTCTGCCGCACCGCGCTGTAAGATAGAGGTAAGACAAACAACGAGCCAAGGAGGCTGGCATGTACGGTGTTGTACTTTGGAGTGATACGTCACATCGCAAGGCGGTTTTCTGGTGCGAAGACCATGGCGACCTTGCTTTCTACAATCCCGAAGGCCCAAGCGCAGAGGGATTTGGCGCAGGCGATATGGTGCAATTCGACATAGAGCAGGCGCCAAAGCTGCGGCGCGCGATCAATCCAAGGTTGATCGACCGGCAAGGGCACCCGGACCTGCCGGATCAGCTGCGACAAGAGGCGTCAAAGCAGCCTGCGACGGCGCGGATACTGCCATTTCGCCGCGGTCGTACGAGCCATTAAGAGGCGGCCGCTGCTGTAGTCGCGATCTGAGACCACAAAGGTCAGCCGAACCACGCCCCCGGTTCGGCTCCGTCAAAAGCGGCCGAACGCCGGTATCGACATTCGATGAATAGTTCCGCGGATTGTCATCGGCGTTTCTCATTTCACTTGTTTCTATCCAACTTGGGCACAGTTGGGTCCTTCGGGCGGCGGCGGTATTGGCGGAATGGTGCCGGTCGGTCGGGGCGCGTGGGTGGAAATTTGGAACGCTGCGCGGGTCGGCGCGTTTACCGAATGACGCACGAAACGTGCACTTAAGATAACGAAGGAGCAAGACATGTCTTTCAAGACACTATTGAGCATCACCGCCACAACCGCAGCTTTGGCCATCGCGGCCCCCGCACTGGCGGAAGAGGACTGGGACAGCGACGGCGACGGCAAATACAGCCGGGAAGAATTCGACGCCGGCGTCAAACTGAAGGGTGATTTCGCTGCAATGGACGCAAATGGCGACAGGTCTGTCGACGAGGGCGAGTACAATGACGCCCGCTTCACCCAGTATGATCGCGACGGCAGTGGCGATATTGACGAGGTCGAGCGGGAAGACGTGGACCGCGACTACGAAGAAGAAGATTGATCCGAATTGGATTTGTAGAAAAGAGGCGGCTCTGTATGAGCCGCCTTTTTTCGTATCCGGAGGGCGGGCCGAGAGCATCCCCACGCTGGCGTTACATTACCGCAGTTGTCGGTGGCTGTTGATGTACCGACCGGGCGTGTAGTCTAGCGAAGGTTGATCAGCAGGGGTGTGTATCCCGACCTGCCCGATCCGTTTCTGTGAAGGGCGTCACAAGGGCTTGCGCCATCCCAGATATGCGCCTTTCGCCCTATCGCCATAGCCGCTGAAGGTCGCGCCGGTATCAGTCCCCGCGCGACAGGGCGGCAACGCCGGTGCGGGCGATTTCGGCCAGCCCGAGCGGACGCATGAGATCGGCAAACGCGTCGATCTTGTCAGGTGCACCGGTAATTTCGAACACGAAGCTCTCCAGCGTGCTGTCGACCACATTTGCGCGAAAAATGTCGGCCAGCCGCAAGGCCTCAACCCTCTTTTCGCCGGTGCCCGTCACCTTAAGCATCGCCAGTTCCCGTTCCACGCTCGCACCCTCGACCGTCAGGTCATGGACTTCACGCACCGAGATGATGCGCCCCAGCTGTGCCTTGATCTGTTCGATGATCTGCGGTGTGCCGGAAGTGACGATGGTGACACGGCTCAGATGACCGGTGTGGTCCACTTCGGCGACCGTTAGACTGTCGATATTGTAGCCGCGTCCCGAGAACAAACCAATCACGCGGGCCAGAACGCCGGGTTCGTTTTCGACCAGAACGGCAAGCGTGTGCCTTTCAACCGTGTCCGAGAACGTCGGGCGCAAGTTGTAGGCGGAATGGCTGGTGGAGCCTTTTTTAAGGTTTAGTGCGGACATGTGGGGGCCTTTCAGAAAAAGGGGTGAGCGAGGAGCCACCGACGTGGGGCGCGCCGTGACGTACCACGGCGAAAGGGCGGTTTTTGCCATCAGCGCCGCGGCGGACTGCGCCGCCGACTGCCGGTGATAGCGTCAGGGCAGCCAGCGCGAGGACAGGGGCCGCGCGTCTAGACAAGCACCTTGCCCTCGGCATCGATGGCGGTTGATGTATCGACTTCACCCATGATCATTTCATTGTGGGCTTTGCCCGAGGGGATCATCGGGAAGCAGTTTTCGTGCTTTTCCACCAGACAATCGAAGATCACGGGACCGTCGTGATTGATCATTTCCATGATTGCATCATCAAGATCGGCGGGGTCCTGACACAGGATGCCTTTGGCCCCGAAGGCTTCGGCCAGCTTGACGAAATCGGGCAGGGCCTCGGACCACGACTGTGAATACCGCTCACCGTGCAGCAATTCCTGCCACTGGCGCACCATGCCGAGCCGTTCGTTGTTCAGAATGAACTGCTTGACCGGCAGATTGTACTGCACGGCAGTGCCCATTTCCTGCATGTTCATCAGCCAGGACGCTTCGCCGGCCACGTTGATCACAAGGCTTTCGGGGTGGGCCATCTGCACGCCGATGGAGGCCGGAAAGCCGTAGCCCATCGTGCCCAGACCACCGGACGTCATCCAGCGATTGGGATCTTCAAAGCCGATATACTGCGCGGCCCACATCTGGTGCTGGCCGACCTCGGTGCAGATATAGCGGTCGTGGTCCTTGGTCAGCGCCTCGAGCCGGGCCAGCGCGTGTTGTGGTTTGATCGTGTTGCCTTTCTGGGTGAACTTCAGGCAGTCGACCGCGCGCCACTCTTCGATCTGGCGCCACCATTTCACAACCGCTTCGGTGTTTGTCTTGCGGCCCCGCGATTTCCAGACCTTGAGCAGGTCTTCGAGCACATGGCCCACATCGCCCATGATCGGGATATCGACGCGAATGACCTTGTTGATCGATGACGGATCGATATCGATATGTGCCTTGGTCGAATTGGGGCTGAATTTCTCGACCACACCGGTGATGCGGTCATCAAAGCGGGCACCTATGTTGATCATCAGGTCGCAGTCGTGCATGCACATGTTGGCCTCGTAGGTGCCGTGCATGCCCAGCATTCCCAGCCATTTGCCACCCGATGCGGGATAGCAGCCCAGACCCATGAGCGTGGACGTGATGGGAAAGCCCGTCGCCTCGACCAGTTCGCGCAAGAGCTGGCTGGCGCCGGGACCGGAGTTGATGACACCACCGCCGGTATAGAATACTGGGCGCTTCGCTTTCTCAATTGCTTCGACCAGTTCGGTGATCGCTTCCATGTCGCCCTTGAGCTGCGGCTGGTAATGTGACGCCGAAGGTTTCTTTGGCTCATACGTGCCATTGGCGAATTGCACGTCCTTGGGGATATCGACCAGAACGGGGCCGGGACGCCCGTTCGTGGCGATGTGGAATGCTTCGTGGATGACGCCCGAAAGCTTGTCCGTCTCCTTGACCAACCAGTTATGCTTGGTACAGGGGCGCGTGATGCCCACGGTGTCCGCTTCCTGAAACGCGTCAGATCCGATCATGAAGGTCGGCACTTGTCCAGTGAGAACAACAATCGGAATGCTGTCCAGAAGAGCATCGGTCAGGCCTGTGACCGCGTTGGTCGCACCGGGGCCGGAGGTGACCAGCACCACACCGGGTTTGCCTGTCGAGCGGGCATAGCCTTCTGCGGCGTGAACCGCACCCTGCTCGTGGCGCACGAGAATATGCTTGATGTGGTTTTGCTGAAAAATCTCGTCGTAAATCGGTAGGACGGCCCCGCCGGGATACCCAAATACGGTATCGACACCCTGATCAATCAGGGCTTGAACGATCATCTTCGCTCCGGTCATCTGGCGTGTCATTGTCGTGTCGTCCTCTTTTGCGGCAATTTGCCTGCGGCCATTCGGGGCCATTTCTACGTCTGATTTCGGGCAGCGGGTCGAGCAGTGCTGGGCGCATAAAAAAGCCCCCGATTTTGGTCGGGGGCGCATGGGTTCGAATATGGTGTACCGTTACCGGTCCATGCGCGTGTGTCCTACAATGACGACTAGGTCCATCATGGTCCTAAAGCTCCTCAAGATCATGTGGGGACATTATTCAGCGTGCTCGGGGGCGTCAACAGCCAATCCTTCTCTTTTTATGTCCGAGAGCGGGAAATTTGCGGAATTATCTTGCGTCAAGCTGTCGCATCGCGAAACTTGCGTGAAATTCAGGTGTTCCGACGCGCTGAACTGTAAGGTTTCAATAAAATTGTTTGAAATTGGCTTGGAACATTTTTGTGATCCAAGCCGTTCGTCCCCCAACAGCGACCTAAACATCCGGTGTCGCGCAATATTTTAGGAGACGTTATGAAAACCGCAGGTACAATCGCAGCAATCGCACTTGGCGCAGTGGTTATCGCGGCAGGTGTCTACATGATCGACATCGACCAGACCCAAGAGGCCCGGTTGCCCGATGTGAATATCGATGTCGAAGAGGGCCAAATGCCCGCGTTTGACGCCGAAGTTGGCGAGATCAATCTGACGCAGGAAGAGGTGACTGTCGAAACACCCGACATCGACGTGACGATGGAAGAAAGCACATTCACCGTGCCCGGGATCGACATCCAACCGCCACAAAACGACGGATAACTGATCAACACAGTTTGACCCAAAGCCCCGTGCCAGTCTGGCCGGGGCTTTTGCATGTCAAAAATCTGCGCCTGTTCCCTGTAGAACGCCGTGTTCCAAAGCATACCGCGTCAGACCGGCCGTCGAAGAAATGCCCAGCTTGCGCTTGATATTCTTGCGATGCGTTTCGACGGTGCGTACGGAGATATCGAGCGTCAGGGCCACGGCCTTGTTGCTTTGTCCTTGTGCGAGCTGGAGCAGGATCGTCTGTTCGCGCCCGGTCAATGCCTCGCGCGTGCCGCCCTCTTTCGGCGCGAGCGATCCTTTCGCACCGGTACATAGGTAACGCTCTCCCGACATGACCGTGTCGATCGCCTGCTTTATTTCGTCCGTGGGTACGTCCTTGAGGATATATCCCATCGCCCCGTGGCTGAGCGCGGAGGAAATATATTCGGGATTGTCATGCATCGACAGGATCACGATCCGCGTACCGGGGCGTTTTTCCAACACTATCTCCGTGGCAGACAGCCCGCCGATTTCGGGCATGTTCAGATCCATCAGGATGACATCGGGGTCGAGCGTATCCAACTGGTCGATCACCGCGCGGCCGTTTGTCAGGGTGCCGACGACATTGACATCATCGTAGCTTTCGAGGATCGACTGTATTCCTTCGGCGACCATGGGGTGATCGTCGACGATCACGATGCGGTAGGGGAGGCTCATGTAAGGGCCTTTCGCGTTTCATTTGCCCCGTCGGTTTCGGGGGGCAGCATGTGGGTCAGTGGCACTGAAGCCTCGATTTGCGTGCCTTTGCCAAGTTGTGGCCTCAGATGCAAGCTTCCGCCCAGCTGATCGATCCGTTCCTGCATGTTTCGCAGGCCCAGCCCCGCGGTGCCGCGCCGGGGCTCAAAGCCGCGGCCATTGTCGGTAATCGATAGCGTGGCGCCGCGGCGGTGTCCGCGCAGATCGACGGTGACATGCGTGGCGGCCGCGTGGCGTTCGATATTCGTCAGGGCTTCCTGGGCAATGCGGTAAAGGGCAATCTTCGAGTTGTTGTCCAGACGGTTGCGAAACACCACCGTTGAATAGCTCACAGTGATACCAGTGCGCGCTTCGAACTCCTCGGCGAGCGTCTTGAGTGCCGGACCGAGCCCCAGATCGTCAAGCACACCGGGGCGCAGATCGCGGCTGATCCTGCGCACTTCGGAAATGGCCTCGCTCAGCGATGCGATGCCTTTGCCAAGCGGTTCCTTTGCCTTGGGGTCGCCCCGTTCCAGACGCCTTCGGGCATTGTCCAACGCGTAGCGCACACCGACAAGAATCTGGCTGATCCCGTCATGCAATTCGCGTGCAACGCGGCCGCGCTCTTCCTCCTGCGCATCGAACACCCTTTGCGTGAGCTTTTTCAGCTTCGCGTCGGCAAGCCGCCGTTCGCGCAGGTTGAGCCCCATGCCCGTGCCAAAGACCAACAGCAAAGCGGCGAGGGTGATCGCGCCGATATAGATGAATGTGCGCTGCACGCGTTCTTCGACGTCCGCGCGGGCGGTCGCGACGGTGGCCAGCACATCGTCGATGAATACGCCCGTGCCGACCGCCCACTGCCAGGACGGGAAGGACGTCACATAGGAAATCTTCTGGGCGATTTCGCCGGTCGAGGGCTTGGGCCACATATAGGTGTGATAACCTGCGCCGTCGCGCGCGATCTCGATCAACCGGTCGACGACGGGCGTGCCCTGCGCGTCAGCTTCGCCGGTAAAATTGCCGCCGATGCGTTCGGTTTCGCGCGGGCTGACAATCGCGTTTCCGTCGTAGTCGTAGACGAAAAACTGGCCTTCCTCGCCGTAGATCATCGCCGACAGGATCTGGGCGACCCTTTCCTTGGCCCCGACATCATTGGGGGCTGCAGGCCCATAGATGAAATAGAAGCCGTTGCGCGCCTGCGTGACGTAATTGCGCAACTCGGCCTTCTTGGCCTCGATCAGCTGTGTCTCAAGCGCATTGATCTCGCGGTCGGCCAGAGCCCGCGATTGTGCGGCAACAAGAACCGCAATCGCCGCAACGGCCAGAACCAATGGAACGCTCGCCAGAAGGGTCAGTTTCTGGGCGTAGGAAAACGAGATGTAGGAGCGCAGCAGTCGCATCCGATGTCGATACGATGAATCGCCACGATTGCAAAGGAGGGACGAATTTCACAACCTATAGGGGCAAAACGGGGGCCCGGTGGCCCTGAAAGGCGTTGGCGAGTGCCGCGCGGGCTAATTTTGTTCGCCTAAAATCATATTGTTAGCGTTCACTGCGCAGTAGTGGGTATTTCCAATCCCGAACGGCTCGTTACCGTAGCGACACTTGAAACGACCTGCGTGCGGAGGAAATGCCACGCAGGCGCAAATTCCGGGAGGAAATCACTATGGATCGTCGTTCATTTTTGAAGACATCTGCCCTGGGCGGTTCGGCCGCTGCAGCAACAACACTCGCGGCACCGGCTTACGCGGCCGGTCACCAGACCCTGACAATGGTCACATCCTGGCCCCGCGGCTTCGCCGTTCTGGATGATGCGGCATCTTACCTCAACACGATGGTAAACGAGATGTCCGATGGCACCCTGACCATCGAGAAGAAAGCCCCCGGCGAGCTGGTTGGTGCGTTCGAAGTATTTGACGCCGTGTCCTCGGGTCAGGCAGATATGTATCACTCGGCCGACTATTACTTCATCGGCCAGCACCCTGCGTATGCCTATTACACAGCCGTTCCATTCGGCGGCACAGCGCAAGAGCTGACAAACTGGTATCACCACGGTGGCGGCCATGAGCTGCACAACGAACTGGGTGAAATCTTCAACCTGAAATCCTTCCTGGCCGGGAACTCCGGGTCCCAGTCGGGCGGTTGGTTCCGCAACGAAATCGGCTCCGCTGCCGACTTCAACGGCCTGAAATTCCGCATGCCGGGTCTGGGTGGCAAGGTGCTGGGCAAACTGGGCGCATCCGTTCAGAACATCCCCGGTGGTGAGCTTTATCAGGCGCTGTCCTCGGGTGCGCTGGACGGTCTGGAGTGGGTTGGCCCGTTCGCAGACGAACGCGCCGGCTTCCAGGAAGTGGCGAAGGTCTACTACACCGCTGGTTTCCACGAGCCGGGTTCGGGTCTGGCCGCAGCTGTCAACCTCGACGTCTTCAACGACCTGTCTCCCGCACACCAGAAGATCATCGAGTACGCATGCATGGCAACAACGCACGTTCAGCTGGCCCAGACACTGGCCAACAACGGTGCCGCTCTGTCGCGTCTGCAGCAGCAAGGTGTGAAAACCATGCAGTTCTCCGATGACGTATGGGATGCCTTCGGTGCCGCATCCGCAGAAGTCATGGATGAAAACATGGGTGACGAGCTGTTTGCGAAAACACGCGAAAGCTTTGAAGCGTCGCTCACATCTTCGGCCGAATGGCTGTCGAAATCCGACGCATTCTATGTCGAACAGCGTGAGCGGGTACGCAACGCGGGCTAAGCGCCCAAGCAGATCAGTTCAGGGGCCGCCACGTGCGGCCCCTGACGCATATCACGACAACGGGCCGCCCCATCCGGGGCGCATCAGGTGCCGATGAGGCACCGGCGAGGGGGGACAGATGGCAGACGACGTGCAATGTTCGGGATTTTTCCGCGCAGCTGAAGGAGCAGACCTCAGCTGTCTCGACAAGTTCCAGGATTCTGGGTTCATCCAGTTCGTGACCGGCAACCTGCTGGAAGCGGCATACAACATTCCCGCCGCCATCGTGCAGCCGGGACTGTGGCTCGATTGGGGAAATAAAGAATCCCTGATGCGTTTCATCTATTACGGCGGATCGGTCGAATTCTTCTTCGCCATGTTACTTATCGTTCTGGTGATCACCGGTTTCGGGATCTGGAAACGGGCCTTCATGTGGGGCTGTGTGCGCGTGCTCGAAGCGATCGGGAATGGCGCGGGTCGCTTTTTTGCCTGGGCCGGTCTGATCATGGTCATCCAGCAAATCGTGATCGTGTTCATGCAGCGGATTTTTACGCGGCCCGATATCGCGATCGGCTTCGGCATCCCGCTGCAATTCGACATCAGCTGGTACGCCGAAGAACTCAAACTTTTCAACGCGCTCGTGGTGTGCATGTGCGTGGCCTACACGTTCATTCAAGGTGGGCACGTGCGTGTCGATCTGTTCTATGCGGGCGCAAAATTCCGCACCAAGAAAATCGTCGACATGTTCGGTGCGCTGTTCTTCATGCTGCCTTTTGCAATTGTAACATGGCTTTACGGCTGGTTCTTCATGTGGCGCCATCTGGTCACGCCAAACCCGTCTGCTTCGGACCGGCTGGAGCTGCTGCTGCGCAAGTCACGCCTGTTGAAATGGAACGTCGAAACCATCGGTTTCTCGCCAAACGGCTTCAACGGCTATTTCATCTTCAAGGTCTTGCTGTGCCTCTTCTGCGTCATGGTGATGCTGCAGGCATTGGCCGTGTTCTACCGTTCATGGTGCGAATTCCGCGAAGGCGAAGAATCCGAGAACAAATACCTCGACCGCGACACGCTGGGCGAAGGTGAAGAAGCCTACGAAGGCACACACTAATTTAGGAGAAGTCTGAGATGTTTTTTGGTCTCGACGGGGTCGAAGTTGGCCTGATTATCGTATTCGTGTGCCTTTTCGGAGGCATCCTATCCGGATTTCCGGTGGCGTTTGCCATCGGTGGCGCGGGCATCATTTCCTTCGGTATCATTGCCGCGATGGACAGTGCAGGATTACTGATCCACCAGGCCATCGATACCGGCAGTCAGGCGTACCGTGATCTGGTCAATTCCGGTATCAAACAGGACGCCATATCCCTATTCAGGTATCCCGATCTGCCAAGGATCGCTGAACCGGTTTTCCCCGCGGGCTGGGAAGAGGCGATGAACCGCAACGTTTCGTTCATCGTGAACCGCATGAATGAACGGGTTTTGGCGGGCCAGTCCATCGAGACGCTTTTGGCCGTGCTGATGTTCGTGCTGATGGGCATCACGCTGGAGCGGTCGAAAATCGCAAACGACCTGCTGACAACGATGGCGCGGGTGTTCGGCCCGCTTCCCGGCGGTCTTGCCGTGTCGATCGTGGTGGTGGGGGCGTTTCTCGCAGCCTCGACCGGTATCGTCGGGGCCACCGTTGTCACCATGGGGCTGCTCGCGCTGCCGACGATGCTGCGCAACAACTATTCTCCCGAGATCGCCACGGGCGTGATCGCGGCGTCGGGGACACTGGGCCAGATTATCCCACCGTCGATCGTAATCGTTCTGTTGGGAACACTTGCAGGGGATCTGTATTCCGCCGCGCAGGAAGAACGTGCGACGGCGGCGGGCTGTACCGACGCGCTGACTTATCTGGGCGAGCCTGCGGTTGTTTCCGTCGGCACGCTGTTTCAGGCGGCATTGCTGCCCGGTATCATGCTGGCGCTACTCTACGCGCTCTATGCCTTTGGCTACGCGCTTTTGAACCCCGACAAGGCACCGGCCGTCCCGATGGGCGCCACGAATGCCGAACCTGTCACCCGCGGCGAAGCCTTTACATGGTTTGCAGGTGCGCCGGTTCTGATCATTGTCGGCACGATCATCTTGGGCAACCTCGGTGTCGTGGGCAGCCAGGATGTACGTGTATCGAGCTTTTCGGACATCGGGGAAAATGCGTCGCTGCGCACGACGGTCGGCGAGGAATGCAAAGCCTCGATGATCGAACTGCACGGTCAGGACGCTTGGGATGTGGCTGTCGCCCAGCAAGAGGAGATTGACGCCGCCGGAGGCCTGCAGGCGTCCGAACGGTTGTCCGAGGAGGACCTTGAGCTCGCGCGGACCATGAAGGTTGCCGAAGCCGCGCCCATCGGCACGGGCATCGCCATCCTTCTGGTGCTGCTTGGCCTGATCCTTACGACCGCACGCGGCGTGTCGCCGTCTTCCGACGCGCGTCCGCTGATCGTGGGGGGCATTGGCGTTGTACTGGCGATCCTTGTCGATATCCTACTCGTGAGCCCGCTGACATCGCCGGGCATGACTGTCGTGCTGATGTTCATTCCGTTCATGCTGATCATGTACGGTGTGTTCTACGGGACCAAACTCTGCGCACGGAATGAGTTGATCCGTGTCGTCTTTCCTCCGCTTGTGCTGATCGTGGCCGTGCTGGGATCGATCCTCGGCGGTATCACCAACCCGACACCCGCTGCGGCGCTCGGGGCAGGTGGGGCGATCATGCTCGCGGCTTACCGCAAGCTGAAGGATCAGGACCGGTCGCCGAAGGTGATCATCTGGTCGACGCTGGCCATTATCATCTGCATCCTGCTGGGGGTGAATTTCGATCTGCGCATCAATCAGGAAGGCGTCACGTTCGAGAGCTGGATCGCTTTCTTCGCCGCCTACGGTGCATTCCTCTATGCCGTATTCGGCCTGCTGTTCAGCTGCTGGATCCTGTATACATCCGGCGTTTTGACGCCGGTGGTGCGCGAAACCGCCAAGGTGACGTCGATGGTCTTTACCATCCTGATCGGCTCGCAGCTGCTCAACCTCGTTGTCATCAGCTTTGGCGGCGAGCATTACATCCAGCAGTTCCTGAAGTCCTTCGATAATGAATTGACGGTCTTCCTGATTGTTATGGTTGTCTTGTTTGTCCTCGGGTTCGTGCTCGATTTCCTCGAGATCATCTACATCGTGGTGCCGATCGTGGGGCCTGTGATCTACGGCGGATCTTTCGATCCCAAATGGGTGACGATCATGATCGCGGTGAACCTTCAGACATCGTTCCTGACACCGCCCTTCGGCTTTGCCCTGTTCTATCTGCGCGGGGTCGCGCCGGCCTCGGTGACGACACAGCATATCTATCGGGGGATCATTCCCTTCGTGCTGATCCAGGTCGCGGGTCTGGCTATCTTGTGGTTCTTCCCGTCGATCGTGACCATCATTCCAGACCTTATCCCCAACTAAAGCGGGCAATAGGACATGTGAAATGAAACTGGCCGCTCCCCAACGGGGGCGGCCAATTTTTGTGTGGTGGTAAAAAAGAAGAACGTCAGCCTAGCGGCGGCGTGTCGGCGCCATATCGGGCAGGGAGATGTTTGCGACCTGCTCTGCAATCGGATCGTTGCTCAGCGGGTGTTTGTCGGCCGCAAATCCCTCGGGATCACGCATTTTTTGCCACGCGCCGCCCATGTACACTTCCAGTCCGGAGAACTTCGCCTTGTACCCCATCTTCGGGCTGCCGGGCACCCAATAGCCGAGGTACACATACGGCAAACCCGCGCTGCGGGCGATGTCGATGTGATCAAGGATCATAAAGTTGCCCAAACCATCCTTCGGGCGGTCGGGGCTGTAAAAACTGTAGACCATCGACACGCCATCGGCCAACACGTCCGTCAGGCACACACCGACAAGTTCATTCGTGTCGTTGTCGGTATATTCAATCACGCGGCTGCGGATCGGCGTCTCTTCGATCATCGCGGCGAATTCGAAAACATCCATATCGGCCATCCCGCCATCGGCATGGCGACTGTCCAAGTAGCTGCGGAAAAGGTCGTATTGCTCTTCGGTGGCCCAAGGGGATGTGGCTCGTCGCGTCAGATTGGCGTTTCGGTTGATCGTGCGCCGCTGGCTCTTCGTCGGTTGAAAGCGCGAGACATCGATCCGTGCCGAAAGGCACGCCGCGCATTCTGTGCACGACGGCCGGTAAAGCACATTCTGGCTGCGTCTGAAGCCTTGCGCCGACAGGCTGTCGTTCAACTGCGATGCGTTTTCGCCCTGCAGGGCTGTGAACAGCTTTCGCTCCATCCGGCCCTCGAGATAAGGGCAGGGCTGTGGCGCAGTTACATAGAACTGCGGTGCAATGGGGAGCGTGTGGCGCATCAGGTTTCCCGGCTGTAACTGTGAGAACCTACCGCGCCCAAAACAGCCCGCCAACCCCCCATTTTCGGGTGAAAGCCCGCAGGCCGCCGATCAGCTGCGGCGGTTCAGCGCAACGGTGCCCATCACCAGATCGGTCAGACCCTGCCGCCGTTCCGTGGTGCACATCAAAACGACCGAAATCAGCTGCAACAGCGGCATCGCGACCGAAATGGTGTAGCCCAGCGTATGTAGGAGGGCATAGCCAAGATCGAATCTCTGATCATCATGCGTGCGCAGTTCCAGCGACACCAGCCGCATCCCCCATGTCGCCGATCCATTGGCGATGGTGATCACACGGTAGGCGAACGAGATGCACAAAAACAGGATCGGCAGGATGAACAGCCCGGTAAAGGCCGTCAGGATAACTGCCAGCAACGTGAAACAGGCGATCACGGCCATATCGATGAGCCATGCAATCAACCGCTTGGTCGGGGTGCCATCGTAGAAATGGGCGTCTGTATCGGGATCGGGTGTCATGGTCATCTCATTCAACTGGTGTGATGCCCCCCGTCCGAAAGGATCGGGCGGGGGGCTGGTAATCAGGCTTCGGCCTTGTCGTCTGTGCCGGTGCGCTTTTCGCGCTCCTGCATGAAGGCGTCAAACTCCGATTTGTCCTTTGCTTCACGCAGCCGCTCGAGGAAGGCTTCGAAGTTTTCCTGCTCTTCTTGCAGGCGGCGCAGCGTATCGGCTTTGTAGCTGTCAAAGGCGCTGTTGCCGGTCGGGCGGCCCATGTAGGGTGTGCGGGTTGCCATGCGGCGAGACTTCACGTTTGAAAACATGCGTTTGCTCCAGATCATATAGGCCAGAAGGGCGAGCCCGACGGGCCAGAAAAAGATGAACCCCACGACCATGGTCGCGATCCATGCACCCTTGCCACGGGCATCGAGCCAGGCTTCGCTGCGCGAAAACCAGCCCTGACCGGATGACATCGGTGCGGTTTGTGAAATGCTTGTCATATCTGTCTTTCCCTCTCGGTGGCGGCGCAGCGCCCCCATGGCGCCTCATCGGCCGGTGAAAGGCGTCAATGTAAATCCCTTTCACATCTCTAAGATTGGCATCAGGGGCCGCGCTTGCAAGTAGAAATGTGAAAGATATTTACATTTATTTGAAATGCCATTTTCTTTCAATTGGTTATTGGGTCGAAATTGCGCGGTTGACGGCCTTCGCTGCACGCGCAAAGCTGGTTTGATGACAGAAAAACCGCTTTGCGCCTTGCTCACGCGCGTTCCTCGGGTTGATCCCGACGCGCTGAACACCGATTTGTCCGCACCTTTCGACGCATCTTTGCGTCCGCTTATTGATGGCGCAACCAGCCGCGCACCCTATCTTGGCGCGCTCGTCACGAAGGAAGCGGAGTGGCTCGCGGGCGCGGTCGAAGCGCCACGGGCGGCGCTGACTGCGCAAATCGCGCAGGTGGCCGCCGGCGAGGGAGAAACGCTTGGAGCCGATCTGCGCCGCGCGAAACGGCGTGTGGCTTTGTTGAGCGCGCTTTGTGATCTTGGCGGGGCCTGGACGCTCGAAGATGTCACCGGCGCGCTGACCGATCTGGCCGATGCCGCGAGCCACGCGGCGTTGCGCGCGGGCGTGCTGGCGCAGATAAAGCGGGGCAAGCTGCCGGGGTTGCGCGAAGAGGACGCGCAGACCGCGGGCGGAACGGTCGTGTTGGCCATGGGTAAGATGGGGGCACGAGAGCTCAACTATTCCTCGGACATTGATCTGATCTGCCTGTTTGATGAGGCGCGGTTCGATGTGGCCGATTTCCACGAGATCCGCGCAGGCTTGATCAAGGCAGTCCGCGCCATGGCCGCCACGCTGAGCGAAATCACCGCCGACGGGTATGTCTTTCGAACCGATTTGCGCCTGCGGCCCGATCCTGCCGTCACGCCTGTCTGTCTTGGCGTTGAAGCCGCCGAGAGGTATTACGAAAGCCTCGGTCGAACGTGGGAACGGGCCGCCTATATCAAGGCGCGCGCTTGCGCCGGTGACATTGCCGTGGGCACCGCGTTTCTCGAAACCATGCGCCCCTTTGTCTGGCGTCGGCATCTCGACTTTGCGGCCATTCAGGACGCCCACGACATGCGTCTGGCCATTCGCGAGCACAAGGGGCTGGGCGGGCCGATCACCTTGCCGGGTCACAATATGAAACTGGGCCGCGGCGGTATCCGGGAGATCGAATTTTTCACGCAGACCCGCCAGCTTATCGCGGGGGGGCGTGACGAGGATTTGCGGGTGCGCGGTACCAAGGAGGGTTTGAAGGTACTCGCCGCCAAGGGATGGGTCGATGAAGCGGCGCGGCACGCATTGTCCGATCACTACACGTTTCACCGCACGGTCGAACACCGGATCCAGATGGTGCAGGACGCGCAGACGCACAACCTGCCAAAATCGCCCGAGGGGATCGCGCGGATCGCCGCGATGATGGACATGGACACCGCCGCATTTGAGCGTGAACTTCGCGAGCGGCTGAGTGCGGTGCACGAGATCACCGAAGGCTTCTTTGCGGATCAAAAGCAAGCGGGGGCCACCGCTGAAGGCCACAGCTTTGACGAAGCGGTCTTGTCGCGCTGGCCGGGGTATCCCGCCTTGCGCGCCCCGCGTGCGGCAGAACTGTTCGAACAACTGCGGCCCGATCTGCTGGCCCGTCTTGCAGGGGCTGCAAAGCCCAACGAAGCGCTGCTTGCGTTTGACGGTTTCCTCGCGGGATTGCCTGCGGGGGTGCAGCTTTTCTCGCTGCTACGGGCAAATGCCCACCTGGCCGATCTCTTGATCGACATTGTGACCGTATCGCCGTCACTGGCGGGGTATCTTTCGCGCCATGCGCAGGTGCTTGATGCCGTCATCGGGGGCGATTTCTTTACGGACTGGCCGGGTCAGGCGGGACTGCAGGAAATGCTGGCCCAGCGGCTGACCCAGATCGACGATTATGAAACCCAGCTGGACGCGACGCGCAGTTGGGCACGCGAATGGCATTTCCGCATCGGGGTGCACCATCTGCGCGGTCTTGTGGATGGCGCCACCGCAGGCAGTCAATACAGCGATCTTGCCCGTGCTGTTTTACAGGCGCTATGGCCGGTCGTGACCGCGCAGTTTGCAAGGCGTCACGGTCCACCACCCGGAAACGGTGCCGTCATCCTTGGGATGGGATCGCTCGGAGCAGGCAAGCTGACTGCACAGTCCGATCTTGATATGATTGTCATCTACGACCCGGACGGCGTGGACATGTCTGACGGACGCAAACCGCTTGCAACACGGCAGTATTACGCCCGATTGACGCAGGCCATGATCACGGCCCTGAGTGCGCCAATGTCGCAGGGTCGCCTGTATGAAGTCGATCTGAGGCTGCGCCCCTCGGGCAACAAGGGACCGGTGGCGACCAGCATCGAGAGTTTCCGAAATTACCAGCAGACACAGGCATGGGTATGGGAGCATCTTGCGCTTACGCGGGCCGAAGTCATCACTGGCCCGGACGCGTTGGCCGATCAGGTCGAAGAGGTGCGGCAGAGCGTGCTGGCACAGTCGGAGACCCGCGAGAAGATCCTCGTCGAGACAGCGCAGATGCGGGACCGCATTGCAGTTTCGAAATCGCCCGATGGTCCTTTGGATGCGAAAATCGGACCCGGGCGGTTGCAGGATATCGAACTTTTCGCGCAAGCCGCTTTGTTGATCAGCGGGCAGACGCGCCGCGATATTCCATCGGGAATTCTTGCGGCAAGGGATATCGCGTTGATCTCGGAGGCGCAGGCCGGCAGCTTGCTCGCCGCATATGATCAGGTGTGGGCGGTGCAGGCCGCGACGCGCCTGCTGTCGCCGACACCGCTGCAGCCCGATGCGGTGGGCGAAGCCGCAGTGCGGTTTTTGACGTCGACCATCGCAGGCGAGGTTGAAAACGACATCCACGATGGCCTTGAGCCGCGTTTGACGCAGAGTTACGACGCAGCCGCGGCGATTATTGCTGCCGGACTGAACGCAGGATGATCGACGTGACCACAGACAAGCGTAATGCAGATGACCCGAAGGGCTTGATCTATGAGGCCTACCGGATCGACGGGATCACCGCCGCGGAATGTCGCAGCATCTTTCTGGATTGGGCTCTGAGCCTTGGCATGGATAACGACGTCAAAGCCGCGATACGGCGCCTGCTGGCGGTGCATGCGGGCGACGGCGACGGGCACCCGATGACCGATGTGCTGCGTGAGGGTCTGCACAGCATGCCAACGCCGCGTCGCCGCGGGGGATGGCGCAGCAGACCGCGCGATTGAGACCGACACACGCCATGCACGGACTGCCCAGTGTCGCGCAAATGCCGCCTCATTAGCCTAAACTTGTCTCAAATGCGCCTTAATCAGGCGTCATTCCGGTCGGTGAAACCACGACAGGGCGCGGAGCGTCCGAAGGAGACCGACATGAAACTTTTCAAATTTGCCACTGGTTTTGCATTTGCAGCCGCGCTGTCGGCATGTGGTGCAACAGATAACGTCAGCCGCAACGCACCGTTCGGCGCGCCGCAGGCCGAACCGGTTGCATTTGCGCAAACCGCGGGCCCCATCGACACGCAAGGCAAGCGCAACCTAGCGCGGGTCAGCCGCATCGCGACGACCGATGATATTGGCAGGAACCAGGCGTTGCCGCAGGAAATTGCCGAGCTGATCAACGTAAGTCAGGTCAAGGTTACCGTCCCACGCAGTTTGCGCGTGTCAGAGGCGAACCGCTACTATCCCACCGGCGATATCGTCTGGCGCGAAGACCCGATCGGCGATCGTCATGCACAGGTCGCGCAGATTTTTCATGACGCGCTCAGGGCAGGCACGGCCCAGTTCGATGGGGATATCCCGGTCATTTTGGACATCCGTGTCGAGCGCTTCCACGCGCTTACCGAGAAAGCCCGCTATACCGTGGGCGGCGTGCATTCGATCCGCTTCGCGATGGTGATGCGGGATGCCAAGACGGGGCAGGCGCTGTCGGAACCTCATGTGGTGCAGGCCGATCTGGATGCGTTCGGCGGCCAGCAGGCGATCACCGCCGAAGCACGCGGGCTGACCCAGAAGGTCCGCATCAGCCAGCACTTGGGTGAAGTGATCCGGCAGGAACTGATCCGCCCCGAAGGCTACGAGAACGCCAATCTCGGTTTCTTTCAGGCAGTCAACAAAATCTGACCTTCCGCTCCAGTTTAAAACCGACTAGGGAAGGGCGCTATGACAGCGCCCTTTTCCGTATCTCACCCGCTACCCACCGTCCGCCTGCGCCCCAAGGCAAACGCCCGTGCCATCCGGCATGGCGCGCCGTGGGTCTATGCGAATGAACTTGTCGTCGACCGCCGGACGAAAAACCTGAGCCCCGGCACGCTTGCCGTGCTCGAAGATGAGGCCCGCCAGCCGCTCGGCGTGGTGACGGTCAATCCCGCCTCCAAGATCATCGCGCGCATGATGGATCAGGACCCGAAGGCCGAAATCGACACAGCATGGATTGCCCGGCGCTTGCAACGCGCTTTGGCACTGCGCGAACGTCTTTATGATGCGCCTTACTACAGGCTCATCCATGCGGAAGGCGACGGTTTGCCCGGGGTGATCATCGACCGTTTCGGCGACACCTGTGTGATCCAGCCCAATGCCGCATGGTCCGACGCTATGATCGGCCCGCTGACGCAAGCGCTCGTCGATGCGACAGGCTGTAGCAACGTGTTGAAAAACGCGGGCGGCCGCACCCGCAGCCTTGAAGGGCTTGATGACCAGTCCGGCGTTCTGGAAGGGGTCGCACCCGACGGCCCGGTGCAGGTCCCGATGAATGGTGCGATCTACATGGCGGATCTTACGGGGGGGCAAAAAACCGGCCTCTTCTATGACCAGCGCCCCAATCATGCCTTTGCCGCCAATCTTGCCGGCGGCGCGCGGGTGTTGGACGTGTTTTCGCACGTCGGGGGCTTTGCGCTGGCATCTGTGGCGGCCGGCGCGGCATCGGCGCTGTGCGTTGACGGGTCGGCCCCCGCGCTCCAGCTTGCCGCAAAGGGCGCAGAGGCGATGGGGGTCTCGGACAAGGTCGAAACACGTCAGGGGGATGCATTCGACACGCTTGCAGAACTCGCCGGTGAAGGCGCGCAATTTGATGTCGTCATTTGTGACCCTCCGGCCTTTGCCCCCGCGAAACCCGCGCTCGAGGCGGGGCTGCGCGCGTACGAACGGATCGCTCGGCTTGCGGCACCTTTGGTCGCCGAAGGTGGTATTCTGGGGCTATGTTCCTGTTCACACGCGGCAGACCTGACGCAGTTCCGAACGGCAAGCGTACGCGGGATCGGTCGCGCAGGGCGGCGTGCACAGTTGATACATTCCGGTTTCGCGGGCCCTGACCATCCGCAATTGCCACAGCTTGCCGAAACGGGATATCTCAAGTCACTGTTTTTCCACCTCTAACATGAGAATGCTGCTCGATGCCTGTGTGATCTATCCGACGGTCATGCGCGAGATGCTTCTGGGCGTGGCAGGAGCAGGGGTATTCAAGCCGCTGTGGTCTGCCCGCATACTCGAAGAATGGGCTTTGGCCGCGCGCAAGATCGGACCCACGGGCGAGGCGCAGGCGCGCGGCGAGATCGCACTACTTGCGACGCGTTGGTCTAATGCTATCGTCGCGCCCCAGCCGGGACTTGAAGCGCGTTTGTGGCTTCCCGATCGCAATGACGTACACGTGCTCGCCGCCGCGATTGCAGGATCGGCAGATGGCATCGTGACGATGAATGCAAAGGATTTTCCGCGCAACATCCTCGCCGAAGAAGGGCTTTCACGTGTCGATCCCGACGCGTTCCTGCTGGGCTGCTTTGAGGGGTCACCGAATGTGGTCGCCCGCGTAGCCCAAGACGTTTTGGCGGAAGCCCGGCGGTTGTCAGGTGATCCGTGGGAGATGCGCGCGCTGCTGAAAAAAGCGCGCCTGCCACGGTTGGCAAAAGCGCTCACAAGCTAGCCGCTCCATTTGGCCTCCAGAGCGGTCAACGCCGCGATGCGCTCATCGGTTTTCGGATGGCTCATCAACCATGCGGCGGCCGGTACGCTGCCTGATTTGGTCAAGGCATCCAATTTGCGAAACAGCGAAATCTGGGGGGCGATACCGATACCGGATTTATGCAGCAAGGCAGCCGCATAGGCATCCGCTTCGTATTCATCGCCGCGCGACAGTTTTGCCGCCAGCAATGTTGTCAGCATGTTCGCGATCCATATCCCGATGCCCGGTATCAAGCGGCTGAGCACCATGCCAAGCGCCATGCGCATCGCGTTCTGTCCAGAAAAATCGATCATGCGGCGACGGGAATGGCCAAGTGCGACATGCCCCAGCTCATGCGCAATGACCGAGGCTAGCTCTTCAGCGGTGACCTCTCCAGCACGGAATTTGTTATAGAACCCGCGGGTGATGAAAATGCGTCCATCCGGGGCCGCCAAACCGTTTACCGGTTCAATCTCGTAGATATGCACCTTGATCCGGGGCAGATCGAGCGCGCGGGCCATCCGGTCGCTCATGTCTTTCAGCGCAGGATCGACCAGCTCCGTAGATTTCTCGTCAAGCTCACGCCCCGTGCGCCACACCGAAAACCGGAACATGGCATATCCGTAGACCACGGCGAGAAGGATCGGCAGAAGCTTGAACATGAACCCAATATGGGCGCAAATACCACGCCAGCAAGGGCTTGCGAACGATCAGCGCGTTAAAGTCTTCATGCCGCGGCTCAATCCTTCAAGCGTCATGGGCACCATTGCTTCGGCTCCGAACACGTCCTGTATCATCCCGATAGACTGGGTGTAGGGCCAGTACTTCTCGGGCACGGGATTGATCCACAGATTGCTCTGCCACTGATCTCGCGCACGGCCCAACCACGTAGCGCCGCTTTCGGCGTTCCAATGTTCATTCGCTCCGCCGGGATAGGCGATCTCATAGGGCGACATGGAAGCGTCCCCGACAAAGATGCAGCGATAGTCCGGCCCGTAGGTGCGCAAAACCTCGTGGGTCGGGATTTGCGCGTCCCAGCGCCGACGATTGTCCCGCCAGACACCTTCATACAGACAGTTGTGGAAGTAGAAATACTCGAGGTGTTTGAATTCAGCGCGGGCGGCGGAGAACAGTTCCTCAACCACCTTGATGTGCGGATCCATCGACCCGCCGACATCCAGAAACAACAGGACCTTAACCGCGTTTCGGCGTTCGGGGCGGGTTTTGACGTCGAGGTACCCATGCTCCGCCGTTGCGCGGATCGTCCCTCCGAGATCAAGCTCCTCGTTCGCACCATCCCGCGCCCAGCGGCGCAACCTTTTCAGCGCGACTTTGATGTTGCGCGTCCCAAGCTCGACTGTGTCGTCGAGATTGCGGAACTCTCTCTTGTCCCAGACCTTGACCGCCCGCTGGTGGCGGCTTTCGTTCTGGCCGATCCGCACACCTTCGGAGTTGTAGCCGTACGCGCCAAAAGGGGAGGTGCCGGCGGTGCCGATCCATTTGTTGCCCCCCTGATGGCGGTCTTTCTGCTCGGCCAGCCGCTCACGCAAGGTTTCCATCAACTTGTCAAAGCCGCCCAAGGCATCGATCTGGGCCTTTTCTTCGGCGCTCAGGTGCTTCTCGGCCATCTTCTCGAGCCAGTCCCGCGGGATATCAACCGCTTCAAGAACGTCGTCCAGGGTGATGTTTTCAATGCCTTTAAACGCCGACGCAAAGGCTTGGTCAAACCTGTCTATGTGGCGTTCGTCTTTTACCATCGACACCCGTGCAAGGTAGTAGAACGCATCGACATCATAGGTCGCCAGACCCGCCTTGAGGCCTTCCAGAAAGGCCAGAAACTCGCGCAGCGATACCGGAACCTTGTGGCGGCGCAGTTGGTCGAAGAAGGGCAGAAACATCAGCTGGCGACGCGGTCGATGATCACAGTCAAGAACATACCAACGATCATAAAAGCGAGACCGAAGCCGGCTGCGTATTGAGCGACATCCTTGCGGTTGCCCTTGCGTTTGCGCGCCGTCAAACCGCCGTAGATTGCGCCGATCACTGCAAAGCCGATTACGATCATCGAAAGACCCCCAAGTGGTTGCGGGCCTTACAGTTTCAGCGGATTGAGCGACGCGATTTCGCGCTGCTTGGCCCGCACGGCCCAGTCAGAGCCAAACCCGTACCGCGCCCACGCCAGACTGTCCAGTCGAACGGCCTGCGCCTCGGCGGGCCGGTTTTCCAGATCAAGTGCCTCGGCGCGGAGCAAAAGAAGGGTGGACAGCAATGCCGCGTTTTCATTCAGGCGGGCCGTCTCGACGTGTGGGGCAATGAGCCGCAGTGCGGCTTCCCCGTCGCCCTTGCTCACCGCGTAGGCAGAAAGCTGCGTTGCGACGTAGGCACGGTGCAACCGTGTGCCGGGGGTTTGGGCGTAGAACTTGCCCGCGGTGACATAATGTTTGTGGGCGGATTCAGGATCATCGCGTTGAAGCACGCGGCCCATCGCATAGTGGGAAAACGCGCGACGTTGGTCGGTCCAGCCCATTGCCGCTGCGATCTTGACCGCATTCTGCGCTCCGATCCGACGCTCGGACGCGTTCGATGCAGGCCCCAAAGCCGCTTCAATCGCGCGTTTCCAAGGTTGCGGGGTGCGGGTCGCGTAATACGCAGCGGCCCGTTCGCCGGCGGGGTTGATCCGGCGCAGCACGTGGGGAAGGGTGGCGGCAACCTGTCCGCGGCTCATCCCGTTGTGAAGCTCGGGCGCGTAATAGGCGCGCAACATCAGCATGTCGAAGCTGGTCAGCACCGTATGGACATTGTCATCGTTAAAGACGGAGTCGGGCAGCCTGTACAGATCGTTCAGGGGTCCCAGCGCTTGTGCCACTTCTTCATGCAGACAATCGCGGACTTCCTGCGGGCTGACGTCATTGGGCAGGAAAATGGCCAGTCGGTCGCGACGGCGCAGCTGGGTCCAGTTGCTTTTGCTCTTGCGCCGCGATTGGCGATATTCCTTCAGGGAACCGACGTTCGGCGCCACAAAACAGGCGGCTTGTGGCAGGACCTTGCGGATGGCTTTGCGCGGAACCGCCTCGATAACGATGTTGGCGGGTAGGGTGCTTGTCTGTGAGATGTCGATGCGTGCCTCGCGGCGCAGTCGACCGATAAGCCGCGTCAGATCAGGTTGCAGCGTTGGAGGAGGGCTGCCGGTGACGGCAATGCTGATGGGCCCTTCGAAACGCGTGAACACAGGCAGATCACGACCGCTTTCCAGCTTGAAACTGAGTTCGATGAAATCGAGCGCAAGATCGTTGTTCGCGCGGATGGGGCCCTGCAGGGGGGCAGCGCTGAATGAATGAGACGGCGGAAGGGTCGTGTCAACAAAGGCGACGCGACGCGAAACATCCCCCTCACTCGAAGGCGTACAGGCGTTCAGCAGGATGGAAAGCGCCAGAGCGATACGCGCCTTCACGGGTATTTATCCATATATTGCAACGAATTACGGAGCGTTCTTAAACGCACATCGCCATCGTGCACGCGGGGTGCGGTTTCGGTTGTCATATCTGCCTGCCTGCCCTTTTTGAGCTTTGTCAGAGATCTTTTTGCCCCTCAACCTGTTCTGGGTAGGGAGCAATTAAGGCAAAATCGTGGCAAATTTTACGGAATGGGGCAGCCGGCTGGCATGATCGCAGAAATGACACAGTCAGGTGTCGCGCCGGGGGCGCAACATGTTATCCGCGCCCCCGGTATTACGGTGCGTCTAGCGTTGTCCCCGCGCCATGAAGGCAAGCCGTTCAAAAAGGTGGACGTCCTGTTCGTTCTTGAGCAATGCGCCGTGCAATTTGGGCAGGGCCGACGCCCCATCCGCCTTGAGGTCGGCCGCATCCAGATCTTCCGCCAGAAGAAGTTTGAGCCAATCGATCACCTCGGATGTTGACGGCTTCTTCTTGAGGCCCTGTTGGTCGCGGATCGCATAGAACTGGGTCAGGGCGGTGGTCAGAAGATCGGCCTTGATGCCGGGGTGGTGCACTTCCACGATTTTCTTGAGCGTGTCCATCTCGGGGAATTGGATATAGTGGAAGAAACAACGCCGCAGAAAAGCGTCGGGAAGCTCTTTTTCGTTGTTCGAGGTGATGATGACGATCGGGCGCACGGCCGCGCGAATTGTCTCGCCGGTCTCATAGACGAAGAACTCCATCTTATCGAGTTCCTGCAGCAGATCGTTGGGGAATTCGATATCGGCCTTGTCGATCTCGTCGATCAACAGCACAACCTTCTGCTCGGCCTCGAAGGCTTCCCAAAGCTTGCCCTTGCGGATGTAGTTCTTGACATCGTGCACCCGCTCTTCGCCCAGCTGGCTGTCGCGCAGGCGGCTGACGGCATCGTATTCATAGAGCCCTTGCTGGGCTCTGGTTGTGGACTTGATGTTCCACTCAATCATCGGCAGTCCCAAGGCCGACGAGACTTGCCGCGCCAGTTCGGTCTTGCCTGTGCCGGGCTCGCCTTTGACGAGCAAAGGCCGTTCTAGCGTGACCGCCGCATTCACCGCGATTTTGAGGTCCTCGGTGGCAACGTAATCGGCCGTACCCTGAAATTTCATTTATAGAACAACCTTCTACGTTATTGAGTTGATTTTCGATAACTTTACCATAGCGCATGATTGTGTAGTGACAATCCGCGACGTGTCCGTTAGACCCAGCGTCAGGGAAATGTCGGAGGGAGATGTGCTGACATGTCAGTGGTTGAATCCGTTGAGGGGATGAAAATTATGAAGCAAGAGCAGTTTGTGCCGGATGATTATCGTCCCGCAGAAGATGAACCTTTCATGAATGATCGCCAGGTCGAGTATTTTCGCCGCAAGCTTTTGGACTGGAAGTCCGAACTGCTCGCTGGCAGCCGCGATACCATCGAGACGTTGCAGGATGGGACCCGCAACATTCCTGATGTGACCGATCGGGCTTCCGAGGAAACGGACCGCGCGCTGGAACTGCGCACACGTGACCGCGCCCGCAAGCTGGTCGGCAAGATCGACGCCGCCCTGCGCCGCATTGACGAAGGTGAATTCGGATACTGCATGGTGACAGGCGATCCGATCTCGCTCAAACGTCTGGACGCGCGCCCGATTGCGACCATGAGCCTCGAAGCGCAAGAGCGTCACGAGCGCCGCGAAAAAGTGCACCGCGACGATTGATGCTGGGTCGCAAGGCACGGTTTGCTTTGCACCCGCACCGCAATAGCTTTAACGCCGTAGCAACAGCTGCGGCGTTTCTTTTTGGGGCATGATCCATGGGCATCAACAATGCCATCGTAGTCGGAGGAGGCGTCGGCGGGCTTGCCGTTGCCACTGCGCTGGCGCGTCAGGGGGTTGCGGTGACATTGCTCGAACAAAGCCCCGCGCTGACCGAAGTCGGCGCAGGTTTGCAGGTGTCGCCCAACGGTCTGGCTGTCTTGCGTGCGCTGGGGCTTGAGGGCCGCTTGCGGGCCCGCGGCGCTGTTGAAGCACGCGCGGTCGTCATGCGGGCCCATAATGCCGCAGACCGTGATGTGGCGCGGCTTGACCTGACCCGATTGCCGGACGGCCAGACCTATCTTTTCGCCCATCGCGCCGATCTTGTCGGGACACTGGCGCAGGCCGCTCGCGAAGCGAATGTCACGATCGAATTGGGCAGCGAGGTCACCACGATCGAACCGGGACCGCTGCCCAAACTGCGTCTTCGCGATGGCGCAATCCGCCGCGCCGAAGTAATCATTGCCGCAGATGGTATCCACTCACGCGCCCGTCCCGTACTCAATGGCCGGACAGAGCCGCATTTCAGCGGTCAGGTTGCGTGGCGGGCGACGGTCCCGAATTCGGTACAGCACCCCGCCGAGGTCCGCGTCACAATGGGGCCGCGGCGACATCTGGTCAGCTACCCGATCCGGGGGGGGGAGTTGGTTAATCTGGTCGCGGTCGAGGAACGCGATACATGGGCGCCCGAGGGCTGGGCGGAAGCGGATGATCCGAAAAATCTCCGTAAGGCATTCGCCGGGTTCAAGGGAACGGCGGCGCAGTTGATTGCCGAAGTGCGCCACACATCGCTATGGGGGCTTCACCTGCATCCGGTTGCTACGCATTGGCAACGCGAGGGCATTGCCCTGTTAGGAGATGCCGCGCACCCGACACTCCCGTTTCTGGCCCAAGGGGCGAACATGGCGCTGGAGGATGCTTGGGTGCTGGCGGCGCATCTGGCAACGATGGACCGGGACGAGGCGTTGCCGGCTTACGAAAAACTGCGCCGCCCACGCGTAAGCCGCGTGATCGCTGCCGCCGAAGCGAATGCGTGGCGATACCACCTGCGCACGGGCCCATTTCGATTTGCGGCACACACCGGGTTACGGATGGCAAGTCGGCTGGCGCCGGGTCGGATGCTGGGCGCATTCGACTGGTTGTACGCGGTGGATGTGACAAAACACCCACCGCGGCTCTAGGTGCTCCTAGCCTGCGCGTTGCACCATCCCGAAAAGATCACGCGGATCATCAGGGTCGGCCAACAGGTCCAGCGGGATCGAAATATCGTGTTCCGCAACGGCATCGAGCACATAACGGAGCGCCGAAAAATCTTCGGTCGCAAATCCGACGCTGTCGAAGAGGGTAATCTGCTCGGCGGACGAGCGGCCCGGGGTAGCGCCGGTGAATACTTCCCACATTTCGGTGACGGGGTGATCAGCGGCAAGCTGCTGTATCTCGCCCTCGATGCGCGTCTGCTCGGGGTATTCCACAAAGATGGTTGACCGATGCAGGATCGCGGGCGCCAGCTCCGTTTTGCCGGGGCAGTCTCCGCCGATCGCGTTGATGTGGACCCCCGATCCGATCATGTTATCGGTCAGGATCGTGGCGTACTGTTTATCCGCGGTGCAGGTGGTGATGATCTGTGCGCCCAAGATCGCCTCTTCTGACGAGCGGCATTCTACCACGCGCAGCCCCGAGCCCCGCAGGTTTTCCGCGCATTTGCGCGTCGCCGCCGGATCAATGTCGAAAAGGCGGACCTCCTCGATGCCAACGACAGCCTTCATCGCAATCGATTGAAATTCGGACTGTGCGCCATTGCCGATCATCGCCATGACCTTGCTGCCGCTCGGGGCGAGGGTGCGGGCCACCAAGGCGGATGTTGCCGCCGTCCGCAGCGCCGTAAGAATGGTCATCTCCGACAACAAAACGGGATAGCCCGTCGCGACATCGGACAAGAGCCCGAAGGCCGTGACGGTTTGCAGACCGCCCTTGGTGTTGTCGGGATGCCCGTTGACGTATTTGAAGCCGTAAACCTCGCCGTCGGAGGTTGGCATCAGCTCAATTACCCCGACTTCGGAATGGCTTGCCACGCGCGGGGTTTTGTCGAACAGCTGCCAGCGCTTGAAGTCTTCCTCGATATAGTCGGTGATCCCGGACAACATCTTTTCGATGCCGATCCGGTGGATGAGCTTCATCATGTGGTCAACGGAGACGAAAGGCACCAGCGCCTTGTGTGAAGGTTGGGTTGTCATGCTGTGGTCCTTTGCATCAGTAGGCACGTGTCGGGCGGTCGAACACACGGCG
This sequence comes from Sulfitobacter sp. S190, assembly GCF_025141935.1. Classification (NCBI taxonomy): domain Bacteria; kingdom Pseudomonadati; phylum Pseudomonadota; class Alphaproteobacteria; order Rhodobacterales; family Roseobacteraceae; genus Sulfitobacter; species Sulfitobacter sp. S190. The sequence goes on along the minus strand of NZ_CP081120.1, from coordinate 1,842,105 downwards.
CCCAAGGGCCGACGCGGCAAGATCGACCATCAATTGCGCAGTGCGCCCGCGTTCATCGAGAAACGGATTGAGTTCGACCAGATCAAGCGATGTCATCAGCCCGCTGTCGTGGAGCATTTCCATGACCAAATGGCCTTCGCGCACTGTCGCCCCTCCGGGGACCGTGGTCCCGACAGCGGGCGCAACCGAGGGATCGAGGAAATCCACGTCGAGCGAGACGTGCAAGAGACCGTTGGCTTCGGTCACCCGTGACAGGAATTTGGCGAGCGGGGTCGCGATGCCGGTCTCGTCAATCTCGCGCATGTCGACGCGCTGGATCGTGGTCTGCTGCAATGCGTCCCGTTCTGCCGGATCGACAGACCTCAGGCCGATTATTGCAATGTTGTCATGTGCAACAGGTGCGGGCAGGTCCGGCCAGCCGTCGAACCCCGGACGCCCCGTGACGTAGCCCAGCGGTGTGCCGTGCAGGTTCCCACTGTCCGTGCTTTCGAGGGTGTGAAAATCGCTGTGCGCGTCCAGCCACAGGACAAACAGCGGCCGGTCGACCGACCTTGCGTAGCGCATCGCGCCCAAGACGGTACCGGCTGCCAACGCGTGATCGCCGCCCATGGTGATCGGCAGGCCCTCGGTCATGGTCTGCGCCACAGCATCGGCCAGCGTTCGGGTCCATGCAATCGTTTCGGCCAGTTTGTAAAGCCGCGGATGACTGTCGCCATCCACCGGGTCAGGGCGCAAATTGCCGCGGTCGCTCACGGTATGGCCCAGATCCTCGAGCGCCTCTGCCAATCCCGCTGTGCGGTAGGCATCCGGCCCCATCAGACACCCGCGCCGCCGCTTGCCACTGTCCAGCGGCGCCCCGATCAGAATACAATTTTGCGCCATTGCACGCTCCTTCATCGATATTTCCCTAGCTATAGGCGCCGGAATGGGCGTAAAAATAGCGGGCAGTTTGCGCAATTTGGTGGCAGATTGATCAATTTGGGTCATCATAATGGACGATGTGGATCATCAGCTTGTTGCGGCGCTGCGCCATGATGCGCGCGCGTCGCTGTCGGACCTTGGTCTGCGGCTTGGCTTGTCGCGGGCGACCGTCCGATCCCGGCTGGATCGCCTTACGACCCGTGGAGACATCGTGGGTTTCAGCGTCATCACGGCGGCGGATGTCGCGCAGGATCCCGTGCGGGCGCTGATGATGATCGGTATCGAAGGGCGCGGCGCGGCGCGGATCAAGCGCCAGCTCGGCCAGATGGCCGAGGTCCGCGCCGTGCACTCCACCAACGGGCGCTGGGATTTGATCGTGGAGCTTGGCACCACCACGCTCGTCGCGCTGGACACCGCGCTGGACCGGGTGCGCAAGCTGGACGGGGTGGTGGCCAGCGAAACCAGCCTGCTGCTCAGTACGTCAAAGCAGGCCTAGCGTGTCCGCGCCGCCGTGATCCATATGGCGGCCAGTGCCAGCGAGAGTATCGCGTTCCAGCCCGCCATCGAGATGCCGATAAATTGCCAGGCGATGTCGTCGCAGCGGACGAGGGGCGCTGCCATGATCTGATCCATCAACTCCTGGGCGCTCAACCCGCCCACGCCCGTTGACGTGCAGCTTGACGGTCCTTCCCACCATCCTTGTTCGACGCCGACATGGTAAAAGCCGATCCCGGCGGTGCTCAGGGCCGCAAGGGCGCTTAGCCACGCGAGCCTGATCTGTCCACTGAGCAGGACGACGCAGCCAATCGCAACTGCAACTGCATGTGGCCAACGCTGCCAGATACACAGTTTGCAGGGTGGCAGGCCCCCGAGATGTTGAAATGCAAATGCGCCGAGCAATATAGCCGCAGAACCGCATGTCGCGGCCAGTATGTATGTGCGCGCGTTCATAGAAATTTCACCAGGAAAAAGCCGCCCACAAGCAATGCGATTGCGAGCGTAAACATCAGGCCCAACCGTTTTTCGATGAAAGCGCGGATCGGAGCGCCGAAATACCACAGAAGGCCCGCGACGATGAAAAACCGCAGACCACGCGCCAGAATGGAGGTGGCGATGAACGTCGCAAGCGGCATGGCCGTCCAACCGGACATGATGGTGATGACTTTGTAGGGGAATGGCGTTACCCCCGCGGTCAGCACCGCCCAGAAACCCAGATCGTTGAACCGCGTGGCGAATTCGGACATGGCGTCAGTCTTGCCCAGCGCAGTAAGGATCGGCTGGCCGATGGCCTCGAAAGCGAGCGCGCCGATCGCATACCCCAAGAGCCCCCCGAGGACCGACGCGACCAAGGCGACACCCGCGATCAGAAAGGCGCGGTTCGGGCGGGCGATGATCATCGGGATCATCAAAATGTCAGGTGGAATGGGAAAAACGGAGCTTTCGATGAAGGCGATAAACGCCAGCACCCAAAGGGCGTGGGGGTGGTGCGCCAAGCTCAGCGTCCAGTCGTAGAGCCGTTGGATCATGTCGCGCCTTTCGCCGGTTTGGTCCCTTGCAGGCACACCATGAAGCGACTGTGGGGTCAAGAGGTCTGCGTGCCAGTTTGCGCTTGCCCCCCGCGGTCAGTCGCGTTAATTCACACCCAGTGCCCAAGTGGCGGAATGGTAGACGCAGGGGATTCAAAATCCCCCGCCGCGAGGCGTGCCGGTTCGAGTCCGGCCTTGGGTACCAATGATCCAGAGGATCATCTCCGCAACACCAATTTTTTGATCTCGCTTTTGCCGTGATTTCAGATGAAACCGGTGTGCAGATTGATGGCGATCGCGATTAGGCACAGACCGCCGATCCATCCGAACGCTTTGCGCAAGGCAGGGTTGGCGCGGTAGCTCTTGATCATGCTGCCCCCCATGAATGCCACGAGAATATCCGAAGGGATTGCGGTCAGCGGGACAAGCAAGCCCAACACCAGCAATTGCAGCTGTATGTCCGTGCTCGACAACGTTCCGGCACTGTTGTCGACAAAGGGCGGCAGGAACGCCGCGAAAAAAAGTACCGTTTTGGGATTGAGCAATTCGACAAGAACGCCCTGCCAGACAATACCTAAAAACGGCCGTTTGCGCACGGCGGTGATGTGAAGGTCTTGGGTCACATCAACCATTGAATCGCGCACGATCCCGATGCCCAGCCAGATCAGGTAGGCCGATCCGACGTATCGCAGGGTGGTGACCAATCCGGGAAATTCACGAAAGAGCGCACCCAGACCGACGGCAGTCGCAACAGCCAGAACCATTCCGCCCAGCGCCAGACCGAGGGCGGAGGCCAGACCCGCCGCGCGGCTTTGGCCAACACTGCGCGACAGGACATAGAACATTGACGGGCCGGGTGTCGCGCTCAGCAACAGCCCGGCCACGAGGACGGCAATTATTGTATCGACAGTTGGCATGTTTCAGGAATGACCGGCGGTCAGCCTTTGCTCGAACGGGTTCTGGATACCGGCAGCAGCTTTCGCAGACTGTGTTTCGCTCTGGTGGCGCAGATACGGAAAATCGCGCATCAACATCCGCTCCAGATGTGCGCCCGCTCTGATAGGTTTATACATGCTTGATTGGCCTTGCTTCAATGTTTGCTCAAATGGCTTGATGACTGTGTCGTAATTGGTTGCCACAAAATAGGGCAGGGAATACCGCTCGGGGCTCAGATTGAGAACACGGTGCGGCGTCGAGCGAAATTGCCCATTGCTCCATGCCTCTAGCATATCGCCAATATTCACGACGAGCGCGCTGCGGTCCAGAGGAACGTCCACCCACTGGTCCTGTTTTGTCATGACCTGCAGCCCTTCATTGCGTGTATGCAACAGGGTCAGACATTCATAATCGGTATGCGCGCCCATATTGACCGACTGGTGGTTGATCGTCTGCTTCTGGCGGACGTAGTGCAGCAGGCGCAGTTGCGAAATCGGCTTGGTCATCTGTCCGGTCATTGCGCCGCGCGGCAATTGCAAATGCGCCTCGAGCCCCGAACAGATCAGCCGCCCCAATGCGGAAACGCGACCGTAATAGCCACCGACCACCTGTTTGAACCCCGGCAGGTCAGGCCAGACATTCGGTCCCAGAACACGGTTGCCCGCGATATAATCAGGGTCGTTGTGGGGCAGATCCAGCCCCATGTCGAAGGCTTCGTAACTGCGATGTACCTCGTCGGGGTAATCTCCCTTTTCGGTGAACGGAACATAGCCCCGATGATTGGTGCTCTTGCCGATATAGTACCGCTGCTTGTCCTCGTCAGACTGGGCGAAGAACCGTTTCGCCTCCCGGTAGGTCGCCTCGATCAGGTCCGCGTCGATGCCGTGATCGCATATTCTGAAAAATCCGCTCGTCCGTGCCGCATAGCCCATTGCGTCTGCTGCGGCCATGAATTCGGATCTGTTTCCCGACAACAATCCGCGCACTGAAATGAGTGGAAAAGGTCCGGATTCTTCGTCAGTAATCGTCTTGAGTTTCAACATACTCATCCCCCCAGTTACCCGTTCTTATTTCTGCACGGTTCGTGGTTAATAAATCGTTGCTTTGGGTGTGACGGAGGGGAAGTAGAGGCAGATCGCGGTTCCCTTTCCTTCCTGAGTATGTACTTCGATCGTGCCGCCGGACTGCTGGACAAAGCCCAGTGTCATGGAAAGACCAAGTCCGGAGCCCGCACCCACGGCTTTGGTCGAATAGAAGGGATCGAATATCGTGGCGACTTCCTGCGCGGGAATGCCGACGCCGTCATCCGTGACACAGACCCGCACGTAGTCGCCCAGTGACAAGTCGCTGACAACAGGGCGCCTGTCGTTCAACCTGTGCCGGATGTTCTCGGTGCGCACCTGAATACGTCCTCCTTGCGGCATCGCGTCTTGCGCGTTTGCAATGAGGTTCTGAAGGGCGTCCTCGAAAATCGAGGTGTCGACATCGGCAAAACACGGCTCTTCCGAGAGCTGCAGGTCAAAACTCTGACCTGTTTGTCCGCTGATCTGCGACACCGTCATTGCAATGACCTCGTTGAGGTTGGCTGTTTGCGGTGTCAGACGGGTGCGCCGCGAGAAGGTGAGCATATCCTGTATCAGCTTGCTTCCCCGCGATGCGGCCTGTGTGGCGTCCTGCCAGCTTTGCACTGCGTCCGGGTCCGTGACCGCATCTTCGAGCAATTCCAGATTTCCCGATACGACCGTAAGCAGATTGTTGAACTCATGCGCAAATTTACCCGTCAAACGGCCGATCGCTTCGAGTTTGCGCGCATTGTGCAATTCTTCCTCGAGCGCTTTGCGGTTGGTGATTTCTTCGCTCAGACGGGCATGGGATGCGACCATGTCAGTGTAGCGCTGCGCAGAGCGTTCCGCCTCCGCCAGCAACTCAAGTTTCGCGCTGGTCATGGCGGCGATGGTCTGCAGAACCTCCAGTTCCGCCTCGCCGAAGGCGCGGGGCATGGGGTGTTCGCTGTCAATGACGCCGACCACGCGGTTGCGGCACACCAACGGCACGCAAATCTCCGAGCGGGCGAGCTGCGTGTCGGGAATGTAGTCGTCGTCGCTCTTCAGATCTTCGATGATGATGGCTTCGCGGCTTTGCGCGACTTTTCCGGTGATGCCTTCGCCAAACGGAATTTTGAGCGGATTGAGAATGCTGCGCCCGAACGGGTTTTTTTCCCCCAGTGCGGCGACCTGAACCAGCTCAGTCTGGTCTTCTGACGCACGATAGATCACGCAATCGAGGAAATTCAGGCGGCCCACGACGTTCTGCGCCACATGCCAGAACAGATCATCAACGTTCGGGATCGAAATCAGGTCAACGGCGAACGCGTTCAGCGTGCGCAGTGTCTCCGTTTCGTCTGCCGATATATTTGCATCTTGGTTCGACAATACCGGTGCCACCATACGAACATTCCCACCCCACACTTATCGCGAGAATAGTTTATTTGCACAGGCGCGCCTAGAAATTATTAAGTAGCGTTAACAACCTCTTATCGTAATGGGGTGATCGTGAAAATTCGCGTTTTGGTGGTGTCGGTGCCAAGCTAGCCAACGGTGTGTTCCGAAGTACGGACCGATGCGATAGCGCCAGCCAGCACGAGGCCAAGCGCAACCGCGGCGAGGATTGTCCATCCCAGACCAGCAACCAACGCGCCGGCCGCAAAGGCGCAAAGCGTGGATACCAGCGCAATAACGGTATCATTCACACCCTGGACCATCGGTTTTTCGGTGTCGGCCACGGCTGCGGTCAGAAGCGTCGTGGCCCCGATGAAACCGAAGTTCCATCCAACCCCCAAGAGGATGAGCGACAGGTAGAAATGGATCGGCATCAGCCCGGCCATCGCCGCCGCCGCAGCAATCGCCAAGAGCATCAGCCCCGTCAGCGCAACACGCTGGGCACCAAATTTACGGATGATGAAGCCGGTCACAAAGCTCGGCGCAAACATGGCCACGACATGCCAGCGGATCACGTCGCCGGCCATGACGTCGGACAAACCGCAGCCGATCATCGCAAGCGGTGTCGGAACCATCAAGAACACCATCACCCCTTGCGATACCGCGCCCAATACCACCGCGTTGCGCACAGCCGGGCGCCGCAGGATGACCAGACCGGCCAGTCGCTCGGCGATGGTCTGCGGCGGGGTGACCACCGGCGGGGGGACTCGCACGATCAAAAGCGGGATCACCCCGACGAGCGACAAAACTCCGATCGCCGCATAGGCACCGGCGAGCGGCACGGGTGCCAAGGAGTCGCGGGTAACGATAAAAAGCTGCGGACCCGCGAAAGCCGCAATCAAACCGGAGGTCAGCATAAGGGAGATCGCCACCGGCTGCCAGCTTGCGGTCACGACCTCGGCCGCGGCAAAGCGGAAGAACTGGTAGCTTGCAATCGCCGCCCCGAAAGCCAGATGCGCCACACAAAGCGCCCAGAAACTACCATTCATCAGCGCCCAGACGGCAAGGACCGACCCGCCAGTTGCACAAAGCGCACCAATTGCAAATCCGCTGCGCCGTCCCAGCCTGCCCATCAGCAGCGAAAACGGAGCGGCCGCGAAAAGACCGGCAAGGGTCTGGAGCGACGCGGGCAGGGTGGCAAGCGCCGTTGTCGGCGCGAGCATCAGCCCGGCAAGTCCGCCCAGAATGATCAGCATCGGCATGGCAGAGCCCAGCACCGTGTTCGCCGTGATCAAGCCGATAAAGTTGAGAGGGTGGATCGCGGTCGGCTGTTGCATGAAATGGCTCTCGATAAGGTTGACAGAGTTGACCCTATCGCGGATCAAGGATGTCCGATATGTCAATCTGGCGTCAAAAATGGACACACATCTTCGACCGCGTCGCATCAACGTTCTGCTCTTCGATGGCGTCAACAGTCTCGACGTTGCCGGACCGGTGCAGGCTTTTCACAGCGCAATATGGCGGGAAAAGAAACATTACATTTTGCGGTTTGTGTCCGTCGATGGACGGCCCGTGACAAGCTGCTGCGGGCTCGGACTTCGGGCAGATGCTGCCCTTGATGAAATTTCGCCGCGTGATGATTTGCTGGTACCGGGCGGCATTGGCGTGGACGCATTATTGAATAATTGCAGGGTGTTGGAGGCAATCGTTCAAGTGGAGTCGCCGGCGCGGATCATCAGTATCTGTTCGGGCGCGCTGGTGCTTGCGAGCGCTGGCGTGCTTGATGGCTTGCCTGCCACAACCCATTGGTCACGGGCAGCCGACACTGCGCGGTATCCGTCGGTTCTGTGGGATCTCGACCGTATCTGTACCCGTAACGACAGGATCTACACGTCGGCGGGTGTCAGTACCGGCATTGATCTGGCGCTTTCGATGATCCGGTCGGACTGTGGTGTCGATGTCGCGCTGCAAGTGGCACGCGAGTTGGTGGTGCAGCTTCGGCGGACTGGCGGTCAAAGCCAGTATGCCATGCATTTGACCGCGCAATTCACAGGCGATGCAACGCTGGCGCGCTTGATCGAACGGATTGTCGCCGACCCTGCGCAGCCATGGCGCATGAGTGATATGGCGACGCAGGCCGGCATGAACGCACGGACACTGGCCCGCCATTTCAACAAAGAGCTGTCCCAATCCCCTGCGCAGTTCGTGGAAAAGGTGCGGATCGATCACGCGCGCGGTCTGCTTTTGGACGGTGTTCCGCTCAAGCGGGTCGCGGCACAAAGCGGTTTTGGTGACATGCAACGGATGCGGCGTGCGTTCATGCGCCGTTTCGGTGTGCACCCGGTCGAGTACGCCGCCGCATTCGGGTGATGGGCTCCGGCAGGAATTATGCCCTGCCGGAGGTGGCTGTATTCAGCTGGGGCAGGCGGCGCCAGCGTCGATCCATGCCTGCGTGAGCGCGCCGAACTGTTCTTGCGTGCCGGGGGCGGGGGTGCGTCCATCACCGGGTTCCCACGCCCAGCCGACCAGTCCGTCTTCGGCATTGTGCTCGTGGATGTCGGCGAGGGAACGATCACCATTGCGCGCCGGATCCTTGATCTGCGCACAGATTTCGGCAACCGTCAGTCCGGTCCAGCCCATGGACAGGGGGGCCAGCGCCCACGGCGTGTGGCCCGGTATGGACCCCTCGGCACCCGAGTACGACACGTTTTCCGCACCGTGACAGGTCGTGCATTGCATGCCGATCGCGCCCATGTCGGCGGGACCACGCACCACGGGCGGCTGGTGCGCTGTCATGTTGTCACCTTGCAGCGGACCGTTGCCCACAGGATGGCAATTCATGCACCGCGGGTGCGTGATGACTTTGGCCATTTCCTCGAACAGGGCGGCAGCGCGTGCGTCGTCGTCCTCGATCGCGTCAAAGGACGCGGGATCGGCAAGCTCCGTGGCGAGGGTCTGTGCGAAAAAGGCGGTGGGCAGCGCGCAGAGGCTGGCTGCGATAGCGAGTGTACGGATCATCTGCAATTTCCTCAGACCGAAGCGGAATTGAAAGGCAAGCGGTAGGGCATGTCGCCGGTCAGCGCGCGCCATGCGTTCGCCACCGCAGGCGCGATGGGCGGTGTGCCCGGCTCCCCCACCCCCGTCGGATCAACGGTGCTGTCGATGATCGACACCTCGATCTGCGGCATCTCGGGCAGACGCAACATCCGGTAGGTATCGTAGTTCTTCTGTTGCACTACGCCGCCCTCATCAAAGGTGATTTCGTCAAAGAGCACACTTCCAAGCCCGAAGCCGATGCCGCCCTCCATCTGGGCGCGGATCACGTCGGGTGTGACCGCGACGCCGCAATCGACCGCGCACCAGACCTTGCGCACATGCGGCATGCCGTCCCGGTTCTCCACTTCGGCAATTTGCGCCACATAGGACCCGAAGCTGCGCACGACCGCGACGCCAAGTCGTGTATCGCCGTTGCCCGATCCGGACCAGTTTGCCATTTCGGCCACCCGCTCAAGAACGGCCCTGTCGCGCGGCCGGTCGTCTTTCATCAGATCCAGCCGACCCTGAACGGGATCACGGCCCGCAGTGACCAGCAAACGGTCAAGGAACGTCTCGACCGCGTATGCGGTGTGGGTGTGTCCTACAGACCGCCACCACAAAATTGGCACAGGGTTCTTCATCTCGGCCCAGCTCATCCGCGTGGCGGGCAGATTATAGGGCAGGTGGTTTGACCCCTCATAGGCAGTCGGATCAAGCCCGTCCTGCATCATCGCCTCAAAGGCGCTGCCCGCAATGATCGACTGGTTGGCAACCGTGTTGAGCCAACCGGTGATATTGCCCTGCGCGTCGAGCCCCGCTTTCATATGGTGCACCGTCAGGGGACGGTAGTGACCGCCCATCATGTCGTTTTCACGGGTCCACATGAGCTTGTAGGTGCCGTTGCCGGCGGCTTTGGCAACTTCGGCGAGTTCGGCCGCAAGGTGGTTATCGGGCGTTGCACGGCGACCGAAACTGCCACCTGTGTACATCGTATTGATGGCGATATCCGCCGGTTGCATGCCCAGAACGCCGGCCATCGTGCCTTGGCTGGTGGTTGGAATTTGCATGCCGGACCACACTTCGGCCGCGCCGTCGCGCAATTCGATCACGCCGTCGAGCGGTTCAAGCGAGGCATGCGCGAGATACGGAAAGATATAATCCGCTTCGATGACTTGCTCTGCATCCTCGAACGCCTTGTCGACATCGCCCAATTCCTCGAATACCCTGGCGGGGGCACGGGCGGCTTCGGCAAATTCGGATTCCATTTCCGCCGTGGAGCGGGTCTCAGCCTCCGTTTCATCCCATGTGACTGAAACCGCGTCGCGGCCTTTCAATGCGGCAAAGGTGTTTTCGGCGTAAACCGCGATGCCAGACGGGACCTGCCGCACGGCAGCGACGCCTTTAACGGCAAGGGCATCGGCATCGTCGTAAGATGCTAATTTTGCACCGAATTTCGGCGGGTGGACCATCGCCACAACCTGCATGTCATCGCGGTATACATCGATGGTGAACGTCGCTTGCCCGGTGGATTTTTCCAGACTGTCGAGCCGGGTGACGCCTTCACCGCCGACCAGTTTGAAGTCCTTCGGGTCTTTCAACGCGACGTCGACGGGGACAGGGATCTCTGCGGCAGCGGTGGCCAAATCACCAAAGCTGGCGGATTGGCCGGAACCTGCGTGTGCCACGGTGCCTTTCTCGACGGTAATCTCGGCGGCATTCACGCCCCACTGCTGTGCGGCGGCAGACACCAGCATCGCACGGGCGGCGGCCCCTGCCTGTCGCATCTGCATATAGCTTGAGGACAATCCTGTGGAACCGCCGGTGCCCTGTATGCCGAACGCGGCATTGGCATAGACGACCGCATTTGCGGGGGCCTGTTCGGCCCGCATCTGGCTCCAGTCCGCGTCAAGCTCTTCGGCCACGAGAATGGGCAGACCCGTGTTGGCGCCCTGACCGATTTCGATGTGTTTGACCAGAACGGTTACGGTGCTGTCGGGGTCGATACGCACAAAGGCATTTGGCGCGAATTGCCCATCGACCATCTTTTCGGGCGAAGTCTGCGCGCGGCCTTTGCCCGGCAGGTGCATCGCCAGCATCAGGCCGGCAGATCCGGCAAGAAAGGCGCGACGGTTCGTTTTGGGTGCGAATGCGGCTTTAACAATCGTGTGCATGGCTTATCCCTCCAGCGCGTCAGAAGCCTGGCGCACGGCTTTGCGAATGCGCGCGTAGGTGGCGCAGCGGCAGATGTTTCCGGCCATCGCGTTGTCGATGTCCTCATCGGTCGGCTTCGGCTCGAACTCCAGAAGTGCGGTGGCGGTCACGACCTGTCCGGATTGGCAATAACCGCACTGCGGTACGTTCAAATCGACCCACGCCGCCTTGACGGCTTCGGCGGCGGGACCCTCAAGCGCCTCAATCGTGCGCACATCGGCGCCGTCCAATGTGCCAACAGGGGTGACGCATGCGCGCCGTGTCTGGCCGTTCAGCATCACGGTGCACGCACCGCATTGAGCAATCCCGCAGCCAAATTTGGTTCCGGTCAGACGCAGTTCATCGCGCAGGGCCCACAACAAGGGCGTGTCCGGATCGATGTCCAGCTCGACGGGTTTGTCGTTAACGTAAAGGGAAATGGCCATTGGAAGTTCCTCCGGTTTGGATAGACGAGGGGGCGCGCCGAGAAGCGGCGCATGTCCCGCAAGAGACGGTCTTACTTGGACTGGAATTAGAAGCGTCGATATATAAGGCAAGTTGAGCTTTACCACGTTTACGCAACTTTTGCATGTTGCGCCGCTCGTCGTTTCATGCAGTTGCGATCCGATCATGAAGACGACATTGATCCCGTTGCCCCGTATGGGGGTATCGAATCGCCGGAATGTGGCATTTGTTCGTCGAATTATGACCATTCCGGTCGCGAAAACCGGTATTGGTTCCGATTAAAGAACATGTGATCGCATGCCCGATATTGAGGCAAATGATGAAGAAGCGGCGCGTATTGTTTCTAATTCAGAAACAAACCTATTTCCGATATAGTGCGGAAAATGGCGTTTTGGATTTATAAACAAAGCGATACATCGCGGATGACCGGAATTGAATAATGACAATTCAGAAACAAACTTCCCGCGCAGATTGTCTTTAAGAATGGTTAACGATTTCGCATAAAGTCAGGCCGCCAAAACTCTGACACTTTTCAGACATTTTTCCCTTTGTTGGCGATATCAGGTTCAGTATGAATGACCTTGCCCAACTGGGGGGCGAAGATTTCGTAGGTCACGGGGGCGGCCGCACATTGACTGCATCGATCGGTGTAGGAGAGGTGCCGGGCTGCATTTATTGCGACCGTCTGCACTTGAACGGACTGCCACTGGCAGATCCGGCCTTAAGGGCAATCTCCTCACTCCGGTTACAAGGTGTATGTGTGCGCGCTGCTGCCGACCTGTCGATATCGGCACTTTGCGGGGTGAATGAGTAGGGACGAAGATGTTCGGTTTGAACGTACAGAACGAATTTCGGAATGCGGATGCCGGGCGGCAGGTGTCGCACCTTTTCCGCTGTTCCTTCGCATTTTTTAGGTTTGACACAATAACCAGTTCGGCCGCGTTGCGCGCCGCGTGCAACGACGCTTAGGAGTTTACGACATGATCAGAACAATCAATTTCAATGACCTGACGGCCGGAACGACAGTCACCGATCAATTCGCGGATGAAGGTGTCGCCGTATCGGCGGTTGCGAATGGCAACGGGTCCGATGAAGCGATGATTTTTGACACGTCCAACCCGACGGGCCAGGACGAGGATTTGGCAACGTCCAATCTTGGGAACGTGCTGATCATTTCCGAAGACAGCGATGCGACCGATCCCGATGACAACGCATCGGGCGGTACGTTCAGCTTTGATTTCACGCGTGAAGTCGAGGTCAAATCGCTGACGTTCCTCGATCTGGAGCAACCCGCGCGGCTGGTGTTCTTCAATGATGCCGGTGACGTGATCGCCGAACAGTTCGTGCCCGCGAATGGCGACAACAGCCAACTGGTTGTGGAGCTTGACGTCGAAGGTACGGGACGGCTCGATGTTGTGCTGCAAGGCTCTGGAGCCATTGATGATCTGGTGTACGACGATCCGGCAGCCGACGCTGAACTGGACGGGATTGTAAGCGGCGACGACACGGCGGATGTCATCGATCTCGAATATACGGGCGATCCCGAAGGTGACATGATTGATGCCGCCGATGCCGTGCTCGCCGGTGAAGCGGCAGATGACGATATCGTGGACGCACGCGGCGGCGACGACCTCGTGCAATCGCTCGAAGGCGATGACGATGTTTACGCAGGTGCGGGGGATGACACCGTCGAAGGTGGCGCAGGCGATGATCTGATTTTCGGGGACCGCACGCTCGCGGAGGGTAACGATACCGGCGGCGAAGGTGCGCGCGAAAGCTTCAACTGGAGCGCACTCGGGCTCGCTGACGGAGAAGACATCACATCGACCAGCCAACAGACGGGCGACGCCACGGTCACGCTGAATATCGTGGGCGATACGGACAAGACCGCGACGAGCTTTGCCACAAACACCCAGACGACTGCGGGCATTGAGGGCGGCGACGAAACCGTTGACGCCAACAGCTCTGCCGAAAGCGATACCAGCGCGCAGGGCGAAGAAATCTGCTACGAGCTTTCCTTTGACCAGGGCGTGACGGACGTCGATTTCAATATCAACGATGTGGACGGCTCGGGGATCGTGCAGGTCACTGCATTTGACGCGGACGGCAACGCCATTCCCGTCACGCTGACCGGTGGTGCCAATATCCAGCTGGTTGATACCGATGGCGTGAACGGCCCCGATACGGCCTGCAGCACCGATGGCGGTTTTGCTGACGACGACAACGGCATCTATGCAGTGAACGTTGACATCGTGGGTCCAGTCTCACGCGTCGTGATCAAACATACCCAAGGCGGCGAGGACAGTTCGGATATCAATATCACGGACGTTTTCTTCACAACCGGAACGCCTGAACCGGTCGCCGGTGGCGACGATAGCCTTCTGGGCGGCGCGGGCGATGATACGATCCTTGGCGAAGGCGGTGATGACACGCTTGAAGGCGGAAGCGGTGACGACAGCCTTCTGGGGGGAACCGGCGACGACAGCTTTGTCGGCGGCACAGGTGCGGATGTTATCAGCGGTGGCGCCGATAGCGATACGATCACCGGCGGCACGGGCGGTGATGTTGTCGACGGTGGTACCACCGGTGACGACCGCGATGTGCTTGACCTGTCGGATGCAGGCCCGCTGCGCGTGGTTGACGAGACGGTCGATGAGGACGGCGATTCAACGTCCGGCACGATCGAATTTCTGGGCGACGATGGCGAAGTCATCGATACGCTTACCTTCACCGAGATCGAAGAGCTGATCCTGCCCGAGAACACCGGACCGAATGCGGTCGACGATGAGGCCGAGACGGACGAAGATACCACCGTGATCATTCCCGTTTTGACAAACGACACTGATCCCGAGGGCGACGCACTGAGCGTTACGGCTGCAAGCAGCGACGACGGTGATGTGTCGATCAATGACGATGGCACGCTTAGCTTTACACCGGCGCCGGATTTCAACGGTTCTGCAACGATCGATTACACCATCACCGACGGCAACGGTGGGTCTGATACCGCGACCGTCACAGTGGATGTCGCACCCGTTAACGATGCGCCGGTTGCGGTGGACGACAGCGATGAAACAACTTCCGACACGGCTGTCACGATCCCGGTGCTGGACAACGACAGCGACGTGGACGGCGACGCGCTGAGCGTTACGTCCGCAACCAGCGCGGACGGCGACGTTGTCATCAACGATGACGGCACGATCACCTTTACGCCAAACCCCGATTTCTCGGGCGATGCGACGATCGATTACACCATCAGCGATCGCAATGGCGGCACGGATGATGCAGTCGTGACTGTTGCCGTGGAAGCGGTGAACGCGCCTCCGGTTGCTCGCGATGACAGTGACGAAACCGACGAAGACACCGCCGTCACCATCGACATTCTCGGCAATGACAGCGACCCCGATGGGGACGCATTGACCGTAACCGCGGCGACCTCTCCCGATGGCGATGTTGTCATTAACGACGACGGGACAGTGACCTTCACGCCCGATGCCGATTTCAACGGCGAGGCCACGATTGATTATACCATCACTGACGGCAACGGCGGCGAAGACACCGCGCAGGTTTCTGTCACTGTCAATCCGGTCAATGACGCGCCCGTTGCCGAAGACGATGCGGACACGACGGACGAAGACACAACCGTCACCATCACGGTGCTCGATAACGACAGTGATGTGGACGGCGATCCGCTTAGCGTGATCGCAGCCACCAGCCCCGACGGCGATGTGACGATCAACGACGACGGCACGATCGATTTCACGCCGAACCCCGATTTCAACGGAACGGCCACGATCGATTATACCATCAGTGACGGCAACGGCGGGGAAGACAGCGCGCAGGTTGAAGTGACCGTCGATCCGGTGAATGACGCGCCTGTCGCAGAAGACGACAGTGCCACGCTGAACAAAGGTGACAGCGTGACGGTGTCGGTGCTCGACAACGACAGTGACCCAGACGGCGATCCGCTCAGCGTGACCGCGGCGACAAGCCCCGATGGCGATGTGACGATCAACGACGACGGCACGCTCACCTTCACACCCGATCCCGATTTCTGCGGCGATACGGTCATCAACTACACGCTTTCTGACGGCACCCTGACCGACGATGCAGTCGTGGCGGTCACCGTGCGCGACGGCATTGTTTCGGGAACGGAAGATGGCGATCTGATCGACGTCGACTACGTCGGTGACCCCGAAGGTGATCTTGTCGATGCGGGCGACGCGTTCCTGCCGGGCGAAGAGCCTCAGGACGACATTATCGAAGCGGGCGACGGCGACGACACAGTCCGCGCAGGGCTGGGCAACGACGAGGTCTCGGGCGGCGAAGGCAATGACGACATCAACGGCGAGACAGGCGACGATGTGCTCGACGGTGATGCCGGCGATGACACCATCACGGGTGGCGACGGGTCTGATACGGTTTCGGGCGGCGACGGTGACGATTCAATCGTCACTGGCAACGGCGACGTGCTGCCCGACATCGGTTTCCCGGGTGTCTTCGATCCCGATCCTCTGCCCGACAATGACCGCGACAGTGTCGACGGCGGCGCAGGCAGCGACACGATCCGCACCGGAGACGACCGCGACACGATCACGGGCGGCGATGGCAACGACGTCATCAACGCAGGCATCGACGATGATGAAGTGCAGGGCAACGACGGCGACGACCGGATTGTCGGGGGCGAAGGCAATGATGACATTCTGGGTGGGGCGGGTAACGACACGATCTTTGCCGGCAATGACCCCGATGAAATCCCGGACGGGCTTGATATCGAGGATGACGGCTCGAACCCGCTTGGCCCCGATCCGGTGCCCGGCAATGGCCGTGATACGGTCGACGGCGGCGCAGGCGACGATGTCATTTTCGGTGCGGATGATGATGATCTGCTCATCGGTGGCGCGGGCGATGATTTGCTCGATGGAGAGATCGACGATGACACGCTGCGCGGTGACGCGGGCGACGACACGCTGATCGGAGGGCAGGGCGACGACCTTCTGGTCGGCGGCGACGATAACGACAGCCTGTCAGGTGGTATCGGCGACGACACCGCGAATGGTGGATCGGGTGACGATACGATCGATGGTGGTGATGGCGCAGACAGCCTGTCGGGCGGACGCGGCAACGATACCATCGAAGGTGGCGCCGGAAACGACACGCTGCGCGGCAACCGCGAGGACGACAGCCTGCATGGCGGTGACGGTGACGATCTGCTGGATGGCGGAGCCGACAACGACCAGCTGAGCGGTGATGCCGGTGACGATACGCTTCTCGGTGTGCTGGGGGACGACACGCTGAGCGGTGGCGCGGGCGATGACGAGCTGCGCGGCGGATCGGGTGATGACGTCTTTGACGGTGGCACCGGTGACGATACCATGATCGGTGGTGCCGATCGCGACAACTTCTCGAACGTGAATGCGGGAGACATCGTTGACGGGTCCGAATCCGGCGTGGATGAGGATTGTCTCGATCTGACCGGTTCCGCACCGGAAGGCGGACGTCTCGAAATTCTGCCGGACCCTGCCGATCCCGACAACGAAGAGAACGGGATCGTTCAGTACTACGATGCCGACGGTATGGAAGCGGGCCAGCTGATCTTCTCCAACATCGAAAAGATTATCCCTTGCTTCACGCCGGGGACGCTGATCGCGACGCCGAAAGGCGAACGCCCTGTCGAAGACCTGGAGGTCGGCGACCGTGTCATCACACGCGACAACGGCATGCAGGAAATCCGGTGGGTCGGTCAGCGTGAAATGTCGGGCGAAGAACTGGCCGCCAAGGCGCATCTGCGTCCCGTACTGATCCAGCAGGGCGCGCTTGGCAACGGTTTGCCCGAACGGGACATGATGGTGTCGCCGCAGCACCGTGTGCTTGTCGCCAACGACAAGACGGCGTTGTATTTCGAAGAGCGCGAGGTGCTGGTGGCTGCCAAGCATCTGACGGACATGGACGGTATCGATGTGGTCGACACATCGGGCACCACTTATGTGCACATCATGTTCGATCAGCACGAAGTGATCCTCTCCGACGGGACCTGGACCGAAAGCTTCCAGCCCGGTGACATGTCGCTCGCCGGTGTCGGTGACGCTTCCTTGCAGGAAATTCTGGAATTGTTCCCTGAATTGGCCACACGCAGCGGGATCGATGCCTATGCCTCTGCGCGCCGGTCTTTGAAAAAGCACGAAGCGAAGCTGATCACCCTCTAGGGAGCAGCCCGCTTCGGGCCCACGAGTTATGCAGCGAGCGCGTCGGCGTAGTGACCCGGCGCGCGACAGAAGCGGAGCCCCAATGCGGGCTCCGCTTTTGAATTGTGGCGTAACTGTTTCGCTCCACTGACCAATCCTGCAAAGCGGCGGCATCTGGTTTCCGCGAATGCTGGCGTTAACCGAAAATTAAGGAATTGTTTGGGGGCATTGGTCCATTTGCCTTATTCTGGACATGTTTGGTGAGGGCCAAACGACCGCAGCACTGCCGCTGCGAAAAATCCAGAGGTACTGCCATGCCTGTATTCAACGGAACACCCGGCGCCGATACGATCAACGGCACTGATGAAAACGACACCGTCGTCGCGGGCGACGGGAACGATATCATTCGCACGCGCGATGGCCGCGACCAGGTTTTCGCAGGAGCGGGCGACGACACGATCGTAACCGGTGCCGGAGATGACGACATCTTTGGGGGCGACGGCGACGATCTGATCGAAGGGGGCGATGGCGGTGACATCATCAATGGCGGCGCAGGGGCCGATACGATGTCCGGCGGGGCCGGTCGGGATGTGTTTTACAATGTGAATGTCGGCGATGTCATCGACGGGGGCGAAGGCGAAGGCGACGACTTTGACCGCATCAACCTGGATGATGCCGTGCCAGAGGGCGGCAGCTATGTGATCGAGCGGGACGCGGACAACCGCGAGAACGGCACCGTGCGTATCTTTGACGATACCGGTGCCGAAACCGGCCAGATCGACTTTACGAACATCGAAAAAGTTGTGCCCTGTTTCACACCCGGCACGCTGATTGCCACGCCACGGGGTGAACGTGCGGTCGAGACCCTGCGCCCGGGCGATCAGGTCGTGACCCGCGACAACGGGTTGCAAACCATCCGTTGGGTCGGGCGCAAGGATATGACCGCCGCTGATTTCGCGGGCCGCCGTCATCTTTGCCCTGTGCGTATCCGGGCAGGGGCCTTGGGCAACGACCAGCCGGAACGCGATATGACCGTCTCGCCCAACCACAGGATGCTGGTGTCAAACGACAAGACCCTATTATATTTTGAAGAACGCGAAGTGCTGGTCGCCGCCAAGCATCTCACCGGCCTTCAGGGCGTGGATGTGGTGGAGAATGTCGACACAAGCTATATCCACATCATGTTCGACCAGCATGAGGTGATCCTGTCGGACGGGACGTGGTCGGAAAGTTTTCAGCCGGGTGTTCACTCCCTTGCTGGGATCGGGAACGCGCAGCGTCAGGAACTGCACGAATTATTTCCGGAACTGGCCACCCATGAAGGTGTCGCGAAATACGCCGCCGCGCGCCAGAGCGCGAAACGTCACGAGGCTTTGCTGATCGTCAAGTAGCGTGCGCGGCACGCCAGTCTTTCCATTGCTCCGGCGTATCAAGGTCAAGCCGCGCCCGGTCATCGGGTAACGCCACGCGATATGTTTCGGCAGCGTAGCGATTGGTGACTTCGCGGCCGCCTGCGTCCCCTTCAAGCGCCATCAACTCCGGCCAGATGCGGCGGGCAAATATGACCGGATGGCCCGGTTTGCCGTCCCCGGTCGAAGCGCGCCAGATCAGGTGTTCGGGATTGTCATCATACGCCTGTTTGACGGCAACGAGGTCGGAGGCCGTCAAATCCGGCATATCCGCAAGCAGGACCATCACGGCCCCCGATGTATCGGGCATTTGCGATAATCCCCGCGAAAGGGTCACATTCATCCCCTTACTCGCGTCAGGAACCGCAATGATCTCGACGTCCAAGTCCGCCAGAAGCTGCGCGCGCGGATGGTCAATGTCTGGCACCGCCACAAAGGCCGGGCCAACGCTGCTCTCAAGCGCACGCAGCACCTGCCGACGCAGAAGAGCTATACCATCGATTTGTTCCAGCAACTTGTCGCGCCCGCGCATGCGCCGTGACTGACCGGCGGCTAGAAACAGAAGGGGAATATCGCTCATGCCATATCTTGCCCGCCCGATAACAAAGGGTCAAATACGCATCCTTTTTCTCACCACCGTTGACAGGGCAACTCACGCGCTAGATCGTGCCCAATGCAGTTGAAAGATTTCCTACCCCGCACGCTGGTGCGCAAAATCCGCCCGTTCTTCCGCAAACTTTGGGTTCGGGTCGTCATCATGGGATTGATGTCGGTTGTTGCGCTCGTCTTTACCCAGATTGTCGGGCACTATATCCCGCAGGAATGGGCGCGCTCGGTCGATGGAGAATCTGCAGACCGGTTGTTGTTGATCATCGCGAATGCGATGTTGGCCGTCACGACGTTCTCGATCACCGTCATGGTATCTGTGCGCCGCGCGACAAGCTCACAGTGGACCCCGCGGGTGCACCGTTTGATCGTACAGGACCGTACGACACAGAACGTTCTTGCGGTTTTTATCGGAGCCTATGTTTACGCGCTGACCGCAATCATCATGCGCGAAACGGGTATTTTCAAAGACGACAGTGCCTTTGTCCTGTTCTGCATGACGGTGCTCGTTCTGGCGGTCATTGTCGTCTATCTGGTGCGCTGGGTTTTGCACCTTCAAAGCTTCGGAAGCCTGATCGATACCGCCCGCGAGGTCGAGAATACCGCCCTGATACAGTTTACCGAGCGACTGGAAAACCCTTGTCTGGGCGCCAATGCACTTTGCGAAGACGCGCCCGATGACGCCCACGTCATTCTGGCAAGCGAGAGCGGCTATGTGCAGCATATCCTTCCCGAAGCCCTGAACGAGACCGCCAATGACTACGACGTCGACGTCTATTTTCTGCAAAACATCGGCAGTTTTGTCTTTCTCGGGGAGCCGCTGATTGCGGTGACAGGACCACAGGAAGCTAAAGACAGCGACGATCTCGCCGACGACCTGCGCAAGAACATCATCATCGGGGATGTGCGCACTTTCGATCAGGATCCGCGCTTCGGATTGATTGTCATGGCAGAAATCGGATCAAAGGCGCTGTCACCCGGTATCAATGATCCGGGAACCGCGATCGATGTCATTACGCGGATGGGGCGCATCCTGTCCGCCTATAAGGATGAAACGGCCTCTTCGCCCGATATCAGTCTCGACCGGCTGTATGTAAGCCCGCTCGACCCCGGTGACCTGCTTGAGGATTGTTTTGCCGCGCTGTCACGCGACGGGGCTCTGATGGTCGAGGTCCAGCAACATCTGCAAAAAGTGTTGTCCGGCCTGATGGAACACCCCGATAAGGGGATCAGATCGGCGGCCAAGGACCGCGCCATTATCGAGCTGCGCCGTGCGCGTGAAAAGATGCGGTTCGAACCGGATGCGGAGCGTGTGGCGGGAGCGGCCCACACGGATGTGCGCGAGGCGGTTGACCAATAGGAGGTCCGCACGGTTCACGTGCGACGGATTGTGTCGGAATTGACCCATCATCGGGTGCGCGGCGGGGGCAGATTGAGGGAAATTGTGCCTTTTTCCGGGGAAGAATACCATGCGCACCCACGCTCAGGCTGTCGTCATCGGGGGCGGCGTTATCGGATGCTCCATTCTGTATCACCTGACCAAAGCCGGATGGCGGGACGTGGTGCTTCTGGAACGCGACGAGTTGACCAGCGGATCAACCTGGCACGCAGCGGCCAACATTCACGGATTGCACGATAACAACAACATCACGCGCATCCAGAATTACACGATGGATCTGTACAACGCGCTCGAGGAAGAAACCGGCCAAAGCTGCGGCGTATTCCAGCCCGGTAGCCTTTATCTGGCGCAGACCGAAGCAAGAGAGCACCAATTGCGGCTTCAGGCGGCGAAGGCGGCTTACTACGGGCTGAAATTTCACGAAGTGAGCAGGCAAGAGGCCGAAACGCTGCATCCGCTTGTCGATTTTGACGGTATCCGCTGCATCATGTTCGAGCCTTCGGGCGGCAATGTCGATCCCTCCGGTGTCACAAACGCCTATGCGGCGGGTGCGCGCCAGAACGGTGCCGAGATCATACGGTTCTGTCCGGTCACCGCGACCGAAGCGCAAAAGGACGGGACGTGGATCGTGCGCACACCCAAAGGCGACATTCACACCCAATGGGTCGTGAATGCAGCAGGCTTGTGGGGGCGCGAGGTCGCCGCACTTGCAGGTCTGACGTTGCCTTTGCAACCTACCGAGCATCAGTATTTCGTCACGGAGAGCATTGCCGAGATTGAAGGGTTGGACCGGCGTCTGCCTTCGGTCGCGGACCGCGATGGTGAATATTACCTGCGCCAGGAGGGCAAGGGTCTGCTGGTCGGTGCGTATGAGAAAGATCTGCGTTTTTGGGCCGAGGACGGCACGCCGCAGGGGTTTGGCCATGAGCTTTTTGCCGACGATCTGGAGCGTATCGAGGAAAACATGCTCCGCGCCATTGATCGGGTGCCCGCAGTCGGTATGGCCGGGGTCAAGAGGGTCATCAACGGCCCGATGATCTGGACCCCGGACGCGAACGTGCTGTTCGGGCCCGTGCCCGAGATGTCCAACTATTTCTGCTGCAACGGGATCATCCCCGGGTTCAGCCAATCGGGTGGTATGGGGTTGTTGGCCGCGGACTGGATCGTGTCGGGCGAGACGCGATATGACATGTTTGCATGGGACATGGCGCGGTTCGGCAGTTGGGCGGATGCGGCATTTACCAAGGCGCGGGTGGGGGACCAATACGCCAATCGATTCAAGATCCATTATCCGGGCGAAGAACGGTCCGCGGGGCGGCCCGCGCGCACAAGACCGGTCTATGCCGCCCAGCGCGCCCGGGGTGCGGTTTTCGGGTTGAACTACGGATGGGAGCATCCGCTCTACTATGCGGATCGCGTGGGCGAGCAGGACAAGACCGAGGGGTTCACGCGTCAGGACTGGTGGCCCGTCGTTGGCGCCGAAGCGCGCATGTTGCGCCGCGCGGCAGGCATCATCGATATCTCGAATTTCGCGAAATATCGCTGCAAAGGCCCGGGCGCCGAAGCGTGGTTGAACGGCTTGTTTGCCAACACGATGCCGCGCGAGGTTGGGCGGTCTTGCCTGACGCCGCTTATTGGCAAGCGCGGCGGCATCGCGGGAGATTTTACAGTCACGCGAACGGCCGAAGATACATTCTGGATCATCGGCTCCGGGATGGCCGAACGGTACCATCAGAGATTTTTCCGGTCCCTCCCACTCCCGCAGGATACAGTTTTCGAAAGCATGACGGGAGCCTATTGCGGGTTCAATGTCGCGGGTCCAAAGGCCCGTGATCTGCTAAAGCCATTGACCGATACCTCGCTCGCGACCGCGGATTTCGGCTTTACGCGCGCACGCTGGATCACGGTTGCGGGGATCGAATGTCTGGCGCTGCGGGTATCGTTTACCGGTGATCTGGGATGGGAGCTGCATTGCGCGCAATCGGATCAACTGGCGCTGTGGGATGCGCTGTTGGCTGCGGGAGAGGGTATCGGGGCTGGGCCGGTCGGCAGTCGCGCCTTGATGTCGCTGCGCGTTGAGAAAGGATACGGATCATGGGGGCGCGAATACAGTCCCGAATACTGGCCACAGGAAGTGGGGCTCGAGCGATTGTGCAAGACGGACAAACCGTTTCTGAACCGCGATGCCGCGGTTGAAACCATGGCCCGCCCTTCGCGGGAGCGGCTCGTAGTTCTCGCGCTCGACAAAGCGCAGACAGATGCGTCGCAAGCGGATGCCACCGGGGGGGAGCCGATTTTCCGGGATGGTGTGGGGGTCGGCAGGACGACTTCGGGCGCCTATGGATATTGGGTCGATATGAGCCTTGCATTGGGATTTGTGCGCGACGTGGAGGCGGGCGAGGTTGTCGAAGTGATGGTGCTTGGCCGTGCGCATAAGGCCACCGTGCTGGCGGTGCCGCCATTTGACCCGGAAGGCACCCGTTTGCGGATGTGATGGCCCCCCGGGGCGCTGCCCCGGACCCCGGAGTTTTTCGGCAAGATGAAAGAGGCGTCAGAGTTTGCGGACTTTGAGTTCCGTAATCCTGTTGCCTTCGCGCTGGGTGACTTCGAAGCGGAAGCCGTGGAAAGAGAAGACCTGACCGGTGGTCGGGATCATTTGCGCTTCATGGATAACCAATCCGGCGACGGTATTGGCTTCTTCATCTGGCAGATGCCAATCGGTTGCGCGGTTCAGGTCGCGAATTGTCATGGCGCCTTCGACGATCAACTGCCCGTCGTCGGTCCGACCGACAACCTGTTCCGCATCGGGATCGAATTCGTCGGTGATTTCGCCGACAATCTCTTCGAGGATGTCTTCCAGCGTGATCAAACCCTGGAGCGATCCGTACTCATCCACCACCAGTGCAAAGTGGGTATGGCGCCGCAGGAACTGGCGCATCTGCTCGTCGAGGGTAGAGGTTTCGGGTACGAAGTACGGCTCCATCGCTACATCGCGCACATCGAAATCCTTGAGCGCGCTTGCGTCACCCTCCGGCCCCCCGATGAGCTTGTACATTGCACGCAGCAGATCCTTGGCGTGGATGACACCGATGATGTTTTCCGGATCGTCCCGGAATACCGGTAGGCGCGTGTGATTGGATTGCAGACATTGGTCGAGTATGGCCGCCGGATCATCGCTGACGTTGATCATTTCGATGCCCGAACGGTGCAACATGACTTCTTCCACGACGCGCTCGCGCAGGTCCAGCGCGCCAAGGATACGGTCACGGTCTTCTTTTTCGACGACACCTTCCGAGTGACCGAGTTGCAAGGCGCCGGCGATTTCCTCGCGAACAGCAAGAATGTTGCTGTCGGGATCGATCTGTACGCCGAAGAGAGACAGCACCCTGCGCACGAAAAACCGCACCGCGGTGACGACCGGTGCGAAGATCAGCACCACCATGCCGATGGGCCGCGACACCAGTGCCGCTGCACGTTCGGAATTTGTGATGGCGTAGGTCTTGGGAAGGACTTCGGCGAATACCAGAACCAGTAGGGTCATCACGAGTGTCGCAAGGGCGACCCCACTTTCTCCGAAGAGCCGTGTGAACAAAGCGGTTGCGAGCGAGGCGGCAAGGATGTTTACCAGATTATTGCCCAGCAGCACCGAGCCGATCAGCCGTTCGTTGTCTTCGGTAATTGCCAGGGCACGCTGTGCGCCGCGCGATCCCTTGTCGGCCTGCGCACGCAGTTTGCCGCGCGATGCGGCCGTCAATGCCGTTTCGGAGCCCGAGAAAAAACCCGAAAGCACAAGCAAAAACAGAATGATGCTTGCACTGATCCAGAATGCGCTGTCGATAACGACCGTGCCCGTGTCCATTGAACGATAAACCTTTCATCTCGCGTGCAAGTGTTATGGGGTGTCGCGGGAAGGCATTCAAGAGGACCCGACGCCAGCGCGCACCGGCGCAGACGGAATGCCGCCTCAGGGTGGGGAATGTGCAGCCGCGGTGGCTTTTTCAAACCCACTGAGGGGATTTGCGGTCAGACAACATCGTCGGACAAAGGGTGATGATCCAGGACCAGTTCCGCAAGGCGGGATTCCAGCACGTGCGTGTAGATTTCTGTCGTGGCCACATCAGCGTGCCCCAGCATCGTCTGAATGGCCCTGAGATCTGCCCCTCCCGCCAACAGGTGCGTCGCAAACGCATGGCGCAGTGTATGGGGCGTCACGCGCCCCGGATCAACGCCAGCCGCCAATGCAATTTCCTTGATCAGGAGATAGAAGCGGTGCCGGGTCAGGTGGCCCAGTGTACCACGCGACGGGAACAGGAACCGCGATGCAGGCAGACGTTTTGCCGTACGCGCTGCTTCGCGGTCGTCGCGCATGCGCAGCCAGACAGCCAAGGCCTCGCGGGCGTCTGGCGACAGGGGCACCATGCGTTCCTTGCCCCCTTTACCAAGGATCAACAATAGTCTCGGATCGCCTCTGGTGGCGCTGACGGGCAGGCTGACCAATTCGGTGACGCGCATGCCGGTGGCATATAGAAGCTCCATCAGGCAGGTGTTGCGCAGCCGGTCTTCTTTCGTGCGCCCCTGAGAACGCGCGGCTTGCAGCAGCGCATCGACTTCCTCGACGCTGAGTATCTTTGGCAGACGCTTGTCCTGACCGGGGCCCGCGATCTGGATCGCCGGATTATCGCTGCGCAGGCCTTCCTCGAATGCGAAGCGGTAAATCTGTTTGATAGAAGACAGCCGGCGCGCCCGGGTGGATTTTGCCAGGCCCTGTGCGTCGCACCAGATCAGGTAGTCCTCCACATCGCTGCGGACCACATCCAACAACTCTTTGTGCTGCTCGGCCAACCAGCCGTCGAAATCCTTTAAGTCACGCCCGTAGGCCAGCAGCGTATTTTGCGATGCGCCCAATTCGGCGGCTTGTGCCTCGAGGAAGCTCGAGATCCAGCGGGACGGGGCGCGGGTCATGCCTGTTCTCCGGAAAGCAATATTTGCAGCGCAGCCCTGCGTGCGGTGTCCTCCAGCCCGAGCGCGCGCAGGGTCGACAGGGCGTCGCGCAAGCTGCGACTGTCACCGCGGCCCCCTTCGTGCAGCAAATTCAACGCTTCGAGCATTGCCATGCCGGTCTTTCTTTGTTGTGGCATGGCCAGCAGGTCTTGGCGCGGTGTGGGGTTCGCGAACGCATCGTGGATAGCCCGTTGCAATGCGCCGCGCGGCGGTGTGGCAAGGGTTTCACCGCGGGCAAGGGCGCGCGCGAAGGGCTGGCGCCCGTCCGGCGCTGTGGTCGCGACCGTTTCGTAATCCGGCGATAACAGGCCCACGACCAGTTGGATATCGGCGGCTGTTCCGGTGAGCGCAATTTCCTGCAAGGGGGCGGAAAACAGGCTGGCGAAGGTTACATCAAGCCCTGCGTTCTGCATGGCCTTCCAGACAGGGGGCAACGTCTTGGCCACGGCATCGGGGCTTTGGGTCCGAAGCGCGGTTTCAAAACGCTGCACGGCCCGCACCCGATCCCAGATGCCGCCGGACGCTGCGGGCTTTCGGTCCGTGTAGAGGCCAAGCAGCAGGTTTTCGGGCAGCGCGCCCGCACGGGTCAGCCGTTCGCCCGCTTCGAGTTGCGATTTCCATCCAGCGAGGTCGCGCAGATCTGCGACCGCGAATTGCCGCGGCAAGGGCCCTGTCGGCAACCGCTCGCCGATCGTCTCGAACAGGCGGAAACCCAATGGATCGATACGGCGTGGCACGGGCAGGGGGCTTGCGTCCTCGAACAGGTCAGGGTTCAGGAAGCGGTCGAGCAGAGCGAGCTTTTCGCGGGGGGCAAGACCCAGTGCGCCTGCGGTCTCGAAAGTCAAGGCTGCTGTGTCCCAGTCACCGGTGCGCGCCGCACAGAAAATCTGCGTCGGGGTATTTTTCGTCAGACGCGGGCTGCGGGACAGGGCGCCACACGGCGTGTCTTCGTCACCGGTCAGCAGGCTGATCTGCATCCACAGATCGAACAAAAGCGGGCTTGTGGCGGCGCCTGCCTGTTCGATCAGCGCGCGCGCGGGATCGATTGCGCCCAGCTGCATCAGCTTGTCCACACGCGCCGCCGTCAGCCGGTTCTGTGCGGTCGCGCCGCCCACCGGCGCTGCCGCCTCTGCCAAGAGCACCGTGAACAGCAACGCCTGCGCCGCAGGCAACTCGGGGTCCGGCATCGTTTCGATACGCCGCACGATATCCGTCACGTCGCTGCCGGCCCAAAGGTCCGGCTGCATGCCTGACACGGACGCGGGTACAAGCCCGATGTTGCGCGGCGGCTCACCGTCCAGAGGAGCCACCTGTACATCGGGTGCAAGCCCGTTGGAGGTGACCGGTGGTTCGGCGCGCGGTGGGGCGGCAATGGGGCGTTGGCTTGGCGCGGTCGGTGTAGGATCGTCTAGCCAGTCAATCACGGAAAGCGGTTGCAGTGCCGTCTCCTGTGCGACGGATGCCAGAGGTGAACACGCAATCCATCCAGCTACAAGCGCCAGATATGAAATCCGCACGGACCTACTGCTCCTGCAATGTAACAGCTTCGCGCATCTCGATCTGCGGGGCCGCAAAGTCGGCGCCAAGGAACGGGCCGATATATGCATAGCCCACAAGCCCGATAAATCCGAGAATCACAAGGATTACCAAAAGCTTGAATAGTCTTCCCATAGTGTATGCCTGCCTGGTTTGTCGTTATTTTGCACAAACTATATATGGCCTTTTCGGTAAGATCACGTCATTCAGGAACAAATGAGCGAAATTGAGCAAACCATGGCCGATGCCTCCCGATTCCGTCTGAAAAAGACGGTCGCCCTGGTGGGGATGATGGGTGCTGGCAAGACCGCCGTCGGACGCGCTGTTGCCGCCAAGCTGGGCGTTCCATTCCTCGACAGTGACGCGGAAATCGAAGCGGCCGCCAATCAGACCGTGCCCGAGATTTTCGAACGCGACGGGGAGCCGTTTTTCCGCGCCCGCGAAACCGAAATCATCAAGCGGCTTCTGGAAACGCAGGCGGGTATTCTGTCCACCGGAGGCGGCGCGTATTTGTCTCAGGTGAACCGCGAAAATATTACACGGCAGGGCGTGGCACTCTGGTTGGATGCGGATCTGTCGCTGCTTTGGAGCAGGGTGAAACATCGCGATACGCGCCCCTTGCTACGCACGGCTGATCCGTTGGCCACGTTGACGGAAATTTATGAAACGCGGACACCGATCTATGCGCTTTCCGATCTGTCTGTGCGCTGCGTGCCCGACACGTCGATCGAAGCGATGGCGGACCGTGTCATTGATGTTTTGCTCACCCGTGCCGATGTGTTGGAGAGAAACGATGCGTGAAAAGGTGCATGTGGGCCTGCCGGGCCGTGCCTATGACATCCACATTGGTCCTGATTTGCTGGACGAGGCGGGGGAGTACATCGCGCCGTTGCTGCGCCGCAAGCGCGTGACCGTGATCAGCGACGAAACCGTCGCGGGCCTCCATCTGGATCGTTTGCGCGCGGGCCTCGCCGCGGCGGGGATCGAGATGCAGGCCCTGAGCCTGCCCGCCGGAGAGGCGACAAAATGCTGGAGCGAACTGACCCGCAGTGTCGAGTGGTTGCTGGACCAACGGGTCGAGCGGGGCGATGTAGTCATTGCCTTTGGCGGTGGCGTGATCGGCGATCTGGTCGGGTTTGCAGCTGCGATCCTGCGCCGCGGTGTCCGGTTCGTGCAAATCCCCACATCTTTGCTGGCGCAGGTCGACAGTTCGGTTGGCGGCAAGACAGGGATCAACACAAGCCACGGCAAGAACCTCGTCGGCGCGTTCCACCAGCCCGCGATGGTTTTGGCCGATACCGCCCTTTTGGGTACATTGAAGCCGCGCGATTTTCTCGCGGGCTACGGGGAGGTCGTGAAATACGGCCTTCTGGGAGACGTCGATTTTTTCGACTGGCTCGAAGAGATGGGCCCCGCTTTGGCGGCCGGAGACATGGCGGCCCGTGTCGCTGCGGTCAGACGGTCGGTCCAGATGAAGGCGGACATCGTCATGCGTGACGAAACAGAGCAGGGCGACCGTGCGCTCTTGAACCTCGGACACACGTTCTGTCATGCGCTCGAAGCGGCCACCGGCTACTCGGACCGTTTGCTGCACGGGGAGGGTGTCGCAATCGGTTGTGCATTGGCATTCGAGGTGTCGATGCGGTTGGGGCTTTGCCCGCAGGAGGAGCCCAGTCGCGTGCGTGCGCATCTGCGTGACATGGGCATGAAGGTGGATCTATCCGACATCGACGGCCCACTTCCCGATGACGAGGCGCTTGTGGGCCTCATGGGGCAGGACAAGAAAGTCGTCGACGGTCAGCTGCGCTTCATCCTTGCCCGTGGGATCGGGCAGGCATTCATTACGTCAGATGTGCCGCGCGATGTGGTGAAAGACGTATTGCAAAGCGCCCGCGGCTAGTCTTCGTTCATATCTTCCGGTGACAGCCCGTGTTTTTTGCAAAACATCAAACAGAACGGCAGCTCGATCAGGAGCGCGGCGACCAGCGTAAACACCCACCACGGGGCCTGAATGAAGATCAGCGAAAATGCGATGCCTTGCCCGAAATAGACGCTGCCCACGGCCACCATAAGCAGGGCCGACAGAACCAGATCATAATGCATCATGCGCCTGAAACTCTTCGGCTCCATCCGCGGATAGACGACCAGATAAGCGAAAATGATGGTCGCAAAAACAACCATCAACACTTTTAGTTCGGGCACATTGCCGGATAACGTCACGCGGATTGGCGATCAGAACGGAATTTCGTCATCCAGATCGCGCGATCCGCCGCCACCCTGGTTGCCACCCGACGATTGACCGCCGCCGTAGTCACCACCCGAATCGTAGCCACCACCGGCACCGCGGTCATCGTAACCACCGCCCTGGCCACCACCGTAGCCGCCGCCACCGCCGCCGCTTTGGCCATCACGCCCGTCGAGCATCGTCAGCGTACCACCGTACCCCTGAAGCACAACTTCGGTGGAATAGCGGTCTGCACCGGATTGATCCTGCCACTTGCGGGTCTGCAACTGGCCTTCGATATACACTTTGCTGCCTTTGCGCAGGTACTGCTCCGCAATCCGGACAAGGCCTTCCTGAAAAATGGCAACGGAGTGCCACTCGGTCTTTTCCTTGCGTTCGCCGGTGTTGCGGTCTTTCCACGTCTCGGAGGTCGCGATGCGCAGGTTGCAGACCTTGCCACCATTTTGAAAGCTGCGCACTTCAGGGTCACGCCCCAAATTGCCGATGAGGATCACTTTGTTCACTGAGCCGGCCATGCTGCTCTCCTTGTGCGTCTGTCGTTCATGATGTCGGCGCCGAATCCGCTGCGGCGCATCGCCACGTTATACCTGCTCCATTGCCGGATAACAGGATGTTTATTGCCCTAACTGCCACGGCGGGGGGGAAACTGGACATTCGGGATAGTCAGGTCCGCTGTGTCTGATATAGTTCCGCAAAACCGGAACCAGCGGGCAAGGACATCATGCGCAGAGCAATGGTAAGTATGGTCATTCTGGCCCTTGCGGCAGGCGCGCCTGCCCAAGCTGACATCTTCTCGTCCAAGAGCCGCAACAAGCTGTTTTCAAGCCAGAAAAAACTGCTCGATAGCCGCGCGTCAAAGCAATACCACAGTTCGGCGCGCCTGCAGCCGCCAAAGGTTGTGACCCCCTCCAAATGGGGCGCCGATGAAGCACCTGTCAAGAAATGGCGTGGACGGTACCGCGGACCGTATCTGAATGTCGCACGCGCGGCTGCACGCAAGCACGGCATCCCCGAAGATCTGTTCTTGCGGCTTGTGCAGCAGGAAAGCGGCTGGAACTCCAAGGCGGTCAGCCACGCAGGTGCGATCGGTCTGGCACAGCTCATGCCCGGCACGGCCGCGGTCTTGCGGGTCAATCCGCGCGACCCCGAACAAAATCTGGAAGGTGGCGCACGCTATCTTAGCCAACAGTACAAGACCTTTGGCAGCTGGCGGCTGGCGCTTGCCGCTTACAACGCCGGGCCAGGTGCGGTCAAAAAATACGGGGGCATCCCGCCGTACCGTGAAACGAAAAATTACGTTCGCATTATTGCGGGCAAATAGCCGGGCAATGGCATACGATCTCACCTCAGTTACGGCAAGTGACGTGGCGTTAACCATGCTCGGATCACGGGAATGCCCTGCCGGTAGCGCAACAATGCCCAACTTCAGCCTGAATTGACACCGATATTGTCTCCATCGAACACTGGGAGACCAAGCGTGAGCCGAGATATCTTCAACGACCGCATTGCGCGGATCAACAACCGGACATCCAACAGCCGTGCCCCGATGGCCACTGGCGAAGGTCTGGCAACGGCGATGTTCAGCTCTCCCGTCACGCATGAAGTGCCCACTGCGCGTGGCAATCTCAAACCGATCCTGCTGGGGTTGGTCCTCGGCATGATCGCCGGTCTGATTGCGGGGGGGCTGGAGAACCCGGCGCTGCCGTGGGGGCCCGGTTTCGACTATAACGAAATGATCCGCCTGCCTGCTGTTCTGGCGCTTGTCGCGGGTCCGGTGCTGGCGATTGCGGCCTGTCCGCTGCGCAACCGGTACCCCGGATTCTTCTTCGGCGCGGCCGCCTATTTTCCCGCCGTCATCGGCGCCGCACTCATCGAATTGCCTCTCTTCTGAGGCAGTGATCGTGTGAACCGCGGGACAGCCCATCCAGGCTGCACCACAAACAGTTCAACCTGTTTATTCGGCGGCAACATTTCCGACTTCAATAACCGGCTCCATACCGTCCAGCTTGTCATCGCTCAGGTGGCATTTGATCTGATGCCCGTCCGCCACCCGTTTAATAGGTGGCACATCGGTTTCACACTTGTTGCCCGGCACCTGCGACTTCCACCGGCAACGTGTCTGGAACGGGCAGCCGGGCGGCGGTGACATCGCCGACGGAATGTCACCCTCCAGCACAATATGCTTTTTCTTCACGCGCGTGTCCGCGATCGGCACGGCCGACAGCAACGCTTCGGTGTAGGGGTGGTAGGGCGGAGAGAAGACCTGATCGGTCGTCCCGAGCTCAACCACGTGACCCAGATACATCACCATGACCCGGTCCGACAGATACCGCACGATCGACAGGTCATGGCTGATAAACAGCAGCGTCGTTTTCTGCTTTCGCTGGATTTCCATCAGCAGGTCGGTGACAGCGGCCTGCACGGATACATCGAGGGCGGACACCGGCTCATCGGCGACAACGATCCGCGCATCGCCCGCGAACGCACGGGCGATGCCCACACGCTGCTTTTGCCCGCCCGAAAGCTGGCGTGGCATCCGATCGGCGAATTCGCGCGGCAGCTTGACCAGATCGAGCAGTTCGAGCATCCGCGTACGACGTTCCGCCTCGTTCTTCCCGATCTTGAAAATCTCGAGCGCCCGGATGATCTGACGGCCCACTGTCATCGACGGGTTCAAAGTGTCGAACGGGTTCTGGAACACCATCTGCACATCCGCCACGTTCTTGGTCGACCTGTTTTCGATCGGAACATCGCCGATGTTCTGATTGTCCAGCAGGATTTGGCCTTCGGTCGCCGTCTCCAGCCCCATCAACACCTTGGCGAATGTGGACTTCCCGCAACCGGACTCGCCCACAATAGCAAGGGTTTCGCTTTCGCGTGCCTCGAACGAAAGCTCTTCGTTGGCTTTGACGACCTTGGTGTCGCCGCCTCCGAACATCGCGTTTGCGGCCACCTGATAGTATTTCTTCAATTTATCCATTTTCAGGACAACGTCACCGACCTCGCCCTTGGTCTTGACTTGCGCGACTTGTGGCGGAGCCGCCCAGTCAATCTCGTCAAACTTGACGCAGCGCGTGGCGTGACGCTCGTTGCCCGGCACATCGCGCATCTCGATCGCACCAGCGTCGCACCGCCCGGCCTCGAAATAGTCACATCTCGGGCCGAAGTTACATCCTTCGGGACGTTCGTGCGGCAATGGGAAATTGCCGGGAATAGCGACCAGCGGACGCGCGTTCTTGTCTGCGCCGGGCAGGGGGATCGACCGGAATAAAGCCTGCGTATAGGGATGCTGCATCTCGTCGAACACATCCTCGATGCTGCCACGCTCGACGGCCTCGCCCGAATACATGACGCAAATGCGGTCGCAGGTCTCAAGTACGAGGCCGAGGTTGTGGGAAATGAAAAGCATCGAAGTGCCGTATTTCTTGCCCAGATCCTTGACCAGTTCCACGACTGCGGCCTCTACCGTCACGTCCAACGCGGTCGTCGGCTCATCAAGGATCAGCAGGCTCGGCTCGCTCATCAACGCCATCGCGATCACGATGCGCTGTTGCTGTCCGCCGGACAACTGGTGTGGATAGGCTTCGAGTATGCGGGCAGGATCGGGCAGCTTCACATCCGTCACAACCTGAAGGGCACGGGCGTGGGCATCCTTCTGGGACATCCCCGCATGTATCATCGGCACCTCCATCAACTGGCGTCCGATTTTCATCGCGGGGTTCAGCGATGCCATGGGCTCCTGATAAATCATGGCGATCTCCGACCCGCGAATATCACGCAACTCATCATCGCTCATCTCGCCCAGATCGCGTCCCTTGAACTTGATCGAGCCGCCGACAATCCGTCCGTTCTTGCCAAGATCCTGCATTACACCTAAGGCGACGGTCGATTTCCCGCAACCGGACTCGCCAACCAAACCAACGGCTTCTCCGGGTTTTACAGCGACGGAAAAATCCATGACCGCCGGAATTTCCCGCAACCGCGTGAAAAACGAAATCGAAAGCTTGTCGATTTCAAGGATCGGCCCGTCATAGCTCTGCGTATCCATATCTCGTCTCCCAACGTCTATCTTTCTTGGCCGTAAATACTCCGGGGAGCCCGAGGGGCTGGCCCCTCGGTCCGGGATGTTCCTAGTCGCGCAAACTTTCCTCGCGCAGACCATCGGCCAGCAAATTCAATCCCAGCACCAGCGTGAGCAGTGACACCGCCGGCGCAATCGCCGCATGCGGATATATCGACAAAAGGCGACGACCGGCGTTGATCGTGGTGCCCCAATCCGGGCTCTCCGATTCCAGCCCAAGACCGAAAAATCCCAAGGTGCCCAATAGGATCGTCGTATAGCCGATGCGCAGACAGAAATCGACGATCAGCGGACCACGCGCATTGGGCAGGATTTCCCACAGCATGATGTACCACGGACCTTCGCCGCGGGTTTGCGCCGCCGCGACATAGTCCCGCGTCTTGATGTCGAGCGCGAGGCCCCTGACGATCCGGAACACGGTCGGCGAATTTACGAAGACGACCGAAACAAACACCACGAGGATCTCGGGCGGCATCGGGATCCAGTCGAGGATCTGCGGCAGGCCCGGGATGGTATAGCTGTCGTTGTTGACGATCGTGCCCTTGTTCGAAATCAGCGACAGATAGGCCCAGACCAAGCCACCCAGCACCACAATCAGCAGCGGTGTGCGAAAACTCGGCTGGGTGTAATAGCGTGAATTCAAAAGCACGCCGACAAAAACGATGGGGAAGAAAAACAGAACCGCGGCCATGTAGTTGGGAATGCCAGTCAGCACGATTTCGGGCGTGACCAACAGGAAAAACAGCAAGATGACCGGGAAGGCGAGGATCAGGTTGGCCAGAAACGACAGAAACGTATCCAGCCTGCCGCCGTAATATCCCGCGGGCAATCCCAGTGTTATCCCCACCATGAACGCAAACAACGTGGCCATCGGCGCGATCACAACCACGATCCAAGCCCCCGCAAAAAGCCTGCTGAACACGTCGCGGGCCAGATTGTCGCCGCCCAGCAGGAACCAAGCATAGTCGCCTTCCTCGGCACCATTGAGCGGGGTGCCCGGGACTTTGTTTTTCATGCCCGAAAACTGGCTGAGCGTGTCATGCGTCGTGACAAGATCGAGCACGCCGCCGAAGAACCCGGCGAAGACCCAGAACATGACCAGCGCAAAACCGATCATGCCCACAGTGCTGTCGAACAGTTTTCCGTAAAGGCCGAGTTTGCGTTTGAATGTGATTGAGACGATGAAAAGACCAAGCAGTGCGGCCCAGACCGGCAACAGTTGCTGGCTCATACCGCCAATGATGCCAGCCGATGTTCCCAGAAAGATACCGCCGATCAGATACACCAGCAGTATGGCGATCAAGGCATAGAGACTGTAGCTCACGACAGTGCCGATCAGCCCCGCAAGCCCGGTTTCGCCAGCCATCGTGCCGTCCGCGTTGATCTCACGGCCCCCCGATGCCGCGACGAAGCTCGCGATGACTTGCGCAACAAAGGCGATCAGCCAGACCGCGACCACAAGTGCGAGTACCATGTTGAGAGGGGCAAGAACGCCGGTCCAGGTCAGTTGTTCCATGTCGTGTCCCCCTTCAGGAAATGCGAATACGCGGGTTGAGGATGACGTATCCGATGTCGGAGATCAGCTGCGTCAGCAACACAACGAAGACGGAGACCACTGACACAGCCAGAAGCAATTCGATGTCGTTGTTGCCCGCGGCCTGAACAAGCGTCCAGCCGAAACCTTTGTAGTTGAAGAGCGTCTCGACGATCACAACCCCGTTGAGAAGCCAGGGTATCTGCAACATGATGACCGTGAAGGGCGCGATGAGCGCATTCCTGAGCGCGTGTTTGAGCACGATATTGCGAAAGCTGACGCCCTTGAGCCGCGCTGTCCGGATGTATTGCGCTGTCATGACTTCGGTCATCGACGCCCGCGTCATCCGCGCGATATATCCCATCCCGTAAAGCGAGATCGTCAGGACGGGCAGGAAGAAGTTTTCGAACGTGGCATTCTCCATCGCCGATGTTGCGGATCCTTTGAACCACTTCAGCCCGAACGCAGAGGAGGCAAAAACCGCGATGAAAATCACACCGGAGACGTATTCCGGCGTCGCCGTCGTCACAATCGACACCGTCGAAAGGGACCGGTCCAGCTTGGACCCCTCGCGCATCCCGGCAAGCACCCCGATCAGCAACGCCATGGGCACCATCAGCAGCAGGACAAAGCCCATCAGCTTGCCGGTCTGCGCCAACCGTGTGCTTACGATGTCGCTGACGTCGTCCTTGAAGACCGTCGAATATCCCCAATCGCCCTGCAAGACGCCGCAGAACCTGTCGCGCTCGTCCTCGGGGGTGTTTTCGGAAAAACACCGGCCCGTTACTTTGCCATCTTCGGTCTCTGTCACCCATCCGGGCAAGACACCCAGCCATTGGCCAAATTTGACAGGCAGCGGTTCGAGATAGCCGCGATTGCCAAGATAGCTTTCGACCGCTTCGTCGCTCATCCGGAAATTGCCCTGGGTTTTGGCGAGCTTTTCCAGATTGGGATACAGATTGGTGAGCCAGAAAACGATGAAGGTCAGGCACAGCGCTGTCAGCAGCATCATTCCCAGACGTCTGAGGAGAAAAATTCCCATATATAGTGGCCCCTGTAGGTGGCTGGCCGGGTTGATCCCGGCTGATACGGGCGCGAGCCCTCGTTGTGTTGATTGTCTGCCACGCGCCGCTGCGCGGCATTCGTGTAGCGGCCATTTCCCGCGTTCTGTGTTCCCCCCGGCGCCCGGTTGTGCGGGCTGCGTTGTGCCATGCGGTCGTGTTCGCCGCTTACATTTTCACTATCAGGCATAAAGCGGGGGCCGCCGTCAATGTCGCAAACGGACTATTGAGAGATTGTGTGCGACATTATTTGCGCAAGAGATCGCGCGCCGAAATCTTTGGACGGTGTTAAGCGGGGGGCTGATTGGACGATGTCTGCTGGAGCGCACGCGCGTTGCGGCGCAAAATGCTGGGTGGATGGCCGGTGTGCTGCTGGATGAAGCGGGTGAAATAGGCCGCACTTCCAAAACCAAGATGCCGCGCGATGTTTTGCGCCGGATGGGGCGTCATCTCGAGCAGGCTCCGCGCGGCATACAAGATCCGCTCGGTCAGGATATCGGCAGCGGTGCGGCCGGTCGCCGCTTTCACCGCGCGGGTCAGATGTGTTGGCGTAACACCAAGGTCTTTCGCATACTGTCCCATTGTTCGCCCCGAAGCGTATTGCAGGCTGACCTGCTCCGCAAACCGCGAAGACAGCCGCTCACCGGCATTGCGGGGTTGGGGCACATGCTCTTCCTTTGCGGCTTCACGGCGCAACCACACAGACATCAGCGCCACATGCGCCTCCATTGCATCCTGCGCCAGAGGGCGATCCTGTTGTTCTTCGCGCTGTGCGGCTTCGATGAAAGACGTCAATTCCGACTGAACCTGCGCATCGCGTATCCGCAGGTGGCAGGGAATTTGTGGAAAACGCAAAGGCGTTGCCGCCGGGATCAGAACGGCTTGTCCAATACTCTGACGGCCCAGATCGAGTGCAAAGAGCGAACCTGCAGGCACAAACACTGCATTGTGGGGACCCAGACCGCGGCGCTGCCCGTCGAGCATCAACAGTCCCTGACCGCGGGTCAGCCACAACAGCATGTGCACCTCGCGATCGTGCGCAAGGTTCAGCCGCCAATCCTGACCGGCTGTCAGTTGGCTCAACGTGCGGACGCGCAGCATGCGGTCCAAAGGGTTTGAGTCTGTCATCATCGCAAAAATGAAAGTAAAATGTCCTGATCGGGCGCTTTACGCCGCTTACTTGTGCTAAATGGCCAAGTGTCTGATTGCAAGACGCGTTGCTCAGGGGCAGGTGAAAAGGTGCCAATCCGCCATTTTAGACCGTGTCCAGGTCCGTTGCCGTTTGGCGAACTGCCTTGTCGCGATGATCGCCGCGTCCCGTGCGGCATCAAGCGACATCTCCCCGCGCAAGTGCGCCATGAGCTCCGGGACCCCAATGGCCTTGTGCGCGGGCAGGGCGGGGTTGTAGCGCGCAGCAACGGCGGCAACTTCGCCCAGCGCGCCTGCATCAAGCATCGCATCGAACCGACGGGCGATACGGGTGTTCAACCAATCCCTATCGACACCGAGTGCGATGCGGGTGCAACGGTCGGGCGGCAAGAGCGGCGCACCGGTATCTGCCTGCCACTGCGACAGCCCCTTTCCGGTCGCCTTCAACACTTCGTAGCCGCGTTGCACGCGGGCGCGGTTGGCGGTGTCGATGCCGTCCTTGGTCTGCGCGTCCAGCTCTGACAGCATGGTCTCCAACGGCATCTCATCCGCCTGCTTCCTTATGTCGGGCGGGATGGCCGGAATATCCGCCAAGCCCTCTGTCAGCGCCTTGAAGTATAAACCGGTGCCGCCGACGATGATCGGCCGACTGCCCCGTCGCAGGATTTCGCGGACCTCGCGCAACCAGTGACCCGTAGAATACGCGGTATCGTCAGCGATATGGCCGTATAGCGCGTGGGGCGCGAGCGCCTCTTCCTCCGGGGAGGGACGTGCCGAGATGAGACGCCAGCAGCCATAGACCTGACTTGCGTCCGCATTGACGATCACGCCACCGGCGGTCTGCGCGATTTGCAGTGCAAGCGCCGATT
The DNA here is from genome assembly GCF_025141935.1 of Sulfitobacter sp. S190. NCBI lineage: Bacteria > Pseudomonadati > Pseudomonadota > Alphaproteobacteria > Rhodobacterales > Roseobacteraceae > Sulfitobacter > Sulfitobacter sp. S190. The sequence goes on along the minus strand of NZ_CP081120.1, from coordinate 1,803,521 downwards.
TGCCGGAAGCGGTCGGCCCGGCGATGAGCACCGGCTGGTCCGGCGGGATCGAGCCGATCAGGGCGTCTTGCGCGGCCTTCGACATTTCTTTTCTCCGCATGGCTTTCGGTGCATTGAACTAGCCGGTCATTTGCGACATTTTACGCCGCAGCAAAAGCCCCATTAGAATTCCCCCGAAAGGTGCCCCTATGACGCAAGAGCCGCAAGTCACGTTCAACCGTGTGATGCTTAAAATTTCGGGAGAGGCGCTGATGGGCGATCAGGGCTTCGGACTGAACCCGCCAACGGTCGAACGGATCGCGCAAGAGGTGAAGTCGGTCCATGATATGGGCGTCGAGATTTGCATGGTCATCGGCGGCGGCAATATCTTTCGCGGCCTTCAGGGCTCCGCGCAGGGGATGGAGCGCACGACCGCCGATTACATGGGCATGCTTGCAACGGTGATGAACGCGCTGGCGATGCAGTCATCGCTCGAGGGATTGGGCATTCACACACGGGTCATTTCGGCAATCACGATGAACGAGGTGGCGGAGCCCTACATCCGTCGCCGCGCGGTGCGCCACCTCGAAAAGAAACGGGTCTGCATCTTTGCTGCCGGAACCGGAAACCCATATTTCACCACCGACACGGCCGCGACATTGCGGGCCAACGAGATGTCCTGCGAGGCGATTTTCAAAGGCACCAAGGTCGACGGTGTCTATGACAAGGATCCGGCAAAGCACGACGATGCCGTGCGCTACGATACGGTGAGCTATGACGACGTACTTGCCAAACGTCTGGGCGTCATGGACGCCTCCGCGATCGCGCTTGCCCGCGATAACAATCTGCCGATCATCGTATTCTCGCTGGACGAACCGGGTGGATTCCGCGGCATCCTCGCCGGTCAGGGAACGTACACCCGCGTTCAGGGCTGACAGGTCAGCCCCGGTGCACGGTGTGCAAAGCGTTCTTTTCATGGGCGCGCCAATACTCTAAACCTCGCGGTCAAACGAAAATTCCAAAAGGGTGCATTCCCCATGTCTGACGATTTTATGCTCGACACCGATGATATTGAACGCCGCATGACGGGGGCCATCGGGTCCTTGCGGACCGAATTCGCATCCTTGCGCACGGGACGTGCGTCCGCGTCGATGCTGGAGCCTGTCATGGTAGACGCCTACGGCTCCATGACGCCGATCAATCAGGTCGGTACGGTGAACGTCCCCGAACCGCGCATGGTGACGATCAATGTCTGGGACAAGGGACTTGTCGGGAAGGTTGAAAAGGCCATCCGCGAGAGCGGTCTGGGGATCAATCCGCAGCTCAACGGAACCATTATCATGCTCCCGATCCCCGAGCTGAACGAAGAACGGCGCACACAGTTGACGAAGGTCGCCGGAAGCTACGCCGAAAACGCCCGTGTCAGCATCCGCAACATTCGCCGCGACGGCATGGACCAGATCAAGAAGGCCAAGGCCGACGGCATGTCCGAGGACGACCAGAAGCTGTGGGAAGGCGAGGTGCAGGACCTGACGAACAAGTACATCGGCTCAATCGATGAATTGCTCGAGACGAAACAAGCCGAGATCATGCAGGTCTAAGTGGTGAAGGGGGAAGGGGGCCGCGCACCGGTCCGGCCCGCCCCCACAGGCGCAAGCGCGATTTCACGCCGTTTGAGAAATATCTGCACAATTGGGGAGGTGCGCGTGGCCGGGCAACCTGATAGGTGCAGACAAGACATCAAGGCCGGGCAGGGCAAGGTATGAAACCGCAAACCATAGAAACGGCCAGCACAGAGCCCCCGTCAGGGGGCCCGCGTCACGTGGCGATTATCATGGATGGCAACGGGCGGTGGGCCACCCAACGCGGCAGGCCGCGGTTGTTTGGTCATCACGCGGGCGCAAAACGGGTCCGCGAAGTGGTGGAAAGCTGCCCCGAGATCGGGGTCGAGTACCTGACCATATTTGCCTTCTCCACGGAAAACTGGAAGCGGACCCAGGTCGAAGTTGCCGGGTTGATGAGCCTTTTCAGACGCTACATCACCAAAGAAACGCGCTCCCTTAGCGAATTCGGCGCGCGTGTGAGGTTCATCGGAGACCGCGTGCGTCTCGATAACAAGCTTGTCAAACTGATGACCGAGCTTGAAGCAGCAACGGCGCATAACACGCGGGTAAACCTCACGATTGCCCTCAATTACGGCGGGCGTGACGAAGTGGCCCGCGCCACCAAGCGGCTTGCCCAGGACGTGGCGACCGGCAAACTTGATCCCGCCGATGTGGATGAAGAAACGCTGCCGAAATATCTTGATACATACGTTTTGCCTGATCCGGATCTGGTGATCCGCACGAGCGGTGAGGCGCGGATCTCGAACTTCCTGTTGTGGCAATCTGCCTATGCCGAGTACGAGTTTATCGACACGCTCTGGCCGGATTTTACCAAGGAAGAATTTGGTCGCCTGTGTGCGTCCTACGGCGTGCGCGATCGGCGGTTCGGTGGCGTCAAGAAATAGGGAGTGGCCTGTGGACGGTTCGGAAAAATGGTCTGATCTGACGGTGCGCATGGCATCGGGAGCAGCGATGTTGGTGCTTGGTGCGGTTGGTATCTGGTTTGGCGGGCACCTGTTTCACCTGCTGGTGGCACTCATCTGCGCGATGATGATCTGGGAACTCGTCGGCATGCTACGGCCCGGCGAAACCACCGCGCAGTTGAGCCTTGGCGCGCTTGCCGGCGGTGTTGTGCTGCTGGCCATTTATATCCCTGTCGGTTTCGCCCTGCCACTCCTGATGGCGCCCGCGTTAATCGGGTTCGGGCAACTGGAACGCAACCGCACGATATTCATGGCCTTTACGGTCATGATCATGATGTCGGGTTACGGCATGATGCAGGTGCGCGACGACATGGGTGTCGGTTGGATGCTTTGGCTGGTCATGGTCGTGGTGGCCACGGATGTTGTCGGATACTTCGCGGGGCGCGCGATTGGGGGGCCGAAGTTCTGGCCAAAGGTCAGCCCGAAAAAAACGTGGTCGGGGACCGCGGCCGGCTGGATTGGGGCCGCGCTTGTCGGTCTTTTGTTTTCGATGAACACGGGCGCAGGCGCGCAGCTCATCGGCGTGTCGATCGCGGTATCCATGGCGAGCCAGATGGGCGACATGGCGGAAAGCGGCATGAAACGGAAGCTGGGCGTCAAGGACAGCTCGAACCTCATTCCCGGGCACGGCGGTCTCATGGACCGGTTCGACGGCATGCTGGGGGCGTCGGTGTTCTTGCTGATCATGGGGCAGTTCATCGCGTTTCCGTTCGGGCTTGGCTGATCCATGCGCCGCGTCAGCATTTTCGGAGCGACGGGCTCTATCGGGCAAAACACGATCGACCTGATCCGGCGGGCTCCGGACGAATACGATGTCGTGGCGCTGACCGGCGCGCACAACATCGAACAACTGGCCCGTGACGCAATTGAGCTGAACGCGCAAGTTGCAGTCACCGCCGAGGACGATCTGCTGGACGATTTGCGCGATGCTCTCTCGGGCTCCTCGGTCGAGGCTGCGGCGGGTGCTGCCGCAATCGAAGAGGCGGCCCATCGCCCGGCGGACTGGACGATGTCGGCAATCGTGGGGGCGGCAGGTTTGGCGCCGGGTCTTGCGGCGTTAGAGCAAGGGACCACACTCGCGCTCGCCAACAAGGAATCGCTGGTTTGTGCGGGCGAGCTTTTGCTGGCGACACGCAAGGCGCACGGGGCGACCATACTGCCGGTAGACAGCGAACATTCTGCAGTTTTTCAGGCGCTCATCGGCGAAGACCTTGCCGCGGTCGAGCGGGTAATTATCACGGCGTCAGGCGGCGCATTCCGCGACTGGCCGCTGGACCAGCTTGCTGAAGCGACGCTCGAACAAGCATCCAGCCATCCGAATTGGGATATGGGCCAGCGGATCACGATCGATTCCGCGTCCATGTTTAACAAGGCGATGGAACTTATTGAAACACGTGAGTTTTTTGGTGTCTCGCCGGAGCAGATTGAAACGCTAGTCCATCCGCAGTCCATGATCCACGCTCTTGTGGGGTTCAACGACGGGGCGCTCATGGCGCACGTTGGTCCGCCGGATATGCGCCATGCCATCGGGTTCGCGCTTCACCACCCGACCCGCAGGCACATTCCGGTTGAACGTCTCGATCTAGCGGCCATTGGCACGTTCGAGTTTCGGGCGCCCGATTTGCGCCGTTGGCCCGCACTGGGTATCGCGCGGGATGTCATGGAACGTGGCGGTCTTTCCGGCGCGGTGTTCAACGCGGCCAAGGAAACGGCGCTGGATGCCTTCATCGCGGGCCAGATCGGTTTTCTGGCGATGGCGGACGTTGTGCGCGCTACACTCGACACTCTGGAAGCGTCAGATGGTCATATTGATGCCACCATGACCCTTGATAACGTGCTGCAAATAGACCATCTGGCACGCAAGGCCGCACGCGCCATCATCGAGCAATAAACAGGGTAGAGCATTGGATTTCACAACATTGATTCCGCAATTTGGCGGCTTCGTCTGGACCGTGGTCGCCTTTGTTGTGGCCCTGTCGGTCATCGTGGCGATCCATGAATACGGCCACTACATCGTAGGCCGCTGGTGCGGGATCAAGGCGGATGTTTTCAGTCTGGGGTTTGGTCCGGTGCTGTTTTCGCGCGTGGACAGGCACGGCACGCGCTGGCAGGTCGCGGCGCTGCCGTTTGGCGGATATGTCAAGTTCGCAGGCGACGCCAACGCGGCATCCGGCAAAGACACGGAGGCGATGGAGCAGATCGCGACCGATGAGGCGCGGCTGAGAGCGACCATGCATGGTGCGCCTTTGTGGGCGCGTGCGCTGACCGTTGCGGCCGGCCCTGCGTTTAACTTTGTCCTGTCTATACTGATCTTCGCGGGCATTGCGCTCAGCCTTGGAACGGCCCGTGACCCGCTTACCGTTGAGGCGATCAAACCGCTTCCGCAAACTGTCGAAGGGCTGCAGGCGGGCGATGAAATCGTCGCCATCGAAGGGACACCTATCCCCGCGCAGGACGACGGTGCCGCTTACGTTGAATTCATTACCGGTCTGCCGGTGCAGAAAACGCTGACCTATACCGTCAACCGCGAGGATGACCGCGTCGATGTGCAGGGGCCGTATTGGTCGCCCGCAATGGTCGGAGCGGTGATGCCGAATTCAGCGGCCTATGAGGCCGGGCTGAAGCAGGGCGATGTGATTACTGCGATTGACGGCAGTGAGGTCTTTGCGTTCGATCAGTTGAAACAGGCGGTGGAACATTCCGGCGGCGCGCCGCTCTTGCTCGACGTCTGGCGCGCCGGAGAGATGCTGAAATTCACGCTTGTGCCAAAGTCCACGGACGAGCCGCAACCAGACGGCGGTTTCAAGAACGTGCTGCGCATCGGCATCCAGTCGAGCGGCGCGATCGAACCCGCGACCGAAGCACCCGGCATCGGTGAAGCGCTTGGCAGCGGCGTCGCAAACATGTGGCGGATCATCGAAGGGTCGTTGTCAGGTTTGTGGCACATGGTCACCGGTGCGATCAGCACATGCAACATGTCGGGACCGGTTGGTATCGCCAAGGTTTCCGGCGCGATGGCCAGCCAAGGCGCGACCAGCTTTATCAATTTCATTGCAGTCCTGAGCACGGCAGTAGGCTTGCTGAACCTGTTCCCGATCCCGGCGCTGGACGGTGGGCATCTGACGTTTTACGCGTATGAAGCCGTAACCGGCAAGCCGCCCAGCGACCGCGCGCTGCGCGTTTTGATGACTGCGGGCATCATGATCGTGTTGGGCTTGATGTTGTTTGCGCTAAGCAACGATCTGTTCTGTCCGTGATCTGCGGGGCTATTGCCCCATTATCGCCACATTTCGCCCCCGTGATCGCCGCATTTGCGGTCTAGCTTGCTTCCAACTGAAAGCGAGCCGTCTGGAAGGGAGCGCATTATGTCGACGATTGTAAAAGGATATCGTGGTTTGAGCGTCCTGATGGACCTGAACTGGGACCGCGCATTGTATCTGTTCACCATTGGTCTCGCGCTCTGCGCCGGGGCGTTTGTGGGCAGTCTCTAACCAAATAGGGCCGCAGTGGTCGGAGTTGGCGCGTACCTTTGCGGTGCGTGCCTTTTGTCGTTCATGCAAACAATCATTTCCGCTTTTGACAAGCAAAGCGCGTAGAGGTACTCAGTTGGGCAACGGTGGTAATAAGAGTGGTAAAAACCATGAGCCTGGGGTCAAACGAGCGCACGCGCAGTCAGCAGACATGTCTTTCAACAATCCAACGCGGGGTCGGGGCACTTGGCCTATCGCTGTTGGTATCGACGGCCTGGATCGCGTATCCGGAGCCAGCGTTAGCGCAGCAATACAGCTTCAACACGGTCGAGATTGAAGGCAACACACGGATCGGCGACAGCGCTATTCTCAGTCAGGCCGGGATCGCGCGGGGTCAGACCATTACGGCGGGCCAGCTGAACGATGCGTTCCAGCGCCTGAACAACTCCGGTTTGTTCGAGTCCGTGGCGATTGAGCCGCAAGGCAGCCGGTTGAAAATCACCGTGGTCGAGCTGCCGACGATCAACCGCATCCGTTTCGAAGGGAACCGCCGCATCAAGGACGACGCCTTGGGAACGGTGATTTCATCCGCGGAACGCCGTGTTTTCAATCCTGCCCAAGCGGAGAAGGATGCCAATGCCATCGCCGAGGCGTATGCCGCAGATGGTCGGCTGGCGGCCCGCGTGCAACCCCGTATCATCCGCCGCAACCAGAACCGTGTGGATCTTGTGTTCGAGGTCTTCGAAGGTGACAACGTCGAGATCGAGCGGCTGAGCTTTGTCGGCAACCGTATCTATTCCGACCGCCGCCTGCGCCGCGTGCTTGAAACCAAACAGGCCGGCCTATTCCGCACGTTGGTGCGCCGCGATACTTTCGTCGAAGACCGTCTCGAATTCGACAAGCAGGTCCTTCGCGATTTCTATCTGTCGCGTGGCTATGTTGATATGCGCGTCAACTCGGTTAACGCGCAGTTGGCCGAAGAGCGGGACGGCGTTTTTGTCGGCTTCAACATTCAGGAAGGCCAGCAATTCAAGTTTGGCGAAATCACGGTCAATTCCGAATTGCCGAATGTCGACGGGGACGTGTACCGCGACCTGATCAAGATCAAACCGGGCGTTGTCTATTCACCGTCCTTGGTCGAAACCGATATCAGCCGTCTGGAACGTCAGGCCATCCGCGATGGCGTCGATTTCCTGCGCGTCGAGCCCCGTGTAACCCGAAATGACCGTGATTTGACGCTGGACGTGGAGTTCGTGCTGTCGCGCGGGCAGCGGATCTTTATCGAACGCATCGATATCGAGGGCAATACAACGACGCTCGACCGGGTGATCCGCAGACAGTTCCGCAGCGTCGAAGGTGACCCCTTCAATCCACGCGAAATCCGCCAGAGCGCCGAACGTATCCGCGCGCTCGGCTTCTTTGCTAATGCCGAAGTCAACACCCGAGAAGGCTCTAATCCCGATCAGGTCGTGATCGATGTCGATGTGGAAGAACAGCCCACGGGCGCGCTCAACTTCGGTGGTGCGTTTTCAACAAACGATGGGTTCGGCCTCGCGATTTCCTTCCAGGAAACCAACTTTATCGGTCGCGGTCAGACGCTGGCGCTGACCCTGTCGACCGCGAAAGACGCCGAACGTTATGGCCTGCGGTTTATCGAGCCGTCGCTCTTGGGCCGTGATCTGCGCTTTGCATTGCGGCTCGACTACGCCGAGACGAACTCGTCATTCTCGACCTTTGACAGCGAGCGTTTGGTGATCGAACCATCGCTGTCTTTCCCCGTCAGCGAGAATGGCCGTCTGGCCCTGCGCTACACCGGTGAGCAGATCGAGGTGCAAGAACGCAGCCCCGCAGAAAACGGTGCCATCATTCAGGATGATATCGATGCGGGCGAACTGTTTTCCTCGTCCATCGGCTACACCTACACATTCGACACGCGGCGCACAGGGCTTGATCCCACTGCGGGGATGCTTTTCGAATTCAGCCAGGATTTTGGCGGCATCGGCGGCGATCAGGAATTTATAAAGACCGAAGCCAAACTGATCGGCGAGAAGAAATTCTTCAACGAAGAACTTACCCTGCGGGCCTCCCTTGAGGGGGGCGCGCTTGCCTGGCAGGGCGGCAACAACCGTGCCGTAGACCGCTTTGTTCTCAGCTCGGACCAGCTGCGCGGCTTTGAGCCGGGCGGTATCGGCCCGCGGGATGCGGCCTCGATCGAAGATGATCCTTTGGGCGGCAACCTTTATGTCGTGGCGCGGTTCGAAGCGGAATTCCCGCTTGGCCTGCCCGAAGAATACGGCGTCACGGGTGGTGTGTTCTACGATGTCGGCAACCTTTGGGATCTGTCCGACGTGAACCTGAATGGCACAGATGTTGATGGCGAAAGCGGGTCTTTCCGTCATGTGATCGGTGTGTCGATCTTTTGGGATACGCCCGTTGGTCCGTTGCAGTTCAACATCTCGGATGCGGTTCGCAAGGAAGAGTTCGACCGCGAACAGTCTTTCGAGGTGACGCTGCAGACACGGTTCTGATCCGATGCGACAGCTTGCAGCTGTCCTCGCGTTTGTGATGGCCGGGGCGTCTTTGGGCACCCCGGCTATCACGCAACCGCTTGAGCAGGGGCGGTCCGTGGTCCGTAGCCCGGTGCTGACAGTGGACAGCGAACGCCTGTTTCTGGAATCGGCATTCGGCGTGCGCGTTGCAAACGAAGTGGAGCGGTTGGGCAACGATCTGGCCCGTGAAAACCGTGAAATCGAAGCGCAACTTGCCTCCGAAGAGCAGGATTTGACCGACCGCCGCGCAACCATGGCTCCCGAGGATTTTCGCCCCCTTGCCGATGCCTTTGATGCGCGTGTACAGGACACCCGACAGGAACAGGCTGCAAAGGGCAGGGCGCTCAACCAACGGCTCGACACAGAGCGGGGGGTTTTCTTGCAGGCCGCAGCGCCGGTTCTCGAGCGGTTGATGATCGAAGCGGGAGCCGCCGTCATTCTCGAAAAACGCACGGTATTTCTCAGCCTGAACAGCGTTGACATCACGTCCGACGCGATTGCCGAACTGGACAAGACGCTGGGTGAGGGTCCGTCTGCGGCACCGGCGCCCGATGCGCCCGTCGATGCGCAGGACTAGACCGCGCTCGCTTGCCCCGATCACGGCACTTTGCTAGCAATTTCATACACAAATCCAAAGGACGTTCCATGACCCAAGATTCCATGCGCGCCGATATACAGACAATCCAACGCATCCTGCCTCACCGCTATCCTTTCCTGCTGGTGGACAAGGTCGAAGAGATTGAAGGCTATCAAAGTGCTGTGGGTTTCAAGAACGTGACCATGAACGAGCCGCATTTTCAGGGCCACTTTCCCGGCACGCCGATCATGCCCGGTGTGACCATTGTCGAGGCAATGGCGCAAACGGCGGGTGTGATGATCGGCGTCGCACTGGACCAGATGGACACCGAGATGCTCATTTACTTCATGTCCATCGACAAGTGCAAATTCCGCCGCAAGGTGATCCCCGGTGACGTGTTGCGGATGGACGTAAAAACCGCGCGCGGCAAACCCGGGGGGAAAATCTGGAAATTTACGGGCGTGGCGACTGTGGATGGTGAAATGGCCGCAGAGGCGGAGTTCATGGCGATGATCGATCTTCCCAAAGGGGACGGGTGATGGCAGGCGTGCACCCCAGTGCCGTGGTCGAGGAAGGTGCAAAGATAGATGCGACCGCGACTGTCGGCCCTTTCTGTGTCATCGGTCAGGATGTTGAAATCGGCCCCGGCGTTACGCTGAAATCGCATGTAGTCGTGACGGGCCGGACAACAATCGGTGAGGATACGACCGTCTTTTCCTTTTCGGTTCTGGGCGAAATCCCGCAAGACCTGAAATTCAAGGGCGAAGCGAGCCGGTTGGAAATCGGAAAACGCAACCGCATCCGCGAACACGTAACCATGAACTGCGGCACGGAAGGCGGCGGCGGGCTCACGCGTGTGGGGGATGACGGTCTGTTTATGGCGGGATGCCATATCGCGCATGACGCGATGATCGGAAACAACTGTATCGTCGTGAACAGCGCGGCAGTCGCCGGACACTGTGTGATCGAAGATGATGTTATCATCGGCGGGCTTTCGGGCATTCACCAATGGGTGCGCATCGGACGCGGCGCCATCATCGGTGCGGTGACGATGGTCACAAACGATGTGATACCGTACGGGCTTGTACAGGCGCCGCGGGGCGATCTTGATGGCCTGAACCTCGTTGGATTGAAACGGCGGGGCGTGGCGCGCAGTGACATCACAGCATTGCGTGCGGCGTTCCAGATGTTGGCGCAGGGCGAGGGCACGTTCAATGACCGCGCTGCGCGTCTGGGGGCGGAAACCGACAGCGCGTACGTCAGTGAAATCGTCGATTTCGTTCTGGCCGATACCGGTCGTCATTTCCTGACACCGAAATGACGCTGGCCCTGATTGCAGGACGCGGTGATTTGCCCGCGCTCGTGGCTTCCGCTCTGCAAGAGCAGCCCATTGTCTGTGGCTACGAGGGTATTGATGTCACGGGCGTTGACGTCGATCTGACCTTCAGGCTCGAGACACTTGGCTCGTTGTTGCTCGCCCTCGGCGAGCGCGGCGTGACCGAGGTATGCTTTGCCGGTGGGCTTGACCGACCGGCGCTTGATCCGATCAAGCTTGATGCCGAAACGGCGCCCTTGGTGCCGATGTTCATGCAAGCGCTTGAATTGGGGGATGACGGCGCGTTGCGGGTGGTCCTGCAGCTGTTCGAGAAAACCGGTTTTTCAGTGAGGGGAGCGCACGAACTGGCGCCCGATCTGGTGGCCAAGGGGGGCGTCTATTCCGATCAATGGCCCGACGCCGGAATGCGGGCGGATGCTGAGATTGCAGCGCAACATATCCTTGATCAGTCACCGCGGGACGTCGGGCAGGCCTGTGTCGTAGGCGGTGAAAGGGTGCTGGCGATGGAAACCGCATCCGGGACCGATAAAATGCTCTCCGGGCTGCCCGGTGCAGCGCGCGAGGCGCGGGCAATCCTGTTCAAGGGGCCCAAGAAGGGTCAGACGATGAAGATCGACATGCCGACGATCGGGCCCGAAACGCTGGACGCGGCAGCCGCCGCCGGTCTGGCCGGCGTGGTCGTGGACGCAGGCGATGTGCTTGTCTTGCATGCGGATCAATGCGCCGCGCGTGCGGATGCACATGGTTTGGTGCTTTGGGCCCGTACCGGCGAATGACACAGCCGTTGCGCGTATTCATCCTCGCCGGAGAGCCCTCGGGCGATAAGCTGGGTGCGGCCCTGATGGCGGGGCTGAAGTCGCTGCGGGCAGATGTGTCTTTCGAGGGCATCGGCGGCCCGATGATGAGCGCCGAAGGGCTTCGAAGCCTGTTTGACATGACCGAGCTCAGCGTCATGGGGATTGCGGAAATCCTGCCGAAATATTTTCATCTCAAACGCCGCATTGCGCAAACGGCGGACGCGGTGATCGCGTTTCAACCCGACGTTCTGATTACAATTGACAGTCCCGATTTCAGCCTGCGTGTGGCGAAAATTGTCAAGGAACGCAGTCGCATACGGACGGTGCATTATGTGGCACCGACCGTTTGGGCATGGCGCCCCAAGCGCGCGGCCAGAATGGCGCGGCATATCGATCAGGTCCTCGCGCTCTTGCCCTTTGAGCCCCCATATATGCGGGCGCACGGCATGCGGTGCGATTTTGTCGGCCATCCGGTCGTCGCTGAACCGATCGCTGACAAGGCCGCAGTGCGCGAATTCCGAACGACACATGGCATAGGGGATGCGCCCATCCTCATGGTTCTGCCCGGTTCGCGCCGGTCGGAAGTCGCGCGTTTGGGCGAGATTTTCGGCGCTGCCATGCAAGAAGTTCTGGCTCGGCACAGGGATCTGCGGATCGTGGTCCCTGCGGCGGCTCCGGTGGCTGACGCTGTACACAGGCTTACCGCCGAATGGCCGGGGAGACCTGTCGTGCTCGACCCGCACGAAGCGGACCATGCCACCGGACTTGCAGTCAAACGAGCGGCTTTCGCGGCTGCGGATTTTGCGCTCGCCGCGTCCGGAACCGTGTCGCTGGAACTGGCCGCAACCGATACGCCAATGGTCATCGCTTACGATATGAGCCCGATCAGCCGTTTTCTGATCGGCCGTATGCTGCTGGTAGATACCGTGACGCTGGTCAATCTGGTCAGCGACACACGCACCGTGCCGGAATGTCTGGGCAAGGACTGTACGCCGAACAATATTGCGAATGCGATGGACGCGGTTATTGCCGATCCCGGCACACAGCGCGCCGCGCTCGAACTGACGATGGCGCGGCTGGGTCAGGGGGGCGAACCGCCCGGTTTGCGTGCGGCCCGCGCGGTGATCGACGGGCTCGCGGCAAATCAACTGGCCGGTGTCTAATCGCCCCGGTGAATCCAGCCACCGCCGAAGATGCGGCTGCTGTCAGGATCATAAAAGACGCACGCCTGACCGGGGCTGACGCCTTCTTCCGGTGACAGAAGTTCGACCGTTCCGGTGGTATCGCTGATCGGGCGGAGGATCGCTTCGGCTGGCGGGCGTGTTGATCTGACGCGCACTGTGATGTGCCATTCATCGCGGCTGCTCAGCGGTTCATCGCCAAGCCAGTTGATTTCCCGCACGGGCACCGAACGCGTTGCAAGCATGTGTTTGGGGCCCACAACGACTTCTTTTCGCTCGGCATCGAGCTTGACCACATACAAAGGATCGCTGAGCCCGCCGATCCCGAGACCGCGGCGTTGGCCGATCGTGTAGTTGATCACACCGTCGTGCTGCGCCAGAACTGTGCCGTTGGTGTCCACGATGGCCCCCGGATCCGCGGCTTCGGGCCGCAGTTTACGGATCACCGAGGCATAATCGCCGTTCGGGACAAAGCAGATATCCTGGCTGTCAGGTTTATTGGCAACTTGCAGCCCGTATTTTTCGGCCAATTCGCGCGTGGCGTCTTTGGATCGCAGATGGCCAAGCGGAAAGCGCAAGTAGTCCAGCTGCTCCGGGGTGGTCGAGAACAAAAAGTAGCTTTGATCGCGGTTGGCGTCGGCCGCGGCGTGCAACTCCGGTCCCCGAGCGCCCATTTTGCGCTGAATATAATGGCCGGTCGCCATGCAGTCGGCATCCAGATCCTTCGCTGTCTCCAGCAGATCCTTGAACTTGACCCTTTCATTACACCGGATGCAGGGCACCGGCGTCGCACCGCCCAGATAGCTTTCCGCAAATTCGTCTATCACGGCGTCCTTGAACACGTTTTCGTAGTCGAGAACATAATGGGGAAAGCCCATATCTTCGGCCACGCGGCGGGCATCGTGAATGTCGATCCCGGCGCAACACGCGCCCTTCTTGGCCAGCGCCGCCCCGTGGTCATAGAGCTGCAACGTCACGCCGACGACATCGTAGCCTTCCTCGGCGAGCATCGCAGCCACGACGGAACTGTCCACGCCGCCGGACATGGCCACAACCACGCGCGTGTCGGCTGGCGCTTTGGCAAAGCCAAGCGAATTGAGCGGTGGTGATTGATCAAGGGCCATTTCGTCTCTCCGGCAAACTCGACTGAAATATAGGAAAATCCGAATTACTCACAAGGGGCGCTTCACCTGTCCTTAAGCCTCTGTGCCGATAAGCGACACAGGTTAGAACAGGAAGGGTGAGATGTATCTCAAGAAAGTCGACGGGCCAAGGGCCGTTACCCTTGGGAACGGTGCTGTGATGACGCAGGCTGATTTGCCCGCGCCCAACACGCGGCGCTGGGTGGCGTCGCGCAAGGCAGCGGTTGTGCGGGGCGTTTTATACGGCCTCATCAGCCAGCAGGAAGCGCTCGATCGATACCAGTTGAGCGAGGATGAGTTCGTCGAATGGGTGCGCGCGGTTTCAACCTATGGTGAAGTGGCTTTAAAGGCGACGGCGGTTCAAAAATATCGACAACTTTAAGTTGTTGTGGTAGAAAGGTTGCTAACATTTACGAGTAGTTAACCTTTTTTGTTCACGTTTAAGTCCACAGTTATGCCCTCTCAGGTGGAGATACCAATGCGCGTTCTACTCGTTGAAGATGATCCGACCACGTCCAAAAGCATCGAGTTGATGCTGACCCATGCCAATCTAAACGTGTATGCCACGGATCTCGGCGAAGAGGGAATCGACCTCGCGCGGCTCTATGATTACGACCTTATCTTGCTAGACCTTGATCTGCCCGACATGAATGGCCACGAGGTTTTGCGCCAACTCCGGCTGAGCCGCATTGAAACCCCTATCCTGATCTTGTCGGGATCGGACGATACAGAAAACAAGATCAAGGGATTCGGTTTCGGGGCGGATGACTACCTCACCAAACCGTTCCACCGCGAAGAACTGGTTGCCCGCATTCACGCGATCATCCGCCGCTCCAAGGGTCATTCGCAATCGGTTATCGATACCGGAAGCATCTCCGTAAACCTCGATGCGAAAACGGTGAGCGTCGACAATAAAACGGTGCACCTCACAGGCAAGGAATACCAGATGCTCGAACTGCTGAGCCTGCGTAAGGGGACGACCCTGACCAAAGAGATGTTTCTCAATCATCTCTACGGCGGCATGGATGAACCGGAGCTGAAGATCATCGATGTGTTCATTTGCAAATTGCGCAAGAAGCTGTCGACCGCCACGGGTGGCGAAAGCTATATCGAAACGGTCTGGGGCCGGGGATACGTCCTGCGCGATCCGGAACCTGCCGAGATGAAGATTGCCGCAACAGCCTGAGCCAAAAAGTTGCTCAAATCGCTAGACCTGCCGTAGGGAGCCGCCTATCTAACCTTGGCGTGACTAACCAAAGGCGGGTCTTGTGGCTTCGGACAGTGATATTTCCAAGGTGGATGTCGATGCGCTTAGCGTGACGCAGGCAAAGCAGGCACTGGCGGACCTGGCGCGCAAACTGGATCGGGCGAACAAGGCTTATCACACGGATGATGCCCCCGAGATTGACGACGCACAGTATGACGCGTTGAAGAAGCGCAACGCAGCGATAGAAAAGCGCTTTCCCGATCTCAAGAGAAGCGACAGCCCTTCCGATCAGATTGGCGCGGCACCGGCAACGGGCTTCGGCAAGATCACGCACAGGGTGTCGATGTTGTCTTTGGCCAATGCCTTTGACGATGAAGACGTCACAGAATTTGATGCAAGCGTACGCAAATATCTCGGGCTGGAGCCAACAGCCCCGCTCTCCTACACAGCGGAACCAAAGATCGACGGTCTGTCGCTCTCATTGCGTTATGAGAATGGCATCCTTGTCGAAGCCGCCACCCGTGGCGACGGGACAGTGGGCGAAAACGTGTTGGCAAATGCGCGAACCATCGAGGATATTCCGCACCAGCTTCAGTCGGCACCAGAGGTTCTCGAAGTGCGCGGCGAAGTGTATATGAGCCATGCCGATTTCGACGCCCTGAACGCGCGTCACACTGCGCAGGGCGGCAAGCCTTTTGCCAACCCGCGCAATGCCGCGGCCGGGTCTCTCAGACAACTGGATGCTGAGATAACACGCGCACGACCGCTCCGATTTTTTGCCTACGCCTGGGGCGATCTGTCGGCCCCGCTGGCCGACACCCAGATGGGCGCGATCGACAGATTGGGTGATCTGGGATTCTCGATCAATCCGCTGACGACGCTGTGCGACGGACCGTCCGAAATGGTTTCTCACTACGCGCGAATCGAATCCCAAAGAGCCACTTTGGGCTACGATATTGATGGGGTCGTCTATAAGGTCGACAACCTAGAGCTGCAAAGGCGTCTCGGCTTCCGCTCCAACACGCCCCGCTGGGCCATCGCGCACAAGTTTCCGGCGGAGCTTGCGTGGACGCGACTTGAAGGCATCGACATCCAGGTCGGGCGTACCGGTGCGCTGTCTCCCGTTGCGCGTCTGCATCCGGTCACGGTTGGCGGAGTAGTTGTGTCGAATGCGACATTGCACAATGAAGACTACATTCGCGGCTTCGACAGCAAAGGCACGGAAATCCGGGGCGGGAAAGACATCCGTGTGGGCGATTGGGTGCAAGTGTACCGCGCGGGCGATGTCATTCCCAAGGTGGCCGATGTCGATCTGTCAAAACGTCCCGTGGAGGCCACGGAGTTTAAGTTTCCTGAAATCTGCCCCGAATGCCAAAGCGATGCGATACGTGAGCCGGGGGATGCCGTGCGTCGGTGCAGCGGCGGGCTGATCTGCCCCGCACAGGCGGTCGAAAAGCTCAAGCATCTGGTTTCGCGCGCGGCGTTTGATATTGATGGCTTGGGGTCGAAACAGGTCGAGCAATTCTATGCTGACGGATGGATTGCGGAGCCAGCAGACATATTCACCCTGCAGGAACGATACAGTTCCGGGTTGCAGCAGCTCAAGAACCGCGAGGGCTGGGGCGAGAAATCGGCGTCGGCCCTCTTCGCCGCGATTGAGGACAAACGGAAGATACCGATTGCGCGTCTGCTTTTCGGGTTGGGGATCAGGCATGTGGGCGAAGCCGCTTCAAACCTGCTGGCGCGGCATTACGGCACTTGGCCAGCCCTGGCCGAGGCAATGCAGGACGCGCGGGGCTGCGATGGGCCGGCCTGGGACGATCTGATTGCGATCGATGGTGTGGGCGCTGTCATGGCGGGGTCACTGGTAAATGCATTTGCGCAGGATGCGGAACGCGAAAGCATCGAACGGCTCGTTGAGCAGCTTGATGTTCAGGAGGCGCAGCGGGTAGACACGTCAGGCTCTCCTGTCGCTGGCAAAACCGTGGTCTTCACAGGGACGCTCGAAAAGATGACCCGAGCCGAAGCCAAGGCGCGGGCCGAACGTCTGGGTGCGAAAGTTTCCGGTTCCGTCAGTGCAAAGACGGATTTACTGGTCGCAGGCCCCGGCGCAGGGTCCAAAGCCAAAAAGGCTGCCGAACTGGGCATTGAAACGCTGGACGAGGACGGCTGGCTCGACCTGATCAAGGACGCATGAGCACGCGGCCGGAAATCCTGTTTCCGCTCTTTGGAAAACTGGAAACGCTCGAAGGTATCGGCCCAAAAACGGCGCAAAACTTCGCACATCTGCACGTCTTGGCGCCTCGCGACCTGCTGTTTACGCTGCCCTATTCTGGTGTTGATCGCACGTTGATCGAAACGGTTCAGGGGGCCGATTTCCCGACGACCCTGACCGTCGCCGTGACCATCGGAAAGCACCGCAAGCCCGCCAACCGCAACGGCGCTTATCGTATCCACGTCGAGGATGCGCAGACGTCGTTTCAATTGGTTTTCTTTCACGCGCGCGGCGATTTCTGGGAGCGCCAGTTGTCCGAGGGCAGCCGCCGCGTGGTGTCGGGCAAGGTCGAATTGTTCGACGGCATTCCTCAGATGGTGCATCCGGACTTTGCAGTGCCAGAGGCCGAAGCGTCAGACATTCCGCAGTTCGAGCCGGTCTACCCGCTGACACACGGAATCACGCAAAAGGTCATGTTCAAAGCGGCACGTGGTGCATTGTCGCGTGTGCCTGCGCTCGGAGAATGGATTGAGCCGACGCAAATCGCACAAGCGAAATGGCCCGATTTTCAATCCGCAGTCACCCAGGCGCATGCACCACAGAGCCTGGCCGACCTTGCCGCGACCGCACCGGCGCGCGAACGGCTGGCCTATGACGAACTGTTGGCGCATCAAATTACGCTTGCCCTCGCGCGACAGGTAGAGCGCCGCAAGCCGGGCCGCCGGTCCGACGGTGACGGTCGTTTGCAAAACCGTGTGCTGGCCGCTTTGCCATACGAGCCCACCGGCGCGCAGCGTCGGGCAATTTCCGAGATCGCGGCAGATATGGGACGCGACGTGCGCATGAACCGGTTGCTTCAGGGGGACGTGGGCGCAGGCAAGACGCTGGTGGCTTTCATGGCCTTGCTGCGGGCCGTCGAAGCGGGCGGGCAGGGCGTCTTGATGGCCCCCACCGAAATTCTTGCACGCCAGCATCTGGCCGGGCTGCAACCGCTTGCCGAAACCGCGGGTGTCGTGCTCGAAATCCTGACCGGCCGCGACAAAGGGTCGGAACGGCAGGCAAAACTCGCCGCGCTGGAACGTGACGATATCCAGATCCTTGTGGGCACGCACGCGGTATTTCAGGAAAGCGTTGTATTTCAGGATCTGCGGTTGGCTGTTGTCGATGAGCAGCACCGTTTCGGGGTGCGGCAGAGATTGGAATTGGGGCGCAAGGGCCGGCAGGCGGACGTGTTGGTGATGACGGCGACACCGATCCCGCGCAGTCTCGCGCTGGCCCAATACGGCGATATGGACGTCAGTGTGCTGGACGAAAAGCCGCCCGGTCGCAAACCGGTCAAGACAGCGCTGGTCAGCACCGATCGACTGGACGAGGTGATCGATAGGCTGAGGGCGGCGATTGACGAAGGGCGCCAGTGTTACTGGGTGTGTCCGCTCGTCGAGGAATCGGAAGTGAGCGATCTGATCGCTGCCGAAGAGCGGTTCAAAAGACTGCGGGCCGTGTTTGGCGAAGGTGTGGTTGGCCTCGTCCATGGCCAGATGCCGCCCGCAGACAAAGATGCGGCAATGGCGGCATTCCAACAGGCGCAAACCAAATTGCTGGTCGCCACGACAGTGATCGAAGTGGGCGTCGACGTCTCCAACGCATCGATCATGGTGATCGAGCGGGCAGAAAGCTTCGGTCTCGCTCAATTGCACCAGTTGCGGGGGCGCGTCGGCCGTGGGTCTGCGGCCTCTACCTGCCTGCTGATGTACCAGCACCCGCTTACCGATACCGGGCGCCAGAGGTTGGAGGTCTTGCGGGAAACCGAAGACGGGTTTGTGATTGCAGAAACGGACCTGAAGATGCGCGGGACAGGTGATTTGATCGGAACGGCGCAATCGGGCGTGCCGCGCTTCAGGGTTGCCGATCTGGAGCGGCAAGCCGGTTTGATGGCAATCGCCCAATCGGACGCGCGCAAACTGCTGCACGATGATCCCGAGTTGTCTTCGGACCGCGGACAGGCTGCAAGGCTCTTATTGTGGTTAATGCGGCAGGATGAGGCAATTCGTTTAATCTCAGTGGGTTAGCCACTTTTGTTCCAAAAAGTTCACAAATGTTCTTAAAAAGTTCTTTACCTGCCGTTAATCATATGAGAACAAAGGGGCAACAAGAGAACGGGAGACACCAATGACCTTTTTCCAAACGCTCAAGTCTGTCGCAACGCGGTCCCACGATACGTTGCTGCAGGATGCTGCCGGTGCAGCCGCACTCGTTGTGATGCTGGTCGTTGGTTTGCATCTCCCCGGTCTTGTCTGATTTTCTGCCTGCGCTCTCATGCCGCTGATTGGTTTCGCATCTGTCCCAAATTGATGCCGGTGTCAGTTTCTGCCTGTCTTTGACACCAAAGGGCTTGCCCGCCCGCTCCAATCGCTCGGGTCCCACATGAGCAACGCTTCCCTCACGCCGCCATTCCTCACGGAATGTGCGGCGTCTTTTTTTCCCCGATGTGAATTTTGGTTCTAAATGGCCTTGGCCGTTTGCGCGGCCTCTACCGCTTCGGTCAGGGCCTCGATGCTCAGCAATATCGACGCATGGCGGTTCTTGTACTCGACCGCGGGGGTCAGCACTTCGAACCCGGCGAAGGGCGCGTCAGGCACATCGCCCTTACCTTTGAGCATCGCGCGCAGTTGGTCCCGACCTTTTTGCAGCTGGGCCAGATCGGCGCCGACCGCTGCTTGGGCCGTGACGGCGGCGGCTGCCTGACCCAACGCGCAAGCCTTCACGTCCTGACCCATTTCGGCCAGCCGGTCGCCATCCACGCGCACATCCACGGTCACGCTCGACCCGCACAGCGGCGAGCGACGGTTTACTGTCGCATCGGGGTCGTCCAATCGGCCGAGATGCGGAATATCCGCCGCTAGCGCAAGAATCCGCGATGAATAGAGCTTGATGAGATCGCTGTCGTTCGACATGTCTTTCCCTCTGTCGTCCTGTCCCTTACATAACCCCCGCAGGCGCGGATGCAAAAAACTTTTGAGTGAGACTTTAGGCCATGTCGTTTGACCCCAAGACACTGAAATACAATGACGCCGGACTTATCCCCGCGATCGCGCAGGATCACGCGACGGGCGAAGTTCTCATGATGGCGTGGATGAACGAACAAAGCCTGATGGAGACGCTGCGCACAAATCAGGTGACGTATTGGAGCAGGTCGCGTCAGGAATTCTGGGCCAAGGGTGCAACCTCTGGCCATGTCCAAACGCTTCGGGAACTCAGAGTAGATTGCGATCGCGATTGTCTGTTGATGCAAGTGGAGCAGATCGGCGCCGCGTGCCACACCGGTCGGCGGAGCTGCTTTTATACGACTGTGACGCCTGACGGTGAAAAGATCGGCAGCTAAAGCCCGACCATCTTGCGGATGTCAGCCGCGCTGGCTCCCTCGTCACGCAGCAATGCGATGGCCCGCGCGTCGTCCCGCTTTGCAAGCCGCTTGCCTGCAGGGTCCCGGACAAGATCATGGTGATGATAGCGCGGTGTCGGCAGATCCAGCAGCCGTTGTAACACCACGTGAATTGCCGTCGCCTCGAACAAATCGCGCCCACGGACAACATCGGTGATCCCCTGATCGGCATCATCGACCACGACCGACAGGTGGTACGACGTTCCCATATCGCGCCTTGCGAGCACCGGGTCTCCGATATCGCGCAACATGTCGGCGCGGGTTACGGTGATTGTGCCGATTTGTCCGTCCGGACCATGGTCAGCCTCCTCGAAGCACAGATTATCCGATATCTGGTCAAAAGCCGCCGCCAGATCGAGCCGATAGGCAGAAGAGGGGTCGAATGGCAGGTGCGGCGTGTCACGGCAGGTTCCCGGATAGACAATCCCGTCGGGACCAAGCAGAGGTGCCCCTTCCTGCGGAGCCGATGCCGCCGCCGCAATATCGCGGCGTGAACAATGGCATGCGTAAAGCAGACCGCGCGCATGGAGATCGCGCAAAACGTCTTCGTAACGCGCCATTCTGTCCGATTGCCGCATCACCGGCGTTGGCCAGCGAAGGCCCAGCCAGTGCAGGTCCTCGTATATCTGCTGCTCCCAGCTCGAACGCGCTCGGCTCTGGTCGATGTCTTCGATTCGGAGAAAAAACTCCCCGTTGGCTGCGGATGCCAGATCAAAAGCGGTCAGGGCAGAATACGCGTGCCCCAAATGCAGCGGCCCCGTCGGAGACGGTGCAAAACGCGTAACGAATGTCACGCCTTTTCAAGCACGTAGACGTTGGACTTTATGTCAATTCCGGGGAGGTGGTCGCCGTATTCCCGAAAAAGCAGACAGGCGGCACCGCAATCGACCCATTCGTTCACCGCAGCCTCAAAACCCGGATCAGCCAATGTATGGTCATTGAATGAAAACACGCTTTTCCCGCCGGAGGGCAGCGCGTGCATGATATCGCTGAGCAGTGTCGCCGGTGCAGCACCCGCGCCGATGACGCCGACTGCCGCGATTGCGGTGTATGCGCCGGGTGTCAATCGCGCCTCGGCATCAATCACCTTTAGGTTACGGTAGATGCCCTTGCTGCGGGCTATTTCCAGCATGTCGGCGGATAGATCGACACCGTCGATTGTCAGAAATCCCGCGTTGCGCAGTGCGACACCCGCAAGACCCGTCCCACACCCCATATCGAGGATCGGCGCGGTCAGATCGTCGACGAATTGCGCAAGGGCGGCGGCGCAGCGGTCAGGTGTGGCGTACCCATGCGATGCGACCTCATCTTCGTAGGTGCTCGACCAGCTATCGTAGATTGCGCGTGTGGCATCGCTGTCACGTGCCGCATACACTGTTTCCAGAAATTTCTCGCTCATAGCGCCATTTTAGCGGCCACCGGCACCTTGTCCAGCGATCAACCCGCCAGCCAATCCTGCCAATCGGCCTTTGCCCGATCTGTATAGGCCTTGTAGCGGTCCTTGCGGCCGCGCCGCCCGCTTTTCAAACCTTCAACAGGGGGAAAAAGGCCAAAATTCACGTTCATCGGCTGAAACGTTTTCGCATCCGCACCGCCCGAAATATGCGTGATGAGCGCGCCGGTCGCCGTTGTGTGGGCAGGGGGCTCAAGCGTTTCGCCATTAAGCTCGGCAGCGGCCAAGCGACCGGCCAGCAAACCCATCGCTGCCGATTCGACATAGCCTTCAACACCCGTGATCTGGCCTGCAAAACGTATGTTCGGCCGGGAGCGCAGACGCATCTGTTCATCAAGAAGCGTAGGGGAATTCAGGAACGTATTGCGGTGGATACCGCCCAATCGTGCAAACCGCGCGTTTTCGAGACCCGGAATCTGTTTGAAAACATACGCTTGCGCGCCGTACTTCATTTTGGTCTGGAAGCCGACGATATTGTAGAGCGTTCCCAATTTGTTGTCCCGCCGCAGCTGGACGACCGCATACGGTTTGTCGTCAGGTGCGTGCGGATTTGTCAGTCCGACCGGCTTCATCGGGCCAAAGCGCAGTGTCTCACGGCCGCGTTCGGCCATAACTTCAATGGGCAGGCACCCGTCGAAATAGCCCGCCGTTTCACCTTCGTGAAACTCGGTCTTCTCCGCGGCGGCAAGCGCGTCGATGAAGGCCTCATACTGGTCTTTGGTCATGGGGCAGTTAAGGTATGCCGTGCGTTCTTCCTCGGTTTCGCCCTTGTCATAGCGCGATTGCATCCACGCCTTCGACATGTCGATGCTGTCGAAGTACACAATCGGTGCAATTGCGTCGAAAAAGGCCAGCGCTTCGGCACCCGTCTCGGTCGCAATGGCCTGACCAAGTGCGGAGGATGTCAAAGGGCCGGTCGCGACAATCCATGTGCCTTCGGTGGGCAGATCCGTAATCTCTGTATAGTCAACACTGATATTGGGGTGCGCCATAAGCGCGTCCGTCACCGATTGCGCAAACGGATCACGGTCGACGGCCAACGCACCGCCCGCAGGCAAGCGGTGTTTTTCAGCTGTCTGCATGATCAGCCCGTTGGCCGCGCGCATTTCCCAATGCAAAAGCCCGACGGCGTTTTGTTCATCGTCGTCCGACCGAAACGAATTGGAGCACACCATTTCCCCCAGCAGTCCGGTCTGATGGGCAAATGTTTCCACCTTTGGGCGCATTTCGTGGATCACCACGTCGATGCCTGCGTTTGCAGCCTGCCAGGCCGCTTCCGATCCGGCCATTCCGCCGCCGACGATGTGCAATGTTTTATCCATGCCCGCCAGATACCCGCGGTTAAACGGCGGTGCAACAGTGCACAAACGCTGCCTGTGCGGCGGATTGTCAGGAGAGGGTGATTTTTGGGGTCGCCGTGGCTGGGCAAGATCGGTCAGTTGAGAGTCTGACCTGGAGGGACCTTCCACGCGGAACGGCGACCCAAAATCATCAAGGCGCTTACGCCTTGCCCCATATGTGCCACATTCGTGCCCGATTTGCCAACACCCGATTTGGCAACAATCCTGCACCATTCTGGAAACAAAAAACCCTGTGGAAACACCACAGGGTCAATTCGCATCAAATCTTAGGATATTTCGCGCTAAGAGGGAGGAGATACCAGATCAAGTGGTAATCCGGACGGAACCGATTGCGGCACGCCAAGACCCGTTTTTCCCACAATCGGGTCGGTCAGGCTGTTCAGGAATGCCATAATTTGGTCAATTTCAGCCTTTTCGAGCGCCACGTCCGGTATTTCGACCGCCTCGGCAATCCGCATGACCTCATCGAAATCGTCCATCGCATCCCAGTCGTTTGCAGCGATTCCTTCTGCCAGCCGCGCCGCCGTCCGGTCATATGCGGCGAGTGAGGCGACGGGACTGAGGTGATGACGCACCATCGCCTCAAGATCGGAATAGGCACCGTTGTGACCGTAGGGGCCGGTCATCGTCACGTTCCGCAACGTCGGCGTTCGGAACCGGTACATGTCGTCGGCATTGCCAGATACCATTCCGTGGCCGGTATCGGCATAGGCCGCATGCGCGTTTTTGCCCGGACCCAGCTGCGGCATCCCGATGGCGTAGAAATCATGGTCTGTCTGGAAGGTGCCCGCGTGGCATGTGCTGCACCGCGCCTTGCCGTAAAACAGGTCCATCCCCGCAAGCTGCTGTTGGTCAAGCGCGTCGTCCCCGCGCAGATACCTGTCGAAAGGGCTGTCAGTCGCGCGAAACTCCGCCCCGATATAGGCGGACAAAGCCGTGCCGATGTCCGTAATGTGGATGTTCGACACACCTTCCGCGCCAAAGCGGTCCGCGTATTCGGGAATGTCTGCAACCCGCGCGGCGAGCAGCGCCCAAGCACCATCGCTCCCCATGATCCGTTCGTCCGCAACCGCATCTGCAATCGGGTTCTCGCCCGGATGGCCGGACATTTCGTCCGGTGACAGGATCGGCAAAATATTTTGTGCGGCAAGCGCCGACATCACCGGCCGTTCCAAAGTCCGGTTTTCGGGCATCCGGATCCCGAACATGGCTGTGCGGTCCGTTGCGACACGCCCGTCATGAAACATCACGCTGAATTCACGGGCGCCGAGATTGAAGAGCGCCGGTGCATTGCGCGGAATCCGTGACTTTGGCGCATTTTCTGCGATGGCTAGACGTTTGCTGCCCAGACCCGCACCCCCTTCGCCGATCGACAGGGACATGGCATCCCCGGTGCCGAGCGTGGGGTGATGGCAGGTGGCACAGGCAATATTCTTGTTGCCAGACAGGATGGGGTCGAAAAACAAATCACGACCAAGCTCAACAAGGCCCGGAGTGTGCGTGTGAAAGTCGTTATCTGTGGCGGGTTGGGGCAGGGGACCGGCGTGGGTCGTCCCCGCGACCAGTGCGAACCCGAAGGCCAGCGGGCGGATGGTGAACACAATACACTCCTCACGAAACCGTGAGCAGGATTAACGCATGATTAACAAACGGCCTAGGCGGAGTTGCGAAAAACAGAATACCGGAATTGGAAACAGTTACTGTTGCCAGTCGGGTTTCCGCTTTTCTACAAAGGCTTGCATACCTTCGTCGGTATCGCGGTAGGACAGGTTTTCGACCATGATGTCGCCGGTATAGGCATAGGCGTCTGCCATCGTGCGGTGCATCTGTTCATAAAACGCGCGCTTACCGATCCGCACGGCGGCTCCCAGCTTACCCGCGATCCGGTCGGCCAATGCCGCGGTCTCGCTGGCCAGTTCTTCTGGCGCGCATGACGTATTGATCAGGCCAAGCGTTTCGGCTTGTTGTGCGTCGATGAAATCGCCCGTCGTGAGCATTTCAAATGCCTTTTTGGGGGCAATTGCCCGTGTCAGCGCGACCATCGGGGTCGAGCAGAACAGCCCGATATTGACGCCATTCACCCCAAAGCGCGTCCCGTGCGCGGCGACCGCCATGTCGCAAGTCGCGACCAGCTGGCAACCGGCTGCCGTGGCGATGCCGTGGACCTGCGCAATGACAGGCTGCGGCATCTTCTGAATCTTCAACATCACGTTGGTGCATCTGTCGAACAGGTCCGCGAACTGCGCGGCGCCCCCGTCTTCGGCCTGCCGCATGGCTTGCATCTGCCGCAGGTCGTGACCCGCGCAGAATGCCTTGCCCGCGCCCGAAATTGTGACGACGCGACAGACGGCATCGTTGGAAATACCCTCCAATGCCGTGTCGAGCGCGGCCAGCATCTCGTCCGACAAGGCGTTCAGCCGCTCGGGGCTGTTCATTGTCAAATGCGTGACCGCATCCCGTTGCGTTATTTCAAGAATTGCCATCTTGCGCGTCTCCCTCGCTCGCGGCAACTGTAGAGCCAACCGGACATGAAGGACAAGTTATGGCACAATCCGAAGAAATCTTGATGGATGCCGACGCATTGACGCTGTTTATGCGCGACGTTTTCCAGCAGGTGGCCGACGATTTCGCCATCGATCATGTGGCGCCCCACGAAATCACCATGCGTCTGTGCACGCAGCACAAACACCTGCGCCCCGGCGGGACGGTGTCCGGCCCTTCGATGTTCGCACTGGCAGATGTTGCGGCCTATCTCGTGACGCTTGCGATGATCGGGCCACAGGCGCTCGCGGTGACGACAAACTGTTCGATCGACTTCATGCGCAAACCGGCAGCAGGGGTGGATCTGATCGCGCAGGCGAAATTGCTGAAACTGGGCCGGCAGTTGTCGGTGTCACACGTCCTGTTGTTCAGTGAAGGGTCAAGTGCGCCGGTCGCGCAGGCCACGCTGACCTATGCCATCCCGCCCGTCAAAACCTAAAAGGGTACAATGCTAATTGTACCAAAAAAGGGCAGGGGATGAACCCTGCCCAAGTGAAGAGGTCTGGCGTACGCCACGGGGAAGTTACGCCCGCCAGAACACCTTGGACGCCTCTGTAATTGCGTCTTCAGGTGTCAATCCCACGTCCGCCATCTGCCAGTACTCCAGCTGTGCGAGTGCAAGGCGCGTACGGCGGCGCGTGGCCCATTTTGTCACGCAGGCCGCGAACTTGACACTGATGACCGCAACCAGCGGAAGGGTCCGCTGTGCGTTCAAAACCGCGAGGGCATCGGTCGTGTGGGTCGCTGCGTGTGTCATGGGAAAGCTCCTTCCAATAATTGTATTGACACAATATGGCATCTGCGCCATACAAAATGGGTACAATACAAATTTGAGCCAAGCTACGGAAATATTGTAATGGATACAATTTGGTCGCCGGACGTCGATCCGATGTTGAAGCCAAAGTACAAGTCGGTGGTTGCAGCGATCCGGAAAGGCATTGACGAGGGCGTCCTGCTCAGCGGTGACAAGCTGCCTCCGGTGCGCGACCTGGGATGGAAACTCGGGATGACGCCAGGCACTGTCGCGCGGGCCTATACAATTCTTACCGATGAAGGCGTGCTGGAAGCGGAGGTCGGGCGAGGCACATTTGTGGCGGACGAACGCATTCCCGAAAAGCCGCTGAACCTGATAGAGATCGACTCCGTCGTTCACAAGACCGGCGGCGATACCGATACCGTGAACCTGTTTTCGCCCCATCTGCCGAATGCGGGCCAATCACAGCTCATCAAGAAGCTTCTGGTCGATATCGGAACCGAACCGCCGTCTGGCGTGATGCATTACCCGTCACGGCGTGGCGCAAAGGAGGCGCGCACCGGCATGGTGCGGTTCCTGCGTGGCACACCGATCGGTCCGATCGAAGAGCGTGACATCGTGCTGTCGCACGGCGGGCAAAACGCGATCATGCTGATTTTTCAAACGATACTGAAGGGCAGGCGGCCTGTCATTTTCGTCGAAGATCTGGCTTATCCGGGGTTCCGTCGCGCCGCCGAAGCACTGCGCGCGGATGTTGTTCCTGTTGCGATGGATGCCGACGGAATCATACCCGACGCGCTCGCCACGCTCGCCGAGCGCCATGCAGAGGCGCAGATCCTGTGCACCTCTCCAGAGGTACACAGCCCCACCTGTGGTTTCACGCCCCTCGAACGTCGCCTCGAATTGGTAGAGGTGGCACGGCGCCACGATCTGCAGATTGTCGAGGACGATTGCTACCGGATGGGGCAATCGGAGGCAGAGGGCTATCGCCAATTGGCGCCCGAGCGCGGCTGGTATCTGACGTCATTGTCCAAATCGATTACGCCAGCGCTGCGGGTGGGCTGTGCCATTGGCCCGCGTGACCGGACATCGGCCTTGCAACGTGTAGCCGAGCACGGCTTTTTCGGACTGGCCACACCGATGACAGATCTGACGGCCGCTTTGCTGCATCACCCGCAGATTGACGACGTGATGGCCGGATGTCGCAACGGCGTCAGCACATACGTAAAGACGGCGGTCAACATTCTGGGGCGATACGATCTGCATTGGCGAGAGGATGTGCCATTTTTTTGGCTCAACCTCCCCGACGGCTGGCGGGCGGGCAAGTTCTGCTCGGAAGCGGAAGTGCGCGGCGTGCGCGTGCGTGCAGCCGAGGAGTTCGCCGCCCGTCACGCAAATGCGCCTCACGCGGTGCGTATTGCGGTGAATGCCGGTGTGTCGCTGCGCAGCTTCGAGGCGGCCATGGAACGGCTGCGCGATTTGCTCGACGACCCGCCCGAAGAGATCGGCGTGTGATTTGCGAGCTTTGGCGGAGCTGAACGGCGCAAATTGATGGGGTATTATTATACCTTATTTTTAAGCCACTGTTATCAAACAATTTAACCGGAGTTGATCCGCTTGACGCGCAATTCCGCTTCTATATAACCCGCTCATCACATCGGGGCTGGTCCCCGTCCACTCGATAACGGGAATTCGTCCATGAAAACCTTTTCTGCAACACCGGCAGACATCGACAAGAAATGGATCATCATTGACGCCGAAGGCGTCGTGCTGGGCCGTCTGGCGTCGATCGTAGCCACACGTCTTCGGGGCAAGCACAAGCCCTCTTTTACGCCTCACATGGATTGCGGTGACAATGTCATCGTGATCAATGCCGAGAAAATCCAGATGACCGGCAAGAAGCGCGAAGAAAACTTCTACTGGCACACCGGTCACCCCGGCGGCATCAAATCGCGCACCAAGGCCCAGATCCTCGAGGGTGCCCACCCCGAGCGCGTTGTCACGCAAGCCGTCAAGCGTATGCTCCCCGGCAACCGCCTGAGCCGCCAGATCATGACCAACCTGCGTGTATACGCCGGTGGTGACCACCCACATGAGGCGCAAGCGCCGGAAGTTCTGGATGTGAAATCCATGAACAGCAAAAACACTCGGAGTGCATGAGCATGGCTGACGAAATCAAAACACTCGACGATCTCAAAGAAGTCGTGACCGAAGATATCGGCGGCGTTCAGGGCACACCAGCGGTCGAAACGATCCACCGTGAGCCACAGCGCGACGACCTGGGCCGTTCCTATGCCACCGGCAAGCGTAAGGACGCCATTGCGCGCGTCTGGATCAAGCCCGGCTCCGGCAAGGTAACCGTGAATGGCAAAGAACAGAACACGTATTTTGCCCGTCCCGTTCTGCAGATGATCCTGGCACAGCCATTTTCGATCACCAACACCGAAGGTCAGTTTGACGTCTATGCGACCGTCAAAGGTGGCGGTCTGTCCGGACAGGCCGGTGCGGTCAAGCATGGCATCTCCAAAGCTCTGCAGCTCTACGATCCCTCGCTGCGCGGCGCGCTGAAAGCGGCAGGCTTCCTGACCCGCGACAGCCGTGTGGTTGAGCGTAAGAAATACGGTAAGGCCAAAGCGCGTAAGAGCTTCCAGTTCTCCAAGCGTTAATCTGCCCTACAGTTTTTGCAAAGGCCGCATCATCTGGTGCGGCCTTTTCGTTTGTCCTAGGGTGATTTGCACACCGTCACAAAATCGGAGCCAACGATGAGCGAAACCGGCAAATCCGTCATACGCCCCGCGGATATAGCGCTTGACGCGCATTGGTCTCCGAAGGTCGTGGGTCAGGTCAACAACCACCTGATCAAAGTCGCCAAGCTAGAGGGGGAGTTCGTCTGGCATCAACACGATGACGCCGATGAGATGTTCCTGATCGTGGCCGGACATTTGCGTATGCAATATGAGGACGGTGATGTGCACCTTGGTCCCGGCGACATTCATGTCGTCCCCAAGGGGACGCCGCATAATCCGGTCGCTGACGCGGAATGCCGGGTGGTCTTGATCGAACCGCCCAGCACCCTGCATACCGGTGAAAAGATAACGCCGCTGACACGCAGTTTGGCGGACCAGACAGGCTAAGGTTCTGTTCAGTCGTCAGGCGCGATCAATCCGAGCCCGCGCAAATAGATACCGATCCCGGATTCCAAAAGATCTTCGGGCGGGAAGGGCGATGCACGACCGGGCGAGTTGCGCGCAAACAGCTCGACCACGCCGTGGCTCATGGCCCAGATATGG
Organism: Sulfitobacter sp. S190; assembly: GCF_025141935.1. Taxonomy (NCBI): domain Bacteria; kingdom Pseudomonadati; phylum Pseudomonadota; class Alphaproteobacteria; order Rhodobacterales; family Roseobacteraceae; genus Sulfitobacter; species Sulfitobacter sp. S190. Next base: position 1,773,640 of record NZ_CP081120.1, on the reverse strand, counting down.
GCAGAAAACATCGATGCCGGCGGCCGTTTTTCCGCGGGAATATGCTGGCTCAGATCCGTCGCCGCCTTTTCAAGCACACCGTTTGCGCGGTTTGCAACCGTTGCCAAGGCCGCAGAGCGATTGATCGAAATGCCACTTTCGAACATGGCGATGTAGTGGCCGGGATAGCGGCGCGCAAAAGCAAGATAGGCACGCCCCGTGGCTTCGAACGCCGCCAGTGCCGAGGGCTGTCCGGATTGATAGGCGTGCTCCATCAGGTCCGCGAAGATGTCGTAGCCCTGTAACGCCGCTTCGGCGATCAAGTCGTCGCGACCCTCGAAATGCCGATATACTGCAGCAGGTGTCACGCCCGCCTGCTTGGCTGCTTCAGACAGGGTGAAGCCGGTAGGGCCTTTCTGTTCGATCAACGCAAGTGCTGCGTCAACAAGCGCCTGTCGCAGATTACCGTGGTGATAGCCGCGTTTAGGCATCCCAGATATCAGGCCCGCCGCACACGGCTTCGTCAACCTCACCGATGGCGCCCGCGTCCTTTCGGTCATAATCGAAGCGGTGCAGCACATGGCGTATCGCGTTGAGCCGTGCACGCCGCTTGTCATCGGAGCGCACAATCGTCCAGGGCGCGTGTTCGGTATGGCTGCGGGTCAAGGTATCACGGATGGCATCCGTATAGGCGTCCCATTTGTGCAAACCCTTCACGTCAATCCCGCTCAGTTTCCACTGCTTGAGCGGATCCGCTTCGCGGGCCAGCATCCGGCGCAGCTGTTCGGCGCGCCCTACATTGAGCCAGAATTTGAAAAGATGGATGTCGTCGTCAACGAGCATCCGCTCGAACGGTTTTACCTGCGCGAAGAACTGGGCGTTTTCTTCGGGTGTGCAAAAACCGAATACCGGTTCGACGACGCCCCGGTTGTACCAGCTTCGGTCAAAGAAAACCATGTCGCCCGCGGCAGGCAGGTGCTTGATATAGCGCTGAAAATACCATTGGCTGCGCTCGGCGTCCGACGGTTTTGACAGGGCGACAACGCGCGCTGCGCGGGGGTTGAGGTTCATGCGGAACCGCCCGATCGTGCCGCCTTTGCCCGCGCCGTCCCGGCCCTCGAACACCATCGCAATCCGGGTGCCGCTGTCGCGCACCCACGCCTGCAGTTTGACCAGCTCGATCTGCAGGGCTTCCATTTCGCGCTCGTATTTCTTTTTTCCCATCCGCGTTTCATGCGGATAGCTGTCGGACAGGATGTCATTCTTGTCGCCATTGGCGATTGCGCCCCGAATATCCTGAGGCACGGTATCTTCGTAAAAGGCACTGATCGCACCATCAAAGGGCAGGGTCATCGCGGGCTCCAAGTTGATGATTTCACCGCCAATATGCGATGTTAAGGGGATTAACGCAAACCCGCACGCGCCGCCGCACGGTCGATGGCTTCGATCACCGCATCCGCGGCCACATGGTGGGGCATATGGCCGATGCCCGGCAGAATGGTCAGCGCCGCTGCTGGCAGTTGCCGCGAGAGCGGATCGGAGTGGATTTCGAGCGGCACAATGGTGTCTGCGTCGCCATGTACGATCTCTGTCGGAAGGGTGAGATCCGCATACCGTTTTGACATGTCCACAATATGCGGGCGCAACTGGTTCACCTGTTGCGTGTTTGCCCGAAGTGTGGCGCGCCGGAGCGTCAGCTCTGCGCCCACGTCAGTCGCGTAGCCTTCCGGCGCAGGTTGTGGCTCGAATATGCTCTCGATGCTGCTGTTGACCGCGCTTTGGGGGGCAAAGGCGACAATCGGAGGAACGACCAACGCGCCCCCCCATGACGTGCCATTCACAGTATAGTACCAACCCAGTTTTCCCGGCCATGGGTTCGAAACGGCCGATACCATCACAAGTGCGGCCGTTTCTTCGGGGCGGTTAAGCGCCCACCCCAGGGCAACGGCACCCCCGAAGCTGTGACCCAGCACCACGGGGCTTTCGACGCCGATCGCATCGGCCGCGCCTTGCAACAGGGCTGCTTGTTCGAGCGGGGTTTCCGACGCGCCGTTCCATGCGCCCTTCGTATCTGATGGCCTGCCGGACCAGCCCAGACCCGGGCGGTCAAACATGATGACACGGTAGCGGTCCGACAAGCGGTCCGCGAAATCGATCGTAAAGTCCCGCAGGTTGCCGCTGGCCCCGTGGATCAGCACCAGATCAGGACCGGAGCCCTGTGTCAGGACGTGCACGGGCACCCCGTCAACATCGATGATCCGCCCTTGGGCCGGGTAGGCCGCGTTCGCCTGCGCTTCGCGTGCACCGGCGCGCCACTGGATGACCACGACCAGCGTCAGAACAATGGCGACGACGACAAGCAAGTTACGAACCGATTTTTTCAATGTCATAGGGCGTGGACTGATAGATTTCCTGAACCCAGTTGCCGTAGAGAAGATGCGCATGGCTGCGCCAGCGGTTCACGGGTGGCAAGGCGGGATCATCGTTTGTGTAATAATTCGCAGGCACATTGATCGGCGTGCCCGCAGCGATATCGCGGTCATATTCTTGTTTTAGCGTGTCGCGGTCGTATTCAAAGTGATTGAAGATATAAAGTGCGCGGTGCGCGGGATCCTCGATCAGGCAGGGCCCTACTTCTTCGCTGCCCAGCAGCGTTTTCAGACCCTCTGCCGCGTCTACTTCATCTTGCCGTATTTCGGTCCACCGCGACACCGGGATCACACAGTCGTCCGAAAACCCGTTCAGATAGGGCGAGGCGGGTGCAAGGTTCTGGTGACGGAAACACCCGAATGCCTTGGCGTCCAGCATATGCTTTTTGACGCCGTGGAAGTGATTGATCATCGCCATCCCACCCCAGCAGACGCCAAACGTGGATTGGACGTTGGTCTGGGTCCAGTCCATCACCTGACGCAGTTCGGCGTAATAGTCGACGTCATCGAACGGCAGATGTTCGATCGGGGCACCCGTGATGATCAGACCGTCGAATTTCTCGTTCCAGACATCAGAAACCGGCCGGTAGAAGCTTTCCATATGCTCTGCTGCCGTATTGCGGGTCTGGTGATCCGACATCCGCAAGAGTGTCAGTTCGATCTGCAAAGGCGTGGCACCGATCAGGCGGGCGAACTGGTTCTCTGTCTGAATTTTCTTTGGCATCAGGTTCAGCAGGGCAATCCTGAGGGGACGGATATCCTGACGCGCGGCCTGATCCTCGTCCATCACGCTTACGCCCTCGCGCGTGAGCACGTCGTAGGCTGGCAGGGCGGCGGGTATCTTTATGGGCATGGGGTGGCCTTGGTCTTCGGTACGGGAAACAGACAGATAAAGCGCGCGGGCGTGCGGCTCAAGAGGAGCGATGCGTCACAAGCGCGTGTCTACCACTCAGAGCTTGGCGGCGATCATATCGTCAAACCCTTCAGGCCCCGACAGGGCGCCGATTTCCTCGGCTGTGACCGTGATGCCGTGACGGGCCATCGCTTCATAGCGGGGCTGGCGATGTGCCAGTGCCTGCGCATACGCCCAGCGGACAAAGGCATCGGGATCAACCGCATCGGGGGCGCACTCATGCAACGCGAGATAATCCGCCCAGACCTTCTCGAGGAATGCAGGTTGGTAGGCCATGGGCTTGGGTGCGCGATCAAAGCGGCGTACCAGCTCTTCGGTGTGCGCATCGGTCCCTTTGATCCAGACCAGCAGACACTGTTCTTTGAGCGTGACGAGTAGAGGATCCTGCGCATTTTCGGGATCGATCCACTCACATACAGACCCGCCTGTGTCGCAAATGAAGTGGGGGTATCCATAAAGCTCGCGCGCACGCTGCATGAAGTGTCCTGTGTCAACGAGTGCTGCAATCTCTGCGTCTCTGAACAGCGCCTGCCGACGGGTATATTCCGACATCTCGAGCCCTCCGCGACCGGGATCGCCGGGCTTGCCAAGATAGGCGCTGACCGCACCCAGATCGTGATCGTGGACATTCGGTTCGAGATAGATTGCGTCGGCCCGCAGCATCTGCGCAAGAAAGGGTTGCTTCATCGCCTCGGCGATCAGGTTATCCTTGATATGCGGGTACATGCCGGCAGTGCCGATGCGGTAATCGATGGAGTAGTGAAACCAGTCACCGCCCTGCACGAGCATCTTGGACACATGTGTTTTACCCAAGCCCGACATGCCAAAGAACAGCACTGATTTACGAGGGGCAGCGCGCCAGCTGTCCGCGTCGGGATAAAGCATGATATCGGGCTCCTGATTGCGTTGGGACTTGTGTTAGCGGCCCGAATGGAGCCGGTCAATCAACCGGCCGTCGATCACGATCAACCCCAGCGCCAACAGGGCAAATCCGCCATAGGCTTGCGGAGCAAGACTTTCACCAAGCACCACCGCCCCAAGAACAATCGCGACGGGCGCGATCAGAAGTGTGACCAGCAACAGATTGCCACTGCCTGCCAGTGCAAGAACACGGTAGTAGATCAGATAGGCCGCCGCAGTCGCGACAAGGCTGTAGTAGGCCACCGCGCCGATCGTACGCAGGGCGAGGTCGGTATCGGGCGGCCCTTCGACGGCCATTGCCAACGGCACCATAACGACACTTGAGGCCGTAAGCATACCCGCAGCCGCGACCTGTGGGGTGAGTCCGGACAAATAATGACGCGCCCAAACACCGGCAAACGCATAGGACAGGGTGCCCGCCAGCACTGCGATCTGGGCCAGTGACGTGACATCGAAGGACAACAGATTGCGGAGCCCTATTGCGGTGGCAACTCCAGCGAAACCGAGCAAGACGCCAAGCGCTTTCCGACCGCTCAGCCGCTCATCGGCCAGCAACACGGCCGCGACGACAACACCGAAAATAGCGGTTGCGGCGTTCAGGATCGAAGTCAGACCCGTGGGAATGAAAAGCTGCCCCCACGCCATGAGCGAGAACGGTATAACATTGTTGAGCAGACCCATCCCGGCAAATCCGATCCAGACACGTTTGCCCCTGGGGAGGGCCGCGCCCGTCCACCACACGGCAACCCATAAGACCAAGGCCGCCCAAAGCACGCGGTGCACAACCGTCCAGAGGGGTGGTATTTCGTCAAGTGCGATACGGATCGACAGAAACGATCCTCCCCAGATCAAGGCCAGCAAAAGCAGCAGAAGCCAAGCTGTCATTGAAATGGTGCGTTCGCGCTTGTCGGTCATGTCCAAGACGTATCAGCCCGATTGTCACAGGGCGATCCGGTTTCTTGCGTAAAAACAAAAAGGCCCGCCTGAAAAGTCAAACGGGCCTTTTATCTGGATTTTGCGGTCTTTAGAACGTGAAGTTCACCTGAAGGCCGAGCGCGACCGAGTGGTTGTCTTCAAAACGTGCAACGCCTTGACCACCCACTTCGGGGGACGCATCGCCCAGCCAGGAGTAGTTCACACCACCAGAGACAGTCATGTTATCCTGAACATAGCGACCGCCAAGCGACAGACCGAACAGACCGTTGGTCGGGCCAAGCGGGGATACCAGATCATCGTCGCCCTTGGGCTCGAAAGAGGCCACGACCGAACCGGACCACTGCTCGGTAAAGCGGCGGCCGACACCCAGAGTAAAGCGGTGACCGTCGTCAATGTTGACCAGATCGCTGCCAAGGACAGTCGGCACAACGTCGATTTCGGAATTGTCCGTCCAGCGGTAGCTGGCCAGCAGCAGCGTATCGGCGGCGATGCCGGTTTGCAGCTCGAGGTTCAGCGATTGTGGCGTTTTGAACTCGACATCGCTTTCCACGACATTGCCCAGCAGGCTTTCTGTTGTGGTCGCATCGTGGTCGATTTCCGCGTGATACGTCGCAACAAAGCGGAACGCGATCTCGGGGATCTCATACGCGGCCCCGATCAGCCAGCCCGGTTGCGTGTCGGCATCTGCCTTGAACGAGTAGCCGTCGGTTGCGTTGAAGCCGTCAATCGCGCCGCTGACCTGTGCGCCAAGCGCCGCAGTCGTGCCCGCGCCATAGGTCGTTTCGATCGCCGTGATGGCGTCCGTGTTACCCTGCAACGCGCCGCCAAGGACTGTCGTGCTCAGCGCTGGTGCACCGGCGGGCAAACCGGCGTTGAAACCGCGTGCGACACCGGCGGTGCCGATCGCACTTGCGTAGGCCTGACCGTTCAGATCGACGGTGGATTCAACCCGCTGTGCCTTGATGCCACCGAAAACGCTGACGCGTTCGTTGAAGCGGTAGCGACCGATGACGCTGATCGCTTCGCTGTCGAGATCGGCACCGGTGCCACCCAGCGCGCTGGTCAGCGGGCTGTTGTTATAGCTGACGTCCGCGCCGTAAGGCTGATCAATGATGACGCTGAGGTCAAAACCGTCCTGGATGCTTTGCGTATAGCCCAGCGAAGTCTGGCCATAGCTGCGACCGACGTCATAGCTGTTGCCAAAGGCGTCTTCGCCTGTGACGCTTGGATTGATATGTGCAAAAGTGAAGCTCACTGTGCCGGACTCGTTAAAGATCGACGACACGGACTGACCGGAGCGGTCAAGCCCCGCGGCCGAAGCGGCCGTTACCGTGAAGAGCGACGCTGCACACACGGTGCCGAGATAGGCGGCACGTGCTTTGAATGTAGATGTCATTTTCCGTCCCCGTTTTTCGCGCAGGCCCAGATCCTCCCGCCTGCTGAATGTCAGCAAATAAGCAAGCGGTCGGTTGCGCATGCAAGAATAACGCTGGGTAACGTTATTGATTTTCGCAAAAAGTGTATTAAGGCGACACCGGTTTTCGGGTCTCGGACCAGATGTTGAGGTAGTTTCCGGCAAAAATCACCGCCGCACCTACAAAAACAAGCAGATCGAGCGGTTCTGAATAAAGAAGCATCCCCACAACCGCGATCACCGGCAACCGGGCGAAATCAAGCGGGACAACAACAGTCGCGGGTGCGATCGCCAGTGCATTGGTCAGGCAGTAATGTGCCAGCAGACCGGCCAGACCCACCAACCCGAGCAGGGGCCATGCCTGTGCGGAGGGCAGGGCGATATCGCCATCATACCCCGCCGCAACAAGACCGAAGGCCAGTTGGAACGTGGTCAGGTAGAAAAGGATTGTTGCGATCGAATTGCCCTTGGTCAGCTGCTTGGTCATCATGATCGTGAAGGCAAAGAAAATAGCGGAGGCCGCCGCCGTCAGGATGCCGAGGTTCAGATTTGAGGGGTCGGGGCGCGCCACGATGAGGATACCCACAAACCCCATCGCTCCCGCAACGGCCCGCATCCGGGTCAACCGCTCGCCCAGCACAAGCGGCGCCAGCACGATAACCCAGAGGGGTGTTGTGAACTCGAGCGCAAAAACCTGCGCCAGCGGAATCAGCGTTACCGCAAAGAACCACAGGTTCTGACCGGTGAAATGGGCCAGATTGCGCAGAAAATGGGTGCCGATCTGGGTCCGGCCAACCCGTGACCACCCCCCCGACAGCGTAATCAGTGACACCACGATCACGACGCCCACAACAGACCGGTACAACATGATCTCGAACGTGTCGTAGTCACCGCCCAATTCACGGCCCGCGACCGCCATAGAAGAAAACGACGCAATTGCGCCTGTCATCCACATGGCAGCCTTCAAAGTGTTGGTCATGTCTAGGTCTGCGCCACTATTCCCACTCGATTGTTCCGGGTGGTTTGGACGTGATGTCATAGGTCACGCGGTTGATGCCCGGGACCTCGTTGATGATGCGCGTCGCCGTTTCACCGAGGAATTCATGGCTGAACGGATAGTAATCCGCCGTCATACCATCGACAGAGGTCACCGCCCTCAGCGCACAGGCATAGTCATATGTGCGGCCGTCGCCCATCACCCCGACGGTGCGCACGGGTAGGATCGCGACGAAGGCCTGCCAGATATCGTCATAAAGCCCGTGCTTGCGGATCTGGTCGATATAAACCGCATCCGCTTCGCGCAAGATATCAAGCTTGGCGCGGGTAATCTCGCCGGGGCAGCGGATCGCAAGACCCGGACCGGGAAAGGGATGACGACCGATAAAGCTGGGCGGCAGACCCAGTTCGCGTCCCAGAACGCGCACCTCGTCCTTGAAAAGCTCGCGCAGCGGCTCGACGAGCTTCAGACCCATCTTTTCGGGAAGGCCACCGACATTATGGTGCGATTTGATGGTCACCGAAGGACCACCCGAAAAGCTGACCGATTCGATCACGTCAGGGTAGAGCGTTCCTTGAGCGAGAAAATCCGCGCCTTCGATCTCTTTTGCGTATTTCTGGAACACGTCGATAAAGAGCCGCCCAATGATCTTGCGCTTGGTCTCGGGGTCGGATTGGCCCTCAAGCTCGCCCAGAAACAATTCGGCTTCGTCTGCATGGATGACATGCAGGTTCATGTTGTCGCGAAACATCTCCACGACTTCCTCGGCTTCGTTCTTGCGCAAAAGGCCGTGGTCGACAAAAACGCAAGTGAGCTGGTCACCGATCGCTCCGTGCAGCAATGCGGCCGCGACGGAAGAATCGACACCACCGGACAGCCCGCAGATGACCTTCTTGTCGCCGACCTGCTCGCGGATCTTGGCAATCGCTTCCTCGCGGTAGGCGCCCATGGTCCAGTCGCCCTTGAAACCGGCCATGCGGACGAAGTTTTCGTAGAGCTTTAGCCCGTTGGGAGTGTGATGCACTTCGGGGTGGAACTGGACGGCGTAGAAATTGCGCTCGGTATCGCCGGTGATGGCGAAAGGCGCGTTTGGCGAGGTGCCGAAAACCTCGAAACCGGGCGCGATCTTGCTGACGTGATCGCCGTGGCTCATCCAGACCTGCTCCCGCTCGGTGGCGAACCAGCCCTGCAGCAGCTCCAGCCGCGTGTCGGTCGGCGTGACATAGGCGCGACCGAATTCCGCGGTGCCATGGCCCCGTTCCACTTTGCCGCCGAGCACTTCCATCATGACCTGCTGGCCGTAACAGATACCCAGTACCGGTACATTGAGATCGAACACCTTGTGTGGCGGGCGCGGCGATCCTTCGTCAATCACAGACGCGGGCCCGCCCGAAAGAATGACGGCTTTGGGCGCGAAGCTGGCCAGAAAGGCATCGTCAACATTGTTGAACGGATGGATTTCACAATACACATTCAACTCGCGCAAGCGCCGGGCAATCAGCTGTGTGACCTGGCTGCCGAAGTCGATGATGAGAAGGCGGTCATGGGATTGATCTGTCATGCGCACTCATTATGCCGCCACCTGACATGAGGCAAGCACCCATGGGACACACCAAAGGGCGAATGTCGTTTTTCTCTCTCCGAGGGCGCAAAAAGCGGGCGGACGAACGGCACGTGGCGGTATCTGTCTGGCCAGAGACGCATCTTGAGGGGAAATACCATGTCGCAACCAGCACGACGCGCCCGCGGTGGCGGCGGGGCCGCACGTCGCGCCGCCCGCAGCGCAGTTTCATTCGACACTGCCAAATTCATCGAACGGAATATCCCGAATTTCGAGGTGCTGACCGAAGAAGCTCTGCAGATCATCGAAACAAACGCCGAGACCATTCTCGAAGAGGTTGGCGTGAACTTTCTCGACAACCCCAAAGCCCTCGATCGCTGGCGCGAAGCCGGGGCAGATGTGCAAGGCGAGCGGGTACGCATTCCGCGTGGTCTGGCGCGCAAATTGTGCGAAACGGCCCCGGCCCAATTCACCCAGCACGCCCGCAATCCGCTCCGCAATGTTGAGATCGGCGGCAACAACCTGGTGCTCGCGCCGGTCTATGGCCCGCCATTCGTCCGCGACGTCGCAGGCGGCCGTCGCTACGCCACGATGGACGATTTCCGCAAGTTCGTGAAGCTGGGCTACATGTCGAAATGGCTGCACCATTCTGGCGGCACTGTTTGTGAGCCGACCGACGTGGCCGTAAACAAACGCCACCTCGATATGCTGCACGCGCATATGACGCTCAGCGACAAGCCCTTCATGGGATCGGTGACCGAGCCGAGCCGCGCACAGGATTCTGTAGACATGGCAGGAATTCTGTTCGGCAAGGAGTTCGTGCAGGAAAACACCGTGATGACATCGCTCATCAACATCAACTCGCCGATGACATTCGACGATGTGATGATGGGCGCGCTCGAGGTGTATGCGCAAAACAATCAGGCCTGCATCATTTCGCCCTTTATCGTCGGCGGCGCGATGGCGCCTGTGTCCATTGCCGGCACGTTGACGCAAGTTCTGGCCGAAGCCTTGGCTGGCATCGCATACAGCCAGCTGATCCGCCCCGGCGCACCGGTGATCATGGGCGCTTTTGTGACATCGATTGACATGAATTCGGGCGCACCGACTTTTGGAACGCCCGAGGCGAGCCATATTACATACGGGGCGGGCCAATTGGCGCGCCGCCTCAACCTGCCATACCGTTCAGCCGGTTCCTTCTGCGGGTCGAAGCTGCCGGATGCGCAGGCAGCTTACGAAACGGCAAATAGTCTGAACATGGGCCTACTGGCCGGTGTGAACTTCATGCTGCACAGCTGTGGCTGGCTGGAAGGTGGACTGGTGTCTTCGTTCGAAAAGTTCGTGATGGACGCGGACCAACTTGGCACCCTGCATCACCTGGCACGCGGCGTCGAAGTGGACGAGAACGCGCAGGCGATGGATGCCATTCGCGAAGTCGGGCCGGGCGGGCATTATCTGGGCTGTGCCCACACGCAGGCCAATTTCAAAGAGGCGTTCTGGAAATCCGATCTGCTCGACTACAAACCATTCGAGACGTGGGAAGACGAAGGTGGGCGCGACACCCAGGCGCTCGCCAGCCTGCGTGTCGAGAAAATGCTCAACGATTACCAGCAACCGGCGATGGAACCCGCCACTCTGGATGCGCTGAACGCATTCGTGGCAGAGCGCAAGGCTGCGGAGCCCGACAGCTTTACCTGAGCGGGACCACGACGTGAGACGCGGCCTGTGCATGGCGCAGGTCGCGCGCTTCACCAACAATCGCGATCAGCACATCGACATGACGCGTCAGGCTATAGCTGGCGTCACCCTCCGCGCGCTCTGTTTCCAGCTGCGCTTCAATTCCAATCAGTTTCATTAATGCCGCAGCCGGCCGCGGCAGCACGCCATATCCCAGCAACCGGGGCAGGTGGGCCGTCCGTCTGTAGTCCTGCGCGCCGATTCGGGCGGCCCGCATCAACAGGCGTGGACGGTGCATTTCGGCCAGCATCGTATGAATATCTTGCATGTCAGGTCCTCATATTTGCAACAGCGCGGTGGCTGTTTCACGAATTCAACATGGTCGATAATCACCCCAATAGACGGGTGTTGCGCCTATTTTGCAAAGGCCGTTCGCTGCATTCACCACTGTTTAGATTTTGGAAACAATAGTTGGTGCAGTCGTTAATTTTAACAAATAGGTAACTAATTCCCGTGAGGGTTGTATCTCGGGGGAGTGTTGGAAATCTGGGAAGGGACACCTGGAAATGGGGGCTATGGTAAATGGTTTTGAGAATGGACTATATCGATCCTCTCAAGGATCGTTGGAAGACGAATGGCCTGAATGGGTGCCGACGCCGGTGCAAAACTATCTGTTGCACACCGATGGCGGCACGCCGATCCGGGAGCTTGCCAGAACGCAGGGCTGCCACGCGTCTACCATCCTGCGTCAGGTGCGCCGGATTGAAACGATGCGCGACGATCCTCTGGTCGACGGTGCGCTCCGCAAACTCGAACATGCCGACCCCGGCAACGATGCGGACGGTCGCGCCATGAGCAGTGGAGATGACAAACAGATCGATCCGCCCGACAGCGATACGTTAACGGCCGAAGCCAGCCGCGTTCTGCGTCGATTATGTGAAAAGGGGGCCGTGCTCGCCGTTGCGCTGAACATGGAAAAGGCCGTGATCGTCCGCAGCATGCCGCAGGGAGAGACCACCCGCACCGGTGTCGTGGATCGCCACATCGCGGAGGCGTTAGCGCTAAAGGCGTGGATTCATGCGGAAACCAGCGGCAAGATCACGCGCTACCGGATTACGACAGCCGGGCGTGCCGCGCTCACCGATATCATGGCCAAAACCGAAAGCGCGCATGCAAACGTGCCCCCCGGCCTTTCCGAAGCACCCGCGCAATTCATGGGAGCGGCGAAAAAGCCAAGCCCGCGCCGCGTGCGATACACGATGGCCGAAAGCCCGCTGGCGGCCCTCGCACGGCGCCGGGACAAGGACGGGCGGCTGTTTCTGACCGAGGCACAGGTCCACGCGGGCGAACGGCTGCGCGAAGATTTTGAACTGTCGCAGATGGGTCCCAAGATGGGCCAGAACTGGGACCGTATGCTTCTGGCGGGTGTCGATTGCACGCCGGTTGATACTTCGGGGCCTGCCGCCGCGCTGGATGCGCGCCGGCGTGTAAGTGCCGCAATCGAGGATCTGGGCGAGGGGCTCGCCGACGTCGTCATGCGCTGCTGTTGTTATCTGGAAGGGCTCGAAACAACGGAAAAACGGCTGGGATGGTCGGCGCGATCGGGCAAGATCGTGCTGCGGATCGGCCTTATCCGACTGCAGAAACATTATGAAGATTGCCAGGACCAGTCGGGGCAAATGATCGGCTGACGCCGCTGACCGACCGAGATTCCGGCTTTGACCGGCACAGCTTCCTCCCGGCTGTGCCGGTTTTTTTCACACATATACGCATGGCGGCATTGCGCCGCGCGGGGTTTCCCTTGCACGCCAAGGGGGCTAAGTATGGCAGCAGCCAAGCTATTTTGACCGCAAGAGGTATGCTGATGCGTGATCTGAAAATCCCCGACCAGCGGCACCCGGAAAAAGCCCGCAGGCCCGACAATCCGCAGCCCAAAAAGCCTACGTGGATTCGGGTCAAGGCACCGGGCGGCAAGGGATACGCCGAAACCGCCAAGATCATGCGCGACAACAAACTGGTCACTGTCTGCGAGGAAGCCGGCTGCCCGAATGTCGGCGAGTGCTGGAGTCAGGGGCACGCGACCATGATGATCATGGGGGAAGTCTGCACGCGCGCCTGCACGTTCTGCAACATTGCGACCGGCAAGCCCCCCGAAGCGCTCGATGCCTTTGAGCCGGGTCGGGTGGCTGACGCAGTGCAAAAACTCGGCCTCAACCACGTGGTCATTACCAGCGTCGACCGCGATGACGTCGAAGACGGCGGAGCAGAGCATTTTGCCCAAACCATCCGTGCCATCCGGCACCGCAGCCCTGAGACCACGATCGAGATTCTGACGCCCGACTTTATCAAATGTGGCCCCGAAGCGCTTGAAAAGGTTGTCGAAGCACGACCAGACGTATTCAATCACAACCTCGAAACCGTGCCGGGTCTGTACCCCGAAGTCCGCCCGGGTGCGCGCTACTTCCATAGCTTGCGTCTGCTTCAGCGGGTCAAGGAACTGGATCCGTCGATGTTCACCAAATCCGGCATCATGGTCGGGCTTGGCGAAGATCGCCAATCTGTAGTGCAGGTCATGGATGACATGCGCGCCGCCGATATCGATTTCCTGACCATCGGACAGTACCTGCAACCCACACCCAAACACCACCGCGTCGATCGTTTCGTACATCCCGATGAATTCGCAGCCTATGAAAAAGCGGCCTATGGCAAGGGCTTCCTGATGGTGTCGGCCACACCGCTCACGCGGTCAAGCTACCACGCGGGCGATGATTTTGCGCGCTTGCGTGATGCGCGGAACGCAAAGCTGGGCATCGCCTGACCGGGAGCGTTCAGAAACGGCGGTTCAAACGTTCGGCCGTGGCCCACTGTGGCCATAGGCCCAACTTTTCCAGACCGATAATGAGCAGGGCAACCGCCACCACCCCGAACACCAGCTTGACCCGGCGTGCCGACGGCGGGCTCTGGGACCAGCGCTTCATGCGCAACAGGTGACGGATATCAAGCATCGCCGGTAAAGCGGACTTTGCCGATGAAGGGCAGATTGCGATTGCGCTGTGCGAAATCGATTCCGTAGCCCACAACAAATTCATCGGGAATATCGAAACCGGTGAAATCAGCTCGCAGATCGACCTCCCGCCGGGTCGGTTTGTCCAACAACGCAGCAGTTTTGAGCCGTGCAGGCCCGCGCGACCGCAGAAGCGATGTCACGTGGTGCAGCGTATGGCCGGTGTCTACGATATCTTCGACGACAAGCACATCGCGTCCTTCAATTGCGCCGCGCAAGTCCTTGAGAATGCGGACTTCCCGGCTGCTTTCCATTCCGTCGCCGTAACTTGACGCCTCCAGAAAATCGACTTCGATCGGCAGATCGAGCTCTCGAACCAGATCCGCGATGAAAACGAACGATCCGCGCAGCAGGCCGACAACGATCAACTTGTCTGTATCGCTGAATTCGGCGCGAATGTCGTGGCACATGTGCTCGATCCGCGCAGCGATGGATTTGGCCGAGATCATCTCGTCTATGACATAGGGTCGCGTGGGCATGGGCATCTCTTGATTGTTCGGGAGCGCGGTCTTTGTTACAGCGCTAACCAGACAAGAGACGGAAATCAATGCCAACCCACCAAGAGACCCGCGTGCTGCCCTACACCGCCCAGCAGATGTATGATCTGGTCGCCGATGTGGAATCCTATCCCAAATTTCTGCCCTGGACCGCAGCGGCCCGCATCAAGCGCGAAGACGATATGGGCGATCACCGTGTGATGGACGCCGATCTGGTCATCTCGTTCAAGGTGTTCCGTGAGCGTTTCACCAGCCGCGTCGTCTTGTGGCCCGATGACCGGAAAATCGATACGGAATATCTGGATGGTCCCTTCAAATACATGAAATCCAACTGGAGTTTCGCGGATGTAGAGAGCGGCTGCGAAGTCTGCTTTTTTGTGGATTTCGAATTCAAGAACGCGATTCTGCAGCGGATCATCGGGGTGGTTTTCAACGAGGCCATGCTGCGCGTGGTGCGGGCCTTTGAAAAACGCGCGGCAGAACTTTACGGCTGATCGGGGGCGGAATTGCGATGGGACTGACCAAACGGTTGATCGGTTTTGCGGGCGTCGATGTGCCTGCACCGGCCTTGGCGATGATGCGGCTTTCGGTGTTTGACTGGGCAGCCTGCGGAATGGCGGGGGCTAACACGCCCGAGTTCCGGTCTTTCGTCGCGGCGCAATGCACGGAGGAAGGCCCCGCACATCTTTTCGGGGGAAACAGGATCGGCGCGGCGGGTGGCGCGCTGGTCAATGGCACGCTCAGCCACGCGCTGGATTATGATGACACCCATTTCGCCCACATCGGCCATCCATCTGTCGCGGTACTGCCTGCCGTTTTTGCCTTGGGCGAAACGCTTGACGCGTCGCTGGACGAGGTCGTCGCCGCAGGTGTCGTGGGCGTCGAGGCGTCGATCCTCGTCGGTGTCTGGCTGGGGCGGGAACACTACCAGATCGGCTATCATCAAACGGCAACCGCAGGTGCCTTCGGGGCCACACTGGCGGCCTGTCGCTTGCTGGGATTGCCCGCGATACAGATCCGGCACGCGCTTGGTTTGGCCGCCTCGATGGCGTCCGGCATCAAGGGCCAATTCGGCACCATGGCCAAACCGTTGAATGCGGGACTGGCCGCGCGCACGGGCGTGGAGGCTGCACTTTGGGCGCAGGCCGGCATGACAGCGGCACATGACGGGCTGGCGGGGGAGAACGGCTTTGGAGTTACCCATCACGGGGCAGGGCAAGACGTAAAGCTTCCCCGAAAAGACTGGGCCATTTCAGAGATCAGCCATAAATTTCACGCATGTTGTCACGGGCTGCACGCAACACTCGAAGCTTTGGCGGGAAGTACCGTTTCGACGGAACGCTTGGCTGCCATCCGCATCCGCACCCACCCACGGTGGATGACCGTTTGCAATATCGCGGCACCAAAGACGGGGCTGGAGGCGAAATTCAGCTATGCCCAGACGACGGCGATGCTCCTTCTGGGTCATGATACCAGCGCGCAGACCAGCTTTACCGACGCAATTTGCCGCGATGCCGCTGTTAAGGCGTTGCGCGACAGGATCGAAGTGATCCCGGACGATACGCTGGCAGAGACGGAAAGCCGCGTCACGCTTCAGCTCGACAGCGGTGAAGTGCGGCGGCTGCGGCATGATCTTGCCACGCCAATGAGCCTCGAAACACGCGCGGCAAAGCTGCAAACCAAAGGCTGCGGGCTTTTGGGGGATGACCTTGCCGAGGCGCTTTGGGAGGCTTCGATGGGTGACGATCTATCGGCCCTCACGGAGCTTTTTGCCGCCCATCCAAAGACGTAAAAAGGGCGCCGCAACTGGTGCGACGCCCTCTGGCATGGTTACCGCAAGGTGGCTCAGCTGGACATGTCGTAGGCCCGTTCACCGTGCACGGTCAGGTCAAGCCCGCTCGTTTCCGTCTCTTCATTAACGCGAAGCGGGGTGATCGCCCGGCAGACGAAGATCAGAACGACCGTCACGATTGTTGTATAAACCCCCACAATCGCCAGCGACCCCAGCTGTGCCACGTAGGTTCCGGCACCGAACACGGCGATCATGATCGTGCCGAAGATACCCCCAACGCCGTGTACCGCCATCACATCGAGCGTGTCGTCAATCTTGATCTTGTTGCGGATCAGGACAACAGCCTCCTGACACAGGATGCCGGCAACAGTGCCGATCAACAGCGCCTCCCACGGGCCGACATAACCCGACGCGGGCGTGATCGACGCAAGACCGGCAATCGTGCCGGTCACGATGCCGACAAGCGATGCCTTACCGAACTTGACCTTCTCCCACAGCGCCCAGGTCAGCGACGCAGTCGCGGCAGAAATGTGCGTCACGGTAATCGCCATCGCGGCGCCGCCGTCCGCGGCCAATTGCGAACCGCCATTAAAGCCGAACCAACCGACCCACAAAAGCGCAGCCCCCATCATGACCATTCCCGGGCTGTGCGGTGGTGTCGTCTGGTTCTTCCGCGCGCCCAGAAAAACGGCAAGGATCAGTGCGGCGATGCCGGCTGTTTCGTGCACGACAATGCCCCCTGCAAAGTCCCGCACCCCGGTTTCGCCAAAGATACCGCCATCGGCGAGCATACCGCCGCCCCACACCCAGTGTACAACCGGTGCATAGCACAAAAGCATCCACAGCCCCGAGAAGAGCAGGACAAACCCGAACCCGATACGCTCGACATACGCACCGACAATCAGCGCGGGCGTGATGATGGCAAACGTCATCTGGAACGCAAAGAACAGTACTTCGGGCAGGGTGCCGGACAGGCTGTCGACGGTGACACCGTTCAATCCCGCCTTGGCCAAACCGCCCCAAAGGCCACTTTCACCGGGACCGAACGCGATCGAGTAGCCCACAAAGAACCACAGAACGCTCATCAAACAGGCAATTGCATAGCAGTGCATGAATACGCTGAGCACATTGCGCGCCCTGACCAGCCCTCCGTAAAAGAGCGCAAGCCCCGGCAGTGTCATCAGCAGCACAAGCGCTGTGGCCGTCATGATCCATGCAGAATCGGCACCATTCATCGGTTATCTCCCCTTTGTTTCGGAGCGATAGAGCGCAGGTCGGTTGATGAATAAAGCAGCGATGTTTCGCGGCACGCTCGAATCTTGGGCAAATCGGCGACTGCTGCCAAATTGGTCAGATTTGAGGTGCGTTTGCTTAGTTTTCAGGCATCTCGTGAAGTGCATCGTAAAGCAGACGCAGAGCGTGATCGCGTGCCGCAGCCCTGACCTCCGCGCGTCCCAGCGCACCGAAGTCCACGGTTGTGGTGGCTGTTCCCGATCCGGTTGCCACTCCGAAGCAGACGCGCCCTTCGGGTTTATGCTCCGATCCGCCCGGTCCGGCGATACCGGTCAGGGACACCGCCAGCTGCGCGTTCGATCTTTCAAGCGCCCCTTGCGCCATTTCCGCGGCAACTTCGGGCGACACGGCCCCGACGGCCTCCAGTGTAGCGCTCTCAACACCGAGCATTTGTTCTTTGGCAGCGTTGGTATAGGTGACGAACCCTCTGTCAAATGCCGCCGAAGATCCCGGTAAATCGGTAAGCGCTGCGGCGACCATACCCGCGGTACAGCTTTCTGCCGTGGCGATCATGACACCCAGATCACGCGCCCGCGTCAGGATGTCAGCGCGCATGGTAAAGTCCGGCCAGCACCAGCACACCGATCGCGGCAAAGACACCCGCGATCACGTCGTCCAGCATCACGCCAAGCGCATCGCCGCGTCGATCGGCCCGGCCGACCAGCCACGGCTTCCAGATGTCGAACAGCCTGAACAGCAAAAATGCGGCAATCCAGCCCGGCCACATCACCGTGATATCGATCCCCATGCGCCAACTTGCCAGCGACAGGGGCATGAGAGCGATCCACTGGCCAACCAGTTCATCGACCACGATTTCGGAAGGATCGTGATCGTCGCTGCCTTCGGTCAGCTTGGCGGTTGCCCACCATCCCTTGAAAAATGCAGCGACCGTGGCGAGCACCAGCAAAGGAAACCCGCCGATGACGTGCACCAGCCACGCCCACGGCAATGCGACGAGAGACCCCCACGTGCCAGGGGCAGGGCGGATATATCCCGCGCCCAGCAAAGTAGCGATCATCCGGGCCAGCGTCATGACTTCACCAAAGTCGCCGTCGCAAGACAGGCAATCCCTTCTTCGCGGCCCGTGAAGCCAAGGCGTTCGGATGTCGTGGCCTTAACGGACACGCGGTCGAGCGCGACGCCCAGAATATCGGCCAGACGGTCGCGCATGGCGGCGGCATGTGGCCCAATCTTGGGCTGTTCGCAGATCAGGGTGCAATCAACATGGGTCAACGTGAATCCGCGGTCGCGGGCCATATCCTTGGCGTGCCGCAGGAAAATATCGCTTGCGGCCCCTTTCCATTGCGGATCGGACGGAGGGAAATGGGTGCCGATATCACCGGCAGCGAGCGCGCCGTAAATCGCGTCCGTTACGGTGTGCAAGCCGACATCGGCATCCGAATGGCCGACGAGCCCGCGATCATGCGGCACCGTGACACCGCACAGCGTTACGTAATCCCCCGGCCCGAAGGCATGCACGTCGAACCCGTTGCCTGTCCGAATGTCCATTCTGCTCTCCAACACTCTTGCCGCCCGGGCAAAATCTGCGGGCATTGTAATCTTGATATTGTCTGCGGCGCCAGCGGTGATGGCAACCGCCATTCCCGCGGCACGGGCAATGGCGACATCATCATCGGCGGGCCCCTCGGCTTGCGCGTAGGCCGCGAGCAAGGCGCGCCGGTCAAATCCTTGCGGTGTCTGCGCGGCAAAGAGGGTGCTGCGGTCTTGCGTGCCCACAACATGACCGTCCGCGCCGTGCCACAGGGCATCCGTGATGGGCAAGCCGGGGGCAGCGGCTTGGGCTTGGCCCAATGCCGCGCAGACGCCGCTTATTACATCGGCGGACACGCAAGGGCGCGCCCCGTCATGAATCAATACGAGATCCGCCTGTGGGCAGGCCGCAAGTCCGTTGCGAACGGATTCGGTACGGGTGGCGCCACCCGACGCTATTGCAATATCATTATCCGCAATATCAGCAACGCGGTCGAAATCTGCATCCGACACAACGATGACGATATCGGTGATTGCCGGGTGATCCTGAAACGCGCGCAGGGTATGATCTATGACCCGCTGGCCCGCGAGCGGTTGCCATTGCTTGGCGACAGGACCGCCGGCGCGCGTTCCCTTGCCTGCAGCGACGATGATGGCTGTAACGTGCATGGCTGACCCTTTGCGTATGCCTGCCCGATGTTTAGGCAATCGGGATGCGGCGTGCAATCGGCAAGCGGAGCGCCTAATTTTTAGGCAGCAACCAGCGTGACAGCGCCGCACGGGACGCGATTTTGTTGAACTGCTGCGGGCAAATGGCTAAGTCAAATGGGGTCTGCACAAGGATTAAGCATATCTCCTCCGCCTTGCCTCTTGATCTCACGCCCCCCGTGTTTCTGGCGCCTATGGCCGGGATCACGGATTTGCCGTTCCGCGCGCTGGTGGCCGAGTTTGGCGCGGGGCTTGTCGTATCCGAGATGATCGCGAGCCAAGAGCTGCTGACGGCACGCCCCGGCACGCGCGAGAAGGCAGAGTTGGGAATAGGCGTGGCAGGTACGTCGGTGCAGATCGCGGGCCGAGAGGCCGCTCCGATGGCGGAAGCCGCGCGGCGGATCGCGGGGCAGGGCGCGCGGATCATCGACATCAACATGGGGTGTCCCGCGAAAAAGGTAACGTCAGGCGCGTCCGGGTCGGCGTTGATGAAGACGCCCGATCACGCGCTGAGCCTCATCGAGGCGGTCGTGGAAGCTGTCGATGTGCCGGTCACTCTCAAGACCCGACTGGGGTGGGACAACGACATGCTGAACGCAGCTGGCATCGCACGGCGTGCCGAAGAAGCCGGCATCCGGATGATCACGATCCACGGACGCACGCGGTGTCAGTTCTACAAGGGCAAGGCCGATTGGGCCGCGATCAAAGGTGTTGTTGACGCGGTCGACATTCCCGTCATCGCAAATGGCGATATCACCGACGCCGACACCGCGCGCACGGCTCTGGCGCAATCGGGGGCTGCGGGTGTGATGATCGGGCGGGCGGTTCAGGGCCAGCCTTGGCTGTTGGCCCAGATTGCGCAAGCCCTTTACGCAACACCCGCGCCGACGGTGCCCACCGGCGATGGCTTCGCCGCGATGGTCGCGCGTCATTATGAGCATATCCTGTCGTTCTATGGAACCGATCTCGGGGTGCGCGTCGCCCGCAAGCATCTGGGCTGGTACATGGACACTGCGGGCACAGATCCGGTGCAACGGCGTGGTGTCCTCACGGCGCGCACCGCGGCCGAGGTATTGGCACGGCTTCCGGATGCGTTTGGTGCCGCCCCTCTGGGGCATGTGGCATGACCGAGCGCCCCGACCGAAACCTGACCGAAGAGCGCCCCCTGTGGGCATCGCTGCCCGTGCCGTCGGTTCTGATCGCGCCCGATGACACCATCGCCGACGTGAACGCCGCCGCCGAGGGGTTTCTCAACGCCTCGCACAAGGCGGTCTACGGCCAGCCTGTGTGGGACATCATCGCAGTGGACGCGCCGCTTGAAGACGCGTTTGCCAAGGCGCGCGCCCGCGGCACCACGCTTTTTGTCAACGATGTGGATGTCGGCAGCGGCCAGCGGGCCCCGCTCCAGTGCGGCTTGCAGATTGCGCCGCTTTCGGGGGCGGCTGGGGTCATGATCATGATGATCTCGCCGCGTGAGCTGGCCGGGCGCATGACACAGAACCATTCGGTCAAATCTGCCGCGAAATCCGCCATAGGCATGGCAGAAATGCTCGCCCATGAGATCAAGAATCCGCTCGCCGGCATCACGGGGGCGGCGCAGTTGCTCAGCATGAACCTCAGTCAGGATGATCTTGAGCTGACAGATCTGATTGTTGCCGAAAGCAGGCGGATCGTGAAGCTGCTCGAACAAGTTGAACAATTCGGTAACCTGACGACGCCGGTGCGCGAAGCGGTCAATCTGCACGACGTTCTGGACCGCGCGCGCCGTTCGGCCCTTCTGGGTTTCGGCGCGCATATGAAGATCATCGAGGACTACGACCCGTCCTTGCCCGCGGCGCTCGGTGACAAGGATCAATTGCTGCAAGTCGTGCTCAACCTTGTGAAGAACGCCTCCGAAGCGGCAGGCGGTCGGGGCGGCACGATCAGGCTGCACAGCTACTACGAACACTCCTTCCGGCTGCGGCGTGCGGACGGGCAGGGCATGGCATTGCCGCTCCAGATCGAGGTGATCGATGACGGACCGGGCTTGCCCGAAAACATCAAGGGCGACGTGTTCGATCCCTTCGTGTCAGGCCGCGAGAACGGCACCGGGCTGGGTCTCGCCCTCGTGAGCAAGATCATATCGGAGCATGGCGGCTGGATCTCGGTCGACAGCGTTCCCGGCCAGACGGTTTTTCGGATTTCTCTGCCCCGTGCAGATGCAAATACAGAAGCGGCCCGCGTGGCTGCCAACAAGGAGAGCGGATAAATGGATGGCACGGTACTGGTTGCGGACGATGACCGCACAATCCGCACGGTTCTTACCCAGGCGCTGACGCGCGCGGGGTGCAAGGTGCACGCCACGTCGAGCCTGACCACGCTGATGCGGTGGGTCGGCGAGGGCAAGGGTGACGTTGTCATCTCGGACGTCATGATGCCGGACGGCAACGGATTGGAGATGCTGCCCAAAATCGCCGAAGACCGGCCGGACCTTCCCGTGATCGTCATATCGGCCCAAAACACGATCATGACCGCGATCAAGGCAGCCGAAGCGCAGGCCTACGATTATCTGCCCAAACCTTTCGATCTGCCCGAGTTGATGAAGCGGGTGGCTCGTGCGCTCGAACGTGTGGGCACGCCGCGCGCGCCATCTGGCAATGCGCCCGAAAAGGACGAAGATGATCTGCCGATGGTGGGCCGCACCGCGGTAATGCAGGCGCTCTACCGTGTGATCGCGCGGGTCATGAATACCGACATCCCGGTGTTGATCTGGGGCGAAAGCGGCACGGGCAAGTCCTTGATTGCCCGCGCCATTCACGATCTTTCCGACCGGCGCAGCCTGCCTTTTGTAACCGTGACCGAGGCGGACCTGTCGGACATTGACGGCCCCGCGCGTGTCTTGGCCAAGGTGCGCGGCGGTACATTGCTGATCGACGAGATAGGCGACATCAGTCACGAGGTACAGGCGCGCATCACGCGGATGATGGATGCAGATCACGACAATCCGCCGCGATTTGTTGCCACGTCGCAGGTGGACTTGAGCGGCGATCAGGTCGACAGCCCCTTGCGGCGCGATCTTTATTACCGTTTGTCCGGTGCGACGCTTCATGTGCCCGCCTTGCGCGACAGGGTCGAGGACATTCCGCTGCTGGCGCTGCATTTTCTGGAAAAATCCGATGTTCACGCCGCCGGACCAAGGGCGCTGTCTGCCCCGGCCGACAAGATCTTTTCGAACTATTCATGGCCCGGGAATGTGCGCCAGCTCGAGCACGCGATGCGCCAACTCGCACTCACCAGCCGCGCCGTCGAAATCACGCAGGCCGAGGCCGAACAGGTCGTCGGAGGGCAGCCTTCCGCCGAGCCTCTGGTCGCTTACGGCAATACGGAAAAGCTGGGCGCAAGTGTGGAGCGGCATCTCAAGCGTTACTTTGATCTGCACGGGAATATGCTGCCACCGCCCGGGCTCTATCAGCGTATCCTGCGTGAAATAGAAGCGCCATTGATCGAAATTTCGCTCGCCGCAACCAGCGGAAATCAGGCTAAATGTGCCGAATTGCTCGGGATCAACCGCAATACCTTGCGCAAGAAGATTACGGACCTCGAAATAGAGGTTACACGCGGCCGCAAAATGATGTAAAACTGCCACATAAGCGTGGCCATCGGGGGACAAACCCGATCAGGACCACATAAAGCGGCGGTCAGCTGTCCTCCGGACAGCGCATAGGTGAGGGCGGTTGGGGTGGCATCCCGAACGGGCAGATCACAGTTACTCAAGCTCGTGCGTATGCGGCGGGCAAGACGGGTGCGCAATGCGGCGACCTTGGGGCTCGTGGTGTTGGGTCCGCTGCTGGCATTTGCGACCTATATGGCGCTTGGCCCCTTGGGCGAATCCAGCAACACACTACTGCTGCGTCTGATCCTGCTTGCCGATCTGGTCTATATCCTTCTACTCGCGGCGCTTGTGCTCAGCCAGGTTGCCCGCTTGATCGCGGCCAGACGTGCAAAATCTGCCGGGTCGCGTCTGCACCTGCGTCTGACCGGGGTTTTTGCCCTGATGGCGCTTATCCCCACGGTATCGGTCGCCGTTTTTGCCGGGTTGACGGTCAATGTCGGGCTGGAGGGCTGGTTCTCCGACAGGGTGCGCGGCGTGGTCGGAAATTCGCTTTTGGCCGCCGAAGCCTATGAGAACGAGGAGCGCAACGGCCTGCGCGTGGACGCGCTGGGTCTTCAACGCTACATTGACCGCAGCCGCCGCGCGGGGATCGAACTGAGCGACAGTGAGCTTCTCGCCGAGGGTCAGCGGCAGGTCCAGCGGGGGCTGAATGAAGCGTATCTCATTGACGGGACAGCCGAAATTCGCGCACGCGGCGAGCGGTCGTATCTCTTCAACTATGACGCGCCAACGCCCGAGCAGATCGCGCAAACCAGCGGCAGCGATGTAACGATCATCGAAGACTGGGACGCCAATGAGTTTCGCGCGCTCATACGGCTCGACAGCTACGTGGACAGGTTCCTGTTCATCAGTCGGGAAGTGGACGGCGAAATTCTCAGCTTGCTGGACGAAACCAAGCAAACCGTTCTGCTCTACCAGCAGCTCGAGCGTGATCGCGGCCGCCTCCTGTTCGAATTCGGGCTCGTATATCTTGCCTTTGCGGTCATCCTGATACTTGCCGCCGTGTGGCTGGGCCTGTGGTTTGCCGAACGGCTGTCAGGCCCGGTCGGCCGTCTTACCGGCGCGGCGCAACAGGTCGGTTCCGGCAATCTCGATGTGCAGGTGCGCGAGGATGACGGCGATGACGAAATCGCAATGCTGGGCCGGTACTTCAACCAGATGACCAAACAGCTCAAGGGCCAACGCAACGCGTTGCTCGACAATACGCGCCAGATCGAACGGCGCAGACGGTTGTTCGATTCAGTGCTCAGCTCTGTAACCTCCGGCGTGGTCGGGCTTGACCCCGAAGGTCGGGTCACCTTTGTCAATCGGTCCGCCATGCGGCTTCTGGATTGGGAAGAAGACCAGCAATCGCTGGCGTTGTCGGTTGTTGTGCCAGAGTTCGGATCGCTGTTTGAAACCCTGACGTCAGGCCCCGCCGAAGCCGCGCAGGAAGAAGTGAAAGTGTCCCGTCAGGGCCGTATGGAAAACCTGCTGGTTCGCATGTCCACCCGGCGGAGCGGGGATGGCCGGCTCGAAGGGTATGTGGTTGCGTTCGATGACGTGACCGATCTTGTCTCCGCGCAGCGCATGGCCGCATGGGGAGACGTTGCCCGCCGTATCGCGCATGAGATTAAAAACCCGCTCACCCCGATCCAGCTCTCGGCAGAGCGGATCAAGCGCAAGTTCGCGAGCAAGGTGGGCGAGGAATCGGACAAGCTGGAGCAGATGACCGGTGTGATCATTCGCCAGACCGGTGATCTGCGCCGGATTGTCGACGAGTTTTCCAAGTTTGCGCGGATGCCGGAACCCGAACGCAAGCAACATGATCTCGTCCATCTGGTGCGCGATGCGGTGCTGTTGCAAAAGACCGGTCGCCCGGACATCAGGATAGAAGCCGATTTGCCCGATGCCCCGCTCGAGGCTGAAATCGACGCCACGATGATTTCTCAGGCCCTGACCAATCTGATTAAGAACGCGGGCGAAGCCATTGATACCCTGAAAGAAAAAGAGGCCCCCGCTGATCTGGTTCCACAGGTCAAGGTACGGCTGGAGGCCACACCCTCTGCGGCGACGATCACCATTGCCGACAATGGATGTGGCCTGCCCGAAGATCGCGCGCGCTTGTTCGAGCCCTACGTTACGACCCGAAGCGAAGGGACCGGTCTCGGCCTGCCCATCGTGAAGAAGATTATCGAAGAACACGGCGGAACCCTTGTTCTGAGCGACGCCCCCGTTTTCGAAGGGCAGTCACACCACGGTGCCATGGCGGTCGTCACATTGCCGCTGGACCCGACCCATACCGATGAAAAAGAGGACCCTGAGCATGAGTGATATTCTGATTGTCGACGACGAACGCGATATCCGCGAGCTGATCTCGGATATTCTGGAAGACGAAGGTTTTGCCACCCGGCTTGCGGGCAATTCCGAAGACGCGATGCAGGCCGTCAACGCCGAACCGCCCGCTTTGATGGTGCTGGATATCTGGCTCAAGGACAGCAAGATGGATGGCATCGACATCCTCAAGGCGGTGAAACGGGACAACCCCGATGTGCCGGTCGTCATCATTTCCGGGCACGGAAATATCGAAATCGCCGTCGCCGCCATCAAACAGGGCGCTTACGATTTCATCGAAAAACCCTTCAATATCGATCAGCTGCTCGTGGTGATCAGACGGGCGATGGAAACGTCGCGGCTGCGGCGTGAGAACATCACGCTCAAACGCCGCGACGGCAGCCCCGCTGACATGATAGGCAATTCCGCGGCGTTCCGTACCCTGATCGGCCAGCTTGACAAGGTCACCAAATCCAACGGCCGGGTGATGCTTACCGGCCCTGCAGGTGCAGGCAAGGAAGTCGCGGCACGCTATATCCACACAAACTCCAACCGCGCCTCGGCCCCCTTTGTCACGGTGAATTGCGCGGGGGTAGAGCCCGACCGTATGGAAGAAGTGCTGTTTGGCCGCGAAACCCCCGATCGTGGCGTGGAGCCGGGCTTGCTGGAGCAGGCGCACGGCGGCGTTGTCTATTTCGACGAAGTCGCAGACATGCCCCTCGGCACACAGTCGAAGATTCTGCGCGTGCTGGTCGACCAGCAATTCACCCGGGTAGGGGGCAACGACAAGGTGCGCGTCGATCTGCGGGTGATTTCAAGCACGAACCGCGACCTGAACGCCGAAATCGAAAACGAACGCTTCCGCCAGGAACTCTACCACCGCCTCAACGTCGTTCCCATTGCAGTGCCTTCTTTGGCAGAACGGCGCGAAGACATCCCGCTTCTTGCGGAGCATTTCATTGCGGAATTCAATAAGTCGCAAGGCCTGCCGCAACGCGATATCACCGAAGATGCAACCGCGCTGATGCAGACGATGGTCTGGCCGGGTAACGTGCGCCAGCTCAAAAATCTGGTCGAAAGGGTTCTCATCCTGGGTGAGGGATCGGCGCCGATCGAAGCACGCGAACTGCCGGGTGAAGAGGAAACAGGCGATACCGAAGGACGTGTCGTGCTGTCAGGCGCGATGGCCAGCCTGCCACTGCGCGAGGCCCGCGAAGCATTCGAGCGCGAATATCTGCTGACGCAAATCAATCGTTTCGGGGGCAACATCAGCCGAACAGCCAATTTTGTCGGGATGGAACGCTCGGCGCTGCACAGAAAACTCAAAAGCCTCGGTGTGGTCACCTCCGCGAAATCCGGCGCCCGCGTTGCCCACGTTGACGAAGTCTGAAAGCTTTCTCATTTGGCGTGAAATACTCCGGGGGAGTCCCCGACCCAAAGGGCGGGGGCGGGGGCTGGCCCCCGAATGCCGCTCCTTCACATAAGCTCGCCCAACACATCCACACCCTGCATCTTCAAAAAATGCAGCATGTCGATGAAGATCCAGTTCTCGGCCAACTTGTCCCCCTCGCGGCGATAGATATCGATGACCCGCATGTCCGCCCGGACGGCGTTTGCAGCAATCCCCATGAACCCGGCTGCATTGGTCAGTGTCAGATTGGGCCAGCCGAAAAAGCCACCATAGTTTCCCTCGGCGAGGCGGGCCACGTGCCCATTGAAACTCCGGTCCGCGATACCGCGCCGAAAGGGGGCCTGGTGCTGCTCGATATAGCGGTCGATCGTGTAGGTTGCCCCGATCCCTTCGGGCCCCCACCACAACATGTCGTCGTGCCAATTCTCGCGCATCTCGTCGCGCGGCGTGCGCGCATCGGGATTTTCGTTCGCCGCATCGACGGCAAAGATCATCCGGTCAATCACCGCCAGCGTCTTCGCCCCTTCCGCGGGATCTTCGGCATCGTACAAAAGCCCGTCATGCGGTCTCGGCCCCGGCTGCACCAAATGGGCCGCCGTTTGATCGGGAAACCTCACAATCCCGGCTTGGCGCATCAAATGCAAAAGATCGCAATACATTGCCGTCTCTACAATTTTTCCGTCCGATACCCGGTTGAACTCCGCGTAGCGCAGCATCGCGATCTTGCGGGTTGCCGGTATACCCAACAGCGCTTCATCAAACAGCCCCATCAAGTGCCCCATGGACACAACCCAGATATCGCCGTCTGGCATGTTGTGGTTGCTTGCTGCGAAAAACACATCCTCGCGGCGCTGCATACGGGCGAGTGATTGGCGAACGGGCGACCAGAATGTTTCGGCAACGGCGCTTGGACTGGTCCGCTCGTTGAACGGGTGAAAGCCACGCCAAAGGCAGTCGTCGCTCATCCTATGGCCAAGTATTTCTGCAATATGGTCAATCGGGGCCGTGTCGAGTGCTTGATAATGCGCGCGTACCAGCGCTTTGGCTTCCTGCACATCTTGCATGGGAGAGGTCCTGTACGGGTTCTGTTTGGCCGAAACCTAGACACTTGCACACGTGTGCACCAGCATTATCCGTTGGCGGATACGATATTCCTACCTTGTGCTTCGCCCTACGCTTACGATCCGCACCGCCCCCGTTGCATCCCGCACAAAACAGCTGCTTTCGGTCAGCCTTGGCAATGTGCTTGTCGCACCGGGGGGGTACTTTGTCCGCGATATGTGCCGGACAGGGGTCAATGCTGACGCGGCCGTATCCCCGATCCGCCATGCACTGCGCGGTGACACGGTGTCGTAAGCCCGCGTTTGCATCGTACGAGACCAGATCACCCGGCAGAAGATATCCGCCGCGCACGATGCAATCGCCCTGCGCATTGCACCGTTTGCGGGCAGGGACGTATATCGGAGGCTCTCGGCGCACCTGCGTCGAGACCGGCACCGACGCAAGTGCCGACACCGCGCAGTCGGTCTGATCGCGGTTCAATGTCGCCACGGTTACGCCGGGTTTGTAATAGGTGTCGAGCGGCGCACAGGCAGCCACAACACCGATAAAGATGATCGCGAACAGGGACTTGCTTTGCATGATGCGAGTGTCGCATCCGTTTGGTAAAAATACAATTTATTTGACCCTCCGCGGGCCTTCTGGCATCCCTGACCTCAACGGCCTTCGGGCGCGCACGGGGACAGATAGACATGAAAATCATCATCTGCGGCGCGGGCCAGGTGGGTTGGCAGATTGCCCGACATCTGGCGGGTGAGCGCAACGACGTCACAGTGGTCGACAACAATCCCGATTTGGTGCGGCGCGCCACGGACACACTGGATGTGCAGGGCGTCGCGGGCTTTGCCAGCTATCCGGACGTGCTCGACCGCGCTGGCGCCCGCGATGCCGAAATGATTATCGCGGCCACCCATTCGGACGAAGTCAACATGGTGACCTGTCAGGTGGCGCATTCGGTTTTTGGCATCAACCGCAAGATCGCCCGGCTGCGGTCGCAATCCTATCTCGACGCGATCTACTCCGATCTCTACCGCCGCGATCACATGCCCATCGACGTTGTGATCAGCCCCGAAAAGGAAGTGGCAACAGCGGCGCTTCAACGCCTTTCCGCGCCCGCCACCTTCGATACCGAAGTCTTTATGGACGGCGGCGCACAGCTGCTGGGGATAACGCTGGACGAAGACTGTCCTGTCCTGAATACACCGCTGCGCCAACTGACCGACCTGTTTTCAACGTTGCGTGCGGTGGTGGTCGGGGTTCGGCGCGACGGAACCCTGTTTGCGCCGGAACCCAAGGACCAGCTTTTTGCGGGCGACGATTGCTATGTCTTTGCCCACCGCGATGACATCAGCCGGACGATGGAAATTTTTGGCAAGAAAACATCGTCTCAGGACCGCGTTGTGCTGGTCGGGGGCGGCAATGTCGGTCTGGATGTGGCCCTTGCAATGGAAGGCGGGACCCGCCGTATCAGGGCCAAGGTGATCGAAAAGAACCGGATTTGCGCCGAACGTGCCGCCGAAGCGCTTGAACGGACGATTGTGCTGAACGGCGATGGGCTGGACGCCGCGCTGCTTGCCGAAGCGGGGATCAGCCGCGCAGACGCCATGCTGGCGGTGACAGACGACGACAAGACAAACATGCTGGCCTGTGTCCGGGCAAAGGCAGAAGGCTGCGACTATGTCATCGCGTTGATCAATGATCCGACGCTGGTCCCTTTGATGACGCCCTTGGGCATTGACGCCTACATCAACCCGCGGGCCACCACCGTCAGCTCGATCCTGCGCCACATCCGCCATGGGCGGGTGCGGTCCGTCTATTCCATCGGCGATGCGGAGGCCGAAGTGATCGAGGCCGAAGTGCTGTCGACTTCGCCCATCGCGGGGCGCAAAATCAACGAGATCGAGTTTCCTGAAGGCGCGCTGGTGGGCGCGATCAAGAAAGGAAGCAAGGTTATCCGTCCCATGGGCGATACGCGCATTGACGAAGGCGATGTGATCGCCGTTTTCACCCTGACCAAGGATGTCGAGCAACTCGAGCAGTTGATGCAGGTTTCGATCGACTTTTTCTAGCTGACTGCCCGCACGAAAGGGGTCGCATTTGCGCCGCCAAAGCTATATCAGACGGGAAATAAAGCAGCTGCCGCTGTTCCTGATCCTGTTCGGTGCGATGTCGGTTTCGATGGTCGTACCGGCCGGATTCGGGGCCTACATAGGAGAGCATGATGCGTCACAGGCCTTCTTCTATGCCGGGCTTCTGGGTGTTGTCACCACGCTTATGATCTCCATTGCGCACGCCGGTCGCCGGCCGCGCCACGGGACGCTGGGCCCGCTTTTGTCGTTGTTTTCCGCCTTCGTTTTTCTGCCCTTTTTCCTCGCGGTGCCCTTCATCGAGGCCTTGCCCACAACGCGTTTCATCCATGCCTATTTCGAGATGGTCAGCGCGATGACGACCACCGGGGCCACGATGTTCGCCGATCCCGAAAGGCTGGGTGCGACGCTGCATCTGTGGCGCGCGCAGGTCGGTTGGATGGGGGGGCTTTTGATGTGGGTGGCCGCGGTCGCCATCCTTGCCCCGCTGCATCTGGGCGGGTTCGAGGTGACAGCACAGGCCGAACCGGGGCGCCGCGAATCCAAGCTGAACAATCTGATGGCGCCGCTGGGGTCTAGGGAGCGGTTGTGGCGCGGGATAAACACGCTTGCGCCGCTCTATTGTGGGCTCACGCTCGTCCTGTGGATCGTGCTTGTCTTCAGCGGAGAGCAGTCGTTCATCGCCCTGTGTCACGCGATGAGCGTCATGGCCACATCGGGCATCACACCGTTGTCCGTGACCGATGGCGTGTCGGGCGGGTTGGTCGGTGAGATTCTGATGGCGATGTTCATGTTGTTTGCACTGTCACGGCTGACGTTTTCGACCGACACCGTCACCGCCACCCAAGGCGGCCTGCGCACCGATCCGGAATTCCGCATCGGTCTTGCGATCATTGTCGGCGTGCCGCTGCTGCTTTTTATCCGCCACTGGATCGCAACACTTGATGTGGTGTCCGATACCGGATTTCTGGACGCGCTGCTGGCCCTTTGGGGCGGTGTTTTCACCGTCTTGTCGTTCGTCACGACGACGGGTTTCGTCTCGTCCTCCTGGGCCGATGCGCAAAACTGGTCTGGCCTTGGCAACCCCGGCCTCATCCTGATGGCCCTCGCGCTTATGGGGGGCGGCGTGGCCACAACGGCCGGAGGCGTCAAACTGCTGCGTGTTTTTGCGCTCTACCGCAATGGACTGCGCGAGATGGAACAGTTGGTGCATCCCAATTCGGTCAGCGGCGCAGGCGTGGCGGGGCGGCGATTGCAATCAGGCGGTGCCTTCATCGCGTGGATATTTTTCATGCTCTTTGCCTTGTCCATGACGGCCGTAACCCTTGCACTGGCGGCAACAGGATCAAGTTTCGAAGAAGCGATCATTCTTTCCATCGCCATGTTGTCGACAACAGGTCCGCTGACGCAGGTCGCCGGCGAAGCACCCGTTGCGCTGATCGAACTGGGCACATGGGCCAAAATGATCCTTTGCGGCGCTATGGTGGTCGGCAGACTGGAAACTTTGGCCATCATCGCACTGCTGACGCCCGACCTGTGGCGCGCGTGACACGTGATCGCCTTTTGAATCGGTACCGCCCTGAAATAGGGGCTGGAATCTTTTAATTCCCGTCTGCATAGTCGGATTTCAACCGGGCGGTACTGCCCGGGCCGATAAAAATGGAAAGAACAAACTATGGCGTCTGACAGACAGAATCTTCAGGATGCGTTCCTGAACCACGTACGTAAGACCAAGGTTCCGGTCACGATTTTCCTGATCAACGGGGTCAAGCTGCAAGGCGTGATCACCTGGTTCGATAATTTCTGCGTTCTGCTGCGCCGCGACGGCCAATCGCAACTTGTCTACAAGCACGCGATTTCGACCATCATGCCAAGCCAGCCGATCAGCTTGTATGAGGGCGAAGACGCTTCTTGAGCAAAGCGCAATTCCAGATTGATGAAACCGACGGTCCGCGCACGACGCGGGCGTGGGTACTGCATCCAGATATCCGTACTGATCCCGACCGGCGGGATGCGGAACCGGCTCTGGCCGAAGCGATGGCGCTTGCAGAAGCGCTGCCCGGTCTCGAGGTCATTGGCGGCAATGTCGTACAACTGCGCCAGGTCAGTGCAGGCCAGTTGTTCGGCAAGGGCAAGATCGAGGACACGCGCCAGCTGATCGAGGATCAGGAGATCGAACTGGTGTTGGTCGACGGCCCGGTGACACCTGTTCAACAGCGCAATCTCGAAAAAATCTGGAAGGTGAAACTTCTCGACCGAACGGGATTGATCCTGGAAATTTTCAGCGACCGTGCCGCCACCCGTGAGGGCGTGCTGCAAGTCGAAATGGCGGCCCTCAATTATCAACGCACACGTTTGGTGCGTGCGTGGACCCACCTCGAGCGGCAGCGCGGTGGTTTGGGCTTTGTGGGCGGCCCCGGCGAAACCCAGATCGAGGCGGACCGCCGTGCCATTGACGAACAGCTTGTTCGCCTGCGCCGCCAGCTCGAGAAAGTGGTCAAAACACGTGCGCTTCACCGTGCGGCAAGGGCGAAAGTGCCGTTTCCGATCGTGGCGCTGGTCGGCTATACCAACGCCGGCAAATCGACGCTGTTCAACCGCCTGACCGGTGCGGAAGTGATGGCGAAGGACATGCTTTTTGCGACACTCGATCCCACGATGCGCAGTCTGGAGCTGCCGTATGGTCCCGAGATCATTCTGAGCGATACGGTGGGGTTCATCTCGGATCTGCCGACAGAATTGGTGGCTGCCTTTCGCGCCACACTCGAGGAAGTGCTTGCCGCTGATATTATCCTGCATGTCCGCGACATCAGCCACGAGGAAACCGAAGAACAAGCCCGCGATGTCCGCGAAATCCTGACGTCACTGGGCGTGCCTGAGGACACCCGCAGCTTCGAGGTCTGGAACAAACTCGACCTTGTTCCAGACGAGCGGGCAAAAGCCTTGCGCGAACGTGCGGCACGCGAAGATGATGTGATGGCCATTTCCGCGATCACCGGTGAGGGTCTGGACGTTCTGCAGCAGACGGTTGCGGCCGCGTTGCAGGGGGCCTTGCGTGAAGCGGATCTAGAACTGGACTTTGCCGATGGGCGCAAACGCGCCTGGTTGTTCGAGCAGGATATCGTCTTGCGCGAAGAGCAGACAGAGAGCGGATTTGCCCTCACTGTACGGTGGTCATCGGAACAGGAAGCCGCGTTTCAACGGCTCTGATCCGGGGGCGGCAAAACGCCCGACACATAAGCTAGCAACGCACGCGAGGCCCGGCACATGACGCTTCCTATCCTGTATCTGTCGACCTTTGCGGTCTTTCTGGCGATCGATTTTGTCGGCCTCAGCTACATCGTCAAACCCATATTCGAGCGCGATATCGGGCCCTTGATGCGGGACAATTTCAAAGTGCTGCCCGCCTTCGTCTTTTACGCATTCTTTGTGGGCGTGCTTCTTTGGTTCGTTTCATGGCCCGCAATCACCGCCAATCACAGCCTGTGGTGGGTGTTCGGCAATGCGTTGCTGATGGGCGGCGTGGCATATGGCACCTATGAATTCACAAACCTTGCGATCCTCAAGGACTGGACGACGTCAATGGTGGTGACGGATCTGGTGTGGGGAACCTTGCTGACCGCGGTCGCGACCACGGCGGGTGTCGCCATAACGCGCGCCGTTGCCTAGGCACCCGATGCGCTGGCAAACCGCCACGCGCCGGGGCGCAATTGGTTCAGCTGCCAATCGCCGACCTGAACACGGATCAGCCGCAGTGTGGGCAGGCCCACGTGGGCGGTCATCCGACGGACTTGCCGGTTGCGGCCTTCCGAAATCGTGATGCGCAGCCAGCGGTCAGGAACCGTTTTGCGGAAG
Organism: Sulfitobacter sp. S190; assembly: GCF_025141935.1. Taxonomy (NCBI): domain Bacteria; kingdom Pseudomonadati; phylum Pseudomonadota; class Alphaproteobacteria; order Rhodobacterales; family Roseobacteraceae; genus Sulfitobacter; species Sulfitobacter sp. S190. Next base: position 1,739,591 of record NZ_CP081120.1, on the reverse strand, counting down.
CGGACGGGTGGATCGCGTGGCCACAGATCATCCGGAGCAGCGACCTTCTCTGCTTTCGCAGGTTTCGTCATCCCGTCCTTCAGCATCACACCCTTGCGCAACGCCTCCAGCGCCGTGTCGTCTACCGCGCCCTCTACTTGGACGAGATAGGTCTTGGCGAGTTTGTACTTCGGATTGCTGATACGGGCCTGCAGCGGGCCGTGGTCTGTCAGCACCATCAGCCCCTCGCTGTCCCGGTCCAAACGACCGGCGGGATAAAATCCCGGCTCGTCAATATATGCGGACAGGGTCGGGCGCGGGGAGCCTTCGGTTCCCTTGTCGGTGAATTGCGACAACACACCGTAGGGTTTGTTGAACACGATGACGCGCTGGCCCTTTCCGCTCGCCATATCAGGGGGCCGGGATCAGCAACGTCACACCGACCGAAGCCGCGCGCGCGAGTTCTTCGTCAAGCGACATCGGAATATATTCGCCACGTCGCCACAGGGTTGCCATATCGTCGTAGTGGCGCGACAGGAAATGGCCCGACTGTCCGGTCGATGTCACAAAAACGGAACTGTCAGGATCGGCGAAGTCGTAAACCCCACGATATCCGGCACCGTGCACGTTCTGGTATGGATTGGGCCCTGACCCCTTGATACGGCCGCGCAGCAATGTCTGATCGCCGCCCGAAGTCGATTGCCTGATATTCACGAAATACCGCAGCAGTGGCACGTCGCCCAGAACCGGATGGTCATGGGTCGCCTGATGGGCATCGCCCCAGCGCAGGGCCTCAAGGGCTGTGCCGTACTGTTCGTCAATTTCCACGAGCGCGTCATCAAGCGCGAGCCGCGCCATGTCCGCGCATGTCTCCACAGGCGCCGACTGGAACACATCGCACCATGCCGCCGCACCTTCGACATCGCGAAACACCCGTTCGATGAACAACGGTTCGACATGGGTAAATTCATTGGTCAGAGGGCCCAGTTCGTCCCGGATCAGCCGGTCCTGCAATTTGCGAAGCCATGCGGAGTAGATGAGCGGCTCCGGCAGATGTTCGTTCATTTTACCGGACCAGTCGGCAAGAAGCTGAAGCGCGCGCTGGCGCTGGCGCTCCGGTGTGCCGTCTGGCGCGGCTTCTCCGGTGAACCAAAGTTCCGCGCCGATCAGGGGTAACAGGGACCGCGCGGTGAAGCTGACGGTGTCCAGCTGCGCCTCGATAAAGCTGTCGCGGGTGTGGACCTGCCTGCCTTGCATCAATCGCTGCCAGCGCTGCACCCGCTGAGTGTCGCCCCAGACGTAGGACACGTGATTGGGAAAGGGCCGGTCCACCGTTTTGTTGTTCGTGTTGCCCAGAATACCGCCGGACGGGGCTACGAAACCGGGATTGGCCGAGAATGGAAGCGTTCCTTGCCACCGGTTTGCGGCGATCCATCCCGGGCTTGGCATACGTCCCCGGCTTTGGTGCAAGGGGTCGCGTTTTGGCGCCCGACCGATCGTTTTGAGCGCGATGTTGTCACCATCGACAAGCGTCAGGTTCTGGGAGGGGGCAATGAAAAGCTCCGCCGCCGCGATGCCATCCGCGACAGTCTTGGACCGCATCAACTCCATTGCTGCCTGAAGCGTGGTGTCTGCCGGCGACAGAACGGTCCATGCCACCGAAGCCACATGACCGGGCGGGGTGACACTTGCGAGGTTGTAGTGGGTGCCCGGCAGAACCGGGCCGTTGTCGGTCCACCTCAAGGTGAGGGTCACCGGTGCCTCATCCTTGACGTTGATGATCGACGCGCGTTTCGTGAAGGTCTTGAAACCATCAGGGGTGCGGTATTCTTCGACGTTCTCGGGGTTCAGCTCTTCGATATAGACGTCCTGATCGTCCAGATAGCTGCTTGTCAGCCCCCATCCCAATTGCGCAGACCTGCCTGCGAGGACGACAGGAATACCCGGGATCGTAGCGCCGATCACTCCGCCGCTTTGGAGGTTCAGACGCGCCAGATACCAGATGGCGGGCGCGGTAAAGCTGAGATGGGGATCGTTGGCCAAAAGCGTGCCACCCGATGCCGACCGCGCCGGTGCCGCGGCCCAAGCGTTGGACGCGCCCGCAAAAGGCGCGCGTTTGAAGGGCGACAGCGGATGCGCATCGTGCGGTACCGTCGCGGCAAACCGGCGGGCCGTGGGAAAAAGCTGCGCAAAGGCGGGCAGGGCGGCGATACCGTCGCCCGGCGCGTCCGGCAGGATATCGCGCAATCGCGCTTCGTCGGGCAGAGCCAGTGAGACCCGCGCGCGCATCACTTCGGCATCCAGATGACCCGACAATTGCAACCCCATGAGCTTTACGATCGCGATGCTGTCAGCGGGGCGCCACGGGGCCATTGGTGCGTTGAACAAAAACATCTCGGGCGCGCCCCGACCCAACGCCTCTGAATTAATCTGGTCCAGCCGCGCGTTTACACCGGCCGCATAGGCGCGCAGCGCCGCTTGCGTGGTATCGTCCAAGGCCTCGACGGAGGCGACGGACAATGCATAGAGATCCAACCGCCGCAGTAGCTTGTCGGTGTTGAGCGTCGCGGTACCGAAAATCTCGGACAGTCGCCCCTGGGCGGTCCGCCGCAGGGTCGTCATCTGCCACAAACGGTCTTGCGCATGGGCAAAACCCAACCCGTAGAAGATGTCGTTATCGTTCGCCCCGAACACATGCGGTACATTAGCATTGTCGCGCACGATCTCGACCGCTGCGGTCAGGTTGGGAACCTCGATCTCGGCGGTGTAGTCGGGCAGGGACCGCGACGCCAACCAATAGACAAGCGAAATTGCCAGCACACCCAGTACCAGCATTGCCGCCGTCAGACGCACCAGCCAACGAAAAAGAACCGCCATTCAAACCCCAAGCCGTAATTGACCCCAAGGGTCACGGTGTTACGTTCCAGCGCAGCAATAGCGCAACATCGAAGCAAGGAAAAGCATATGGCGAAGCTGGCGTTTTTGGGGCTCGGCGTGATGGGCGGGCCAATGGCAGGACATCTGCAAAAGGCAGGCCATGATGTGACCGTCTACAACAGGACGACGGCCAAGGCCGAAGACTGGGCACAGACGCACGGCGGGAAATTTGCTGCGACACCGCAAGCCGCCGCGAAAGGGGCGGATTTCGTCATGGCCTGTGTGGGGAATGACGATGATTTGCGCTCTGTCTGCCTGGGTGAGGAGGGCGCGTTTGCGGGCATGGCCGAAGGGTCGGTTTTTGTCGATCACACCACCGTTTCAGCCGCAGTTACGACCGAGCTCTACGCCGCTGCAGACAAACGCCGGATCAGCTTTGTCGATGCCCCCATATCGGGTGGTCAGGCGGGCGCGGAGAACGGCCAGCTGTCGATCATGTGTGGCGGCGATATCGGGGCATTCGAGCGCGCGCTGCCCATAATGGACGTCTACTCCAAGATTTGCCGCCGCATCGGTGACAGCGGTGCAGGACAGATGACCAAAATGTGCAACCAGATTGCCATCGCGGGCGTCGTGCAGGGGCTGTCGGAGGCGTTGCATTTCGCCGAAAAAGCGGGACTTGACGGGCGCGCAGTGGTCGAGGTGATCAGCCAGGGCGCCGCTGGCAGCTGGCAAATGGCAAACCGCTACGAGACCATGCTGGACGATGAATTTGACCACGGTTTCGCTGTGGACTGGATGCGAAAAGATCTCGGCATTTGCCTGTCCACGGCGGACGATGTGGCGGCGAGCCTGCCGGTCACCGCGTTGGTCGATCAGTTCTACAAGGATGTGCAAAAGCTCGGGGGCGGCCGGTGGGACACCTCCAGCCTGATCCAACGCTTGCGCAAGATGGGATAGAAAAAAAGGCCGCGCAACCAATGCATTGCACGGCCTTCTTAAATTAAACCTGCATCCTTCAAGGAATGATGCGGGTATATTTCGTGCCCTCGAGCGTGGCCCCGACCCGCAGGCCCGCGCGCCCGAATACGGCTGCCAGAACCGGAGCAAGAACCGTCGTTGTCTCGGCGTTGACGCTGTCGCCGCGGTCGGAAATCACATACTCCAGATCCGCCCCTGCAGCCCAACCGGGCGAGCGGCGGAAATCCTGCAAAGCGTCATCTGTCATGAAGAACAGGACATGCGCGTATTGCTGCGCCCCGATCTGCAAGCCGCCCGACGCTTTGGCCACCGAATAGTAATCAACCGTGGCTGTGTTGACCCGCAAGGCGCCGCGCCCGTATGCCCCGCCAAACCCGAGCCCCGCTTCGGTCACCAGCGGCATGACAAGCATCCCATTGGCCTTTTGCGCAAGCGTCTGGGTGTTGGGAAAGTTGCGATACATCTCGGCAAGCGTGCTGTCCACACGTGCGTCGATTGTGTTGCTGCCGCGGCTGCCGACGCCGTTGCCACAAGCCGCGACCGCGGCTGTGCTGGCAAGCGCGCCCAGACCAAAGGCCCGGCGTGAGAAAGTGATATCTGTCATCAGATCTGCCTGTAATTGTTGTAACACTGCTTTTCGCGCCGGTATTGTCCGACTTGGCTCCTTTGTACGCCGATTTTTGCGCAGTGTCAGCGAAAATACGTCGAATGGCAGGTATTCGCCGTTAAATTATCGTGATTTGCAGGGCCAGCGGGGGCGTCAACCCAATATCCGCGCGGCCATTGGCGCAAAGTAGGTCAGGATGCCATCGCACCCGGCCCGCTTGAAAGCCATCAGGCTTTCCATCATGACGCGTTCCTCGTCAATCATGCCTTGCGCGGCGGCAGCCTTGATCATGCTGTATTCACCCGACACCTGATACGCGAAGGTGGGCGCGCCAAACGCATCTTTCACACGGCGGCAGATATCGAGATACGCAAGGCCCGGTTTGACCATCACCATATCGGCGCCTTCTGACAGATCACGCGCGACCAGTCGCAATGCCTCGTCACTGTTTGCCGGATCCATCTGGTAGGTCTTCTTGTTCCCGGTCAGCGCGCCGGACGCACCGACCGCATCACGAAAGGGCCCGTAAAAGGCGCTGGCGTATTTGGCGGCATAGCTCTGGATCATGACGTTCTGATGGCCTTCGGCTTCCAGAGCCTGCCGGATGGCACCGATCCGGCCGTCCATCATATCTGACGGACCAATGATGTCTGCCCCCGCTCTAGCCTGCGACAGCGCCATTTTAACGAGCGCCTCGACCGTGCGGTCATTGACGATTTCGCCGTCGACCACAAACCCGTCGTGACCGTTGATATTATAGGTGTCGAGCGCGACGTCCGTCATGATCACCATGTCGGGCACGGCCTCGCGGATTGCCCGGATCGCTCTGTTGGCGTGGTTTTCGGGATCCCACGCACCGGCACAATCCTCCGTCCGCTCTTCTATCCCAGTGTAGGGAAAAATACAGATTGCACCGATCCCGAGTTCATGGGCTTCGCGGGCCGCATCGACCATCCGGTCCACAGACCGGCGGAATACACCCGGCATTGACGCAATCTCTTCGCTCACGCCTTCGCCGGAGCGCACGAACAGGGGCCAGATCAGATCCGCTGTGGACAAAGCATTTTCTCGCACCAATCCACGGATACCCTCGTTCTGGCGGGTGCGGCGCAGGCGGGTTGCGGGGAAAGGGGCCTGGATCGGGTTCATGGCGATTGTCCTCGATAAACTGTCCAATCTGAGTGACACGTATTTTTGCGGCTCTCAAGGGTAGGAATTGCCACGCGAGGCGGCTATGAACCCTGAAAGAGACGAAAAGAGCACCGCCTTGGATTGGTATCAGACCCTATTTGAATTGATCGACATGCGGTCGTTTTCCAACCTCTGGTTCTGGATCGTGCTGGCCGTGATGTGGTCCACCATCAGCCATTATGGGCTGGGCGTGCCCTTCGACATGGTATTGCGTGCGCGCAGGCATGGGGGGCAGTACGAAGCTGATCTCGAAGATCTCGTTCGGATCAACACGAACCGACTGCTGTTCATTGCGCGCATATCCGGTTTGTGGATTCTCGGCTTTGCCTGTTTTTTCCTGACGATGCTGGCGATACTGGGTTTCCTGTACCGCAATGAATTCGCCCAGGCGCTGTTCTTGCTCGGGTTTCCGATGTCCCTTGTCGGGCTTGTCAGCCTGTCAACCGCGCGGTTGATCGAACAGGAGGCCGCCACAGGCGAGCGGTTGCGCAAGCGGCTCACCCGCCACAGGCTTTATACGCAGGTGATCGGCATGTTCTCGATCTTTGTCACCGCGCTTTGGGGGATGTACCAGAACCTCAGCGTCGGACCTTTTGGCGGTTGACACTGCCCCGCGTCGCGCCACATGACGCGAGGCATGAAACCATCCAATCATATTACCATTTCGGGCGCCCCCGAGGGATTCGACGCCCGTTTGCTGCTTGAAGAAATGGCAAAGGCGAAGGCGCCGCTGATGCATGTGGCGCGCGACGACAAGCGCATGGCCGCGATGGCCGAAGCGCTTGCGTTCTTTGCCCCCGACACGCCTGTCATCACTTTTCCCGGATGGGATTGTTTGCCTTACGACCGCGTGTCGCCCAACGCGGACATATCCGCGCGCCGTATGGCAACGCTCGCAGGGCTGGTTCACGGAATGCCCGCGCAGTTCATTCTATTGACCACGTTAAGCGCGGCGACACAGCGCGTCCCGGCCCGTGAGGTGCTGAAAGATGCCGCTTTCAGTGCGAGGGTGGGTGACCGCATCGACGAGCGTGCCTTGCGCGAGTTTCTGGTCCGTATGGGTTTTGTCCAGAGCCCGACGGTTCTGGAGCCGGGGGATTACGCAATCCGGGGCGGGATCATCGACATCTTCCCGCCCGGTGATCTCGGACCTGTGCGGCTTGATCTCTTCGGGGACACGCTCGATGGCGCGCGGCGCTTTGATGCGGCGACACAGCGCACGACCGAAAAGCTGGATCTGGTTGAGCTTGCCCCCGTCAGCGAGGTGATCCTCGATGATGCCGCGGTGACGCGTTTCAGACAAAACTACCGCATCGAATTCGGCGCAGCAGGGACGGATGATCCGCTCTATGAGGCGATTTCGGCAGGCCGAAAACATCAAGGCGCAGAGCACTGGCTGGCGTTCTTTTATGACCGCCTTGAGACGCTGTTCGATTATCTGCCCGGGGCCAGCGTGTTCTTGGATGACCAGATTACGCCCGCTCGACTGGCCCGCTGGGACAGCGTCGCAGACCAGTATGAGACGCGAAAGATCGCGATGGCGAACCGGTCGAAAATGGACAGCGTTTATAAACCTGCGCCCGCCGGAGGCCTTTATCTTGATGACGCAGCATGGGAGGCCGCCATCACCGACACGCGCGTGGTGCAACTTGCCCCGCTTCCTCAAGCCACCGGACCCGGCGTCATTGACGCGGGCGGTCGCATAGGGCGGAATTTTGCGCCCGAACGTCAACAGGAATCCATAAGCCTTTTCGGTGCCTTGGCAGACCATGTTAAGGCGAAGATGGCCGATGGTCCGGTGCTGATTGCAAGCTATTCCGAAGGCGCGCGAGAACGTTTGACCGGCCTCATTGAGGATGAAGGGCTTGCCGAAGCGATACCGGTGAAGAACGCCACCCGGGTGGGCAAGCGCGGTCTGCATTTGGCCGTATGGGCGCTCGAGCACGGGTTCGAGGCGCCAAATCTCACCGTTATTTCGGAACAGGATGTGCTGGGTGACAGGCTCATCCGCCGACCCAAGCGCAAACGTCGGGCGGAGAATTTCCTTTCGGAAGTGCAAAGCCTCACGCCGAACGATCTGGTCGTGCACGTCGATCACGGCATCGGTCGCTACAAAGGCATGGAGGTGATCACCGCCGCCGGTGCCGCGCATGAATGTCTCGTGCTTGAATATGCCGAAAGTGCGAAGCTTTATCTGCCGGTAGAGAACATCGAACTTCTGTCGAAATACGGCCATGAAGAGGGGCTGCTGGACAAGCTCGGCGGTGGCGCGTGGCAATCCAAAAAGGCCAAGCTCAAAGAGCGTATCCGCGAGATGGCGGATAAGCTGATCCGGATCGCAGCGGAGCGTTCGTTGCGCAAGGCCCCCGTTCTCGATCCGCCGCCCGGCATGTGGGATGCCTTTTCGGCCCGCTTCCCGTATCAGGAAACCGACGACCAGCTGCGGGCCATCGGCGATGTAGTGGATGACTTGACCAGCGGCAACCCGATGGACCGGCTGGTTTGCGGCGATGTGGGGTTTGGCAAGACCGAAGTCGCCATGCGCGCCGCCTTTGTCGCCGCCATGTCAGGCGTTCAGGTGGCGGTGATCGCACCGACGACCCTGCTGGCGCGCCAGCACTACAAATCCTTCGCCGAACGGTTTCGCGGCTTTCCGATTAACGTGCATCAGCTCAGCCGGTTTGTTACCGCCAAGCAGGCCGCCGCAACGCGTGATGGCATGGTCAAAGGGACCGTCGATATTGTAATCGGCACACATGCGCTGCTGGCAAAATCGATCCGTTTCAAGGACCTAGGTCTGCTGATCATCGACGAAGAACAGCATTTCGGGGTGGGTCACAAGGAACGGCTGAAGGCGATGCGTACCGACATCCACGTGCTGACGCTCACCGCGACACCGATCCCGCGGACACTGCAGCTGAGCCTGACAGGCGTGCGCGATTTGTCGATCATCGGCACGCCGCCTGTCGACCGGCTGTCAATCCGCACCTACGTGAGCGAATTCGATGCCGTGACCATCCGCGAGGCGCTGCTGCGCGAGCATTACCGCGGGGGGCAGTCTTTCTACGTCGTGCCGCGGATCAGCGATTTGCCCGAAATCGAGAGTTTCCTCAAGGAACAGCTTCCCGAACTCAGCTATGTTGTGGCGCACGGACAGATGGCCGCCGGAGAGTTGGATGACCGGATGAACGCCTTCTACGATGGCAAGTTCGACATTCTGCTGGCCACGACAATTGTCGAATCCGGTCTGGATATTCCGACAGCCAACACAATGGTTGTGCACCGTGCGGATATGTTCGGGCTGGCTCAGCTTTACCAGATACGCGGGCGGGTCGGGCGCTCCAAAACGCGCGCGTACGCCTATCTGACCACGAAACCACGCGGGAAACTGACGCCGCTTGCGGAAAAGCGTCTGCGGGTGCTTGGCTCGCTCGATACATTGGGCGCGGGCTTTACCCTTGCCAGTCAGGATCTGGACATCCGCGGCGCCGGCAATCTGTTGGGCGAAGAACAATCGGGCCAGATGCGCGATGTGGGTTTTGAGCTCTACCAATCCATGCTGGAAGAGGCCATTTCCAAGATCAAGTCGGGCGAGCTTGAGGGCGTGATGGACACCGATGGCCAATGGGCACCGCAAATCAATCTGGGTGTTCCTGTGCTGATTCCAGAAGACTACGTTCCCGATCTTGATGTGCGCCTTGGGCTGTACCGCCGGTTGTCGGAGCTGACGACGAAAGTCGAACTGGAAGGATTTGCGGCGGAACTGATCGATCGGTTTGGCAAGCTGCCCCGCGAGGTCAACACCCTGATGCTGGTCGTGCGCATCAAGGCGATGTGCAAACGGGCAGGGATCGCAAAACTGGACGGCGGGCCCAAAGGGGCGACGTTGCAGTTTCACAATGACAAATTCGCCTCTCCCGAAGGGTTGGTGCAGTTCATTCAGGATCAAAAGGGTGACGCGAAGGTCAAGGACAACAAGATCGTCGTCCGCCGGGACTGGAAATCGGATGCCGACAAGATCAAGGGTGCGTTCGCGATTGCCCGAGATCTGGCAGAGCATGTGATTGCAAAGGAAAAGGCCGCGCGGAAAAAGGCGAAAGCCCAGGCTTAGGATCAGGCTTGGGCCGCCTCTAGGCGGCGTGCGGCGCGGCCCATCATAACCATCAGCACGAAGGCGGCGATTGCCAGCCCCAGCGCACCGGACACCAGCACCACGGGCGATGCCCCGAACACGGCACCCACAGGCGCCGAGATCATCGCCGCTCCGACGGTTGCTACGGCTCCGATCACGCTGGCCGCCATGCCCGCGATATGGCCCATAGGCTCCATCGCCAGCGCGTTGAGATTGCCGATCGTCAAACCCGCCTGAAAAAACATGCAGGTTTGCCAAACCACAAAGCAGATAAATCCATATGGTCCGGCCCCCAAATCAAAAAGCAGGAACCCACCCGAGAGCAGGATCTGAATTCCCAGCGCGGTGATGACCAGACGCTGCATGCCGAAACGCCCCACCAAGAGCGCGTTGAGCAAGCTCGCCGTACCTGCGATCAACGCGATCACACAGAACCAGTAGGGAAATTCGTCCCCGCGGTCGTACACTAGATCATAGATCGGCTGGACCAGCATCAAGGTCAGAAAAAGCATCGACATCGTGAGGGTCTGCACAAACATCGACAGGCGCACTACCGGATGTCTGAACATCTGGGACACGGCGGAAGTCATGAGGGCAAAGCGCAGGGGCCGCCGATCTTCTACGGCAAGAGTTTCGGGCAAGCGCACGGCCATCCAGATCGAGAAGATCGTCGCAAAGACGATGAAGGCAACGAAAATCCCGCGCCAGCCGACCTGATCGATAATGAATGCTCCCAGCAGCGGCGCGACGGCAGGGACCAGCGTGAAGATCATCATGACGATAGATGCAATCTTGGCCATCTGGCGGCCTTCGAAACGGTCCCTGATGACGGCCAACGCCACAACCCGCGGTCCGGCCGCCCCCAACCCCTGAACCAGTCGCGCGGCCAGCATGACTTCGAGTGTCTGGCTCATCCAGCCGACGAGAGCGCCAATGATATAGACGCCAGCCCCGGCAAGGATGACGCGTTTTCGACCGAAGGCATCTGAAATAGGACCGGTGAAAAACGTCCCCATACCCATACCCAGCAGAAACGCACTGAGGATCAGGGGCGCCTTTTCAAGCGCTGCAGGAGCCAGTTCGGCTCCTATTTCGGGCAGGGCGGGCAACATGGAATCGATGGAGAACGCGATGGAGGCAAACATCATCGCAATCAGGGCCACAAATTCTTTCCGGCCCATGCGGAATGGCTGTGGGTCTGCGGACACTGCGAACTCCGGGATCATCAAATACGATAGGCAACAGGGTCTGACCTAACCCAAGGTTGCGATGCAAACAATGCCCGATGTGATTTCGCGGCAGTCGGCTCAGCCGGTGCGTCGTTGCCGTGGTGCCAGGGCGCGTGCGGGTTGCGTGATGTAGCGGACTTCGGTCACATCGCCCAAATCGTCGAAACGACCCGTCCAATCGCTGCCCATCGCGAAGACGCAGACATCGTAATTTACAATATCGGTCCGCTTCTGGTTCCAGTCGTCCTCGGCGATCACACGGCTCACGAAACGGCAGCTTTCCAGCAGTCTGCGGCGGTCGGCATACGGCATGATAGGCGTTTGTCCTTTGGACCGCGCGAAAGCATCGGTGGAACATCCCACGATGAGTTCGGTTCCCAGACGAGACAATTGCCGCAAGAGATCCGACTGCGCGGGGCCCAACCCGTCAAAGGTTCCATAGGTGAGCACTGCACGCCCGTGGGGAAAATCAAACATCACTTCAACCCTTCAAGAAAGCGCGCAAATCTGTCGTTCGCGTCCGCCCATGGAAATTTGTACAATGGATCGGGTGTTTCCCACCCGGGCCCGTAATTTACGGCAAGCATGTCAGCGGGAGCCGCCGGCAGCGACTGGCCCGTCAGCGGGCAGGGCGCGAGCGGCAAAAGCTGTTCCTCGGAAAGCTCTCCGGCCGTATGCGGATAGACATAAGCCCGTCCGTCCTCGATCCACGCCGGAAACAAATCGATTTCAATCTTACCGGCGGGACGCAACTTATACAGTCCGGGCATATCATCGACCGTACGCTCAAGCAGACCGAGCGCGTCGAGCTTGTGCTCCATCCCCCGCCATTCCTCGGCGGCGGAAAGGGCGTCTGTTGACTTGAGCACCACCGCCAGATCGATATCGTCATCGTGATCAATCAGCCGCTTGTCGCGGACGACCCCAAGCAAGGTGCCGGAATTGAGAAACACGTCATATCCTGCATCGCCGAGTGCCTTCAGGTGTGTCTCGACCTTGGCCCAGATCGGGGCGTGATCGGTTTCCCCGAAACGGTGCGCGTGAAACCCGTGGTTGGTCAGGGCAAGCGGCGCGAGGTAGTCCGCGATGCGTTTTTCGAAAACCCCGAACTGCTCGAGGGTGCCGCTTTTCTCGTGACGCGTCCGCAGTTTTTGCATGTAACCGATCGCGCGCGCGTGCCGGAACTTCGCGATACAGGCAAACATGATTGCGGCCTCGAGCCACTCTTTCGACAGGGGCCGCAACGTGAGGTTTTGAACTTCGGTATAGTACTCGAACGGATCAAGACCGGTATCGCCCGTGGCAATTTCTGCCAAAGCAATCAGTCGCAATTCCGAAATACGCTTACGGATCGCCCATTTGGGCGTCTCATCTGTCACTGCCTGCACACCCGCTCAAGGTATTATTGAATGAGGCTTTTTGCCTCTTAACCAAGACAGTAGGGACAAACCGCGGGCGGGCAAAGCAAATTTTCAGCTTTCGCTCTCTGCCATCAATTCTGTGATAACTTGGCCCCACAATTCGGGCGGTTGTGCGCCGGGCACGGCATGGCGCCCACCAACGATGAAGGTCGGCACGGACGAGATACCCATTTCCCGGCTGTGCGCGTCACGGTCCCTGATCGCCTGAACGTCAGCGTCAGAGTGCAGCAAACGCGTGACGACAGAAGCGTCCATTTCGATACCGTCCGCGATGTCGGCAAGCACTTCGGCATCCCCGATGTCGCGGGTATCAACGAAGTAGGCTTTGAACAGGGCAGAGACAGCCGCGGTCTGTCGCCCTTCGATCCCCGCCCAATGGATCAGCCGATGGGCATCGAGCGTATTGGGCGTGCGCTTCATGCCCTCGAAATTAATTTTCAGGCCCGCTTTCTGGGCATTTTCCACCACCGGCGCATAGGCGCGCACGGCTCCTTCCTTGCCACCGAACTTGCCTTCGAGATAGGCACGGCGATCCATACCGCCACTTGGCATGTCGGGGTTCAGCTGAAAGGGGTGCCATTCGATCTGAAACGGGTGGTCGGGGTGTTGCGCGAGCGCGCGATCAAGATGCGCCTTGCCGATATAGCACCAGGGGCAGATTGGATCGGACATGATGTCGAGTTTTACGGATGGCATACAGACGTCGTCCCGTCTTTTGGAATGTTTCGTGTTGTGTGCGGGTTTTGCACCCGGAATGTAAAGACCGGTCGCAGTTTCGTGAGCGCGGGATCAGGCAGGGGGTGGCGCATAGGCGGCGAGCTTCTTGCGCAAGATCTTGTTGTTTGCCCCAACGGGCAGCGCATCAAGTCGCACGTACAATCGTGGTTGTTTGTAGCGGGCCAGTTTTTCCGCGACGAAGGCACGCAGGGCCACTTCGTCAAGGGGCTCCTTACTGGTGTAGAAAGCCGCAATCACGGTCGTATCGGCCTTTACGCTCACTTCAGCGCATCCCACGCCGGTCACCCCGGGATAGGTCGCTATGGCCTGCTCGACCTCGATGGGAGAGACCCGAAAACCGCCAGCGTTCATCATATCGTCTGCCCGCCCCAGATACCGGATATCGCCGGAACGCTCCATCACGCCCTGATCCCCGGTCAGGAACCAGTCGCCCTGCATCCGCGCAGCTGTCTCGTCTGGTGCATCAAGGTATCCAAGCATCAGGCCCGGATCGCTGCGGTGCACTGCAATCGTGCCCTCGGTGCCGCGTGGTACCGGGCCTTCGTCTCCCAGCAAGGCGACGATACGCCCAGGTTGCGGACGGCCCAGAGCGTCGCCAGCGGGCGGGTGAGCGGGGCTGGCCGACAGGAACGTGGAACACTCCGACATGCCATAGGCCTCGAAAATGGGTGTGCCCGTGACGTTTTGCCAACGGTCCCGCAGCCGCGAAGGCAGCTTTTCCCCAGCACTCAGGCCGTGACGCAGCGAAGGCATATCGGGCACATCAGACCCGGCCAAAAGCTGGCGGTAAACGCCCGGGGCTGCGGCAAAAATAGTCGCATCCTGTTGCGCAATCAACTCCGGCAAATCCGTAGCGGGCGTGCCCGCGGCAGGGATTAGCGCCTGCGCACCTAATGTCCACGGATCCATCAATCCGGTCCCGAGCGTATAGGTCCAGTTGAATGCACCGGCATGCAGGACCCGGTCTTCCGGCCCCATACCGTACCACCCGTCGAACATCATCTGCCGGGCCCATATCGCGCGATGAGCATGGACGACCGCACGGGGCTGGCCCGACGTGCCCGATGTATAGATAATATAGCCCGGCCTGTTCGGATCGCCCATGTGATACGCCGCAGGTGGCAGTGTGCGCATCTTCTGAACCTGCGCCAGTGGAACGATATTCGGGGCGTCAGGACAGGCGACAGAGGTATCCCGTACAATGATCTTCGGTTGCAGTGTCGCAATGATGTTGGCCGTTTCCGGCACCGTCAGCGCCGAGGACGTAGGCACTGGCACCAGACCGGCACTCAGCGCCGCGAGATAGACGATGGGAAAGTCCACGGTATTGCCCAAGCGCATGAGAACACGGTCACCGGGGCGCACCCCCAGTTGCGTCAATCCGGTAGCGGTGCCACGCACCGCCGCGATCAGATCCCCGTAGCGCCATATTTCACATGTATCACCGGACAAAATGCGCAGTGCGACGGCATCGGGAAAGTCAGCTCCACGGGCCAGAACATAGGCCGCCATGTTGAAAGGCGCAGGGCAAGCGGCGAAGCCACCGTGATCAAAAAGGGACTGCATGGGCCCAATCGCTACCGCGCCCGCAGGTTCGTTGCAAGGCGACACCGTGATCGCTATGACGTGGGACATGACTGATGACGCACCAAAATCCATGATCCAGATCGCCCGCGAAGACGGTGCGACGGGCACGGCACCTCCCGTCGATCTTGGGGCCCGCGTACGCGACTTGCGCAAAGCGCGCGGCTGGACGCTGGAACAGGCCGCGGGGCAGGCGGGTCTGGCCCGCTCGACGCTGTCGAAAATCGAAAACGGTCAGATGTCGCCCACCTACGACGCGCTCAAGAAACTGGCGACGGGGCTGGAAATTTCGGTACCCCAGCTTTTCACGCCCCCCGCGTCGGAGCAGATCAATGGGCGTATGGCTCTGACGAAATCGGGCGAGGGCACCGCGCAGGCAACGGCAACCTACGAGCATGAATTGCTCGCCGATACGCTGCGCAAGAAACAGATGTTGCCGTATCGCGCCCGTATTCGCGCGCGGCGCATGGAGGAATTCGATGGCTGGGTCCGGCACGATGGCGAAGAATTTCTGTTCGTTCTGACAGGGGTGATCCAGCTCTATACCGAGTTCTACGAACCCATTGAAATGCGGCGCGGCGACAGTGCGTACTACGATGCGGCGATGGGCCATAACGTCATATCCGTCAGTGACGAGGATGCGACGATCCTTTGGGTGACATCACTCGTCTAACAGCGGCTTCAGCGCCAGATGCGCGATCAGGACCGCCACGAACTGCATGACGATAAACATGGCGATGTGCCCTGCATAGATCCCTGCGAACGTGTCCGAAAACCCGCGGGCAAACGTAACGGCGGGGTTTGCAAAGCTGGTCGACGACGTGAACCAGTAAGCGCCGGTGATATAAAGCGCCACTAGTGTAGGAACGGCATCGGCACGCGCCCGCAATCCTCCGAAAATAACCAACAGCAGCCCGAGAGTTGCGAGTATTTCAGAAAACCACTGGGCCCCGCCGGTCCGGTGCATCGTCTGGCTGAGCTGCAATACAGGCAGATCGAACATCACATGTGCCGCCCAGACCCCCAGAACAGCGCCACTTACCTGGGCCGCGACATATGCCGCAAGGGCGGGTGGTTCCAACTCGCCGCGCAGCGCGAAGGCGAGGCTGACGGCCGGATTGAAATGCGCGCCCGAAATCGGGCCGAGCACGGTGATGATCACATAGAGCATACACCCCGTCGCGATCGCGTTTGCTAGCAAGGTCACCGCATCATTGCCTTGCGCGAGCGCGGCGCCCATGATGCCTGATCCGATCACAGAAATAAGCAGCATCGCCGTGCCAAGGCATTCAGCCCATATGCGCCTGATCATCGAGTAACCCTATAGTTTTTTGCAGTTCTTTTTTCAGCGCGTCAGGCGCGATGCGATCCCGTCGGACGGATCACTGGTTTGCATCCCACCACCATAGACCCGGCATCCAATCCGGGCCATCGCCATAGATCGGCAAGGTATCGGGATGCTGCATCTCGCGGGTATGCGCGATACGACCATCGGTATAGGCCCAGAAAGGGATCACATATCGTCCGGCCGTCAGTATCCGGTCGAGCGCACGCGTCGCGGCGACAAAATCCACGTTATCGCGCGCGCTGAGCATGGTGTCGACCATCGCGTCTATCGCATCCGATTTCACACCCATCAGGTTGCCGGTGCCGGCATCGTCGGCCGCGTCGATACCCCAGTAATATTTCTGCTCCGTACCGGGGCTGAGCGACAGGGACCGGCGGAACGTGGTCATATCGAAATCCAGCGTCTCGAGCCGTTTTGTCATCTGGGCGTTGTCGACCTGCTCGATTTCTGCATCAATGCCGAGGCGGTCCAGCGCCTGGATAAAGAGCGACGCAATCCGGTCCGACCCGTCGATATCGAGTCTGCTGCCCTTGGCAATCAGGATCTTGAAGCTGAGCGGCGTTCCGTCACCACGGCGCATCTTTCCGTCCTCTGCGGCATAGCCCGCAGCTTCGAGACGGTCCATTGCGGCGCGGATACCGGCGCGGTTGCGTGAACTGCCGTCGCCCTCGGGCAGGGTGTAGCCCTCGATGGTGTCAACCGGCAGAGTATCCTCGTAAGGCATCAGCAATTCGGCGACGCGCCCCTGTGCCGGACCAGGGCGCATCGCGAGAATGGAGTTCGAGAAATAGGAGGTGATGCGCGGCTGGGCACCCCCTGTCATCGTGTCGTTGATAAAGGCGAAGTTGAACGCGTGGATCATCGCATCCCGCACACGCCAGTCGTCAAACGGTGCCCTGCGCGAGTTCATGACAAAGCCGGTCATACCGGTGGGTTTCTGGTGGGGAACGACTGTCTTGACGATGTCGCCACGGGTGACGGCCGGAAAGTCATACTGGCTGTTCCACCGCTCCACGTTGAATTCGCGCACCGCGGAAATGGCGCCGGCCTTGAAGGCCTCCTGCAATGCCGTGCCATCGCCGTAGAAATCCAAGCGGATGCTGTCGAAATTATTCACACCCTGCCGGATCGGGACATCCGCGCCCCAATAGTCGGGATTGCGCGACAGCGTGACTTGGCGGCCCTGCTCGTAATCCGATATGACGTAAGGCCCGGTGCCCAGCGGCACATCCTGAAGCTTGGCTTCTGAAAAATCGCGCCCCTCCCACTGGGCCTTGGACAGGATGGGGCGCATCCCTGCAAGCAAAGCAAGTTCGCGATTGTCCGCGTTGAAGGTAAACCGGACTGTCCGGTTGTCCTTGGCCTCGATGGTTTCGATCTGATTATAGAGACCGTGATACCGTGGATGGCCTTCGGTGCCCAAAAGCTCGTAGCTGAAGATCACATCTTCGACCGTCACGGGCGTCCCGTCCGAGAACGCCGCATTTTCCCGCAGCGTGAATTCGACCCATGTTCTGTCAGGATCGGTTTCGACGGATTCGGCCAGCAGACCATAAAGCGTGAACGGTTCGTCCCAGCTGCGGCCCATCAACGATTCGTGCGTGAGGAACCGGAGCTGCCAGGGCACCGTACCCTTGAGGATGTAGGGGTTGAGGCTGTCAAATCCGCCGGTATTTCCCAAAGTGATGCTGCCACCAGTGGGCGCATCGGCATTGGCATAGGGCAGGGCCGCAAAATCTGCGGGAAGTGCCGGATCGCCGTACATTGCGATGCCATGGCTGGGTTCTGCCTGCGCAATCACGCCACATAGAATCAGTGAAGAAGTGGCGACAACTGCCCGCCTGATCTGGAAAAAATCTCTGCCCATTTTCGAAACAATCCTGCGCTGCCCTTGTTTTCTTGACATTAACTGTAACCACGCGGGAATTGCCAATTAAACTTTTAGCTTGGCTGATGGCGAGGAATTGCTTATAACAAAGTCACTGCTCGATAGGTTTCTTGCCTGTATGAAACCTGCCTCAATAACTTGACGCCCGCCTTGCGCGGGCGTTTTTTTTTGCCGCACGACCGTGGGTAAAGGGCGGAACCAATCAACTTCTTTGTGCATTTGCTTTCTAGCTGCAGCGCGGCATAGTCGGCGCAGCACATATTTACCCCAACAGGAGACTTTCCATGGCGCTTACCTACGATCTGTCCGGCAAGACCGCAGTCATCACCGGTTCAAATTCTGGCATTGGCCTGGGAATCGCGCAGGAGCTGGCGCAAGCCGGTGCGAATGTCGTGCTCAACTCCTTTACCGACCGCGAAGAAGACCACGCGCTTGCCAAGGAAATCAGCGATGTGACCGGGGTAGAGGCACGCTATATCAAGGCAGACATGTCTAAGGGCGAAGAGTGTCGCAAACTGATCGAAGATGCAGGTGCCTGCGATATCCTGATCAATAACGCCGGGATACAGCACGTCGCGGGAATTGAAGAGTTCCCTGTCGAAAAGTGGGATGCGATCATAGCGATCAATCTGAGTTCGGCCTTTCACACCACCGCTGCCGCACTGCCGATGATGCGCGACGCTGGCTGGGGGCGCGTGATCAATATCGCGTCGGCCCACGGGTTGACGGCATCCCCCTACAAATCAGCCTATATCGCGGCCAAGCACGGGATCGTCGGCCTGACGAAAACCACGGCACTGGAAACTGCCGAAGAACCCATCACGGCGAATGCGATCTGTCCGGGATATGTTCTGACGCCCTTGGTTGAATCGCAAATTCCCGACACGATGAAAGAGTACGACATGAACCGCGAGGACGTGATCAAGAACGTCATGCTCAAGCGCCAACCCTCGAAGGAATTTGCGACAACGGCCCAGATGGGTGGCACGGCCGCGTTTCTGTGCTCTCCGGCAGCGGACCAGATCACTGGCACCACGATCAGTGTCGACGGCGGCTGGACAGCCCTGTAATGGCAAAAAAACAAATTAATCTCGCGCTGCAGGGCGGCGGGGCACATGGTGCGTTCACTTGGGGCGTGCTTGATCGGCTGTTGCAAGAAGAAGATATCGAGGTTTGCGGCATATCCGGCACCTCGGCGGGGGCGCTGAACGGAGCCGCGCTGAAATCGGGGATGATCGTTGGAGGGCGTGAAGGCGCTCGTGAAAACCTCGATTGGCTTTGGACCCAAGTGGCCGGCATCACCGATCTGCGCATGGCAGACTGGATGGCGCCATTTGGGATCGGCACCCTGAGCAACCAGATTGAAATGTCGCCGCTGTTTGCGATTGCCGATACCATGAGCCGTGTGGCGTCGCCCTATGCCTACGGTCCAATGTACCGCAATCCGCTCGTCGATATCGTCAACAAATTCAACTACGACCGCGTGTGTGCCGCGACGAAGCCACTTTTCTATGTGGGCGCCACACGTGTGCGCAATGGCAAGGTCCGTGTGTTTGAGGGGGAAGAGATCGGCCCCGATGCGCTCATGGCCTCCGCGTGCCTGCCCACGGTGTTTCAGGCAGTCGAAATCGAAGACAGTCAAACCGGCCGGATCGAGGCGTTTTGGGATGGCGGATACACCGGCAACCCCGCGCTTTTCCCGCTTTACCGCGACGACCTGCCCGATGACATCGTCATCATCAACATCAATCCGCTCGAGCGGGACGAACTGCCCACCACACCGCAGCAAATCCAGAACAGGATCAACGAGATTAGCTTCAACTCCAGCCTGCTGCGCGAATTGCGGGCCATCGATTTTGTGCAGCGTCTGCTGGACGACGGCACAATGTCATCTGACCGGATGAACCGTGTCCGTATCCACATGATTGCGGATGACGATCTGATGGCGCAGTTGTCTGCGGCGACGAAACTGATCCCGAATGCCAAGATCATATCGACCCTGAAATCGGCCGGTCACGCCGCGGCGGAGCATTTTTTGCGCGAAAGTATCGATATGGTTGGCAAGCAAAGCAGCATTAATCTGCGCGAGATGTTTGTCTGACGCGGTTCAGGCCCTGTCGCGGAGATCTGCGATGGGGGCTTCGCCGTCCTCGACCGCCTTTTGGTTCGGATAGACGAGCCCCGCCGAAATAACCAGCTTGGCGGCATCTTCTACGGACATGTCCAACTCGATCACGTCACGTGCGGGCAGAAACAGCAAAAAACCGGATGTGGGGTTTGGTGTGGTGGGCAGGAAAATCGACATCATGTCGCCATCCGCTTCGGATTTGGCCGCGATTTCCGCCTTGGCGTTTGTAGAGACAAAACCGATGGCCCAGATGCCCTTGCGCGGGTACTGGATCAAACAGGCCGTCTCGAAGCTCCGTTCTTTTTGCGCAAAAATCGTTTCCGAGATCTGTTTGATGCCGGAATAGATCGAGCGGACAACCGGTGTCCGTTCCACAAGGCTTTCTGCGAACCGGATAAAGGACCGGCCGATCAATCCTTTCGCCATCCAGCCGACGATGATCGTGAACAGCAGGAATATCACGACCCCGATACCGCGCACGTTGATCTGCACGGAAGGGTCGAGCCCCAGCAGGTTCTGGATCAGGATGTCGGGCTGATAGGCACGCGGCACCAATGGCAGCACAAAACCGTCAATCCACCCCACAACCGACCAGATGAGCCAGATCGTCAATCCGACGGGCGCAATGACCACCAGACCCGTGAGGAAATTCGCCCGCATGCGCGCGATAAGGCCGCGGCGGGGTACGGCGACGGGATCGGGGTCGAACGGCGTGGTCATTGAAGGGATCAGATCCGAATAAGGCAGCGTTGCACCATAGCTAAGGCCTGATCGGGCCAGTCACAATGGCCCATGAGCTGCAAAAGCCCCCCTAAGTGCCAATTTTAAATGAGATTTTGGGCAATCTGCGCCGCCAGACGGGCATTGTTGCGCACCAATGCGATATTCGCGGTGAGCGACCGGCCATCGGTCAACTCGAATATGCGCTGAAGCAAATAGGGTGTGACGCCCTTGCCGGTGATCCCTGCCGCGTCGGCATCATGTTGTGCCTGCGTGATGATGGGGGCCAGTTCCGTCGCCGCGATCTCATCGGCGGACGGGATCGGGTTGGCCACCAACTGACCTCCGGGCAGCCCCATTGCGCGCCGCATTTTATGGGCCGCAGCGATCTGCGCGGGATCATCCATTCTCAGAGGCGCCTTCAACCGCGAGCCACGCGACCAGAACGCCGGGAAGGCATCTTGCCCGACGGCAATAACCGGCACACCTTGGGTTTCAAGCACTTCGAGCGTCTTTGCCACATCCAGGATTGCCTTGGCCCCAGCGGCGACAACCGTCACGGAGGTTTGCGCCAGTTCCATAAGGTCGGCAGAGATGTCAAAACTGTCCTCGGCCCCTTTGTGCACACCGCCGATGCCACCTGTCGCGAAAACCGAAATTCCCGCAAGGTTTGCTGCGATCATCGTCGCGGCGACGGTCGTCGCTCCTGTGCCATGTGTTGCGATGCAGGCGGCCATATCCGCGCGGCTGAGCTTGGCGACGTTTTTGGCCTGCGCCAGCGTTTCGAGCTGGGTGTCTTCCAGTCCGATACACAAGGTCCCGTCAATAACCGCAATGGTCGCGGGCGTTGCACCGGCATCACGAATGTCCTGTTCGACCTGCCGCGCCACTTCGAGGTTTTGCGGATAGGGCATGCCGTGGGTGATGATCGTGCTCTCCAGCGCGACGATGGCAGAGCCGGTTTCGAGCGCGCGTGTCACTTCGTCAGAGCGGACAAGGGGCAGGGTCGTCATATTTTTGTTTCTCCTGAAACATAGAGTGCTGCGGCGGCAAGTGCATCGTCCAGCGCCGCATCTGGTGTCAGGCCGCGCAGTTCAGCCGCGATATGGGCCGCCATGAATGTGTCGCCGGCGCCGGTCACGCGGGTGACGGCCACGGGCGGCGGGTCCTGAGTGATGAGACGGGTACCGTCGGCGACGGTGGCAGGCTGTCCGCCATTGGTGACAACCGCCCGTGCGGCCCCGCGCGCCAGCAACGTGGCCGCCGCCGCATCCGAAGTGTCAAAATGCGTTTGGCACAGCAGTCCCGCTTCTTCGAGATTTACGTACAGCGTGCCACGACCGTGTTGCAGAAAGGGGCTCAGCCGCAACGCCTTACCCGGAGAAGCCGGAGCGACCCGCAAATCTGCATGCGCCAACAGCGGGCTGGTCGCCATAATGGACAGCAGATCGAGTGTCAGGTTCCCGTCAAGCGCCACGGCCCCCTCATAGGGTTGCGCCAAAGCGCCTTCGGATAGCGGGCGCAAGATTTTGTCTCCCGCCGCTTCGAGCGAATGGGCATCGGCGATCGCCGCGATAAGACCATTCGGCGCCTCGATCGCCATGTATTGATCTGTCGGCAGATCGTCCGAGCGATAGATGAGATCGGTCATCAGGCCACGGGCCTTGCAGGCCGTAATGAGCTCGTCTCCCTCGACGTCCCGCCCAACGGCGCTGAGCAGTGCGGGCGTCAGTCCGAACCGCTTGAGCGCCATCGCGATATTGAGCGCCACGCCACCGGGCAAACGCGTGATCCGCCCCGGCATATCGGAGCCTTGCCGCATGGGAGTGTCGCCACGGCCAATCACGTCCCAGAGGACGGAACCGATGCACAGGATATCAGGTGTCTGGATCATGGCCCGCTTGTGACCCACCGCTCGAGGCATGGCAAGAGGATCAATCCTGCGCAGGCACCGCAAACGTCAAAGCGGCCCAAAGTGTTTCCCATACGGGACCCGCATCCACAGTTTTGGCATCTGCGGCAGGGCGTAGTACGACCGCATCAAACAGATATTCCATGCCGGGTTTTACCGGCACCTCCGCGCGACCGGCGGCATCGGTCCTGACGATGCTCACGACAGCTTCGCCATCGTCACCGGTCGGTTTCTCGTATACTTCGATCTGTGCGTCGGCCCGGGGGGCACCCTCGTAGAAAAGTGCGACCTCCATCACACCGTCGAAACCTGCGTCATACGGGTTGTCGAGCGCCACAAATTCGGTCGCCAACCCCAAAGCACGGTCCATGCCGGCACCGTCGCCAACGGCAATGAGCGACTTCGAATGGCGCGTGTAGGTTTCCTTGAAATTTTCCTTCGCCCATCCGCGTGCTTCGTGATCGCTTGCGGCATCGCTGAAGTCCTTGTGATCGGCGAATTTAAGGAATTTTTCCCACGTCTTGTAGGTGATCTGGTTGGGTGCGGCCTCGTGCACCGCGATCAGCAGGCCGTCCTGCGCTGGCGCATCGATCGCGATCGCCGGACGGTCGCCCATGCGACCCTCGACCGGAATAACCCTGTCGCCCATGACAATTTCTATCCGTGTGTTTCTGTTCGGAAAGAAAGACTGGCGAATACCGCGAAATTTCTCGCCATTGCGCAGATCCGCCTCGAAAGCCGCGTTACTTTCGACTTGATACTTTGACGGTTCGATCCAAAACTCATGCGCAGCGGCGGTCTCGGCGATGGCCATCACCCCGACCACGGCGAAAAGGTATCGTAATTTCATGTATCTGTCTCTCTTCAAGCTGATCCTAAGGCTGACGCTGGCGCTGGTTTTGTCAAGCACAGTCGCACGCGCGCACGAAGTTGTGCCGACCATCGTGGACGTTGCGCGCGTCAACGGCGCAATCGAATTGGACATGCGGCTCAATCTCGAGGCATTTCTTGCCAATGTCGATCTCGACGGTCTTGAAAACACCGACGACACGCCACAGGCGGCAGATTATGACGCCCTGCGCGCGCTGCCTTCCCAAGATATTGCACAACGCGCACCGCAGCTGTTGGAGCGGTGGAACGCTGTGCCATTGGTGCAAGTCGATGGCGCGCCCGTCACTTTACAAAGTGGCGACATCACGATTCCGGACGATATAGGCGACGAACTGCCGCGTATTGCGGAGTGGTCATTGCGCGCCCAAGTCCCGGATGGCAACGCGCTGGTCATCAACTGGCCCGCGGGTGGCGGTGATCTGATCATGCGCCAGCAGGGTGTCGATGATCCCTTTACCGGCCTTGTTTCCGGCGGTGGGTCCAGCCCCGAAATCAGTTTCTCGGGTGGGGGTGCCCAAGGTGCTTTCAGCACATTTGTCGACTACATTCCCGTCGGTTTCGACCACATCCTGCCAAAAGGCCTTGACCATATCCTGTTCGTGCTGGGGCTGTTTTTTCTGTCGACGCATTTGCGCCCGCTGGTCTGGCAGGTGTCCGCGTTCACGCTTGCGCATACTGTGACGCTGGCGCTGGGGGCGCTGGGGCTCGTCAACGTGCCGGGCAGCATCGTGGAGCCGCTGATTGCCGCCTCCATCGTCTTTGTCGCGGTCGAAAACATTTTTGCCAAAGGGCTCACGCCCTGGCGACCGGTCATTATCTTCGGTTTCGGTCTGCTGCACGGGCTAGGCTTTGCGTCTGTGCTGGGCGAGTTTGGACTGCCGCAGGAACAGTTCATTCCTGCGCTGATCGGGTTCAACATTGGCGTAGAGTTGGGTCAGCTGACGGTGATCGGCATTGCGTTCGCACTTGTGGGGTGGGCGATCCGGAAAACGTGGTACCGACAGGCCATCGCGATCCCCGCGTCCTGCAGCATCGCCGCGATCGGTGCCTATTGGGTAATCGAGCGGACGCTGCTCTAACGCCGGGTGGTCAATGGTTTACCCAACCGACGCCCATAATGTAGCAAGGGCCGCGGCAGGATCTTCTTGCGTCCAGATTTCCTCACCGACGCCGAAAAAGTCGGTCATGGCGGATAGGCGCGCGATGTGGTCGGCATCCAGCGCGCCTTCGGCCACGCAAGGGATCTCGATCATCTGCGACCACCATTCGAAAACGTCCGTCTCCGCATGCGATCCGTCGTCGAGCACCGACGGTCGCACCGGACCAAACGCCACATAATCGGCGCCAGCTTCGCCCGCGGACATCCCGTCGTGCCGCGATCCGGCACAGAAGCTTCCGACGATAGCGTCGTCGCCCAGCGTTTTGCGTGCGTGCCGCACCGAGCGGGCCGCATCACTCAGATGGACACCATCGAGGCCAAGCCGCTCCGCCAGCAGGACGTGATCGTTTATCACCAAAGCAACATCACGCGCATCAGTGACAGTACGCAATGTGTCGGCGGCACGCGACAGCCTGTCCTCGTCACGCGTGGCGAGCGCAAGACGGACACACGCGGCAGGATGGGCGTCCAGAACCCGTGCGAGAACGTCGGGAAATGTATTCAGTTCAAATTCGGGTGGCGTGATCAGGTACAGCTGCGGCTGCTGGGGCGCATCGTCTTGCATGGGGCGGTCCTTTGGCGGTCTTTGGCGCCGTGACTATCTCAAAGCGGGGCGAATGGAAATGATTTCGGCACCCCGGCGCATTGGCAAGGCGCGGGCAGGGCGCTAAGAGGGCGATTATGACACCGCTTCCGCCTCCCACACCCGCAATCGTCCTCGTCCGCCCGCAAATGGGTGAAAACATCGGAGCGGCAGCCCGCGCCATGTTGAATTTCGGGCTGGACCATATGCGCATCGTGGCCCCCCGCGATGGTTGGCCGAACCCTGCGGCTGTCGCGATGGCGTCGGGCGCGGGCAGGGTGCTCGATGCGGCCTTGGTGGCCAGCGATGTCTCGGCCGCCGTCAAGGATTGCAGCTTTGTTCTTGCGACAACCGCCCGCAGCCGCGATCTGACCAAACCTGTCTACACTCCTGAAGCGGCCATGGCACTTGCCCGCGAGAAGATTGCCGCCGGTGAGCGTGTCGGCGTGCTTTTTGGCCCCGAACGCGCAGGGCTGGAAAATGACGACATCGCAAGGGCAAATGCAATCGTATCAGTACCTGTCAATCCTGAATTCGCCTCTCTCAATCTGGCGCAATGCGTTTTGCTGATGGGGTACGAGTGGCGTCGCCAGCAGTCGAACCAACCCGCGATCGTCGATGAAATGGCCGGAACAGACTGGGCCCAGCATTCCGAGATAGAACATCTTGCCAAACACTACGAAGACCGGTTGGACGAGGCCGGTTTCTTCTTTCCCGACCACAAGGCCCAATCGATGAAGACCAACCTGCGCAACATGTGGAGCAGGCTTCCTTTGACGCGTGCAGACGTGCAAATGCTGCACGGTACGTTGCGGCAGATGGTCCGATGGAAGGAACGCGGCTAGACCCTTGGCCGCGTTGGCATTACCTGACAGGGTAACACAGAAAGACGGAGGGTATCATGGCCGGTAATCGCAAGCTTTTCGAAGAGGTCGGGGCTCAGACATCGACGCGGCCCGTCGCAACAAAAGGCGTGATTGACGCAGGTCGGCGGGGCGCGCGCGGAGCGATCCGCGTTTGGTTGATGGTTCTGTTTGCCCTTGTCTTTTTAATGATCCTCGTGGGCGGAGCGACCCGTCTCACCGACAGCGGCCTTTCAATCACCGAATGGCGCCCGATCACCGGTGCGTTGCCCCCGATGACCACCGCCGATTGGGAAAGCGAATTCGCCAAGTATCAGGAGATCGACGAGTTCCGGCTCCAGAACCAATGGATGGAGCTTTCTGATTTCAAGGTGATCTATTGGTGGGAATGGGGTCATCGTCAACTCGGCAGGGTGATCGGTCTGGTGTGGGGGCTTGGATTCTTGTGGTTTCTGTTGCGCCGCCAGATCCCGACAGGCTGGACACCGCGGTTGCTGCTTCTTGGTGGTCTGGGCGGCCTTCAGGGCGCGATCGGGTGGTGGATGGTGTCGTCCGGCGTCACATCCGGCACAGCGACCACCGATGTTGTGAGCACCCGTTTGGCCACCCACCTCGGACTGGCTTTCGTGATCCTGGGCTTTATCACCTGGTACGTTCTCAGCCTCGGCCGTACGGAGCGGGATCTGATGCAGGCGCGGCGGGCCAAGGATGGCAAGCTTTTCGGCTTGTCGACAGGCCTGCTGCATTTCACATTTCTGCAGATACTCATCGGGGCCTTGGTGGCGGGAATTGATGCGGGTCGCACCTTTACGGATTGGCCGCTCATGGCGGGACGCTTCTTTCCGCCCAATGCATTTGCGATTGAACCGCTGTGGAAAAACTTCATCGAAAACCCCGGCCTTGTGCAGTTCAGTCACCGCATGACGGGGTATGCGCTCTATGCTTTCGCGATTGTCGTTTGGCTACGGGGCCGTAAATCGCCGCACCCGAACACGCGCTTTGCCTTCAATGCCGTATTCGCGGCAATCACACTTCAGATCGTGCTTGGCGTGACGACTGTCCTCTACGAGGCCGTGCTGCCCGTGGCGCTGATGCATCAGGGTTTGGCCGTCCTGTGCTGGGTCCTGATCCTGCGGGCGCGTCATTTGTCGCTCTATCCCATTTCAACATCGCTCAGAGGAGCTTCTGCATGACCGCCTACGATGATCTCATGGCTTTTACCCGTGACACCCAAGCCCTGTCGCAGGTTGCCGGAAGGCTGGGGTGGGATCAGGAAACGATGATGCCGCGCGGCGCCGCACCCCAACGTGCCGAGGAAATGGCCGCGATGGAGGCGGTGCTTCATGCGCGCCGGATGGACCCGCGTGTGGGCGAGTGGATCGAACTGATTGATGACGCGGCGCTCGATGACGTTGGCCGCGCGAACCTGCGCCACATACGTCGCAGTTTCGACCGGGCGACCAAGGTGCCCGCAACCTTGGCAACACGAATTGCGCGCCTGACGTCCGAGGCGCAGGGCGTCTGGGCCGAAGCGCGTGCCGCCGATGATTTCTCGGCGTTTGCGCCCACCTTGGCCGAAGTCATCATGCTCAAGCGCGAAGAAGGTCTTGCGCTGGCTGCAGGCGGCGACGTCTATGACGCAATGCTGGCCGATTATGAACCCGGCACGACAGGCGGCGATCTGGAGGCGATGTTTGGCGCGATGCGTCCTGTGCTCACCGAATTGCGCGCAGCCGTGCGCGAGGCCGAAGCACCCCCGAAGCTGGATGCAGAATTCGACGAGGGCGCACAGATGAAGCTGACGCGTCTGTTGGCCAAGACGTTTGGATACGACATGAGCAGGGGTCGTGTCGACAAAGCGGTGCATCCGTTTTCGAGCGGGTCCGGCAATGATGTGAGGATTACAACCCGAACAAGCCCCCGCGACCCCTTCAACTGCTTCTATTCGACCATCCACGAGGTCGGCCACGCCGCCTATGAGCAAAACATCGACCAGTCATTCCTGCTGACCCCTCTGGGCAGCGGCGTGTCGATGGGTGTGCACGAGAGCCAAAGCCGCATTTACGAGAACCAGATCGGGCGCAGCCGCGCCTTTACCGGTTGGCTGTATGAGCAGATGCTAGAGGCTTTCGGCGACTTTGGTGTCCCGGACGCAGACACGTTTTACCGTATCGTCAATCGCGTCAACGATGGCTTTATCCGCACCGAGGCCGATGAGCTGCAATATAACCTGCACGTTCTTTTACGGTTTGATCTGGAGCGGGCACTCATGTCGGGTGATCTGCAGGTCAGCGCGCTTGAAGCCGCCTGGAACGACCGGTTTGCCGCTGACTTCGGATATGCCGTGGACAAGCCTTCAAATGGCGTGTTGCAGGATGTGCATTGGTCGGTTGGTCTTTTCGGATATTTCCCGACCTACAGCCTCGGCAATCTCTACGCCGGTTGTCTGAACGATGCGATGCGCAAGGCGTTGCCCGATCTGGATACAGCATTGGCCAAAGGCGATACGACACCCGCCACACAGTGGCTGCACCAGAATGTGCAGACCCACGGCGGTCTGTACGAGCCGCGTGACGTAATTAAACGCGCCAGCGGGTACGCCCCGGACGAACAGCCGATGCTGGGCTATTTGCGCAATAAATTCAGCGACATCTACAGCCTCTGACCGGACCCTTAGGTCATTCGGCTTAACAAAATGCCAAGAATCGCGCCGCCTCGTGTCAAAACGGGGCGGTTTGCGTTTTGCTCGGCATCCGAGTGCCTTTTCGCCGAGCGCACGCGGCCAAAATGGCGACTTGCCGCCCGTTTACGAATTCTTTGCCAAATCAGGTGAACCTGCACCCGTTTTACGTGTTGATGGGCATGAAGCATCCGCTCCGCACTCAATATCAAGAGGTCTACATGAAATTCACCGCCGCAGCCTGTGCCATGCTCATCACCACTTCAGCCGCGATGGCGCAAGACGCCCGTCCTGAACAATCTGCTGTCTTGGGCGCATCTGATGATGCCGTCTATGCGCTGCGGATCGAGGGCTCGAATGGCGTCATCTATAATTGCAAGAACGACACCACCGTCATTGACGGCACGGTTTCGCGCGAATGTATCAGAGAAGGGCAGGCGCCCGCCGCAGGGGGCGATGTATTTGCCTCAGGTGAAGGGATCGCCGCACCGCTGGCAGCCGGCCTTGGCGTCATTGTGCTGGCCGTGGCGCTCGATGATGGCTCATCCAGCACAACCACCACACCGTCAAACGGCGGCAGCGACGACTAGTTCAGACAAGACAACCTCCCCCAGAAGAAGAAAACGCCGCGTTCTGAACCAGAACGCGGCGTTTTTTCGATTTAGCCGGATAGAAATTAATCTTCCTCGGCGATTTCCTCTGGCTCTTCGCCCTGATCGGCGATCCAGGCAACGGATACGACCTCTTCGCCCTTGCCGGTATTGAACACCCGCACCCCGCCTGCACTGCGCGAGCGGAAAGAGATGCCCTCGACGGGGACGCGAATTGACTGTCCTTTTGAGGTTGCCAGCATGATCTGGTTGTCCATATCCACCGGGAAGCATGCGATGATCGGACCGTGCGCCATCGCCTTGGTCCAGGCGGTCACGCCCATTCCGCCCCGGCCGCGTACGGGATAATCATGTGCGGACGAAATCTTGCCGGCACCGCCCGCCGTGATGGTGAGGATCAGATCTTCGGCAGCTGACATTTCTGCATAGCGTTCCGTACTAAGCTGTCCTGCGGCAACTGCTTCTTCCTCTTCGTCGGCCGTTTCATCCTCGGTCAGCCCCGCCATCAAGCGGCGCTGTTTGAGATAGGCCACACGCTCTTCAGAGCTCGCGTTGAAGTGCCGGATGATCGACATGGAGACGACGATGTCTCCCTCGCCCAGCTTGATACCGCGGACACCTACAGAATTGCGTGAATTGAACACACGCACATCGGTCGCCGGGAAGCGAATGGCGCGACCTGCGTTGGTCACAAGCATCACATCATCGTCGTTGGACGCAATGCGCGCGTTGATCAGCGTCGTGCCCTCATGCTCGCCCTCGAATTTCATCGCAATCTTGCCGTTGCGCATGACATTGGTGAAATCCGACAGCTTGTTGCGGCGTACAGTCCCGGCCGAGGTCGCAAACACCACCTGCAGGTCGTCCCATTCCTTCTCGTCACGGTCGACCGGCATGATCGCGGCGATCGAGACACCTGTCGGAATTGGCAGAATGTTCACGATGGCCTTGCCCTTGGAGGTGCGCCCTCCTTGAGGCAAACGCCATGTCTTGAGTTTGTAGACCATCCCGTCCGTGGTGAAGAACAGCAATTGAGTATGGGTATTGGCCACAAAGAGCGTGGTGACGACATCGTCTTCTTTCAAAGTGCCGCCCGACAGACCCTTGCCGCCGCGCTTTTGGCTGCGGAAATCCGCAAGCGGCGTTCGTTTGATATAGCCCCCCGACGTGACCGTGACGACCATATCTTCACGGGCGATCAGGTCCTCGTCTTCCATGTCGCCAGACCAGTCGACGATTTCCGTTCGGCGGGGCACCGCAAACAGGTCGCGCACTTCGCGCAACTCGTCCGAGATGATGCTCATGATACGATCGCGCGATCCGAGAATCTCGAGGTATTCCTTGATCTTGGCCGCCAGTTCTTCCAGCTCGTCGGTGACTTCCTTGACGCCGATCTGGGTCAGGCGTTGCAGTCGCAGCTCGAGGATGGCGCGCGCCTGCGTTTCTGACAGGTTATAGGTGCCGTCGTCGTTCGCCGTGTGGGTCGGATCGTCGATCAATGCAATATACTGCAGGATCGATTCCGCTGGCCAACGCCGCGTCATCAGCTTCTCACGCGCTTCGCCTGCATCGGCGGATGAGCGGATTGTCTGCACGATTTCGTCGATGTTCGTGACGGCCACGGCCAGACCACACAGGATATGGCTGCGGTCACGCGCCTTGCGCAGCAAATATGCGGTGCGGCGGGCGACGACGTCCTCGC
Source organism: Sulfitobacter sp. S190 (assembly GCF_025141935.1). NCBI lineage: Bacteria > Pseudomonadati > Pseudomonadota > Alphaproteobacteria > Rhodobacterales > Roseobacteraceae > Sulfitobacter > Sulfitobacter sp. S190. The sequence continues at coordinate 1,708,367 of NZ_CP081120.1, read as the reverse complement.
GGAAGTCGATAAACGCGGTCAGGAAGCGGCGCAGGGTCAACTGTTCGGGGCGCCCTCCATTCAGTGCCAGCATGTTGCACCCGAACGATGTCTGCATCGGCGTGTAGCGGAACAGCTGGTTCATCACGACCTCGGCCGTCGCGTCGCGCTTGAGCTCAACGACGACCCTCACACCATTTCGATCGGATTCGTCCTGCACATGCGCAATGCCTTCGATCCGCTTTTCACGGGCCTGTTCGGCAATACGCTCGATCATGGTCGCCTTGTTGACCTGATAGGGGATTTCATCAATCACGATGGCCCAACGGTCACGGCGGATTTCCTCGACACGTGTTTTTGCGCGGATAATAACGCTGCCACGTCCCTCGAGGTAGGCTTTACGCGCGCCCGACCGACCGAGCATGATGCCACCTGTCGGAAAATCGGGTCCGGGGACAAAGTCGATCAACTGCTCGGATGTCAAATCAGGCTCATCAATGAGCGCGAGACAGGCGTCGATCACTTCGCCCAGATTATGAGGCGGAATATTGGTCGCCATGCCGACCGCGATGCCACCGGCACCATTGACCAGCATGTTCGGAAAGCGGGCCGGCAGAACCGTGGGTTCTTTCTGTTTGCCGTCGTAGTTGTCTTGATAATCAACGGTGTCCTTGTCGATATCGTTGAGCAGATAGGCCGCCGGTTTATCCATGCGCACTTCGGTATAGCGCATGGCGGCAGCATTATCGCCGTCCATCGAGCCAAAGTTGCCCTGACCGTCGAGCAGGGGAAGCGACATCGAAAAATCCTGCGCCATACGCACAAGGGCATCGTAAATCGCGCTGTCGCCGTGAGGGTGATACTGGCCCATGACGTCGCCGACCGGACGCGCAGACTTGCGATAGGATTTGTCGTGCGTGTTGCCCGTCTCGTGCATCGCGAAAAGAATGCGCCGGTGCACAGGCTTCAGCCCATCACGCAGGTCGGGAATGGCACGGCTGACGATCACGCTCATCGCGTAGTCGAGATAGCTGGTGCGCATCTCCTCTTCGATCGTGACAGTCGGACCGTCGTATACGGGCCGCCCGGGCAGGTTTTCTTCTTCGTTTTCGGGGGTTTCCGGCGTATCGCTCAAGTCGTATCCCAGCTTTGCTGATGTGTTCTATATCTTGCGGTTTTGTATAGCAGAGCGGGCATATGAGGTGCAATGCCTGTGTCTGCACTGCAATGGCAGCACTGTATGATGAGTGCCAACATACTGTTTTCATTGATTAGTTAAATGCAACTGGCAGAATGGAGCAGGGGGCTCAACCGAAAGAGTTGCATATGACCCAATCTGAGACAGAACTGATGCTCAAAGGCTACGGGCTGACGACGGCCGAATTCTTCTATCACATGCCCGACTACACGCATGTGCTGAACAGCTTCATCTGGCAGGACTACGATCTTGCACCGGACCATTGCAAGCTGTTCAAATTCATCGACTTCTGGCGCGCGCAGATCGATGGTCCTCTGCATTCTGTGAGATTTACACATCGGCGACAGGTGTCCGCAGGTGTTTGGCAGAACCAGGTCGGTGAATTCCCCCTCCACTAGACGGGTAGCTTGCCCTTGCACTTGCTTTTGCTACGCTAAATAGCGACAGCGCAAGTTTCCGGTTTGCGGCGTAACCTTTGGGTTGTGCCGGAAAAGCAAATGGGTATGTTTGCGCTAACAAAGACAAGGACCCCAAGATGGGGTATCCGCGTCAGGATTCGGCAAACACGCGCCGCACGGCAAGGGAACGCATCATGGTTTCACGCACGATACCGGTAGATCCATTCGATCTCGTTATTTTTGGAGGCACCGGCGATCTGGCGCGGCGCAAAATCCTGCCGGGGCTGTTCCGGCGCTTTTGCGCGGGGCAGATGCCCGCGAACGCTCGCATCATCGGCGCGGCGCGTTCGGAACTCGACAGCGACGGCTACCGCGAGATGATCCGCGAAGCGATTGCCGAATTCGGTGGCGCACAGGCGCAGGACAATCCCGATCTTGAACCCTTTCTTGAACAGCTTGAATACGTGGCGATCGACGCCAAAGGCACCGGCGGGTGGGAAGAGCTGGCCAAGATCATGGAGGGCACCGACCGCATTGAGGCCTATTACTTTTCGGTCGGACCATCGTTGTTCGGGGATCTGGCAGAGCGGCTGCAAAAATACGGGATGGCAGACAAACGTGCCCGGATCGTTGTGGAAAAGCCCTTCGGCCGCGATCTCGAAACCGCGCGCGCGCTTAACGCGACGCTGGCGGAGTACTTCAACGAGGACCAGATTTACCGGATCGATCACTATCTGGGCAAGGAAACGGTGCAGAACCTCATGGCGGTGCGGTTCGGCAATATGCTGTTTGAGCCGCTCTGGAACAGCCAGTATGTCGACCACATCCAGATTACGGTTGCCGAAACCGTGGGCGTCGGAGGGCGCGGCGAGTACTACGACAAGTCCGGTGCCATGCGGGACATGGTCCAGAACCATCTGATGCAGCTATTGTGTCTGATCGCAATGGAGCCGCCGGCGCAATTCGCGCCCGACGCCGTGCGTGACGAGAAGCTCAAGGTGATACGTGCGCTGGACCCGGTGCCACCGCACCACGTCGTGCGCGGACAATACGAGGCCGAACCCGGCAACGAGGAAGAAAACCCCAGCTACCGCGATGCCGTAAACGATCCACGTTCGCGCACGGAAAGCTTTATCGCTCTGCGCGCGCAGGTCAGCAACTGGCGGTGGGCGGGCACTCCGTTCTATCTGCGTACCGGCAAACGGATGGTGGCACGTTCGTCGGAAATCACGGTCGTTTTCAAAGACACGCCGCACAGCATTTTTGGCGACGAGGCAGGCCGCCACCGCAATGTACTGTCGATCCGTCTGCAACCCAACGAAGGGATCACGCTGGGCGTTACCATCAAGGAGCCCGGACCCGGTGGGATGCGCTTGATCGATGTGCCGCTGGACATGAGCTTTGCCGAGGCGCTGAACCCCGATGACATCGAGCACGTCGACGCCTATGAACGTCTGATCATGGATGTGATCCGAGGCAACCAGACCCTGTTCATGCGCGGTGACGAAGTCGAAGCCGCGTGGGCCTGGACAGACCCGATCATCGAAGGCTGGCAGTCGCGCAACGATGTGCCAAAGCCCTACGATCACGGCAGTGCCGGACCAACCGCATCCGCAGAAATGCTGCGCCGTGAAGGGCGCGAATGGAGACATGTGACGCCATGAGACTGGAAACTTACGCAGACGCCGATATGCAGGCGATGGATGTTGCCAACGTATTGGCCAGCGAATTGCGCACGGCGCTCAGCAGTCGCGATGAAGTCCTGTTTGCGGTGCCGGGCGGGACGACCCCCGGACCGGTATTCGATGCGCTGTGCTGTGTCCCGCTGGAGTGGAGCCGGGTGCATGTCATTCTCAGTGATGAGCGTTGGGTGCCGGAAAGCAACGCGCAATCCAACGCGGCTCTCGTCCGCAAGCGCCTGTTGCAGGGCCATGCAGCGGAGGCAAAATTCACGCCGTTTTACGCTGATGACTGCACGATCGAAGAGGCCGCCGCGCGGTTGTCAGACAGTCTGTCCGCGCACCTGCCGATCGCCGTCCTGCTCTTGGGTATGGGGGCGGACATGCACACGGCGTCGCTGTTCCCAAAGGCCGACGGCCTTGCGGAGGCGATGGAACCGGGTGCGCAAATGTTCCACGCTGTCAGCGTTCCGGGCCACGATATCCGGCGGCTTTCGCTGAGTGCGGACGCCCTGCGCGGTGCTGTCTCGACCCACCTTCTGATCAAGGGCGATGACAAACGCGCCGCTCTGGAGACCGCCCAGACAAGCGATGACGCCGACGCGCCCGTTCGTGTCGCGCTCGCAGATGCAACAGTACATTGGACCGCCTCATGAGCCCTTGGAAAACCCTCGCCGCCTGCCGTGACCGCATAGGGGACCGTCGGATCGAAAGCCTGTTCGACAACGCATCCCGCGCGAGTGACTACAGCGCATCGACGGGCGATATGCTGTTCGACTACGCGAAAACCAACATCGACGACGACACACGCGACGCGCTTTTGACGCTGGCAAGGGAATGCGATGTCGCCGGCAAACGCGACGCCATGTTCGCAGGCGCGCGGATCAACGATACCGAAGACCGCGCCGTGCTGCACACGGCCTTGCGCAACCTCGATGGCGGTCCGGTGATGGTCGACGGTGCAGACGTCATGCCCGGCGTGCTGGAAACGCTCGAGCGCATGCGCCGTTTCGCCGACGACATTCGCGGAGGGGCCATCACGGACGTTGTCAACATCGGCATCGGCGGATCCGATCTTGGCCCCGCCATGGGCACGCAGGCGCTTGCCCCGTATCACGATGGACCACGTGTTCATTTCGTCTCGAACGTGGATGGCGCCGATATTGCCGACACCCTGTCAGGGCTGGACGCTAAAACAACCCTCGTGATTGTCGCGTCCAAAACATTCACCACCATCGAAACGATGACCAACGCCCGCACCGCACGGGCGTGGATGATCGGCCATGGTGGTGACCCCGCACGGCAGTTCGCGGCACTCAGCACGGCACAGGACAAAACAGACGATTTTGGCATCGATCCGACGCAGGTCTTCGGCTTCGAGGACTGGGTCGGAGGGCGCTACTCCATGTGGGGGCCGATTGGTCTGTCGATGATGATCGCTATCGGTCCGCGCGCGTTCTACGCTTTCTTGCGGGGCGGGCAGGCGATGGACCTGCATTTCAAATCAGCCGCCTTCGAAGAAAACATGCCGGTAATGCTTGCTTTGGTGGGGATCTGGCACAATCAGATCTGCGGTCACCGGACCCGCGCGGTCTTGCCCTACGATGAGCGGCTGTCGCGCTTGCCCGACTATTTCCAACAGCTGGAAATGGAATCGAATGGCAAAGGTGTCCGGATGGACGGCTCCGATAGCCCGCATCCGACGGGGCCTGTCGTTTGGGGCGCCGCCGGTACGAACGGCCAACACGCTTTCTATCAGCTGATCCATCAGGGCACGTCGGTCATTCCGTGTGAGTTCATGATCGCGGCGGAAGGGCACGAGCCTGAATTGCAGCACCATCACGCGTTGCTCATTGCCAACTGCCTCGCGCAATCCAAGGCGCTGATGCAGGGGCGTAGTTTGGATACCGCGCGGTCATTGATGACGGAAAAAGGGTTCACCGGCGAAGAGTTGGAACGTCAGGCGCGGCATCGCGTATTCCCCGGCAACAGGCCCTCAACGACGTTGGTCTATCCCAAACTCGATCCATTCACGCTTGGCATGATCATCGCGCTCTACGAACATCGTGTGTTTGTCGAAGGGGTCATCCTCGGCATCAACTCATATGACCAATGGGGCGTCGAGCTGGGCAAGGAACTTGCCACGTCGCTGCAACCCGTCGTCGAGGGCAGCGCTGGCGCAGAAAACGAAGATGGCTCGACGGCCGCACTCATCGGCTTTCTGCACAAACACGCCGGCAAGCCGGATCACTGACAGCAAGGATTTCGGTTGAGGTCTGGAGCGGGCAACGGGAATCGAACCCGTAACTAAAGCTTGGGAAGCTGCCGTGATACCTTTTCACCATGCCCGCGCTCAGGGGTGCTGAGTAGGCGGGCAGGGGCGCGGCGTCAAGCAGATTTGCGTGCCTCAAAGATGTTCAGCGCGGCAGGAATGCGTATCCCTGCCGAGGTCTGAAAATCGCCAAGCGCATCGGCCAAAGCATCCTGAAGGGCTTTTTCGGCGGCGGCGTCCGCTTCGAAATGCGACAGCGCGCGGTTTGCAGGGCCGATCCGGCACATGAGCGCTGCAACTTCGCTCGCATTGCCCTGCGGCGTCAACAACACGGATGTTTCGCGCACCCCCACATCGCGCAGGCCGACATCCCGAAACAGCTGCGCAATCACCTCGCCCTCCCGCCAGGCAAAGGGGCCGGGCGCATCGGGGTCGGAGCGTGGCACAGGGCCTAGAATCATCTTTGCGACCTGTGCCGGAAGGGTAAAAAAGGGGTTATCTGCAATCGCGCCCCATGCGGCAAAGACCATGCGGCCGTCGTTGCGCAAAGACCGCCCCATATTTGCAAGGGCGGCACGCGTGTCCTCGAAAAACATCACCCCGAAGCGGGACACGACTGCATCGAACTCGGCCTTGTCGAACGAATGGCTCTGTGCGTCTGCCAACACGAAATCCACATTGGCGCCCGCGGGCCGTGCCGCGGCCAAAAGTGATTTGGAGATATCGACACCGGTGACGTGTCCGTCCGGCCCGACGATCCCGGCAATCGCGTTTGTCGAGACACCGGCACCGCATCCGACATCCAGAATTCGGTCGCCGGTTTTGAGATCGACGTGCGTCAGCAGCACGTTCAACACAGGTTGCAAGCAGGCATCCATCGCGGCCCGTTGTGCGACCCAAACGGGGCCGGCATCCTCGCTCCAGTAGTCCCGCTGCTCTTCGTTAGTCATCCCCGTCTCCGCCTGCGTCCGCCGCGGCCCTGTGCTTCGCCGCCGCCCGTGTTGAAGGTTTGTTCCGGCAATGTGACGATCGAATTGAGAATTGGAAAGGGTTCAACCGCGTTTGGGATCGCCGACGCGTTGACGAAATGCTCCTGAAAGCGCGGCTCGATGGCGGTTTCGACCTTGTGGATTTGCCGGACCGTTTCTTCGATCTCGGCACGGGCGTCGGCGTTGAGCAGGGCAATACGCGCGCCGGTTCCCGCCGCATTGCCTGCAGAGGTGACCTTATCCAGCGGTGCGTCCGGAATCATGCCCAGCACCATGGCATGTTTGTTGGAGATATGCGCGCCGAACGCCCCCGCAAGTACGATCCGGTCCACCTTGTCCACGCCGAATTTGTCCATCAACAACCGCGCGCCCGAGTAAAGCGCCGCTTTGGCCATCTGGATTTCGCGAATGTCGCGATTGGTGACGGTGATCTTGGGGCCGCCCTTGGCCGATCCGTCGTAAACGAGATAGCTGTTTGTGCGGCCATCGGCAAAGACAGCGGCGGAGCCGGTCTGTTCGGCCGTACCGATCAAGCCCGGCGCATCGAGAATGCCGTGAATGCGCATTTCCGCGACCATTTCGATGATGCCCGACCCACATATCCCGGTCACACCGGTGCCTGAAATGGCGGCGTCAAAGCCATCTTCGTCAGACCAAAGGTCGGAGCCGATCACTTTGAACCGCGGCATTTTGGTCTCGGGGTCGATCTCCACCCGCTCGATTGCACCCGGTGCCGCCCGCTGGCCTGATGAAATCTGCGCGCCTTCGAAAGCGGGGCCTGTGGGCGACGAACAGGCCAGAACCTTTTCACGGTTGCCTAGCAGAATTTCCGCATTCGTCCCGACGTCCACGATCAGCACGAGATCATCGGATGTGTCGGGATGCTCCGACAGGGCAACAGCGGCCGCGTCCGCGCCCACGTGCCCCGCGATACACGGCAGCATGTAAACACGCGCGGACGGGTGGATATTCAAATCCAGATCGTCGGCCCGCAACCGCATCGCATTCGACGTCGCCAGCGCGAAAGGCGCCTGTCCCAGCTCGAAAGGATCGATGCCAAGCAGCAGGTGGTGCATCACGGGGTTGCAGACAAATACCGCGTCAACAATCAGCTGCTTGTCGATATTGGCTTCGATACCGATCTGGGTGAAGAGCGCATTCATCCCTTCACGCACGGCCAGCGTCATCTCGTCTGCGCCGCCTGCGTTCATCATGGAATAGCTGACGCGGCTCATCAGGTCTTCGCCAAAGCGGATCTGCGGGTTCATGACACCCGACGAGGCAACAACCTCGCCGGTTTGCAGATCACACAAGTGCGCCGCGATAGTCGTGGAGCCCAGATCGACAGCAAGACCATAGATCGTTCCGTCGTAAAAACCCGGCCAGACATGCATGATACGCGGCTTGTTCTCGTGATCGCCCAGATGGACGGCCACCGTGACCTTCCACCCCCCTTTGCGCAGAACCGGCTGCATCGTCTGAAGGATATGCAAATCCGCCGCCACGTCCTCAAGCTGCCATTGCGCGCTCAATGCACTGCGCAGCCGCTCCAGATCGCCCGAAGGATCGTGCATGTCCGGTTCCGCAACTTCGACGTAGTAGAGCTTGGTCGACGGGTTGAGGACAATATCGCGGACCTCGGCGCGTTTGCGCACAACCTGTTTGTGCACCTGGCTTTCGGCGGGCACATCGATCACGACGTCACGTTGCACCGTAGCCTGGCAGCCCAAACGGCGTCCGGGTTTCAGCCCGCGTTTTTCGTCGTAGCGTTCTTCGACCTTGTTGAAGGGCGACAGGGCATCGTCGGCGACCGTCAGCCCGTGTTTGGAAAACTCGCCATAGCCCGGCGTGATCTGGCATTTGGAGCAGATGCCACGCCCCCCGCAGACGCTATCGAGATCAACGCCAAGCTGGCGCGCAGCGGTCAGTATGGGGGTGCCGACCGCGAAATGGCCGCGCTTGCCGGAAGGGGTGAAAATGACCAAAGGGTCGCTGCTCATCGGAAAACCTCGCCTGCTTTGTTCCGCACCATAGCGGGGCGGGCGGCAGGGAAAAGCCCGCGCGCGTCACAAAAAAGCATGTTGGCGTCATTTGCCGCGAACTCAGGTCGAACGGCGCGCGTGAAAGACGAAGCCGAGGAAATTCAGCAGCAGTTGCGCCGCAAGGATCGAGGTGCTGCCACTTGGGTCGTAATCAGGCGCCACTTCGACCAGATCAATGCCAACGACATCATGCCGGGCTGCCACGCGCTGCAACATCTCGAGCACTTCGTAGTATAGGAACCCGCCGTGTGACGGCGTTCCGGTGCCCGGCGCGATGGAGGGGCAGAAGGCGTCGATATCAATCGTTACATAGACCCGTGCGTCCTGCGGGATATGCGCAATCACGCCCGCCGTTCCCATTTTGCGGGCCTGCCGCACGCTAATGATGTCGGACCCCATGGCACGGGCATCCTCGTATCCCTCGCGCGCGGTCGAACTGACATTTCGAATGCCCACCTGCGTCAGCCCCGTAACATGGTCAAGCTCTGCGGCGCGGCGCATCGGATTGCCATGGCCATGGCGCACACCGTGACGTTCATCCACAAAATCGAGATGGGCATCGATTTGCAGGATGTGGATATCGCCGTGCCCGTCGAACGCGCGGATGCAGGGGATGTTGACGGAATGATCACCGCCGATCACCACCGGTAGGGCAGCAGCCGCCAGAGCCGCCCGCACCCCTTTTTCGATGTTGGCATGACTGCCCTGCGTATCGGTATGGATGATATCGGCATCGCCCATATCGACGATATTGACGTCACCCGGCAGGTAGGTTGCATCGTCTTCGTGGTCATAAGCGCCCGCGTGGCCGAAACTGAACAGCGTGGATGCCTCGCGCACCCCACGGGGCCCAAAGCGCGCGCCCGAACGCCATTGCGTACCTGCATCGAATGGCGCCCCCAGAATGGCGACATCGGCGTCGAGCTTGTTCCAATCCGGCTCGTAGGGCCGTTTCGCAAAAGTCGATATTCCCACGAATGGCAAATCCAGCCGTCCGCCTTCGTACCCGTGTCCAGCCATGTAGCAACTCCCGTTTTGAACAGCTTTGGTTATGCATGGCTGCAATGCAAGCGCGTTGCCCGATTGAGCCTTTCCAATTTGGCGCATCCATGAAATAGCAAACCGCCAAATGATGCCATCATCCCGGAGGTTGAAATGGAGATTCGTGAGGCCCTGACATTCGACGATGTGCTGCTCGTGCCGGCAGCCAGCTCGGTGCTCCCCTCGACGGCAGACACCCGCACACGTGTGACACAGTCCATCGCATTGAACATTCCGCTGCTCAGCTCTGCCATGGACACCGTGACCGAAGGGCGCATGGCCATCGCGATGGCACAGGCCGGCGGCATGGGCGTGGTTCACCGCAATCTCGACATTGATGCGCAGGCCCGTGAAATCCGCCGTGTCAAACGGTTCGAGAGCGGGATCGTTTACAACCCGATCACCCTGACCCCGAACCAGACCCTCGCGGACGCAAAAGCGCTGCAGGAACGCTACAACGTCACCGGTTTTCCGGTTGTCGACGACGCAGGGCGTGTGCTGGGCATCGTGACAAATCGCGACATGCGTTTTGCGGTGGCCGACGATACCCCCGTAAGCGTGATGATGAGCAGCGAAAACCTCGCCATACTGCACGAACCGGCAGACCGCGACGAAGCGATCAGCCTCATGAAGGCGCGCCGCATCGAAAAACTGCTGGTCACTGACGGACAGGGCAAATTGACCGGCCTGCTGACGCTCAAGGACACCGAACAGGCCGTGTTGAACCCGACGGCGTGCAAGGACGGGCTCGGACGGTTGCGCGTCGCGGCGGCAACCACTGTCGGAGACGCGGGTTTCGAGCGGTCGGAAGCACTGGTCGACGCAGGTGTCGACATGATCGTGATCGATACCGCGCATGGCCATTCCGAAGGCGTCGCGCATGCCGTTGAACGGGCCAAGAAGCTGAGCAATGAAGTCCAGGTTGTTGCCGGCAATGTCGCAACGGGCGAAGCGACCCGTGCCCTGATCGGAGCCGGCGCGGATGCGGTGAAGGTCGGTATCGGCCCCGGTTCGATCTGCACCACCCGCATGGTTGCGGGTGTAGGCGTGCCGCAGCTTACTGCCATCATGGATTGTGCCGGTGCTGCGGGCGACATCCCTGTTATCGCCGATGGTGGCATCAAATTCTCCGGCGATTTTGCCAAGGCAATTGCCGCGGGCGCGTCCTGCGCCATGGTGGGCAGCATGATCGCGGGCACGGACGAATCTCCGGGCGAAGTGATCCTCTATCAGGGTCGGTCGTTCAAATCATACCGCGGCATGGGCAGTCTGGGTGCGATGGCACGCGGATCGGCAGACCGTTATTTCCAGAAGGACGCGGCAAGCGACAAACTTGTCCCCGAAGGAATTGAAGGGCAGGTTCCCTATAAAGGTCCGGCAGGCACCGTCTTGCACCAGCTGGTGGGCGGTCTGCGCGCTGCCATGGGCTATACCGGTTGCGCAACCGTGGAAGAGATGAACAACAACTGTAATTTCGTAAAGATCACCGGAGCTGGCCTGAAAGAAAGCCACGTGCACGATGTTCAGATCACGCGCGAATCTCCGAATTACCGGATCGGATAGGCATGACACCTGGCGCGCGCATCGCTGCGGCGATTGAAATACTGGATCAGGTCGGAGACGGTCTTCCTGCCGAACAGATTCTGACCCGCTGGGGGCGCAACAACCGTTTCGCCGGTTCCAAGGATCGCGCAGCCATCCGCGATCACGTTTTTGATGTGCTGCGCTGCCGCCGGTCTGCAGCCCATGCAGGTGGGGCATCGACGGGCAGGGGTCTGATGTTGGGGTTGCTGCGGCTGCAGGGCATTGACCCTGCCACGCTCTTCAACGGCGAGGGTCACGCACCGGCAGCGCTGGAGCCGCATGAAATTGATGCGACCGCTGAGGAGATGCCGCCGGCCGTCGCGCTGGATCTCCCCGATTGGCTCTTGGACGCGTTTCGGGCGTCCCTTGGGTACGATGCCGACAAATCCGCCCAAGCCCTGCAGAACCGGGCCCCCGTAACCCTGCGGGTGAACTTGGCCCAAACGGACAAATCGGCTGCAATTGCACAGCTCGGCACCGATGGCGTGAGCGTTGTGCCAAACCCGCTCGCGGATACTGCACTCCGGGTGACAGACGGCAGCCGGCGCATTCGCAACGGCACCGCCTACCAGTCCGGCATGGTCGAACTTCAGGATGCCGCAAGCCAGGCTGTTGTGATGGCGCTTCCCGATGCACAGCGGTTACTCGACTACTGCGCCGGTGGCGGCGGCAAGGCCCTGGCAATGGCCGCTCGGTCCGATGCACAGGTGACCGCGCATGATGCAGACCCAAACCGCATGAAGGATATCGCACCACGCGCGGAGCGTGCGGGAGTCAGCATCGAAACGGCGGAAACGAGCGCGCTGGTCCCTGCAGGTTACGATCTGGTTCTCACGGATGTTCCGTGCTCGGGCAGCGGATCATGGCGGCGCGCACCAGAGGCCAAATGGCATTTTACGCCAGATCGGTTGCAAGATCTGACGCGTCTGCAGGATGACATTCTTGACCGCGCTGCAATGCTCGTCGCGCCGCGCGGTACACTGGCCTATGCGACATGTTCTGTTCTGCGTCAGGAAAACGGCGACCGTATCGCTGCCTTTCTCGATCGACACCCGCAGTGGTCGTGCAATTTCGAGCGGTCATTCACCATCGATGCAGACGGTGACGGCTTTTACACCGCCCACTTGACGGCCCCTGAATAATCGCCAATCTTCTACCTGTACGTGCATGAAAATGTGAATGAAACGTGAGGGTTAATCCCTGATTAACCATCTGGGCAATAAGTTCGCTTGTGATTCGTACTTGACCAGAGGATGAGCATGGCTGCAGCGCCACCAACCGACCGACGCCCGCCCATTCCGGCCAACCGGTTGGCGTTGCTTGGTATTCTAGGGGCCTTGGCCCTGATCGGGGCTTGGGTTGTCGAGGCGCCTATGCTGCGGCTCGCACTGGGGGCGGCTGGTGCGGCGCTGATTGCGGTCGGCGCGGTCCTTTGTCTGACCCTGCGCGCACGGCGGCCGAAACCGGGCGGCACGTCCACCGCGATCCCCTCTGCCACATCGTTTCTGGAAAATGATCGCCTCCCTGGGTTTGTCATCGGGAGCGATGGCGTCATCAGCAGCTGCAATCCCGCCGCCGCACATCGGTTCGAGGCGAAACCGGGATTGACGCTGGCATCTGTTCTGAAAAACCAGATGGCCAATCCGGGTCCGACACTTTTCCGGCTGCAATCGCGGGCCGATGCAACGGGCTCCGCCCGCGAAGAGATTGTGACCCGCTCGGCACTGATCGACATTTCCACTCACCGCATCGGGCCCGATACCTTTGCGTGGCGCGTCGATCTGCGAGAAGAACGCCAGATCGGGCAGGGTGGGCCTGACGCGCGTATGCTGCCCGCGATCATGGTTGGCCGCAGTGGTGCGGTTTTGTCGATGAACACCGCCGCGCGCCGGTTTGTCGGCGGGCGTTCCAAAACGATCGACGAGATTTTTGCGGGCAAAACGCCCGTGCACGGATCGGTGGTCAACGTCACCACGATCGAAGGCGACCGCGAAGCCCTCGTTGCCCTGTCGGACGCCGGTGCCGGCCGGCGGATGCTTCACCTCATGCCGCCGCCAGCGGGTGAGGCGCGCAAGGAAGTTTCTGATTGGCACATGCTGCAGGAAATTCCGATCCCGATGATCAAACTCGCCCCCGACGGCACGGTACAGTCGTTCAACATCAAGGCGGCAAAACTCATCGGCGTGGCTCTTGTCGAAGGCGTGAACCTGTCAGAGCTTATGGAAGGGCTGGGTCGCGCGATTACGGATTGGCTGGACGATACACTCGAAGGGCGGTTGATGCAGAAATCCGAGTTTCTGCGCCTGACGCGGAATGATCGCGAAGTTTTCGTGCAGGTCACTCTCAACCCGGTGACAGAGGCAGATAACCAATCTCTGATTGCAGTCCTGCACGACGCGACCGAGCTGAAATCGCTCGAAGCGCAGTTTGTCCAAAGCCAGAAGATGCAGGCGATCGGACAGTTGGCAGGGGGTGTCGCACACGACTTCAACAACCTTCTGACCGCGATTTCAGGGCATTGCGATCTTTTGCTCTTGCGCCATGACGCAGGTAATCCCGACTACGCCGACCTGGTCCAGATCAATCAGAATGCCAACAGGGCCGCGACACTCGTCGGCCAGTTGCTGGCATTTTCCCGCAAACAGACCTTGCGCCCCGAAACACTCGATATGCGGGATACTTTGGCCGACCTGACGCATCTGCTCAACCGCCTGGTGGGCGAGAAGGTCAGCCTCAGCCTCAGTCACGATCCCGTCCTGCACCCCATCCGGGCAGACAAACGGCAGCTGGAACAGGTTCTGATGAACCTCGTGGTCAACGCCCGCGATGCCATGCCTGCGGGTGGCGAAATCAGGATCCAGACGGAATGTACCACGCTGACCACACCGTTGTTGCGTGATCAGGTGACAGTGCCGGTTGGTGAATACGTGACCCTGCGCGTGCAGGATGACGGTATCGGCATTCCGCACGATAAGCTCCAAAAGGTGTTCGAGCCTTTTTTCACCACCAAGAGAACCGGCGAGGGGACGGGGCTTGGCCTATCGACGGCATACGGTATCGTCAAGCAAACGGGCGGCTATATTTTCGTGGACAGTGACGAAGGCGTCGGCACCTGTTTCACACTTTATTTCCCTGTCCTGAAACAGACGGAAGACACACTGCCCAGCAAGCAGGCCAAAGCACCCGAAGCGGCCGCGAAACAGGCGGATGGTGTCATTTTGTTGGTCGAGGACGAAGCACCGGTAAGGGCCTTCGCCAGCCGGGCGTTGCGTTTGCGCGGCTTTACGGTGCTGGAGGCGGACAGCGCCGAAGCAGCGCTCGAAACCCTTCAGGATGCCAGCCTGAACATTGATGTCTTTGTCACCGACGTGGTCATGCCGGGAATGGATGGCCCCAGCTGGGTCCGTGAGGCCCTCAAGAAACGGCCCGATGTGCGCGTCGTCTTTGTGTCAGGGTACGCCGAAGACAGTCTGGGTGAAGCACAAAAGAAAATCCCCAACTCTGTCTTCTTGCCCAAGCCGTTTTCGCTGACCGATCTCACCGATACGGTCCACCGGCAACTGCACTAACCGGCAATACTGTCGTAGAGCGCGAATTCTTCGGAGAACTTGCGCCGATACCGGTCTTCGATATCGGGAGAAAGTGTCAAATCCATCTGAGGAGACACGTTTTCACGCCCCAAGGATATCGTCATATCCAGCCGCTCTTCCAGAAACGCGATCAAACGCGCTTGATCTTCGTATCGGAACAAATGCGTGACGCCCGTGCCGTTCGGTTGGGTTTCAAGGAACTTGAACTGGCTGCCCACTTCGGCGAACGCGGGGCGCTTTCCCTTCATGTAGGCCAGCACAAATTCGTCGAAGGAGACGTCATGCGTAGCGTTCGGCTTTCCTTTCATGAACGGACGCTGTCGGTAGCGGTACCAGCTGCCCAACCAGCTGACCGGATGTCGCATCACCGCCATGAGTTCAAGCTCGACATCGCAGACGTTCTTGAACATCGGCCTGAGAAATCTGTTGTAGCGATAAACGGGCGCGTGCTTCAGCAGCGGTGGTTCGGTAATCACCATGTCAGCCCGCGGCCCCAAAGCCGTCTGGAAAGCAGACGATCCGGTTTTGGGAACCGACAAAAAGGCGAGACTTTCTTTATAAAAAACAAGCATTTGTAGTGTTATCCGCCCTCATGTACCGGTCTGGCTTGGGACGTAAACTACATTTTAATACCTGTCATAAAAAGATGTAGCGTGAAAAATTTGATTGAAATGTTCTTACTTTGGTCTCATAGAGAACATTAGCAGAACACACGCTCCGCACAAAGGCTGCGATTGCCGCCGCCGCGTGCCTGTGACAGTAAGGGAAGAACCCAAATGGCAACGGCAGATCTTTTGACAATGGACAAGAAAACAGCAGATAAACAAAAGGCGCTCGACAGTGCGCTGGCGCAGATCGAACGGCAGTTCGGCAAGGGCTCGATCATGAAGCTCGGCGATGACAACGCGATGCAGGACATCAAGGCGTCATCCACCGGATCGATCGGGCTGGACATCGCGCTGGGTATCGGCGGTTTGCCGATGGGGCGGATCGTCGAGATTTATGGTCCGGAATCTTCGGGTAAGACCACGCTGACCCTGCACTGTGTGGCAGAACAGCAAAAAGCGGGCGGCGTTTGTGCGTTTGTCGATGCGGAACATGCACTTGACCCGCAATATGCGCGCAAGCTCGGCGTCGATATCGACGAGCTTTTGATCTCGCAACCGGACACCGGCGAACAGGCGCTCGAGATTACCGACACGCTTGTACGGTCGGGTGCTGTAAACATGGTTATCGTGGACTCGGTTGCGGCTCTGACCCCAAAATCGGAACTCGAAGGCGAAATGGGCGACAGCTCGGTCGGGGTACAGGCCCGCCTGATGAGCAAGGCCATGCGCAAATTGACCGGTTCCATCAGCCGCAGCAATTGCATGGTGATCTTTATCAACCAGATCCGCATGAAAATCGGCGTCATGTTCGGATCCCCCGAAACGACGACAGGTGGCAACGCGCTCAAGTTCTATTCCTCGGTCCGGCTCGATATCCGCCGGATCGGGAGCCTGAAAGACCGCGATGAGGTCGTCGGCAACCATACGCGTGTGAAGATCGTCAAGAACAAGGTCGCGCCCCCCTTCAAGCAGGTCGAATTCGACATCATGTACGGCGAAGGCATCTCGAAGATGGGCGAGCTTCTCGACATGGGCGTCAAGGCCGGGATTGTCGACAAATCGGGCAGCTGGTTCAGCTACGGTGACGAGCGCATCGGGCAGGGCCGTGAAAACGCAAAAACATTCCTGCGCGAAAATGAGGCAATGGCCCACGAGATCGAGGACAAGATTCGCGCAGCACATGGCCTCGATTTCGATGGCTCGGAGGATGCAGACGATCCCGATATCCTTGAGGGGTGAAGAGCCGCGGCGTCCAGCTGTTGGTCGCTGCCTGTAGAACCAATCATCACAAAGGGCGTTGACCACAAGGTCAGCGCCCTTTTTCGGTTCCGCGCTGTGGACAGCCCCGCGCCACGCGGCTATCCCGATGCTGACGTTTTTCACGTGGTCAAGAGGACGCTTAAATGCAAACGCTCAACGAAATCCGATCGACATTTCTGTCCTACTTTGGCGACAATGGTCACGCGATTGTTCCGTCCAGCCCGCTTGTGCCGCGCAATGACCCCACGCTGATGTTTACGGCCGCGGGAATGGTGCAATTCAAGAACCTGTTTACCGGCGTGGAAACCCGAGACTATACCCGCGCCACCACTGCGCAGAAATGTGTCCGTGCGGGCGGCAAGCACAATGACCTCGACAATGTGGGGTACACCGCGCGTCACCATACGTTTTTCGAGATGCTCGGAAATTTCAGCTTCGGTGATTACTTCAAGGAAGATGCCATTCCGCTTGCATGGGATCTGCTGACAAAAGGCTTTGGCATCGACCCGTCGAAGTTGCTCGTCACCGTGTACCATACCGACGACGAAGCGGTCGCGATCTGGAAAAAACATGCAGGTCTTGGCGATGACCGCATTATCCGTATCGCCACCGATGACAATTTCTGGTCCGCGGGCCCCACCGGCCCCTGCGGCCCATGCACCGAGATTTTCTATGACCACGGCGATCATATCTGGGGAGGTCCTCCGGGATCGCCCGAAGAAGATGGCGACCGGTTTGTCGAAATCTGGAATCTCGTTTTCATGCAGTACGAGCAGTTCGAGGACGGCACCCGCCAGGATCTGCCCAACAAAAGCATCGACACCGGCATGGGGATCGAGCGGGTCGCAGCCCTTCTTCAGGGCACCAACGACAACTACGCGACCGACCTGATGCGCAGCCTGATCGAGGCCTCTGCAAATGCCACCAGCACCGATCCGGACGGCCCCGGAAAGACCCACCACCGTGTGATTGCCGACCACCTGCGGTCCACGTCTTTCCTGATGGCCGATGGTGTGATGCCCTCCAACGACGGGCGCGGTTATGTGCTGCGCCGCATCATGCGACGCGCGATGCGCCACGCACACCTTCTGGGCGCCGCTGATCCATTGATGCACAGGCTCGTCCCGTCGCTGGTCAGTCAAATGGGCGCGGCCTATCCGGAACTCGGCCAGGCGCAGTCAATGATTGAACAGACCTTGTTGCAGGAAGAAACCCGCTTCCGCCAAACTCTGGATCGAGGGCTGAAGCTGCTTGACGACGAAGTCAGCGGATTGCCCGAAGGCGGGCGTTTGCCAGGGGCATCTGCGTTCAAACTCTACGATACCTACGGCTTTCCGCTCGACCTGACACAGGATGCCCTGCGCGAACGCGGGCTGAGCGTGGATACGGACGGCTTCGACAGCGCGATGGCAGAGCAAAAAGCAAAGGCACGCGCCGCTTGGGCCGGATCAGGCGAAGCGGCCGATGCGACAGTCTGGTTTGACGTGGCCGATCAGCACGGCGTGACCGACTTTCTCGGCTATGACACCGAAACGGCCGAGGGTAAAATCGCGGCAATCGTCAAGGATGGCGCAGAAGTCGGGCAGGCGGACGAAGGCGATACCGTCCAGATCGCGCTGAACCAGACACCGTTTTACGCCGAAAGCGGCGGGCAGGTGGGCGACACCGGTCTGATTGAAACCGACAGCGGTGTCGCGGTGGTCACTGACACACGCAAAAGCGCCGGTGTCTTCATCCACTTTGCCACCCTTCAATCGGGCACAATCAGCACAGGGCAATCGGCACGGCTCGCAGTTGATCACACCCGTCGAACGGCGATCCGGGCCAATCACTCCGCGACGCACCTGCTTCATGAGGCGTTGCGCCATGCCCTGGGCGACCATGTGGCGCAACGAGGCTCTTTGAACGCGGCCGACCGGTTGCGGTTCGACTTCAGTCACACGCAGGCGCTGACCGCGCCGGAACTGGAGCAGGTAGAGCAGGAAGTGAACAGCTATATTCGCCAGAACAGCGCTGTCGAGACGCGCATCATGACCCCGGACGACGCCCGCGCTTTGGGCGCACAGGCCCTCTTTGGCGAGAAATACGGAGATGAGGTGCGCGTCGTGTCGATGGGCCAGCAGCCGGCGTCCGGCAAGGGAGCCGATCAGAATACGTATTCGCTCGAACTCTGCGGCGGCACCCATGTGCGTCAGACCGGCGATATTGGTGCTTTTGTGCTTCTCGGAGACAGCGCAAGCAGCGCAGGTGTCCGCCGCATCGAGGCGCTGACAGGCGCAGAGGCCCTTGGATGGCTGCGCGGCCAGCAACGCGCGCTCTCGGATGTCGCAGACAGCCTGAAGACGGGCGCCAGCGATGCACCCGTCAGGGTAAAGGCGCTGCTCGAGGAGCGCCGAGCGCTCTCCAACGAGGTGGCACAGCTGCGCCGCGAACTCGCCATGGCAGGGGGCACATCGGCCCCCGATGCCCGCGAAGTCGGTGGTGTGCCCTTTCACGCACAAGTCCTCAGCGGTATCTCGGGCAAGGATTTGCCAAGCCTGATTGACGAACATAAATCCCGGCTCGGCACGGGCGCGGTTCTTCTGATCGTCGACACAGGCGGAAAAGCAGCCGTCGCCGCAGGGGTCACAGACGACCTGACGGCTAGGCTGTCGGCTGTCGATATCGTTCGCGCAGCTGTGGCCGAATTGGGTGGAAAGGGTGGCGGCGGTCGCCCCGACATGGCCCAGGGCGGCGGCGCATCCGCCGACAATGCCGACGCCGCAATTGAAGCTGCCGAACTGATCTTGAAAGGATAACCGATGCCCGCACTCTGGATTGCCCACGTCACCGTTACCGATGAAGAAGCCTACAAGAAATATGCCGCAGGCGCGACAGCCGCCATTGCAGAGCACGGCGGTACATTTCTGGCACGCGGCGGCCGCTTCGTACAACTCGAAGGCAAAGAACGCCCCCGCAACGTGGTTGCGCGGTTCGCGGACGTAGAAACCGCAGAGAAATGCTATCACTCCAAGGCCTATCAGGCGGCCCTTGGACACGCCCGTGGCGCCTCCGAACGTGAACTGCTGATCGTCGAGACAAGCGAATAGTCCGCTTTCATCTTGCCCCTAAACTCTGGGGGAATTGGCCTTTCGGGCCAAGGGGGCAAAGCCCCGAAAACCAAAGGCGCCCCGCAGGGCGCCTTTTTTACTTTCTAACCGGCCTTTGCCATCCGCTTGCGTTCATGCGGGTCAAGGTACCGTTTGCGCAGGCGCACTGCATTGGGTGTCACCTCGACAAGCTCGTCATCATCGATATACGCGATCGCTTCCTCTAGGCTCAGTTGCATCGGCGTTGTCAGACGCACCGCTTCATCCGTTCCAGATGCCCGGACGTTCGTCAGCTTTTTACCCTTGAGAGGATTCACTTCCAGATCATTCTCGCGGCTGTGCTCGCCAATGATCATCCCGGTATACACATCCGCCTGCGCACCGATCATCATCTTGCCACGTTCTTCCAGATTCCACAGCGCATATGCAACAGACGTGCCGTTCTCCATCGAGATCAGAACACCGGCCCGGCGACCGGGAATAGCACCTTTATGAGGTGCCCAGCCGTGGAATACGCGGTTCAAAACACCGGTGCCGCGTGTGTCGGTTAGAAACTCGCCGTGGTACCCGATGAGCCCGCGCGACGGCACGTGGGCCACGATCCGCGTCTTGCCGGCACCCGCGGGCTTCATTTCGACCAACTCGCCCTTGCGGGTCCCTGTCAGCTTTTCGATGACCGCGCCGGAGTATTCGTCGTCCACATCAATGGTTGCTTCTTCGATGGGTTCATGACGCACACCGTCAATTTCCTGAAACAAAACCTGAGGCCGCGAAATGCTCAACTCGAACCCTTCGCGGCGCATGTTTTCGATCAGCACGCCCATCTGAAGTTCGCCGCGACCCGCCACTTCGAACGCTTCACCGCCCGGCGTGTCGGAAATCTTGATCGCGACGTTTGATTCCGCTTCCTTGTGCAGCCGCTCACGAATGACGCGCGATTGCACCTTTTTTCCGTCACGCCCTGCCAAAGGACTGTCGTTGATACCGAAGGTCACCGTGATGGTTGGCGGGTCGATCGGTTGGGCAGGGATGGCCTCACTGACCGACTGGTCTGCCAGCGTATCAGCCACTGTGGCTTTGGTCATGCCCGCGATCGATACGATGTCACCCGCTTCGGCCACGTCGATTGTGGTCTGCTCCAGGCCACGGAAAGCCATGATCTTGGTCGCGCGGAAATTCTCGATCAACGTGCCGTCGCGCGACATCGCCTTGATCGTCTGACCCGCTTTCAATTGACCCGTTTCGACACGACCCGTCAGCATACGGCCCAGAAACGGATCAGCGCCCAGTGTGGTCGCCAGCATGGTAAAGGGTTCGTCACGCGCTGCGACCTGCTTTGGGGCGGGGACGTGATCGATGATCAGCTCAAAAAGAGCGTCGAGGTTTTCGCGTGGGCCCTCAAGCGACATATCTGCCCAACCGGACCGGCCGGATGCATACATGGAAGGAAAGTCTAGTTGATCCTCTGTCGCGTCGAGGTTCGCAAACAGATCGAAACACTCATCCAATGCGCGGTCGGGTTCACCGTCCGGTTTATCGACCTTGTTGATCACAACGATCGGACGCAGACCAAGCTTCAGCGCCTTGGACGTCACGAATTTCGTTTGCGGCATCGGCCCCTCGGCGGCATCCACCAAGAGCACAACACCGTCCACCATCGACAGGATCCGCTCGACCTCACCGCCGAAATCGGCGTGACCGGGGGTATCTACGATATTGATACGGGTGCCTTTCCATTCAACGGAAGTGGGCTTTGCAAAGATAGTGATGCCGCGTTCGCGTTCCAGATCGTTGCTGTCCATAGCGCGCTCTGTCGTCGCCTGGTTTTCACGATAGGTGCCGGATTGCTTGAGCAGTTCGTCCACCAGCGTCGTCTTGCCGTGGTCAACGTGTGCGATGATTGCGATGTTGCGCAGGTCCATTGGAAATACCTTGTCTCAGGGAGTTGCCCGCGCCATAGCCTGCGCCCGCCGCAATATCCACCCCTAAAGCGCGTGATGGCGCGTCACTGTGCGTCGTCGTCTTCGCGATCGGGGCGCACGTGGTGCAGGGTCAACGGCTCTTTGAACGTCATGGTGCGGTAGGGGAAGGGGATTTCGATACCGGCTTCATCGAGTGCACGTTTGACGGCTGCGATGACTTCATCGCGGCTGGACCGGATGTCGATCGGCTTCGATCCGGTCCACCATGTCACTTCGAAATTGATAGAACTGGCCCCAAACTCCTGTGCAAAGATCTCTACATCGCGCACGTCATCGCGCACCGCATCCACGCTGCGCACCGCTTTGGCGATAACCTCACGGGCCTCGTCAACGTCTTCACCATAGGCAACACCGCAGATAACCGTCGTGCGCCGCACGTCCTTGGCGGTGCGAATGGTCACCGGATTTTTGAAGAACATCGCATTCGGCGCGACGACCAGCTGTCCGTCTGTCTGGCGCACGTGCGTGTCACGGATGGTGATTTCCTCGACCTGACCGTCAATCTCTTCGCATTCGATATAGTCTTCGATCGAAAACGGCTCCCGGATCAGCAACAGCACGCCGGCCAGGAAATTCTCGAATACATCCTTGAAGGCAAAACCGATTGCCACACCGCCCACACCCAATGCCGTCAACGCACGGCCCGGCGTGATTGTCGGAAAGGCGATGGTCACGGCGATCAGGGTCCCGAACAGCCAAAGCCCAACGGTCAGAAGCATCATGACCACATCAATCAGTGCGCGGCGCATATGCGCACGGCGCAGAGACGCCGGCACCAGCCAGCGCACAAAGCGGATGACGGCCCAGACGAAAACGAGAAAAATAATCGACAGGATGAGTTGCGGCAAGACTGCCCAGAAACCGCTCAGGTATCCTTCCAACTGGACGCGCAACGGTTCGGGCAGCGTGCCCCAGATGGACTGGAAAAGATCATTCATACGGGCGAAACTCTACCGGCCTGCAATGGTTCCCCATCACCTGTTAAAATAGGTCGATCAGTAGTTTAGGCATGCACGCGGGCATCAGCATAATTGCTCGCAGATTTCCACCCTTTGACCAAACAGGCACAGCGAAAGCATAGGGTGAAGGCCGCCCGAAAGCGGCCTCTATCCCGGCAGTATCCGGTATTTACCCCTTGAGCGCCTTGCCGAGGTTTTCATCGACCTTTTCCAAGAAGCCCATCGTCGTCAGCCACCCTTGATCAGGCCCGACGAGCAGCGCGAGATCTTTTGTCATGTGCCCGCTCTCTACGGTGCTCACGACAGTCTGCTCCAGCGTTTCGGCAAAGTTGATCAGAGGAGTGTTTTCATCAAGCTTTCCGCGATGCCGCAGGGCGCCGGTCCAAGCATAGATCGATGCAATCGAGTTCGTCGACGTCTCTTCTCCGGCCTGATGCTGGCGGTAATGCCGCGTCACGGTACCGTGGGCGGCCTCGGCCTCCACTGTCTTGCCATCCGGTGTCATCAGAACGGACGTCATGAGGCCCAAACTGCCGAAACCCTGCGCAACAGTGTCGGACTGCACGTCGCCATCATAGTTCTTGCATGCCCAGACGAAGCCGCCGTTCCATTTCATCGCGCAGGCGACCATGTCATCAATCAAGCGGTGCTCGTAGGTGATGCCCGCTTCCTCGAAACGGTCCTTGAATTCGGCGTCGAAAATCTCCTGAAAGAGTTCCAGAAAACGGCCATCATATTGCTTGAGGATCGTGTTCTTAGTGGAGAGATAGACGGGCCAGCCTTTTGTCAGGCCGTAGTTGAAAGAGGCGCGTGCAAAGTCGATGATCGATTTGTCGAGGTTGTACATTGCCATGACAACACCGCTGTCGGGCGCGTCGAAAACCTCTTCTTCGATTTCGGTGCCGTCTTCGCCGACGAATTTAATCGTCAGCTTCCCTTTGCCGGGGAACTTGAAGTCGGTCGCGCGATACTGATCGCCAAAAGCATGGCGTCCGACCACAATGGGCCGCGTCCAACCGGGGACCAAACGCGGTACGTTGCGGCAAATGATCGGTTCGCGAAAAATCACACCGCCCAGAATGTTGCGGATGGTGCCATTGGGACTGCGCCACATTTTCTTGAGGCCGAATTCCTCGACCCGTGCCTCGTCCGGCGTGATCGTGGCACATTTTACCCCGACACCGTGCTCCTTGATCGCGTGGGCCGCGTCGATGGTAATTTGGTCTTCCGTTTCGTCGCGGGCCTCGATCCCGAGATCGTAGTACTTCAGATCAACATCAAGATAGGGCGTGATCAGCTTCTTCTTGATGAAATCCCACATGATGCGGGTCATTTCATCACCGTCGAGTTCGACGATGGGATTGTCCACTTTGATCTTTGTCATGGCTGTTCTCCGGCTACGGGCGTTTGATTTCGGTTGGGCGGGCGAAGGGTTTCGACCGCGGCGCATTAAGGGCGCGTGCGGGCGGCGAAAAACGTGGCAATCCGATCCTTTGCGTAGGACCAAAGGGCAGGCGCGCCTATCTCGATCTTGGTCCCGACACGCTGGGCGATCATTTCCTCGCTGACATTGAAGTCGGTCCAGCTACCACCACCGGACGCAAGGTTTTGCATTGGCGGCTGAAACCGGTCGAGCGATTTGGCAAATTGGGCTGTCGGCGTTTGCGCCGCTTCGAACTCTTCCCAGATCGGGCGCAGGCTCTGGTGCAGATCGTCGGGCAGCAGTCCGAAAATGCGATCAGCCGCTGCCTTTTCCTGCGCAGCCATCGCTGTTGCATCGTAGTCACCGAAAATCGGATTGTCGCCTGCGTCAATCTCGACGAGATCATGCAGGATCAACATCCGCAACACGCGATTGATATCGACATCGGGTCCCGCCTGATCGGCGAGCACAAGTGCATAGAGGGTCAAATGCCAGCTGTGTTCTGCCGAATTCTCGTACCGCGAATTGTCGGTCAACTCGGTGGCACGGACAATTGTCTTGAGCTTGTCCGCTTCGGTCAGAAACGCAATCTGTTGGTCCAGCCGTGTGGTCATTCAGACTGGCTCTCCCGGAACGACTTGAGCTTTTGGGCGAGAAAGCCGCGGCCCTTCTGTTCGGCCATCCGGGTGCGAATGGCCGTCAGGAACGCTTCCTCAAGCGTCTGGGACGACGCACCAAGGACATCGCCCACTTCCATGAACAGCCTGTCCTCGCCGGTTTCCTTCTGCACGGCGAGACATTCTTCGGCCAGCTTGTTGGCCATCGCGGTGACGTGTTCGTCTGCCATCAGCGGGTGTTTTCCGTCAGGCGGCGCCGGACGTAGCCCGTCGTGGTGTCGATCAACGTATCCATGTACGGCTCCTTGAAGAAGTGGTCCGCACCCTCGACCTCTTCATGGGTGATCGTGATGCCTTTTTGCTCGTGCAATTTGCCAACGAGATTGACGGTGTCAGAGGGCGGCGCCACGCGGTCTGCCTTTCCGTTGATGATCAAACCGGACGCAGGGCAGGGCGCGAGAAAGCTGAAATCATACATGTTCGCAGGGGGCGAGACAGAGATGAAGCCAGTGATCTCGGGCCTGCGCATCAACAGCTGCATACCGATCCACGCCCCAAAGCTGAAACCCGCGACCCAGCAGTGTTTGGAATTGTTGTTCATCGATTGCAGGTAATCGAGTGCCGACGCGGCATCCGAAAGCTCGCCCACGCCCTGATCGTACTCGCCCTGGCTGCGGCCCACGCCGCGGAAATTGAACCGCAGGACAGTGAATCCCATGTTGTAGAAGGCGTAGTGCAGATTGTAGACGACCTTGTGATTCATCGTGCCGCCGAACTGCGGGTGCGGGTGCAAAACGATGGCGATCGGCGCGTCACGTTCCTTTTGTGGGTGATAGCGCCCCTCAAGGCGACCTTCGGGTCCGGGAAAAATGACCTCGGGCATGGAATGACTTCTCAATCGGGTTCTTTTGGTCGCGACAATCTTGACGAATTTCGTCGGATACCTTAGAACGGTTCTAATCTTGGGTCGACCCCGTGCCGACCGTCCACAGGATGTAGGCATTTCGGCCGTGCGCGTCAAACAAAAGACCGCCGCCCGCAGGAGTTAGAGCATGAAGCTGTCAACAAAGGGGCGCTATGCCATGGTTGCGCTGGCCGATATTGCGCTGCAGCCAGAGGGCCAGCTGGTGTCGTTGGGTGATATTGCCGAGCGCCAGCAGGTCTCTTTGCCCTATCTGGAGCAGCTTTTTGTGAAGTTGCGGCGGGCAGAACTTGTGAGTTCCGTGCGCGGCCCCGGTGGCGGGTACAGACTGGCCAAGCCCGCATCCGAAATCCGTGTGGTCGACATCCTGTCGGCTGTCGATGAGACCGTTGACGCGATGCACAAAGGCGCTGGCGCGTCAGGCGGGTTGTCGGGCAGCCGTGCGCAGTCGCTCACAAACCGCCTTTGGCAGGGGTTGTCGGCGCATGTCTATGTTTTCCTGCACCAGACCCGTTTGTCCGACGTGATAAGCAACCAGATGACGCCCTGTCCCGCTGTGCCGAACCTTTTTGCGGTTGTGGACGAGTGAAGCGGTTTTCGCGGATATCCTTTTTCGGGGATGAGGGACGCTGTCCCTCAAACTCCCTGGAGTTTAGGGGCAAGATGAAATGAGCCGCGTCTATCTGGACCATAATGCGACCACACCGCTGAGGGCGGAGGCCCGGCAGGCGATGATGGGCGCTATGGACGTGGTCGGGAACCCGTCGTCGGTGCATGCAGAAGGGCGCGCGGCCAAGGGGGTTGTCGAAAAGGCCCGGGCGCAGGTTGCCGAACTGGTTGGCTGCAAGGTGCAGCAGGTGATTTTCACGTCAAGTGCCACTGAAGCCGCGGCATTGGCCGTGGCCCAGAAGGCGCGACATGGCGGCGTTTTTGCAGCCTTACCGACCGAACACGATTGTTTGCGCGTCTGGAGCGATCATGAGATGGGCTCGCTTTACGATCGGATGGGCTTGCCGTTATCACAAGGGGTGGCGGCGCTTAGGAACTTTGTGCTCGAACGCGCAGCAGATACAGCGCGGGCGGGCCGCGGGCCGGCCGCATTGCTTGCGCTTTCGGCTGCGAACAGTGAGACGGGCATTCTGGCCCAGGACGGCCTTGTTGTTGGCAGTGGGCAGATGAATGCGACCGCGGACAGCTCTGTGCCATATTCCGTTGTTTGCGACATCACACAGCTCGCCGGTAAGATGTCGGTACACTATGGCAGCGAGACTCCGTCCTACGCGATTTTATCCGCACATAAGATTGGTGGTCCCAAAGGCGTTGGCGCATTGATCAACTTCACCGCAGACGATCCGGAGCCGGTGTTGCGGGGCGGGGGGCAGGAGATGAACCGCCGTTCGGGAACGGAGAACGTCGTCGGGATCGCGGGATTTGGTGCTGCTGCACAGGCGGCGCACCGGGATGTTGTCGCAGGGCGGTGGGACGATGTGGCGCAACTTAGAAATATTCTAGAAAACGCTATTGCGGCTGCCTCAAACAAGACTATTTTTGTCGGGAAAGACGTTGCACGTCTTCCCAATACCAGTTGCATGCTGACCCCCGGATGGAAGGGCGAGACGCAGGTGATGCAGATGGATCTGGCAGGGTTTGCGATTTCCGCCGGTTCTGCCTGCTCAAGCGGGAAGGTAAAGGCCAGCACCGTCCTGACCGCCATGGGGTTCGATGCCGTGGATGCAGCGAGTGCGGTGCGTGTATCGCTGGGGCTGGAGACGACAGAGGAAGACGTGCTGCGTTTTGCCGATGCATGGGCAGCGAAATGGACGAAACATCACGCGCGCGCCGCATGAGCCGCGCCGACGAGGGGAAAGCGAAATGAGCTTGGACGAACAGGTCAAAGACGGTGTCGATCAGGAAACGGTAGATGCGGTGCGTGAAGTCGGCGGTGCATACAAGCACGGCTGGTCCACCGACATCGAGATGGAATATGCGCCCAAGGGGCTGACGCCCGATATCGTGAAGCTGATCTCGGAAAAGAACGACGAGCCCGCGTGGATGACCGAATGGCGTCTGGGCGCCTACGACCGCTGGCTGCAAATGAAAGAGCCCGATTGGGCAATGGTCGATTATCCCGAAATCGATTTTCAGGACCAGTACTACTACGCGCGGCCCAAATCGATGGCGGTCAAACCCAAGTCGCTGGACGAGGTGGACCCGAAACTGCTGGCAACCTACGCAAAGCTGGGGATTCCGCTCAAGGAGCAGGCGATCCTGGCTGGTGTTGAAGGTGCCGAGGAGATGGACGATGCCCCCCGCAAGGTGGCCGTCGATGCGGTGTTTGATTCCGTTTCGGTCGGCACGACCTTTCAGGAAGAGTTGAAGAAGGCCGGCGTGATTTTCTGCTCGATTTCCGAAGCGATCAAGGAGCACCCCGAACTGGTCAAGAAATACCTCGGATCTGTCGTTCCGGTTCAGGACAATTTCTATGCAACGCTTAACTCGGCGGTCTTCTCCGATGGGTCGTTCGTTTATGTGCCGCCGGGCGTGCGCTGTCCGATGGAACTGTCGACATATTTCCGCATCAACGCTGAAAACACTGGCCAATTCGAGCGGACGCTGATCATCGCCGACAAGGGTTCCTACGTCAGCTATCTAGAAGGATGCACAGCCCCGCAGCGTGATGAAAGCCAGCTGCATGCCGCGGTTGTCGAGATTGTCATCGAGGAAGACGCCGAGGTGAAATATTCCACGGTTCAGAACTGGTATCCCGGCGATGAAAACGGAAAAGGCGGGATCTACAACTTCGTGACCAAACGGGCCGATTGCCGGGGTGACCGGGCCAAGGTGATGTGGACGCAGGTGGAAACCGGCTCTGCCGTGACTTGGAAGTACCCGTCTTGCATCCTTCGCGGCGATGATAGCCAGGGCGAGTTTTACTCCATTGCCATCGCCAACAACATGCAGCAGGCCGACACCGGCACGAAAATGGTGCATCTGGGCAAAAACACCAAGTCGCGCATCGTGTCCAAGGGGATCAGCGCGGGCAAGGCGCAGAACACCTATCGCGGGCTGGTCTCGATGCACCCCAAGGCCAAGGAAAGCCGCAACTATACGCAGTGTGACAGCCTGCTGATCGGTGACAAATGCGGGGCACACACGGTGCCCTACATCGAGGTGAAGAACAACTCGAGCCGGGTAGAGCATGAGGCGACGACGTCCAAGGTGGACGACGATCAGCTGTTCTACTGCCGTTCGCGCGGGATGGACGAGGAGGAAGCGGTGGCGCTGGTCGTCAACGGTTTCTGCAAGGATGTGCTGCAGGCGCTGCCGATGGAGTTCGCGATGGAAGCGCAAGCGCTGGTGGCAATCTCGCTCGAAGGCTCTGTGGGCTGATGACGGCGATCAAGTCGGCAGCAATCGCAACGGTCCTGTTTTTCCTGCTGTCGCTGGTGGTCAACATCAGCGGTGAAACGATGACGGAAAAAGTGACCGGCGCGTTGCTGTTCGGCGTGATCTATACGGTCATCGGGCTGGCGATCGATTACTTCAAGAAGGTGCGTAAATGATCCTCACCACAACCAACACTATCGAGGGTAAGACCATCACCTCCTACAACGGTATTGTCGTGGGCGAGGCGATCATGGGTGCCAATATCGTGCGCGATCTGTTCGCCCGCGTCACCGATATTGTCGGTGGCCGGTCGGGTCAGTACGAGAACAAACTACGTGACGCCCGTGAGGCCGCAATGCAGGAGATGCGCGAAGAATGCGCGCGGGTGGGCGGTGACGCGGTGGTCGGCATCGATATCGATTACGAGATCATTTCAGACAGCATGATGATGGTTTCCGTCTCTGGCACTTCGGTGACACTGGAATGAAGGATTTGACAGGACTTGAGCCGCTCCGCCTTCACTGGTGGCGCGAAAAGCCGAATTTTGGTGATGCGATCAATCCGCTGGTTGTCGGTCATATCGCCAGCAGACCTGTGGTTCATGCGGGCCCGCGCAAAGCCGACATGCTGGCGATCGGATCGATGATCCAGGTCGTGAAGCGCACACACAAGACGCCGCGCGATGATGGCAGCAAAATCACCGTATGGGGCAGTGGGTTGCTCAACCCTGTCTTCGGTCACGATTTTCTCGACCACGTTGACCTCGCCCTCGTGCGCGGACCGATCACCGCCGCCTTGCTCAAGCGCGAAATGACGCAATTTGGCGATCCGGGTCTGCTGATCGACACCGTTCTGCCCTGCGACCGTCCCAGCACCGACCGGATCGGTGTTGTGCCGCATATTTCGATGATGGGCACACTGGCGCTGGAGACGATGCTGGCGTCTGACCCGGCACTTACGCTGATCGATCCGCGTGGGGACGCAGCGGATGTCTGCCTGCAAATCGCATCATGTGCGCAGATCGTATCGGCATCACTGCATGGCCTTATCATCGCCGATGCCTACGGCGTGCCTAACACATGGCTTTACCCGCAAGGGCAAAGCTGGCTCAAGTATCACGACTACGCTGCCTCCATCGGGCGGCGCGATATGACACACCCGATCACTCTGGACGAGGCGCGTGACGCGCGTCCCGGAGAGATTGCCTACACCGACGGGATCGAGGCCGCGCGTGCTGCGCTGCGGTCGAGCTTTCCCGCACATCTGAAATCAAGCGCCCTGCGCGCCTAACGAAAAAGGACTAGCACCATGCTGAGTATCAAGGACCTCGCGGTCAAACTGGAAGACGAAGACAAGCAAATTCTCAAAGGCGTGAACCTTGAGGTAGAGGCGGGCAAGGTGCACGCAATTATGGGCCCGAACGGGTCAGGTAAATCGACCCTGTCATACGTTCTTTCAGGCAAGGACGGCTATGAGGTCACCGGTGGTGAGGCGTCTTTGGAAGGCGAAGACATACTGGAGATGGAACCCGAAGAGCGCGCCGCGGCGGGCCTGTTTCTGGCTTTCCAGTATCCGGTCGAAATTCCCGGTGTCGGCAACATGACGTTTCTGCGCACGGCTGTGAATGCCCAACGCAAAGCCCGCGGCGAAGATGAGATGTCTGCCGCCGACTTCCTGAAAGTTGTGCGCGCCAAGGCGAAAGAGCTGAAGATCGATGCCGATATGCTGAAGCGTCCGGTCAACATGGGCTTTTCCGGCGGGGAAAAGAAACGCAACGAGATTTTGCAGATGGCGATGCTCGAGCCAAAGATGTGCATTCTGGATGAAACAGACTCAGGTCTCGATGTGGACGCGATGAAACTGGTGGCGGAAGGCGTCAATGCGCTGCGCTCGGAGGGGCGTGGCTTTCTGGTCATCACGCACTACCAGCGCCTGCTCGACCACATAAAACCCGATGTCGTCCATATCATGGCGGACGGGCGCATCGTCAAAACCGGTGGTCCCGAACTGGCATTGGAAGTCGAAAACAACGGCTATGCAGACATCCTGAGCGAGGTGGTGTAATGGCGATACCTGCTGCGAAAATGGATGCGACGGAGGCGATGATCGGCACATTGTCGATGCCGGATGCAACGTGGGCAAAACCCGCACGCGACGATGCGTTGGCGCGGGTGCGCGCCATGGGCTTGCCGCTTCGCCGTGACGAATACTGGAAATACACGCGCCCCGATACGCTGACGCAAGCGACGCCCGAACCAGCCGCGGTTTTTCACAACGATGAAGCGCCGATGTTCGATGCAGTCGACCGGTTAAAGGTCGTTTTCGTGGACGGTGTTTTTGACGCAGAGGCGTCCGACGACCTGAGCCTCGAGGGCATCAGCATCGAAAGGCTCGCAGCTGCGGACAGTGATCTGCATTGGGCGACCAATCTGTACGGCGTTCTGGAAACACGCGGTCAGATACCGGTAGAACGCCCCTTGGCCGCTCTTAATACCGCCTTCGCCACGGACGGTGTACTGATCCATGTGACGGGCAAGGTCAGCAAGCCGGTAAATCTGATTTATCGACACAATTCAGATACTTCTGACGCGATTCTACACCACTGCATCAAACTGGACGCGGGCGCCGAGATGACTTTGCTTGAGAACGGGCCCGCGGCGGCACGCTTCAACAAGGTCATGGAAGTGGACGTGGCCGATGACGCATCATTCCACCATGTCCGCGCACAGGGGCGCGATCACGAGCGCCGCGCCGCAACGCATATCTTTGCCCGTCTCGGCCATCAGAGCGCCTTCCGCAGCTTTACGCTCACGGTCAATGGTGTGCTGACGCGCAATGATTGCGTGATCGAATTTACGGGCGACGACGCGCTCGCGCATGTCGCCGGAGCCTGCGTCGGTGATGGCGACTTTCACCATGACGACACGGTTTTTATCACCCACGATGCGGTAAACTGCGAGAGCCGCCAGGTGTTCAAGAAGGTGCTGCGCAACGGTGCAACCGGCGTTTTCCAGGGCAAGATCCTGGTAAAGGCAGGCGCACAGAAAACCGACGGGTATCAGATCAGCCAATCTTTGCTGCTCGATGAGGACAGCCAGTTCCTCGCCAAGCCCGAACTGGAAATCTACGCCGATGATGTCGCGTGTTCACACGGTTCGACATCGGGCGCGATTGACGAGACAGCGCTGTTTTATCTGCGCTCGCGTGGTGTTCCGGCGGCCGAAGCAACCGATCTGCTCACGCTGGCCTTTCTGGCCGAGGCGGTTGAGGAAATCGCCCAAGAAGAACTGCGCGATGACATAAACGACCGCATGGCGGCTTGGCTGACGCGGCACCGCAGCTGATGTCGCTGACGTCGGATATCATGGGGACTTACAGGGCACCGGGGCGCATTCAGTCCCGGTTTCTTGCCCAGGGGCGCAACGAGGTCCGTGCGCTTTTGTTTTTGCTGATCGCGGGCGTGTTGATGTTTGTCGCGGCAACCCCTTATCAGGCGCGCGAGGCTGAGCTGCGACCGGACGTGCCTTTGATTGCGCGGCTGTATTGGAGCGCGTTCCTGTATATCTTTATCATGCCGTTGCTCGTGTACGCATTCGCAGCGCTGATTTGGCTGCTGTCGCGCATCGCGCGCCGCAACATCAGTGGGTTTCAGATCAGGTTTACGCTGATCTGGTCGTTGTTGGCCACCGCTCCGGTCTTTTTGCTGCTGGGCCTCGTGGCCGGTTTCATCGGGCAGGGCGTGCAATTGCAAATGGTCGGATTGATCTGGCTGGCGGTATTCGGATGGTTCTGGGCAAAGGGCCTTCTGGCCGCGGATGGAACCGCATGATGGATCTTGCTTTTCTCACCGATTTGGCCATGGAAACCCTGCGCGCACCACGCAGTGCGGCGGAGCGTATCATCGGTCTTTATCTCGACCGGACGACGCTTTGGACCGCGCTGGCGCTCTGCAGCGTGCTGTACATTCTGTCGATCGCGCTGACGACCCTTCAAGGGCCACGAGTCGCAGAGCTGCCGCAGTTTTTCTACGAGCCTTTGATCTTCTTCTTCTTGTGGACCGGGTTGCTGGTTCTGGCGGTCCACGCACTTTACTGGACCGCGCGCACGATGGGCGGAGAGGGCGATTTCGGTGATCTTCTTGCCGTCATGACATGGTTGCAGGCCATGCGTGTGGCCGCGCAGGTGATCCTGACCGTTCTCGCCCTTGTATCCCCGATACTTGCGCTGCTGTTTTCCGCCGCCGCAGGTGTGATCGGCTTCTGGATCATGCTTAATTTCATCACGGTCTCGATGCGCCTTCCGTCCAATTTCCACAGTCTCGGCGTGCTTGTGCTGGCGATTGTCGGTCTGTTTTTTGGTATAATTATTCTGGGCGGGGTCGTTGGCCTCGCGACCCTCGGAGTTCCCGCAAATGTATGATGTTGCCGCGATCCGCGCCGATTTCCCGATCCTCAGCCGCGAAGTCAACGGCAAGCCGCTCGTTTACCTCGATAACGGCGCTTCTGCGCAAAAGCCGCAGGTCGTGATCGACGCTATCAATCAGGCCTATTCGCATGAATACGCCAATGTGCACCGTGGATTGCATTATCTGTCGAACCTGGCGACCGACAAATACGAAGCCGTGCGCGGCAAGGTCGCAAATTTCCTCGGCGCCGGCTCCGAAGACGAGATCATCTTCAATTCAGGCACCACCGAAGCCATCAACATGGTTGCCTACGGTTGGGCGATGCCGCGCATGCAGGCGGGCGATGAAATCATTCTGAGTGTGATGGAGCATCACGCCAACATCGTGCCGTGGCATTTCCTGCGCGAACGCATGGGCGTGAAGCTCGTCTGGGTGGATGTGGACAGTACAGGCGCGCTGGACCCGCAAGCGGTGATCGACGCGATGACCCCCCGCACCAAATTGATCGCAATTACCCACCTTTCCAATGTGTTGGGAACGGTTGTTGATGTGAAATCAATTACCTCTGCGGCACATGAACAGGGCGTTGCGGTCCTTGTGGACGGCAGCCAGAGCGCGGTTCACATGCCGGTTGATGTCTCCGATATCGGGTGCGATTTCTACTGCATAACGGGTCACAAATTGTACGGGCCGTCCGGGTCAGGTGCAATCTACGCCAAGGCCGAGCGGCAAGCCGAAATGCGCCCGTTTATCGGTGGTGGCGACATGATCCGCGAAGTCACGAAGGACGGGGTTGTCTACAATGACCCCCCGATGAAGTTCGAAGCGGGTACACCGGGCATCGTGCAGACAATCGGATTGGGTGTGGCGCTCGATTATATGACCGGCGTCGGAATGCAGCAGATCCACGACTACGAAAACACGCTGCGCGACTATGCTGTGGATCGGCTCTCGGGTCTGAACTGGGTGCAGGTGCAGGGAACAACCCCCGACAAAGGCGCAATTTTCAGCTTCACGCTCGACGGCGCGGCGCACGCCCATGACGTCTCGACCATTCTCGACAAGAAAGGCGTGGCAGTGCGCGCGGGCCAACATTGTACAGGTCCGCTGATGGAGCACCTCGGTCTCAATGCAACCTGCCGTGCATCTTTTGGGATGTATAATACCAAGGACGAAATCGACACGTGGATCGAAGCGCTGGAGCTTGCCCACGAGTTGTTTGCCTGACGCGCATTTTGCAATTGCAGGAGCAATGTAGGGCGACTATACCAGCCCACGTGGACCATTAGCTCAGCTGGATAGAGCGCTGCCCTCCGAAGGCAGAGGCCAGAGGTTCGAATCCTCTATGGTCCGCCACTCCTCAAACGTCATTGATAGTGCCGCCTCTGCGCGAATTTGTCGACGGTAGGTGAGTTTAACGTGCGCGGTGGCCCGCGTTCTGGGTTTGCAAACGGGCATGTTGCATCACGTAGAGCGGCTCCACGTCGGAGGGCAGATCTGCGCAGTTGACTGTGCTGATCCGGAACGTCGCCTCCGCATTTGTGAGCATCTGGAACGACTGCCGAGTTTCCGACACGGCGCGTTCGATCCGCTGTGCCACCGGAGGCGGTGAAATTTGCAACTTTGAAAACGAGAGGATGGCGAAACTATTGGCCCCGAGATAAGCAAGTATGCTGCTCGTATCCGCAAGCTCAGCGACCAGATGCAGGGACAGTTCGTTGATGAAGGCCGCCTCTGTGCGGGGCGATCCATCGTTGCCGGGCACCTTATCGATTTGCAGAAGCGCAAATCCCGCACCCCGGCGTATGTCGGCGGGCACATGCGTGATGCAGTTTTCCAGAGCGAGGGGAGAGACAAATCCGCAGTGCTTTTCATCCTGCTGGACGCTGGCTCCGGACAATGACCCGAAACTCATGACCGGATCGCGGTCTTGCACCGACAGAGGCGCAGATGAGGCGCGCAATTCACGCGGTGCACGCAGACAAAGTTCGGCACCACGGATGGCGGCGTCAAGATCATCAACCGCAAATGGCTTCGTGACATAGTCAAAAGCACCTGCCACGAAAGCGTCAATGATGTGCCGGTGATCAAGGCGGTCAATCATCATGATAATCGGCACATCGATGTAATGCGGGAATTGCTGGATCAGCGGGATCAGACCGGTGCCCGGCATATCAGGCAGATCGTGATCAATGAGAATACAGTCGAACGGGCGCTTTGCCGACTGAACCAGCGCCACCGCCTGATGGGCGGACACCGCAGTAACCGGCTCGCAGTCCGGCATATGCGCCAAAAGCTCCCGGACCCATTCAAGGCCTGCCGCATCGTCGTTTACTGCAAGAACACGCATTTTCGGTATCCATCCAATCGGTCACTAAGACGTCGTGGTAACGGCACATTACTTTAGGTTGCATTTTGCTACCTTGTATCAACCATATAGTATTGCCTGACGCGCTTGCAATCTTTAGTTGAGCAAACTGCGTAATTCTTGAGCGGACGGTCGGGTAAGTTCCTTATAATACTCTTTAAATACAAAACGGCGCCCCACGAAAGGCGCCGCAATCACTCTCCTATAGGCAGAGTTATGCCCGGCGGCGACGGCCCCCTGTACGTCCGGCGCGCCCGCGGCCTTCTTCGCCCGCCTTCGGCGCAACCTTGTTGAATTTGATCCAGTCGCCGCCGTGCGGATCACGATCAAACAGGAAATTTGCGGCTCTGATCGCTTCCATTTCCTTGCCCGCGCGCGGTTTTGTCGATCCCATGCCGAAGAGTTGGACGAAAACTTCGTCGTCCATACCTTCGGGCAGCACGACGCCAAGCGCGTCCAGCTCTGCTTTCTTCTCCGCAATCTTCTTGGGGCCGACGGGTAGGGCGACCGGATTCATGATCGCAGAGGTCATGCCCGCGCCCATCGCCATCGGCAAAAACGCATTGTTGATTCCGTGGCGATTAGGCAGCCCGAAGCTGATGTTCGATGCGCCGCACGTGGTGTTCACGCCAAGTTCTTCACGCAAGCGCCGTACGAGTGTGAAAACCTGATGCCCCGCCGTCGCCATTGCACCGATGGGCATGACCAACGGGTCCACCACGATGTCATGCGCCGGAATGCCGAAGTCTGCCGCGCGTTCGACGATTTTCTTGGCCACGGCAAAGCGCACTTCGGGATCTTCGGAAATGCCCGTGTCATCATTCGAAATCGCCACGACCGGCACATTGTATTTCTTGACCAGCGGCAAGACCAGTTCGAGCCGTTCTTCCTCGCCCGTAACTGAGTTGAGAAGAGGGCGGCCCTCGGCCGCGGCAAGCCCGTTTTCCAAAGCGCCCGGCACAGAGCTGTCGATGCAGATCGGGCAATCGGTAACGGCCTGAACGCGGTTGATGAGCTCTGGCATCAGCGTGGGTTCGAGAAAGTTGTTGTCGGCGTAGCGCGGATCCTCGGCCATCTTGTTCGAGAAGACCGCACCCGAGTTGACGTCGAGAATGGTGGCACCTGCCGCGACCTGCGCCACCGCATCTGCCTCTACCCGACTGAAATCGCGACGCTCGAGCTCTTCGTTGAGGATTTTGCGGCCGGTCGGATTGATCCGCTCTCCGATGACGCTGAAAGGCTCGTCAAAGCCAATGACGGTGGTTTTCGTTTTGGATTCGACGACAGTTCTGGTCATGGTGCGGTCCTTAAGAGGCGTTTGCGGGAACGGCCGATTGGCCGCCATTGTCCTGTGCCCATTTGGCGTTCGTCTTGATGCCACCGAGCGGGAAAAAATGAACGTGGCTGATGTTGAAATCCGGATTTGACGCCTTGTGCGCGGCCAGTTCGGTCACGACATCCGTAGGCTCGTATGGCAGCAGC
This sequence comes from Sulfitobacter sp. S190, assembly GCF_025141935.1. Classification (NCBI taxonomy): domain Bacteria; kingdom Pseudomonadati; phylum Pseudomonadota; class Alphaproteobacteria; order Rhodobacterales; family Roseobacteraceae; genus Sulfitobacter; species Sulfitobacter sp. S190. The sequence continues at coordinate 1,671,093 of NZ_CP081120.1, read as the reverse complement.
AGCTTGGTGACGTCCATCGCCCGCTTTTGCAGCACCTTCAGGGAGGGCCCGACGCCACAGGCAATCGCGAATTTGATCAGCGTCTGCAATTTTGCCGGACCTGCGATGCCGATGTGGACGGGCAGGGTGATCCCGGCCTCCTGCAGGCCATTGGCCCAGTCGATGATCGGCTGTGCTTCGAAAGCGAATTGGGTCGCAATTGCCATCTTGGCATCCGTGCGCGTCTGGAACTCGTTTTTCCAGCGCAACGCGGCATCGACATTTGCGGTTCCACTCGCGTCAATATCGCGATTTCCTTCGGGATGGCCCGCAACATGGAGGCGTTCAAAGCCCGCCTGATCGAACAAACCGGTCTCCATCAGCTGCATACTGTCGCTGAAATCACCGTGCGGCGCCGTGACACCGCCCGCCAGCAGCAGCGCCTGCTTGACGTCCGCTTCGCCTTGATACCGCGCGATCCAGTCGGCAAGCGTCGCCCGATCCTTGATGATGCGCGCGGGGAAGTGAGGCATGACGGCAAACCCGCCCGCATTCAGACGGGCCGCCGTTGCCACCATATCGTCGATGGGCGTGCCCTCGATATGCGCGATGTAGACGCGTGTTCCGGCAGGAAGCAGATCCGCGAAATCATCGACCTTCTCGGCGGTACGCGGCATCACTTCGATAGAGTAATTGCGCAAGAACGCTTCGACGTGCGGATTGACCGGTGTCTGACCGGCGGCGTCATCTTTTTTGCGGAAGTTAAGCAAAGCCATGCGCAGGCTCCTTGTTATGTCGGTAAAGAGCGGCAGGGCGTTCAGGCCCAACCATCGTTGGCGATTAACTTCTTGATACGGTCACGGTCATATTCGGCGTCCAGCCGAGCGGCTTCTGCGTCTGCGACTTCTGCATCGTCACCTTCGACGGCATAGGGGGCCGCCTTGCGCCACTCGGCAAGATAGGCATCGGTATCGCCTGCGCCAACCTTCATCGCCACCCGGTCAATCGCCTGCTCGAACCGCTCGGGCAGGGGGCGCTTCTGGCCGCGACGGCCTTTGCCCACGATGACTTGTGCGGGAATGTCACGCCAGTAAACGACGACAACGTCAGCCATGATCGAATCTCCCTCTCCCATTGGGATGTCTTGCGCTCTTCGTAGCGGATGGCCTGAGCCTGCCAAACGTCAATTTCGACAGAAACGACCCCATCCGCGACCTTTGGGATAGCCAACTGCGGGCGCGGAAGCGAGGGGCGCTTGGTGTCATAATATTCATCATCGTGGTGAGCCGGATCGCAACGTCACCCCACGGCGGAACGGCGCGATTGCGTTCCAACGACCCTTGCGCTGCGCGGGCGCAAAATATACTCTTATGCCAACTCAAATTGAAAGGCGCGACCGATGGCGCCAAAGCGCTCCAAAGGTGCGGGCGCGCTCGAACGGAAAAAGACGGCTCTGAGCCCCGCGCCAGTTTCGTCCAGATCTAACGACCTATATGCGGCCCTGGATCTGGGCACAAATAGCTGTCGCATGTTGATCGCCCAGCCGAAAGGCGGGGGGTTTCATGTGGTGGATAGTTTCTCGAAGTCCGTGCAGCTTGGCGCGGGGCTCGAGAAAACCGGGCGATTGTCGCGCGGATCGATGTCACGTACCATTCAGGCACTGCGCATTTGCCAGCAAAAACTCAGACGCAACAAGGTCAGCCGGATGCGGCTCGTGGCCACCGAAGCCTGCCGCCGTGCGCTCAACGGCGCGGACTTCATGCGCCGCGTCACCCGCGAAACCGGTCTGCGGCTCGATATCATCGAACCGGAGCAGGAAGCGCAGTTGGCCGTGATTTCATGCGCGCCGCTGGTCAGCCCGAAAACGGAAAACCTGCTCGTCGTCGATATCGGCGGCGGATCGACCGAACTTGTCTGGATCGACATTTCCGGCGTCGCACCGACCGAGCGGGCGCAGTCGATCATGCGTCTGCACGACGGGTTCAGGCAGGCAATCACCGACGTTCCCGCCGCCAAGGTCGTTGACTGGATCAGCGTTCCCCTGGGGGTTGCCACCCTGCGCGACCAGTTTTCTGATGTCGAAGACGACGCCGCACGCTTTGCGCTGATGAGCTGGTTTTTCGAGGAAAACCTGACGGATTTTACGCCTTATCAATCAGCGCAACCGCAGGAACGGTTTCAGATCGTTGGCACGTCTGGTACCGTTACGACAGTTGCGGCATCGCATCTGGGCTTACGCCGCTATGACCGTACCAAGGTAGACGGGCTGCGCATGACGTCCGAGCAGATCGACAAGGTCATTCACAACTATCTCGCGATGGGCCCCGCAGGGCGCCGCGTCGATCCGTGCATCGGGCACGACAGGTCGGCGCTTATCATGTCGGGCGCCGCAATTTTGCAGGCCCTGATGCGCTGCTGGCCGACCGACAGGCTGAGCGTGGCGGACCGGGGCCTGCGCGAGGGCCTGCTTTATGCACAGATGAGCGCCGATGGCGTGCTTGAGGAAGGAACATTCTGATGGGCAAGACGCCGACAGGAAAAAACACATCCGGCCGCGGCCAGCGCGAGCTGAAGGTCAAGGTCAAATCGGCCCGCGGGCGCAAGCTCAGCTCGACGCGGTGGTTGCAGCGTCAGCTCAACGATCCCTACGTCAAACGCGCCCGCACCGAAGGATATCGCGGGCGCGCGGCCTATAAGATCATGGAACTTGACGACAAGTACCGCTTTCTTGTGCCGGGTGCCCGGATCGTCGATCTGGGCGCCGCGCCGGGGGGCTGGTGCCAGGTTGCCGTCAAACGCTGCAATGTGCTGGGCGAAAAATCCGGGAAGGCACAAGGCACCATTCTGGGCATCGATTTGCAGGAAATGGAACCGATCGCGGGCTGTGAATTGCATCAGCTGGATTTCATGGAGGATGACGCCGATATCAAGGTGAAGGAATGGCTTGGCGGCAAGGCGGACGTGGTGATGTCGGATATGGCGGCGTCATCTTCGGGCCATAAGCAAACCGACCACCTGCGCATTATCGCCCTGTGCGAAGCAGCTGCCTATTTCGCTTTCGATGTGCTGGACGAGGGCGGCACATTCGTGGCCAAAGTACTGGCGGGCGGCGCCGAGGGCGAATTGCAAAAGCTCCTGAAGCGGCGTTTCACCAAGGTCGCCAACATCAAGCCACCGGCAAGCCGGTCTGACAGTTCCGAGAAATTCGTTGTGGCGACGGGGTTCAAGGCCCAAGGCGATACAGAAGATTGAAGAACGCGCGCCATCGCCACCGGTGGCGCGTCGCCCCGAAGCGGGGAAACAATACTGCTTCTGAAAGAAAATGGCGGAGAGACAGGGATTCGAACCCTGGGTAGGCTTGCACCCACAACGGTTTTCGAGACCGCCCCGTTCGACCACTCCGGCACCTCTCCGCGGGGGTCTGGATGGCCCGTTTAGTCGGCTTTTTCCCGACAGACAAGAGGGGCATTGCCTATCTTTTCCAAAGATTGCCAATTTTCATTGAAGCCCCGCCCGGAACCCTTACTTTGCAAGCCAACCGTACGAAGGAGACACAATGCAGCCGCTTCGACATCTATTTCTGATCCCCGCCCTGTTCATCGCGTTGAGTGCTTCCGTACTTGTCGGTCCGGCAAAGGCGGCCGATCGTGCGAATCTTGAGGCTTTTCTTAAAACGACCGGTTTCGACGTAGCGCTTGAGAGTATCCGACTGTCCGCCGACAGCGCCCCGCAGATGCTGGGCCTTCAGGCCGATGATTTCGGTTCTGAGTGGAAGCGGTTGGTCACGGAAGTATTCGAGACGGACCTGATGCACGGCATGGCAATCGACATCTTGGGCGAAACGCTCGACGATGACGAACTGGACCACGCCGCGGACTTCTACGCATCCGACTTGGGCATGCGGCTTGTCGAGGCTGAAAACCGGTCCCATATGATCGAGGAAGACGGGCTCAAGTCCGAAAGCGGCGGCGCGATTCTCGAAGGATTGAAGCGCATTGAAAGCCCCCGCGTGGACATACTGGCGCGGATGAACGATGCCAGCGGCAGCATCGACAGTTCTGTGCAGGCCATTCAGGAAGTGCAGATCCGCTTCCTGATGGCAGCTGCGGGTGCCGGTGTCGTCGAATTGCAGATGGACGAACCCGATTTGCGCGAAGCGATGCAAAGCCAGTCCGACGTCATGCGCGAAAGCCTGCAACAAAGTGCTATGGAGGGGGCCGCATATACCTACCAGGCCTTCTCCGATGACGAGATGATCGCCTATGCCGAAGCGCTCGAGCACCCGAAAATGCAGAAAGTCTATGAACTAATGAATGCCGTGCAGTACGAGATCATGGCGAACCGGTTCGAAGCGGTCGCGGCCCGCCTGCAAGCGATGCAGCCCAGTCAGGACCTTTGATGCGGTTCATTTCGGCACTGTGCTTTTTGCTCACGATGGGCGTCGCTGCATTTGCCGACGCGCGTCACACGGTATTGATGGACGTGATGCGCATCGACGAGTTGTCTGTGATCCTGAGCGGCGAAGGACAGGTATTCGCGGACAACCTGAACACGGACTGGCTGGCCGGGCAGGGTGGGGCAGGCTGGCAACAATTCGTCGATGACATCTACGACCCCGCCAAGATCGCGGAAGGGATCCGCGCAGGCATTGAACCGGCGCTCGAGGGGGCAGCGGTGGAAGAGGCCATTGCCTTTTACGCCACCGACCTCGGCCAGCAGGTCATCAGCCTCGAAAACTCCGCCCGTGCGGCGATGGCCGATCCTGACATAGAAGCTGCAGCACGCGATGCCTACACTTCGGTCGCGGGAACGGATGATCCGCGCATCGTGCAGATCGACCGCATGATTGCTGCGGGTGATCTGGTGAACCGAAATGTGACCTCCGCTTTGAACTCCAACTACCAATTCTTGCGCGCCTTGGTCGACGGAGATGTCTATGCGCTGTCGGATGCGGAAATTCTCGAGGATGTGCAGTCGGAGCGCGACGAGATAACGGCAGACACCGCGAACTGGCTTGGGGCTTTTCTACTGCTTGCCTACAGCCCTCTGAGCTTAGAGGATCTGACGCGATATGCCGAATTCGCCCAAAGCGATGCCGGCATGGCGCTCAATGCTGGCATATTTGCGGGTTTCGATCCGCTTTACGCCGACATTTCCTATGCTTTGGGTCGCGCGCTGGCGCTGAATATGACGGCCGAAGAACTTTAGCGTTCGCCCTTGCGTTTTATGGGCCAAAGCGCCTTGACTTGGCCGCCTGATCCGATCATAAGCCCGCATCTCTGCCGCGTTTCTGCGTGCGGGGCTTTTATCAATGACGCCGACAGGCGCGCTGTTCGACGGTGAGGATTTCCTCGCGAACGCCCGGACCCCGGGGGCCACAGAACGCGGAAAACACGAAGGAAGACCTATGTTTGCGGTCCTGAAGACAGGCGGTAAGCAATATAAAGTACAAGCGGGCGATATGCTGCGCGTGGAACGTATTGCGGCATCTGCCGGTGAGAAAGTACAATTCAACGAAGTGCTGATGCTCGGTGGCGACGAAGTCACCGTTGGCGCACCTTTGATCGAAGACGCCGGCGTGCAAGCTGAAGTCGTCGACCAGATCAAAGGCGAGAAAGTCATCCACTTCGTCAAGCGTCGTCGGAAGCACTCTTCCAAGCGCACCAAGGGTCACCGTCAGAAGCTGACCCTGCTGAAGATCACTGACATCCTTGAAAAAGGTGCGGGCAAGTCCGGCGTTGCAGCCGCGATCGGCACCGGTTCGGTCAGCGCATCCGCCGTGGCCGCGATGGAAGAGCGTTACACCCACAACAAGACCGATCAGGCCGAGATGGCCAAACGCGTCGAAGAGGGTGAAGCCAAGGAAAAGTCCGCCAAGGCCCCCAAAGCCAAGGCCGCTGCCGAAAAGCCTGCCAAGGCGAAGAAGGCCGCAAAATCCGACGGTGACGACCTGAGCAAGATCTCTGGCGTTGGTCCGGTTATCGTAGGCAAGCTGAACGATGCAGGCATCACGACGTTTGCCCAGATCGCAGCATGGACCGATACGGACGTGGAAGAGATCGAAGAGAAACTGTCGTTCAAAGGGCGTGTGGGTCGTGAAGACTGGATCGCACAAGCCAAAGAACTGGCTAAAGGCTAAGGAGAGACCTAATGGCACATAAAAAAGCAGGCGGTTCATCCCGTAACGGGCGCGACTCAGCTGGTCGTCGCCTTGGCGTCAAGAAATACGGCGGCGAAGTTGTCGTTCCCGGTAACATCATCGTGCGTCAGCGCGGCACAAAGTTCTGGCCCGGTGAAGGCGTCGGTATGGGCAAGGATCACACGATCTTTGCAACCGTCGACGGCAATGTTCAGTTCCACAAGGGCCTGAAAAAGCGCACGTTCATTTCGATCGTCCCGGCCGCGGAAGCCGCTGAGTAAGCCGTACCCGGAAGACACGACACATTCAGGGATCGGCGCAAACCGCCGGTCCCTTTTTCGTTTGAAGCCGCGCGCGCCGCGGCTTGCAGCAAAGGAATCTTTCCTTGACCCATTGCAACGCTCTTATGGCGGTACTGACATGACTGTCGCCGTTCTGCCGCTGGCCATTTTCGCGGCCAGTCAAGTGGGCACACCGGGCCCCGCGAACATGGCGTTGCTGGCGACCGGCGCGCGCTTCGGGTTTCGTGCGGCCTTGCCGTTTGTTGCAGGCGTGGCGCTTGGCAAACAACTCATCATCTGGCCGATCGGTTTCGGGTTGATGCAGCTGGCCGAAAGCGCGCCCGGCCTGTTCACTGCGCTCAAATACGCCTCTGCCGCCTATATTATCTGGCTGGCCTGGAAGGTCGCGAACCTTCGGCTGGGTGTGTCCGATGCGGGCGCCCGGGCGCCCGGCTTTGCGGCGGGCCTTATAGTACACCCCCTCAACCCAAAGGCATGGGCGATGATCGTCGGCAGTTTTACCGCTTTTGTGGCGGATGGAACGTCGGCACTTGTTGCCACCGCCACGATTGCCGCCGTGCTCTTGGCGTGTCAGCTGCTCATGCATCCGCTCTGGACCTTGGGCGGCGAAGCGATTGCGAAATCTGTGGCGGGAACGAAGCTTGAACCTTATCTGATGTACACCCTTGCAGGGCTGACCGTCGCGTCCGTCCTGTTTGTCCTATTTGCCGGAGGAGCCTGACCCATGGATGCACCTGTCGTGGAACAGCCCACCATTGTCACAGAGCGTTTTGCGCTACGTCCCGTACGGCCCTCCGATTTGGGCCGCATCGAAATGTATGCCGCGGACAAGCGCGTTGCCATGAGCACGTCGCGTATTCCGCATCCGTTGCCGCCCGGTGTGATTGACGCATTCATCGAAAGAGCGATGAAGCCCGAGCGCGAGGAAGACGTCTGGGTCATGGATGGCGGCGCACCGGATGGTACCGAAGTCATGGGGGTCATCAGCCTGACCCATCTGGATCGCAACCAGTCCGAGGTCGGATATTGGGTGGCGCCCCCATTCTGGAACACGCATCTCGCCTCTGACGCCGTGACCGCGCTGGTGGCCGCCAATCCGCTGGATAACGACACGATGTTCGCAAGCGTTTTTCACGATAATCCCGCTTCCGCCAAGGTGCTTACAAATGCAGGCTTTCAATATCTCGGCGATGCGGAGATATTCAGCCTGGCACGTGACGCGGCCGTGCCGACCTGGACATACAGTCTGCGGCTCAAGACCTGATTTAGGATACACCATGAAGTTTCTCGACCTTGCCAAAGTCTACATCCGTTCCGGCGCTGGCGGGGGTGGGTGCGTATCGTTCAGACGCGAAAAATACATCGAATTCGGTGGCCCGGACGGGGGCGACGGCGGCGGTGGAGGTACAGTCTGGGCAGAAGCGGTGGACGGTCTGAACACCCTGATCGACTTCCGTTATCAGCAGCACTTTTTTGCGAAAAACGGTCAGCCCGGAATGGGAAAACAGCGCACCGGCAAGGATGGCGATGACATCGTTCTGCGTGTCCCCGTGGGGACCGAAATTCTTGACGAGGATCAGGAGACCGTCATCGCGGACATGACCGAGCTGGGCCAACGGGTCGAGCTGGCACGCGGAGGCAATGGCGGTTGGGGCAATTTGCACTTCAAGTCGTCCACCAACCAAGCACCACGGCGCTCCAATCCGGGGCAGGACGGTGTAGAGCGGACCCTTTGGCTGCGGCTCAAACTCATCGCAGATGTCGGTTTGCTGGGCCTACCCAACGCGGGAAAATCGACCTTCCTTGCGGCAACATCCAATGCGCGGCCCAAGATCGCGGACTATCCCTTCACAACCCTTCACCCGAATTTGGGTGTGGTCGGTGTGGATAACACTGAGTTCGTCGTCGCGGACATACCCGGATTGATCGAGGGTGCGCACGAAGGCCGCGGCATCGGGGACCGGTTTCTGGGGCACGTGGAGCGCTGCGCCGTGCTCTTGCATCTGGTTGACGGGACCTCGGAAACGATTGCCGATGATTACCGCACCATCATTACAGAGCTTGAGGCATATGGCGGCGAATTGGCCGAAAAACCGCGCATTACGGTGCTCAACAAGGTTGATGCACTGGATGAAGAACAGACCGCAACCGCCAAGAAAGAATTAGAAAATGCCTGTAGCGGTGAGGTGATGTTGATGTCCGGCGTCGCCAAGACGAATACGACCGAAGTGCTGCGCGCCTTGCGGGCCGAGATAGACGATGATCGTATTCGGCAAAAACCAGCGGAGGAGGCCACACCGTGGCAACCCTGACCGCGGCCAAACGTGTTGTCATCAAGATCGGTTCGGCACTGTTGGTCGACCGGGTCACCGGCAAATTGCGGACCGAGTGGCTGACCGCTCTGGCGGCAGATGTGGCATGGCTCAAGGCCCTTGGCACCGACGTTGTCATTGTATCGTCCGGGTCCATTGCGATGGGACGCGGCGCGTTGGACCTTGGCCTTGGCACTCTCGCGCTGGAACAATCCCAAGCAGCCGCCGCGGTCGGTCAGATCCGCCTTGCACGCGCCTACGAAGAAGCGCTTGAACCGCATGGCATCATCACCGCCCAAGTGCTTGTCACACTTGAAGATTCCGCTGATCGCCGCCGCTATCTCAACAGCCGCGCTACTTTAGAGACCCTGCTGGCATTGGGAACCGTGCCGATCGTCAATGAAAACGACACGGTTGCCACAGACGAGATCAGGTTCGGCGACAACGACAGGCTTGCCGCGCAGATTGCGGTCACTGTCGGGGCCGATCAGCTTGTCCTGCTGTCGGACGTTGACGGGTTCTATACTGCCAACCCAGCGGATGACCCGACTGCGCAGCGTTTTGACATCGTTGATCGCATCACGCCGGAAATCGAGGCGATGGCGGGCGACGCGGGGTCAGGATTGAGCAAGGGCGGTATGAAAACCAAGCTCATGGCTGCCAAGACCGCGACGGCTGCGGGATGTGCGATGGCAATCACGGAAGGATCGATCATGCGGCCGCTCTCGGCGCTTGAGGAGGGGGCAAACGCCACGTGGTTCGCCGCCCAGACAGACCCGCAAGCCGCGCGCAAAGGCTGGATCACCGCCATGAAACCGCAAGGCAGCGTTACTCTCGACGCAGGTGCTGTAACGGCACTGGCCCGCGGCAAGAGCCTCCTGCCGGCGGGTGTTGTGCAGGTGACCGGAGATTTTGCCCGAGGGGACGCGGTATCCCTGATCGGGCCGGACGGCGCTGTCATCGGCAGCGGTCTGGTCCGCTATGCCGCGGCAGAGGCGCGCGCGATCCAAGGCCACCACAGCCGCGACATCGAGCCATTGCTCGGCTATCCCGGCCGCGCCGCACTCATCCACCGTGACGATATGGCGCTCGGGCGCCTGCCAGAAGAAGTGACTGTAAGCACATGACAGATAACGAAGATATCCCAAGAATGATGGCTGATATGGGGGCCCGTGCCAAAGCTGCTTCCGCTCAAATGGCGGTGGCCGATGCAGAACGCAAACATGCGGCGCTGATTTCGGCAGCAGATGCAGTGTGGGCGGGACGCGAGTATATTTACGCGGCCAATGCAGAGGACATGAAATTTGGCCGTGAAAAAGGCCTGTCAAACGCCATGCTGGACCGGCTCAAGTTGGACGAGGACCGCGTGCGCGGCATCGTCGACGGGCTGCGCGCCATCGCGGAGCAACCCGATCCGGTCGGCGAGGTAATGGACGATTGGGACCAACCCAGCGGCCTGAACATCCGCCGCGTGCGTACCCCGCTGGGGGTGATCGGGGTTATCTATGAATCCCGGCCCAATGTCACGGCAGACGCTGGTGCGCTTTGCCTCAAAGCGGGTAACGCCGTAATCCTGCGCGGGGGCTCGGAGAGTTTTCACAGCAGCCGCGCCTTGCATAATTTCCTGCAAAAGGGATTGCGGGACGCAAACCTTCCGGAAGACGCGATCCAGCTGGTTCCGGTGCGCGACCGTGCAGCGGTTCAAGAAATGCTGACCATGACCGATACAATTGACGTGATCGTTCCGCGAGGCGGCAAAGGGCTCGTCGGTCTGGTCCAGCGTGAAGCGCGTGTTCCGGTTTTTGCACATCTTGAAGGCATCGTTCATATCTATATCGACAAGGCCGCCGACCCTGAAAAAGTGCTGAAAGTGGTTCTGAACGCCAAGACACGCCGAACCGGAATCTGTGGGGCGGCCGAATGTCTGTTGATTCACCGCGATGTCGCACAGACCATCGGACAGGGCGTAATCCGTGCGCTGATTGATGCAGGCGTAGATGTACGCGCTGATGCAACGCTCTCGAAAATAACGGGTACCAGCGCAGCGGGTGAGGATGATTGGGGCCGCGAATACCTCGACATGATCATCGCGGCAAGAACGGTCGATGATATCGACGGCGCCATCACTCATATCCGGCAGTTCGGCTCGAACCATACCGATTGTATCCTGACCGAAGACGAGCAGACGGCGGCCAAATTTATGAACAGCCTCGATAGTGCAATCATCATGCACAACGCATCGACCCAATTTGCCGACGGCGGTGAGTTTGGCATGGGTGCGGAAATCGGCATCGCAACAGGAAAAATGCACGCCCGCGGCCCCGTCGGCGCCACGCAGCTGACCAGTTTCAAGTATTTGGTGACCGGTGACGGAACTGTACGGGCCTAAAAACGCATCGTGATGTGCGCGGCGTCCGTCGTGAGCAGGATGCGGCGCCCCGCCTCGGCCGCGATTGCGGGCAGCAGGCCAAATTGGACATGTGATGGCTTCAACCCGTCGGGCACTTCGCGCCGGGCAAGATAGGCCCACAGGTCAGGATCGACGTTCAGTTTGTCGGCGTGGCCTTTCAGCTCCATCTCGGCGCCAATGCGCGTGATTTCGATCCTGCCGCCGTAGGGCATGCCGCTTTCCAGACACATCAGGCCAAGAAAACAGAGCCGCACCAGCTTGCGGGGCTGCGGATCCATTGGCCCCCAGGCCACGGTCAGTCGGCTGCTTTCGTACACATCACGCAGCACGGCGGTGACTTCAGCGCGGCCGATTTCCTGATCGCCAGCGGCGCCGAACGCGATCCGGAAGAACCTGATGCGTGCGCTGGCATTGTTGACGCTTTCGGAAATCAGCTCGATCTCGGCATCGCCGGGAGTTTCGCTCATTCCAATGAGTTCAATTCCGTTGTTGATGGCGCCAATGGGCGATATGAGGTCGTGACAAATGCGGCTACCGATCAATGCGGCAAGAGTGGTCTGCGTATCGGGCATGGCCGAAGTGTCCTTGTCTGGAAGGAAGATGGATGGAAGATCTAAACGCGATCCTGACGCCCGGAATGCTGGTGCGTCACCCCGACCAACCTGATTGGGGAACCGGGCAGGTACAAAGCAACGTGCAAGGGCGCGTCACGGTAAATTTTCGCGATATGGGCAAGATGGTCATAGACAGCTCCCGCATTGCTTTGCTTCCGGTTTTTGATGGCTGAGTGTCGCCCCCAATACGTTAACAGAATGATAACCAGTGGTTGAAAAATTGCAAACTCTACCGCGCCGTATCGCAGGGCAGATGGACCGACGGGTGGCATGCGCATGACCCCCTCATCCCGCTTCACGGTCAAGCTTGCCGAAACGGACGCGGAATTGCGGGCCGCGCAACGCCTTCGCTACGATGTATTCGTGGACGAGCTGGGCGGCGATGGCGCGATGGTCGATCATGACGCGCGGCTCGAACGAGACCGCTTTGACCCGTTTTTTGATCATATGATCCTGTCGGAAACAGGTTCGGAGGCGGTCATCGGGGTCTACCGTCTGCTGCGGGGGGATATGGCCTTGCGGGCAGGGGGGTTCTACTCCGAAGCGGAATACGATCTGGGCCCGCTGCGGTCCTGCGGTCGGCCCGTGCTCGAACTCGGTCGATCGTGTTTGCACCCCGACTTCAGGGGCGGAATGGCGATGCACCGGCTTTGGGAAGGGCTTGCGGATTACGTGGCCCGCCACCGCATCGAAATCCTCTTCGGCGTCGCAAGTTTTCACGGCACGGATCCCGAAAAACTGGCAGCTCCGCTTTCCTTGCTGCATCACCGACACCTCGCGCCGCCGGGTCTGCGGGTGCGCGCGCAGGACGATGCGTTCCAGAGAATGGATCTTATCGCGCCGGAGAACCTCGATCGGCGTGCCGCGATGCTGCAAGTGCCGAGCCTGATCAAGGCCTATCTGCGCCTTGGCGGATACGTCGGGGAAGGCGCCTATATCGATTACGCATTTAACACCACAGACGTCTGTCTTGTCATGGACACTGCACAAATGAACGACCGGCAGGCACGGCGGTATCGCGGGGCACCGGCATGAGCGGCACTTGGGACGAAGGCGATTATCCACCAGCCGAAACGGTCACGATCCACAGCATCTTCCGCATCCTGCGCAGGGGCTTGCCACTGGCGATCCTTGTGTTTGGCTGCCTGTTGATCCTGATTATCGCGCGGCTGATCGAGCGGCCGCTTTTCGGGCTGCATCGCCCCTATACGCCGCACATTACACAGTTTGTCTGCCGGAACGCCTTTCGCCTTCTCGGGATTGCATATGACGTGAAAGGTGCCCCGATGGCCCATAGGGGTGCGGTTGTTGCCAACCACAGCAGTTGGCTCGATATCTTCGCGCTCAATGCCGCCAAACGGATCTATTTCGTGTCAAAATCCGAAGTGGCAAACTGGCCCGGGATCGGCTGGCTTGCGAAGGCCACGGGCACTGTCTTCATTGAACGTAACCCCGCACGCGCGCGCGAACAGACCGAAGTCTTTCAGGCCCGTCTGCTTGCCGGTCACAAGCTTCTGTTCTTCCCCGAGGGGACAAGCACCGATGGGAAGCAAGTGCTTGAGTTCAAAACGACCCTGTTCCAATCGTTTTTCGCGGCTGATTTGCGGGACGAAATCTGGGTGCAGCCTGTGGCCGTCCATTACGCGGCTCCCGACGGAACCGATCCTCGTTTTTATGGTTGGTGGGGGGACATGTCGTTCGGCGCACATCTGCTTGCCACGCTCATGCCGAAACGTCAGGGGAAGGTGCGCGTTGTGTACTGTGATCCGCTGAAGGTCAGCGCATTTGCCGACCGCAAAGCGCTTGCGCGAGCGTGCGAAACGACAGTGCGCACCACACACGAACAGCTTTTGAAAGAAGTGTGATTAGTCCGTCAGAAGAACGAGTGTTCCGGCGGTCAGACCGGCGGCCATGCGCACGAGCATCAACTGCTCGGCGCTGATCGGAGCCCCACCACCAGCGCGGGATCCGAACTCTACGGTGCCGAAAACCCGCCCGTCGAAAACAACCGGTGCGCCCATGAAACGCGACGGCACAAAGCCCGTCTGGTCCGGGCAATCCGCACTGGGCGCCATTTCGGGATTATCGTAGTGAAGCGTTTTGCGGTTGCTGGTCAGCATGTGTGTCAGTGTGATTTTGCTGGGCCCGGCAGGCGGCACAACCATGCGCGCCGAAATGAAGGGCACGGCCGAGACCGGTTCCTGTGGCAACGTGATATAGCCATAGTCCATTCCGAACACGCGGCATGCACGGTTCAGCAAGATGGAGAACCGCTGTTTGACCGGCAGGGCGGGAAGCGCGAAAACATCGACCATGAAATGCGCGAGCTCTTCAAGCTCTGAACGCCCCTCAATGATCTTGAGCTGCGGTTTTGCCAAAAATGCGGGTTCTGTATCTCTCACGGTCACTGATCCAAGCTGCTTCGGATTATCAATAAGTGATCAAGGACACGGTGCTTTCCGAGGCAATGACGGACCAATCGATCCTGCACGTGCAGCACAACACGTTTCTGGCTCAGAAAGCAAGCCTGCTACCCCATTATATGCCTTGCGATTCCGTTTAAACTGCAGTATCCGCCCCTCACTTCATCCCGCAGTCGGGGATTGGGGCGTACGGGGGAGACATCCCCGCACCTCCGCCGGTTGGTTCGCATGTCGCGGATCATACCCCCGATGAGGCTAAACCGGAAAGGTATAAAGACATGGCTCTTCCTGAGTTCTCCATGCGCCAATTGCTTGAAGCAGGCGTACACTTCGGCCACCAGACGCAGCGCTGGAACCCTCGCATGGGTCCGTTCATCTACGGCGCGCGCAACGGCATTCACATCATGGATCTGACACAGACTGTTCCAATGCTGGACCAGGCGCTTCAGGTCATCCGCGACACCGTCGCCAAGGGCGGCAGCATCCTTTTCGTCGGCACCAAGCGTCAGGCACAACAGCCCATCGCCGAAGCCGCCGAGAAATGCGCGCAATATTACATGAACCACCGCTGGCTCGGCGGTACGCTGACCAACTGGCAGACTGTTTCGCAGTCGATCAACCGTTTGAAAAACATCGACGAACAGTCCGAGATGGGTTTCGAGGGTCTGACCAAGAAAGAGCGTCTTGGCATGGAACGTGACCAAGGCAAACTGCAGGCGTCGCTGGGCGGTATCCGCGAAATGGGCGGTCGTCCTGACCTGCTGTTCGTGATCGATGTGCGCAAGGAACAGCTGGCCATCGCAGAAGCCAACAAACTGGGCATTCCGGTTGTGGCTGTTGTCGACACCAACTGCTCGCCAGACGGTATCGATTACATCATCCCCGGCAACGATGACGCGGCACGCGCAATCGGTCTGTACTGCGATCTGGCATCGCGCGCCGCACTCGACGGCATGTCCGCACAGCTGGGCGCCGCAGGTGTCGACATCGGCGAGATGGAGCAGGCCCCCGAGGAAGAAGTCGTCGCAGAAAGCACCGGTGTGGAGACGGGTAACGTATCCGATCAGACCGCTTCTGACGCATCGACAGCCGATGGCGCGCCTTTCGATATCGAATCGAAGCAGGAAACCGTCGAAGCGGCGAAATCCTGATCCGGTGACCCTGCCTTCGGGCAGGGAACCGATGACGGCATGTAGGATGGGGCAGGGGATACCTGCCCCGGACACATCCAGACCTGAAACCAAATTTAGGAGACCCAAGCGATGGCAATTACTGCATCTTTGGTGAAAGAACTGCGCGACGCGACCGGCGCAGGCATGATGGACGCCAAGAAGGCGTTGACCGAAACAGACGGCGATATGGAAGCGGCGGTCGATTGGCTGCGCACCAAGGGCCTGGCCAAAGCGGCCAAAAAATCCGGCCGTACCGCGGCCGAGGGCCTCGTGGCCGTGAAAGTTGAAGGCGGGCGCGGTGTGGCGGTTGAAGTCAACTCCGAGACCGATTTCGTCGGCAAGAACGCCGATTTCCAGAAAATGGTCGGCAACATTGCCGATGTTGCGGTTTCGCAATCCGACATCGACGCGCTGAAAGCAGCGGACATGGGCGGCAAATCGGTCGAGCAGACCGTGACCGACGCCGTTGCCGTGATCGGCGAAAACATGTCTGTCCGCCGGATGTCCGCGATCGAGGGCGACACTGTTGTGTCCTACGTCCACAACGCGGCTGCTCCCGGTATGGGCAAGATCGGCGTGTTGGTGGCAATGTCCGGTGGTGACGAGGCGTTCGGCAAGCAGGTCGCGATGCACATCGCAGCTGTAAACCCGGCATCGCTGTCGGAAGACGACCTTGACCCAGCCGTCGTCGAGAAAGAAAAGCAGGTCCAGATCGACATCGCCCGCGAATCCGGCAAGCCGGAACAGGTCATCGAAAAGATGATTGTAGGTCGGATGAAGAAATACATGTCCGAAGTGACACTGCTGAACCAGGCGTTCGTTGTGAACCCAGATCACACCGTTGGTGAAGCCGCAAAAGAAGCGGGCGCAACCATTTCCGGTTTCGTGCGTCTGGAAGTTGGCGAAGGCATCGAAGTGGTCAAGGAAGACTTCGCAGCCGAGGTCGCAAAAGCCGCGCAAGGCTAACTCTTAGCCATAGCGCGATGATTGAAACGGGCCCCCGATGCAGGTGGGCCCGTTTTTTTTGCTTGCGGGTTACAGGGCCGAAAACGCTGAAGGACGATCCGACGGGTAAACGGATCGTCCTTCTTGAGACTACGCAAGCGCGGGGAGTGCGCGATCGCAGAATAGGTCCGGCCCTTTGATCCGAGTATAGAACCAAGGAGTCCGGGATACGCCAGAGCCTTGATATTCCAAGGGTTTCACGTACCGTTCGCCGAGCCTGCCAAGCAGTCTAACCCGACAAATAAATACTGCGACGCTACGTCAACTTTGCCTAGTACGGAAAACCTTACCTAATGGTTAAATTATAGATCAAGAATAAACATCTGGTTTGCGAAAGCCGCCTTGAGGACCGCCTGTGCCGTGGTTTCCACCGACAGATTCTCCCGCGCGAGCCTGAGATGTTTCTCTACGGTCGCGGACGTCAGGCCCATCAGCATGGCAATGTCCTGCGTCGTTTTCCCGTCTCCAACCCATTCCAGCGCCTCGCGCTGGCGGTTCGTCAGTGACCGGCTGGGCGTATTGTAGGGCAGGGTAAGTATCTTGAGATGAACGATGTTGTTCATCAGCGTAATGTCGTTGCCGTGCTTTTCCCAAACGGCGTCGATGTCTTCTTGCGACATTCCCGGTTCAGCGGTCAGCGCGATTGCGCCTTTGGACCTTGCGGAAACCGATTTGAAGCTGACTGTATAGCCGGCCGTGACGTTCATCTTCTGATTGAACTCATAGATCGCGCGTGCCTGCGGTGAGAGACCTTCTGATCGCATGACCTCGGCAATGTGCTGCCAGCTCTTCGCGCCTTCGTTCTGGAGCGCCCATTGCACCATGGGTGCATGAAAATAGTGACTGTCGCTCAGGAACACATCGGTATATTCGCGCGGATGGTTTGTCAGGATCACGAAATCCTCAGGATCACCAAGCGATGTGTCCGTGCGATATCGCGTGAACCCGTAGAGCAAACGGTCAAAGCCGAAATCCGCCATCTGGTTGCAATGCGCTTCCCAGAGCGCTTCGATGCGCTGGCTGTCAGAGACATTCCTGAGGTACATGCGCAGGCTCATCAGCTCTCCAGATGTTTGTTAAGGGCATCAATCGCGAGCAGGTACCCCTGAACGCCAAACCCACAGATCTGACCCAGCGCGACCTTCGCGAGATAGGAGCGGTGTCGGAAGTCCTCACGGGCATGAATGTTGCTCAGATGAACCTCAACCGTTGGCACGGCAACCGACGCAACTGCATCCATCAACGCGACCGAGGTATGTGTATAGGCGCCGGCGTTGATGATCAGACCGTTGTGGGTTTCACGGGCGGCATGGACAGCGTCGATCAACGCACCTTCGTGATTGGATTGAAGACAGGAGACCGTCACGCCAAGCTGCTTGCCGTGCGCGATGCAAGCCTTTTCGACTTCGCTCAACGTCGTGTGCCCATAGACTTCAGGCTGACGTGTGCCAAGCAAATTCAGATTGGGGCCGTTAAGGATCAGTATCGATGTCATGGAAGCTCCGGCAGCATTGCCCAAAATTTGACAGTTGCGATCAATTCTGTCCAGTGCGCAGTGGAAAAGCCGCTTTATTCGCACTTATTCGCGTCATAGCTGCATCACGTTGCATTCGGAAATCGCTCAATTTTTCAGCAAGACCAGCCTGTGCGGTCGGTGGTAACGGTAACAGTTCCTCGCCATATCTAATATTTACATAATATGGATTATACCTTTTACGTTTATCAGAAAGTCGGTGCCCTCCGATCAACTTAGCCGTTGCAGTCCTTCGACACCCGAGTGATCTTGCCTCAAAAGAAATCGAGGAACAGAACATGGCACGGAATGGCGGACAGCTTCTTGTGGATTGTCTTATTGCGCTTGGCGCACGCAAGAGCTTTGGCGTGCCGGGTGAAAGCTATCTACCCGTGCTCGATGCGCTGCATGACACCGGCGGTACCTTTGACTTTGTTTTGTGCCGCAACGAAGGTGGTGCGTCGTTTATGGCCGCGGCCTACGGCAAGCTGACCGGGACACCGGGCATCTGTTTTGTGACCCGCGGCCCCGGCGCGACCAACGCGTCCATCGGCATCCACACCGCGCAGCAGGACAGCGCGCCAATGTTGGTTTTTGTCGGCCAAGTCGGCGCGGACATGAAGGGTCGTGAAGCGTTTCAGGAGATTGACTATCCCGCGATGTTCGGGACGGTCGCCAAATGGGCCTGCGAGATCGACAGCACCGACCGCATTCCGGAAATCATTGCGCGTGCTTGGAAAACCGCTATCACGGGCCGCCCCGGACCTGTCGTGATTGCGCTGCCTGAAAACGTGCTGAGCGGACTGACCGATGTGCAGCCCCTGCCCGGTCCTGCGCAATACGCCGAGGCAACGCCCGATTTTCAAGCGGTGAACCGAACCCGCGACATCCTGCGCACGGCCAAACGGCCCGTGATCCTTTACGGCGGTTGCAATTGGAGCACCGAGGGCAGCAACGCCTTGCAAACATTCGCCGAAAACTCCGACATCCCGGTCGTATGCGTGTTCCGATATCAGGATCAATACGACAATACATCTGAGACTTTCTGCGGTGAAGCGGGTGTCGGCATGATCCCGTCCGTCCGTGCCTTGATACGCGACGCAGATGTTATCCTGGCCATCAACAACCGGTTCGGGGAAAACTCGACCGAAGGATATACGCTGCTGGATGTGCCGGTACCGAAACAGCGCCTTATCCACGTGCATGCATCCGATCTGGAACTGGGCAAGATCTACCAACCGGAGATCGCCATTCAATCGGGCCCCAACGCCTTTGCCACCGCTCTGGCGCAAGAAGCGGCCAAGGAAGAGCGCGGCACGTGGCGTGAAAACGCCCGCCGCGCGTTTCTTGATGGCTTTGACCTGCCCGACCTGCCTTCGCCCGTCGACATGGGAAAGGTGATGGCCCATTTGCGCGCCGTGCTGCCATCGGACGTTATTGTCACCAACGGGGCCGGAAATTTCACCGCCTGGCCCAATAAATTCTTTGAATACGGCCCAGACGCGCGGCTGCTTGCACCGCAGTCCGGTGCGATGGGATACGGCGTGCCGGCGGCCATTGCGGCAAAGGTAGCAGATCCCGGTCGCACCGTGATCTGTTTTGCGGGTGACGGAGATTTCCAGATGAATTGCCAGGAACTGGCGACGGCCACACAAGCGGGCGCACAGCCGATCGTGTTGATCCTGAACAATGGCATCTACGGAACCATCCGAGCCCATCAGGAACGCCATTTTCCGGATCGGGTTTCCGGAACAACGATGACCAGTCCTGATTTTCCAGCGCTTGCACGGGCCTATGGGTTTTACGCGGAACATGTTGAAAACACAGAGGACTTCGAGGCGGCCTTTGCCCGTGCGCTTGCGTCGGACACGGGCGCCGTGCTCGATCTCAATATCTCGGCCGAAGCGCTCACGCCACGCGCGACATTGTCGCAAATTCGGCAGGCCGGGAAAGACAACCACTAGGCGCAGGCACGTCAGCCAAGCGCATATCCCGCACCTCTAACGGTGCGGATGGGGTCATCCCCACCCTGCCCCGCGAGCGCCTTGCGCAGGCGTGCGATATGTACGTCAACCGTGCGGGTGTCGACGTAGATATCCTGCCCCCAAACCCGATCCAGCAGCTGGTCACGGCTGAAAACCCGCCCCGGCTTTTCCAGAAACGTCAACAAAAGCCGGTATTCGGTCGGCCCGAGTTTAAGCTCTGACGTGCCGCGCGTGACGCGATGTGTTTCGGGGTTGAGAACGATATCCGCAAATTGAAGTGTTTCGCCCGATGCCGCGGGACGCGCCCGCCGCAATTGTGTCCTGACCCGTGCCATCAGTTCACGCAGATTATAGGGTTTGACGACGTAGTCATCCGCGCCCGTATCCAATCCACGCACGGCGTCCACCTCTTCGGAACGCGCACTCAGCATGATCACGGGGATATTGCGGGTTTCACTGCGCGTTTTGATCTGTCGGCAGACCTCTATCCCCGACATCAACGGCATCATCCAGTCCAGAATTACGAGATCGGGCAATGCTTCCTTGATCAACATCATCGCTTCTTCGCCGTTCTCGGCGCGGCGCACGGCGTACCCTTCCGCCTCGAGATTATAGGCCAGAACCTCGCGTTGCGCGGGCTCGTCCTCGACCAGCAAGACCTGCAGCTGCGGCACCGACACGTCGATCAGACCTGCGGTGTCACGGAGGTCTGATCCGCCTTGGGCCGCGCTTCGTCGGGATGCTGACCTGTGACAAGATATACGACCTGTTCAGCCATGGACGTACAATGATCGCCCATACGCTCGACATTCTTTGCGATGAAATGCAAATGCATACAGGCGGTGATGTTTCGGGGGTCTTCCATCATGAACGTCAGGAACTCCCGGAACAGGGCGTTATACATCTGGTCGAGGTCTTCATCCCGCGCGATCACATCCGCGGCAAGGTCCGCATCGCGGCGGATATAGGCGTCCAGCGCGTCCTTGAGCATCTCTTCGGCAAGTCGGGCCATGCGGCGAATGCTGCCCGCGCCGTCGTTTACCGGCGGCAGGCTTGCCAATACACCTGTCCGTTTCGCCATGTTCTTGGCGTAATCGCCGATCCGCTCAAGGTTTGCAGAAATTTTCATCACGCTGAGAATGACCCGCAGATCAACCGCCGTGGGGGCGCGCAGGGCAATGACCCGCGCGGCCTGTTCGTTGATCTGCGCTTCCAAAGCGTCGATCTGCTTGTCCGCCGCGCGCACCTTTTCGGCCAAAGGCTCATCGCGTGTCTCGAGACTTTGGGCGGATTGACGGATCGCATCTTCGACCAGGCCGCCCATCTTCATGATCTGGGCTTGAACCTGTTCCAGATCGCGGTCAAAGGCCGAAGCGATATGATGTTGTTTTTCCATGATATTAACCGATCCTTCCGGTAATATAGCTTTCTGTGCGCGGATCTTCGGGGGTTGTGAAGATCTGATCGGTATCGCCAAATTCCACAAGGTGACCCAGATGGAAAAAGGCGGTGCGCTGGCTGACACGCGCGGCCTGCTGCATCGAATGTGTCACGATCACCACCGAATAGTTCTGGCGCAGTTCGTCGATCAGTTCCTCCACCTGCGCAGATGCGATCGGGTCCAATGCCGAACAGGGCTCGTCCATCAACAAGACCTCAGGTTCCGTCGCGACGGCGCGTGCAATACACAGGCGTTGTTGTTGTCCGCCTGAAAGCCCCGTGCCGGGGGCATGAAGCCTGTCCTTCACCTCGTCCCAGATCGCCCCACGGCGCAGGGCCCGTTCGACAATCTCGTCAAGATCGGCCTTGTTCCGGGCAAGCCCGTGGATACGCGGCCCGTAGGCGACATTATCATAGATTGACTTGGGAAACGGGTTCGGCTTTTGGAAAACCATTCCGACCTTGGCGCGCAGCTGTACCGGATCGACTTTGGGATCATAGATATCCTCGCCATCGATCAGGATATCACCTTCGATGCGGGCAATATCGATCGTGTCGTTCATCCGGTTGATACAGCGCAGGAAGGTCGATTTCCCGCAGCCCGACGGACCGATGAAAGCCGTGACCGTATTGTCCTCGATCTCGATGCTGACATCCTTGATCGCGTGGTTGTCTGCGTAATAGACCTGAACGTCACGCGCTGAAATTTTCGATTTCTGGGCCACAGTAGCCTCCGGTTTTTGTGTCTCGTCTCGCATCCGTCTCTCCGGCTACCAGCGCCGCTCAAAGCGGCGGCGCAGCAAAACTGCGATTGCGTTCATGGTGATGAGGAACACCAGCAAGATGATAATGCCGCCCCATGCACGTTCGTAAAATGCCGGATCGGCGCGTTTCGCCCATTCGTAAATTTGTGCGGGCATGGCCGAGTTGGGCGACAGCAGGCCTTCGCTGATGCTTTCGGGACCATTGGAGGCAATAAATCCGACCATTCCGATCAGCAGCAGGGGTGCCGTTTCGCCCAGTGCCTGCGCAAGACCAATGATCGTGCCGGTCAGGATACCCGGTGCGGCAAGGGGCAGAACATGGTGAAATACCGACTGCATCTTCGACGCACCGACGCCCAGTGCCGCATCGCGGATGGAGGGTGGCACCGACTTCAACGAGGCGCGCGTGGATATGATGATCGTCGGCAAAGTCATCAGGGTCAGCACCAATCCCCCGACCAGCGGCGCCGAATTTGGAAGGTGCATGTAGTTGATGAAGACAGCCAAGCCCAGAATACCGAAAACAATGGACGGCACCGCGGCGAGGTTCGAAATGTTCACTTCGATGATGTCCGTGATCCAGTTTTTCGGCGCGAACTCTTCGAGATAGATTGACGCCGCCACCCCGATTGGCAGGGCCAGCACCAGCACAACAAGCATCATGAAAAGCGAGCCGACCATGGACACGCCCATGCCGGCGGCCTCGGGACGGGCGTCTGACGCATCCGCCCCGGTGATAAAGGCAAGGTTGAACTTTTTCTCCAACGCGCCCTCGGCCCGCAAGGCATCGACCAGATCTAGCTGGGCGGGACTGATGTTCTTGTCATTGGCAATACTGTCGCGCGTCACACGGCCTTTCAGATATCCATCGACCCGGCCCGACGCGAGAAAGTCGAAGGAC
The DNA here is from genome assembly GCF_025141935.1 of Sulfitobacter sp. S190. Taxonomy (NCBI): domain Bacteria; kingdom Pseudomonadati; phylum Pseudomonadota; class Alphaproteobacteria; order Rhodobacterales; family Roseobacteraceae; genus Sulfitobacter; species Sulfitobacter sp. S190. Next base: position 1,648,134 of record NZ_CP081120.1, on the reverse strand, counting down.
ACCGTCTGACCGATCAGGGACGGATTAGCGATCACGGCATCACGCATCTGCGCCTCGGCTCCCTTGGAAAGGATGCCGGCCATTTCCTTGGGGCTAAGATCGGTGGACAGGCCACTTTCGGCCACGCGTTTTTCGAACGCGGCAGTGAGCAAAGGCTTGTAGCCAAACGTCGAGACCTTCTTGATCTCTTCGATGTCACGGTTGCCGTTCTTGTCCAGCTTCGCCGCGCTCAATTCAACGGCCAGCGTGACATACGTCTGTTGAAACGCCCCTGTACCCCGCCCGATGATGGTCGTCAGCAAGATCAACACCATCAACACACCGACGCCAATGGCGGCCAATCCGTAGGCCTTGAAACGACGCTCGGCACGGTTGCGGCGCTTGGTACGCTCATCAAGCGCAAGCAAGGATGTGTGGGATGCTTTGGTCATTCGTACTGCTCCCTGTAGGTGCGCACGATGTAGAGCGCGATGATGTTCAGACCCAGCGTAAGCACGAAGAGCGTGAGCCCGAGCGCAAATGCGACGAGTGTTTCGGGGCTGGCGAAATCGGTATCGCCTGTCAGCTGGCTGACAATACGGGTCGTGATGGTGGTCATTGCCTCGAACGGGTTGCCGGAGAAGCGGGCGATGGCCCCTGCCCCCAGAACCACGATCATCGTTTCCCCGATGGCCCGCGATGCGGCCAGCAGTATGGCCCCCACAATGCCCGGAAGGGCCGCTGGCAGCACGACCTGCCGGATGGTTTCCGACGGTGTCGCACCAAGCCCGTAAGACCCGTCGCGCAAGGATTGCGGCACCGCGTTGATGATATCGTCGCTCAATGAAGAGACGAACGGAATGAGCATGATCCCCATGACGAGACCCGCAGTCATCACCGCCGTCGCCCCCGACATGAGCGGGTCGCCGTCGCGCACGCCTTCCATGCTCAGTGGCCCCCCTGCACCGAACACATCGACAAGGAATGGGCCGACAGTCAGCAGGGCAAAAAGCCCGTAGACGATGGTCGGGATACCCGCGAGGATTTCCAGCAGGGGCTTGGCCACCGCCCGCAGCCGCGCGCTTGCATATTCGCTCAGGTAGATCGCTGCAAAAAGGCCGATCGGAACAGCGACCAGCAGCGCGATCACCGAAATATACAGCGTGCCCCACAGCAGCGGGAGGAAAGACAATGCGCTGTCACCGCGAAAATTCGGCGCCCATGTGCCGCCAAGAAAGAAATCCTGCCACGGGTGCAGTCGGAAAAAGTTTATTGTTTCGAACACCATGGACAACACGATGCCAACGGTCGTCAGCACGGCCAGCGAGGCTGCGATGACCAGCACCGTGAGCATTCCCCGCTCAACCACGTTACGGGCGCGAAACGCGGGATCGGCCGCGCGCACGGCGATTGCCAAACCGGCCAATCCGATTGCAATTACGACTGCAAAGCGCAGAAGATCACCGCGGACGTCCAAAGTGCGTTTGACCTGTGCCGCCTCCAGCACGAAAGGCTCGACATCGGATCCGAGCGCCACGCCAACACCCCCGAGCGTATCGCGCAGGCCGGTCGTGTCTGTCCGAAAGGCGGCAATGCTTTGATCGGATAACACTCCTTGCGCCACGGCGGCATCCAGGCCTGTCGCCACCCGACCGATATCCGACAGCGCAAGGTTCGTCGCCCCAGTGTCAGCTGTGATTTGCGCGGGCAGCATCGGAACCAGTGCATTCTGAACGAGCACGGGCTGCGCCAGAAGCCAGATCACCATCACCCCCAACGCAGGGATGGTGGCAAAGATCGCGGCGGTCATCCCGTAATAGTTGGGAAGCGAATGCAGCACACGCGCATCGCCCCCTGCGCGTGCCATCGCCCTGCCGCGGGCGAGGACATAGCCAACGCCCCCGAGCCCCAGCAGGATGAGGACCGTGACGACCGGGCTGATCAAGTAGGATTGAGACATGGCGCCGATGACACTTCTTTTAGGACTACCGGGTCCGCCTTAACCAAGACGGACCCGGGCCAGTTGGTTCAGTTGCAAGTCGCGACTTAGTTGATTACGGCCTCATCGGCAACGGCTGCTTGGGTATCTGCGAGCTCCGGGTCCGCGACCAAGCCATACTCGGCCAATGGTCCGTCGGGGCCTGCGATCTCATCGGCGACAAAGAATTCAGCGAATTCCTTGAGCCCTGGAATGACACCGATATGGGCCTTCTTGATGTAGAAGAACAAAGGCCGCGACACGGGGTAATCACCGGTCGAGATGCTCTCGGTCGAGGGGACAACATCCGACATGGTCGCCACTTGAAGCTTGTCGGTGTTGTTCTCATAGAACGCGAGACCGAAAACGCCCACGCCGTCCTTGTTGCTTTCGATACGGGCGAGCGTTTCGGTGTAGTCACCGTCGATATCGACCGATGTGCCATCGGTACGGATCGCCATGCAGTTACCCTCGGCGGTGTCCTCGTCCATACCGGCATCCAGCATCGCCTGCAGATATCCGCCCTCTTCGCACCCGGCGAGAATAACCTTCTCTTCGAAGACTTCGCGCGTGCCGTGCTTGGTGCCGGGAATGAAGGCCTGAATGGGTTGCGCGGGGAAGTCAGGGTTTACCTGATCCCAGGTGGCATAGGTGTTTTCGACCAGCGCCCCGTCGATAAAGTGTTCGGCGGCCAGCGCCTTGTACCAGTCTTCGGGGGTGAATGCGAAGGACGCGCCATCTATGTCCGAGGCAAAGACGATACCGTCGTACCCTACGCGCACCTCGATGATATCGCTCACCCCGTTTGCCGCACAGACTTCAAGCTCGGACGGTTTGATCTGGCGCGAGGCGTTGGCGATGTCGATCGTGTTTTCGCCGACGCCTTCACAAAAACGCTTGAGCCCTGCGGATGAACCACCGGATTCGACGATCGGTGTGGGGTAATCAAAGTTCTCGCCGAAAGCTTCGGCTACAATGGAAGCGTAGGGCAGAACTGTCGACGAGCCGGCGATTTGCACCTGATCCCGTGCGGCGGCGGCAGTTGCGGATACCGCGGCGATCGCCAGCGCGGAAGTTGTGAGATTTACGAAAGACATCAGTGTCTCCTGTCAGCAGTCACGTGCACCACCCCAATGGTGATGTCTGCGCCCGTTTACGGCGGCGTTACGATGCTTTTGTGACACCTGTGTTACAGTTTCATGACAGCGCGACGCTTGAATTTCCGCCGACCATTGCACACCTGAAAGACGGTCAACCACCACCCGACAGGGATTGCGGCAATACCACAGTAAATTCAGATCCTTGGCCGATTTGCGAGGTGACTTTCAGGCGTCCGCGATGCCGGTTGAGTATGTGCTTTACGATGGCCAAACCCAAACCGGTTCCACCCAGAACGCGGCTGCGATGGCTGTCGGCCCGGTAGAATCGCTCCGTCAGGCGCGGCAGATGTACTGCAGCAATGCCCGGCCCCTCATCCCTCACACATACCCGCACCGAAGGAGCCCTAAGCGCCGTGTCATGGTCACTTTCAATCACGTCGATGTGGACCGCTTTATCTCGCCCGCCGTATTTGATCGCGTTCTCGATCAGGTTGGTGAACACCTGCGTCAGCTGGTCTGCGTCCCCTTCAAGGATGATCGGGCTTTCTGGCAGATCAGCGTTAAGGTCGATATGCGCTTCGGTGGCCAAGGGTGCGATGTTACGTACCACAGTGTTGAGGATGACCATCAGGTCGATCTGCGCGGTCGGCCTGACCCGCTCGTCCGCCTCCACCCGGCTGAGCGATAGCAAATCGCCGACCAGCCGGTTCATCCGACCCGCCTCCTTCATCATGATATCAAGAAACCTGTCGCGCGCGGCCGGATCGTCCCGCGCCGGACCCTGCAGTGTCTCGATAAAGCCGGTCAGGGCGGTCAATGGTGTACGCAGTTCATGGCTGACGTTTGCAACGAAATCGCGCCGCATCTGTCCCGCTGCCGCAACATGGGTAATGTCCGTGAATGTCACCAGCGCTACATCCGCTGGCGGAACGGAGCGCACGGCTACATCATAAGTCGTGTCGGTCGCGTTTTCGCGCGACAGAAACTGCGCGTTCGCGCTTTTCCCTGTGCCCAGGCACCGCTCCACCGCCTCGACAACTGCGGGCTGACGGAGCGCTGTGATAAAGTGGCGGCCCAATGCCGGAAGGGTCAGCAGCTTTTGTGCCGCATCATTGATGGCGATGATCTGCTCGGAGGTGTCAATTGCCAGAGCAGGAAGAGGTAACGCCGCGACGACATCGCTGACCGCCGGATTGCCCGCCATAGGTCAAAGCACGCGCAGGGTTTCGGCAAACCGCCGTGCGTTTTCCTGATAATGCAAGGCACTCAGTTCGAGGCCCTTGATCGCTTGCTCATCGAGGTCGCGGACCACTTTACCCGGCACGCCCATCACGAGGCTTCCGTCGGGGATTTTCTTGCCTTCGGTAATCAGGGCACCCGCACCGATCAGGCAATTGCGCCCGATTACCGCACCATTCAGAACGGTAGCCCCCATGCCAATCAGCGAATTGTCCCCGATCGTGCAGCCGTGCAGCATTACCTTGTGGCCAATTGTGCAATTCACGCCAATGGTCAGCGCGAAACCGATATCGGTGTGGAAAACACAGTTTTCCTGCACGTTCGTCCCGGCGCCTACATCGATCAGCTCATTGTCCCCGCGCAGGGTGCTGCCGAACCAGACGGACCCACGCGCGCCGATGCGGACATTGCCGATCACATTGGCATCGGGCGCAACCCACGCGGACGTCGCAATATCGGGATTGAGATCACCGAGCGCGTATAAGGTCATGGCAATTCCTCAAATTCGGTCTGGAGGCTGCGCACGTGATCGCTCAGTCGGGGCTGCTGCGCGAACTTGAGCCTTTCCGCAGCTATTATCGTTTTCAGTTTTGCTTCGGTCGTGTCCAGATCATCGTTGATCAGGACGTAATCATAACCGTCCCAATGGCTGATTTCATCCCAGCTTTTTTGCATGCGCTTGGCAATTGTTTCCGCATCATCCTGCCCGCGAGACACCAGCCGGCGGTGCAGTTCCGGGATTGATGGCGGCAGAATAAAAATCGACAGCGTGTAGGGCCCCAATGCGGAATTGCGGATCTGTTGTGCGCCTTGCCAGTCAATGTCGAACAGCACGTCGCGCCCCGCATTGATTGCGGTCTCGACCGGGGGTTTCGGCGAGCCGTAGAAATTGCCGAAAACATGTGCGTGCTCCAGCATCTCACCATCGGCGACCGACTTGCGAAAAGCTTCCTCGGTGACGAAGAAATAATCCTTGCCGTCCGTCTCGCCCGCGCGCGGGCGGCGGGTCGTGGCAGACACCGAAAACGTGAGCGTTTCATCCCAAGCCATCAGCCGTTTGGCCAAGGTGCTTTTTCCCGCACCGGAAGGTGAGGAAAGAATGATCAAAAGACCACGTCGTTCGGCGGTGCTCATGGGTTACTCCACGTTTTGGACTTGTTCACGCAGCTGATCGATCACCGCCTTCAGGGCAAGACCGATCTGCGTCAATTCGGTACTCTGTGCCTTGGCGCAGAGCGTGTTGGCTTCGCGGTTGAATTCCTGCATCAGGAAATCGAGCTTGCGCCCGACCGGCTCATCTTGCGCAAGCAGGTCGCGCGCGGCACCGACATGGGCACCAAGCCGGTCGATTTCTTCCGTGACATCCGCCTTCACCGCGATCAGCGCCAGTTCCTGCGCAATGCGGTCTTCCTCCACCGCGTCGGTGTTCTCCAGTACGCGGGCCAGATTGCGGCGCAGGTTCGTAGCCATTTCGCTTGCGCGGGCATGCGCGCTCTCTGAGGCCTGTGCGGTCAGCGCCTCGATCTTGTCCAGCTGATCGGACATGACGATCAGCAATGATGCGCCCTCGGACGCGCGCATGGCGTTGAAATCCGCGAGAAGAGTGGGAAATTCGGCAAGCAGCGCGGCGGCCAACGCGTCATTGTCATCATCGGTGACTGCATGGTCGAGCACACCACGCATGGTAACGATATCGCTTGCCTTTGAGGGTGCCAGCGAAACGCCCGCGTCCATCGCGGCAGTTTCAATCTGCCCCAGCGCTTCGAGTACGATCCGCAACTGTTGGGCGTTCACGGCCAGGGACCCGCAGCCCTCTTCGCGCGTGATGCGCAACCCCAGCGCCACATTGCCCCGTGCGACCCCTGCCCCGAGCAGTTTGCGCAATGCAGCCTCGAGCCCCGGCACCCAATCCGGCACGCGGATGCGCAAATCCAGTCCCTTACCGTTTACCGCGCGCATTTCCCAAGTCCAGCTGTGCGGACCAAGTGCGCCACTGGCGGTAGCAAAACCTGTCATCGATCTGATCATTGAGAGCCCTCCGCGCAGCTGTCTATTTGCGTGGAATAAGGCTTTACGCCCCACATCCGCAAGGACAAAGGCTGTCTTCGGTCTCAGGCGACGTTAACCAAATTGGCCAAAATGCGCCACAAATCGTAATAATTGTGTTAATAATTGGGCAAGGTGCGTGGCTCGCGATTGCCAATGGTGGACCATACCGCACCAAGCTTACGCGGGTTTCCGCTTTTCAACCGCAATTTGAGTGTCAGAGTTTCAGTTTGATGGACAATTTTCGAAAAAACACCCAGAGTATTGTCGCCATGTCAGATTACTTGCCCCATACCGGTTATGCCGCAATTTCGCAGGTCGAAGCCTATTGGGACACGCTGCGGGCGGGCCGTTTGATGCCGAAACGCTCTGAAATCGATCCCCGTGGCATCGAGACCGCACTCGAGCACGCCTTCATTCTCGAGCGGATCACCATAGGCGTTGCACGGATGCGGATCGCGGGCAGTCATCTGGCCGATCTGATGGGTATGGAGGTGCGCGGCATGCCACTCACATCCCTGTTCGACACCACGGTCAGGCGCGATGTGGGGGGGCTGCTCGAAGAGGTGTTTCAGACGCCGTGCAGGGTCGATCTCACGCTGTCTTGCCCGACGCTGATCGACACACAGGCCGAGGCGCGCATGATCCTTTTGCCACTCAAGAGCGATATGGGCGATGTCAGCCGGATTTTAGGATGCCTTGTCGCCAAAGGCGACGACCGCGTCGTGCCAAGCCAGTTCAAGATCGAACATGTCGACAGGGTCACTCTGACGGCAGCCGGCCCGGAGCATGCGGCAGATCACGCGGCTCCTGCGCAGCCCGGCTTTGCGGAACCATCTACCCCGTTTGCCGCGGCGCCCCAACAAACCGGCAAGGAGCGGCCCCCCTACCTGCGGCTGGTCCAAGACAACACCAAAAGCTGATCCCGCCATGACAGAAACGGAAAAAGGCAACGCACTACGTTGCCTTTCCCATTGTCAATCTGTTGGTGAGCCGCCTTAGCCCGCCGCCTGTGCCGCTGTTTTCGTACGGCGCGATGAAAGCTCTTCGGCCACCAGAAACGCCAGCTCGAGCGACTGGCTCGCGTTGAGACGCGGGTCGCATGCGGTGTGATAGCGATCCGACAGATCCTCGTCGCTGACGGCACGGACACCACCGGTACACTCTGTCACATCCTGTCCGGTCATCTCGAAATGGACACCACCGGGCACGGTCCCTTCGCCTGCATGGACACCGAAGAATTCGCGCACTTCGCGCAGAACGCTGTCAAAGGGCCGCGTCTTGTAGCCGGATGTCGATTTGATCGTGTTGCCGTGCATCGGATCGCACGTCCAGGTCACGTTCGCTCCCTCTTCTTTCACGGTCTGGATAAGGCGGGGGAGATGATCGTTGACGCTGCCTGCACCGAAACGGGCGATGAGGGTCAAACGCCCCTCCTCGTTATCGGGGTTCAGTTTGGCCATCAGCTTTTTCAGATCATCGGCTTCCATGCTGGGGCCGCATTTCAATCCGATCGGGTTGATCACCCCACTGGCGTATTCCACATGCGCGCCGTCAGGCTGACGCGTGCGGTCCCCGATCCAGATCATGTGGCCCGATCCGGCCAACCATTGCCCGGTCGCCGCTTCCTGCCGGCACAACGCTTCTTCGTACTCCAGCAACAGCGACTCGTGGCTGGTGTAGAATTCGACAGACTGCAGCGTATGCGCGGTGTCTGTAGTCACGCCCGCGGCGGACATGAAATCGAGCGTGTCGGAAATGCGCTCGGCAACTTCACGGTATTTCGCCGCCCGCTCGCCGTCCGTGAACCCGAGCGTCCAGCCGTGCACCTTGTGCACATCGGCATAGCCCCCTGTCGAGAATGCGCGCAGCAAATTCAACGTGGCAGCGGCCTGCGTATAGGCCCGCATCATGTTTTCCGGATTAGGGATGCGCGATTCAGGCGTAAACGCGAGATCGTTGATGATATCGCCCCGGTAGCTTGGCAGCTCCACACCATCAACCGTTTCGGTCGGCGCGGAGCGCGGTTTGGCGAACTGTCCCGCCATGCGACCGACCTTGACCACCGGCACTTTCGCCCCATGGGTCAAAACGATCGCCATCTGCAACATGACCTTGAACGTGTCGCGGATCATGTCCGATGAAAACTGCTCGAAGCTTTCTGCGCAATCGCCACCCTGCAGCAAAAACGCATCGCCACGCCCTGCCGCCGCCAGATGTTTACGCAAACGGCGTGCTTCACCGGCAAAGACGAGAACCGGATATCGACCCAGCCGAGCCTCGACAGCGTTCAGGGCTGCCTGATCAGGATAGTCGGGCATCTGGATCCGCGGTTTCGTGCGCCAGCTTGATTTGTTCCAATCGGTCATTTTCGTCTCTCCGGTGTGGCGTGGTGCAGCCTCGCTTGCCAGACTGAACCACGTATCAGGTGCCCCCTATACAAAACCTCGCAAGCGGAGACCACAACTCAATTTGTGCGCTTGACCGATGGCCGTTTGTCGTGGTCAGACTTTTCGCAGCACACATGCGCATCAGCACCGAGTCTTCCCATGGCAGCACCCCAACCCGCGACCCGCATTCCGCAGGACCCAGACAAGCCGCAGCGGTTTGTCTTCGTGCTTTTGGAAAACTTCAGTCTGCTGTGCTTTGCCACCGCGATCGAAAGCCTTCGGATCGCGAACCGTATGGCCGGGCGGACCGTATTTGAATGGACGATGATCGGAGAAGGCGGAGAAACCGCCGTCTGCTCTGCGGGTACCGAATTCAATCTGGACGGTGATCTGGGCGAGTTGAACCGTGATGACATGCTGATGGTCTGCGCGGGCATCGATGTTCAGGAAAGCACCACGAAGAAGGTGTTGAACTGGCTGCGCCGCGAGGCGCGCAAAGGGCTCGTCGTGGGGGGGCTTTGCACCGGTGCCTACACGTTGGCAAAAGCAGGTCTGCTGGACGGTCGACGCGCCACGATCCACTGGGAAAATCAGGACAGCTTTGCCGAGGAATTCGAGGATGTCGAGCTCACCAAATCGGTATTTGTCGTCGACAACAACCGGTTGACCACCGCGGGCGGCACCTCTTCTATCGATCTGATGTTGAAAATCATCGCCGATCAGCAAGGCGAAGATCTGGCAAATGCCGTGGCGGACCAGCTTATCTACAGCTCGATCCGCACAGATCAGGACACGCAGCGTCTGTCAGTGCCAACGCGTATCGGTGTGCGCCATCCCAAACTCAGCCTTGTGATCCAGATGATGGAGACCAACATCGAGGATCCGATAAGCCCCTCGATACTCGCGCAGGATGTGGGCATGTCTACGCGCCAGCTCGAACGGCTGTTCCGGCGCTATCTCAATCGCTCGCCGAAGCGATATTACATGGAATTGCGGCTGCAAAAGGCGCGCAACCTGCTGATGCAAACCGATATGAGCGTGATCAACGTCGCTCTGGCATGTGGCTTTGCTTCGCCGTCGCATTTCTCGAAATGCTACCGTGCCCATTATAACACCACACCCTACCGCGAGCGGGGCAGCCAAGCGGCGCGGCTGTCGATCTGACCGAATCTCCGCATCGCGTACAGACCCACGCCCCTTGTTGCCCTTGGGTCAAAGAAACGGCACCTCGCGGACTATTTGACCGATATTGGTAATGGAAACCGTCATTTTAGCGGTATTCGGGCCACGAAACGCACCAATCGACCGGCAAGAATCTGCTTCTCTTTTCAGAACGCCGCGCATAGGCTTTCGGGCGAACATCATGTTCCAACAAGGGAGAACCACATGAAAAAGATGCTTATGGCCACAACGGCTGCAGCACTTGTCGCAACCGGAGCGATGGCCGATGGCCACGCGAAGGAAGTGAAAATCGGTATCGAATTCGGCTTCACCGGCCCGATTGAATCGCTGACGGGGCCAATGGCTGCTGGCGCAGAGATGGCAATGCAGGAAGTCACAGACAGCGGCATGCTGCTGGATGGTGCGACTGTCACGCCCCTGCGCGCGGACAGTGGCTGCATCGACAATGGTCTGGCCGTATCGAACGCCGAACGTCTGATTGCGGACGGCATCAACGGCCTGATCGGCGCTGACTGTTCCGGTGTGACGGGTGCGGTGCTGCAAAACGTGGCTATCCCGAACGGGATGGTGATGATTTCGCCCTCCGCCACGTCGCCCGGCCTGACCACGATGGACGACAAAGACCTGTTTTTCCGCACGTCCCCATCCGACGCGCGCGAAGGTGAAGTCATGGCCGAGTTGCTGATGGAGCGTGGCGTGAAATCCATCGCGCTGACATACACCAACAACGACTATGGCAAGGGTCTCGCCGACGCGATCCAGTCTTCCTACGAAGCATTGGGCGGTGAAGTGACGATCGTGGCTGCGCACGAAGACGGCAAAGCGGACTACTCCGCCGAAGTCGGCGCGCTTGCCGCGGCTGGTGGCGACCTTCTGGTCGTTGCGGGCTACCTTGATCAAGGCGGTCCCGGCATCATCAAAGGCGCATTGGACGCGGGTGCGTGGGATACTTTCGGCCTGCCCGGCGGTATGGTCGGTGAAAACCTGCCCAAGAACGTCGGTCCCGACCTGAATGGATCCTACGGCCAGATCGCAGGCAGCCAAGGTGAAGGCATCGACACTTTTGCCAAGATGTCCGAAGAAGCTGGCTTCGACGGCACATCGCCTTACACACCAGAAAGCTACGACGCTGCGGCGCTTTTCTTGTTGGCCATGCAGGCAGCCGGGTCTTCCGATCCTGCGGACTACGGCTCCAAGATCCTCGAAGTGGCCAACGCACCGGGCGAGAAAATCTATCCCGGCGAATTGGCTAAAGGTCTCGAACTTCTCAAGGCCGGTACAGACATCGACTATGTCGGCGCATCTTCGGTCGAACTGATCGGCCCCGGTGAATCCGCAGGTACATACCGCATCGTGGAAGTACAGGACGGCAAGTTCGAAACTGTTGGCTTCAAATAAGTCGACCGCTGGGTTATAGGCCCACCAACAGACGTAAAGCAGCCCGGATCGCTCCGGGCTGTTTTCACAAATCGCACCCGCAAAAGCGGGGCATACGGGGACCGGGGATATGATCGTCGTTGACGACCTACACAAGCATTTTGGCGGCTTTCACGCTGTCGACGGCGCAAGCCTTACGATCGAGCAAGGCTCGATCACCGGTTTGATCGGCCCGAATGGCGCTGGAAAAACAACTCTTTTCAACGTGATCGCAGGCGTTCTTCAACCAACATCCGGGCGCGTCACAATGGCGGGCGAAGATATCAGCGGCCTGCCGCCACACACGTTGTTTCACAAAGGGTTGCTGCGCACCTTTCAGATCGCACATGAATTCCATTCGATGACCTGTCGCGAGAACCTGATGATGGTACCCGGCGGACAATCGGGCGAAACGCTGTGGAACACCTGGTTTGGACGCAAACGCATCGCCGACGAAGAACGTGCCCTGCGTGCCAAGGCCGACGAAGTGCTGGAATTTCTGACTATCGAGCATCTCGCCGATCAAAAAGCGGGACAGATTTCCGGCGGGCAAAAGAAATTGCTCGAACTGGGCCGCACGATGATGGTCGATGCCAAGATCGTCTTTCTCGACGAGGTGGGAGCGGGTGTAAACCGCACCCTGCTGAACACCATCGGTGATGCGATCCAGCGTTTGAACCGCGAACGCGGATACACTTTTGTGGTGATCGAACACGACATGGATTTCATTGGCCGGCTGTGTGATCCGGTCATCTGCATGGCGGAAGGCACCGTGCTGGCGACCGGCACGCTGGACGAGATCAAGGCGAACGAGCAAGTCATCGAGGCTTATCTTGGCACCGGCCTGAAGAACAAGGCGCAGGTGGGCGCATGAACCCGCGCGGTATCCTGTTTGCGATGTGTGTCGCGGCGCTGGCTCTGCCGGCCAGCGCGCAAGAGCCCGTATGCACGGAAATTACGCCCAAAATGCGCTATTGTTCCGATATTGCACCGCGCAATTCCGGCACGGCACGGGCCATTTTTCCCGACCTGATCGCATCTTATACAGTTAGCCCACGGGACAGCGGAAACTTCACGACCTCTGCCGTGGCACTGATGCCGGTGGAAACACCCCCCGAAAACTGGACTGCTGTAGGCAAGTTGGCGCTGAACCAGCTCATGGTCAAAGGCACCGCCCCCGCGGCGAAACTTCGGGACATTGCAGCGACCAAAGGTAACGTCGACGGCGTGCAATCGCTTCGGCTTTCGGCAGTCGGTTTACACGCGGACGGAACGGATTTCGGCCATTACCGGATGGAGGCGCTGCCGATGCGCGGTGCCGTTCTGTTGGTCTACACCTTCCGGATGGGACACGCGGCGACCGATGCCCAACTGGACGACATGCATGCGGCTTCGGTCGCTAGCATCGAAATTGATCGGCCCTGATCCGGGCCCGTTGGAGATAGTTAAATGAGCGACCCTTATGGCGACCGCGGTAACAAAGACCGTTCAATCGCCAACCCGAAAGGCCAAGGAAGCGTGCTGCCGCGCAGCAGCGGCCAAAGCCACCCTTCGCCCGGCGGCCCCTTCCTGATTGGCAATCAGATGACAGGTGGCTATGGCAAAGGCCCTGATATCCTGCACGATTGCACCATCGCGGTCGACCAAGGCGAAATCGCGGTGATCGTCGGGCCGAACGGCGCGGGCAAATCGACGGCGATGAAAGCGGTCTTTGGGATGCTGGATGTACGTTCGGGCCACGTGAAGTTGGACGGAGAGGATATCACCGGACTGAGCCCGCAGGCGCGTGTGGCCAAGGGCATGGGCTTCGTGCCGCAAACGTCCAATATCTTTACGTCCATGACCGTCGAGGAAAATCTTGAAATGGGCGCCTTCATCCGGCGCGACGATTTCAGGGATACGATGGCACAGGTCTATGATCTTTTCCCCATCCTCAAGGAAAAGCGGCTGCAAGCGGCAGGGGAGCTTTCGGGCGGCCAACGCCAACAAGTGGCCGTGGGGCGTGCGTTGATGACGCAGCCCAAAGTGCTGATGCTCGATGAGCCGACGGCGGGCGTATCGCCCATCGTGATGGATGAACTTTTCGATCGTATCATCGAAGTTGCCCGCACCGGCATTCCGATCCTGATGGTCGAACAGAACGCACGGCAAGCGCTGGAAATCGCCGACAAAGGTTACGTTCTGGTGCAAGGGCGCAATGCCTATACCGGCACGGGCAAGGAACTGCTGGCCGATCCTGAAGTCCGCAAATCGTTCCTGGGGGGCTAACAGATGAAATTGAGCCAAATTAACTTTTGCGCGGGACCGGATTGATGGATTTTCTCAACGCTATCGTAGCACTCGCGAACTATGTGCTGATCCCCGGCATTGCCTACGGCAGTCAACTGGCCATCGGGGCGCTGGGTGTGACCTTGGTCTACGGCATCTTGCGGTTCTCCAATTTTGCCCACGGCGACACAATGGCTTTCGGCACCATGGTGGTGATCCTCATCACATGGAGCATGCAGAGCATGGGTCTCAATCTTGGCCCCCTGCCAACCGCTTTGCTGGCGCTTCCTTTCGGCATTCTGGGATGCATCCTTCTGGTGCTGCTAACCGACCGGATGGTGTATAAATTCTACCGCGAACAAAAGGCAAAGCCGGTTATCCTCGTTATCGTGTCGATGGGCGTGATGTTCGTGATGAACGGTGTCGTCCGCTTTATCATCGGGCCGGACGATCAGGCGTTCCGCGATGGTGAGCGTTTTCTGATTTCGGCGCGCGATTTCAAGGCGATGACAGGTCTGGCAGAAGGGCTCGGCATCCGCACTACACAGGCCCTGACTGTGGTGACGGCCGTGATCGTTGTGGCGCTGCTCTTTTGGTTCCTCAACAAGACGCGCGCCGGAAAATCGATGCGGGCGTATTCGGACAACGAAGATCTGGCGCTGCTCTCGGGGATTGATCCAGAACGGGTTGTTATGATCACATGGATCATCGTCGCCGCACTCGCCACCATTGCGGGCATCCTTTACGGGTTGGATAAGTCGTTCAAGCCGTTCACTTACTTCCAGCTTTTGTTGCCCATCTTCGCCTCTGCCGTCGTCGGAGGCATCGGGAACCCCTTGGGTGCGATCGCCGGGGGGTTTGTCATCGCCTTCTCCGAAGTCATCATCACCTACGCCTGGAAGAAGGTATTGGGCTATCTGATGCCCGAAGGGTTGGAGCCATCGGGCCTCGTGCAATTGATGTCCACAGACTACAAATTTGCCGTCAGCTTCGTGATCTTGCTGATTGTGCTACTGTTCAAGCCTACGGGCCTCTTCAAAGGGCAATCGACAACATGACTGATACCGGCAAAAACACACTGCTTTTCGTCGGGCTTTTCGCTCTGATCATCGGGTCCGGCTTTCTTCAGGGGTGGAACAACGCGCTTTTCATTCTCAACATGGGCCTGATTTCGGCGATCATGTCATTGGGCGTGAACCTGCAATGGGGATTTGCGGGTTTGTTCAACGTCGGCGTTATGGGGTTCGTGGCGCTCGGCGGGCTGGCCGCCGTGTTGGTCGGCATGCCCGCCACGCCCGGTGCGTTTTCCCAAGGCGGCCCCGGCGTGCTGATGTCACTGGCGCTCGGCGCGGCGACGATCGCCGCCGCCGTCTGGACCTACGGACGTATGGCGCCCGGACGTATGCGGACGATCGTAATTGCCGCAATCTTGATTGTCGGGTTCTTCGTCTTCAGGGGGCTTCTTGACCCCAACGTGGCCCGCATCGAAGGCGTCAATCCGGCACTCACCGGCTATCTGGGCGGTTTGAACCCCGGCACGGATGCAACGTACCGCGACAATGGCTGGATCATGCTGTTTGCCTGGCCAGTGGGCGGCTTGTTTGCGGCTGGCGCTGCGTGGCTCATCGGCAAAGCGGCACTTGGTCTGCGCTCCGATTATCTGGCGATTGCCACACTCGGTATCGCTGAAATCATTATTTCGGTGCTCAAGAACGAAGACTGGCTCAGCCGTGGCGTGAAAAACGTGATCGGCCTGCCCCGTCCCGTGCCCTATGAGACCGACCTGCAGGACAGCCCCGCCTTTGTTGAACGCGCGGCAAGTCTTGGTCTCGATTCCGTCGAGGCGAGCACTCTGTGGGTGAAAATCCTTTACGCGCTCCTGTTTGCAAGCGTTCTGCTCATCATCTTCTGGATGAGCCAGCGTGCGCTCAATTCGCCGTGGGGCCGGATGTTGCGGGCGATCCGTGACAACGAAGTAGCCGCAGAAGCGATGGGCAAGGACGTCACCAAACGTCACTTGCAGGTGTTCATTATCGGGTCGGCAATCTGTGGCATCGCGGGTGCCATGATGACGACGCTGGACAGCCAGCTGACGCCCGGCACATATCAGCCTTTGCGTTTTACCTTCCTCATATGGGTCATGGTGATCGTCGGCGGTTCGGGTAACAATCTCGGCGCGATTTTGGGCGGTTTCCTGATTTGGTTCCTGTGGGTTCAGGTCGAACCGATGGGCCTGTTCCTGATGGATATCATCACCGCGGGCATGGCCGAGGACAGCGCGCTGAAGGCGCATCTGATCGAGAGTGCAGCCCAGATGCGCCTGATGACAATGGGGTTGATTATGATCCTCGTCCTGCGTTTCAGCCCGCGTGGGCTGATCCCGGAGAAGTAACACTCGCTGGTCGCAGCTTAACCAGCTGCGGCCAGACACCTGCTCGGTGCCTCGCCCGCCGGGGCTCAGCGACCTTTGAAAAGTCCACCCAGAATGCCGCGCACGATGCGCCGCCCCGTGGTGCCTTTCAGTTCTTTGATCACAACATCCGCGATGGCCCCGCCGACACCGCTACCGATACTGCGCGTGGACGATGTTTTGCGCGACGTACCGGATGCCTTGCCTGCATAGCGGCGGGCTTTCTTGAACTCGCGCAAGCTGGGCGTCTGCGCTTCCAGTTGCTTGGCTTTCTTGGCATCTTCTTCGGCTTTGGCAACGGCGGCTTCGGCTGCTTCCGCCTCGGCGGCAGCCTTCGCAGCCCGCGCGCGCAACATCTCGAACGCACTCTCGCGGTCAAGGGACTCATCGTATTTTCCGGCCATGTCCGACCGGGCCATCAACGCGGCACGCGTCGCATTGTCGATAGGGCCGAGTTGCGAGGACGGCGGACGGATCAGCGTACGTTCGACAATGCCCGGCACCCCCTTGGGCTGAAGCATCGATGTGACCGCTTCGCCGACACCGACTTCGCGTATGGCCTCTTCGGTGCTGAAGTCCGGGTTCGGCCGGTAGGTCTGCGCGGCCATGCGCAATTCCTTCTGGTCCTTGGCTGTGAAAGCCCGCAGGGCGTGCTGGATGCGGTTGCCCAGCTGGCCCAGGATATCATCTGGCACATCGGCGGGGTTTTGGGTGATAAAGTAAACGCCAACGCCCTTGGAGCGGATCAAGCGCGCCACCTGCTCTACCTTATCGACGAGTGCCTTTGGGGCGTCGTCGAACAACAGATGCGCTTCGTCAAAGAAGAACACCAGTTTCGGTTTGTCGGGGTCACCGACCTCGGGGAGTTCTTCAAAGAGCTCCGACAAGAGCCACAACAGGAATGTGGCATAGAGTTTTGGGGCGCCCATCAGCTGGTCGGAGGCAAGGATGTTGATCATGCCCCGCCCGTCTGCATCCAGCCGCATCAGATCCGACAACGCCAGAGCCGGTTCGCCGAACAGCTTTGTGCCGCCCTGATTTTCAAGAACCAGAAGACGCCGCTGAATTGCGCCCACAGATGCGGATGACACATTGCCGTACCGAAGCGAAAGATCCTTGGCGTGCTCACCGATCCAGACCAGCAGGGCCTGCAGGTCTTTGAGGTCAAGCAGGGGCAGCCCGTCTTCGTCAGCGACGCGGAAAGCGATGTTCAGAATGCCTTCCTGGGCCTCTGTCAGATCAAGCAGCTGGCCCAGAAGCAGCGGTCCCATTTCAGACACGGTGGTACGGACAGGATGCCCTTTTTCACCGAAGAGATCCCAGAATGTGACCGGGAATGCCTGATACCGGTAATCGTCAAAACCGATCCGCTCGGCACGCTCCGTAAAGGGCGCATGCAGTTTGTGGCCCGGGTCCCCAGCCATGGCGAGCCCCGAAAGATCGCCTTTTACGTCGGACAGAAAGACCGGAACACCGGCATTGGCAAAGCCTTCGGCGAGGATCTGCAGCGTGACCGTCTTGCCCGTACCGGTCGCACCGGCGATTAGCCCGTGCCGGTTGGCGTATTTGAGCGACAGATGCTGCTGCGTGCCATAATCTGGACCACCGCCCCCGATAAAAATACCGTTGCTCATACCATGCCCCTTTAAACGCCTTCGGTGCCGCAGGCCTTAACAAGCGGCTAAGTTCAGCGTGAGCATACTAACTTAACCTTTAGGCGCCATAGTGAATTTGTCTCCGGTTCATATGTCCTTGGGCCGGTGACACTTCCTCCCTGTCAGACTGGCCGTGCCTTCGGGCACGGCATTTTTTTGTCCGTCACTGATTTTATTGATAAAAATCACCATTTTTCCGGTTGACCCCCCGTTGGCGCTTTACTAACGTATGCGCAATAAGTCGGCCCAGTCCGACGGGGAGTTATAATAAAATGTAAAAGAGGGCGTTTTCCGCCCTCTTTTTTTATGGCCAAGTGCCTGCAGGACAGCGGAGTTTGCCAATTCACGTGTCGCCTTCAAAATCAGGGTTTTCCATCAGCGCAAACCCGCTACATTGCCGCGAAGCGAACCGGCTTTGACACTGACATCCGCAGCGGCAGATGTTAAACGAGCCCAAAGAAACAAGAGTGGATTTCACAATGTTCAAGATCATGACCGCCCTGCCCCTGTGTGCCGCAGTGGCCTTTATGACCCCGATGACAGGTTTTGCCCAGTCGACCGACGCAGACGCAGATGCACCCGCGGCGGCGACAGAAACGGATCAGTCCGAAGATGCGGGCGCAGATGAAGGTATCACGATCGAGGATCAGTTGAGCCTTGGCGAAGATCCCAACGCCACGCCGCAGGTCGGACAGCCCTATACCCGCGAAGTTATCGGCGGTTGGGACATGCGGTGCATCCGCGCCGAAGAAGGCTCTGACGCTGAAGAGCCCTGCCAGATGTACCAGTTGATGAAAGACGAGCAAGACGTGCCGGTTGCCGAAGTCTCGCTTTTCCGGCTGCCTGCGGGTGGCAAGGCTGTCGCCGGTGCGACCGTAATCGTTCCACTCGAGACATCGCTGCAAAAGCAGCTTACAGTGACGGTCGACGGTGCCAACGCCCGCCGCTATCCATTCGCATTCTGTAACCAGATCGGTTGCTACGTCCGCATGGGTCTGACCGAAGCCGATATCAGTGCGTTCAAACGCGGCGCGAAAGCCGAACTATCGATCACGCCCGCCTTGGCACCCGATCAGACGGTAAAAGTGACCATGTCGCTGGACGGGTTCACAGCCTCTTTCGACAAGGTGTCGGTCGTCGATCAGTAGATCTGGACAGACCATCGACCGGACAAGAGCCGCTTTCCTCGGAGAGCGGCTTTTTCTTTGGTCAGGTGAACTGGATCAGGTCCCACCTGTTTCCGTAAAGGTCTTCGAACACGGCCACCGTTCCATAAGGCTCATGCCGCGGCGCTTCAAAAAACCTCACGCCCGCTGCGCGGTACCGGGCGTGATCGGTTTCGAAGGTATCCGTTTGAAGAAACAGGAACACCCGTCCACCGGTTTGATCACCAACATACGCCGACTGTCTCGGAGAACTGGCTTTAGCGAGCAGGATACTCGTGCTGTCCGAACTTGCGCTCGGCCGGACGACCACCCACCGCTTGTCCTGCTCTGGCTGATACTCATCCGCCACCAGATCAAAGCCGAGGGTGCCCACGTAAAACGCTATCGCGTCGTCGTAATCCGCCACGATGAGGGCAACATGCGCGATCCGCTGGCCCATCACATCGCCCGCAGAGCAAGGACCGCATTCATGCCACCGAAGGCAAACGCGTTGCTGATCGCGACGGTCACCTTGGCCTCCCGCGCGGTATTGGGGACAACGTCAAGCGCACATTCTGGGTCCGGTTCTTCGTAGCCGATTGTCGGCGCGATCACACCTTCCCGCAGCGCCATGATACAGGCAAGCAGCTCGACCGCTCCCGTGCCTCCGATCAAGTGGCCGTGCATAGATTTTGTCGAACTGATCATCAATTGGTCCGCGTGGGGACCGAATACATCCGCAACTGCCGCGCACTCGGTTTTGTCGTTTGCTGCCGTGCCGGTACCGTGAGCGTTGATGTAGCCCACCTCAGACGCGTCAATCCGCGCATCCGCCAGTGCCCCCGCCATCGCGCGCGCCGCACCGTTCTTGGAGGGCATCACGATATCCGCCGCATCCGACGACATCGCAAATCCCGCGACTTCGCACAGGATTTCGGCACCCCGCGCCCGCGCGTGTTCATACTCTTCGAATACGAAGACACCGGCACCCTCACCTTGCACCATGCCGTTCCGGTTGGCCGAAAACGGGCGGCACGCATCCTTGGACATCACGCGCAGCCCTTCCCAGGCCTTCACCCCGCCGAAACACAGCATGGATTCAGAACCGCCGGTCACCATGGCCGGCGCTATGCCCGACCGCACCATCGCAAAGGCCTGCGCCATGGCATGGTTAGATGACGCACAGGCCGTCGAGACCGTGAAGGACGGCCCCTTAAGGTTCCATTCCATGCTGACGTGGCTCGCCGCGGCGTTGTTCATCAGTTTGGGGACAACGAAGGGATGGACCCTGTTTTTCCCTTCTTCGTACACCGCGCGGTAATTGTCGTCCCAAGTGCTGACCCCGCCCCCCGCCGTGCCCAGAACCACACCGGAGCGCGCCGAGGTATCGCCGGAAAAGACGATCCCCGATTGCTCGATGGCCTCTTTGGCCGCGGCGAGTGTGAACTGCGTAAACCGGTCGTAGAGCGACATCTGCTGACGGTTATAGCGGCCCTCCGCCTCGAAACCGGTGACCTGCCCGCCGATCTGGATAGACAATCTGTCCACATCGCGAAAATCCAGCGGCCCGATCCCGCACCGACCTTCGCGCATGGCCGCGTAGGTGTCGGGCACACTGTGGCCCAACGCATTGATCGTACCTGCGCCGGTGATGACGACCCGTTTCACCCGATGCTACCCCTGTTCGGCTTTCAACCGCTTTATTCCATCCACGATGCTGGCGACTGTGGAGATGTCGAAATCGGATTCCTGCGGCGCATTGGCGTTGAAGGGCACCGAGATGTCGAATGCCTCCTCGATCGCGAAAATGCTTTCGACCAGACCGAGACTGTCGATACCCAGACTTTCGAGCGTGCTGTCCATCTGCACATCATCGGGCTCAAGAACCGCCTGTTCGGCAATGATTGCAATGACTTGTTGCTGGATATTCATCCTTCGCCTCTTTTGCAGCGCCGGGTGTCAGGACCCGGCTTCATCCTTGAATACCGCCTTTTGCAGTTTCGCCATGTCCCTAATAAGACGCGGCAGGCGGCGCAACGCCTTATACGTTTCTACCTGTTTTTCCATCTGCGTCGCGGGATACCCAAGGACCATCCGTCCCGCCGGAACGTTCGACAGCATCTTGGTCCCGCCACCGGCGACGACATTGTTGCCGATGAAAATGTTGTCGCTCACGCCACATTGTCCGCCCAACACGACGTTGTCGCCGATAACAGCGCTGCCTGCGATACCAACCTGGCCACACAGCAGGCTGTTCTGTCCGACGACAACGTTGTGCCCCAGATGTACGAGGTTATCGAGCTTGCTGCCGTTGCCGATTTGCGTATTGCGGATCGTGCCGCAGTCTACCGTGGCGTTCATCCCGATCTCCACGTCATCGCCGATCGTGACAGATCCCAGCGAATGAATACGGGTCCACTCCTGCGCCTTGGTATCAATCTCCTTGCCCAAGGACTTGCGGGCAGTCTCTGCAGTGCTGGGTTCCGCGGTCACAAAACTGAAACCATCGCCGCCAATCCGCGCGCCGGGCTGGCCGATAAAGCGTTTCCCGATAGAAACACGCGCGCCGATGCTGACCGCTTCGCGCAAATAGGCACCAGCCCCGATGATCACGTCCCAGCCGACAAAGCACTGCGGCCCGATAACACTACCAGCACCGATCCGCGCCCCTTTCGAGATCACGGCCAGCGGGCCGACGCTTACCCCATCGCCCAAAATCGCGTCTGGATGCACAAAGGCGGTCGGGTGAATGCCGCGGTCGTAGCCTTGCCCCGTGTCGAGCATCTTTGTCAGGCCCGACATCGCATAGCGCGGACGCGGCGCAATGATTGCCGCCTTGAGGCCTAGCGCCTGCCAATCCGCGCCCTCCCAAACCATCGCAGCGCGTGCCTTGCCCTCGGCCAGCCCGTCCGCGTATTTGGGGTTCATCGCAAGGGCCAAATCATCAGGGCCGGCAGTGCCGGGTTCGGCCGCCCGCGCGATTGTGAGGTCCGTGTCACCAACCGCGTCTGCCCCCAAAGCGACGGCGATTTCTTGGATTGTGTGGGTCATGAACGCTCATCCTTGATGGTTGAGCGCTGATTTAGCCCTGAACGCCGCCCAATTCCACCCCTGCCTTCTGCAGTGCGTTCCAGATAAGCGCATCTCGGCCGTACACATCACGGCGGAAATTGAGATTGCCCCGCGCATCGGTAAAGGCAGTTCTGTAGATGATGTGCACCGGCACCGGCGCCTTCAGATTTACACGGCTTTCCGATCCGGTGCGCAACTTGCCCTGAAAGAACGCCTTGGGATCAGCCTCCTGCTTGGCCAGCAGCGCATAGGCGAAATCAAACGGGTCATTGAGCCGGATGCAGCCGTGGCTGAAAGCTCTGACATCGCGGCTGAACAGCGATTTGGCGGGCGTGTCATGCAAGTAGATATTGTACTTGTTCGGGAACATGAATTTCACCAGCCCCAAAGCATTCGATTTACTGGGCGGCTGACGCATCGAATATGGAAAATTGCGGGCCGTGAACCGCGAAAAGTTCTGGTTGCGGCTAACAACGCGGCCCCGCCTATCGGTGATCTGGATATGGCGGACAGCATTCGGGTTGCGGCGCAACGCGGGCAGATATTCGTTCACCACGATCGAACGTGGCACATACCAGCTTGGATTGATGACCATATGGCTCATCATGTCAGAGAATTCGGGCGTGGGCCTGTCCTCGCGATTTGCCCCCACCACCGAGCGGGTCTCGAAGGTGACGCGCCCGTCGTCAACGACCTTGGCGGTAAAATCAGGAATATTCACAAGAATATGGCGCTGGCCGCGATCGCGGTTCAACCAACGCTCCCGCTCCATCGCGACAATGACCGATTTCAGCCGCGCTTCGGGACCGATGTTGATTTGCCTGAGCGTCTCGCCGCCTGCTACGCCATCAATTTCCAGACCGTGGGCCCGCTGAAACGCCTCCACCGCAGTTTTCATTTCGGCGTCAAAGCTGCGGGCATTGGATCGGCGCAGGTATCCCATCGCCATCAACCGGTTGCGCAAAGCCAAAACGTCTGCCCCGGTTGCACCAAGGGCGATCTTTTCCGCGTTGACCGTCGGCCCCCAGCCGCCGCGTTGTGCGACCTCTTGCAGGATCAGCTTTTGCTTCATCAATGCGCTGTATTCGATGGTGCGCGGGGCCAGATCGCGCAGGTAAGCGGTCGGCTCGGATGTCTTGAGCCCGCTGATCAAGGCCACCGGATCGGCATAGGTGACTTCACGTTTGATGGCGCTGACCACACGCCCCGGCGTCAAGGCGCCGCTTTGCACATCGCGGGCATATTGCAAGAACGCCTTGGTCAGCGCGACCTCGACAACTCCTCGATCCCGCGGGCTGCGTGCGGACGCCATTTGCCGTTCGAGCTTTGCCACATCGTAGCGGGCCACCGGAAGCCCGTGATGCCCGGCCATCCGCAGCGCCTGCAGCAATGCGGCGCGCCTCGCCCGGTGTTCTTCGGTATCGCCTGTCCAGATGCCCTCGAAATTCTGCGTTCTGTAGAAAGACGCGATCGCGTCATCTTCCGCGCCTGTCTCCGCGACGGCCTGTTTGAAAGCAGTCACCTGCGCGTGGGCGGCGCCGGAGACCCCGAAACCCGCAATTCCGAGCGCGAGCGCCAAGACGAACGCGCGAGACGTTGAGCGCGAGGTCGATAAGTTGAACATGTTTGGCTCCGGCAACTAGAACATACGGCTCTTGAATGTTTCCCCTGCGGCATCGGGGAAGTCCACTCACGTTTTGGTATCAGGCGCGATTTCCAACTGAAATGATGCGGTTAAACCATCACCCTGCCGCGCGGGTTCCATGGCTGTGGAAAAAATGCGCAAGAAATTGCCTAAAATTGCCGGTATTTGGAACCAAATTGATTCAAGGGTTGGTTCACCTTTTCCGCTATGCAATAAAAATCGCGCATCTGGGGAGACGCAAACCGTCCGCGTAACATCGCGGGCACAACTGGCAGAAGACTCAGGCACGCTCACCACATTGGGCAGAAACGGGACAGACATATGACAGGCTCTAGCACTTCGGGGATGACCCGACGCGGCGTCCTTGGCGCGTTCGCAGCAACTGCAGTCACAGCAGCACCTACTTTCGCAAATGCAGCAGGCTTCCTGCGCGGTGCCGGCGACATTCGCCGCATCAAGATGTATTCCGGTCGCACGGGCGAGCGGATCGACATGATCTACTGGATCGAAGGAAACTACATCAAGGACGCCGTCCGCGAGGTGAATTTCTTCATGCGCGACTGGCGGACCAACGATGTGAAAAACATGGACCTGCGTACGGTCGACATTATGGCCGCGGCGCATAATCTGCTCGATGCGGACGAACCGTACATGCTGTTGTCCGGCTATCGCAGCCCCAAGACAAACGCGATGTTGCGCAGCCGCTCGCGCGGTGTCGCTAAGAATTCTCTGCACATGCGTGGGCAGGCCGCCGACTTGCGGCTCGGTTCGCGCTCGGTCAGTCAGGTGGCCAAGGCAGCCGCGGTCTGCCGTGGGGGTGGCGTCGGTCGCTACTCGGGTTCCAACTTCGTGCACATGGATTGCGGCACGGTTCGCACCTGGGGCCGCTAGACCCTCCCGACAATCGATAAAAACAAGCGCCCTGCCAGGGCGCTTTTTTGTTTGGCAGTGCTAGCGCAAGTTCTGGAAGAACCGGAAAGACTCTTTCGGCGTACGGGTCTGCGTGTCGTAATCGACATGAACCAGACCAAATCGTTCGGAATAGCCGAACGCCCATTCAAAATTGTCGAGCAAGGACCACGCAAAGTACCCTTTCAATGGCACGCCTGCGTCCCGCGCGGCCAGCGCTGCAGCGAGGTGATCGCGAAAATATCCGACCCTCTGCGCATCGTCGACACCGCCATCCGCCACCTTGTCGTGCAGCGCCATGCCGTTTTCCGTCACATATAGCGGCAGATTACCAGTATAGTCGCGATGCATCCGTTCGAGAAAATACTGCAGGCCTTCGGGATAAACTTCCCAGCCCATGGATGTTTTCGGCAGTGGCCCAATTTGCGTCTGTCCAAACGGAAAAATGCCGGTTCCGTCATCGGCATGAATGCTTCTCGTGTAATAATTCAGGCCCATCCAGTCGAGCGGCTGCGCGATGGTCTGCATCTGGTCTTGCCAGCCCACGGGCATGTGCGGTTCAAGATGCTCGAGGATATCTGATGGATATGCGCCCTTTGTCAGCGCCTCTATGAACCAGCGGTTATATATGCCGTCAAAAATCGCCGCTGCATGGCGGTCCGCCTCCCGGTCTGTCGCAGGTGCGGCGTATTCCATGTTCAGAACGATGCCGATGTCCTTGCGCCCCAGATCACGCAGCGCGGCGGCCCCGAGACCGTGAGCGTAAAGAATATTGTGCATGGCTTTGGCCGCGGCAGAGAGATCGCGTTTGCCCGGCGCGTGGTGGCCCAGAAAATGCGATAGCCACGCGACACACCAAGGCTCGTTCACTGTCGCCACACTCGCCAGCCGATCGCCCAAACGATCGGAGACATGCGCACAGTAATCCGCAAAGTACTTTGCGGTATCCTGATTTTCCCACCCCCCTTTGTCCGCCAAAGCCTGCGGCAGATCCCAGTGGTAAAGCGTGCAATGCGGCTCGATCCCGCGGGCCAGAGCGCCGTCCACAAGTTGATCGTAGAAATCGAGCCCTTCGGCGCGCGGGGCTTCGCGGCCATCACGCTGGATCCTCGGCCAGGCCACGGAAAACCGGTACGCGTCGAAATTGCCATGTGCGATCAGGTCAAGATCTTCGAGCCATTTTTCGTAATGCGCGCAGGCAACGTCGCCGTTTTGCCGCCCGATCGTACCGCCCTGCGCGGCAAAACTGTCCCAGTGGGACGGCCCCACATCGCCGAAGCGCGTGCCCTCGATCTGGTAGGCCGCCGTGGCGACGCCAAGCACAAAATCCTGCGGTATCTTCATTTTGGTGCGGCTCCTGTCGAGCGTCCGATGATCATCTCCGCCTGCCACAGGACCTGCCGCGGCGAACTGTTCGGCGCGTCAATCTGATCTGCGATCATTTCTGCCACCGCCACGCCCGCTTCAAACAAAGAGGAGCGGACGCATGTTACGGTCGGAATGGCCGCACCGGTTCCGAAAAAACCGAAAGCGTCATCAAACGTCAGCAGTGAGATATCCTGCCCCAAAACCTTGTCCGCCTCGAAACAAGCACGTTGCACACCTGACGCGATCAGCTTGGACGACGTCAATATCGCTGTCGGCGGCGCATTCATTGCCAGCAGTTTCTGCGCCGCGTCATAGCCATAGGCTTCGGACATGTCATCGGCAAAACACAGGTCGTCATCGACCTCCAGACCGGCCCGCGCCATCGCGGTTTCAAAACCTTTCCGGCGGAGCATGGCAAAGTTCATGAACTCCAGACCATTGACCAAAGCGATACGTCGGTGGCCCAGATCAATAAGATGTTGTGTTGCTCTCTGGAAAGCGTCTTCGTTGTCGACGTCGACCCAGCTGTAACTCTTGTCCTGCACCGCATCGCCGCCCGTCCGACCGTGCACAACAAACGGCATACCCATATCGTTCAGAAGCGCGATACGCGGATCTTCGACCAGCGGCCCTTGCAGGACGAATCCGTCAACGCGGCGGGCCGTGGCCAAACGCGAAAATGCTGCCAGTTCATCGTCCTTGTCGGCGATGGTCATGACAATATCCAAACCGCGGCGTGCGTAGCCCTGCCCCGCACCTGCGATAAAGTCCGAAAAGTGCGGATTGATCATGCGGTGATGGCCCAGCGGAATGATGTGGCCAATGGCCCCCGCCTTTCCCGTCGCGAGCCCCCGCGCCGTGTGGCTTGGTGCATAGTTGAAGGCACTTGCGGCTTCCGACACCCGTTTGCGGGTGGCTTCGGACACCTCGGGATAGCCGTTCAGCGCGCGGCTGACCGTGGTGGGTGACAAACCCAGATGGCTGGCGAGGTCTTTAAGGTTCACTTGATCGATTTCCAAACCGCTTTGGCAAACCCTAGGGCCATCGCGCCGCGTGTTTCAAGAGATATTCCCCATTAACCCGTAAATTCAGTTGACAGGCTCCTTGGAAAATTGTCACGTTGGCGAGGAAATCCAAAGCGCTTTGGATTGCATTCTGGGAGGAACAACCATGAAAACATCACTGAAACTATTGTCTACGGCAAGTGTTCTGACGCTTGGCACGGGAATCGCGGCCTTTGCGGACGGCCATGCGGATGCACGCTGCGCGGCTGGCGAACTGGGTCTGGGCGATTTTGCGGGTCAGACAGTGACCATCGCGGGCCCTTGGGAAGGTACCGACGAAGAGCTGGTTAACAACGTCATCGACTGCTTCGAGACGTCCACAGGTGCGACCGTTGAATACGCCGGTTCGGGCGAATTCGAACAGCTGATCGTCACCGACGTTCGTGCAGGCTCCGCGCCGAACATCGCGGTATTCCCACAACCGGGTCTGGCCGCTGATCTGGCCGCCGAAGGTGGCTTGGTGCCCCTAAAGCAGGACATCGCGGGCTGGATGGCCGAAAACTACGGTGCGGGTCAATCCTGGGCCGATCTGGGTACGTATGCAGACGAGAACGGCCAAGAGCAGTTCTATGCCTTTGCCTATAAGGCGGATGTGAAATCGCTTGTCTGGTACAAGCCGGAAACATTTGAGGATGCCGGTTACGAAGTGCCTGAAACCATGGAAGAGCTGATCGCCCTGTCCGACCAGATTGTCGCGGACGGCGGCACACCATGGTGCCTCGGCATCGAATCCGGCGGTGCGACCGGTTGGACAGCGACCGACTGGATGGAAGACATCATGCTGCGCACCACGTCGCCCGAGAACTACGACAAGTGGGTGACGAACGATCTGGCCTTCAACAGCGACGAAGTCAAAGCAGCCATGGACGTGTTTGGCTCCATCGCCAAAAACGACGCCTACGTAGCGGGTGGTGCCGACAGTGTGGCCTCCACTTTCTTTGGTGACAGCCCCAAGGGTCTCTTCACCACACCTCCTCAGTGCTTCATGCACCGTCAGGCGTCCTTCATCCCTGCGTTCTTCCCAGACAAGGGTGAAGAAGTATCCGAAGGCGAAGCAGACTTCTTCTACTTCCCGCCCTTCGCGTCCAACCCGGATCTGGGCAAGCCCGTTCTTGGTGGCGGCACACTTTGGGCCATGACGAACGAAAGCGATGCAACCCACGCGTTCTTCGAGTTCCTCAAGCAGCCGGTGGCGCACGAAATCTGGATGGCACAGACCGGCTTCCTGACACCTCACAAGGGGGTGGACACCAGCGCATACGCCAATGACAGCCTGCGCAAAATGGGTGAAATCCTTGCCGGTGCCGACACGTTCCGCTTTGACGCATCCGACCTGATGCCAGGTGCCATCGGCGCCGGTGCATTCTGGACCGAGATGACTGCCTTTACCCAAGGCCAGGACACCGCAACCACAGCCGACAACATCCAGTCGGCTTGGGACGCGATCAAGTAACCAGTTCCCTTTGTTACGATAACAACGACACGCGCGAGATTTTTCGCGCGTGTCCTCACAGGTGAGGTGCGCCATGATCAAAGTCCCAACATCCGAAATCCTGTCGAAACTGGCCATGATCGTGATCACCATGATCATCCTGCTGCCAGCGACCGGTGCGGCATTGTTTGCCGTGACATCATATCTGACCGATTTTGCCGTCTGGGCCCTGCCCTTTGACAGCGATCTGGTCACCAAGGTTGTTTACGCCCTGCGCGCCATCGTGATCGCGCTTCTGCTGAGCTTTATGTACTTCTGGCTCTCATCATGGATGAACGGCTGGTTGTCAGCGGGCAGCGATCCACGCGGTTTGGCCGTTCAGGACGCGGTGCAACCCTGGCTGTTCATCATTCCCGCGCTGGCGCTCTTGACGCTGTTCCTGATCTATCCCGCGATCGAGACATTCCGGTTAAGCCTGACAAACGACACGCCTCTGCTCGATGCGGCCGGAAATCAGGTGCTGAACGCCGCAGGCCAACCGATGAGCGAGAGCGGGTTCGTAGGGTTCTCCAACTACCTGTTCATCTTCCAGTCCGAAAACTTCTGGCTCGCCATCCGCAACTCGATCCTGTGGCTGACCGTCGTGCCGACGCTTTGCATCTTTTTCGGGATGTTGATCGCGGTGCTGGCCGATAACGTGCGCTGGGGCACATTTGCCAAATCACTGATCTTTGTGCCAATGGCGATCTCCTTTGTCGGCGCCGCCGTGATCTGGCGCAACATCTACGCCGACGGTGGCACCGAGACACACCAGATCGGTCTGCTCAACGCGCTGCTGAAGCCGTTCGGCACGGAGCCTCGGTTCTGGTACGAGATGCAGTTCTGGGGCAACTTTTTCATGATGGGCATTCTGGTCTGGATCCAGACGGGTTTTGCCATGGTCATCTTCTCCGCCGCTCTGCGCTCGGTTCCGCAAGAAACGCTTGAAGCTGCCGAAATGGATGGTGCCACGCCCACGCAGACGTTCTTCAAGATCACGCTTCCGCAAATCTACTCAACGGTTGTGGTGGTATGGACCACGCTCACGATCCTTGTGTTGAAGGTCTTCGATATCCCCTTCGCGCTAACCGCCAACAAGCCGGACAAGCTGCTGCTTGCCACATACATGGAGCAGACGCGCAATTCGCAGCGTGAACCGGAACTGGCTGCAGCCATCGCCGTCATTCTGATGCTGGTCATCGTGCCGATCATGCTCTTCAACCTCTACCGCCAGCGCAAAGAGGAGGCGTAACATGGGACGCAAAGCACTCCTGACTGCCATCTTGCTGGTCATCGTGATGATCTGGGTGGTGCCTTTCGCAGGCCTGCTTCTGACATCGGCACGGTCGACCAAGCATGCCAATGAAACCGGTTTCTGGCGCTCTATCGTGTCGAACGAAATCGGCTACAGCTTCAAGACCAAAGGCAGCGATGCCCTGGTCCAGGAAGGCGATGTATGGGTTATCCGTGGCAACATCATCGATGACCGCAACGCCGAAGAAGCCGCGGATGCCGCCGAAGACGGTGACATCGCGCAACCCCCGATCCGCGGCGAAGTCGTGCGCTTCGGCGCAAGTGCGACAAACCCAGATGCCGCACAACCCGGTGAAACAATCGATATCCGCGATGGTAATTTCACCCTGCAGGCCAATGGCGATTACGAATGGGTCTTTGACGAGGAATACACCCGCGGCGGCAAGACGATCGGCGTTCGGATCAACCATCCGCCGACCTTTGGGCTGCAAAACTATAAACGGGCCTTTGCCGATGGCAGGATCACCAATTCGCTGATCAACAGCTTTATCGTCACGATCCCTGCAACGGTCATACCTGTGATGATCGCGGCCTTCGCGGCCTATGCCTTCAGCTGGTTGCGGTTCCCGGGCAGAGATGTCCTGCTGGCGGTCGTGATCGCACTTCTGGTCGTGCCGTTGCAGTTGGCCTTCATTCCGGTGTTGTCGATGTTCACCTCCGTGGCTGATTGGGCCGGTGACCTACAGGCCGCGCTCGGCTTATGCGAGGGGCAGGACTGTGATGTCTCGGGCAAGAGTTTCAGCGGGCTTTGGCTTGCCCACACGGCGTTTGGCCTGCCACTGGCGATCTACCTGCTGCGCAACTACATTGCCAACCTGCCCGGCGAGCTGATCGAAAGCGCACGGCTGGACGGCGCCACTCATTTGCAGATTTTCACAAAGCTGGTGTTGCCCCTGTCGATGCCGGCCCTCGCGTCCTACGGGATTTTCCAGTTCCTGTGGGTCTGGAACGATCTGCTGGTGGCTCTGATCCTTGGTCCGTCCAGTGACCTTGTGCTGCCTATCGAAATCCAGAAACAAATCGGTACCTACAAGTCCGAGTTGGAGCGGCTCAACGCGTCTGCCTTCATCTCGATGGTTGTACCACTCATCGTATTCATCTCGCTCCAGCGCTACTTCGTACGTGGTCTGTTGGCGGGATCGGTTAAAGGGGGCTGACATGACAGCGCTTGAAGACAAAAAATGGTGGCGCGGCGGGGTGATCTACCAGATCTATCCACGCTCGTTCCAGGACAGTGACGGCGACGGCCTGGGCGATCTGCGCGGCATCACCCAACGGCTTGACCACATTGCCTCGCTCGGGGTGGATGCCATCTGGATTTCACCCTTCTTCAAATCTCCGATGAAGGACTTCGGATACGACGTGTCGGACTATTGCGACATTGATCCGCTGTTCGGCAATCTGGCGGATTTCGATGCGATGATTGCACGGGCGCACGAGTTGGGCCTGAAGATCATGATCGATCTGGTTCTGTCGCACACATCGGATCAGCATCCTTGGTTCCAGGCCAGCCGGCAGGATTGCACCAACGATATGGCGGATGCCTATGTCTGGGCCGATCCAAAGCCCGACGGAACGCCGCCCAACAACTGGTTGTCGATCTTCGGCGGCTCCGCCTGGGAGTGGGAGCCGAAGCGCCGCCAGTACTATCTGCACAACTTCCTGACGTCGCAGCCGGATCTGAACTTCCACAATGTGGATGTGCAGGACCGGTTGCTGGATGTTGCCCGGTTCTGGCTCGACCGGGGTGTTGACGGCTTCCGGCTGGATACCATCAACTTCTACTTCCACGACCGTCAACTGCGCGACAACCCCGCCCTGCCCGTCGAACAGCGCAATGCGTCCATTGCGCCCGAGGTGAACCCCTACAATCACCAAGAGCACCTTTATGACAAGAACCAGCCCGAGAATATCGCATTCCTAGAGCGGCTGCGGGCACTGATGGACCAATACGACGATCGCGCAGCGGTTGGCGAAGTGGGCGATGCGCAAATCGGCCTCGAGCTCGTGGCGCAATACACCAAGGGCGATAAGCGCGTGCACATGTGCTACGCCTTCGACTTCCTGAGCCCCGAAAAGCTGCGCGCTGACAAGACGGCACAAGTGCTGAGCCTGTTCAAACAAAAAGCCCCCGACGGCTGGCAATGCTGGGCGCTCAGCAATCACGATGTCCAGCGTCATGCCTCCAGACTGGCGTCGGGGACACTCGCCGCGCAGGAACAGCGGATGCAGGCCGCTTTCCTTTTGTCTTTGCCGGGGTCGGCCTGCGTGTATCAGGGCGAAGAGCTTGGCCTGCGCGAAGCCGACGTTCCCTTCGAGGCGCTGCAGGATCCGTATGGCATTACCTTCTGGCCCGAATTCAAGGGCCGCGACGGATGCCGTACGCCGATGGTCTGGTCTGATGCGGCGAACGCGGGCTTTACCGTGGGCGATCCGTGGTTGCCGATCAGTGCAGAGCACGCTGCCGCCAACGTAAACGTGCAAGAAGCACAGGACGACAGTTTGCTGAAATTCTACCGCGATTTCATCGACCTGCGCCGGAATACGCGCGCGCTTTATGACGGGGACGGCACCGGTTTTCACGCGGATGGCGATCTGTTGACCATCGACCGCGCGTCAGCCGACAGCCGCGTGCGCTGTATCTTCAATTTCAGTGACGCCGCGCAGGAAGTCAGCCTGCCCGACGGGGCCAATGTCCTGAAATCAACCTACGAATGGCCCGCCGCCCCAGCCAACGACACCACGATGCTGCCGCCAAAATCGGCCTGGATCGTCAGCCTGAACGAGGAAGCCCATGTCTAATCTCTCGCTGCGTGACATCAACAAACTTTACGGTTCGACCCATGTGATGCACGATGTATCGCTGGAAATCGAAAAAGGGGAGTTCACCGTTTTCGTCGGCCCTTCGGGCTGCGGCAAGTCGACTTTGCTTCGCATGATTGCAGGTCTGGAGAGCATCTCTTCGGGGGAGCTTTATATCGGCGATCAGCTCATGAACGCGATGCCGTCTTCCAAGCGCGGAATCGCCATGGTGTTCCAGTCCTACGCGCTTTATCCGCATATGTCGGTGTTCGAGAATATGGCGTTCAGCTTGCGTATCGCAAAGACACCCAATGACATCGTTAAGGAGAAGGTCACGAACGCGGCCCGCATCCTGCAGCTGGAAGAATATCTCGACCGCCTGCCCAAGGCGCTCTCTGGCGGTCAGCGCCAGCGGGTTGCTATTGGCCGGGCCATCGTACGCGAACCGTCCGTGTTCCTCTTTGACGAACCGCTGTCGAACCTCGACGCGGAACTGCGCGTCCGCACGCGGATCGAGATCGCCAAGCTCAAGGAATCGATGCCCGACACGACGATGATCTACGTCACCCACGACCAGGTGGAAGCGATGACATTGGCGGACAAGATTGTCGTGCTGCGTGCCGGCCGTGTCGAACAGGTTGGCGCGCCGATGACCCTTTATAACGAGCCGATCAACCAGTTCGTCGCAGGCTTTATCGGCAGCCCGCAGATGAACTTCTTTGACGGAGATGATCTGGCATCGGGGCCCGCGTCGCATGTGACTGGCATTCGTCCGGAACACATGGTCGAAGTCACCGAAAACCCGATGGTGAGCGGAACGCTCGATCTGGTCGAGCAGATGGGGGAATATGTGCTTGTTCACATGCTCACATCCAAAGGCACGCGCTTTACAGCAAAGATGCC
Organism: Sulfitobacter sp. S190; assembly: GCF_025141935.1. Taxonomy (NCBI): domain Bacteria; kingdom Pseudomonadati; phylum Pseudomonadota; class Alphaproteobacteria; order Rhodobacterales; family Roseobacteraceae; genus Sulfitobacter; species Sulfitobacter sp. S190. Next base: position 1,614,778 of record NZ_CP081120.1, on the reverse strand, counting down.
GCACAAACCGACGCAGAAGATCGGTGAGACGATACATTTCTCCCCGAAAGGTGACAGCGCGCACCGGTTCGATGCCCAATCTGGGCTGCGACTGGTCGATTGATCCACGAAAGCGTCAGGCACTGCAAAGGGCGGTCCCGTTCGGGTCGCCCTTTTTGCTTTTGACGCTTTGCCACTCGAGTGCGCGCGCAGAAAAGCTGACCCAACGGCAAGATGTTGCCGACGGGTGGCGGCCTGCTGCCAGCTGTCTTCGAAAATCGCGTATTGCGGGTACTCTTTCGGGCACAGCATCCGAGGGAGGACACCGCATGCTCGATACGACCCTGACCACCGAGACCCAGAATTTTCTTGATGATTTTTCACAAGTGCTCGCCGCGGGCGATGCGCACAAGGCCGCCGAGATGTTTTTGGAGGACAGCTATTGGCGCGATCTGGTTGCGATGACTTGGAACATCAAGACGGTCGAGGGGCGTGAGGAGATCGAGGCAATGCTGCAAAGCCAGCTGACCCACGCCAAGCCCGCGAAATTCGAGGTTCAGGCGGGTGAACCGGCGACCGAAGACGCGGGCGTCACGACGGCATGGATTACCTTCGAGACGGCTCAGGGGCGCGGATGGGGTTTGATCCGTTTGAAGGACGGGAAAATCTGGACGCTGCTGACCGCGCTTCAGGAACTCAAGGGCCACGAAGAGCCGCAAGGGCACGGGCGCCCCATGGGAGCAGAACACGGTGCCGAAAAGGACCGCAAGACATGGCAGGAAGAACGCGAACACGAAGCTGCGACGCTCGGCTATGAACGACAGCCCTATACCGTCATCATCGGCGGAGGTCAGGGGGGCATCGCACTTGGCGCGCGGCTGCGGCAGTTGGGTGTCCCGACGATCATTATCGAAAAGAACGACCGTCCCGGGGATAGCTGGCGCAAGCGCTACAAGTCGTTGTGCCTGCACGATCCGGTTTGGTACGACCACCTGCCTTATATCAAATTTCCCGACAATTGGCCCGTTTTCGCCCCAAAGGACAAAATCGGCGACTGGCTGGAGATGTACACGAAGGTGATGGAGCTGAACTACTGGACGCGGTCAGAGGTGACGTCCGCCCGCTTTGACGCCGACAGCGGCACCTGGACGGTCAAAGTCAATCGCGACGGGGGAGAGGTCACGTTGCACCCTACACAGCTGGTTCTTGCGACCGGCATGTCCGGCAAGGCAAACATCCCCGAGTTTCCCGACCAGAACAAGTTTCAGGGTACGATACAGCATTCGTCGCAGCACGACGGACCCGATGCGTGGGAGGGCAAGAAATGTGTGGTGATCGGATCAAATAATTCGGCCCACGATATCTGTGCTGCGCTTTGGGAACACGGTGCCGATGTCACGATGTTACAGCGCTCTTCGACCCATATCGTGCGGTCCGACACGCTGATGGAGATCGGTCTAGGCGCACTTTACAGTCAGGAAGCCGTCGATGCGGGAATGACGACGGAAAAGGCGGACATGATCTTTGCCTCCCTTCCCTACCGTATCCTGCACGAATTCCAGATCCCGCTGTACCAGCAGATGCGCGAGCGGGATACCGCGTTTTATCAAGGCCTCGAAAAGGCCGGGTTTCAGCTGGATTTCGGCGACGACGACAGTGGCTTGTTCATGAAATACCTGCGCCGCGGCTCTGGCTACTACATCGACGTGGGCGCCAGCCAGCTCATCATCGATGGTCAAGTCAAACTGGTGCAGGGGCAAATGCGCGCATACAGCGAGACCGGCGTCATTCTCGAAGACGGAACCGAGCTTGATGCCGATCTGGTTGTGTTGGCCACCGGATACGGATCGATGAATGGCTGGGCTGCCGATCTGATCAGCCAGAGCGTGGCGGACAAGGTCGGCAAAGTGTGGGGGCTGGGTTCTGAGACCACAAAGGATCCGGGCCCGTGGGAAGGCGAGCAGCGCAATATGTGGAAGCCGACACAACAGCAGAACCTATGGTTCCACGGTGGCAATCTTCACCAATCGCGCCACTACTCGCTCTATCTCGCGCTACAGATCAAGGCGCGGCAGGAAGGTCTTGATACCCCTGTATACGGGTTGCAGGACGTGCATCACACCGCCTGACAAGGAACGGCTGCGCTGCATATTGCCACGCGGGGCAGCCGCACCTCGGTAGGGCGTCAATCAGCCGTGTCTGTCAGGAAATACCTCGGCCAGATACTGGTGCACGTCGCTGATACACACCGATCCCTCACCGACGCCGGACGCGACCCGTTTGACCGATCCGGAGCGCACATCACCTACGGCAAAGACACCCGGCGCAGATGTAGCAAAGGGCGATCCGCTGTCGCTCTGCGCCGCCTTTCCGGTTTTGACAAAGCCCTTTTCGTCGAGATCGACACAATCACCCATCCAACCGGTGTTCGGGACAGCACCGATCATGACAAAAACGTTGGGCACATCACGTTTCTCCATGTCGCCCGTCTGGTTGTTGACCAATGTCACCTGCTCCAGCATCCGGTCGCCATGTACCGCGCACAGCTCGGTATGTGTATGCAAGGTAATACGCTCCGAGCGATCGATACGCTGAACAAGGTAGTCCGACATGCTGTCGGCCAGCCCGCTGCCGCGCACAAGGACATGCACGTGCGACGCGTGTGACGACAAGAACACCGCCGCCTGCCCCGCTGAATTACCGCCGCCGATTACAATCGCTTCGCTGCCTGCGCAAAACTGCGCTTCGAGGGCTGTTGCCGCGTAATGGATGCCCTGCCCCTCGAACGCCTCGTATCCGTCGATTGACGGCGTGCGGTACGTCGCGCCACAGGCCAGAATGACGGCACGCGCGCTGACCGACTGCCCACCCTCGACCTCGATCTTGAAAATTTTGCTGGTATCTTCCTCGATCGCCGTCGCGCCGCGCGCGATCGCAAAGGTCGCGCCGAATTTCTGACCCTGTATCCATGCCCGCCCCGCCAATGCCTGCCCCGAAATTCCCGTGGGAAATCCGAGATAGTTTTCGATCTTGGAGCTTGTGCCCGCTTGCCCGCCCGGTGCCTCTGCCTCGATCACGATCGTGTCCAGTGCTTCGGACGCGCCGTAGACGCACGCCGAAAGCCCCGACGGGCCTGCTCCCACTACCGCAAGATCATAGACATGATCGGCCTCCAGCTCCTCGGTAAGACCCAAGGCATCGGCGAGATCAGGGGTTGAAGGGTTGTGGAAGGCGCAGCCGTCCGGTGTGCAGACGATAGGCAGCGCACCACCTTGCTGCTCCACGATCCTGTCCCCTTCGACGGTGCCGGGTTCTTCAAGCGAAAGCGGATAGCCGTTGCGCGACAAAAAGCGCGTGATGCGAATGACATCGCGGTCATTCTTGGGCCCGACGATGGTCACGCCAGCCTCTGAATGGACGATAAAGGCAGTGCGGCGCAGGATAAATGCCCGCATGATGATCTCGCCGATATCCTGTTCGGTGCTCGACATACGCCGAAATTCGTCGCGGTTGAGCCGGAGCAGCGTACTGTCGGCGCCTGTACGCCCGTCGACCAGAATTTTCCGTTTGTTGAACAGGTCCAACTCACCCGTGAACTGGTGTCTGCCGTGCGTAGTGATGACGCTTTCTTCCCCGTCAGGTGTTTTGTCAATGATTTCGACATTGCCTTCGAGGATCAGGAAGAAATCGACACCGCGCTCCCCCCGTTTGAACAGCGCGGCACCTTTTGGCAGCGTATCGATCCGGCCGTAGCCTTTGATGCGAGCAACCTGATCTTCCGTTAGAACGGGAAAGGTTTGGGCCTCGCGGGCATAGGGGTCACTGGAACTTGCTGCCTCGCGTGCAGCCTCAATCACGGTCTCGTCTTCGGCCATCTCATATCCCCCGGCATGTGTCTTTCGCTTGCCACTCAAGATAGCGCATCCGCACGGTGTGCAAGTCACTCCGTCCTTGAATTTGCCCATTTTTGGCGGACGACCCGCCCCCGCTTGATCACGACAACCCAAACGGTCACCGCCCCCAAGGCGATACAGAAACCGATCTTGGTCACCGGCTCCATTGTACCATCGATCAGCGCCGCGTGCATGATCGTCGCCGCGACGATAGTTATTGCCAGTCCCAAGTGCGCACCACGCCAGACCCTGTGACGCAGGCGAAGTCTGAAGAAAGCCAGAAAACCACTGACGAAAATGGCCCACATCGCGATCACACCCCAAACAGAAAATGGTGTCGGTGACCGCAGCAGCAGAGCATCAACAACGTCAGGCGGGGATGTTATGAACAGGCCGAGGATGTGCAGTATTGTGCAGCTCAAAAGCGCAACACCGCTCCATCGGTGCAATGTACGCGCGCTTTGTGCTTTCAGCGGTGGCAATGCGGACACCGCGAGCAGAGGCTGCAGGAGCAGAAGCGCCATTCCGAAGATCCCCGCGAAGCCCGCGCCGATATAGATCTGGTCGCGGTACGCCAGCAGCGGACTTTGTGCGGCGAGGATCACGGGCACAGCAACGACAGTGATCACTGCGCTCCAGCGGGCGATTGCCGTTACAACCACATGGATTTTCCGTCAGAGAGGTTGAAGGACAAAATGGGCCTCAAGCCGCGTGTCATTCCGGTTCTTCATCACCGGTCTCAGAAATACGGTTTCGAAATCACCGCTGTCATAGGCCAGATGGCCGTGCGCTTGACCAAACGCCGGTACGATCTGTGGCATTTCGAGCCGGAAAACGCCGTTTTCGTCAGTCAGTGTGGCTCCGTGACTGGCCCAATCTCGTTCGTGCCCTTCGGTGGTATGTGCCCAGATCTGAATGCGCTGTCCCGCGAGCGGTGTCCCATCCCCCGCCAGTCTCACTGTGCCGGACATCCAGAAACCACCGTTGCCGATGCGCTCAACAATGGGGGCGTCAGGACGATAGTTGTTGGAGCCGCCACGCATGCTCTGTGTTGGTGCAATTCCAGCGGCGCGGGCGGGCAGCCCGATCACTGACGAGGCCGCCGCAGCAGCCGCCGATGTGATCAACTGCCGGCGATTTGGCGCGAATGAAGCCATGCGAAATCCTCCGTAAAGTCGTGAATATTACGCTTTGATGTAGGCACGATCTGCCCGCGTGCCAGTTCGCCAAGTTGATATTGGCGAAGTTCCGCGCCGTAGCCTGCGATTTCGGGGCCGGACCGGTCCGCATGATGAATTTACAGGCAAAAAAAACGCCGGGGCACTGCCCCGGCGTTTCGTACTCGTTAAATGTCAGAGCTCTTACGACATCATTTCCTCGGTGGCGCCGATGCTGATCATGTCATCCGTCAGATCAGCAATCTGGAAGTCCAGCAGCGTGATCCGCACATCGCCATCCGCAAACTGAACGTCGTTGCCAACCTGCGCCATCTCGGCAATCGCATCATCGGCGTCGTCATACCCAAAGCCGTTGAACTCCAGCACATCCCACGCTTCGAAATCACGAACCGTATCGTTGCCAGCGTCTGCTGCGTCGAACACAAAGACGTCCGACAGGATGCCACCGATCAGTTGGTCATCACCTGCACCACCGTCCAGACGGTCGTGCGTGCCGGTGCTGCGCACCCAGTCTTCCAGGTTGTCTTCCGACGACGCTGTCAGTTCCTGGCTCTGTGCAAAGCCCAGAAGCACGTCGGACCGGTTGCTGCCCGCTTCGATGCGGCCGACCCATGCGTCGATCTCGGATTGCTCCGCTTCACGACCCAATGCGTTGGAATAGAGCTCCGACACGAAATCAGCGTTGTTCAGGCCACCATAGAGAGACGTGAACTCGTCGCTTTCCGCAAAGGATTGCGCCACATCTTCCAGCGTACGACCTTCGGACAGGGCATCTGTCCACGCACGGAACCCGGTGACATCCGGATCACGGTCGAATGCGGTCTGGTAGATTCGGAAGACCTCATCGCTCCAGCTCTGCTGGCTGATACGCTCGGCAAAGGAATTGGCAAGACCGTCGGTCGCATTCTGCAGCTCTTCCGAGGCGGCAAAATCAACGGCGACTTCTGCCCGTGTCGCGCCATCAGCCAGCGCATCTGTCCATGCCTGCAAACCCTGCGGGTTTGCATCACGGTTCAGCGCGTTGTTGAACAGTTGCTGCACGAAGCCTTCGTCGTCCAGTGCCCCGAAGCGTGTTGTGAATTCGGTCGATCCGATAAAGCGGTCGGCGACTTCTTCGAGTGTCAGATCACCCTCGAACACACGCGACGCCCATGTGGTGTAGCCTGCATCATACGGCAAACGATCGAAGACGGTCTCGTAAAGGCGCAGAACCGAGTTGGCCTCGTCCAGTGCCGCAGTGGCGACAAAACCGTCACCGTAGAGGATATCGTCACCGTCGTTGCCCGACAGGCCATTGCCCGTGCCGTCACCGATCAGCACGTCATCAAAACGCGACCCTGCAAGGTTCTCGACGCTGACGAACAGATCGCCCTCGGCATCACCCATGCTGTCGAAGCGCGAGCTGAGGTTGGCCTGAACACCCGATGCGGCGTTGATGAAGGTCGCCGTGTCGACACCTGCACCGCCCGAGATAAAGTCGGAACCCGTACCACCGACGAGCGTGTCCATACCACGGCCACCCAGAAGGCTGTCGCCCCCGTCCTGACCGCTCAGCAGGTCGTTGCCGTCGCCACCGTCAAGACGGTCACCAAGGCCCCCACCCGACAGGATGTCATCGCCACCTTCACCGCGCAGCACGTCGATCTTGTCTGTGCCGTTGATCTGGTTGTTGGCCATGTCACCCGTGATGACTTCACCAAAGACAGAGTCGACGTCGGCAAAATCACCCGTTGCGGTTTTCGTGTCTGACACAACCGTTGCGGCAAAACCCGCAACCGCTGCACCCGCAGCCGCCGCCGCGACGCCGTAGCCCGCTTCGGCTTCCGCCTCGGCTTCGACTTCGGTTTCGCTCTCCAGACGCGAGTCGATGCCATCCGGTTCGGACTCGGAACCACCAGCCATATCCATGCTGGCTGCCGAGATATCGAACAGATATGAGATGTCCGCTGGATCATAGGCTTCTGTATAGACCGATACCTCGACAAACACTTCGAACAGGCCTTCGGCTTCGGTCTCGGATTCGTTGTCGAAACCTGCCACATCGGACAGGCCCGCAACAGCAACCGCTGCCGACACGCCACGGCCATCAGGGTCCCATGCGCGCGCAGAGGCAGTCACCCAACCGGCCATGCCGTCTTCGGGAACCGTGATCGTGACCGATGTGTAGGCACCCGCCGCCGCCGCAGTCGCGGCCGCGTTGGTCGTGGCGTCCATGTCGATGACGGCGGAAATACCGTCAAAGCCCGCGGCACCCGCGGCACCCGCGGCGGCACCGGCGTTATAGCCGACCTCGGCTTCGGCTTCGGTTTCCACTTCCACCTCGAGGATCAGCGCCGTCTGGTCAACGGGCTGCGGTGAGAAGCTGCCGATGTTGTCGATGGCTTCGGGACCTGGGCGGTTTGCGTCGTCAAAGACTTGCTCGCCATTGTCTTTCACAGATACGGAGGTCGACGTGGCAGTCGCGGCATCAGCCGTGCGACCGGTGAAGGAATTTAGCGCCGACACAGCCGCCGCACCCGCACCCGCACCCGCGGAGTTGAAGCCCACTTCGGCCTCTGCTTCCACTTCGGCTTCGGCCTCTGCTTCGGTCTCGAAGTTTGATGTCGACGCAATGGACAGGCTGTCGTTGGATCCCGGCACTTGCTCACGGGCACGTGTCGCTTCCTCGGCCTCATCAGCACGCTCCGCGACGCTCGTCACACCGGAGGATACTTCTTCGGCGCGTGTCGTCAGAATACCGCCCAGAGCGACGCCGGACGCCGAGGATGCGTTGCCGATGGCACTGCCGTCGGACGTCAGCTGAAGCGATGGTGTGTCCAGATTGACCTCGGCTTCGACAGATGCCTCCGCTTCGGCCTCGGCTGTTGCCGATGGCTCGTCACGGTTTTCGCTGTCACCGCCGCGGCCCGCGGCGATCTCTTCGGCCAGAGTATCGTTGTTGTCAGAACGGAAGGTCGACTTTTCGACCACGTCATTGGCCCGCGTCAGGCCCGCAGAATTGCCATCCGCAGCCACGACACCGGACGTCGATGTGCTGGCGTTGGCTGTTGCACCATACGCGTTGGAGCCACCGCCGCTTGTTGCGCCTGTTGCGACGGCCGCCGCACCGTTTTCGATCTCCACCTCAACCTCGACCTCGGCCTCCGCCTCGGCTTCGGCCTCGAACAGACCCGTACCAAAGGCACCTCCTTCACGCTCCGGTGTCGCAACGGATGTGTCACCCGGTGTCAGGGTACCGGCAGGCGTCTCGGCGCCGTTCGCGAAATTGCTGTTCGTGACGTCCTGTGGCGGCACTTCGCTCGCGGGCACAATATCGGTAAAGCTGTTCTGGAAGCCGTCGAAGATGTCAGGCGTTTCCTGATCCACCACGCTGGTGATGGCAGCTGTGCCAATGGATGTATCACTGTCGACCGCGACAAAGTTGCCAGCGGCGGCAACACCCGTGATCGCGGCAACGGCTGCGGCTGCGGCACCTGCTTCGGCTTCGACCTCTGCCTCCACTTCGCTCTCGATCTCAATTTCGGCTTCGGTGTCGGACTGCACACTGCCGTCAGACACGCGGTCGCCCTGTACGGCGGCCACACCGTCGCCTTCGTTTTCATCCGCGGGCGGTGTACCTGTGGCAGGGTTTGGTGTGCCTTCATCGGCAGCGTCTGGGGCCTGGTTCGGGGCAGATACGATCCCGTTGGTGTCCGAGACGGAGGACGATGTGCCTGTCGATCCGCTGATCGATGTAGCTGTTTCGTTGCCGGTCAGACCGGCCGTGCCATCGGCGTTCAGGAATGCATCGGAGCCGACGGCCGCAGCAGCAGCAGAAAGACCTGCAGCTGCGCTGACCGATCCGTTTTCGACTTCGACTTCGGCTTCCGCTTCGACTTCGGCTTCCGCTTCTGCTTCGGCACTGAAGATCGATACTTCTGCGTTCTGGTCTCCGCCACTCAGAGGCTCGTCACCGCCAATGGGGCGTGTACCCGCACCGGATGGACCTTCGCTCGTCGTCGCACCGTTCTGGATTTCCTCGGTCGCGCCAACCACGTCAAGCGAGATGGAGGCGGATGTCAGCGTCGATGCAACGGCGTTCGATCCGAACACCGATGCTGCCGCGCTTGTCGCTACGGCGCCGCCCGCGATGCCGTCTTCCGCTTCGCTTTCGATCTCGGTTTCAGCCTCGGCCTCTGCTTCGGCTTCGGTGTTGAATTCCGAACGCTCCTCGGGTGACAGGTTTTCACCGCCTTCGCCGTTCGCGGGCGTCGTGCCGATGATGTCCACGGACGCGCTGCGACCATCAAGAACAGATCCGGTTCCGTTCGGGCCGGAATAGGCGACCGCTGAGATTGTCGCTGAACCGTTTGCCAACTGGACCGGTTCGAAAGCCATCATGCCATCCGCCATCTGCGTCAGCACGAAGTCAGGGCCTTCGACGATCGTCTGTTCGCCATTGATCGTGAACACAACGCTGCCGACGTCTTGTCCAGAATCTACGTTGGGGCCGGCCTGAATGGTAAATTGGCCAAGATCGGATTTCGACAACGTTGTGCCGTTTCCGAATTCGTTGATCCGGTCGCCGGTGTTGGCGTTGATTATCAGCAGCTTCATGGAGGGACACCTTTTGCGAGTAAAAATATACAACCAAAGCCAGCCCGCTCGCTAAAGGTTCCCGAAAAAAGTTCTAAAAGTTTTTGAAATTCTTCCTTTACGCCGGCGATGATCGGCCTAGCGGACAGCGAAATCACGCCATAGTTTAAGACACTGATTTTATTGATAATTGATTCTCCGGATGTCGAATAATCGGAATTCCGCTCACCGTTAAGCAGCGGGAATCGGCAATAAAAAGCCAATGATTATTAGATTTTTCGATTATTCAGCTGTCGCGATCGCGCCGATTTGCCCGCATAGCGCTGTCGTCAAATTCTGCCCAAACCGCCGGCCACGAGCGCTCGAATTTGCCGCAAAAAACAGCCCTGATCACGCCTTCCGCCACCGAAATATTTCTGCCCTCGGTTGTATCTTTTTACATAGTCGGTCGCCCAAAGTGCACGCGGCGACCCGACCAGAGAACAAAATTTATCCGAAATTTTGGCGCTCGGATCACACTGTCATCACGTTCGTTGGTCCGTCGAACCGGACCCCGTTTTTCACGCGATTTGCAGCTTGTGAACCCACACCTCTGCCTCCGGCTCGTGGGGTGCACGGGTGCCATCCGTCGTCGCGCCGAGCCGGGTTGCCACCGCCTTCGAACGCGAGTTTGCGGTGTCGATATAGCTATAAAGCCGATGCAAACCCAGCGCGTCGCGTGCCCACCCCATGACCGCCTGCGCGGCTTCCGTGGCATAGCCATTTCCTTCGGCCCCTTCGAAAAGGTGCCACGCAAGTTCGGTATCGGGCCAGTCCGAATGCCGGATCAATCCGACACGCCCGACCGGGTGCCCGCTGGATCGCACTGTCACTGTAAAGAAGCCGAAGCCGTGCCAGTGCCAATGGCCGATACCGATCATGAAGCCGAACCAAGCCTGTTCCGCAGTGACCGTCTCCCCCTGAGCTTGCAAGGAAGGTGCGCTGGTCATGAACCTTGTGAATACGGGCAGGTCCGCCTGGCAAGGTCCGCGCAAGAGCAGTCGTTCGGTCGTCAACGTCGGCGCGTTGGTTAAATCTGGCATGACGGGTCTCTACCATAATTGCGGTCGATAGAACGACCGTAACACGCTTCGCTTGCTGAAAAAGCCTGCCGCAAACCACCCGCGCCATTTCCCGATCGATGGCAAGCGCCAGGCACAGGCAAGTCCCGTTCGGACGTGTGACTAGCCCGCGAAACCCGCGATGGCGGCAAACCGGTCACACTGTTGCGCTCACCCGAGAATAGAGCAATTGCCTACGACATTCCGTTGTTAATCCGTTCCTTTCAACACTAGGTTCAAACATGGAAAAACTATCAAAGTCGGAGTGCTTAAAATGCAGGAATGGTGGCGCAGCGCGGTAATCTATCAGGTCTATCCGCGGTCCTATCAAGACACGACAGGCAACGGTGTCGGAGATCTTGCTGGCATCACGCAACGCCTTGACCATATAGCGGGGTTGGGCGCGGACTGCATCTGGCTTTCGCCCATCTTCACCTCTCCGCAGGCCGATATGGGATACGACGTTTCGGATTATCTGTCAGTCGATCCGCTTTTCGGGGGTCTGGAGGCCTTTGACGCGCTGATCGAAGGGGCACATGCGCGTGGGCTTAAGGTCATCACCGATCAGGTCCTGTCCCACACCTCCGATCAGCACGACTGGTTCAAGCAGTCCCGCATCAGCCGCGACAACGACAAGGCCGATTGGTATGTCTGGGCCGACCCGCAACCCGACGGATCGCCCCCGACAAATTGGCACAGCCATTTCGGGGGACCCGCCTGGGAATTTGATCCCCAGCGCGGGCAGTATTACCTCCACAACTTTCTGGCGTCACAGCCGGACCTGAATTTCCATAATCCGGACGTTGTCGATGCGATACTGGAGACCTGCAAGTTCTGGCTGGATCGGGGGTTGGACGGGTTCCGGCTCGACACCGTGAACTACTATTTCCACGACCAGAAGCTGCGCTCCAACCCGCCGGCGCAAGCCGCGCCGCAGGTCATGGCCACGGATCTCTATGGAATGCAGGATAATATCTACAACAAGACGCGGCCCGAAAACCTGCAGTTCCTGCAACGGCTGCGCGCGCTGACGGATCAGTACGACGATATCATGATGGTTGGCGAAGTCGGTGAAATGGGCCGCCGCTCGATCGAGATCATGGGCGAATACACGCAAGGGACGTCACGGCTGCATATGGCCTACAGCTTTGCGATGCTGGGCCCCGATTTCAACGCCGAACACTTCCGCAACTGCATCGAAGGCTTCCAAACAGGCGCGCCCGATGGCCACCCCTACTGGTCCTTCAGCAACCACGACGTGCCGCGACAGGTCAGCCGGTGGGCCGAGCATGCTGTATCAGAGGACGCTATCGCACGGCTCGCATGCGCAATGCTGATGTCGTTCGAAGGTACTATCGGGATCTATCAGGGCGAAGAGTTGGGCCAGACAGAAACCGACCTCGTCTTTGAAGAACTGACGGATCCCCCCGCCATTCGGTATTGGCCGGCCGTGAAAGGCCGCGATGGGTGCCGCACGCCAATGGTTTGGGAAAAAGACGCACCGCATGCCGGGTTTTCCGACGGCAAACCGTGGCTGCCGGTCAAAGAGCCGCAGGCCGCAAACGCAGTGGATCAGCAGCAAGGGAGCGATAGCATCCTTGCCTACTACAAAGACATGATCGCTTACCGTAAAGCCTCTGCTGCGCTGACACAGGGCTCCACCCGCTTTATCTCCCTGCCCGAGCCTTTGCTGGCGTTCACCCGCGCCAGTGATGAGCAATCGCTCACCTGCGTGTTCAATCTGTCGACGGAAGTTCACAAAGTACCGATGAAGGGAAATGCCGAGATCGCCAAAGGAAGCTCTGCGTCAATCGACGGTGACGCCCTTGTGCTGCAAGGCAACGGTTTCGCCTATCTCGCGCATGAAACAGGACAAGTACCGCTTTTGGGATAATGTACGCTCAGGTGATGACGTCCGGCGCGTCGCGTCCCGTCATGCCGACCAGATCGGATACGGCCAGCGCTGCCTCGCGCACGCTGGCCAGCGCCGTCTCGGGTGCGTCATTCAATCGTTCGGCCTCCGTTTGCAGCTGTTCGAGGTAAATGCGGATCGTCGCCCCCTGCGTGCCGGTGCCAGACAGCCGAAAAACGGCACGCCCGCCATGGCCAAATACAATACGCAGCCCTTGACCAGTGGAGCGCGAGCCGTCGACCGGATCGAGATACGCGAATTCATCTGCGGCCTCGACCTGCAGACCGGCGATCTCCGTACCGACAAGACCGTCCAGCTTCGCGCGCAGCCCGTCCATCATGGCAGTCGCCCGATCGGTTTCCACATCTTCGTAGTCGAGACGCGAATAATAGCAGCGCCCGTGGTCCGACCAGAGATCAGCCATCAGCTCGGATACGGATTTCCCTGTCTCGGCCAGAATGTTGAGCCACAGCAGTACGGCCCAAAGCCCGTCTTTTTCGCGCACGTGGTCCGAGCCGGTGCCGGCGCTTTCCTCACCGCATAAGGTAACCTTACCTGCGTCCAGAAGATTGCCGAAGAATTTCCAGCCTGTCGGGGTCTCGTAGCAGGCAATGCCGAGGCTTTCGGCCACGCGGTCCACGGCCCGCGATGTCGGCATCGAACGTGCCACACCCAAGAGCCCGTCCGCATAGCCTGGGGCAAGATGTGCATGTGCCGTCAATAGCGCGAGGCTGTCGGAGGGCGTTACATAGGCCCCGCGCCCCACGATCATATTGCGGTCGCCGTCGCCGTCGGATGCCGCGCCGAAATCGGGCGCGGCAGGACCGTACATTTTATCCATCAGGGTCTTGGCCCAGATCGGGTTGGGATCAGGATGCCCCTTCCCAAAATCGGAACTGGGCTGACCGTTGATGACCGTGCCCTGTGGCGCGCCCAGCATGTCCTCCAGTATGGCGTGTGCGTAGGGACCGGTGACGGCATGCATCGCGTCGAAACACATCGTGAACCCGCCCGCAAACAGCGCCCTGATCTTTGGAAAATCGACGATCGTCTGCATCAGGTCGGCATAGTCGGAGACAGGATCGACAATTTCTATCGTCATGTTTTCAAGCCTGTGCGTGCCAAGCTGTTCAAGATCGATATCCTCGGCCGCAGCAATCTTGTAAAGCGCGAGTGTTTTCGTCCGCTCGAAGATCTTGTCCGTGACAGCTTCGCTTGCCGGGCCACCGTTGGGGCCGTTGTATTTCAAGCCGAAATCGGCGTCGGGACCGCCGGGATTGTGACTGGCCGACAGAATGAGGCCGCCGTCAGCCTCGCGCAGCCGGATCAGATGGGATGCGGCGGGCGTAGACAAAAGCCCGCCCTGCCCCACGATGCACTTTGCCGCGCTGTTGGCACAGGCCATACGCAGGATGATCTGGATCGCCGCATCGTTGAAAAAGCGGCCATCGCCACCGATAACCAGCGTTTTGCCGTCGATGCCACCGATCCCGTCAAAAATGGACTGGACGTAATTCTCAAGGAAGTGGGGTCGCCGGAATACACCCGTTTTCTTTCGAAGTCCGCTCGTACCCGGTTTTTGACCTTCGATTGGAGTGGTCCGCACATTCTGCATCGGCATCTTACTTCCTCCCAAATTATTCCTTGCGATCACGCATCCGCAGCTTCTTGCGAAAAGACGACGACGCTGTTCGCTGCGACGGACATCCCTGCGGTGACTTCAATCGCGTTTTCCTGACTGGTGTCGAAACGGCGCACCCATCTATCGCCCTGCGGCAGATCCGGTGGGCTCACGTCAACCGCCTCCCCGCGGTTGAGCACGACCAATAGCGCACCTTCGCGTTTGACGTATTCCGGCGCGCCCGACGCCATCCGCATCTCCGCCACGAGCGTGTCCATGGCGGGGTTGTCCCAGTCATCCTGCTGCATCGCTTCACCATCCGCGCGGCGCCAGAACAGATCGGGTTCCCCGTCAATCAACCGCTGCCGCGAATGCAAAAATCGCGTCTGCCGCAGCAAAGGGTGCATTCTGCGAAAATCGATCGCCTGCCTGCAAAACTCGAAAAACGGATCTTCGCTATCGGGCCAATTGACCCAGCCGATTTCGTTGTCCTGACAATAGGCGTTGTTGTTGCCGCCTTGCGAATTGCTCAGCTCGTCACCGGCAAGCAGCATCGGAGTGCCCTGCGACAGCATCAATGTCGCGATCATGTTGCGCTTGCGGCGCAATCGCGCTGCCTTGATCGCTGGGTCCTCTGTCGGACCCTCGACACCCATGTTGTCGGAGTGGTTGTTGGAATGTCCGTCACGGTCGTCTTCGCCGTTGGCGAGGTTGTGCTTGCGGCTATAGCTGACAGTGTCGTGAAGGGTGAACCCATCATGTGCCGTCAGGAAATTCAGCGATGACGTCGCTGCCCGGCCGTCATGGTCGAAATATGGAGCAGAGCCTACCAGACGCTCGGCAAGGTCGCGCACCTTGCCCGCATCCCCGCGCCAGAACTCACGCACATTGTCTCGGTATTTGTCATTCCACTCCGCAAAGGGGGACGGATAGGCACCCAGCTGGTATCCTCCCGGTCCGATGTCCCAAGGCTCGGCGATCAGTTTGACCTGATTGAGCACGGGATCCTGTCCGATGGCCCGGAAAAACGGACCGTCGCGCTCGAACCCGCGCGCCGTACGTCCGAGCGCCGAGCACAGATCGAACCGGAAACCATCGACGTGCATCACTTCGACCCAGTACCGCAAGCTGTCCATCACCAACCGGATCACAAAAGGGTTCTCGAAATCCAGCGTGTTGCCGCACCCTGCATCGTCGATGTAGTAGCGCGGATTGTCGGCCAGCCGGTAGTAGCTGGCGTTATCAAGACCGCGGAACATCAAAGTCGGACCAAGCTCGGAGCCTTCGGCGGTGTGGTTGTACACAACATCGAGGATCACCTCGATCCCCGCCGAATGGAAACGCCGCACCATCTGCTGGAATTCGGCAATATCTGCATTTTGCATATAGCGTGGATCGGGGGCAAAGAACCCGTAGGTCATGTACCCCCAGTAGTTCGTAAGCCCACGGTCCAGAAGAAACTTCTCGTTGAGAAACGCCTGAACGGGGAGCAGCTCTACGGTGGTCACGCCCAACGTGTTCAAATGCTCGAGGATCGGGTCGGATGCCATCGCGAGATAGGTGCCGTGGTTGGCAATGTCGCGCCGTCCTGCCGTCAATCCTTTGACATGGGCTTCGTAAATGACCGAGCTTTCGAGCGGATGGCGCGGTTCTGGGGCGTTATCCCAGTTGAATGACGGGTCCACAACGACACAGCGGGGCATGTACGGCGCGCTATCGGTCTTGTCAAAGCTGAGGTCTTTGTCCTTGTGACCGCTCTTGTATCCGAACAATGCGTCATGCCATTTCGGGTGGCCGGTCAGATGCTTAGCGTAGGGGTCAATCAGCAGCTTGTAGGGGTTGAAGCGATGCCCCTCCAGCGGGGCGTAAGGCCCATCCATGCGGACACCGTATTGCTGGCCCGCTTTCATACCGGGGAAATACCCGTGCCACACATGGCCCTCGCGTTCGGGCAAGGTGATGATCTGGTTCTCGTGACCGTCTTCGTCAAAAAGGCACAGCATAACCTTGGTCGCATGACGCGAGAATACCGCGAAATTCACACCGCCCTCATCAAGCGTGGCCCCCAGGGGACTGGGGCGACCGGGTCGGGTCTCGAATGGGCCGAAGTTCACTGACGCGCCTCTAAAGCGGCATCATAAAGCGCCTTGTAGGCGGCGGCGGACGTTTCCCATCCGACCGGCTGTTTCATCGCGTTGCGCTGCATGGTGGTCCAAGTCTTTTTATCGTGAAACAGGTCCGTAAGCCGGACGAAACCATTTGCCAAGGCCTGTGCAGAGACCGGGAAAAACTGCACGCCTGTCGCCACACCCCGGGCCAGCGCAGCGGGCGAGGCATTGATGACGGTATCGGCCAGCCCGCCCGTCAAAGCCACAAGCGGCAGCGTGCCGTAGCGCAATCCGTAAAGCTGCGTCAATCCGCATGGCTCAAAGCGCGACGGGACAAGGATCGCATCACCACCCGCCATCATCTGGTGCGAAAGCGCTTCGTCATACCCGATCTTTACCGAAAGGTTCGCGTGCGCATCGGCTGTTTCGAGCAAGGCAACCTCAAGCTTGGGATCGCCCGAGCCCAAAAGCGCCAGCTGCCCGCCCCGATTTAGCAGCGCCGGCAGCGCGTCCAGCAAAAGGTCGATGCCTTTCTGCTCGGTCAGGCGGGACACCAACACGCACAGCGGGCCGTCTGCCGGGCCAAGCCCGAAGGTCTTGCGCAAGGCCTTCTTGTTCGCGCTCTTGCCCCTGACGGTGGTATAGGTCGTGATATTGGGGTCCGTTGCCGGATTCCAGACGTCGAGGTCAATACCGTTGACGATACCGGAAAGGTCCGCCTGTCTGGCGCGCAGGATACCGTCCATCCCGATTCCGAACTCTGGCGTGAGCAGTTCTTCGGCATAGGTCTGGGACACCGTATTGATCTTCGCCGCGCCAACCAGCCCGGCCTTGATCGCCGAAATCTGCCCCCAGAACTCGAAATGCTCCGACGTAAACCGGGCGGGATCGAGCCCAAGCGCCTGCAACTTGACCGCATCCGTATTGCCATGAAACGCAATATTATGGATCGTAAAGACGAAGGGCGTGGTCACGCCAAGCGCGTGCATGTATTCGGGTGTCAGTCCCGCCTGCCAGTCGTGGCCGTGCACAATACCGGGCACCCAGCCATCAACGCCGCCTTTGGCGATCATCGCCGCGGCCTTGCACAGCGCCGCAAACCGTTCTGCGTTATCCGGCCAGTCGGCGCCGCTCGGGTCGCCATAGATGGCCCCGTCCCTGTCAAAAAGATGCGGCGCATCGAGTATAAGCAGATCGAGCCCGGCAACCGTGCAGGCGCGCAATCTCGCCGGCCCTCCCAAAAGATCGTCGAATTGCGCAACCTTTTGCGTCTTGCCGATCTGTTGCATCACACTGCGATAACCGGGCAACAGGACACGCACGCCGACACCTATGTGCGCCAGCGCACGGGGCAGCGCGCCCGCCACATCCGCAAGCCCGCCGGTCTTTACCAAAGGGGCGCATTCAGAGACGACAAACAGCGCCTTTGTCATAGGGCAGCGGCTCTCTTATCCAGCATTTCCTGCGTGATCAGGGTAATCCCGCGGTCCGTCACGCGAAACCACTTCGCATCCTCTGCAGAGTCCTCGCCGACAACCAATCCTTCAGGAATGACCACACCTGTGTCCACGACCACCTGCCGCAGCCGCGCCGAGCGATGGACGACCGCATTGGGCAGGATCACGGCATGGTCCAGCACCGCATAGGAATTTGTACGCACATTTGTAAACAGAACCGAATTGCGCACCTCGGTGCCCGAGATGATGCAGCCCCCGGCAACCATTGAAGAAATCGCCATGCCGCGCCTGTCGCGTTCGTCGTGAATGAATTTCGCAGGGGGCACTGCCTCGTTATAGGTCCAGATCGGCCATTCGTTGTCCCAAAGATCGAGTTCCGGCGTGAAATTGGTCAAATCGATATGCGCTTCCCAGAAAGCATCAACCGTGCCGACATCCTTCCAATAGGCAGGCGCATCGCCGTCGCGCACACAGCTTTCGTCAAAGCGGTGTGCCATCGCTTTACCGTTCTGCACGATACTGGGGATCAAATCATTGCCGAAGTCATTGGTAGACTCCGGGTTTTCGGCGTCTTTCAGCAGCAGATCGCGCAAGTAGTCCCAGTTGAAAACATAAATCCCCATCGAGGCGAGCGCCTTGTCGGGGTCTTCCGGCGTGCCGGGCGGATCTGCGGGCTTTTCAAGGAAACTGGTGATGCGCCCCGCGCTGTCGGTGTCCATCACGCCAAATGCGGTTGCCTCCGCCCGCGGGACCGTTAGGCAGCCCACTGTCACATCCGCGCCGGTGTCCACGTGCTGGCGCAGCATCACTTCGTAATCCATCTTATAGATGTGATCACCGGCAAGGATGATGACGTAATCGACGTTGTAGCTGTCGACGATGTCGATGTTCTGGGTGACCGCGTCTGCCGTGCCCTTGTACCAGCTTTCGTTGCCACCACGCTGCGACGCAGGCAGCACATCGAGAAACTCGTTGCGCTCGGCGCGAAAGAAATTCCACCCTCGCTGGGTGTGCCGGATCAGGCTGTGCGCCTTGTACTGGGTCGCGACGGCTATTTTGCGGATGCCGGAATTGACGGCGTTGGACAGCGCAAAATCAATGATCCGCGCCTTGCCCCCGAACGGCACCGCCGGCTTGACCCTTCGGTCCGTCAGCTCCTTGAGGCGGCTTCCGCGTCCGCCTGCCAGAACGAATGCCATCGACCTCTGTGTGATACGTTTTGTCGGCATGTCGTCTTCCCCCCGTTGAATTCAATTGACCTTAGCGCTGCAAAACCACGACCGCCAAGGGCGGCAGCGTCAGCGCGACCGAGTACGGCTGCCCGTCCGCCGCGATGTCCTGTGCGTCGCACCCTCCCAGATTGCCCCGGTTGCCGCCGCCGTAAACGGCTGCATCCGTGTTCAGCACTTCGCGCCAATGCCCGTTATCGGGGATCCCGACACGGAAATTGCTGCGCTCAACGGGCGTAAAGTTACACACGATCAAAACGTCCCTATCGTCCGTGCCGCCCTTCCGCAGGTATCCCATCACCGATTGCGCCGGATCGTTGCACAGCCACTCAAAGCCGCCGTTTTCGCAATCCTTCGCGTGCAGCGCCGGTGTGTCGCGGTACATCCCGTTCAGATCGCGCACCAACTGCTGGATGCCCTTGTGCGCAGGCTGCTCTGCTGCGCCCCAGTTCAGTTCGGCGTCGTGGTTCCATTCCTCCGGTTGCGCAAATTCGCACCCCATAAACAATAGTTTCTTGCCCGGTTGCGTCCACATGAAGGCGTAATAAGCGCGCAAGTTGGCGTATTTTTCCCAATCGGTGCCCGGCATTTTGGTAAGCATCGATCCTTTTCCATGCACCACTTCGTCATGGCTGATCGGAAGAATGAAGTTTTCGGTGAATGCCCAGTCGATGGGGAAGGTCATCAGATAATGATCGTGCTGGCGGTAGATGGGGTCTTTTTCCATGTAGCGCAGCGTGTCGTTCATCCACCCCATATTCCACTTGTAGCCAAAACCCAGTCCCCCCGCATGGGCCGGCTGCGATACGCCAGGAAACGATGTGCTTTCTTCGGCAATGGTCATCACGGTCGGATCAGCGCCGTAGGCCGCGATATTCATTTCCTGAAGGAAAGCAATCGCTTCGTAGTTTTCGCGCCCGCCATCCTTGTTGGGAACCCATTCACCTTCGTTGCGCGAATAATCGCGGTACAGCATCGAGGCCACCGCATCGACGCGCAGCCCGTCAAGGTGGTATTCCTCCAGCCAGTAGAGCGCGTTCGCGATGAAATAATTCTTCACCTCGGTGCGGCCATAATTCGGTATCAGCGTGTTCCAGTCCTGATGAAACCCCTCGCGCGGATCGGCATGTTCATAAAGCGCGGTTCCGTCGAACTGGATCAGACCGTGGGCATCTGTCGGGAAATGCCCCGGTACCCAGTCAAGCAGCACACCGATACCGGCGGCGTGGGCCGCATCAATGAAATCGCGAAATTCGTTGGGCGGGCCGAACCGGATGGTCGGTGCGTACAGGCCGACCGGTTGATACCCCCATGAGCCGTCAAAGGGGAATTCGGACACGGGCAGCAATTCGATATGGGTAAAGCCCATGTATTTGACATAGTTGACCAGATCGCGCGCCAGTTCGCTGTAGGACAAAGGCCGGCCATGATCATCGTAGCGCCGCCGCCAGGACCCCAGATGCACCTCGTAAATCGAAATCGGCTGAGCGCGGTCCGCCCGTTGCGCACGCGCATCCATCCAGGCCTCATCGCTCCAGCCGTATCCGGCAAGCTGGCGCACGACCGAAGCCTGCTCGGGCGGATGCTGGGAGCCAAAGCCAACTGGATCGGCCTTGTCCCGCGTCTCACCGTCAGCCCCGACGATCTGGTATTTATAAATCGTGCCGTCATCGAGGCGCGGCAGGAAAATTTCCCAGATACCGGTGCTTCCGGCAGGGCGCATCGGATGGCGTCGACCGTCCCAGGCATTGAAGTCACCGATCACACTGACCCGCCGGGCATTTGGCGCCCAAACCGCGAAATGAACGCCGCGCACCCCTTGGTGCGTCATGACATGCGCACCCAACGCGCGCCAAAGCTCTTTATGGGTTCCCTCGCCAAACAGGTATTTATCCAGATCGGATAAAACGGGATCAAAGGCAAACGGATCCTCGGTCGTGTGCTCTGATCCATTCGGATAGTGCATGGTCAGCGTATAGCCCTTGCCCGAAACCCGGCCCGAGAACACATCGCCCTCAATCCGCGGCAATTCGGTCGTCTTGCCCGCAACAGTCGCCGTAACCTTGCACGCATCCGGCTGAAAGCTCGTGATCCATCTTCGGTTGTTGCTGATGCGTGACCCCAAAACTTCGAAAGGCGCGCTGTGTGTGGCAGTGTTCAAAGATGACAGAACATCGTCCGTCAGGAAATCCGGCCTGTCGAAAGTAGCTTTCTGAACCAATCTGCATACTCCGATGCTTTCAGGCAAACGCGCGTTAGTGAAAAACATAGCGCAGCAGCCCCCGATAGAAACACGAGGCAACCGATAACGTCAACCGACGCGGATCACACGGCCCGCAGCGATCACGCGGACAAGCCGCGTGGAACGGTACGGCCAACACGCAGGCACACATCACGTATTGGCTCAGGCGACGGACGGACGCACCAGACATTAAAATTGCTTTAAAAGCCCCGTTCCTGCACTGTCGTGGGCTGAAGACCTTGGTTTCATCCATTGCAGGACCGGGACGATAGAACGGACGCTTTTTTCATTTATCTGGAAGCATTCCAAACGCGATCAGCTGGTCTTGCTTCTTGTGACCCTGACGCTCTTCCCGCTTTTGTACGCAACGCTGGAGCTGCCGAAGAGGATCATCAATGACGCCATTGGTGCGGAAAGCGGCACGGTCGTCATATTCGGCGTTGGACTGTCGCAGACGGCGTTCTTGTTCATACTTTGCGGTCTGTTTCTGCTGGCCGTATTGGCACATGGCCTGATGAAGATGCGGATCAACACAATGAAAGGCGTCTTGTCCGAACGTCTTTTGCGCCGACTGCGCTATACGCTGATCGCACGGCTCCTTCGGTTCCCCGCCCCTTATTTCGAGCGCACCAGTCAGGGCGAGTTGGTTTCGATGGTCACGTCCGAGGCGGAGCCGATGGGCGGGCTGATGGGCGATGCGATTGCGCAACCTGTCCTGCAAGCCGGGCAAATGCTGACCATCCTTGGATTTCTGTTCGCCCAAAGCGTCGCATTCGGAATTGCGGCCTGCGCGATGATCCCCTTGCAGGCCTGGCTTATTCCTAAACTTCAACGCCAGATCAATCTGCTGAACAAAAAGCGCATCGTCGAGGTGCGTGCGCTGGCCGCCGATATCGGCGAGAACGCAGGTGGTGCTGCAACGCTACGTGTTCACGGTGGCTGGCGCTACAGGATGGCCCAGACATCCGAAAGGCTCAGCGTGCTTTTCGCCATCCGGTTCGAAATCTTCCAGAAGAAGTTTTTCATGAAGTTTCTCAACAACTTCATAGGACAGATTACACCGTTTTTCTTCTACGCGATCGGAGGGTATCTTACCATCAAGGGCGATATCACACTCGGCGCGCTGGTCGCCGCGCTGGCCGCCTACAAAGATCTCAGCTCCCCGTGGAAAGAGTTGTTGGCCTACTACAACCAGCATCAGGACATGTCGCTCAGATGGGCGATGCTGGTGCAGCGATTTGCGCCCGCGGGCATGATAGACGACAAGCTGTTCGACAGCAGCAATGATGACATACCACGCTTGTCAGGCGACGTCGTCTTGACCGACGTGACCGTGCGCGACGAGGACGGTCATACCGTGCTCGACGATATTTCGGTCACCATTCCGGCTGGCAAGCGGATCGCGATCACCGCGAAGGGCGATGAAGACCGGCGCGCGCTATCTGAACTGCTCACCCGTGAGATCCTGCCTGCTAAGGGGTCTGTGGTGGTCGCGGGTCACGATCTGGCGCAGCTGCATCAATCGACGATTTGCGCCCGTATCGGCCACGCGAGCTCGAAACCGGTCCTGTTTTCCGGCAGTTTCGAGCATAATTTGCTGATGCCAATGCGCCCGAAGCCATTGGGGACAGCCCACCAGACGGAGAGCGCTCTCGAAAGCCTTCGCGCAGGCAACACCGCCGATACGACGACACAGGATTGGTTGCATTACACCGCAGCAGACCTGAAGGACAGGGATGAGCTGAACGATTGGTGGCTCCAACTGATCGCTGGCATGGGCAGTGCCGATGCGCTCATTCACCGTGCGATCGGCCTGCGGCTCGACGATCCGAAGCACGCGAAGCTTGCGCAGGCTATCGTTGAGATAAGACCGGACATTGCCCGCGCCGTCATATCCGCAGGGCTTGAAACGCAAATCTGGCCGCTCGACACCGAAAAGTACAACCCTGCGCTGACGGTGCTCGACAATCTGCTGTTTGCGACCCCGCGCGGGCAATTGACTGCGGCGGGACTTGCGGAAAAATCAGAGTTTTTGCGGCTCTTGAAGGACCTGAAACTCGAAGAAAGCCTGCTTCAGCTTTCCATCGATATCGTCAAAATGATCCGGCAGATCTTTGGAATCGATGGCGTCAACCATCCCCTCTTCCGGCGCATGGGGCTGGACCCGAACGACTACGAAATTGCGGTCAGCCTGATTTCGGTCGATAGACAAAAGAAAGCTCTGAGCGATCTTCAGACAGCGCAGCTGCTCATCGTTCCTTTTTCTGTCTCTGCCGAAGCAATCGGCATTACCTTTCCCGACGAAATCACAGGCAAGGTGCTCGAGTTGCGAAAACAGCACGGCAAGGCGCTTCTGGCGGCGATGCCCGATCTGTTTGTCCCGATAACTGCGACGGGTCCGGTCGCAGGTTTCTCCATCCTCGAAAACGCGATCTTCGGCAAAGTCGCACCATCCGCCGGACGCAAGGGCGAGGAAGTGCAGCGGGTCGTGATCGACACGCTCAGAGGGGCTGGACTGGACCGTGACATTCTGCTGCTCATGTTGGACACGCCCGTTGGTCTGGGGGGCGCAAACCTGCCCGCGCGCGTCGCCGA
Organism: Sulfitobacter sp. S190; assembly: GCF_025141935.1. Lineage (NCBI taxonomy): Bacteria > Pseudomonadati > Pseudomonadota > Alphaproteobacteria > Rhodobacterales > Roseobacteraceae > Sulfitobacter > Sulfitobacter sp. S190. The sequence continues at coordinate 1,590,889 of NZ_CP081120.1, read as the reverse complement.
GCCGCTGGCCCTGAGCAGAGCCGCAATCAAACGCCCGGACATTCTGGTCCTAGAGACCGCCATGCAAAGCCACGATATCGCATCGCGCGTGCGGATGTACCGCAATCTGCACCGGCTGCTTCCCGATACCACCCTCATATCCCTCGCGCCGTCTTTCGAGGGTATTGACGGTTTTGATATGTACCTCGAGATGGACAAAGGCCGCATATCGCGTGAAACCACGGCGACGACCCCCGAAGCAGACACGCCCATGTCTGCGGACCAATCCGAAAAAATCCGCACGCTCGAAGCATCAGACGTTTTTGGCACCCTGAGCCGAAAACAGCTTGGCATGCTGGCGTTCGCCGCGCGCTGGCATCGCGCCAGTGCGGGCGAGTATGTCTTTCGAAAGGACGATGACCCATCGAGCGGCGCCTACCTCATAACAGACGGGACTGCCGATCTGTTGATGCCGCAGGACGACGGGGACGACACGCTTGTGTCACAGATCGGTCCGGGCACGTTGGTGGGTGAATTGGGCTTGATCCGAAACGTACCCCGCGCGCTCGACATGCGGGCCGCGACCGATCTGAAAAGCCTGCGGATCGGCGGCGAAGCGTTTCTCTCCGTATTGGAAAATGACGCGGCAACAACCTTCAAGATTTTGCAGGTCATCGCCGGCTACGTCGGGAAATAACCAGATAGTTGCGAAATCGCCCTGTTTCCTATGCGGAACGGGTGGCAGGAGGCGCGCAGCACCACGCCCCCGATGACCGCCCAGAACGGCAGCCATTTCGGCACGACAGCCCCTCTCCGCACGAGGAAGGTGAAATAGTCAGTGCCTGATGCATCCGGGTATGGTAGGGTCAGGTATATTAAAAGACGTATTCAGTCCGTCGTACCGCAGTGGCAATTGTTATGCCCGACATATGTGTGACCGGCGCTTAACGATTTTTCCGAAAATTTTATTTGATGGAGAATCTATGCAAGACGAGTCCGTGAAGCGCAGTGTTCGTGCGGAATATCTGGAAAACCATCTGCAGAACATGACCGTCGCTCAACTGCTGTTGGAGTACCTCAAGCTCGAAGGTGTGGACCGCATCTTCGGCATTCCCGGCGGTGCGGTCATCTTCATCGCGGATCAGCTCAAGCAGCAGCGCGACAGATTTGATTTTATCATTTGCCGCCATGAAACTGGCGCGGCCTACATGGCTGATGGCTATTACCGGGTGACCGGAAAGCTGGGCGTGGTTCTGACGACCGCGGGCCCCTCTGCCGTGAACGCGCTTACCGGATCAATGAACGCCGAGGCCGGTAACTCCGCGGTGCTGACAATCACCGGCGAAGTGCCTGAGCAGTACTTCGGGCAGGGCTATCTGCAGGAAGGTGTCGATGCCCATCTCGACGTGAACGCCGTTTTCAAGAACGCGGTCCAGTCCAGCGCGCTGATCCCGTCTGCCTCCAGCTTCCGGACGCTCATCGAACAGGCGCTCAGAAACGCGATGGCCCGCCCCCGACGCGCCGCTCATATCAGCATTCCCAACAACGTTGCGGGAACGTGCGTGATGCAGCCACCGGCAGCGGGAGGAATACCGTTCCCCGCAGCGCCAGAGAATTACCGCACCGAAGCACGCGGCGCGGATCCCGCCCAAATGGAGCAGGCGTTCGAGGCGTTGGTGCATGCCAAGAAGCCCCTGATCTTCTTGGGAAACGGAGCGCGGATGGCGTTGCGTGATGCCACGCGGTTGCACGCTCTGCAAGATTTCTCCGAACGCTTTGCAATTCCCGTGATGACCACCCCCGATGGCAAAGGCATCTTTCCCGAAAGTCACCCGATGTCGCTGCGCAACTACGGCATGACACCCTGTGCATGGCCTGCGCTTTACATGAAAACTGCGTCAGACGCCGATCATTTTGACGCATTATGTGTCATCGGATCGAGCCTGGGCGAATTGGCCACGTCGCCTGCCGCAACCAATCATTACGACAAGGATCTGATCCCGTCCCACCACTGCATCCAGATCGATCTGGACCAAGCGGTTATCGGCAGGTCCTTTCCGATAACGCTCGGCGTCGTTGGCGATGCGGGCGCGGCCATCGATCAACTTTTGGCGCAAGGTGAAGGCGCCTCTCCGTCACCGGACGCAGAAACCCGGCGACAGATGATCGCCAGCCTCAAACAATCGTCCCCCTTCGAGTTCCCCGAAGACCGCGCCGGCGACGCAACCCCCCTGCATCCCGCCGCCGCGATGCGGATCGTCAACGAGCTGGTCCAAGATGGTCATATCTTCATCGATGCCGGCAACTGCGTGGGCTGGTCGCTTAATAACTTGGTGATCGACCCGCCGAACCAGTTCCACATCGCGCTCGGGATGGGCCCCATGGGCTTTGCCGTGGGCGCGGTCGTTGGCGGCAAGTCCGGTGCACCAGCAAAGGATTGCGTGGCCATCGTGGGGGATGGTGCCTTCATGATGCATGGATCCGAAATTTCCACGGCCGCGCAAAACAAGATTGGGGCCGTCTGGATTGTGCTGAATGACAACGATCTCGCCATGGTCAGTCAAGGGATGGCAGTTCTGTTTCCGCCCGAAGCCGATTGGGATGACTACTATGCCTTGGGTAAGCCCGATCTGGTCAAATATTCCGAAGGTCTGGGTGCCTGTGCAGTCGAAGTCACCTGCGATCAGGGACCCGATGACATGAAGCGGGAATTGGCCTCCGCGCTCGAGAGGGCACGCGCCACCGGGCAACCGCAAGTCCTCGTCCTGCATATCGACCCAAAACCGATGCCGAAATATGGCTGGCCCCATCCGCTGGTGCAGGCCGACTGCAGCTAGTCGGACCAAGGCATTCGTGCATCACAACGCTTAAGCAAGGACACCTGATATGACCGAAGTGCAAGACACTGAACTGGATATCGCAATTGTTGGCGCCGGCGTGAGCGGTGTCTATAGCGCGATGCGTCTGATGGGCTCCCCGCGCGCTGACACGTCCCCCCTGCCCCCGGGTGACTTGCGGGTGGAAGTTTTCGAGCAATCGAACAGGATCGGCGGGCGCTTGTTGTCGCTACAGCCACCCGGCGTGCCAAATACGCGGGTCGAAGTGGGCGGCATGCGCTACACTTCCGAGCATAAACACGTCATCGGGCTGGTCGGTCTTTTCGGGCTTACGCCGGTCCCTTTTCCCGTAAGCGAGCCGCAAAACATAGCGTATCTGCGCAACACACGGCTGCGCATGCAAGATCTTAGCGACGCGTCGAAACTGCCCTACAACTTGCTGGAAGACGAAAGCAGCAAGACGGCCCTGTCGGGCGGCTTTACGGCATTGGCCGCAGAACGTCTGCTGCGGGCGATGACCGGCAAGGATGTCGATCTGGCAAAGGTCAATTGGCTCGATATCACCAAGGATGACGCGTTCGAAGGCAACGCATTGGGCGATCTTCCCCTGCGCTATTGCATGCAGCGCATGATAAGCCACGAAGCCTATAGCTTTGCAGTCGATTCAAGCGGCTACGACAGCATTCTCTATACATGGAATGCCGCGGACGGCCTGCCTTGGAACCTCAGCGATTTTGGCAGATCCGTCACCTACTCGCGGCTAGCCGAGGGGTATCAGGAAGTACCGCTGAGATGCGCGGAGCATTTTGAAAAGGCGGGCGGCACGATCAGCACGGACCACCGGCTTATCAGTTTTGACACGACCAAGATGCAGGACGGTACCACCGGCGTTGAATTCAAAGTGGAAAGCGGGGGAAGCATCACAACCCGCAAGGCGCGCAATCTCGTGCTGGCCATGCCACGGCGGGCGCTGGAAATCCTGGCTCCCACCGGCGCGGTGATGGACCCGGAAAACCGCAGCGTGCGCGCGTTGATGGAATCCGTCACCCCCATCCCGCTGTTCAAACTTGCCCTGTGCTACAGCTATGCGTGGTGGGAGGACCTGCCGCCTGTTGCAGTCCCGGATGGCAATGGCCAGCCGGTGATGAAAAAGATCACGAAGGGCGAGTCTGTGACCGACCTGCCAGTGCGGCAGCTCTATTACTGGGACACCGACGAAGACACCGGCAATGCCGTTGTCCTGATCTACGACGATGGCCTTGCGCTGTCCTATTGGGCAGGTCTGCGCAGTCAGGAAGAAGTCTTTAAAGGCCAAGGGGGCCAGCCCCCGGGCGGTGGCCTGCCCGCATGGAGCGATTTTCCCGCGCCAAAACGGATGGTGGAGGAAGTCCACCGGCAAATTATGCAGATGCACGGCGTATCAACCGAGGCTGACATCCCCGCGCCCTACGCCGCTTCGTACAAGGACTGGGGCGATGATCCCTACGGCGGTGGTGCAAATTTCTGGCATGTCGGCGTGCGCAGCCATGAGGTGAGCCGCAACATCGTACAGCCAGTCAAAGACATCCCTGTCTATATCTGCGGCGAGGCGTATTCACACGATCAAGGCTGGGCAGAAGGGGCGCTGGCCACCGCCGAAGACATGCTCCAGCATCATTTGGGGCTGCTGCCGCCGAGCTGGGAAAATCAGGACTGAACGATCCACCGCCGGACACATAAGAGGAAGAATAGAATGCAGCCAATGATGAACCATATCGCTTGGGTCGCCGATGATCAGGATGGTGTCGCCGATTTCCTGCGCACTTATTTCGATTGCGAGATCGGGGAACGCCGCACGATTGAAGGTGCTTGGGCAGACGAATTGGCACAGATGAAAAACTGCAAGGTCCACTATCTGCCCGCAGTTTGTCAGGGCACGGCCACGCGCATCGCAATCCTGAAGTTCCTCAACCCCGGACCAATCGCCAATCCGGGCGTGGCAGAGCTGAACCGCAAGGGATTGAGACACTTCGGTTTTCTGGTCGAGGACATCTCTGCGAAGGTGTCGCAACTGAAATCCGGCGGCTACACCTTTCTGAGCGATGTGGTGACCGCGCAGGGGTTTGAATCGCAGACCGTCTATTTCCGTGGTCCCGAAGACGTAATCATCCAGCTTACGGAATCTATGATGGCAGCCCCTCCGCCGCCGTCCGGCAGCTAAGCGGCCCACCAACCATACCCCTTGAGCGCGACCGTTAGGCCGTCTGGGAAGGCACCGCAGACCCGGCTATGATCCGCTGGAGGTTCGCGGGATCAAAGAATTCGGTCACCGGCACCGTCTGGGCAAACACGCCGAAATAGGCATCGATATCGGCCTGTTGCCCGGGAAGAGCCATGAACAATTGCATCACCTCATCCGGAACGTCCGGGTTGAGCTGGGCAAGGTCGGCCGTGAACTCGAAATAGGGTCCGAACTTTTCGTCCCGCGCTTGCGCGAACGACGTGATCTCCTGATCCAGCGCGTCTTGATCCAATCCTGTGCTGATCGCATCGGCCAGCATTTCGGCCTGTATAAAGGCGTTCGAAATGCCCGCCGCCGAGACGGGATCCATGTTCAGCCCCGCATCACCGACCAGCGCCCATCCTTTGCCTCCCGCCGTGCGCATCAGCGAAGGTGTCCCCCCCATTCGGACCGGCGCCGTCTGCTCTGCGGATTTCAGGCGTTGGTGGAAGCTCGGCGACATGGTGGCCAGTTCGCGCCAGTAATTCGCGGCGACGTCATCGGCCATCGCCTTGGCGTCTTCGCCGCGACAGCAAAATCCGGCGACAACTTCCCAATCATTGGTTTCCCAAGCAAATCCCATGCGGCCCGGACGCGAGTAGAACTCGACATCCTCGATGTCGACCCCCTTGAAGTAGGAAAAGAAAATCTGTTGGCTCTTGGTACGGTAATTGTAGGTTTCGGCGCCGACCAGTTCCGCGATGGTGGAATTGATCCCGTCCGCGCCCACCACGATATGTGCGCGCGCTTCGGCAACACCGCCTTGCCTGTCGCGGTATGAAACACCGGCGACGCGATCACCGTCGCGCAACATATCCAGTACCTTGCAACCGTCCTGTATTTCGACGCCTGCGGCCCGTGCTTCTTCCAGCAAAAGCCGGTCAATCACATGTCTGCGTGGGGCATAGCTCTGCGACATCCCGTCTTCGTTGGCGCGCACAGCGCCGCGCAATTCCAGCCCTCCAAGATCCAGCAGATAACTTTGGTGGGGCGCACAATTGGTGGCCTCGAGCTTTTTAATCAGCCCCCATCGCTTCAGACAGCCCGTTCCCGATTGCCAGATAAAATGGGTCGACGTTGTCTTGTCGCTCGGAAGTTCTGCCGCGTCGAGCAGGAGTACTTTCAGCCCCCTACGCCCCAAAAGCATGGCCAAAGAAGCGCCTGCGCACCGACCGCCCACAATAATGGCATCAAAGGTCATAGAATTCTCCTCAAGTGCAAATCTGCGCGGCATCAAATGCGATGCCTGCGACAGGTTTCTTAATCAAATGTGGTTTAAAAACGCTGCAACTCGGTAATGAGTGATTTGATCGTCGTACTTGGGCCCACCAAATTGAGCCCTTCGAGCAAATCACGGTAGTCATCCAAATGCGCTTGCCCGATTTTGCGGTCATGCGGCTGTTGGTCCAGAGCAAGCCTACCCAATTCCGCTTGCACCTGCCAGATAATTGCACCGCTGGCCCGCGCGACGTCGGCCGCTTTGCTGTAGGCATTGGCGGATTCCGCGATGTCACCGATGGACGGGTCCCGCAGAATGTCGCCCAGTATGCGAAACGCGAGCGGCGCCACCCAAGCTTCGCCGTGACGGTCGATCAGCGCAAGCGCCTCTTTGCAGGTCGTATAGGCCGCGTCTGGCTGTTTCGCCGCCAGCAAGGCCTGCGCCTTGAGGGTCAAAAAGTAGGGAATGGTAATTCCCGCGCCCGTTTCCTTGAACCCGTGAATCGAGCGGTCAAGCGCTTGTTGCGCGCGCGCACCATCCCCATCGGCAGCCGACAGCAGAAGCTGTCCCAGCCGTGTGATGTATTCGAACCCCTGAGTATCGCTCAGCTCAACCGCTTTGGGGACATGGGTCAGGACTTCGCCAACCTCCCCGTTCAACAGATCAAGGTTGGCGGCCCAGACCGTCACCCAGACGCGCGAGTACGTGTGATCGATTTCTACGGAAAATTTGCGTGCCTTCTCGCGCAGCGCGTTTGCGCGGGCAAGATCGCCCAACATCCAATGGGCCTGACTGCCGTGCACGTACCACACGACCAGCAGGTCCAGCGAATATGTATCACGCAAAGCGGCATGGCGTTTGGGGTCATAAAGCGCTTCGATCTGGGCCCCGTGGTCAATCGCATCGCGCCAACGGCCTTCGTAGAAGGCGGCCTGAACAGCCATGACGTGGGCCACCAGCATCGCGTCATCATCTTGCCCTTCAAGGGCAATTTCCATCGCGCGCCGCGCCTTGCTTTGGCATGTGCCGATCTGCCCGCGGACCTGTTCATAGACCCACGCGCCCCAGAGCACCCAAATCCGTTCACTCGCATTGTCAGTCTGATCGACCAGCTTCAGGGCTTCTGAAAACGCCTGATCCACCTCAGGTGCGCCCCAGCTTCTGCTCAGCATATAACCGGTACCCAACAGGCCCCACAGGCGCATCTGCAGCAGCTTGGTGTCATTGGTCGACGGCTCTCCGGCCAACAGATCAAGCCCTTTGCGAAACCGGTCGATCGCTTCCGCCGCCGCACTGATACGCAGTGCGCTGCGCCCCGCGGCCAGCAGGGACTGCGCCGCCATCGCGGCCTGGCCTGCCGCTTCGTGATGGCGGGCGAGAGTTTCTGGGGCAGCCCCGTTTTCCTGCAGCACCCGGGCGAGGCTCGCGTGTATCGTTTTGCGTTGGGACTTGAGCAGACTTTCATAAGCCGCATCACACACAAGCGCATGACAGAAACTGTAGTGACCAGTGGCACTATCGGGGCTTTCGACCAACTCTGCTTCGACCAATTCCTCCAGAGCGTCCCGCACCTCTGACCGCTCTAACGGCGCCAAGTCCGACAAGGTGTCAAAATCAAAGACCCGTCCGATGCAGGCGGCAATCTGGGCCGTCTTCTTGGCGTGTTTCAGACGATCCAGTCGCGCCATAAGCGAATCGTGCAGGCTCGATGGTATCGACAAGCTCCCGATCGGAGCGGTCAGCCTGAACGCGCTATCGCTCTCGAGAACGGCATCTGAATCCAGGATCATTTTTGTCAGTTCCTGAACAAACAGGGGCACGCCATCGGTCTTGCGCAGTATCTCTTCTATCAATTGCTCCGGAACCGATTTCCCGCGGGCGAGCGTACAAATGATATCACGTGCGCAACCACCATCCAGTCGCGCAAGCGCGATGTGCTCGCTGATCAAGTCATCGAAAATGACCGGCCTCACGCCGGACCTGCCGGAAAAAAGAAACAGCATCTTGTGCGACGCGGGCGATGAAATACACGCTTTCAGAACCTCGAACGTGGTTTCATCGATCCACTGGATGTCATCGACCACGACCAGACCCGGCGCATCGCGGGCGCGTCGCATTAGATAATCGCTGAGCAATTCAATCGTTCTTTTGCGCATTTGCTGTGGTGCAATTTCCAAAGGACCCAAGTGCGCGTCAAAATCGCGCCCTAGAAGATTTGCAAAAATGCGTCCGTTGTTGGCGCTCTTTTCGAATGTCCCCGGAAGCAGGGCCTTGAGCTTTTCAAAGGCAAGGGTATCGGGAAGTTCAGGCGTGAGCCCCGCATCTTTTTCAATCCGGGAGATTATCGGATAAAGCGCTGTCTGCCTGTGATGCGGTGAGCAAAACAGAGCGACGCGCGCGTGCCCCGTTTCGCCGACGTGATCATACAGGGCATGCACCAAGCGTGATTTGCCGATACCGGGTTCGCCGGTCAGCAAAAGGGCTTTTGCATCTCCCTGCCCTGCGGCGTCCCACTGCCTTCGCAGATGCCCGAGCTCGTCGTCCCTGCCAAAGATCGGAGCCTTGCGTGCGGTCACATTGTCGCCGAACGGCGCTTTTGCTTCGATATTCCCCACGACTTCGAATGCGCGCAAACCGGGCGCTATGCCCTTCAGGTCGGGCAATGCCACTTCGCCCAACTCGAACACGTGCTGGACGAGCTGTCGGGTTTCGTCCGCAACAACGATCTGGCCCGGCTCGGCGATCGATTGAAGGCGCGCGGCAAGGTTGGGGGTCTGCCCGACGACATCGCGTTCGCGGGCTTCGGCGTCTCCGACCATTTCGCCCACGACGACGACGCCGGTCGCAATGCCGATGCGCACCAACGCCGGGGCGCCCGACGCTGTGCCGATCTGTGAGGTTGCTTTGACAATCGCGCGCCCTGCCCGCACCGCGCGTTCTGCGTCGTCCTCCCCTGCCGAGGGAAAGCCGAAATAGCACAACACGCCGTCGCCCATGAACTTGGCCACGTAGCCTTCGAACCGCAGCACCTCACCGGCAACGGCGTTCTGGAAGGCGCGGATCAGATCGCGCACCTCTTCAGGGTCCACCTCACTGGCGATGCGTGTCGACCCGACAAGATCGACAAACATCACCGTCAGGTGTCTGCGCTCGGCCTGCTCGGGCGGCTGTGTTGCCGGTGGCGTGCCAATAGCGCGCATGATCCGCTTGCGATCTCCCAGCGGAATGCCCAGATCGCCCAGATCGCGCTCCGTCAGATCACCCAGGATATCGACGTCGATGGCATTGTCGTGAAATGCCTTTGTATGGTGCCCCAGACCCAGACTTCTCAGCCACACATCAATACTCATGGCCAATTCTCCCTGCCGCGAGTGTACCATAAGTCGGCCCGACCCATCATCAGAAAGCTGTGTATTCGCCCCGAAAGCGCCCGCGCGTACCATTTGCTCATAATTCGGGCACGCTGACCTTCCCGCCCTGTGGTACGCAAAATACCGAACGAATTAGCTTTAGAAGGTGATCATTCCGCTGTGCGCCGCGCCGTGTGCCGGGGCCCCATCATTAGAAGCCGCCCCGACAGGCGCACAAACTGCACCGCAGGATAACGATATAAATTATGAATTAGGCTGTGGCGGACAGACAGGGATTCGAACCCTGGAGACGGTCTCCCGCCTACACACTTTCCAGGCGTGCGCCTTCGACCACTCGGCCACCTGTCCGTAGGCGGGTCTTTAGCAAGGGTAAAGCACCCTTTGCAACCCGAAATCAGCTGTCCAGATGCAGATAAATGCGGCGGTTCATCTTGCCCTTTTTCTCGATCTTGCCCAGACGCAGGGCGCCTATCTCGCCCGTACGGGCGACATGTGTGCCGCCGCAAGGTTGCAGGTCGATCCAGTCGTCCTCTTCACCGATGCGCACAAGGCGGATGTCGCCGCCCGTCCGGGGCGGTTGCACGGCCATGGTCGTGACCAACTGGGGGGCTGCATCCAGTTCCGCCTGGCTGATCCAGCCATCGCTGACGCGTGCGTCCTGCTCGACATAGTGGTTCAACGCAGTCTCGAGCGCTTCGCGGTCCTGCGGCGCCTCCGGCATGTCAAAATCCAGACGCCCGTGCGTGGCCGATATCGCCCCACCTGTGACGCCGAACGGCACGACAACCGACATGAGGTGCAAGGCCGTGTGGACGCGCATATGCCTGTGCCTGCGATCCCAATCGAGCGATTGCAGCACCTGTGCGCCAACCGGCGGCAGCGCAACGGGTTCTGCGGGAACAAGTACGATGTCATCGCCCTCTCCCACGACGGTCGTCGCCACGGGCATCACCTGTCCCTGCCAGCGCAATACGCCGCTATCCCCCGGCTGCCCGCCGCCCTTCGGATAGAAGACGCTCGCATCAAGAACGACCCCTCCCTCGGGCGTGTGACGAAGCACTCTTGCCTCGGCATCGCGAAGATAGGGGTCGTCACGGAACAACTTGCGCGTCATGTGTCGCCCTCGCCTTCACCTTCGCCCTTGAGCGCAGCGGGAGCGGCGCCCTCCGCGGCGTCCGCCTCGCCGTCGTCCGGCGTTGTGGAATTCGGCGTTTGTGGGGCGGCATGCAGCACCTCGGGGTTCCGCAACCATACGTCGCGTTGAGCGAACGGAATCTCGATCCCCTCCTCGGCAAACCGTTGGGCAATTTCGTGGTTCACGTCACTTTTCACGGCCATCATCCAGTTCACGTCGCGCAGGAACATGCGTATCTCGAACTCCAACGCATCTGCGCCAAAACTCAGGAACAACGCAGCGGGTGGCGGATTGGCGACAGTCATCGGCTGGTTTTCCGCGATTTCCAGCAGGATCTTCTGCACCTTCTTGGTATCGGTGCCATAAGCCACACCCACCGGCACGATCACACGCCCCAAGGTGTTGCCCCGGGTGAAGTTTGTCACCGTGCCGCTGACAAGATCCGCGTTGGGCACGATGACATCCGTTCCATCGAACGTCTCGATCCGAGTAGAGCGTACAGAGATATCGCGCACGTACCCCATCTGATCGCCCACTTCGATCCAGTCCCCTTCGGAAATCGGACGCTCGATCAGAAGAATAATCCCTGACACAAAGTTCGAAACAATCGTTTGCAGACCAAAACCGATGCCGACCGACAAAGCACCTGCCACAATGGCCAGTGAACTGAGATCAAGCCCCGCGCCCGTGATCGCAGCGAGCGCGGCAAGGAAGATACCGACATAGCCCAGCCCGGATACGATTGCGTTCTGCCCGCCCTTGTCGATCCTCGTTTTCGGCAAGACATTGGTTTTCAGGGCTCCCTGTGCCAGCCGCGTGGCGAGATAGCCGACGGTAAAGATGATGACGAAGGCGAGGAAGTCGGTCGGCGAAATACGCGAATTGCCTATCGCAAAGCCCCGTTGGAACGCGGCCCAGACTTCCGTCAGGTCCGAGACACGCGCCCCCCACACCAGCGCCAGCAAAGGCGCGGCAATCAGCAACAATGCCATGCCGAAAAAAATCGGCATCAACGCCTCGCGGGCGTCTTCGCCGCGCCCTGTCACCGCGCCATAGACATCCGCGCTGAAGCGCTGAAGCGCCAGCACGAGACCAAGGACCACGAGTGTCACCGCCCACGGCTCCAGCAACGCGTCGGCGGCGTTTTTATACCCCGCCAGCTGCAAGAGCGGCGACGCGACGCCGATCAGAATGCTGATCGTCCCGAGGCTACGGATGAGGCGGCCGAGCGTACTGGCGCGGGATATTTCGCTGTCTTCGTCCGCGACGGTCTCATTGCCGTAGTGCCGCAAAAGCCGTCCGATGCGGTAGATCGCGTATCCCACCAGCACGGTGAAAGGAAAGCTGACGACCGTTTTCGTGGCGGTGCTCGCATCGTCGAGTTCGAGGACGATCAACAGCACGGCCTCGATGATCAGAAGCACGGTCAACATGCTGACAAGGAAACGCGCCTGCGCGCGATCGGCTTGGCTCAGGTCAAGCAGGGCCTCGTCATCATCCCGCGAAAACAGTCTTTCGCCGACCCAGCGAAAGCCGAGCATGACCCCACCGATGATCGGAAGAACCTGCAGCAATTCATCACCACGCCGCCCGAAATAGCCGGTTCGCAGGGCAGCATAGCTCAGCAACGACAACCCGAGGAGCGGCAGCACAATGCGCAACAGCGAAACCAGAAACCGCCAGATGCCCAGCCCGCGCGTGCCCTTGCGGCGCAGCCGCTGCACAATGGAGGTGGCCCACCTACGGCCCCGAAAAATCAGGATGAGACCGGCAAGGGTGACCAGCAGGATGAGGGGCGCGTTGCGGCGCAATTCGATCAGACGCTGCTCTGCATCCATCTCGCTACCGCTGCGCCAAAGCTTGTCAAAAGCGCCACGCAATTCTTCAATTGCGGGCGCCCAAAGCACAGGGTTCACAGGTGTTTCGACCACTTCGAGCAACGCTTCGGCCTGACGGTTGCGCAAGGTCGTGTCGATTTCACCAATCAAGCCGTCAGCACGGGTATAGGCCGCTTCTGCGACCTGCACAGGCGCGGTCAGCATCGTCAGCTGGGCCTCAAGCTCATTGCGTTTCTCCGCCAGTTCGGGGGCTTCGGGGGCCGCGTCGGCCTGCGGATTTTCTTCAGCGGGCGGGCTTGTTCCCGTCACCGCGTCCAAGGCAGCGCTGGCATCGGCAGCCGGGCCGTCGACAGGTGCGCCAAGCAGCTCGAGCTGTTCCCGCAGGGACCTGATCCGCTCCGCGTTCATCCCGCGGGCTTCGGCAAACTCCTCGCGAAATTCGACAATCTGGCTGCGCAGGCGCTCAAGCTCGGCGTCCGTGGCGGTATCTTCGTCCAGCGCAGCTTCGGCCACGGCGGCCACATCGCGCCATTCGGGCATGTCGACACCCGGCAATTGCTGTGCAAGCGCGGCGGTGGTCCAACAAACATACCAGACGACAAACGCAACACCTTGCAGAATGCGGCGGATGGCTGTTGGTGTCATACCTCCTCGAATACGGTCGGAATGTCGTGGGGCTCCTGCTCGAGCCAAGCGGGCGTTGGCAGCCCCTTTTCCCGCAGGAAGGCAGGATTGAACAGTTTCGACTGATAGCGCGTGCCGTAATCGCACAGGATCGTAACGATTGTCTTACCCGGCCCCATATCGCGGGCCATGCGCATGGCGCCTGCCACATTCACGCCCGATGACGCCCCAAGACACAAACCTTCGTGTTCAAGCATGTCAAACACCAGCGGCAGAGCCTCCGCATCCGGCACGTTATAGCTGAAGTCCGGTTTAAGCCCTTCAAGGTTCTTGGTGATGCGGACCTGACCGATGCCCTCGGCAATCGACGATCCCTCGCTGGCCAGCTCTCCGGTGGTGTAATAGCTGTGAAGCGCGGCACCATCGGGATCGGCCAGACCGATTTTCACCCCCTTATCCTGCAGCGCCATGGCCATTCCGGCCAGCGTGCCGCCGGAGCCGACTGCACAGACAAAACCGTCTACCTTGCCATCGGTCTGGTCCCAAACCTCGGGTCCGGTGGTTTCGATGTGAGCCTGACGATTTGCGACGTTGTCAAACTGATTGGCCCAGATCACACCCTTGTCCGACGTCTTCGCCAGCTCATGTGCCAACCTTTCAGAGTAGCGTACGAAATTGTTGGGGTTGCGATAGGGCGCGGCGGGCACCTGCACCAGTTCGGCACCGGCCAGACGCAGCATGTCTTTCTTTTCTTCGGATTGCGTTTCGGGGATCACGATCACGGTCTTGAACCCCATGGAAGCGCCGACGAGCGCAAGTCCGATGCCTGTATTGCCGGCTGTCCCTTCGACAATCGTTCCGCCGGGCTTTAACTCGCCCCGTGCGATGGCGTCACGGATGATGAACAGGGCCGCGCGGTCCTTGACGGATTGGCCGGGGTTCATGAATTCCGCTTTGCCGTAAATCTCGCATCCCGTCGCCTCGCTCGCGCCGCGCAAGCGGATCAGCGGGGTGTTTCCAACGGCAGTTTCCAGATCGCGCGCGACATGCATGGCGGAGCCTCCAAAGTTTGGTCATCTCCACGTCTAACCGTGCGTTATCCAGACCTCAACCGCTTCCGATGGTGGGCCAACCAATAGGCCAGCATATGAAGCGGCGTATTGGCCAGGGCGCGTGTCTCGGCCATCTGCAAAAAAGTGTCGAACCCGACGATACGTGCGCGAATATCTTCGGCTTCTGTTTCCAGACCTCCCAAACCCGCGGCGCTGTCCGGCAGGTCGGTGAGACCGACGAAAATGTGGTAGAATTCCGTCGACGTTCCCGGGGTCGGATAGCTCTCGCTTACCAGTTCGAGGCGGTGCAGATCCAGCCCGGCCTCCTCGGACGCTTCCCGGCGTGCGGCGGCCTCGGGCTGCTCTCCGGGATCAATGCGCCCCGCGATGGGTTCGAGTTGCCACACCGTAGGATCCTTACGGCCAATCGGGCCAAGACGCACCTGCTCTACCAGCAAGACCGCGTCACGATTGGGGTCGTAGGGCAGAACGATCGCGACATCGGAGGCAAGAAAAACGGACCGGTCCAACGCGTCCGACATGCCGCCGCCAAACAACTCGTGCCGCATCACAAGTTCATCGACCGCGAAGTAACCGGTATAGGCGCGGCGCGCCTCGGCGAGTTCGATCCGCCCGTCAAAGACACCTTGAGAGGTCCTTGGCGACCGGGCCAGAACGCGGCCCCATGCCCGCGTCCGGATCATGCCAAATTTCTCGGCGACCTGTGCGCGCGAGAGCGTGCCAAGATGCCCCATCACCTCTTGCGCCGCCTCGACGCTCAGGGCGGCCCAATGGCTCTCCCATTCCGCCAAATCCCAAGGCTCCATCGCCGTCCAAACATCCGGCGGTGGCATGTAGACTTGCGCTTCGTGTCCATCGGCGAGCGTAACTTTCACGAGATCATAGTCGAAACCACCCTCGTAATAATTCAGCCGCGCGATATCCTGCGCCTGCAACCCCTTCACAAGCACGCCTTGGGCGGTCTCTCCGTGCCGCGGGACGATGGTCGGGAACGGGCCTTCCTTTACTGCGCAAACGGCGTAACCCGGCAAATCCGCGTGGGCGAGTGACAGATCGGAAGCGTCGCGCCCCAATACCGTTTCGAGCAAAGGAACATGCCGCAGCGTGCCGTAGAAAAACAGATCGCTCATCAGCGCCAGGTCTTTGCCGCGAAGTCAGTCAGAACGCCCGCGATCACGGCACCGATCACCGCGGTGCCCAGAACCGAAACCGTCGCAATCGTGACTGCGTTGTCAGACGCGATCAGAAAAATCTCGGTAAGTGCTTCCATGGGCCCATCGAACCGGTTGCGCATCGCCTGGCGGAACATTTCGTAAGCGGCGTGCCATCCAAGGGCCCAAAGCATCATCACCGCGGTTCCCGTAAGGCCGTTATTTATCCCATGGACCAGCCCCCGGCCACTGCGACGTCCCATGATGAACCATCCTGTCAGGGCGCCGATGGCCATGTTGACGTAGTTGAAATTCCCGAAGGCCGTCCCTTCGGGCATCAGGGGGCGCACCAGTTCGGACAGGATATAGGCCAGCACTGCCAATAAGACGGCAGCCACCAGTTTTGCAGCTGTGGGCATGATCGGGCTCCTGCGAATGGTCGGGCGCGTCTAGCCCGGCTTGCGCACCGTAATCTGTGTCACGTCGCAATTTCCACTCTCAAAAGTCGACGCGCACGACGTGAGGTAAAAATTCCACATACGCCGGAACCGTTCGTCAAAGCCGAGCGCGCTGATCTGGTCCCATTTTGCGTTGAACGTCTCGTGCCACCGGCGCAGCGTGATATCGTAGCTTTTGCCAAATTCGATGGACTTTTCCACGGCAAGTCCCGCTTTTTCGACCTGTTGGCGCAAGGCCGACGGGCTGGGCAGCATGCCCCCGGGAAAGATGTATTTCTGAATGAAATCAACGCCGCGCTTGTAGACCTTCCAGCGCCGATCCGCGACGGTGATGATCTGCAGGGTGGCCGACTTGCCGGGCTTGAGCCGTTCGCGGACCGTTTCAAAATAGGCAGGCCAGTATTTTTCACCCACAGCTTCGAACATTTCGATGCTTGCGATGCCATCGTATATGCCGGTTTCGTCGCGGTAGTCCTGAAGCTTGAATGTTACCTTGTCGGAAAGTCCTGCTTTTTCAATGCGGTCCACCGCGTACTTGAACTGCTCTTCGCTGATGGTAAGGCAGGTGACCTGCAAGCCGCGTTCTTTGGCGGCATATTCGGCAAAGCCCCCCCATCCGCAGCCGATTTCCAGCACGTGGTCGCCCGGTCCGACCCCCATCTGGTCGACCATGGATTTGTATTTTTCGGTTTGCGCCGCTTCCATGCTCTGCTGCGGGTCGTTGAAGATGGCGCTCGAATACGTCATCGTGTCGTCCAGCCACATGCCGTAAAAATCATTCCCAAGATCATAGTGATAAGAGATGTTCTTGCGCGCCTGCGCCTTTGAATTGCGCTGCAGCCAGAAACGGACCTGTTCGAACTTGCGCACCAGCCCGAGGCCCGGAAACCCATCATAGAGCTCTTCGTTATCGTGATGTATAAAATCCATGAAGGCCTGAAGATCCGGTGTGCTCCACCACCCATCGAGATAGGCGTCGCAGAAGCCAAGATCGCCTTCGCGGATCAGTCGGGCAAACAGATCATCGTTGTGGATGTCCAGCTCGGCAACGGGTCCGGGCGATGCCCCTTCGGCGCGAAACCTGCGGCCATCCGGCAATACAAAATCGATACGCCCGTGGCGCAGGTCTCGGGCCATGCCGAACACACGCGCAAAATAGCGTGGCAAGCCGGTCTGCCCGTCGGTCGAAGTTAAGGTCATGCGCACTCCCCGTTCGCATTTTTCTTTTTGTTATATTACGTTATGCAACGCTTCGCGGATCAAGAAAACCTAAAAATCCCGGTTTTCATACGCTGCAAGCGCGGCCTTGCGCCCGTCCTCGGCCGTTACAATCGGTTCGGGATAGTCGTCATCTGCCGCCATGTTCCATCGCTGAGGTATTGCATCAAAATAAGCCAGCGCGTCCTTGTGCGGATTGGCATATTCTTCCGCAATCCATCGGCTAACATAATCGCGGTCTTTGTCGAATTTGTCGAGCTGTGTCACAGGATTGAAGACGCGGAAGTAAGGCGTCGCGTCGGGGCCGGATCCCGCAGACCATTGCCAGCCCATCGCGTTTGATGCCGGATCCCAGTCGATCAGGCACTCTTCGAACCACTTCTGGCCGATCCGCCAGTGACACATCAGATGCTTGGTCAGATAGCTGGCGACGATCATGCGCCCCCGGTTGTGCATCCGCCCGGAGACATACATCTCGCGCAGGGCGGCATCGACAAACCGGATCCCCGTACGCCCCTGTTTCCAGGCCTTCACCTCGGCTCGCCGCTCATCCTCGTTCCAAGGGAACTGCGCCCAGTCCTCGCGCCAGTTTGCGTCCAGTATGCGGGGCGTGTGGTGCATCAGGTGGTAGGCAAATTCGCGCCAGACAAGCTCTTTGAGGAAGGTTTCGGCCCCTGCCTTACCCTCTTCCAGAGCGCGTTGACCGGCGTGCCAGCATTGATGCGGGCTGATTTCTCCCAACGCGAGGTTCTCGCTCAGGTTCGACGTGCCATCAACGCCGGGCAAATCCCTCGTCTTGCCGTAATCCGCAACCTTATGGGCAAGAAACGCGCCAAGGCGGGATTGCGCGGCTCCCTCGCCCAACTGCACGAAAGGTCGCACCACATCGGCACCGCGCGCCATGGCCGCGGCCATTCCCCAGCTTTCCAGATCGTCACTCTCGGGCCACTCCGCTGGTTGCTCCAGCTTTGACGGCGCGGACAAGGGCGCATCGACGCCGCGCCCTTTGACCGTGTTCCAGAAGGGCGTGTAGACCTTGTAATACCCACCCGTTTTCGTCTCGACCGTCCATGGCTCGAACATCAAATGACCGCCGAACGAACGCGCATCGACGCCTTCTTCCTTCAGCACATCCTTGACCTCGGTATCGCGTGTCACCGCCGCGGGGTCATACTGGCGTGTCCAGAACACGGATCCCGCTCCCGTCTCGCGTACGAGCTGCTGAAGTGCGTCCAGTGCCTTATCGGACCGTCGAAGGATCAGCTTGCTGCCCTTGTCATCGAGCGTTTTCGCGAAATGTTCGATCGCCAGCCCCATGCGGAACTTTGGTGCGGCCCCTAGAGAGGCATATAGCTCATCCAGAATGAAAACCGGAATTACCGGCCGTCCGGTTTGGGCCGCCGCATGAAGCGCGGGATGGTCACTGAGCCGGAAATCACGGCGAAACCAGACAATGATCGGGGACGTGTCGGACATAGAAAACCCTGTTTGACGTTACCTGCCAAGATAGAGCGTGCGCCGCCCGGTCAAGCCTGCCGTCCGGCAAATCTGTAGTCCTTGGGCGACAGCGCCGTCGGCCCCGCACGCAAACGCAAAACCCCGGCCACAAGGGCCGGGGTTTCGTCGCTCGTATTATGCAGGCCTGCGTTACTCTGCCGGCACCTGATCGGGATCGGCAAGCGTCGGGACGCCTGCCGCTTCACGACGTCCATCGTTCCAGATCGCCTTGATAAGCGCGAAGCACATCATGACCATCACGATCGAGAACGGCAACGCGCCGATGACCATCGCAGTCTGGATCGCGCTCGTCCCGCCGGAAATGAGCAATCCACCGACAACCAGTGCCAGCGCCGCCCCCCAGAACAGGATATGCGGGCGCGCCTTGGGCCCTTCATCACCCGCGGCATTGATCGTATTGACGATGAGCACGGCGGAGTCTGCCGATGTCACCAGGAACGTCATCAGCAAGACAACGATCAACAGCGCCATGCCCCATGCCAGCGCCTGTGCGATGGGTGCCAACATAAACTCGGTCATGGCGAAGATCTTGTCACCATTGGCCGCATTCAGAATGACGCCATCTGCCCCGCCGTTCAGCTCCAGATCGATTGCGGTGCCACCGGCCCATGCAAACCAGACAAAGCACATCAGCGACGGAACAATCATCGCGCCCAGGACAAATTCGCGGATTGTCCGACCACGTGAAATACGCGCGAGGAACAGACCCACGAACGGAGCAAAGGCGATCCACCAAGCCCAGTAGAAAACAGGCCACCAGCCCTGCCACTGTGCCAGAAGGAAAGACTCGGACCCGTCCACGCCGTCAGAGCGGAACACCTGGAAGCTCAGCTGCGGCAATGCGATCAGGTAGTCCCAGATCCCGACGAAGAATGCCGTCGCCCCAAAGAACGTCGCACCGAAGATGATGAAAAAGCCCAGAAGTACGATCGACAGGACCATGTTGATGTTCGACAGCCATTTGATCCCCTTGCCGACACCCGAAAGTGCCGAAAGCGTCGAGGCCCCCATGATGACAAGCAAAGCCACGATGATGCCGGTCGTTGTTGCCGACCCGTCAACGTCGGCCAAACCGCCGATGCCGATCCGCGTCAGCCCCGCTACAAACTGTTCCACCCCGAATCCGAGCGTCTGTGCAACACCAAGGATGGTTGCCACAACAGCAACGATATCGATGACATGGCCCAGCGTTCCCGACAGGCTCTTGCCGAAAAGCGGTGTCAGCGACGACCGGATGGTCAGCGGCAAACCGCGACGGTAGCTGAAGAACGCCAGCGAGAGCCCCGCAACCGCGTAACACGCCCAGGCGCCAAGACCCCAATGCAGAAACGACCACACGTAAGCCGTACGCACGTTGTCACTCTCCAGCGCAGTTGTGACGCCTTGGATAACCGATGGGTTGTTTTGAAAGTGCGCGACAGGCTCGGCAACCGCCCAGGTCAGCATGCCAACCCCGATACCGGCCCCGAACATCATAGAAAACCAGGAAAAATTCGTAAATTCGGGCTTTTCACCTTCCAGCCCGAGATTGAGCTTCCCTGCCGTTGGCCATAGCGCAAGTCCCAGGCAGACAATGATGAAAAAGGCGACTGTCCAGATATACCAGGCGGCAAAATTCGCCAGGATTGCGGAATTCCACGCGCCCAGAACGGCGCCCGCCCATTCAGGCCAGACGATGGCCCAGACGACCAACACGCTGATGATAATCTTGCTGACCACCGTGACGTTCACGCTGAACCCACGGTAGAAACCGGTATTCGCCGTTTTGATCGGCAATTCCGTTAGTGGAGGCTTAGGTGCCATCGTTTTTCTCCCTAGTTGATGCCGGCAATGCTACGCTGCATTTTGTCGCACCAGCAAACGCTTTCTTGCGGCAACCCCATGAACACAAAACGACACAGGAGAACACAGACGCGAAGCGACCGATCACAATGATCGACGGCATGGCATAAAAAGGGGGCTTCAAACTGCAAAGGGCGCCTCCTGTACAGGGGCGCCCGGTGCGTGCAAAGCAGGTTTTGCGTCAGGCGTTGACGTCTACGACAACCCGTCCCTTTACCTTGCCTTGCAAGATATTTGCCCCCAGCCCCGGAAGATCGGACAGGGTCGCTGGCTGGATCATGTCTTCCAGTTTTTCCATCGGAAGATCCTGCGCAATGCGCTTCCACGCCCGCAACCGGTTGTCGTAGGGTTGCATCACGCTGTCGATGCCCAGCAGATTTACGCCGCGCAGCAGGAACGGGATGACGGTTGCGGGCAACTGGGCCCCCCCCGCCAGACCAACGGCGGCGACGGAAGCACCGTATTCCATTTGGCCCAGCACGCGTGCCAGCATCGGGCCGCCCACAGCGTCGACGCATCCCCCCCAGGTTTCGCCTTCAAGCGGGCGCTTGGTGGTCTCGTTGATCTCCTCACGCGCAACGATCTGCGTGGCACCAAGTGATCTGAGATAGGATTCCGTTTCGGGCCGGCCTGTCACAGCGGCAACTTTATGTCCCAGATTGGCGAGAATGGCCGTCGCGACCGATCCAACCCCACCGGCAGCGCCACAAACAAGCACCGGTCCCGACTTGATCCCGTGATCTTCAAGCGCCATCACGGACAGCATCGCGGTGAACCCGGCCGTGCCAACCGCCATGGCCTGGCGCGTGTCCAACCCTTCGGGAAGCGGCACCAGCCAATCGGCCTTCACACGAGCCTTTTGCGAATATCCGCCCCAATGGGCCTCGCCCACACGCCAACCGGTCAGAACAACCTTGTCACCGGGTGCATAGCGATCGTCATCCGACTGCTCGACCGTTCCGGCGAAATCGATGCCCGGAATATGGGGATAGCTGCGCACCAGACCGCCGCCCGGCCCGATACAAAGCCCGTCCTTGTAGTTCACGGTTGAATACTCGACAGCGACAGTCACGTCGCCCGAGGGCAGCCGGTCTTCCGACATCTGCTCCACCGCCGCCGACGTCTTCCCGTCCTCGTCCTTATTCACCACCAACGCATTGAACATCGCATTCTCCTTTTGAATTTCCGGCCTTCTCATTTGGCCTTAAATACTCCGGGGTCCGGGGCTGGCCCCGGTCCCGAAACTTCCGTGATTTCAGGCCCAGAAAGTCTCGCGCACGATCGCGTCGCGCGGACCATCGGGGGCCTCGACACGCACCGATGTTCCCGCGTCCCAATGGGTCATCCGCACCATGCCGATCGCAACATTCGTTTCGTGCTCGGGCGACCAGGCCGCCGAGGTCACCTGCCCGACCCGCTTGTCCCCGGCCATGACCGGCCAGACGCGGTCGCACGTCGGTACGCGGTCGCCACCGATATCGATGGCGCGGATCTGCTGGACAGGTCCTTCCTTGGCCACCCGCAACAGCGCATCCCGGCCGATACAGCCGATGGCCGTCTGGGTGTCGCAAAAGCGGCCCAACCCGCATTCATGTGGCGTGTTGTCGTCGGTCATGTCGTTGCCGTAGCTCAACAAACCGCTCTCGATCCGCTCGATACCGTTGGGACAGCCCGCGCGCACGTCCAGATCCTCGCCCGCCTCCATCAATTCATTCCACAAAGGCATCGCGAGATCCGCACCGTCAACGTAGATCTCGAAACCGCCCTGCTTGGAATACCCCGACCGCGCGACAACCATGTCCCTGCCCCGAAAATCGAACAGGCCGAACCGGAAGAACCGCGTCTCGCGCACCATATCGCCAAAGACACGCGCCATCAGGTCATCGGCTTTGGGCCCTTGAACGGCCAGCGGGCTCACGTCGGGCTCATCCACCAGCACATCCAACCTGTAGCCGTTGGCGATCCCCTTGACCCACAACAACAAATCACTGTCAGCGATCGAAATCCACCAGCGGTCTTCTGCGAGCTTGACCGCAACCGGATCATTCAACATGCCGCCGGTTTCATCGACGATTGGCACATAAAAACATCTCCCGGGCAACATGCCGCGCAGATCACGGGGCGTCAGCATCTGCATCAGGCGCGCGGCATCGGGACCGCGCAGTTCAACCTGCCGCTCTACGGCGACATCCCAAACCTGAACGGCAGATTTCAGATGCGCGCAATCCTCCTCGACCGACCGGAAAACCGTCGGCAGCAGCATGTGATTGTAAACGGTGTAGGCAGACACACCGGCTGCTTCGACACCTTCGGAAAACGGGGTCCGGCGCAATCTGCGCGAGGGCGAAATCAGGGCCATCAGACATCCTCCGGCATGATGAAAAGATCGGAAACAGGTGCCGCCACCCCGGCTTCGGCAATCATCTGGCTGATCTGACCGCGATGGTGGGTCTGGTGGTTGAACATATGCACGATGCAATGGTCGAGCCTGCGGCTGACATTCTGGCCCATCGCGCCCGAATACCAGCTCAGGACCGATTGCAGATCCATGTTTGACAGTGTCTGCGCCCAGATCCGGATACGCCCGTCCATCCGGAACCGCTCAGCATCCCAAACGCCCGGCGTCGCCGTGAATTCGGCGCTCTCGGGGATACTGCCCCCCGGCGCGGGCACATCACTGCACCACCGGCTCATCCAGATCGTATCCGCCCACAGCAAATGGTTGAGCGTGCCGAAGATCGAGCCGAAGAACGCACCGCGCTCTTGTCTGACCGCCGCTTCACCCAACGCTTCCACTGCCTTGCGCAACTGGTTGTTCTGCCATGCATTATAGCGGGCCATCTCGAGGACATAGCCCTTCTGGATCATGGTTTGGGGCCTTGCCATTCGATGGGGCAGATCTCTGCGGACTTGCCGCTGAAATCCCACACGCGGCCATAGTCGCGCACGCGGCTTTTCAGACCTTTTGCCGCGATGATGTCGGGACCCATCCAGTATTTGGAGTTGCTGATCATGACAGGATGGTCGGGCGACTTGCCAGCGATCATCTCGATCTCGCCTGCGATCTTGCGACCGATCTGGATAGACCGCTTATTGCCCTCGCGGATGATCTCGACGGGCGCCCGTTCGGCCCCGATGATTTCCGACACGAGCATCGTGAACAACCCCGTTGTCCCCCCGGCCGCGCCGGAGAATATCTGGAGAATACCGTTGTAAGCCTTACCGCTGGCACGCTCGTCGACGTAGGCCGCGACTTTCCAGTTGCCCTCGCCCATACGCCCGGGGATATCGACCAACAGACCGACATTGAGGCCCGACAGGTCCTCGCCCTCGTAATGACCTTCGTCAATTGCGATGGCCATCCATGCGTGACAATGCCCTTCGGTAGGAGGATGCGCCCCGAGGCTGACGACACAGGGGCAGAAAACCTCGCACGAGCAGTTCAGGAACAGCTCGCCCTTTATTTTCCACTCTGTCGGCGTCGCGTCGCGGCGCTTTGGATTTGGCATTCTGCTGTCGATACGTTGACTTATCGGCAGCCGGTCCGCATCCGCTTTCTTGCGTGTCGCCATTGTCTATCCTCCCGCTATGATGGGCCACCCTGCCACGACGCCCGCGCCGAGGATCAAGGCAAAGCCCATCGGTTTTGTTATGTAATGTCCGATCTGTGGCAGTTTTTCCAGTATCATGAAAAACGTGGCCAATCCCATCCAGGCAAGGTTCATCACGCCGCCCGCAAAGCCCAGCGCCATGAAGCCCCAACAGCAACCCACGCAGAACACCCCGAGACCGAGCCCCATCCGCAGACCACCGGAAAAACCTGTGCGCCAGTGACCGAGGAAATACATTGCCGGTGCGTGGCAAACTCCGTGGCAGATTTCCTTGGTACGGGTGAACTGAAACAGCCCCACCGCCAGCAACAAACCGGCCGCAAACCACCGAGAGGTCGCAATGCCCAGCATGTCGATCACGCCGCCGAAAAGCAGGGCAAGCTGGACACCCGCAAGTGCCAACGCCGCCATGATCCAGACCGCAAAATACCCCAGCAGAACGCCCAACCATCCCGAGCGTGTCCCATTGGCGCTGGCGATAAGGTCCTCGTAGGCCCGCAGCGTCGGCACCAGCGTCGGCAGCATCATGGCCGCCATCATCGCCGCCCACATCATCGCCAAGGGCCAGAATTCCGCCATCGGCATTTTCATATCCATACGCGGATCCATGCGCCGCATCGCTTCGGCCATCGCGTCCGGACGGCCCAGAACGTCCAGCCCCATCGACGTGCTCATGGTGATCATCATCCACCACGATACAAGGATCAGCCCGAAAAAGCCGAGCCAAAGCGTTGAGCGAAGTAGATGCGGCACACGACCCTCCCAGGCCTGAATCACGGATTGCAAACTTAATGTCAGACATTTACTGTCGCGACAAACATTAAATGTATGACATATGAAAATTGACCCGCAAAGCTCTGCCGACCTATCGGCCCAGATTGCCAGTGCCATCCGCGACGAAATCATTGCGGGGCGGCTGATCGTGGATCAGCGGCTGCCGTCCGAGGCAGAGCTTGCAGACCATTTTGATGTGTCCCGCCCTACCGTGCGCGAAGCGCTCAAACGGCTAGCGGCGCAATCGCTGATCCGAACCCAGCGGGGCGCCTCCGGCGGCGCATTCGTCAACCGCATCTCTTTCGAAGAGGCCTACGCCCAGCAGATCACAACCTCAACGCTCTTGCTGTCGATGAATGCTGTCAGTTTCGAGACCGCCTGCGAGGCCAGATTTGCACTCGAGCGGGCCTGCGCGCCGTTGTCAGCGGCACGGCGAAGCGCCGATCATCTTGCCGCAATGCGCGCCGAGGTGCACCGTCAGGCACAGCCCGGGCTCACGGACGAAGCCTTCTGCGCTTCCGACGTTGCATTCCACCGCGCTCTTGTGGACGGGGCCGGAAATCCGGTTCTGAGTTATCAGCTTGCCGGTGCGGTCGAAGCGATGCAGCCGTTGATGAATATGATCACATTCACGGCGCGTGACCGGGCCCGTATCGTGGCCCTGCATGGACAGATCGCCGACGCGGCCGAGGCCGCGGACGGTCCCGCCATCAACTCTGGTCTGAACGCGCTGGAGGCGGAAACACTGCACCTCGCGCAGGGCCTGTTTGCCCGGAAATCCACTCGCCCCGCATAATCGGTGCAACCATTGCCCCGCTGGCGCGTTCATCCGCAGCACAGCACAACGCGAGGCAATCTGCATGGACTATGTAACTTGGATCAACTGGGCACTTGCCCTGTTGAGTATCGGTTTTGGCGCAATGGGATGGCTCGCCCCGCGCTATACGATGGAAAAGGTGGACCTGAAAGATCAGGGTTCGACCATGGGCACCTCGGAGGTGCGCGCGGCCTCGGGCGCATTGTTCGTGATGGCGGGCGTCGGTGCATTGATCATCGGGTCTGCTGCCGCATTCGCGATGATCGGCTTTATCTGGGCGGGTGGCGCGTTGGGCCGCATCACATCGCTCGTGCTGGATGGCCAGACCCGCACAAAATGGATTTTCGCCGCCAGCGAAGTTGCCGTTGCCGCAATCGCGCTCGGGATTAACCTGTGACCCCTTGAAATCGCACCCAAACCCTTCTACCTAAGGGACGTCCTTCGGGACTATGGACATAAACGCGCTCGTAATAAGCGGATCGGACCCGGGGGCGGTACCCGGCGGCTCCACCAAACATCCTTCATTTGGGGATCATGGGGCCGAAATAGGATCGACGAACGTCTAAAGGTGTTTGCTTTGTCTCGGCTGTCTGCCACCGTTATCGGCGAAAACTGTACAATTGCAAATGACAATCGTGCTCCAGTAGCAATGGCCGCGTAAGCGACCGGAGATACTGAAATCTAAGTCCTAGGGCTTTGCAGCTTTAGGCGGGGTTCGCAGGTACCTGGCAACAGAAACCTGCATTTTCAAATTGCCCCTTATTCGCATGTGCTTGACAGCCCGGCGCAATTTTGACGATTGTGCGGTGTGGGGCGTAATCTTGCGACTGCCCCGTGAGGCGCCAGCCCAAAGTCGCATCCCTGTACAAGACCCCCAGAGGATGCCCCATGGTTGCTTTCAACGAAATAACCCCGCCACAATTGATGCGCCAGATTGGCCTGCCTGACGCGCCAGCGCTGATCGACGTCACGACCGATGCGGATTTTGCCGCTGATCCCTTCTTGATACCAACGGCCCGCCGGTTTGCCTTTGACGACACTGATGCCATGTGTGCCTACCTGCAAGATCGTCGGGCAGTCGTCATTTGCCAGAAGGGGCGCAAGCTCAGCCACGGCGCCGCCGCGCGTCTGCGTGCACGCGGTATTGCGGCGCAAGTTCTCGAAGGCGGGAACCACGGCTGGCGGGACACCAAGGGCGCGCCACGCCTTCCGGCTGAACATGTAGCGTCTGCGGGCTGCTGGGTAACGCGCCAACGCCCCAAGATCGATCGCATCGCCTGCCCCTGGCTGATACGTCGTTTTATCAATCCGGCTGCTGACATCCTGTTCGTTCCTGCCGCCGAGGTAGAGGATGTTGCCCTTCGCTTCGATGCGCAACCGTTCGACACGGCCGATGCTTTCTGGTCCCATCGGGGGGACCACTGTACCTTCGACACAATGCTCATCGAATTCGGACTGTGCACACCAGCGCTTGCACGGATGGCAAAGGTGATCCGCGCAGCAGACACCGGCACGCCTGAAATCTGCGCTCAGGCCGCCGGGCTGTTGGCAATATCGGTCGGCTTGTCCCGACAATTTCGCGATGACGTGGCGCAAATGAACGCAGGATTTATGATCTACGACGCCCTTTACCGCTGGGCACGTGATGGTACGGATGAAACCCACCGTTCATTCGTGGACGACGCGGCGTGACTTGCCCCGACTGGCGCACGATGGTCGCGGTCTTCGGGCGCATTGGGCTCTTGTCCTTCGGTGGCCCTGCAGCGCAAATCGCCCTGATGCACCGCGAATTGGTCGACAGGCACCGCTGGCTTGACGAACAAACTTTCCTGCGCGCACTCAGCCTGTGCATGTTGCTGCCCGGCCCCGAGGCCATGCAATTGGCGACATACGCAGGATGGCGGATGCGGGGGACGATGGGCGGTATCGTGGCGGGTGCGCTGTTTGTGCTGCCCGGAGCAGCGGTGATCGGGGTGTTGGCGCTGCTTTATTTGCAGTACGGCCAACTGCCTTTGGTTCAGGCCGCATTCCTCGGCGTAAAAGCCGCGGTCGTCATCGTCGTATTTCAGGCTTTGTCCAAAGTCGCCGGAAAAGCATTGGTCGGCACCGAGGGTCCTGTCATCGCCGCACTCAGCTTTGCCGTTCTGTTTGTCCTTGGCCTGCCCTTCCCTCTGCTGATCCTGTTGGCGGGGGTGTGGGGCGCATTTCGGGCGCAGGTCACTCACGCCGTACCCGCAATAAAGGCCCGCCAATCGCTGAACCCCTTCAAGATCGTTCTATGGCTGACGCTATGGGCCGCGCCGCTGGTGCTGTTGTGGGCAATGGACGCGCAATTCATGTTGCAGGTCGGCGTGTTCTTTTCAAAGCTGGCGGTTGTCACCTTCGGCGGTGCCTACGCCGTTCTGGGATACATGACGCAAACGGTCGTGACCGATCTTGGCTGGCTCGACACGCAGCAGATGATTGATGCGCTGGGGCTCGCCGAAACCACCCCGGGACCGCTGATACTGGTCACGCAATTTGTCGCGATGCTGGCCGGACATGCCCAGACCGGCGTATCCGGCGCACTCAGCGCGGGATTGCTGGCACTTTGGGTGACCTTTGTGCCGTGCTTTTTGTGGATATTCCTCGCCGGTCCGTTTCTCGATCAGATCAGTGCGAACGCACGTGTGGCTGGCGCCCTGCGCGCCATTACCGCCGCCGTCGTGGGCGTCATCGCAAATCTGTCGCTCTGGTTCGCGGTGCACGTTGCCTTTGCATCCGTCGGAACGCTTGGCGGTTCGGCAATGCCCTGGCCGGTCTGGTCCAGCGTCAACGGGCCCGCGATTGCCCTATGCGGTCTTGCCGGTCTGCTGATGCTCTGGCGCAAGCTGAGTTTCGTCATGACACTGCCGATCGTGGCGCTTGCGGGGCTGCTCGTCTAGGTGCGGCAAAAACCGCGTTCAGGCCCCCTTTCGCTCGGCGCAGATTGGGGTATGGTTGGAATGTCTGCACCGACCACCAAGGGGAAAAAGATGACCCGCAGCATCGACTATGGCAACCTGATGCATGATGCCATGCGCAGCCTGATCCGCAATGTGCTGCTGGATGTGGCGGACAACGGCCTGCCCGGGGCCCACCATTTCTTTATCACATTCGACACCAGCCACCCCGACGCGGAACTGGCCGACTGGCTGTCCGACAGGTATCCGGGCGAAATGACGGTTGTGATGCAGCACTGGTACGACAATCTGGACGTGGGCGAGGACGGTTTTGCAATCACCCTGAATTTCGGTGATGCGCCCGAACCCCTCTACATCCCCTATGATGCGATCCGCACTTTTGTCGATCCGTCCGTCGAATTTGGCCTGCGGTTCGAACAACAGGACGAAGACAGCGAGATCGTGGGTGACACCGGCACAGAACTCGCGCATGTCGATCCGTCGCCCGCTGCCGAAGATGCGGCCGACGCATCCGAAGACGACACACCCCAAGCGGCCGAAATCGTATCGCTGGACAGCTTTCGCAAAACATAGGTTTGCGCGCGGCTGCGCCGACCGTTAAACAGCCCCTGACAAATTCTGATCAGGAGCACCCCATGGCCGATACCCGCACCGAAACCGACAGCTTTGGCCCGCTCGAGGTGCCTTCGGAAAAATACTGGGGCGCCCAGACACAGCGCTCGATCATCAACTTCCCCATCGGCTGGGAAAAACAGCCCGTCGCCATCGTCCGCGCGCTCGGCGTTATCAAGCAGGCCTGTGCCCAAGCGAACATCGCGAACGGCAAGCTCGACAAGACGCTTGGCGATGCCATCGTGCAAGCGGCCTCCGAAGTCGTGGCGGGCAAGTTCGACGACAACTTTCCGCTTGTCGTCTGGCAGACGGGTTCAGGCACCCAGTCCAACATGAACGCGAATGAAGTCATCGCGAACCGGGCCATCGAAATTCTTGGCGGCACGATCGGCTCCAAAGATCCGGTCCATCCCAACGACCATTGCAATATGGGCCAGTCCTCGAACGATACGTTCCCCACCGCGATGCATATTGCCACCGCGACAACGGCACGCGACGTCCTGCTGCCGGGGCTGAAAAAGCTGCACGCGGCCTTGCAGGCAAAGGTCGAGGAATTCGACGGCATCATCAAGATCGGACGAACCCACACCCAGGACGCCACACCGCTCACGCTGAGCCAGGAATTCTCCGGCTACACCCATCAGGTGGCCATGGGCATCGCGCGTGTGGAGCAAGGCCTCGGCCGGATTTACGAACTTGCGCAGGGCGGCACCGCCGTCGGCACGGGCCTGAACACGTCACCCGGTTGGGCGGAGACCGTCGCCGAGAATATGGCGCAGATCACGGATCTGCCCTTTGTCACCGCCCCGAATAAGTTCGAAGCGCTGGCCGCCCATGACGCGATGGTCGAAATCTCCGGCCATTTGAAAACTGTAGCGGCCAGCCTGTTCAAGATCGCCAATGACATCCGGCTTCTCGGCTCGGGGCCCCGCTGCGGTCTGGGCGAACTTGTGCTGCCGGAAAACGAACCGGGGTCTTCGATCATGCCGGGCAAAGTGAACCCGACACAGTGCGAAGCGCTGACGCAAGTCTGTGCACAGGTCATGGGCAACGATGCCGCCGTCGGTTTCGCAGGCAGCCAAGGTCATTTCGAACTCAACGTCTACAAACCGATGATGGCCTATAACGTTCTGCAATCCATGCAGCTTCTGGGTGACGCCGCCTCGGCCTTTACCGACAATCTGGTGGATGGGCTGAAAGCGGATGCGGACCGTATCAAAAAGCTGATGCGCGAAAGCCTGATGCTGGTCACCGCGCTGGCTCCTGAAATCGGCTATGACAACGCAACGAAAGTGGCAAAGACCGCGCATAAAAACGGGACCACGCTCAAGGAAGAAGCGATTGCGCTCGGATTTGTGGATGCCGAGACTTTCGAACGCGTTGTGCGGCCCGAAAACATGATCGGCCCCAAGTGAGCAAACCGATTAACCTCTCCCGCGTCCGAAAGGACAAGGCGCGTTTGGAAAAACGCGCCGCGGGAGACGTTAATGCAGTCAAATTCGGGCGCACGAAGGCCGAGAAGAACGCGCAAGAGACATCGTCAGCCAAGGCAGCCCGGGATCTGGATGCACACAAGCGTGAACCATGAGCGCGCGTCCGGTCAAACACTCGGTCACGCTACGCGGGCACCGTACCTCCATATCGCTGGAAGACGCATTCTGGCACGAACTGCGCAGCATCGCGCAAGATAAAGGCATACCTATCAATGCCTTGGTCGCCGAAATTGATGCAGATCGCGGCATGGAAAGCGGGCTTGCCTCTGCCATTCGCGTGTACGTTCTGGCTACGCTGAAAGCGCAGCCAGAAGACATTTGATCAGGCGATCGACGCTTCGTAGATGCGGCCGATATTCTGCCCCAAGGCCACATTGAATTCGGGGTCTGACATCTTTACGTTCAGTCCCTCTGTCAGGGCGCGGCTGAAGCTCGCAATCATTTTATGGTTCTGCGCGAGCAACGCGCTGGCCTCTTGTGTGGAATAGCCCCCGGACAGGGCGACAACCCGCAACACACGCGGATGATCGGCAAACGCGTCATAGATGCCGGCCTTCGTGGGCAATGACAGCTTCAGCATGACGGTGACGTCTTCCGGCAGGGCATCCAACTGTTGGGCGATCTCGGCTGCCAGCATTTCTTCGGCTTCGGCCTTGGTCTGGGAAGTGATGTTCACCTCCGGCTCGATGATCGGGACCAGACCCGCGTCCGAGATTTGACGGCCCAGATCGAACTGCTGTGCCACGACCGCCGCGATACCTTCGGCGTTTGCCTCGTGAATGACCGACCGTTTCTTCGTCCCGAAGATGCCTTTGTCCTTTGCCTGGGCGAGCAGCTCGCCGAGATCCGGAATGGGTTTGAGCATCTGGACGCCGTTCGCCGTATCCTCCAGCCCTTTGTCGACCTTCAAAAAAGGCACCACGCCACGTGTAGACCACAACAGTTCCGGCACCGGCACCCCATTGATCGTCTCGTTCATGGTACGCTCGAAAAGGATCGCCCCCAGAACACGCTCGGATGTGAATTGATCGGCAAGAATGATGCGCGCGCGCATGTCGTGCATCGCCTTGAACATTTCTGCATCGCCGCTGTAGTCGTCGGGTTCAACGCCGTATTGGCTGAGGGCCTTTGGTGTTGATCCCCCCGATTGGTCCAATGCGGCAATAAAGCCTTTTCCGTTTGCAATCTGGCTGCGCTGCGCATCTTGGATGGCCATGGAAGGTGCCCTTTTCTGCTGCTTTTGTATCTAAACTTTCAGTAGATCATTCGCAAAAGGCTGACCAGATTGTTTGCGCAAACCGTTAGCGCCGGTCAAAACGCAGCCAGATGCCGGCGTCAGAGCGGACCGTCAGATGCGCCACGGGAACCGGCGTTTTTCCGGTGACGCAAGTCACCCGAAAGTCACGCAGGATACGGCTCAGGATCAAGGGCCCCTCGATCATTGCAAACCCCGCCCCCGGACATACTCGTGCGCCTGCGCTGAAGGGAATATAGGCATCACGCATGCAGGCCTTGCCATTCTCCGTCGCCCACCGATCAGGATTGAACCCGTCGGGATCATCCCAAAGACGGCTGTGCCTGTGCAGATGCCACGGGCTGAGCACCAGCTGCGACCCCGGTCTGACGGCACGGTCCCGCAGCGTCTCGGGGCATTGATTTTCGCGCACCATCATCGGGACGGGCGGATAAAGCCGCAGGGTTTCGCGGAATACATCACGGCTGATCCGCAATTTGGACATCACGCCAAAATCACATTCGTCCAGCACCTTTGCTTCGCTGGCGATGCGGTCCTGCCAGTTGGGGTAAAGTGCTGCGAGATACAGCGCCCACGCCAGCGCAGAGGCGCTAGTCTCATGGCCTGCCAGAAAAAAGATCGCCACCTGATCGACCATCTCCTCTGTGCTGAAGGTGTCGCCGGTTTCCGGATCGGGGGTGGTCATGATCTTGGTGGCCAGATCATCGGGCGCATCCCCTTGCGAGATCGCGATGCTGCGCTGTGCCGTCAACTGCGCAATCAGCGACCTGATCCGTGCAGCGCTGCGCTTGGTATCGCGACGAAACAGCCGCGGCATCCAGTTGGGCAAAGGCAGAAGCGCCGCGATATTCAGGATCGGCTGGCTGCGTTGATACACCCGAAATTCGTCAAAAACCGCCTGAGCGATGTCATGGTCAATGGGGATGGAAAACAGCGTGCGGAATATGACGTCGGCGGCCGCATGGCTGGCGATCCCCTCTACTTCCACATTACCACCTGTCACTGTCTCCAGTCTCGCTGCCGCGGCCTCGGATGCGGCCCACATGGCCGGAAACGTCTCGCGCAGGCGGCCCCCTTCGAAGGCAGGGTCAATGATGCGCCGCTGGCGCTTCCACGTCGCTCCGTTGGTGACAAAAACCGAATTGCCAAGAAGCGGGCGCAGCCCTTCCCCGACCCTATCGGATTTCGGGAACGCGTCGGGCCTGTCCTTGAGAACGGTTTTGACGAGTTCGGGCTGGTTCAGCAGGTAGCTGCGGAAAAATGGCGTGCGGAACTCGGCCATCCACGCGCGGTACAATCGCGCCGGCTGGGCCGACAGGATGTCGCTGCGAAACAGACGGGCGTAGCGCCAAAGCGACACCTTGTCAGGGCGCGCCGGAGGCTTCGGCGGCATCATGACGACGTGCCCGTGTAGCGATTGATCGGTGATGTGATCCGGGATTTCGACGGACCGCGGTCTTTGTAGCGTGTCGCAAGCGCCAGTGGCCCCGCGGTAATCTGGAAATAATCGTAGTCCCGGGGCCGGTCAAACGCACACAGGTACTGGAAATGCAGCCTGAAGAACCGCCAGCGGAGTTCTTTCCACCTCTCGGCACTCAGGCTCTTGGTAAATGCAGCTGAAAATACCAGAGGCCAGCGCTGGTCCGGTGGTGCGACCCCTGTGACCGCCACCGGATCGCACAGCGCAAAAGCGCAGCCGTCACCGGGCGCGGAGACGTCAATCCAGCACACCGCCTCATGCCCGCTGAGATACCGCAGATCGCCGCGCAGCCGGTTCGCATCGGGCAGGAACGACAACATCGGCACCACCTGGCCAAGGGTCAGAAACGCGAGTTGCGGACCGGTCGCTGGCGGGCCGTCCTCGCGCAGCAAATCCGCCAGCACAGACACGCCCAGATGCGCGCCCGACGAATGGCCCACGACCAGCACCTCGTCGACATCGCTGTTCAGTGCATCGGCCACGGCAACCTTGAACGCGGCCAGCCGCCGCTCCAACGGGTTGGCGTATGCCCCCCGCGTTGACGCGCCATAGGCATAGTCGTGCATCAGGTAGTACGCGAAAAACCGGCCGTCCTTTTTCTTGAACCAGCGCATCAGCGCGTAAGCTGCCCCTATGCCGATGGTGTACCCGATTACATCCCCCACGACGCCCATCGCCGGCCCAAGCAACGCGCCTCCTGCCAGCCCCAGCAAGACCGCCAAAGCGATCGCGAGTGCGAGCTGCCCCAGAAGCATCACCACCGGATAAAGCGCCGTGATAACGGGCCCTTTGCGCAACCGCATCAGCCGCCAGAGCGCGCCCGTAGACATGTAGATATAAGCGGTTTTGAAAAGTTGCGTGTACGTTGCGAGAATTGATGTCGCCATGCTATCGCGGACAATGTCGGACCAGACGAGCACGTCGAATCGTGACGATACGGTTTGGCCATCGATCGTCGCGGTAACATCCCAGCCGTATGTTTTGCGGCCCGCCTGGCCCTTAAGGGCGATCTCGTATCCGGAAATTGCGGCTTGGGCGGCACCCTCGCTGCGGTACAGTTCGCGGTAGCGACGCGGATGGATCGGGTCATAGCCCGGTATGTAAAATACCCGCCGTTTGGCGATGGTTTGGTTACTGCTCATGGCCGTCGCTTTTTGGCTTTTCACCATGCTAGCGCGGGTTTTCGACCAAAGTAAGGCTTAACCGAGCGCACCAAGCGCGGGGAAGGTTTCCAGGAGCCAGAAACTGAAGGTCGAAAATGCACCCGTCAGCAATGCAAGACCGACAATGACCAAAAGAACACCCATCACGCGCTCGATGAGTTTCATGTGACGCTTAAGTCGGTTCATGACCTCGGTGGCCCGGCTGATGAACATCGCGGCGAGCAGGAACGGGATGCCAAGACCCAAGGCATAGATACCCAGCAGCAGTGTCCCCCGCGTGACCGAGGCCTCGGAGGCGGCAAGCGACAGGATCGCGCCAAGCTGTGGACCGATGCAAGGCGTCCATCCGAAAGCAAACGCAAGTCCCAGGATATAGGCCCCGAAAGACGATCCGCCTTTGTCGCCCGCGTCCAATCGCGCTTCCTGATCGAGAAACGGAATGCGGAAAATGCCCAGAAAATGCAGACCGAAAATGATGACAACCACGCCGCTGATCTGCGCAAAGAGGGTCTGGTTCTGCAAAAAGAACGCCCCGAAGGCCGAAGCGGTGAAGCCGAGGATCAAGAATACGGTGCTCAGCCCCAGCACAAAGAACAGCGCAGCGACGAAAGCCCGACGTCGTGCGGTAGCCTCGGAGCTCATGTCGTTGAGGCTCACACCGCTCATATACGCAAGATACGGCGGCACGATGGGCAACACGCAGGGCGAAAGAAAGCTGATGACGCCCGCAACAAGGGCGACCGCAATGGCCGGCAGCAAGCTCGCGTCGATAATGTCGATTCCATACATGCCTCACAGCTATACTCGCCGGGGTCTGCCGTCACCTGCCAGATTGTCACAAGGCTGTGGACAGGCTGTAACATCCGGCCTACCTGTTGGCACATGACCACAGATCTTGACGCCACAGGGCTGCTGTGCCCCCTTCCCGTTCTCAAAGCCCGCAAACGCCTGCAGTCCATGACTGCGGGGGACAGATTGCGCATGCGGGCCGATGATCCCGCCGCAGTGATCGACGTGCCACATTTCTGCATGGAGAGCGGCCACAAGTTGGTGGAAAGCTATGAGGATGGAAATGCGCAGGTCTATCTGATCGAAAAAAGCGGCTAACAATAATCCGCCATTCTGATGAAACGCAAAAGGCAGGCCGCTTGGCCTGCCTTTCGTTTATCAAGCAGTGAACCTGCGGATCACCGACTGCCCAAAGACCACCATCCCTTGCGTTTTGGCTTTTTCGGGGCCTCGGGCTCAGGGGCAGCCTCTACAACGACATGCTCTGGCGCGGGCGCAGAAGGGGCAGCGGGCTCTGGCGTTGCTACGGCTTCGGGTTCCGGTGCCGGTGGTAATTCGACTTCCGGCGCAACAGTCGCCACTTCCTCTGCCGGAGCTTCAGCGGCCGCGACGGGCGCTTCCGCTTTCGGTTCGGCTTTCTTGCGGCGGGTGCGTTTTGGCTTGGCGGGTGCTTCCTCGGTCTCTGCCGCATCAGCAGTCGACGCTGCCGCTGCCGCTTCCGCTTCGGCGTCCTTTTGCGCTTTGGTCTTGCGCGGTGCCCGCTTGCGCTTGGGTTTTTCTACCGGCGCATCCTCGGCGGTCTCTGCCTCCTCGGCGGGTGTGTCAGCGGGAGCATCTGCAACTGTCGCATCGGCCCCTGCATCAGCATCCGCTGCCGCTTCCTTGGGCTTGCGCGTCCGCGACCGGCTCCGCTTGGGCTTCGCCGGTTGTTCCTCACCCGCTTCAGCGCTCGGCTCTGCCGGTGCATCCGCTGTGCTGCCCTCTTCGGAGACCGCGGCATCAGATGACCCGTTCTCGCCTTCTGAATGCTGATCGCCGTCCTTGTTGCGACCGCCGCGGCTGCGACGCCGACGACGCCGTTTACGCTTGGGCCGATCTTCACCGTCGTCACCATGCTCATGCGTCTGGGACTGCTCGGCTTGCGGCGCTTCATCCTCTTCCGCGTCGCTGGCCGCTTCGTCCTCGTCAATCTGGTCCATTAGCGATGTATCGACGGATACAACCGCTTCTGTCTGCACGACAACACGTGTGGCTGTCTTGAACTTCTCCATCGAGAAATCCGGGCTGACCAGATGCGGCTCACCCTCGATGCGCACGGACAAACCATAGCGTGCTTCAATATGGGCGATGTGCTCGCGCTTCTGGTTCATCAGGAAGTTCGCGATGCCCACAGGCGCTTTGATCAGCACCTCGCGGGACCGGCGGCGGGTGCCCTCTTCCTCGATCTGACGCAGGATCGACAGCGCCAGATTGTCGTCCGACCGGATCAGGCCAGTGCCGTGGCACGCGCCACAGGGCTGCGTTGTCGCCTCGATCATACCCGGACGCAAACGCTGGCGCGACATCTCCATCAGGCCAAAGCCCGAAATGCGGCCAACCTGAATACGCGCGCGGTCGGTCTTGAGCTTGTCCTTCATCCGCTTCTCGACGGCCGCGTTGTTCTTGCGTTCGTCCATATCGATGAAGTCGATCACGATAAGACCGGCCAGATCGCGCAGACGCAACTGGCGGGCCACTTCGTCTGCGGCCTCGAGGTTGGTCTTGACCGCCGTCTGCTCGATCGAGCCTTCCTTGGTCGCACGACCGGAGTTCACGTCGACCGCGACAAGCGCCTCGGTCACACCGATCACGATGTAGCCCCCCGATGGCAGCTGGACCGTGGGGTTGAACATGCCCGACAGATAGCTTTCCACCTGATAGCGGGCAAAGAGCGGCAGCTGGTCCTCGTAACGTTTCACGTTCTTGGCGTGGGACGGCATGATCATCTTCATGAAGTCCTTGGCGATGCGGTAACCGCGTTCACCCTCGACGAACACCTCGTCGATCTCACGATTATAAAGGTCGCGGATCGAGCGTTTGATCAGGTCGCCTTCCTCGTAGATCTTCGCCGGAGCG
Source organism: Sulfitobacter sp. S190 (assembly GCF_025141935.1). Classification (NCBI taxonomy): domain Bacteria; kingdom Pseudomonadati; phylum Pseudomonadota; class Alphaproteobacteria; order Rhodobacterales; family Roseobacteraceae; genus Sulfitobacter; species Sulfitobacter sp. S190. Next base: position 1,553,315 of record NZ_CP081120.1, on the reverse strand, counting down.
ATCGACTTCAACGTCAGCTCGCGAATCTGTTCCCAGAGCCGTTGCAAGTACTCGTAATCGCGTTTGATCTCGGCTTTGGTCCGCTTTGCACCCGCAGTGCGCACGATCAGACCGGCGCCCTGTGGCACCTGAATTTCAGTCGCGATTTCCTTGAGCTTCTTGCGGTCGGCGGCGTTGGTGATCTTGCGGCTGATGCCACCGCCACGTGCGGTATTCGGCATCAGGACACAGTAGCGCCCCGCCAGCGAAAGATACGTGGTCAGAGCGGCGCCCTTGTTGCCGCGCTCTTCCTTGACGACCTGCACCAGAAGGATCTGGCGCACCTTGATCACTTCCTGAATCTTGTAGCGGCGCGGGCGGGGTTTGCGCGCGGGGCGGATATCGTCCTGATCGTCGTCATCCGCGACCGATTCGATACTGTCGTCCTTGGCCGCCGCATCGGATCCTTTCGACGCCGGTGCATCTGCATCGTCGCCGTCGTCCGTTTCGTCGCTCGATACATCACTGGTATCGTCACTGTCGTCCGGGCTGTCGACGGGTGCCTCTTTGACACGCTCCATCGGCGATGACGCCTCGTCCTCGGACACTTCGACATCGTCGCCATCGGTCAGATCGACCGTTTCCATACCGTCAATGTCTGCCGATGCCGTTGCATCGTCTGTCGCGACATCCTCGGCCTTGGATTTGCTGCGGCTACGCGAACGGGACCGGCGTTTGGGCTTCGGGTCCTCGTCTTCCTTGGCGTCACGTGCTGCCTGCGCCTCGGCGTAGGCGCGCTCTTCCTCGAGCAGCGCTTCACGGTCGGCAACCGGGATCTGGTAATAATCGGGGTGGATCTCGGAAAACGCGAGAAAACCGTGGCGGTTGCCGCCATAATCAACGAACGCTGCCTGCAGCGAGGGTTCGACGCGTGTTACTTTGGCGAGATAGATATTTCCGGCAAGCTGCCGTTTGTTTTCGGATTCAAAGTCGAACTCTTCTACCTTGTTTCCGTCCACCACCACGACGCGGGTTTCTTCCGCGTGGGTGGCATCGATAAGCATTTTCTTTGGCATAGGTCTCTTGTGCACAACCGCAGCTGGGCCGGTGACCTCGGGGGTCCCGACTGGAGCGGCTTATGTCTTGTCAGGGCGATGGGAAACGGCGCAGCACCGCGCCCCAAGGGGGCGTGTGGTAAGCTGCTAGTTGCCTCTGCGCGCGTCATCGCGGTTCTTCTCCGACGTGTCGCCGCGATCTGGGCAGTGCCCGGCGATCAACACATCCATTTATACTGTGTCGTCTCGGGCCCTGCCCTCGACAGCCATCAGCGGTTCGTTGGCCGTTTCCGGCCCAATCGGTCTGCCATGCACCAAGGTTCTTGGCCTCGGGCGCGGCAGCGAAACTCGTCATGGAAATGGCGCCACGTCTATGGGCACCACTGTCCATCCCCTTAGATAAGGCCAGCGGGCGGCCAATGACAATGGGCAATCTCTTCCATCGGTTGCATTTTCCCCTCAAACACCAATCTGCGCCCCGGACGGCGGACAAGCCGGACCAGCGGGCGGTTGCCGTGTTCAGAAATTCGCACTACGGTCGCGCCGAACACACGGCCGCTGCGGGCCGACTGCCGCACCTAGGAGACACCATGCTGAACATCTTGCGCCCCGCCACCCTTCTTTGCACCGCTGCGCTGGCACTTGCCGCCTGCGACCCCGCCGAATTCGACAGCGATCCCGACGTCCGCCGCGACGCCCGCGCCAACCGCACCTGCACGAACGCCGTTGCAGACCAGACAGGTGACCGCGCAGCCGTGCTCAATACGACGTTGCCGGTGGTCGAAATCAACCAGTACATCATTGACGTGCCCTCGACCGGTGATCGCTGGATGTGCCGCACGGACGACGACGGCAAGGCGACCCAGCTGTACAGGCTCGGCGCGGGTTGATCACGACACATAAGCGAATAGAAAAAGGCCAGCGCCGGAAAACCGCCGCTGGCCTTTTTCATGTTGGTATGTAGTTCCTACAGATAATCGGACCGCTGCAAGCCGTATTTCGCCATTTTTTCGTTCAATGTCCGGCGTGGCAGGCACAGCTCATCCATCACGCTGGCGATCGACCCTTTGTGGCGACGCATCGTGTTATCGATCAGCATCCGTTCAAATGCTTCGACATATTCCTTCAGCGGTTTGCCTTCGGTGGTCATCACGGGTTGCATTTCCTCGTGATCCGACATCAGCAAGGACGCAATCGTGCCGGAGCCGCGCCGCGATTGCAGCACCGCGCGTTCGGCCACGTTAATCAACTGGCGCACGTTGCCGGGCCACGGTGCCTGAAGCAGTTGTGCCGCTTCCTGCGCAGACACTTGGGGTGCATCACAGCCGTATTCATCCGAGAACTGCTCGGACAGACGGGTAAACAACGTCAGGATATCCTCTCCGCGCTGGCGCAGCGGTGGCACGGTGATGCGCAAGGCGGCCAGCCGATAGAACAGATCGGAGCGCAAGGCATCCTCGGATGTCCGTCCCGCTTCCTGCAGGTTCGAGATGGCGACGATACGGGTTTCGGCGGGCGTACCTTGCTCGTTTATTGCCGAAAGCAATCGGGCCTGCAGAGTTTCCGACAGGGTTTCGATATCTTCCAGAACAAGCGTGCCGCCGCGGGCTTCCTCGATCGCGGGCAATTGCGCGTCCTCGGGATTCATGGGGCCGAAAAGCCGCTTGCTCAGCGCGTCTTCCTCGAAGGCAGAGCAGCTGATCAGAACGAACTTCTTGCCAGCGCGCCCGCCGGCTGCGTGCAACGCATGCGCCACGAGCGTTTTGCCGGTGCCGGTTTCACCGTCGATCAGCACATGCCCATCGGCCTGACCCAGATCGAGAATATCCTCGCGCAACCGCTCCATCACGGGGGACTGACCGATCAGCTTTTTCATCAGCTGGCCGCCATCCGACAGCTCGCGGCGCAAAACGCGATTGTCCATCACCAACCGGCGCGTCGCGGTTGCCTTCTTGGCCAGTTCTGACATCCGGTCCGGATTGAAGGGTTTTTCCAGAAAGTCGAACGCACCCACGCGCATCGCTTCCACGGCCATCGGCACGTCACCGTGACCGGTGATCATGATTACCGGCAATGCGCTGTCACTACCCATCAATTTTTTCAGAAATTGCATGCCGTCCATGCCGGGCATCTTGATATCCGAAATGACAATTCCCGGATATTCGGGGCCCAGCACCTTGAGCGCGTCTTCCGCACTGCCAAAGGTCTCCGTGTCATAGCCAGACAGCGCCAGCCACTGGCTGATCGATTGCCGCATGTCCTGTTCGTCGTCCACGATCGCGATTTTCATAGCTTGCGCCATATCTCTACTCCGCCGCTTCCACTTCCTTGTCACCCTCATAGATGGGCAACTGCATTTCAAATACCGCGCCACCGGCCTGACCGTTGCGTGCGGTCAACCGCCCACCCAGGTCAGCCACGATCCCCGAAGAGATCGCAAGCCCCAGCCCGACACCGTCACCGGGCTGCTTTGTTGTATAGAACGGCTCAAACAGGGCATCTAGGTCCTCGATACCCGGGCCATTGTCGCGCACCGTGAGGGTCGCGGTCTCTCCGGCACTGAGTATAATCTCAACACTGGGGTTGCGTTCGGATTTGGTCGCATCAAGCGCATTGCGCAAGAGGTTGACCAAAACCTGTTCGATGCGCATCCGGTCGCCCAGAACGTAAACAGGGTTTTCCGGCAGGATACGCGAAATCTGGATCTGCCGTTGCCGGAGTTGCGGCTCCATCATCAAAAGGCTGGAGGCAAGCGCGTCGCCCATGTTTACAGGTGAAAAACTCTCCTGCCCCTTGCGGGCATAGCTTTTCAGCTGTCTCGTGATCGCGCCCATCCGTTCGATCAGATCGTCAATCCGGCCAAATGAACTCAGCGCCTCGTCATGCCGGTTACGGCGCAACAACAACCGCGCCCCCGCCAGATATGTTTTCATTGCGGCCAGCGGCTGGTTCAGCTCGTGGCTCACAGCCGCCGACATTTCGCCAAGTGCTGCCAGCTTGCTCGATTGCTCCAGCGTCTGCTCGGCCACGGCAAGCGTTTGCTGTACGCGTTTACGCTCGGCGATTTCACGCTGCAGGGCCGCGTTCAATGCGCGAAGCTCTGCCGATTCCCGCTGGAAGAGCAGCGCCTTGCCCGCCGTACGCCGGTTCAACGCATAGAAACTCAGCGCCAGCAGAATCGCAAACCCCATGACTTCCAGCGCCAGCACCCCGTTGACCTTTTCGCGCACGGACGCGTAGGTCGTATAGCTCACCATCCGCCATCCACGGAAATTCACCCGCGCGTCCAGACGCATGACCGCCTCGCCTTGCAAATAGGCATCGGGCGGCAATGCAGTCCAATCCGCGGTGGCCTGAATGGCCCGTTCAATCGCACTCAAGGGGGTCTGGTTGGCCAGGGCCTCTTCCTCGGTGCGCCCCCGCCAACGCGGTTCCGTCGCCAGAATGATACGGTTTGTGCTGTCGGTGACAATCACGGCGTCCGAAATTCCGGCCCAGGCGCGCTCGAACTTTTGCAGATCCACCTCGGCGGCAATCACGCCCGCTGTCGTGCCACCATCCTGAATACGGCGGGAATAGAAAAACCGGAAGCCGCCCGTTTCCTGCTCGATCACGCTGAAGATGGTCGCATTGGACCGGATCGCGTCAACGAAATAGGGCTCCGACCGATGGGCAGATCCGAGCCGGTTGCGGTCCGTCGCAGCAACCGTGCGTCCGTCCGTATCAAACAGCATCAGGGACGCGGCACCGATCTCCTCGACAAACGAAATCAAACGCTGCGTCGACATCGAATAGTTTGACGTCTGCAAAGCCGTAATCAACGTGGGATCGCGCGCCAGCAATTGCGGAACGATCGCGTTCTGGCGCAATTCTGCCAACAGGTTGCCGCCATAAAGCGCAATCCGCAGCTCTGCACGGTTGCGCGTGGTTTCGGTGAACCTGTCGGTCAGCAACCGGTTGGTCACCGAAATCACCAGAACAGCCAGGACAAGCAGAACCACAAGACCCGCGCGCAAACGCCAGCTGACGATACCGTTTGGCCGCAAAGGGCTGGTTGACGCGCCGTTCGTGTTCATTCACCGCACCCTAACGGGGCGGGTCTGCAGGCTCAAGTCAGACGGCTGTCAGTACCCCGGCCAATGCGCGGAAGAGCGCCGCCCCATCGGTGCCGCCGTGGCCATCATCCGCCGCCCGCTCGGGATGCGGCATCATCCCCAGAACACGGCGGTTTTGCGACAGAATACCCGCAATATCGGCCTGTGCCCCGTTCGGATTGTCGGTATAGGTGAAAGCAACACGGTCTTCGCCCTGCAGCATCGCTATCGTTTCGGCATCCGCAAAATAGTTGCCATCGTGGTGGGCAATCGGAATATCGATCACATCGCCGGCGTTGTATCCGCAGGTATAGTCGGATGCGGAGGTTTCGACCCGCAAACCGACCGTTTTGCAGATATATTTCAGCCCCGCATTGCGCAGCAAGGCCCCCGGTAGCAAACCGGTTTCGGTCAAAACCTGAAACCCGTTGCAAATGCCCAGGACATAACCGCCACGTTCCGCATGCGCGGCTACGGATTTGCAGATCGGTGAATTGGCCGCAATCGCGCCACACCGCAAATAATCACCGTAGGAAAAACCGCCCGGCACGCCGACGATGTCGACACCCTCGGGCAGCGCATCATCCTTGTGCCATACCATGGAGACATCCGCACCGGCACGCTCCAGCGCAACAGCAAGATCGCGGTCACAATTGGACCCCGGAAAAACGACAACAGCCGCGCGCATCACGCCACCTCGATGGAGTAGCTTTCAATGACCGTATTGGCCAACAGCTTTTCGCACATCCGCGTCACATCGGCCTCGGTAGCACCCTCCGCAAGATCAAGCTCGATGACCTTGCCCTGCCTGACACCTTCGACACCATCAAACCCCATCGCGCCCAAGGCGTGCCGCACCGCCTCGCCCTGAGGATCCAGAACCCCGTTCTTCAGCATCACATGCACCCGCGCTTTCATGGCAACGTCCCCTGCTTCATCTTGCAAAATAAACTCAATTCCGACGCCTGCGTCAGTTGATCAGCGTCGGTTTGGTGACCGGTGTCGACGTGCGGGGCATCACCCCGAGACGACTGGCAACCTCCGTATACGCATCGGTCAGCGACCCCAGATCACGGCGGAAAACGTCCTTGTCCAGTTTCTGGCCGGTCTCGATGTCCCACAGGCGACAGCTGTCCGGAGAAATCTCGTCCGCGATGATCAGACGCTGGAAATCGCCATCATACACCCGTCCGATCTCGATCTTGAAATCGACAAGCCGGATACCGACCGCCAGCATCATGCCCGACAGAAAATCATTCACTCTCAGGGCGAGGCTGAGAATATCATCCATATCCTGCTGGCTGGCCCAACCGAATGCGGCGATATGCTCTTCGGTGACCAGCGGATCGCCGAGGCTGTCATCCTTGTAGCAATACTCGACGATGGGGCGCGGCAGCTGTGTGCCCTCGTCAATCCCGAGCCGCTTCGACATGGTGCCTGCCGCGTAATTGCGCACGATCACCTCGAGCGGCACGATCTCGGCCTGGCGCACCAGCTGTTCGCGCATGTTGAGACGCTTGATGAAATGCGTAGGAACGCCGATCTGGTTCAGGCCGGTCATGAAGTATTCGGACAGCCGGTTGTTCAACACGCCTTTGCCGTCGATCACGTCTTTCTTCTCGGCATTGAATGCGGTTGCGTCGTCCTTGAAGTACTGGACGATGGTGCCGGGCTCCGGGCCTTCGTAGAGAATCTTCGCTTTGCCTTCGTAGATTTTCTTGCGGCGCGCCATCTGCAGACCCTTCTGACGTTGGGCGCGAGGGGGTCTCGCGCCCGTTGGGCATCTCTTAGTGCAAGGGTCGCTCTGCTGCAAGCGGCGGCTATGTGACCAAGGCTCATAATCAAGATGAAGATTATGAATCTTGTGAGATCAGCCGCTGCATGGGAAGACAAAATCCCACACCTACCCCAAGGAGACGCGCCATGACGTCCGTATTTGAACGGCTTTTGGAAGAAAAAGGCACCCTTCTGGCGGACGGTGCGACGGGCACGAACCTTTTCAACATGGGGCTGATGTCCGGCGACGCCCCCGAGTTGTGGAACACGGACGCGCCCGAGAAAATTCGCACGCTCTACCGTGGCGCGGTCGATGCCGGATCGGACCTGTTCCTGACCAACAGCTTCGGGGCGAACGCCTCGCGGCTCAAGTTGCATGACGCGCAGCACCGCGCGCACGAGCTGAGCCGCGTTGCTGCCGAATTAGGTCGCGAGATTGCGGACAAGGCCGGGCGCCCCGTGATCGTGGCAGGATCCGTGGGCCCCACCGGTGACATCATGGAGCCTGTGGGCACCCTGACGCACGCTGATGCGGTGGAAATGTTTCATGAAACAGCCGATGGGCTTAAAGCCGGTGGTGCCGATATCGGCTGGCTGGAGACCATCTCCGCCCCCGAAGAATTCCGGGCCGCGGCCGAGGGGTTTGCACGTGCGGGTCTGCCATGGGCAGGCACCATGAGTTTCGACACGGCCGGACGCACCATGATGGGTATGACCTCTGCCGCGATGGTCGAGATGGTCGCCGCTCTTTCGCATAAACCGCTCGCATTCGGCGCGAACTGCGGCACCGGCGCCTCGGATTTGCTGCGCACGGTTCTGGGCTTTACCGCAGCGGACGCCAACCTGCCCTTGATCGCCAAGGGCAACGCGGGCATCCCGAAATATCACGACGGTCACATCCATTACGATGGCACACCGGAATTGATGGCCACCTATGCGGTGATGGCGCGCGATTGCGGTGCGCGGATCATCGGCGGCTGTTGCGGCACCATGCCCGAACACCTTGAAAAAATGCGCGAAGCGCTCGACACCACTGCGCCCGGGACCGCCCCCTCGCTGCCACAGATAACGGCCGCATTGGGTGCGTTTTCTTCGGACAGCGACGGCACCGATGGCGCAGGCCCCACCCGCAGCCCCCGCCGGGGACGCCGCCGCGTGGCTTAACCCTCTGTGCGCGCGCAGCATTTTTCGCTGCTCCTGCACGGCGCTCCCACACCACACGCAAACGCGATCACAATTCATCCGGCCACGTCGCCCTGCGTCAGGGACGTGTCGCAAACCGCCTAGTAAAATCACGCATCTCTGACAAAAGGGATTCGACGGGTGGGCGAATTGGGCCCGCGATCAGAAGGAAAAGCAGATGTCCGAAGAAGACGATATCATCCTGTCCGAGCTGGACGACGACGAACTTGTCCAACAGATGTTCGACGACCTTTACGATGGTCTGAAGGAGGAAATCGAAGAGGCGGTCAACATCCTGCTGGAACGCGGTTGGGCCCCTTACGACATTCTCACCAAGGCTCTGGTCGGCGGTATGACGATCGTCGGCCACGATTTCCGCGACGGTATTCTGTTTGTTCCTGAGGTTTTGCTCGCCGCCAACGCCATGAAAGGCGGCATGTTCATCCTCAAACCGCTTCTGGCCGAAACCGGCGCCCCGCGCGTGGGCAAGATGGTGATCGGCACTGTCAAAGGCGACATCCACGACATTGGCAAGAACCTCGTGTCGATGATGATGGAGGGGGCCGGTTTCGAGGTGGTTGATCTGGGCATCAACAATCCCGTCGAAAACTACATGGAAGCGCTGGAGGCCGAACAGCCCGACATCCTGGGCATGTCCGCCCTTTTGACGACCACAATGCCCTATATGAAAGTCGTCATCGACACGATGGTCGAACAAGGCGTGCGCGACGACTATATCGTGCTGGTGGGTGGTGCGCCGTTGAACGAAGAATTCGGCAAGGCCATCGGCGCCGATGCCTATTGCCGCGATGCTGCGGTTGCCGTGGAGACGGCGAAGGAATGGGTCGGACGCAAGCACAACAGCAAGACAGCTTGATCCGTCGGATGATCGACAACCAGAAAACCGCGCGATCCCCCTTGGGTTGGCGCGGTTTTTTTGCGGATACGCTTGCGCTGGTCGTGTTTTTCACCTGCACCGGCATCATCAATGAACGGTTCATCGCCGGTATGGACTGGGCCGAAGTACTCGATGCGCGGCTGATCGGGGCGCCGTTGATGGTGCTGACGGCTCGGCCATACGGCATGTGGCGCGATTTTGTCCTGCGGATCGCGGGGCAGCCCCGCGGCCTTCGGCTGCTGTTCTGGGACGGGGCAGCGCTTTTGGTGTTTCAGGTGCCGATCTACATCGCGATCATCGTTCTTGGGGGTGCAGAGGGCGCGGAGATCACGCGCGGCGCCCTTGGCGTTTCGGTCATGATGCTTGTGCTGGGCCGACCCTATGGGATGTTCCTCGAATGGGTCCGAGCCCGCATGGGCGTCACCGGTCGGGGGCAGGCGCCGATGTCATTGGGCGGCTGATATCTTTTCCCGCGCCACATCACCCCCTATATTGTGAGCGAAAGGAACCGCCATGCCCCTGCGCCATCTGATCTTCATTCTTGCTCTCGTCATCGTGGCCGCCGGCGTGACCGTCTGGCTGCTTTCGCAATGCAGCGCCGCACTGCTTGTGGCGGCCCTGCCCGCCTTCATGATCCTTGCCGTCGCGGTCCGCTGGTTCACCCGATGACGCTTGATGACAGCGCGCTTACTGAAACAGGTCTGCCGCTGACCCGACCCGCGGGGCGCGTTCTGGTGATCGCCTGTGGCGCGTTGGCGCGCGAAATTCTGGATCTCAAGCGGATCAGCGGATGGGATCACATCGATCTGACCTGCTTGCCTGCCAAATTGCATCTGTACCCCGAACGGATCACCGATGCGGTCCGCGATACGGTGGCCAGGCATCGTACCACCTACAGCGCTATTTTTGTGGCTTATGCGGATTGCGGCACCGGTGGCCTGCTCAAATCCGCATGTGACGAGCTGGGAATAGAGATGATCGCGGGCCCCCACTGCTACAGCTTTTTTGAAGGCAACGCCAAATTTGCCGAAATCTCGGAAGATGAAATCACGACCTTCTATCTGACTGATTTCCTAGTGCGCCAATTCGATGCCTTCATCATGAAACCGATGGGGCTCGACCGACACCCCGAACTGCGCGACATGTATTTCGGCAACTATACCAAGCTGGTCTATCAGGCACAGACGGATGACCCTACGCTGACCGGCAAAGCGCAAGAATGCGCACAGCGTCTGGGCCTCGCATTCGAACGCCGCTTTACCGGCTACGGCGATCTGGCGCGCAGCCTCTCGGCCCTTTAGGCGGAAGCGGCTGCGGTTTCGCGCACCCGTTCGATCATAGCGGTCAGACCGTTTGAGCGTTGTGCGGACAAATGGTCGTTCAGACCCAAACGGCCCATTTCCGCTCGTGCGTCTACGGCCAAGACCTGCGCGGGCGTCAAGCCATTGTAAAGCTGGCGCAAAACAGCGATGAGGCCGGAAACGATCATCGCATCCGACGCACCATCGAAATGAAGTTTGCCGTTTTGCATTTCCGCATGAAGCCAAACCTGGCTGGCGCAGCCATCGACCTTTGTCGCCGGCACGCGGAGTTCTTCGGCCAGTGCATCCATTGCCTTGCCCTGATCGATCACGTGGCGGTAACGGTCTTCCCAATCGTCGAGAAATTCAAAATCCTCAACCAGGTCTTCGAAGGCGGGCGTGGCCATGCAGCGTCTCCTTGCGATGTGCGTCCAGCTTCCAGTTAGTTGCCGCACCGCCAAACGTCCAGCCCCTTCCCAAGCCTGTCCAGATGCGGTAGTCCGATTGGAACGAACATAGACTTTTGGCAGGTTCCATGCGCAATACCCTCTCCGCCCTTTTGGTCGCAACCATGACCCTCGGCGCCTGTGGCGTTGTGCGCGATAGCAATATCAATCCTTTCAACTGGTTCGGCCGCGCGCAGTCGGAACCTGTCGTCGAAAGCGATGCAAAGCCGGTCAATCCGCTTATCCCGCAATCGACAGGCTTTTTCTCGCGCCGGGCGGACACGGGAGTTGTCTATGCAGGCACGCCCTTCGATCAGGTCACCGGTCTGCGCATCGAGCGTGTGCCGGGGGGTGCTATTGTCCGGGCCACGGGGCTGGCTGCGCGGCAAGGCATCTATGACGTGCAATTGACGCCGGCCACAGAAGACGAAACGCCCGTTGACGGTGTTCTGACCTACCGGCTTGAGGGTCTGCGCCCGGAAGATCCGACACGGGTCGGCGCACAGGCCACGCGCGAAGTGACCGCTGCGCGCAAACTCACCGATCAGGATCTGCGGGGCGTGCGCACCATTCGTGTCGAAGGGCTGCGCAATGCCCAGGTGGTGCGGCGCTAGGGCCTGCGCAGCGGCGCCTAAACCTCGACAACCTTCACGGATGATCCGACAGCCGTCAAAGCGATCTGGCCTTCGCACAATTTGATCGCATCGGTGCCAAACACTTCCCTACGCCAGCCGCTCAGGGCCTGCACATCGCGCTGACCCGCGGCGATTGCATCAAGGTCCGACGCCGTGGCAATCAGTTTGGCCGCAACGCCCGCGCTTTCGGTCTTTGCCTTCAACAGAACCCGCAACAGATCGGCCAGCGCCGGATTGACCTGCAGCTTTTCGCGCGACCGGTCCGGCTGGGGCACATCGTCGTTAGAAACGGCCAGCCCGTCCGCCACAGCCTTCAGGATGCCATCGGCGATGTCCCCTTTGCGCGCTTCGCGCAACAACAGGCGCGACCGGCCAAGCTCTTCGAGTGATTTGGGCTTGTTGGAGGCGAGCTCCACCATTGCGTCATCCTTGAAGACGCGGTTACGCGGGATGTTGCGGTCCTGCGCGAATTGCTCGCGAAACGCGGCAAGCTCGCGGACAACCGCAAGAAACCGTCCCGAATTGGTCCGTGTCTTTACCCGCTTCCACGCATCGCGCGGTTTGGTGATGTAGGTATCGGGGTTTGTCAAAATACGCAGTTCTTCCGCGACCCATTTATGACGGCTGGTCTCGTCCAGCCGCTCGGCCAGAAACTCATAGATCTGGCGCAGGTGCGTGACATCGGCAATTGCGTATTGCTTTTGCGCATCGGTCAGCGGACGGCGTGACCAGTCAGTGAACCGTGATGTCTTGTCCAGCGACTGCTTTGCAATCTTGCGCACCAGCGTCTCGTAGCCCACCTGCTCGCCAAAGCCGCACACCATGGCCGCCACTTGCGTATCGAACAACGGCTCGGGAAAGACCTGTGCGTCGACAAAGAAGATTTCGAGATCCTGCCGCGCGGCATGAAACACCTTGACCACGGCCTTGTTGCGAAAGAGCTCGTACAATGGCTCAAGCGACAGACCGTTGGCCAGCGGATCGACCAACACCGCGTTGCTGTCATCCGTGCCGGGCATCGCCAGTTGCAGCAGGCACAACTTGGAATAGTAGGTCCGCTCCCGCAGGAACTCCGTATCCACCGTTATATAATCGTGCTTGGCTGCTTCTTCGCAATAGTCCCGCAGCGCGTCGGTGGTCGTAATGGTACGCATAAACAGATGTTCCCAAGGCTTTTCCAAGGGGTATCGAAAAGCGCGGGCTTTTACCAGTCAGCTTTCCAAGAAGAGCGGCGTGCGATCCCCGGCGGCAAAACGGCGCAGTACCGCCGGATAGAGGCGGTGTTCTTGCACCAGAACCCGTGCTGCCAATGTGTCCGGCGTGTCACCGGGCAAGACAGGCACCTGGGCCTGTCCCAAAATCGGCCCGTCATCGAGCGCCGCGGTTACCTCGTGTACGGTACAGCCATGCACCCCGTCGCCAGCGTCAAGCGCCCGGGCGTGGGTATGAAGGCCCTTGTACTTGGGCAGCAGCGACGGGTGGATATTGATCATCCGGCCCGCCCTTGGGTCGGTAAACCCCGCTGTCAACTTGCGCATGAAACCTGCCAGACAGATAAGATCGGGTTCAAAAGGGGCCAGAGCGGCATCAAGCGCCGCTTCAAATGCTGCGCGGTCGCCGCCAAACGGACGATGGTCAACGACGGCCGTAGTCACACCCATCGCTTGCGCCTTGGCCAACCCGCCTGCGCTGGCAGTGTTGGACAGCACAACACATGGTCGGCCCGCATGGCCCGGCCGCGCCATATCTTCTAGCAGGCTGACCATGTTGGAGCCGCCACCGGAAATAAAGACCGCAACGCGTGTCATCAGACGAGGCAGCCCTCGTAGGACACGCCGTTACCGCTGACGACTTCACCGATGGTGAAAACGGTTTCGCCTTGATCCTCGAGAAGCTTGGCTGCCGCATCTGCCTTGTCGGCCGGGCAGACAACGATCATGCCGATCCCCGAGTTGTAGGTCTTGAGCAGTTCCGCTTCGTCCATGCCGCCATGGGCGGTCAGCCAGCGGAAAACCGGAGGCAACTCCCATGCATCAAGGTTGATCCGCGCGCCCAGCCCCTCGGGCAGGACGCGCGGCAGATTTTCGGTCAGACCGCCACCCGTCACATGCGCAAGCGCATTGACGAAACCCGCACGGTGGGCCGCGAGCGCGGCGTTCACATAGAGCCGCGTCGGTGTCAGCAATGCCTCACCAAGCGTACCCCCATCCCACGGGCATGGATCATCCCAGCCAAGACCGGAGTGTTCCACGATGACGCGGACGAGACTGAAGCCGTTGGAATGGACGCCGTCACTCGCCAGCCCCAGCAGCACGTCCCCCCGTTGTACCGCTGTGGGCAGGCCCGCCCCCCGTTCCATCGCGCCGACAGAGAATCCCGCCAGATCGAAATCTCCTTCAGCATACATGCCGGGCATTTCCGCCGTCTCCCCCCCGATGAGGGCACAACCGGACAATTCGCAGCCTTTTGCGATGCCTTCGATGATCCGCGCGGCGTGATCGATCTCCAACTTACCCGAGGCAAAGTAATCGAGGAAAAACAAAGGCTCCGCGCCTTGGCAGACCAGATCGTTGACGCACATCGCCACGAGGTCGATGCCCACGCTGTCGACATTGCCGGTATCGATCGCAATGCGCAGTTTCGTACCCACGCCGTCCGTCGCCGCGACCAGCACCGGATCTGTAAAGCCTGCGCCTTTCAGATCAAAAAGCGCACCAAATCCACCCAGTCCGGCCATGACACCGGGCCGCGATGTGCGCTTGGCCGCGGGCTTGATCCGTTCGACCAGCGCATTGCCTGCATCGATGTCCACACCGGCGTCTGCGTATGTGATCCCGTTTTTTTGCTCTGGCATGATAGGGCCCTTTTGCGCGTCACTGTTTGCGTTGCGCCGGACCTAAATGATTGTGCCGAAAGTCGCAACGCAAAGTCTTGACGCCGCCGCGCCCGCACAATACCCAAAGCCCATGGCGGGCCTGTAGCTCAATTGGTTAGAGCAGAGCGCTCATAACGCTTTGGTTGCGGGTTCAAGTCCTGCCGGGCCTACCATTCCCACCGCTGTATTCAATCATGCGATCACGCTCAGGCTGATCGTGCGGTCTCATACTGGGGCAGATCGAAGTCATTGGATTTTTCCTCATCCCCGCCGCCAAACAGCGACAGAACCGATTGCACCGGCGTTGAGGCAGCCAATGCAGCGCCGGAATTGACCAGTTTCACCTTGAACATCGAATTGGCATAAGCTGCATCCGGCACGCCGGGTGGCAGTTTTTGCGCCTGTTTGGCAAAGGCCCTGAATTTTTCTTCGTATGCTGCGAATACGGCCGCGTGGTCGTCGTGTGTGGCCAATTCGTTGGCGAGGATATAGCTGCCGATGATCGCGATCGTCGTGCCCATTCCGGTATAGGGCGTCGGGCAATAGGCAGCATCGCCGACCAGTACACTGCGCCCGTGCGACCAGCTGTCCGCCTTGATCTGGTGCAATGGGCCCAGAAAGATATCCTCGACGTCATCCAGCGCCTTCGCCAGCCTGTCGCATTCCCATCCTGCCCCTGAAAGTCGCGCGCGCAGCCGGTCCTTCTTATCCTCCAGCGTCATGTGGGGTGGATCATTGTCGTCGGTCTGGAAGTTGACAGAGGCGCGCATCGTCCCCTTGTTGTCGGGCCGCAGGAAGGCGATCACACCCGAAGGGCTGGTATACCAGCGCCACCAGTCATTGTCGGCCTCGATGCGTGGCACGGTAAAATAGGACGACCAGACGCCAAGGTAGTCCGTATAGTCACCCTCGCCCAGAATCATCGGTCTGGTGCGCGAATTCATCCCGTCTGCCGCGATGACAATGTCGAACTCCTCGGTCGTGTCATCGTCGAAAGTAACCCCGACGCCATCCTCCTTGTGATCGAGAGCCTTGATCGTCGTGTCGAAACGGTAAGAAACGCTTTCGGGGGTCGCGTCGACGATGATTTTGACCAGATCGCCGCGCAGAATCTCGATCTCGCGCGTCAGCGATCCTTTGCTTTGTGTGGGGAATTCGGCCTTGGAGACATTGTCCGTGTCCACAAACATCAATCCCTTCTCGCCGGTGTGCTTGTCCTTGATCGCGGTTTCGATGCCCATCTGCTCGACGATGTCGCGGGCGGCATCCGTAATATCGATATTTTGCCCACCGAGGCGCAAATCGCCTGCGCGTTCAATCACCGTTACGTCCCATCCGTGTTTCGCAAGCCAATACGCTGTCGTCGGCCCTGCAACACCTGCGCCTGCAATCAATGCACTTTTTACCATGGGGGATCTCCTATCTCTCTATGGAAAGGAAACACGACGGCACAGCTGTTCGTTCCGCCAGCGTCATTCTGCCGCTAACGGCCGATCACGATATCCGCCCGCAAACCGCCGAGCTCGTCTGCCTCGCCCAGCCGCAAAACGCCGCCGTGGCCGCGCACGACATCGACTGCAATTGCCAGCCCCAATCCGACGCCACCGCCCTTGTTCTGGTTGCGCGCTACATCAAGCCGGGTAAAGGGGCGTGTTGCATCTTCACGCTGGTCCTGCGGGATACCGGGCCCATCGTCGTCAACGCGGATGCGCAGCACCTTGTCACTCAGCATCACCGAGACCTGCGCCCGCGAGCCATAGCGCACGGCATTCGAGATCAGATTGTCGATTGCCCGCACGATAGCACCGCGGCGCAACCGCATGGTCCCGTCCCCATCGCCCTCGATCGGCAAGAGCGTCACGTCCCGCCCTGCCCGTTTGGCATCGGCAACCACCTCCTGCACCAATGCGATCGGGTCAAGCTTCTCCGGCTCCCCCTCTGCCGCGCCCTTGGCAAAGCTGAGGAATTCATCAAGCATCCCCTGCATGTCCTCCACATCGCGCAAGAGCGGTGCGGCTTCTTCGTCATCCATCATCGAAAGACCCAACCGCATGCGGGTCAACGGCGTGCGCAGATCATGGCTCACCCCCGACAGCATCAGCGTGCGTTGTTCGATATGGCGCTCGATCCGCGCGCGCATCGCCACGAACGCCGCGCCCGCCGCACGCAACTCAACCGCACCCGCAGGCGTATAGGGCATGTGCTGCCCGCGTCCGAACGCATCCGCGGCGCGGGCAAGCCGTTTGATCGGGCGCAGTTGGTTGCGCAGGTAAACCGATGCAATCAGCGTCATGATCATGCCGAAAACAATCGTATAAACAAAAAGCTGGTGTGGGTTGGACGCGGTAATCCTGCGCCGTTCAAAGACAACCCGAACCGGCCCATTGCCCGTCTCCATCCACAACGTCACTTGGGACAGATCAGTCAGATCAACGGCGCGGAACCCCGCCAAACGGTCTTGCAACCGCGCGATAAGAACGCGGCCCGAGTAATCGTACCAAACGCGTTCATTGGTCATCGGCACATCGGTCGCGGGCAGGACCGACATTTGCAACGGTGCCAGCTCCTCCCCGATGACGGCCGGGATATCCTCGGCTGTGCCGGCCTGAGCCGCGACCTGCTGGACCAGCGCCAGCTCGCGCACCACCGCGTCCGCCATCTGGTGGGTGACGCCCTCGAAATGGCGCTGCGCGAAAATGACGGTCACCACGAGTTGCAGGCACACGACCGGCAACATCAGGATCAACGCGGCGCGGCCGTAAATTCCGCGCGGGACATATCGTTTGAGCCATGCAAAGGACATGGGCTAAACCTACGCAGCAACGCGGTTTTGTGAAAGGTCCAAACGTGACGCCACCTGATGACTTTGATCCCCCCGTCGGCGTTCCCGAAAGGCTTCAGGAAGGCCTGCGGCGCATCGTGGCGCCAAATCCGTCGCCGATGACGTACCGGGGCACGAACACCTATCTGCTGGGCACGCGCGATCTTGCCGTGATTGACCCCGGTCCGCACAATGACGACCATCTGGCGGCGATCCTTTCGGCCCTCGAGCCTGGCCAGCGCATCAGCCATATCGTCGTGACGCACAGCCATCTCGACCACTCCCCGCTCGCCCGCCCGCTGGCTGAACGGACCGGTGCGCCGGTTCTGGCTTTCGGAGATGCGACCGCTGGACGGTCAGATGTTATGGCCGAATTGGCAGCCCGCGAAAACCTCGGTGGCGGAGAAGGCATCGACACCGATTTCGTACCTGACACAACGCTGCGCGATGGTGACCGGATCACGGGCGCGGACTGGCAGCTCGATGTCCTGCACACACCCGGCCATTTGGGCAATCACATCTGCCTTGGCTGGAACGACGCCTGCTTTACCGCGGACCATGTTATGGGGTGGGCCTCGTCAATTGTATCTCCGCCAGACGGCGATCTGACCGACTTCATGGCCTCCTGCGTCATGCTTCAAAACCGTAACTGGCGTGTGTTCTACCCCGGCCACGGCGCGCAGATCGACACCCCGAACGCCCGCCTCGACTGGCTGGTGTCGCACCGCAAGGGTCGCGAAGCCGCCATACTCGACCACCTGCAACGCGGTCCTGCCAATGCCGCAGCACTCGCCACCCTAATCTACAATGACGCGCCACCCGCGCTCTTGAATGCCGCCTCCCGCAACGTGCTGGCGCACCTGATCGATCTGCATAAACGCGGGCATATTCACCCGCATGGCCCGCTGCACAGTGAAGCGGATTTTGCCCTCGCAACCCCGGCGAAAAAAATCTGATTTTGCGCAAAAATTCCACTGGACGCGCCAAATCACCATCGCTATACGGTGCGAACCGTTCCGACGTAGCTCAGCGGTAGAGCAGTTGACTGTTAATCAATTGGTCGTAGGTTCGATCCCTACCGTCGGAGCCATAATAAACCGTTTAGGGCAATCACCTTAGACGGTTTTTTTGCGTCTGCTGGGATTTTCCCTGACGCCGAACACCCGTTTCTTCGCAGTCGTAGTTCGCCTGTATCGAGGACCTGATCCAACCTCAGATCCACGCATCGCGGCCCAAGAAAAACGCTTTGCCTAAGGCCACCGCACCGGTATCGTTTCGCTCATGAACCGCATTTTTTCACAGCTTTTTCCGACGCCATTTCGAGCCGCGGCTATTGCCGTTGCCCTGCTCTGCTGTCTGCCTGCGGATGGGCGGGCCGAGGGGAGCGAGGCACGGTTTGCGCTGGTCGCCTCGCCGCGAACGCTCGATCCGCGCAAGATATCGCTGGATCAGGAATTTTTCGTTGTACAGGATCTGCACGAAGGGCTTCTCAGCACCGATCAGACAGGCGCCGCCGCGCGGGGCGTGGCGCGGGCGTGGGAGGTCGCGGAGGATGGGCTGAGCTGGGAGTTCGAGCTCGATCCAGAGGCGCGCTGGTCGGACGGCCAACGGATTACAGCGGGCGATTTCGTGCGCGGTTTTCGCTTGCTATTTCTCCCCGACACCGCATCGCCCTATGCCGCGTCCCTGAATGCGATCACGGGCGCGCAAGCGATCATCGCGGGCACTGCCGACCCCGAAACGCTGGGCGTCATCGCCGTGTCGCCGGAGCGCTTGCGCATCGAACTGGACACGCCGGTCACCTATCTGGAGGAACTGCTGAGCCTGCCTGCCGCAACGCCAGCACGCGCGGGGCCCGATGTCCATTACAGCGGCGCCTACATGCTGGTCGATCAAACGGCAAACGACCGGTACACGCTTGTGGCCAATCCGCATTACCGCGATGCCGCGGGTGTCGACATCACCCGGCTGACCTATCAGGTCATCGAAAACGCCGACACCTGCGTGCGGCTGTTCCGCGTCGGCGATATTGATATATGCCCCTATATCCCGACCGATCGGGCGATCACGATGGATGACGCCCTGCGCGCGCAGTTGTATACGCCCGAAACGGTTTCGGCCTATTACTATGCGCTGAACGTCACGCGGCCGCCGCTGGATGACCGGACCGTGCGGCGCGCCCTTGATCTGCTGATTGACCGCGACGTGATCTCGGGCGACGTTCTGGCCGGGCTCATGCCGCCCCTGCGCAGCATCGTTCCGGCAGGCGTGTTGAACTATCCCGATCCCGGTCCGACGCTCGATTTTCTCGACATGACGCGATTCGAGCGTACGCAAGAAGCGCAGCGCCTTTTAAGGGCTGCGGGCATCTCACCGCAATCGCCGCTGACGTTGACGCTGGCTCACAGTGCCATTCCCGATGAAGGACCGATCGCACTTCATGTGGCCGACGTCTGGGGGCGCTACGGCATCAATGTCGAATTCTCGATCCGTGATTTTGCCGCGCATTACGAAATGTTCGACGCCAACCGCGACTACGACGTGGCAACCTTTGGCTGGCTGTCGGACAACTCAGATGCAACCACCTTTCTCGAGCTTTTTCTGATCGGTGGTTCCAGAAATATTTCGAACCGGACATCCGATACGGTCGATCGCCTGCTGGCCCGCGCGGCCGCGCAAACGGATAAAGCCGCGCGGGCCGCCCTTTTGGTCGAAGCCGAGCAAGACATACTCGACAGCCATGCCGTGCTTCCGCTTGTGAGCGTGCGGCTGGCGGAATTGATCAGCGAACGCGTTCAGGGGCGCCAACGGCTGGGCGGCGGGCCCCGGCTCACGCGCCACCTGAGCATCGTGCCTTAGGTCACGAGATGGCAGCCGCTCAATTCAGGTATATCCTCGGGCGGCTCTTGTGGTCGGCACTTGCGGTGTCCGCCGTCGCGACCCTGTCGTTTTTCATCAGCCGGGCCGTACCGGGTGGGCCGTTCAACAGCGTTTTTCTCGATAGCACCCGCATCGAAAACGCAAGGCGCGCCGTTGGTGCAGACCGACCGCTGACGCAGCAATTCGCAAGCTGGCTCAGCAGCGCGTTGCGCGGGGATTTCGGCGAAAGCTACGTCTATTCCGGCCAAACGGTCGTGTCGATCGTGGCAAACGCTCTGCCCTTGACGCTGATGATCGCCATACCCACACTGGTTATTGCGGTGATCGGGGCGCTTCTGAGTGCCAGTTTCGTGGCTACGCGGCTTGAACGCACACGGCGTCGGGCTCTGGTGCTGGCCGCTACCGCATCGAGCGTTCCGGTCTTTGTCACGGCGCCGCTTCTTTCGCTGGTGTTCGGGGTGTGGTTGCAGGTGCTGCCCGTCTCGGGGACCGCCGACAGCGCAGCGCGCGGCCTGATCCTTCCCGTGATTGCGCTGGCCCTGCCCCTGACGGCCGCGCTCTATATGCTCTGTGCGCCCGCGCTGCAGGACGCGCTGCGCCATGAAAGCGTCCGCACGGCCCGGGCCAAAGGCACCAGCCGTGCACAGACTGTACACCGCCATGCCCTATGCCGTGCATTGATCCCGACGCTCTCCTATGCGGGGACACTGATTGCCGGTGTGTTGTTGGGGGCTGCAATCGTGGAGACGGTTTTCAATATTCCGGGTCTGGGGCGGGTCTTTATCGACGCAGCAATTGCCCGCGATTATCCAGTGCTGTCCGCCGCGACAATCATCACCGCACTCGTGGTCATCACGGTGAACGTATGTGTCGACATCGCCTATGTTTTGCTCGATCCGCGGCTGGAGCGGGCCGGGTGATGCGAGCGCTGGTGCTTTTGGGGCTGATCCTTGCCGTCACCGTGTTGCCTGCCGCAGTGTCGCATGATCCGCGCAGTCAGGATCTTGGCAGAACCTATTTGCCTGCCAGTATGTCACAGCGCCCGCCTCTGCCGCAGATCGAAGAACAGGCGCGGCGCGCCCTGTCCGCGATCGGGGTCGCGGAGGCGGCCGTGACCCTCACTTCGCCGCACGCGACGGTCCGGTTGCCCAAGCCGCTGGAGCAACCCTCCGAAATGCTCGCTTTCCTGAACCAGCAGCCCGGCGCCCTGTCGCGCTGGCGCGGGACGGATGATCCGAAGGTGATCGAGGCCGACATCACACGCCAGCGACATCCGTTGGGAACAGACCGGCTGGGCCGCGACCAGCTGGCAAGGCTCGTGCATGGCGCGCGCACTACCGCGCTGTTTGCAGGACTGGTGACGCTTTTTGTTCTGGCGCTCGGGGCTTTTCTGGGAACGGCTGCCGCGTTCGGACCGCGGTGGGCCGACCACACGATCATGCGCGGCCTCGAAATGCTTTATGCGTTGCCGCCCTACATCGTCGTCGCGTTGGGCATTTTGTATTTCGGGCCCTCCGTGCTGGCGCTGGCACTATTGGTCGCGCTGGTTGAGCTGCAAGATGCCGTGCGTGTGTGCCGTGGCGCCGCGCTCGGGCTAAAATCCGAACCCTTCGTGCAGGCCGCCCGCGCTTTGGGTCAATCCCCCCTGCGGCTAATCCGTACCCATATCCTGCCCAATATGGCTGTGGTGCTGGCTCCGTTTGCTGCGGTCACATTCGCGCGGGCCGTCACACAGGAAAGCGCGCTTTCCTTTCTGGCGCTCGGACTGCAGGAGCCGTACATCAGTCTGGGCACCTTTATCGCCGACGCCGCCGCCCAAATGGACAGCCGCCCCCTGCCCTTGATCGCGGCAACGGTCGTTCTCGTGGGACTGGTGCTAAGTGTGTTTGCGTTGGCCAACAGTCTGACACGCACAGGCAAACCGTCCTATCTGGGATAGAGGATGCCGGGGTCAGGCGCGCCGTGCCGCCAGCGGGGATATATCCTCGACAGCCTCGAGCCCCCGGTATTGCCCGGGCGGCAATCCGATGGTGCGGTTAAAAACATAGGTCATATGGGACTGGCTGGAAAAACCGGCCGCAAACGCGATGTCAGACAGGGAAAGATCGGTCTCTGCCATCAGCTCGATCACCATTTCCACGCGGCGTTCCAGAATATAGGTGCGCGGCGACTTTCCGGTCTTTGCCTTGAAGGCCCGCGAGAAACGGTCGTTGCTCATCGCGGCGGTGCGCGCCAGCTCGGCCACCTTGATCGGTCCCGACAGCTGTTTTTCGACAACTGCCATCACATCATAGAGCGCGGCATCACTCAGGACATCACGGGTGCCGGTTTCGTCGATCTGGTCCCTCAGTTCGGTCAGGAAACGGCAGATGATCAGTTCCGCGCACAGCGCGATCACTGTCGGTGGCCACGTGTCGGGACGGGTCATATGGTCAAGCAGCATGCGCGTAATAAAAGAAAAATCACTGTGCCTGCAGGTTTCGATGAACCGCGGCACCTGATCCGGGCCGAGTTCGCAGCGGCGGCGCAATTCCTCGAACCATTTCGTGTCAAAGGCCAGATGCAGCAAGGCGGCGCCGTTTTCGCATTCGAACCTGTAGGTTTTGCGCGCGCAGAACAGCGCCGGCATATGCGCGGCCAGCGCAAGGACACGGGTTCCTACATCTACGGAGGATACGGTCATCTGCATCGGTTCCAGCGGCAGGATCAACACGGGCGTCTTGCCGGCCTCGAGGCGGTGCAGATCGCTGGACAACACGCGGCGGATGACCACCCCGTCAAGCGTCACAGAAAATCCATCTGCTTCCGGCTCGAGCGGTGATCGATCCGGTATCGTATTGAAATCCTGCAACGACGCCTCCTTCGATGCCTGACAATAGCAGCGAATGTTCCTCTCTGACGCTAAACTATTTCAAATTTTCGGCGTTGTTTTTCACAATTTCACCACAGGCTTACACGACGGCCATTTTTTCCTCACGTGCGCAGGTGATGATGAAAAACTAGGCAGATCGGCGGAAATTCGTTTGGAACCGATTGTTACAAAACTCACATACATGTGTTTTGAACCAATTGGTTCCTTTCTCTATATCAGTCACACGGCACTAACGTCCCCGAGCCGCCAAATCAATTTAAACCAAACTCTTCAGGAGCCTCTTCACATGCCCAACTTCATCACGAAATCCCTGCACGCGTACCTCGATTACCCCGTGGCTCTTGGCCTGATTGTCATGCCGTTCCTGCTGGGTCTGGGTCAGTCCCATCCGCTGGCGTTCGGCCTATCGCTGCTGACAGGCATCGCGGCACTGGTGATGACGGTGTTCACCGATCACCGTCTGGGTGTGTTCCGGGTTCTGCCCTACCGGCTGCACCTCGCGGTCGATTTTGCGGTCGGTGCGGCCTTTGTCATCGCGCCGATTGCACTGGGCTTCCAAGGCATTGACGCGGCATATTACTTCGTCATCGGTGCCACGGTTCTGGCAGTCGTCAGCCTGCACAAATCCGAAGACACCGTCGCCGCCTGAAATGACTGACCGGCGCATCACCTCCCTCGGGTGCGCCGGTTGTCTCTCACCGGCTATAGAAAGCGGTTGATCAGGTTTTCCAACCGCTCTTGCCGCCCCGAGCGCGGGTCCGGGTTGATGTTTTCGCTCCGGACCATCGCCTCGATCTCTGCCAGACCGGACTGCATCAGGGACTGTCCCAGATCGCCGTTCCACCCTGCGTACCGCGCCTCCCGCGCCTCTTCCAGGGCACCGTTCTCGAGAATTGCCGCCGCGGCCTTGAGCCCTGCAGCGCAGGCGTCCATACCGCCGACATGCGCGAGGATCAGATCCTCGGGATCGAGCGACTGGCGCCGCAGTTTTGCGTCAAAGTTCGTACCGCCCGTGGCAAAGCCGCCCGCCTTGAGCACTTCGAGATAGGCCAAGGTCATTTCGGGCACATTGTTCGGAAACTGGTCTGTGTCCCATCCTGACTGATAATCGTTGCGGTTCATATCGATGGAGCCAAATATCCCCAATTCGCGGGCCAGCGCCAATTCGTGTTCGAACGAATGACCTGCCAGAATCGCGTGGCCCTGTTCGATGTTCACCTTTACCTCATCCTCCAGCCCGAAGTCCTTGAGAAACCCGTAGACTGTCGCCACGTCGTAATCATACTGGTGCTTGGTCGGCTCTTGCGGCTTCGGTTCGATCAGGATCGCGCCGTCGAAGCCGATCTTGTGTTTGTAATCCACAACCATCTGCAGCATCCGGCCTGCCTGTGCGCGTTCACGGCCCATGTCGGTGTTGAGCAGTGTTTCATATCCCTCGCGCCCGCCCCACAGCACGTAATTCTCGCCGTTCAGCTTGTGCGTCGCATCCATGCAGGTCTTGATCGTTGCGGCCGAAAAGGCAAAAACCTCCGGATCGGGGTTGGTGGCCGCCCCGGCCATGAACCGGCGGTGACTGAAGAGGTTCGCCGTACCCCACAACAGCTTGAGCCCGGTCGCATCCATCTTTTCGCCGAAGTAGTCGACAATCGCCTCAAGGTTACGCGTGCTCTCGGCGAAATCGGCGCCTTCCGGGCGGACGTCCGCGTCATGGAAACAGAAATAGGGCACGCCGAGTATCTGGAACATGTCGAATGCGACGTCGGCTTTCATGCGTGCCAGATCCATCGTGTCGCCGAACCAGGGCCGCTCGAACGTCTGGCCGCCGAACGGGTCGCCCCCGGGCCACGCAAAGCTGTGCCAATAGGCGCAGGCAAAGCGCAAATGGTCTTTCATCGCCTTCCCCATGACCATTTCGTCCGGGTCATAGTGGCGAAAGGCAAATTCGCTGTCGCTGTGTGCGCCTTCAAAGGTGACGGGCGCGATGCCCTTGAAAAAATCGGTCATGTCAAAGGTCCTTCAGAACACGATAGGCGTGACGGTAGCGGGCGTGGCCTTGAGCCATCGCGTCCGCCAGCCGCGGGTCGGGAGATACGGTTTTGGCGATCGGCGGTTGCGTGGCAATTTCGGCACCTGCCCCGGTGCTGGCCATCCGGCCCAGCCGTGCAGCCCCCAAGGCGGCACCGAAATCACCGGCCTGCGGCACATCCAGTTCGATCCCAAGTGTGCAGGCCAGCATATCGAGCCAATGCGCGGATTTCGCGCCCCCGCCGAGCGCCAGCGCACGGGAGATGCGGGTCCCCGTCGCTGCGAGGGCATCGTGGCAATCGGCAAAGGCAAAGCTGACGCCTTGCAGCACCGCGCGGGCGGCTTCGGTCGCGTCTGTGGCATGTTCGAGGTTCAGGAACTGTCCGCGCACGGCGGCGTTGTTGTGCGGGGTGCGTTCGCCCCCCAGATACGGCAGGAACAAGGTCTTTCCCGGTGCCTGGACCTCGCCCAGATCGCGGGTCAGAACGGCGGCGGGCTGGCCGGTCAGATTGGACAGCCAATTCAGGGCGTCGGTCGCGGCAAGGATCACCCCCATCTGGTGCCATGTCTGCGGCACGGCATGGCAAAATGTGTGCACCGCCGTTGCCGGATCGGGCCGATACCCGTCGTTGGCCGCGAAAAGCACACCCGACGTACCAAGTGAGACAAACGCACTGCCGTCGCGCACGACCCCTGCCCCGATGCCGGCGGCCGCGTTATCGCCAGCCCCCCCTGCAACCACCATCTGCGGCAATCCGATATCCGCAGCGAGATCGGCGCGCAGCCGACCCGAAGGCGCCGATCCCTCCACAAGATCGGGCATCTGCGCACGCGCGAGCCCTGCATGCGCCAACAGGGCGTCGGACCAGTCCCGCGCGCCTGTGTCCAGCCACGCGGTCCCCGCCGCGTCCGACATCTCGGAGACATGCTCTCCGGTGAGGAAAAGCCGCAAGTAGTCCTTGGGCAGCAGGATTTTGGCGATTTGATCGAATACGCCGGGTTCATGCCTGCGCACCCATTCCACTTTGGGGGCGGTGAAGCCGGGGAAAACGATGTTGCCGGTCGTGTCCCGGAAAAGGGCCGTTACGTCCATTTCGGCGGCTTCGGCATGGCTGCGGGTGTCGTTCCAGAGCATGCACGGGCGCAACGGCCTGTCATCGGCACCGATCAGTGTCGCGCCATGCATGTGACCGGCCAGCCCCATGCCTTGCACTGCGCTGCAGTCGGCCTTGCTCGCCAAAGCGCGCAACGCCTGTGTCGCGGCCTCGCACCAGCTGTCAGGGTCCTGCTCCGACCAGCCGTCCTGCGCCCGCGTTACCGTCAGCGGCACACTATGCTCGGCCAATAGCGTCTCGTCATCCGACAACAGCACTGCCTTGAGCGAGGACGTCCCGAGATCAAGCCCGATAAAGCTCACGCGGCGGCCTTCGGGTTCTTGCCAAGGATGATCATCGACAGGATATCGTCCTCGGTGACATCCTCGACCCGCTCGGTGCCAACCATGCGGCCGTTTTTCATCACGGCCACCCGATCACACAAATCCATCATCTCGCGGGTGTCGTGGCTGATCAGGAAAATGCCGAGCCCCTGCTTTTTCAACTCCTGGATCAGTTCCGCCACCATCGCGGTTTCGTGCACGCCCAACGCGGCGGTCGGTTCGTCCATGATCAGGATTTTGGCATTGAAATACACCGCCCGCGCAATCGCGACAGATTGGCGCTGCCCCCCCGAAAGCGCGGAGACAGGTTCTTTCAGCTTTCGGAAATTGGGGTTGAGACGGGCCATGATCTTGCGGGTTTCGGCCTCCATCCGGTCATCGTCGACCAGACCGAGCCGGTTTGTCAGCTCCCGGCCCAGAAAGAGATTGCTTGCCGCATCCAGATTGTCGGCAAGCGCGAGCGTCTGGTAGATCGTTTCGATATTATGGTCGCGGGCATCACGGGGGGTGGTGATATGCGCGCGCTCCCCGTTGATGTAGATTTCGCCGCTGTCCATCTTGTAGGCGCCCGACAGCATCTTGATCAGCGTGGATTTGCCCGCGCCGTTGTGGCCCAGAAGGCCGACGACCTCGCCTGCGTTCAGGGAGATCGACACCTTGTCGACCGCCTGAACCCCGCCGAACGCGATCGAGACGTCTTTCATTTCAACCAATGGTGCGGACATCACTTACCCCCCAGACGCTTGCGGTACTGAATGTCGATAAACACCGCGAAAACCAGCACCGCACCCACGACGATGTTTTGCAGCGGCGCATCGACCCCGACCATCGCCATGCCCGACTGCAGCGATTGCATGATCAACGCGCCAAGGATCGCGCCATAGATCGTGCCGATGCCGCCTGACAATGCGGTTCCGCCGATCACGGCCGCGGCGATCACGCGCAGCTCGTCGAGCGTGCCCAGATCGTTTGAGTGGTTCGCCAAGCGGCTGGAGGCGACGACCGCCGCAATCGCGCAGAGCGCCCCCATCAGCGCAAAGATCTTGACCGTCAGGAACCGTGTGTTGATGCCCGACAATTCTGCCGCATCGGGGTTACCACCGGTGGCAAAGATATACCGCCCGAAACGCGTGCGCCGCGCGATCAGCGTCATGATCGCGGCAATGGCGATCAGCAAGAGTACCGAGATCGGCAACCCGTAGACTGGTGTGCAGCCTTCTGCGCTGGCGCAGCCGTATTTCGACGGATCCCGCGCCACGACCCTTTCGGGCACGCCGTAGCTGGTCAGGATTGCCACGAAACCGCCGATCGCCGCCACCGCGAGCGCGGCAAGCGTCACTTCCGCCCACATCGGTTTGACGGCGAACCCGTGCGCCTGCTTGACCCGGCGCGCGTTGAAGATTGCCACCAGCGTGAAGACCATCGCGGCGACGCCCACAGCCCAGCTGAGCGGTCCGCCCAGGGTCCCGTTGATGCCACCGAAGGTCATGAACGTCTTGTCGAGCGGGCCGATGGTCTGGCCCGCCGTCTGGTACCAGCCGACATTGCGCCAGATCAGGAAACCGCCCAGTGTCACAATGAAGGCCGGAATGCCCTGATACCCGACGAGCCAGCCGTTGAACGCACCGATCAGCGTGCCGAGGATCAGCCCCGCGGCAATGGCGATCCAGGGAATGGCCCAATGTCCGATTTCGAACCCGAAGGTCCCCGGCAGGATGCGCACCTGCGTCATCGCCATCAGCGCCGAACAGGCCGCCAGAACCGCGCCGACCGACAGATCGATGTGGCGGGTGACAATGATAAAGACCATGCCGGTCGCCATGATCGCCACGCTGACCGTCTGGATGGTAAGGTTGAAAATGTTACGCGGGGTCAGGAAACGCCCGTCTGTCAGCACGTTAAAGACCAGTGCCACCAGAACAAACGCCCCGATCATGCCAAGCAGGCGCGTGTCCAATTCAAGCTGTTGGAATAGGCCGCGTTTGGCGGTGGCCGGTGCCGTGGTATCTGCGGTGTCTGACATGAAGCTGCTCCTGTCGGCGCCGCCTCGACCGGGGCGCAGGGTGACATCATCGAAAAAGGGAAAACAGTCAAAGCGTCCGGCCCGCCCGAAGATAGCGGACCGGACGAGGGAGAACCCTTAGCTACAGGGTGCCGGACCGCCCGACACGCCTTGGCACAGCTTGTCTTTCTCGATCCAGCCGGCATCGACGACAGCCGACAGGTTGTCCGCGGTCACAGGGACCGGCGCGAGGAACTTGGCCGTCATGGTGGTGCCGCCGGGCGACGTCCACTCGGACGCACCGTCGACCGCGCTCATGTCGCCATCGCTCTTGGCCAGCGAAACGGCGATTTCACCTGCGGCCTTGCCCAATTCGCGTGCATCCTTCCACACAGATACGGTCTGCGTGCCCAAGGCCACCCGGTTCAGCGCGGCGTGATCGCCGTCCTGTCCCGATACAGGGATGCCTTCCATGCCCTGTGCCGTGAGTGCAGCAACTACACCGCCCGCGGTGCCATCGTTGGAGGCCACAACCGCATCAACGCCGTTGTCGTTGGCCGTCAGGATCTGCTCCATGTTGCGCTGCGCATTCGCAGGCAGCCAGCCATCGGTATAGGCTTCGTCGACGATGGTAATGTCACCGGCGTCAATCGCGGCCTGCAGCACTTCTTGCTGGCCACCGCGCAGGAAATCGGCGTTGGGATCGGTGGGCGAGCCCTTGATCATGACATAACGGCCCTTTGGTGCGGCCTCTAGCACGGCGCGTGCCTGCATCCGGCCCACTTCGACATTGTCGAACGTCAGGTAGAATGCGCGGGGATCTTCGATCAGGCGGTCATAGCCAACCACCGGAATGCCTTCGGCAGCGGCGGCATCCACGGCCGGACCGATCGCTGCGCTGTCTTGGGCGAGGATAATCAGGGCATCAACACCCTGTGCGATCAGGCTCTCGACATCCGACAGCTGCTTGGCCGAAGAAGACTGCGCGTCTGCAGAGACATACGTCGCACCGGCCGCTTCCAACGCGCCCTTGATCGCCGCTTCATCGGTTTTCCAGCGCTCTTCTTGAAAGTTCGACCAGCTGACGCCGACCGTCACCGCATGCCCGTCGGCATAGGCCACTGTCGCGCCGAAAGATGCAGTAGCCACAGCCGCTGCCATAAACAGTTTTTTCATGAGTTCCTCCCAGTGGTTTTCTGCCGTCTTGGGGCAGAGGCCGAGTCACTTTGCCCGGTTGCCCCAGCGTCCTACGATTTATTTTAGTTGTCAAAATAAAAAATGGACAACCGGCGAATTACATCGCTAGAAACGGAAGTGTGGCGCAGATTTTCCGCCGGATCGTCGCTGTGGCGATGCTGCAGTGCAGAATTAATTTTAGGGATTGAACTATTGGCCGACACCGCCCCGTCCCCGACCGAAACAGTCGACCAAGGATGCGGACCCCTGCTGCACGATACCCGCGGCGGTGCGCGCTCGCTCCGGCAGTTGGTGTTTGAATTCATCCGCGCCCGCGGGACGGCAGCGCGTGCAGATATCACCCGCAATCTGGGCATTTCGGCCGGTTCGGTGACCACGCTGACCGCCGATCTTATCGGTCAGGGATACCTGCGCGAAGTCGAAGGCCCGGCGCGCGAGCACGGACGCGGACGCCCGCGTGTTGCGCTCGAGGTGGTGCCGGATGCCGGCCACGTCATCGGGATCAAGCTGGCCTTCAAACGCCATTCTGCGGTTCTGACGGACTTTGCGGGCAACATCGTGGCCGAAGCCGCCCTGCCCGCCACCGACCACCGCCGCAGTCTCGACGCGCTGATGGCCGAGATCGACGCGTTGATGGCGGAACTGCTTGCGACAGTGCCCGCACCTGCCCCGCGGATCGACGCTGTAGGCATTGGCATGCCCGGTATCATAGACCATGT
Organism: Sulfitobacter sp. S190; assembly: GCF_025141935.1. Lineage (NCBI taxonomy): Bacteria > Pseudomonadati > Pseudomonadota > Alphaproteobacteria > Rhodobacterales > Roseobacteraceae > Sulfitobacter > Sulfitobacter sp. S190. The sequence goes on along the minus strand of NZ_CP081120.1, from coordinate 1,523,120 downwards.
GAGCGGCACGGTTGTCTGGTCATCCCTGCTCGCGGAGCGCGATCAGGATCTGGGCCGTGCCTTTACCGCGCGCCACGATATGCCGCTCGTGCTCGACAATGACGCCAACCTGCTGACGTTGGCAGAGCTGTGGTTCGGTGCGGGGCGCGCCAAATCCGATTTTGCCGTTGTCACGATCGAAAGCGGTGTGGGCATGGGGCTCGTCCTTGGCAACCAACTCTACCGCGGCGCCCGCGGCATGGGGCTGGAGCTTGGGCACACCAAGGTCCAGTTGGATGGCGCGCTGTGCAGATGCGGGCAGCGCGGCTGTCTGGAGGCCTATCTGGCGGATTATGCCCTCACCCGCGAGGCCGCAACGGCCCTGGACCGCGGTGTCGACAGCGCACAGTCGCCCGAAGAAATCATGGAGACGCTTTTCCAACAGGCCAAGGCGGGCCACAGCGCGGCCGAAACGATCTTTCGCCGCGCGGGGCGCTATCTGTCCTTGGGGTTGTCGAATGTGATCCAGTTGTTTGATCCGGGCCTCATCATCCTGTCGGGCGAACGGATGCAATACGACTATCTCTATGCCGAGGACGTGCTGCACGAAATGCAACAGCTGACCCTCAAGGAAGGCCGCACGCCCTGCAAGGTGGCGATCCACGCGTGGGGCGATCTGGTCTGGGCGCGCGGGGCAACGGCGCTGGCGCTGTCGGCGCTTACCGATACGTTGATCGGTGGCGAGAGTGCGTCGGCGTGAAGGTTGCGGTTGCAGCAGTGCTGGTCACGGCGGGCATGGCGCAGGCCGGTCCGGTCTTTACCGATCAATCACATACCCTGCCCGCGCATGCGTACACCGGGGGGTGGGAGCATTTTGTCGGCGGCGGCGTTGCGGTTTTCGACTGCAACGGTGATGCGCTGCCGGATATTTTTGCGGCGGGCGGTGCGGATCCGGCGAAACTGATCATCAACACCGGCGCATTTTCCTTCGCCGCGGGCGCGATCCCTGACCTGACCGGTGTCACGGGGGCCTATCCGATCGATATGAACGCGGACGGGCACACCGATCTGTTCATCCTGCGTTCGGGCGCGAATGTGGTGCTGAGCGGGGGGCCGGACTGCTTGTTCACCGATGCGACCCGTGCGTGGGGCGTGCCCATAGACAACAAATGGAGCACCGCGTTTTCGGCATGGTGGGACGCAGGGCAAGAGCACCCCACAATGGCGGTTGGAAACTATGTCGACCGCGACGATCCCGATGGCCCGTTCGAGAGCTGCGACGACAACACGCTGCTGCGCCCCGCCGATGACGGATACATGGCCGCCCCTTTGCAACCGGGGTTTTGCCCCTTGTCCATGCTTGCCGCGCGCGACGCGTCGGGGGCCATGCGGCTGCGCGTGTCGAACGACCGCCATTACTACGTCAAGGACGGCTTCGAACAGATGTGGGACATAGGTGAAGAACGCTTTCTAACCCAAAGCGATGGCTGGGAAAAAGTTGCCCTCTGGGGGATGGGAATTGCCAGCCGTGACGTCACTGGCGACGGGCGCGACGAGGTGATGCTGACCTCGATGGGCGATCAGGTGCTGCAGATTGCCCAATCCGACGGGACCTATGCCGCCGCGCCCTATTCTGTCGGAACCTACGCTCAGCGCCCGCATGTCGGCGGCGATGGGCGACCCTCCACCGGATGGCACGCGGAATTCGGCGACATCGACAACGACGGGCGCGCCGATCTGTTCATCGCCAAGGGCAACGTGGACCAGATGCCGGGCATGGCGACGCGAGATCCCAACAATCTGCTGATGCAGCGGCCCGACGGCACCTTCAACGAAGCGTCCGCTGACGCGGGTGTGGCCAGCACCGCCCGCAGCCGTGGCGGCGCGTTGGTCGATTTCGACGGTGACGGCCGGCTTGATCTGCTGGTGTCAAACCGCCGCGCGCCGCTCGAGCTTTACCGAAACGAGACAGCGGACACCGGTCACTGGCTCCGCATCGTGCTGCGGCAACAGGGTGGCAACCGCGATGCCATTGGAGCCATCGTCACGCTCGCCGGGCAAACCCTGCAGCACACCATCGGCGGCGGGCATGCGGGCGGGCAGCTTTTCGGTCTGCATGTGGGCCTTGGCGCACTGTCGACGGTGGACGTGACGGTGACCTGGCCCGATGGCACACGGTCGGTTCACAGTGTTGATGCCGACAGGGCGGTGACACTGCACAAACCCTAGGGCACCGGCAATCCGCTCGGCACGCTTTGCGGCACACCCAACCTGCCCTCCACGGCCGCCGGATCGGTCAGCGTCTCCAGAAACGCCAGAATTGCCGCGACGTCTTCGCGGTTCAGATCGACGGGTGCGGCGGTGACTGCCCGTGCAATGGCGGCGACTTCTTCGGCGTTTTCCATTATGGTGAAATCGCCCGCGGACGGGTCGATCAACGTCAGCTGTGCGGGCGTGAACCGCGCAAGACCCGCGCGCGGGTTTGCGTGATCGCGAATGAACTGCGCCAGATCGCGGTGTGCCCCTGCGTGACCATAGGGCGCGGTCAGCGCCACATTACGCAGGCTCGGCGTGCGGAACGCAAACAGGTCGGCCGGATCCCCGGTCACCCGAAACCGGCCCTCATCGCGCTGGTGTTGCTGGAAGGTTGCGGCCTTGCCGGGCCCGATCTGCGGCGCGGCCATTGCGTGAAATCCGTGATCCGTAAGGAACGGGCCGCTGTGACAGCCCCCACATCCCGCCGCGCCGTAAAACAGGTCCGCTCCCCGCGCGGCCGAACCCTCAAACTGCGCATCGCCGCGCAAAACGGCATCGAATGGCGCGGTGTCCGAGCGCCACTCAACCGCCATGAACCCCGCAATTGCGTTCGAAATATCGGTAAAACCAATGTCTTCGGGCGCCGATATGTGGGGATAGACGGCTTTAAAACGATCCGCGTAGGCCGGTATTGCCGACACACGGCGGGCCAGCTGGTCCCAGGCTCCACCCGGACCGGTGATGCGCCCCTGTCGCACCGCGCGCGCCACATCGTTTTCGTTGTAGGAGCCTGCCATCTCATCACGGCTCAGCACGGGGAACATGGTCTGCGCCGACAGGACAGAGGCGAACCCCGCCACCATATCCGCATCCATCGGCGTGCGTATGCCACCGGGCTGCCCGGCGTCGGCTTCCAGCCGCCCGTCGTGGAACATCACGGTAAATTCGGCCGCGCCCAGATTGAACAGCGCTGGCGCGTTGCGCGGAATACGCTTTTCGGGCGGATTGTCGGGATCGGCCCTGCGCGCGGGCCCAAGCCCGATCCCCCCATCCCCGAAGGACAGCGCAACACCGTCGCCGGTGGCAAATTTCGGATGGTGACAGGTGGCACAGGCAACCGTCTTGTTGCCCGACAGGATCGGATCGTAGAAGAGCAACTGGCCCAGTTCCGCCTCCGCTGCGGGAACGGGCGCATAATCGGCATCGGTCACGGCGCGCGGCAGAACGCCACCGGCGTGCACACCCTGCGTCGCAGCCGCCATTACCAGCATGAATACAAGCAATTTCATAGATTTATACCGCGCTCCTCATCCCGCAAAACTCTACCGCAAAACCCGTATTGCAGGCGAGTCATTCTTTTGCCCAACCCACTTTCCCCGCTGGGATCGTCCGCGTAAACTGTGCCCATGTCCACGCCCCTGACCGAGATCCGAAACATCGGGCCCGCCTTTGCCGCACAGGCCGAAGCCGCCGGCATCCACAGCGCCGAAGCGCTGCGCGCATTGGGCGCGGACGAGGCCTAGGCGCGCATGCTGAAAGCGGGCACAAAGCCCCATTTCATCGGCTACTACGTACTGGTATGGCGTTGCAGGGCCGCCCGTGGAACGACTGCAAAGGGGCGGAAAAAACCGCGCTGCGCAAACGCTTCGATGCGATCAAGGCGGCAGCGCACGACCCCAAGACATCCGAGTTCGAACGGATGATGGATTTGATCGGTGTGCGCGACAGCCCTTGATCACGGTCGCCTGCGCCACAGGTTAGACTGGATGGACACTGACCATCCAGATCTCGTCCGCCTGCGCAAACTCGCCCACCGCATGGATACCGCTTTCCGACTGCCGATCGTCGGCGTGCGGGTGGGGTGGGATTCCGTATTGGGGCTGGTGCCGGGGATCGGGGATGTGCTCGCGCTGGCGCCTGCCGGCTATATCGTTAAGGAATCGTACCGGTTGGGCGCACCGCCGAGCGTGCTGGCCAAGATGGGGCTGAACATCGGGATAGACACCGCCATCGGCGCGATCCCCGTTCTGGGCGATCTGTTCGACGTCGGGTGGAAGGCAAATACCCGCAACGTCGAATTGCTGCACCGCCATGTCGCGGCGCAATCGGCCACGAAAAAGGGCGACCCAAAGGCCGCCCCCTATCCGGACAGTCAAGACAGTCAGGCTTAGCCGACCAGTTCGAGACCGGAGAAGAAGTACGCGATTTCGACCGCGGCTGTTTCTGGCGCGTCGGAGCCGTGGACGGAGTTTTCGCCAACGGATTCGGCGAATTCAGCGCGGATTGTGCCCGCTTCGGCGTCCGCAGGGTTGGTCGCACCCATGACTTCGCGGTTTTTGGCAATGGCGCCTTCACCTTCGAGAACCTGTGCCACGATCGGGGCGGAGGCCATGAATTCGCACAGTTCGTCGTAGAAAGGACGCTCTGCGTGAACGGCATAGAAAGCGCCCGCTTGCGCCTTGGTCAGGTGGATGCGCTTTTGCGCAACGATCCGCAGACCGGCGTCTTCGAATTTCTTGTTGATAGCGCCCGTCAGGTTGCGGCGGGTTGCATCGGGCTTGATGATCGAGAATGTGCGCTCAAGAGCCATGGGTCGTCTCCTTGGGTGTGATTTGCGCGCCTCCTAACACGCGGTCCGCCACATGAAAAGCGGCGATTGACGGGGGCGCGTGCATGGTCCACACCGCGCCCATGTTACGCATCTCAGAAATCTCGTATTCCGTCGAAGGCCGCCCGCTGTTCGACGAGGCATCCGCCACCATTCCCGAAGGCCACAAGGTGGGTCTGGTCGGGCGCAACGGTGCGGGCAAGACCACGCTGTTCCGCATCATCCGCGGCGAATTGGGGCTGGACGGTGGTGATATTTCGCTGCCCAGCCGCGCCCGCATCGGGGGCGTCGCACAGGAAGTGCCGTCATCCGACGTGTCGCTGATCGACACGGTGCTGGCCGCCGACATCGAACGGGCGGGCCTTCTGGCCGAGGCGGAAACCGCGACCGACCCGGGCCGCATCGCCGATATCCAGTCGCGGCTTGCCGATATTGACGCGTGGAGTGCCGAAGGCCGCGCCGCCAGCATCCTCAAGGGTCTGGGGTTCGATGACGACGACCAACAGCAGCCCTGCTCGGCGTACTCTGGTGGCTGGCGGATGCGCGTGGCCTTGGCCGGCGTGCTGTTTGCCCAGCCCGATCTGTTGCTCCTCGACGAGCCGACGAACTATCTCGATCTCGAAGGGGCGCTTTGGCTCGAACAATATCTCGCCAAATACCCGCACACGGTCATCATCATCAGCCACGACCGCGGCCTGCTGAACCGCGCGGTGGGGGGTATTTTGCACCTCGAGGACCGCAAGCTGACCTATTATCAGGGCCCCTATGACCAGTTCGCCCGTCAACGCGCCGAGCGCCGCGCGGTGCAGGCCGCGATGGCCAAAAAGCAGCAGGCCCGCAAGGACCACATGCAGGCCTTTGTCGATCGCTTCAAGGCCAAGGCCTCGAAGGCCAAACAGGCCCAATCCCGTCTCAAGATGATCGAAAAGATGGACATGATCACGCCCCCTGAAGAAGCGGCGCGCAAGGTGTTCACCTTCCCCGAACCCGAAGAACTGTCGCCACCGATCATCAGCATCGAGGGCGGATCGACGGGATACGACGCGGACACGCCCGTGCTGTCGCGGCTTGACCTGCGCATCGATCAGGACGACCGCATCGCCCTGTTGGGCAAGAACGGACAGGGCAAATCCACGCTCTCCAAACTGCTGTCGAACCGGCTGGTTCTGTTCAACGGCAAGGCCATCATCGCCAACAAGCTGCGCATCGGTTTTTTCGCGCAGCATCAGGTCGACGAGTTGATGATCGACGAGACCCCGTTGCAGCACATGATTTCGGCGCGCCCCGGCATCATGCCGTCCAAACTGCGCGCACAGCTGGCAGGCTTCGGGCTGGGCCCGGATCAGGCCGAAACCGAAGTCGGGCGGCTGTCGGGCGGCCAGAAGGCGCGCCTGTCGCTGTTGCTGGCAACGCTTGACGCGCCGCATCTGCTGATCCTCGATGAGCCTACAAACCACCTCGACATCGAAAGCCGCGAGGCGCTGGTCGAGGCGCTGACCCGCTATTCGGGTGCGGTGATCCTTGTCAGCCACGACATGCATCTCTTGTCGATGGTGGCGGACCGCCTTTGGCTGGTGTCGAACGGCACGGTAAAACCCTACGACGACGATCTGGAATCCTATCGCAAGATGCTGCTGACGGTCGAAAAACCGGTCAGCAAGAATGCCAAACCCAAGGCAGAAGCCCCAAAGGCGAAGCGCGCCACCCGCGACGAAATCCTTGCCCTGCGGTCGGACGTGCGCAAATCCGAGGCCCGCGTGGCCAAGATCAACGAGATGCGCGACAAGCTGGCCAAGAAGCTCGCCGATCCCGCGCTTTACGAGAACGACAAGGTCGGCGAACTTGAGGTCTGGAACAAGAAGTATGCCGAAGTCATGGAGGCGCTCGACCGGGCCGAGGCCCTCTGGATGGGCGCCCTCGAAAAGCTTGAAAAGGCAGAGCACCCATGATGTTTGACACAGCCTATATGATCACGGCGCTGGTGACGATGTTTGTCGTCATCGACCCGATTGCGATCGCGCCCGTGTTTCTGGCGCTGACGCCCGGCATGACAGACGCACAGCGCGCGCGCATCGCACATCGCGCGGTTCTGGTGGCGGGTTTTGTGCTGACGCTTTTCGCCTTTCTGGGCGAGGCGGTTCTGGGCTTTATCGGCATTTCCATGGCCGCGTTCCGTGTGGCGGGCGGTATTCTGCTGTTCCTCACCGCGCTCGACATGCTGTCGGAAAAACGCACCAAGCGCCGGGAGGGCCGCACGGCGGAGCACGAAGCGGACGAAGACCACGACGACCCATCCGTGTTTCCCCTCGCTATCCCGCTGTTGGCGGGCCCCGGCGCCATTGCATCGGTGATCCTGCTGACGGGTGAAAAGCCCGGGGGCGAAGGTCTGATCACCGTGCTGGGTGTCACGGCGCTCACGCTTGTGGCGATGGTCATTACCCTGCGCATGTCAGGCAGGCTCGAGCGCGTGATGGGCAAGGTCGCGATCAACGTGTTTACGCGTATTCTGGGCATGCTGCTGGCCGCACTTTCGGTGCAATTTGTATTCGACGGTCTTGCCGAATTCGGATTTGTGGCAGGCGCAGGCTGAAATCACGCGGCCCTCCCCTATATTCCTCAGCACCATGAGGAGAGACCGATGACGTCCGATGACACCGCCAGCCTGATCTACCTCGCGCTTCTAGGCGTGGGCATCGCGGGTTGGTTCCTGATCTCCAGCCGCGACGGCATGGGCAAGATGCTGCAGCAGGCGATGATCTGGGGATTTATCTTTCTGGGTGTGGTCGCGGCCTACGGGCTTTGGAACGATATCGAACGCACAACGATGCGCAACCAGATCAGCCAGATCGGTCAGGGGCAGATCGCGGTTCCACGCCAACCGGACGGGCATTATTACCTGACCCTGTCGCTCAATGACACGCCGGTGCGTTTTGTGGTCGACACAGGGGCCAGCGAAATGGTGCTGACCCGCGCCGATGCCGCCCGCGCCGGTCTGGACCCCGACAGCCTGAACTATATCGGCGTCGCCAACACCGCCAACGGCCAGGTCCGAACCGCACCTGTCAGCATCGGCACCGTGCGTCTGGGCGATGTGACCGATACAAACGTGCGGGCGTCGGTCAACAGCGGTGACATGAACGGCTCGCTGCTGGGCATGGGGTATCTGGAACGCTGGGGCCGGATCGAAATTGCCAATGGCGAACTGGTGCTGACCCGCTAGCGTGACGCTCGCTTAATCGCAGCCGAACACAACGGCCGCGTCCGTGACATAAACGGGATCGGTGCATTTATCGGGCGCAGACCGCATCGCCGCCCCGACAACGGGCAACAGACACAGCAAGATCAAGGCAATACAACGCGACATCCGAACCACTCCACCGGGGTCATGGTGTATGATACGGGTGGGCGGCGGAACTCCGTCGCTCAGCTTTGCGCCTTTTTCTCCCATCGTCCCGATTCTTCGGACCAGTACTGCGCCGAGGCACCTGCCCCGGTGAGCGTTTTCCATTGGCTGCGCGCGTGTCCCAAGGCGGCTTCGTCGTGCCCGTCGAACAGGATGCAGACCCGCTCGAACGCCGCGACCTCGGGGGCGCTGACGTCCGCGGCATGCACGACCATCAGGCACTGGGCACCGTTGGCCGAAATGTCGCCCGTTCCCATCAGCACAGGCTGCTGCGCGTCATGCGGACCACCGGCCATGCCATGCGGCAAGAACCCGTCTTCGGGACGCAGCCAAAGCGCCTCGTCCAGTTGTTCGAGCGCGGCGGTGTCGGTGCCGCGCACCGCGACACGCCAGCCGTTTGCCAGCGATTTTTCCAGCAGCATGCGCAACGTGTCGACCAAGGGCCGCTGCGTCAGGTGATAGAACATGGCCGCGCCCATTGCGATCACTCGGTCTCGTAGTTGTCCGCCACAAGCCGGTTGAGAGCGGCCACGCCCCAACCGGTGGCCCCGGCAGGTGCCAATGCGGTTTCGGATTTGACCGATGCGACACCGGCGATATCGAGGTGGATCCACGGGCAGTCGTCTTTCACGAAACGCTGCAGGAACTGCGCGGCCGTGATCGACCCTGCCGGGCGGCCGCCGACGTTTTTCATATCGGCAATCCGGCTCTTGATCTGTTTGTCATAAGCGGTGCCCAGCGGCATCCGCCACGCGCCTTCGTGCTCGGCTTCTGCCGCTTTCAGGAACGTGCCGCAGAAATCGTCATTGTTGGAGAAAACGCCCGCGTTCTCGTGGCCCAGACCGATGATGATCGCACCCGTCAGCGTGGCAAGATCGACCATGGCGGCGGGTTTGAAGGTTTCCTGCGCGTACCACATCACATCGCACAGCACCAAGCGGCCCTCGGCGTCGGTGTTGATGATCTCAACCGTGTCGCCCTTCATGGAGGTGATGACGTCGCCGGGGCGCGTGGCGTTGCCCGATGGCATGTTTTCGACCAGCCCGACCAGCCCGACCACATTGGCCTTGGCGCCGCGCAATGCCAGCGCCCGCATGGTGCCCGCGACCACCGCAGAGCCGCCCATGTCCATCGTCATGTCTTCCATGCCGCCCGCGGGTTTCAGGCTGATGCCGCCGGTGTCGAACACAACGCCCTTGCCGACCAGCGCCAGCGGGGCCGCGTCCTTTTCTCCGCCGTCCCAGCGCATCACGACGGTGTAGGAGGGGCTGTCACTGCCCTGCCCCACGGACAGCAGCGTGCGCATGCCCAGCTTTTCCATCGCCGCCTCGTCGAGCACCTCGATCTTGAGCCCGAGGCTCTCCATCTCGCGCAGCCGTTCCATGTAGTTGGTGGTGGTCAGCACATTGGCGGGTTCATTGGTCAGGTCCCGCGTCATATGGGCCCCTTCGGCCACGGCCATCAGCGGGGCCGCGGCGGCCTCCAGCTCGGATGACTTGGCGTGCATCACGGTATAGCTGCCGTCGGCGCTTTCCTTGCCCGTCTTGTGGTTGTCGAAAGTATAGTCGCGCATGGCAAGACCGAAGCAGAGCTCTTCTGGGCGCCGCAATGGACCGGCAAGCACGAGCATGTCGCCCTTGCCCGCCCGCGCCTTGGCCACCGCGGCACCGGCGCGCCGCGCCGCTTTCGACTTTGCCGCGCGTTCGATCCGGATCACGTGGACCGCATCCGCCGCCATGCCGACCGGATAGGCCAGCGTGACCGCGTCCCCATCGCTCAGCTTGCCCCAGCGCGGCGTATCGAGCAGACGCGCCACCGCCCCCTTGGTCAGCTTGTTGACCCGCCGCGCCCCGGGATCCATCCGGCCCTCGCCATCCACGCAAATCGCCACCTTCCCTGTGAAATCGGCAATGGCGTCAATGTCGGTGTCGGTGAAGGAAACGGGGGTCAATGTCATCGGAGATGCCTCTTGCAACTGAAGTGTTCCATCAGACCTAGCGCGGCACGCGGGCTAACGCCACACCTAAGCGCAGATAGCAGTTTTCGCAGAGCGCCTTTTGCGGTAAGACAGTGCCAATCGCCGAGCAGGCTAGAAAAAAAGGAGGAATCGGGTGGCCAGATTCGACCGCTATGTGCTGTCGCAGCTGCTGCTTCTTTTCGGCTTTTTCTCGCTCGTGCTGGTGGCCATTTTCTGGATCAACCGCGCCGTGGTTCTTTTTGACAGGCTGATCGGCAACGGGCAGACGGCGCTGGTATTCCTTGAATTCACGGCCCTTGGCCTGCCGGGGCTGATCACCACGGTCCTGCCCATTTCCGCATTTGCCGCCGCCGTTTATGTCACCAACAGGATGAGCAGTGACAGCGAACTGGCGGTGCTGCAATCGACGGGCACTTCGCCGTGGCGTCTGGCGCGTCCGCTCGCGCTATTCGGACTGATTGTCGCGCTGATGATGTCCGCGCTCAGCCATTTTCTGGTCCCGATGGCCGAAGGGCAGCTGACCGAGCGCGAGGCCGAGATTGCCCAGAACGTCAGTGCCCGCCTGCTGACCGAAGGAGAATTCCTGCACCCGACAGATCAGGTCACCTTCTACACCCGTGCCATCGACGAAGACGGCATTCTGCGCGATGTGTTCGTATCGGACCGGCGCAATCCGTCCGAGGGTGTCATATATACTGCCGCGGAGGCTTATCTGCTGCGCGACGGTGACAGCACGACCCTGATCATGGTGGACGGGCTGGCCCAACGGCTCGAAACGACCACGAACAAGCTCTCAACCGCGAAATTTCAGGATTTTTCCTTCGACATCAGTAATCTGATGTCGGAACCGGATGCAACAATCGACAACATTCGTCATACGGTCACGCCCCATCTGCTGGTCGGCTGGGACGAGATCGCACGCGGCGCAGACACCTCGACCGGCGCGGTAGCCGAAGAAGTCCACGCGCGGTTCGCGCAGCCCCTGTTCTGTCTGGCTGCGGCGATGGTGGGGTTTGCAACGCTGCTGATCGGCGGGTTCTCGCGGTTCGGGGTCTGGCGCGAGATCGTGATCGCCTTTGGCCTGCTGCTGGTGCTTGACGGGCTGCGTGGACCGCTGGTGCGGCTGGTGCGCGATGATGCGGCGCTGTGGCCGGTCCTGTACCTGCCGACGCTGATCGGGCTGGCGATTGCCGCCGCGATGCTGTGGCAATCGGCCCATCCGGGCTGGCACAAGCGGATGTTCAGACGCGAGGCTGCCGCATGATCCTGCATTTCTACTTTGCCCGCCGCTTCGCGATGAGCTTCGTGTTGATCACCGTGATCCTGTTCACGCTGATCGTCCTTACCGGCCTCATCGAACAGGCGCAGCGGTCCTTTGCGGACACGCTTTCGTTCGGGGACATGCTGCGGCTGACGCTGCTCGATACGCCCCAGAAGATCAATGCGATCCTGCCGCTCAACATGCTTTTGGCAACTGTCGTGCTTTTCATTGCGCTGGCACGGTCCTCGGAGATGGTGGTGACCCGGGCGTCGGGGCGCTCGGCGCTGATGACGCTGATGTCGCCGCTGTTCGTGGCGCTGATCATCGGGGGGCTGATCGTGACAATGTTCAACCCGATCGTGGCCGCCACGTCGAAACGCTACGAACAGGTATCGGACAGCTTCCGGTCGGGCGGTGCATCTGCCCTATCGATTTCGGAGGAAGGTCTGTGGCTGCGTCAGGGCACCATAGAGGGGCAAACGGTGATCCGGGCCTGGCGGTCCAACTTCGACGGCTCGATCCTCTATGATGTGACGTTCATCTCCTACGCTCCCGACGGCGGTCCGATCCGGCGGATCGAGGCGCAAAGCGCGGCACTCGGCCCCGACGGCTGGCAGTTGCGCAATGCAAAGACCTGGCCGTTGCAGGCCGGTATCAATTCCGAAGGCAATGCCGAAACCGTGGCAGAACTCACCCTGCCCTCCAGCCTCACGCTCGACCGTATCCGCGACAGTTTCGGCAACGCGGGCTCCATTTCGATCTACGATCTGCCCGCCTTCATCCGCCAGCTGGAATTTTCCGGCTTCAGCCCCAGACGCCATCAGGTGTGGCTGCAAACGGAATTGGCCCGCCCGCTGTTCCTGATGGCGATGGTTCTTGTTGCGAGCGCGTTTACCATGCGTCATACCCGTTCGGGCGGTACAGGCATCGCGGTGCTGTCGGCAGTGCTCTTGGGGTTCGGTTTGTATTTCATTCGCAGTTTTGCGCAGATTCTGGGGGAAAACGGGCAGATCCCCGTTCTGCTGGCCGCTTGGGCGCCGCCCGTGGCCGCGATCCTGCTGGCGATGGGCCTCGTGCTGCACCGGGAGGACGGCTGATGCGGCGTGTTCTGCTGGGTCTGCTGCTGGCATTGCTGCCCTTGCATCTTGCGGCGCAGGATACCGCAGCGCCCGATGCGCCGGCCCTGTTGGTGGCCGACCAGATTTTCATCACCCGCGACCGTGAGCTGGTGGCCCAGGGCAACGTCGAGGCGTTCCAGAACGGCACCCGACTGCGCGCGACCTCCATCCGCTACGCGCAGTCCGACGGCAGGCTGATCATCGAGGGCCCGATCACGATTACCGACGGGGATGGGACGGTCATCCTCGCCGAAGCGGCAGAGCTGGAGCGCGGTCTGCGTGACGGCATATTGCGGGGCGCGCGGCTGGTGCTGAACGAGCAATTGCAGCTTGCCGCGGTGCAAATCGACCGCGTCGATGGCCGGTACAACCAGCTTTACAAGACCTCTGTCACGTCCTGCCACATCTGCGACGACGGCAAACCGCCGCTCTGGCAGATCAGGGCCAAACGGATCATTCACGACGAGGTCGAACAGCAACTCTATTTCGACGAAGCGCAGTTTCGCATCGGGCGGGTGCCCGTGTTCTACCTGCCGCGGCTGCGCTTGCCCGGCCCCACGGTCGAACGCGCGAGCGGCTTTCTGGTGCCCTCGGTCCGCTCCACGTCGCAGTTGGGCACTGGCGTCAAGATCCCCTACTTCTTCCGGCTGAGCGACAAGCGCGACCTGACGGTCACCCCCTATCTGTCGTCGTCCACGACCACGCTGGAATTCCGCTACAGGCAGGCCTACCGCAACGGGCGCATCCGGTTCAACGGCGCGATCACACGCGACGACCTGCGCGAAAGCGAGACGCGCGGATACCTGTTCGGGCGCGGCGTTTTTGCCCTGCCACGCGATTTTGTGCTGCGGTTTGACGTCGAGACCGTCAGCGATGACGCCTATCTCGTCGATTACGGATATTCCGATGCCGACCGTCTGCGCACCGAACTGCGTATCAGCCGTGCGCGGCGTGATGAGTTCATCGGGGCCAGCATCATCAACTTCAAAACCCTGCGCGACGACGAGGTGAACGAAACCTTGCCGACACTTGTGCTTGAGGGGCAGTACGAGCGCCGCTTTTTCCCGCAGGCCATCGGGGGTGAAATCCGCGCGAGCCTTCTCGGCCACAGCCACCGGCGCGGATCCTCGCTCGACATCGACAGCGACGACCCCGACGATATTGTGGATGGGCGCGACATCGCGCGCGTCTATGGCCAGATCGACTGGCTGCGCAGTCACGTCTTCGATTTCGGGCTGCGCACGGATGTGCAGCTGGGTGCGGCCTTTGCCAGCTACAAGATCAGTCAGGACGCGACCTTTCCGGTCAGCCCCAGCGAGCTGACCTCGCATGCCGTTGTTACCCTGCGCTATCCGTTGGTGCGCACCGCCGAAAACGGCGCGCGGCAGGTGTTGGAACCGCTGGTCCAGGTCGCCTATACCGATGGTGACCGGCTGAATGTGCCCAACGAGGAAAGCACACGTGTCGAATTCGATCAGGGCAACCTGTTGAGCCTGTCGCGGTTTCCCCGTGCCGACCGCCGCGAGCGCGGTGCCGCAGCCGCCATCGGGGTCAACTGGTCGCATTTCGACGCGGATGGCTGGAACGCCCATGTCACGCTGGGACAGGTATTCCGCAACGATGCCGATCCGGCCTTTACCGATACGTCGGGGCTCAACGGAGAAAGCTCGGACGTGCTGCTTGCCGCTCAGATCGCGACTCCCGGTGGCCTGATGCTCACGGGGCGCAGTCTTTTCGAAGCGGATCTGAGCCTGTCGAAGGCGGAACTGCGCGGGGATTACCTCTTCAAACGCGGCACATTCGGCGGCACCTATGTCTGGCTCGAGGAAGACGCGGCCGAAGACCGCGACAACGAGGTTTCCGAATTTGCGCTCGAGGGGGCCTACAAGATTTCGCGCACGTGGCTGGCGAGCGCCGACTGGCGCTATGACGCAGCCTCCGACCGTGCGGCCGAAGCCGGATTGGGCCTCACCTACCAGAACGAATGTGTCACCGTCGGGCTGAGCGTAAAGCGCCGCTACACCTCCTCGACAAGTATTGAGCCTTCCACAAGTTTCGGGTTTAACGTAGGCCTGCGCGGCTTTGCCGCTGACACCGGAACAGAAAGATACGTCAGATCATGTTCAAAATGATTTCCAAGCCGCTTGCGGTCCTCGGTCTTGTGGCCGGATTGGCCGGGGCCGCCCCCGTTGCCGCGCAAAACCTGTTTGCACCGGTCGCGACGGTGAATGGCAAACCGGTCACCGAATACGAGGTCCAGCAGCGCGCGCGCTTCTTGCAATTGCTGCGCGCCCCCGGTTCGGGCCGCGAAACGGTGATCGAAGCGCTGATCGACGAACGGCTGCGTCAGGAAGCGTTTACCGATGCGGGCATCGACATATCCGAAGACGGTGTGCGCCAGGCGCTCACGGAATTTGCCGGACGCGCCGGTCTGGAGCTTGACGAGTTTCTCAGCGTGCTCAACCAGAACGGTGTCGAAGTCGAAACGATGCGTGATTTCGTGGTCAACGCCAGCCTGTGGCGCGACCTGATCCGCGCCCGCTACGCCCGCCGTGTGCAAATCACCGAGGACGAGATTGACCGCGCGCTTGCCACGCAAAGCACCGGCAGCTCCAACATCCGCGTGCTGGTGTCCGAGATCATTATCCCGGCCCCGCCGCCCCGCGCCGCACAGGTCAACGAGATTGCCACGAACATCAGCCAGATGCGCACTGTCGACGCGTTTTCCGCCGCCGCGCGCCAGTATTCCGCGACCGCCACCCGCGGCGCGGGAGGGCGTCTGCCGTGGCAGGCACTGTCCGATCTGCCGCCGGTGTTGCAACCGCTGATCCTCGCCCTGTCGCCCGGTGAGGTGACGCAGCCCTTGCAGATCCCTAATGCGGTCGCGCTGTTCCAGCTGCGCGACATCGAGGAAACGGGCGCGCCTCAGCAGACCTATTCCGCCATCGAATACGCAGCCTATTACATGCAGGGCGGACGCTCCGAGCAGACGCTGCAACAGGCAGCAAACCTGCGCGCGCAGGTCGACGTTTGCGATGACCTATACGCCTTCGCCAAGGGCCAGCCGGAAGGCGTGCTTGACCGCGAGGTCAAGGCCCCCGCCGAATTGCCGGACGATTTCGCCATCGAGCTGAGCAAACTGGACGAGGGCGAGGTATCGACCGCGCTCACACGCTCCGATGGGCAGGCTTTGGTCTTTCTGATGCTGTGCGGCCGCACCGCCGAGCAGAACGCCGACGTCAGCCGCGAAGATGTCGCCGCCAACATCCGCCAGCGCCGCCTGTCGGGTTTCGCCGACAGCCTGCTGGCCGAATTGCGCGCCGACGCCCGTATCAGCCGCCCATGAGCCGACCCATCGTCCTGACCTGCGGAGAACCCGCAGGGATCGGCCCCGAAATTGCGACCCGCGCCTGGGCGGCGCTGGCCGATAAGGTGCCGATGCTCTGGCTGGGCGATCCGCGCCACCTGCCGTCGGATGCGGTGTACAAGGTCATCGACCATCCCTCGGAAGCCGCGGACGTATCGGGCCGCGCATTGCCCGTGTTGGCCCACCCCTTTGCGGGCGATGCGACCCCCGGCACGCCCGATCCGCGTAACGCCCAAGGGGTGATCGATGTGATCGCCCGTGCGGTGGATCTGGTGCGCACCGGAGACGCCGCCGCCATTTGCACGGCGCCGCTACACAAGAAGGCGCTCAAGGACGGCGCCGATTTTGCCTATCCCGGTCACACCGAATACCTTGCTGCGCTGGCGGGTCAGTCGGACGTGGTGATGATGCTGGCCAGCGACGCGCTGCGGGTTGTGCCAACCACCATCCACATTCCGCTGGAGGACGTGCCCGCGGCGCTGACGCCCAATCTGCTGCGCCGCACCATCGAAATTACCGCAGAAGGCCTGCGCACCCAATTCGGAATCACGGCCCCCCGGCTGGCGGTGGCGGGGTTGAACCCCCATGCGGGCGAAGGTGGCGCAATGGGCACGCAGGAGCTTGACTGGATCGCGGGGCTGCTGGCGCAAATGCGCGACGAAGGTTTTGATCTGCGCGGGCCTTTGCCGGCGGACACGATGTTTCATGCCGCCGCCCGCCAGACCTATGATGCCGCGATTGCGATGTATCACGATCAGGCGCTGATCCCGATCAAGACGCTTGATTTCGACCGCGGCGTCAATGTCACGTTGGGTCTGCCGTTCATCCGCACGTCACCGGACCACGGCACTGCCTTTGACATCGCCGGCAAAGGGGTCGCCAACCCGTCCAGTATGACCTGCGCCATCCGCATGGCTTATGATATGGCCTGCGCATGAGCACCATCGATAGCCTCCCGCCCCTGCGCGACGTGATCAACACCCATGATCTGCGGGCGCGCAAATCACTGGGCCAGAATTTCCTGCTCGATCTCAACCTCACGGCCAAGATTGCCCGACAGGCAGGTGATTTGACGCAATGCGACGTTCTGGAAATCGGCCCCGGTCCCGGTGGCCTGACCCGCGGTTTGCTGGCCGAAGGGGCGCGCCGTGTGCTGGCCATCGAAAAGGATCGCCGCTGTCTGCCCGCGCTGGCGGAAATTGCGCAGCACTATGGCGACAGATTGCAAGTGATCGAAGGCGACGCGCTCGAGATCGACCCGCTGGCACATCTGACCCCGCCCATCCGCGTGGCGGCCAACCTGCCCTATAATATCGGGACCGAACTGCTTGTCCGATGGCTGACCCCGCCGGAATGGCCGCCGTTCTGGCAAAGCCTGACGCTGATGTTCCAACGTGAAGTCGCCGAACGGATCGTGGCGCAACCGGGGTCCAAGGCCTATGGCAGGCTGGCTATTCTCGCCCAGTGGCGCACGGATGCGCGGATCGTGGTCAACCTGCCGCCAGAGGCCTTTACGCCGCCGCCCAAAATTTCAAGCGCGGTGGTGCATCTGACCGCGCTCGAACAGCCGAAATTCGAAGCAGACGCCGCAACGCTCAGCAGGGTTGTCGCCGCCGCCTTCAATCAACGGCGCAAGATGCTGCGCGCCGCGCTCAAGGGGACGGCCCCCGACATCGAGGACCGTTTGTTGGCGGCCGGGATCAAACCCACCGAAAGAGCCGAGCAGATTTCGCTGGAAGGGTTTTGTGCGCTGGCCCGCGAGATCGCCAAGAGCTAACACAAAGCCCCGCATCCTGCGGGGCTTTGTGATTTGTCTTACTCTGCCGCTTCGGGCTGTTCGCCATCGCCCTTCGGGGCCTCGGCGGTATCGTCGGCCTTGGGCTTGGGCTTGCGGCGCGGGGCCCGGCGCGTTTTGGGCTTGCTCTCTGGTGTCTCGACCAGATTGCTGTCCTCTGCGGTCTCGGCGGGTATTTCCGCGTCCTCCGGCGCAGCATCGGGTTCTGCCGCCTGCCGCTCCTGCTTCTGGGCGTTTTCGCGTTCCTGCCGTTCGGCCCGCTCGCGGTCGCGTTCGGCCTGCCGCTCGCGGTTCTGGCGTTCCTGCTCTTCGCGCTTGGCTTCCTGTTCTTTCTGGGCCTCGGACAGCAGGCGCAGGTAATGCTCCGCGTGCTGCTGGAAGTTCTCCATCGCGACGCGGTCATTGGACAGCATCGCATCACGGGCCAGCTGGTTGTACTTTTCGATCACCTGCTGCGGCGTGCCGCGCACTTTGCCTTCAGGCCCGGAGCTGTCAAACACACGGTTGACGACGTTGCCACCCTGATTGCCACCACGGTTACGGTTGTTCTTGTTGCGCGAGCGCGATCTCGAGGGTTTCATAGATGGGTTCAGCCTTTTGGTGCTGTTTATCCTGTGGCCAGCGGGCGCATAATAAGGCGCGGATACTGCTGGCTCGTCTCATTGTTGGGCATGACGCCGCGCGGGAGCGCCAATCTGGCATCACCGCTGCAACACCTTTGAATAACCATGCCTGCGCCGCAGGGGCAAGGGGAAATGCCCCGGACCTGCGGTTTTTGACGTATCCGGGCCGCTCAGGCGGGGTTTTGCGCAACCACAACCCTGTCGCGCCCGTCCAGGTCGGACAGAATCGTTATGTCGGCCCAGCCCGCAGCGGCAAAGATGCCCCGCACGTCAGCGCCCTGCATCCAACCGATCTCCGCCATGACCCGGCCCGTGGCACTCAGGTATTGCTGCGCCGTATCTGCGATCACGCGGTAGGCACTCAGCCCGTCGGCCCCGTCGGTCAGCGCCATTTCGGGTTCGTGCAGGGCCAGCTCCGGTGCGATATCCGCCATTTCCGACTGGGCAAGATAGGGCGGGTTGGACACGATGAGATCGAACCGCCCCTCGACGGCGGCGAACCAGTCCGACTGGATGATGTCTATGCGATCCGCAACACCGTGCAGCACTGCGTTGGCACTGGCCTGAAGGCAGGCAGCTTGCGACAGATCCACGCCCAGCCCCGTCGCCTCCTCCCGCTCGGCGAGCAGGCTGACCAGAACACACCCCGACCCGATCCCCAGATCGAGAACACGGTCAAACGGTGCGGCCAGTGCGGCCTCGATCAGCGTCTCCGTCTCGGGACGGGGGTCGAGCACATCGGCGCTTACCTTGAAGCGCCGCCCGTAAAAGGCCCGCTCCCCCACCAGATGCGACACCGGCACACGCACGGCGCGCAACGCGACCAGATGTTCGAAGCGATCGGAAATATCCTCGGAAATCTCTTCCGGTGCGATCAGCGTGACGCGGGCCGCATCGATCGACGCGGCATGCGCCAGCAAGATACGCGCGTCGCGCGCAGGGTCCGGCACCCCGGCCGCCCGCAACCGCGCCGTGGCGGCGGCCATTGCAACGGCGGCCGTGGTCACTGCCCCATCTCCGCCAGCATCCGCGCCTGCGCATCTGCCGTCAACGCATCGACCATTTCGTCCAGATCGCCCTGCATGATCGCGTCGAGGCGATAGAGCGTCAGGTTGATCCGGTGGTCGGTCATCCGGCCCTGCGGGAAATTATAGGTACGGATGCGTTCGGAGCGGTCACCGCTGCCGACCTGTGCCGCACGCGCCTCCGAGCGCTCGCTGTCGACCCGCTGACGCTCTGCATCGTAGAGCCGCGTCTTGAGCACCTGCATCGCGATTTCGCGGTTACGGTGCTGTGATTTTTCGGAACTGGTGACGACGATCCCGGTGGGAATATGGGTGATCCGGACCGCGGAATCGGTTGTGTTGACGTGCTGGCCACCCGCACCGGAGGCGCGCATGGTATCGATGCGGATATCGTTGGGATCGACGTGAATGTCGACGTCTTCGGCCTCTGGCAGAACCGCGACCGTGGCCGCCGAGGTGTGGATACGCCCGCCGCTTTCGGTGGACGGCACGCGCTGCACACGGTGCACGCCACTTTCGTATTTCAGGCGCGCAAAGACGTTCTCGCCTGTGATATGCGCCACCACCTCCTTGATGCCGCCAAGCTCTGTCGCCTGCTCCTCGATCAGGTCGAACTTCCAGCCGCGGGCCTCGGCGTACCGCTGGTACATCCGCAGCAGATCTGCCGCGAAAAGCGCCGCTTCGTCGCCGCCGGTGCCGGGCCGTATTTCGAGCATTGCAGGCCGGGCATCTGCGGCGTCACGCGGCAAAAGCGCCAGCTGAAGCGATGCTTCGGCGTCGGGCAGAGCCCGTTCAATCTGCGCGATTTCGTCGCGTGCAAGGTCCGCCATGTCGGGATCGGACAGCATTTCGCGCGCGCCTTCGAGACCTTCCAGCATCGTTCGGTAGCCGTTGATTTCCTCAACTACGGGCCGCAGATCACTGTATTCTTTCGCTAATTTCGAAATATCACCCCCGCCCGCGGACATCGCCGCCTCGAGGTATTCGAAACGGTCAACAATCTGGGCAAGGCGGTCCATGGGTATCATGGCATCGAAGTGACCCATCAAAGGTCTTTGGTCAAGGCCCGCCGCGTGCTAGATTAAGGCCATGAGGAAAATTGCTTTATTGCTCGCCCTTATGCCCCTGCCCGCACTGGCCGATGTGCTGACGCCGCAGGGCAAGACGATTGATTGCTATTGCACCGACAGTGGCGGCGCCCGCATCGAGCTGGGCGAGACGATTTGCCTGCAGGTGGACGGGCGCATGTTCATGGCGCAGTGCCAGATGTCCCTCAATGTGCCGATGTGGCGCGAAACGCAGGAGGGATGCCTCAGCTCATCCCTTGGACCGCTTGGCGCGGACCCGCTCCAGAAGCCCCTCCAGTCGTTTGGCGTTTACCCCGAGATCTGATTTGCCAAACCGCAGGCGGGCGTAGAGCTTGATCTGCCCGTTGTCTTGTTCAATCGTGGTGAAATCGGGAAAGCCGATCCATTTGGACCGGGTCACATAGGTCAGCCGCCCGTCGCCCACACCGCCCGCGATCAGCTCGGTGCGTGGCAGCGCCAGCATGCCCTGATGCAAATCGCTCAGCAGGCCCGGCGCATCGGTGACGACACGCGCGGCCCAGCCTTGTCCGGTGGCGTCTTCCGCGGGGCCGACAGGCTTGTGCCAGCGGTCCGCGTCAATGGGGGCGAGCCGCACATAGGCCAGCCCGGCAACGACGGCAAAAGCCAATATATACAGCATGATACGCTTCCTTTTCACTTTCTGGAGCCTGTGCGATCCGGCGGGTCAGCGCGGGGCGGCGCCCGGCAGGACACACAGCATTTCGTAGATCAGATTGGCGGCAACCAGCGCCGTGTTTCCCGATGTGTCGTAGGGCGGTGATACCTCGACCAGATCACAACCGACGATGTTCAACCCCGCCAGACCGCGGATCAGCTCGAGCGCCTGAACCGTTGTAAGCCCGCCGATTTCGGGCGTGCCCGTGCCGGGCGCATAGGCAGGATCGAGACTGTCGATATCGTAGGTCAGATACACAGGCACATCCCCGATGTCGCGGCGTATTTCGCCCGAAAGCTGCGCCAGACTGCGGTGCCAGAGCTCTTCCGCGGGCCATTGCTGGAACCCCCATCCGGCGGCTTCCTTGAAGTCATCGGCGCCGTAGCCGGTGCCGCGTATCCCGATCTGATAGGTCTTTTCGGGGCGGATCAGCCCCTCTTCGTAGGCGCGGCGGAAAACGGTGCCGTGGGTCTCGCGCTCGCCGAACATCTCGTCGTTGACATCGGCATGGGCGTCCACGTGGATCAATGCCACCGGCCCGTGCCGTTTGGCCATCGCCCGCAGGATCGGCAGGGTGATCGAATGATCGCCCCCCATCGCGACAGGCATCGCATCATACGTCAGGATTTGATCGTAACTCTCTGATATGATGCGCAAACTATCGGACAGCGAAAATGTGTTTATCGCCAGATCCCCGATGTCGGCGACTTGCAGCTTGTCAAACGGCGCGGCACCGGTGGCCATGTTATAAGGGCGCAGCATCGCGCTTTCGGCGCGGATCTGTTTGGGACCGAAACGGGTGCCGGAGCGCCACGATGTGCCGATGTCCATGGGCACGCCGAGCACGGCCACATCAAGCCCCTTGAGGTCATTCACGGCGGGCAGACGCATGAAGGTGCCCGGCCCCGAAAAGCGCGCCAGTTCGTTGCCGCCGAGCGGTTGGTTCTTGGGGCTCATGCGCGCATCCTCGCCCCCAGCAGACACAGGAGTTCGGTCGCCACATGTGCGCCCGCGATGGCCGTGGCACCGGTGGTATCGAAGGGCGGTGACACCTCGACCACATCTCCGCCGCGGATGTTGATCCCGGCCAGATCGCGCAGCATCGCCGCGACCTGCCAAGAGGCCAGACCGCCCCAGACGGGCGTGCCGGTGCCGGGCGCAAAAGCGGGGTCGAGCGCGTCGATATCGAAGGTCAGATAGGTCGGATGATCGCCGAGGATATCACGGATCTGGGCCACCACATCGGCCGTACCCCGCGTGTGCACATCCTGTGCACCGATCGTACATACACCCATCGTATCCGCGTTATGGGTGCGGATGCCCACCTGAACAGACCGCGCCGGATCGACCAGCCCCAGCTTGATCGCCTTGTAGAACATCGTGCCGTGGTCGATGCGGTCCATGTCGTCGTCGGGCCATGTGTCGGAATGGGCATCGAATTGCAGCAACCCCATCGGCCCGTATTTTTCGCCATAGGCCTTCAGGATGGGAAAGCTGATGTAGTGATCACCGCCCAGCACGACACTGGCGGCACCGGCGTCGAGGATGGTGCGGATGTGATCGGTGAGCGTGTCGGGAAAGGCCGAGACCTGCGCATAGTCGAACGCCAGATCACCGTAGTCGGCGATGGCAAATTCGCTGAGCACATCGAAATCCCACCCGTAGGGCGGATCGAAGGGTTGCAGCGCGCTGGCCTCGCGGATGGCGCGGGGGCCAAGACGTGTGCCGGTGCGGTTGGTCACCGCCTGATCGAAGGGCACGCCCGTCACCGCGATGTCGACACCGCGCAAGTCCTTGGTGTAGCGCCGCCGCAGGAAGGACGGCGCCCCGCCAAAGGCGTTCTCGAAGCTCAGCCCCTTGAGATCGTCACGGGTGAAGGCCTGATCGACCTGGCTCTTGGCATCTTCGAGCGCCATTTACCTGCCCCCGACCGGCTGTGCGCGTTCCACGACCCGCACGAAATACGATGCCCCGATGGGCGCGATATCGTCGTTGAAGTTGTATTCGGAGTGGTGGACCGATGGCCCGTCGCCCTGCCCCAGCATGACGTAGGCACCGGGCCGTTCTTCCAGCATATAGGCAAAATCCTCGGCGCCCATGATCGCGGCCATGTCGGGGTTCACGGCCGCGTCGCCCGCCACATCGCGCGCCACTTCGGCGGCAAATTCGGTCTTGGCCGCGTCGTTCACCGTGGGCGGGTAGCCGTATTCGAAATCGAGCCGCGCTTCGAGATCGAAGCTGGCGGCCATGCCGTCGATGATCTGGCCCATGCGGCGTACCACCATCGCCTGCACTTCCTTGTCAAAGGTCCGCACGGTGCCGTTGATATACGCCTCGCCCGGGATGACGTTATCGGTGGTGCCGGTGTGGATCTGCGTGGTCGAGATGACCAGTTGCTGTTCGGGATCGAGATTGCGGCTGCTGATGGTCTGGATCGCCTGAACGATGGCGCAGGCCGCAACCACGGGGTCGGCGGCCTCATGCGGGCGGGCACCGTGACCGCCGCGTCCGGTGATGTGGATGTGAAACGTGTCAGCCGCGGCCATGATTGGCCCCGGCTTCATGTGGAATTCGCCGAACGGCAGCCCCGGCGCGTTGTGCATGCCGTAAACCTGCGAGATGGCAAAGCGGTCCATGATGCCCTCGCGGCACATGACATCGCCACCACCGCCGCCCTCTTCTGCGGGTTGGAAGATCAGCGCCACACGGCCCGAAAAATTGCGCGTCTCGACAAGATAGCGCGCCGCGCCCAGCAGCATCGCGGTGTGCCCGTCGTGGCCGCAGGCGTGCATCTTGCCCGCGTGGGTGGAGGCGTAGTCGACACCGGTCGCCTCGCTCATCGGCAGTGCATCCATGTCGGCCCGCAGCCCGATGGTCGGCCCATCGCCCTGCCCGTTGATGATGGCCACCATGCCGGTCTGCGCGATGCCCTCGTGCAGCTCGTCAACGCCGATTTCGCGCAGGCGCTCGGCCACGAAGGCAGAGGTTTTGGGCAGATCGAAGCCCAGTTCGGGGATCGTATGCAGGTGCCGCCGCCACGCGGTCATGTCGGCGGCAAAATCCGCGATGCGGTTGACGATGGGCATGGGTCGACTCCTGATGCAATCTGGTGTTGATCTAGATGACCATGAACACACGGGGGCCGCAATGCCAGACGACCTGATCCACGATGAAAACGCCGGGATTGACCGGCTCATTCACATCATGCGCCGGTTGCGGGATCCCCAGAGTGGCTGCCCGTGGGACATCGAGCAGGATTTCGACAGCATCGCGCCCTATACCATTGAAGAGGCTTACGAAGTTGCCGACGCCATCGCGCGGCAAGACTGGCCCGATCTGGAAGGCGAGCTGGGTGATCTGCTGCTGCAATCGGTCTATCACACGGCCATCGCAGAGGAGCGCGGCCTGTTTTCGTTTCAAACGGTGGTGCGCGCCATTTCGGACAAGATGGTCGCCCGCCATCCGCATGTTTTCGGCGACGAGAGCCGCGACAAATCCGCAGCCCAACAGGTTGACGACTGGGAAGCGATCAAGGCGGCCGAACGGGCGGGCCGCGCCCAGGGAGGCACGCTGGACGGGGTGGCCGTGGGGCTGCCCGCGCTGTTGCGCGCCTACAAGCTGCAAAAACGCGCCGCCCGTGTCGGATTTGACTGGCCCGACACCGGTCAGGTCATCGACAAGATCCGCGAAGAGGCGGCCGAACTGGTCGAGGCCCGTAACACATTGGGCCCCGATGCGGTGGCCGAGGAATTCGGCGATCTGATGTTCGTCATGGCCAACCTTGGCCGTCATCTGGGTGTGGAGCCCGAAGCCGCCCTGCGCGCGGCCAATGACAAGTTCACCCGCCGCTTTGCCGGTGTCGAAGCCAAGCTGGCGGCACAGGGCAAGACCCCGGCCCAAAGCGATCTGGCGGAGATGGACGCGCTGTGGGATGCGGTCAAAGCGGACGAGCGCGCATAACTGGCCGCGCCGCTGGACAAGCCCGCGCCCCCTTGTCAGGGTGCGCCGACCAAGTAACGGACCACGCCCATGCCCCCACGCAAGATCATCATCGACACCGACCCCGGACAGGACGACGCGGTTGCCATTCTGCTGGCGCTGGCCAGCCCCGGGGATCTTGAGGTGCTGGGCATCACCTGCGTGGCGGGCAATGTGCCGCTGGCGTTGACCGAGAAAAACGCCCGCATCATTTGCGAGCTGGCGGGGCGACGCGACATGCCTGTGTTTGCCGGATGTGACGTGCCGCTGGAACGGCCGCTGGTCACCGCGGAACACGTGCACGGCAAAACCGGGCTGGACGGTCCTGATTGGGACGACCCCACGATGCCGCTGGCCGAGGGTCACGCGGTGGATTTCATCATCGACACGCTCCGCGCGGCAGAGGCGGGCACGGTCACCCTGTGCCCGTTGGGGCCGCTGACCAACATCGCCACCGCCCTGCAGCGCGCCCCCGACATTGCCGGACGGGTGCAGCAGATCGTGTTGATGGGCGGTGCCTATTTCGAGGTGGGCAACATCACGCCCGCGGCAGAATTCAACATTTACGTCGATCCCCAAGCCGCTGATATCGTATTCAATTCCGGCATAGACATCGTGGTGATGCCGCTGGATGTCACGCACAAGGCGCTGGTGACGAAACCGCGCAACGATGCGTTTCGCGCGCTTGGCACACCTGCCGGTGTCGCGGTGGCCGAGATGACGGATTTTTTCGAGCGGTTCGACAAATCGAAATACGGCTCCGAGGGCGCGCCGCTGCATGACCCTTGTGTGACCGCCTATCTGCTGGCGCCCGAGCTGTTTTCGGGCCGACGTGTCAACGTGCAGATCGAGACAGGATCGGAATTGACGATGGGCATGACGGTCGTCGATTGGTGGGGCGTGACCGACCGCACGCCCAACGCCCTGTTCATCGGTGATCTGGATGCGGACGGGTTCTTTGCCTTGCTGACCGACCGGCTGGCCCGGCTATGAGCGCCGCGCTAACGCTTGCCACGCCGGAGCATCTGGAAAAGCTGGTGGCGCTGGTCACGGCCTTTCACGCGGAGGCCGGGATCGAGCTGACCGACGAGGCGCGCCGCGCGGGCCTCGCACCACTGCTGGACGGTATTCCGCACGGATGTGTGTACCTGCTGGGCCCGCCGCGTGCGCCCATCGGCTATATCGTGATCACATTCGGCTGGTCGGTGGAATTCGGCGGGCTTGACGCGATTGTCGACGAATTGTTCATCCGACCCGGTGTGCGCGGCCGTGGCATCGCGTCAGAGGCGTTGATCGCGCTGCCCCGCGCACTGGCGGGTGGCGGGTTGCGGGCGATCCACCTTGAAGTGGACAAGACCAATACCCGCGCGCTCAATCTCTATAAGCGCGCTGGCTTTGCCGTGCGCGACAATTACATGTTCATGTCGAAACGCCTGTAACCGGAACCACCGTGATGCATATTCCTTTCGACAACAGCTATGCTACCCTGCCGGAAGGGTTTTATACCCGCTTGCAGCCGACTTCCGTTGCGTCGCCCAAGCTGCTGGCTTTCAACGAAAACCTTGCGGCGGAGCTGGGCATATCGGGGGCTGACCCCAAACTGGTGGCCCGCGTTTTTGGCGGTAACGAGATACCCCAGGGTGCGGCGCCGCTGGCGCAGCTGTACAGCGGGCACCAGTTTGGCAACTACAATCCGCAGCTTGGTGACGGGCGTGCCATCCTTTTGGGAGAAGTGATAGATACCAATGGGTTGCGCCGCGATATTCAGCTGAAGGGTTCAGGCCGCACCCCCTATTCGCGCGGCGGTGACGGGCGCGCCTGGGTCGGGCCGGTGCTGCGCGAATACGTGGTGTCGGAAGCGATGCACGCGCTTGGCGTGCCCACCACACGCGCCTTGGCCGCCGTGCGCACCGGCGAGGACATCGCGCGCGAAACCATGCTGCCGGGCGCGGTGCTGACACGGGTCGCGTCAAGCCATCTGCGGGTGGGTAGTTTTCAGGTTTTTGCCCACCGCGGCCAGATCGACGACGTGCGGACCCTGACCGATTACGCCATCGCCCGTCATGCGCCCGAAGCGGACGGGCCGCTGGGGCTGTTGCAACACGTTTGCGACCGGCAGGCCGACTTGATCGCGGCATGGATGTCTTTCGGCTTTATCCACGGGGTGATGAACACCGACAATTGCACCATTTCGGGCGAGACGATCGACTATGGCCCCTGTGCATTCATGGATGATTTCCACATGGGGCGGGTGTTTTCGTCTATCGACCAGCAGGGCCGCTATGCCTTTGGCAACCAGCCGAATATTGCGGTGTGGAACATGGCCCAATTCGCAACCGCGCTGATCCAGCAGATCGAGGACAAGGACGCCGCCGTGGAAGCCGCAACGGCGATCATTCACGCCATGCCCGCGCGGATCGAGGTAGCATGGGCGCGCCGGTTTGCGGCCAAGATCGGGATCCGCACGCCGCGCGACGGGGATGTGGATCTGGTGCAGCGCTTGCTGGATCTGATGCAGAAAGACGGCGCCGATTTCACCAACAGTTTCAGGGCTTTGGGCACCGATGCTGCACGCGACCAGTTCACCGATCGGGCCGCGTATGATGCATGGGCCACGGCGCATGCGGACCGGATCGCGGATGAGCCTGATCCGGCGGGCGTGATGCGGGCGGCCAACCCTGCCGTGATCCCGCGTAATCACCGGATCGAGCAGATGATCGAGGCCGCCGTTGCGGGCGACATGGCCCCGTTCGAGCGGTTGATGGCCGCACTTGCCACGCCGTTCGAGCAGACGGATGCGGAACTGGCCAAACCGCCCGCGCCATCGGAGATCGTGGCCGCCACGTTCTGCGGCACCTGAGCGTCAGCGCCGGTTGATCAGGGTGATCCCCGCCGTGACCAACCCCAAGGCAATCCAGACACTTGCACCGATCTGTTCACCCAACAGCAGCCAGCCGAAGATGACGGACGCCACCGGCGAGATGAAGCTGAAGGACGCGACGCTGTTGGCCGGATAGCGTTTCATCAGCCAGAACCAGACCAGAAAGCCCAGCGACGCCACGCCGATGATCTGGAACGCCATGCCCGCAATGTGAATCGGCGCCACGTCGCGCAGCAGATCGCCCGCGAAAGGCGCCAGCAGCAGCAGGATCGGGGCAGAGATGAGCACCTGGCTCATCAGCTGGTGTTCGGGCGGCACGTCGGCCAGTGGCGTGACCCGCACCAGAAGGGCGATGCCGGCCCAACTGAGCGCGGCGGCAAGCGCCAGCAGATCCCCCGCCCAGGATGCGTTTCCGGTAGAGCGGTCCGACAGGGCCAGCGCCACGCCCGCCATCGCCAGCGCAAGCCCCAGCACCTTGCGCCGGGTGAGCCGCTCATCGGGGATCAGCACGGTAGAGGCCAGCGCCAGCCAGACCGGCATCGAGTAGAAGATCACCGAGCTCCGGCTGACCGTCGTCAGATCAAGAGCGGTGTACATACACATGAATTCAAAGGCAAAAAGAGCGCCCGACGCCACCGCCCACAGCCGCGCCTGTGGGGCGATGCGAAACGACACCCCGCGCAGTTGCATCCACAGCATAAGTACCAGAACCGCCCCCGCAGAGCGCAGACCGGCCGCAAACACCGGCCCAAAGCCGCCCGCGGTTACCTTGATCACCACCTGATTGAACGCCAGATGCAGCGCGAAGGCCGTGAGGGCCACGGCACCGAAGGTATCAATATGTGATTTGCGCTCCATCCTGCGCATCAGTTGCGGGCGGCGGAGAAATGTCAATGTGAATGGCCCGGGCCTTTTCACACCGCGATTGCCAAAGGCCTGTGCAAGACTAGCTGACAGAGAATCGCATAGTGGAGGGCATTTGAGATGAGTCTGATGAAAACGCTGGCCAAGGTGGCCATTGGTGTGGCCGTGGCCAAGGGCGCGAAAAGCGTGATGGAACGCGGACGCCAGCAGCAGGGCCAGACCGGCACGACGCAGGCGGGCGGCGGCGGTCTAGGTGGATTGCTGGGTGGTCTGGCGGGTGCCGCCGGTGGCAGTGCCGGCGCCGGTGGCGGGCTGAACGATATGCTGGGTGGCATGTTGGGCGGTAGCCGCGCGGGCGGCGGGCTCGGCTCCGGCGGGCTGGGCGGTTTGCTGGAAAGTCTGGGCGGCGCGCAGGGCGCGTCATCGGGCAGCGGCGGGCTTGGTGGTCTGCTGGGCGGTCTGGCCGGTGCCGCGGGTGCGGGCGGTTTGCTGGGCGGGATGTCCGGCGCCGTCAAGAAAGCGCCCCCGAGCAACGACAGCAGCTTTGGTGCCGTGCTCAACAGCCAGTTCGACCAGACGCCCGAGCCGGAAATACAGCCGAGCCAGGATCAGGAAGCAACGGCCGGTCTGATGCTGGCCGCGATGATCCAGGCGGCGAAGTCCGACGGCACGTTTGATGACGCCGAGCAGCAAAAGCTGCTCAAGCATCTGGGCGATATCGACCCTGACGAGGCCGCCTTTGTGCGCGACCAGATGCAGGCGCCGGTGAACGTAGAGGCGCTGGTTGCAGATACCCCCGAGGGCATGGGCCAGCAGGTCTATGCGATGAGCGTGCTGGCGATTGATCTGGATACCGGAGAGGAAGCGCAGTACCTGCACAAGCTGGCGAGCGCCTATGGGCTGCAACCCGCGCAGGTCAACGAGATTCACGCGCAACTGGGTGTGCCGTCGCTTTACACCTGAGCGCGGCGTCTGGCGTCACGAAAACGAAAGCCCCCGCCGATGCAGCGGGGGCTTTTGGCATTGTCTATCAGGCCTGACGCGATTTGCCGCCGCCACCGCCGCCACCGCGACGTCTGCGCTGGCCACCGCCGGGTTTACCGGCACCGGCACCGGCGGCTGCACCACCGCCAGCGGCACCTTGCGGACGACCGCCACCGCCGCCACCTGCACCACCACGCCCGCGGCCACGACCGCGCCCGCGGCCCCCGCCTTTGGGCTTGTCGGGGATTTCCATCGCTTCCCACGGACGGCCCGAGGCCACGGGGATCGAGATTTTCATCGTCTTCTGGATGTCTTTCAGCTCACCCATCTCGTCGGGGGCGCAGAACGCGATCGCTGCGCCATCCTTGCCCGCCCGTGCCGTGCGCCCGATGCGGTGCACGTAGTTGTCGGGCACGTTGGGCAGCTCGTAGTTATAGACGTGTTTGACGTCGGGAATGTCGAGCCCGCGCGCCGCCACATCCGTGGCCACAAGCACCGTCACATCGCCCGATTTGAACGCCGCGATGGCGCGGTCCCGCTGGCCCTGGCTTTTGTTGCCGTGGATCGAGGCCGCGTCGAAGCCCGCCTTGACCAGATCCTTCATCAGCTTTTCGCACCCGTGTTTGGTCCGCCCGAACACCAGCGCCCGTTCACCGGGATGTTTGGCCAGCAGCTCCTTGAGCAGCTCTTTCTTCTCTGCCTTGGCGATGAAATGCACTTCTTGCGTGACCTTGTCCGCGGCCTTGCCCGGAGGCGAGACTTCGATGCGGATCGGCGATTTGAGATAGCTGTTGGCGATCTCGTTCATCAGCTTGGGCATGGTGGCCGAAAACAGCATTGTCTGACGCTCGGCGGGGATGACTTGCGCAATTTTGCGCAGATCGTGGATAAAGCCCATGTCGAGCATCTGGTCGGCCTCGTCCAGCACCAGAAAGCTCGCGTCATCGAGACGTACGGCACGGCGGTCCATCAGGTCCAGCAGACGCCCCGGTGTGGCCACCAGCAGATCGACGCCCCGTTCCAGCCGCCGGATTTGCGTGTTGATGTTCTGCCCGCCCACGACCATTGCCACCTTGAGCGGCGTGTTCTCGGCGAAACCGCGCAGGTTCTCGCTGATCTGGGTAGCCAGTTCGCGGGTCGGTGCCAGCACCAGACCGCGCACGGATTTGGGGGCGGGACGGCCCGGCATGTCCAGCATCTGGGCCACCAGCGGGATGCCGAAAGCGGCCGTTTTGCCGGTGCCGGTCTGGGCCAGCCCCATCACGTCACGGCCATTCAGCCCGTGCGGGATGGCCTGTTTCTGGATCGGGGTCGGGTCGGTCATGCCCATCGCCGACAGTCGTTTTACCAGAGCTGCGGGCAGCTCCATCATGTCAAAATCGCTCATAAATCTCAATCTTATTGGGCCGCACGGGGGAGAACCGGCAACCACATCATCTGCGTGCAGGCACGGATCGCGGCCCAAGGCCACATGCCCTGAACCGTCCAGCCAGCTTTGGCCCCACGCGTGATTTTGGGAACAACAGGCGGCCTCTCGGGGCAGTCACGGGGTTCGTGCTGCAACTGCTCACGCGGCAGGAAGCATCGCCTGGGACCCACATGGGGCTTTGCGCGGGGAAAGTCAACGTGTCGTTGTGGCCGTGCGACACAATCGCCCTATCCTTCTGGGCACCTTAAAGAAAGACCGCCACCATGAACGACCGCACCAGCCGTGACCGCCCGCTTTTGGCGGTGCTGATTGATGCCGACAATGTCCCCGCCAAACATGCCAGCGCGATCCTGCGGGAAATCACCAGCATCGGTGAGCCGGCGTTGCGCCGTGTATATGGCGATTGGTCGAGCGAGCGGTTGAAGTCGTGGACCGACAAGCTGTTGGATCTGGGGTTGGTCGCGGTGCAGGAGACCGCCAACACGAAGGGCAAGAACGCCTCCGACATCGGGTTGGTCATCGACGCGATGGACATCCTGCACGCGCGCCGGTTTGACGGCTTTGTACTGGTGTCTTCGGACAGCGATTTTACGGCACTTGCCAACCGCCTGCGCGAGGACGGTCTGACCGTCATCGGCATCGGTGAGCAGAAAACGCCCGAGGCGCTGCGCAACGTGGTCAACCGGTTCATCTTTATCGAAAATCTGGCCAATGGTGACCGCAAGGGCGCACAGGGCACCCAGCGGGCCGCGGCCGCCCTGCCCCTGATCGTGTCGGCCATGGAAAAGCACGATCAGGAGGACGACTGGTATAATCTGGGTCTGATCGGCCAGACCATTCAGGCCGCCCACCCCGATTTCGACACCCGCAGCTATGGTCACGGCAAGCTGTCTGCGCTGGTGCGCGATCTCGACGCGCTCGAGACACAGAAATCGGGCAATCGGCTGATGGTGCGGCTCAAGTCCTGAGTCGCGCCTGCGGGTCTGGATCGGGCCGCCCCGCCATCATCGGCAGCAGCACGCTCAGCACCATCAGCCGCGTGATATGACAGGCCGCCACAAAGCCCGGCACAACGCCCAGCACGACGCCCATCGCCGCCATCGTTTCCAGCCCGCCTGGCGAGAACGCCACCAGCACATGCGCCGCGGGCATGCCGAGCGCCATTGCGACAGGCACGCTGGCCAATCCGGCGAAAACCACCGCAATGGCCGTGATGCTGAGCCCCGCGCCGATGCTGTCGCGCAGGTAGCGCAGGCTGACGCCCGAGAACCGTGTCCCGATCAGCGCCCCCAGGGCCAGATACGCAGGCAGTACCAGCCACAGCGGCATGACACCACTGCTGAGCCCGCTGAGCTGTGCCCCGCCCGCCGTGATCATCGCGCCCAGCAGCAGCGGCGCGGGCACCCGCAGCCGCATGAACACGCGCCCCACCGCCACGGCCACCACGAACAGCACCGCGACGGTCCGGACCGACCACGCAGGCCCCGGCGGCGCCAGCGAGCCCGCCATGTCTACGCCAAAGCCCATCGCGATGAACGGCACCGCCAGCGTCAGCATCACCAGCCGCACCGATTGCGTGATCGAAATACGCGCCACGTCATCGCCCGCCTCTTCGGCCATGGCGATCACAAAGCTCAGGTGCCCCGGCGCAGAGGCCAGCAGGGCCGCGCGCCGTCCGTAGCCGAAGCGCCGCGCCAGCAGCGCCCGACACGCCATCATCGTGGCCCATGTGAGCACGACCACCATGGCAAAAGCGAGCGGCCAGCGGATCATCGCGCCCAATGCGTCGCGGTCGAACCCTGCCCCGACGGCCAGCCCGATCACCACGAAACACAGGTCGCGAAAATGCGGGTCGATCCCTGTGCGCAGGCCCGCAACCCCCGCCACGCTGACCGCAAAGGCAGGCCCCAGCAGGATATAGACCGGCGCGCCCGCCAGCCACGCCAGCGCCGCGCCGATACAGGCGATGGCGAGCGTCAGCACGGTCTGTCGGGTGCGGCCCAGCATCAAAGTCATAACCCCTGACCTATCACGCAGACCCTTGCACAACCAGCACGAAAAGCGCATCACCCCCGCACATGCCCTGCCACTTCCCCCTGAAAGGTCTTTGAATGGACAATCTGCGCGGTGCCGCCCTCATGGTGTTGTCGATGCTCGGATTTGCGATCGAAGACGCCTTTATCAAACGGATGTCTGGGGATGTGCCGGTGGGCCAGATCATGGTCATGCTGGGCATCGGCGGTGGCGTGATCTTCGGGGCGGTTGTGCTGGCGCAGGGACGCGCGGTGATCGAGTGGGCGATGCTGACGCCAGCAGTCATCATCCGGGCCCTTGGCGAAATGTTCGGCACGCTGTGCTTTATCTCGGCCATTGTGTACACGCCGCTCAGTTCGGCCTCCGCGATCCTTCAGGCCACGCCCTTGGTCGTCACACTGGGCGCGGCGCTGTTTCTGGGCGAAACGGTGGGCTGGCGCCGCTGGGCCGCGATCGGCGTGGGGTTCATGGGCGTGATGATGATCATTCGGCCCGGACTGGAAGGGTTCACGCCGCTGTCGCTGTTTGCACTGGGGGGCGTGATCGGGCTGGCCATCCGCGACATCGCCACCCGCAAGATCCCCAAGACCCTTTCCACCATGCAGCTGAGTTTTCTGGGGTTCATTGCCATCGTACCGGCAGGGACCGTGCTGATGCTGGGCACAGGTACCGCCCCCGTGGCGATGACGGCCACGAACACGATCTTCCTCGCGCTGGCACTTGGCATCGGTGTGTTTGCCTACTACGCGATTGTTGCCGCGATGCGTGTGGGCGAGGTCAGCTTTGTCACGCCGTTCCGGTATACCCGCCTGATTTTCGCGCTGATGATCGGCATTGCCTTTTTCGGCGAACGGCCCGACACGTTGACCTTGCTGGGATCTCTGATCATCGTCGGTTCGGGCATCTACACCCTGTGGCGCGAACGCAAAACACGCGGCACCCGCCCCGCAACTCTGGCCAAAGCAGGCCCCGGACGCTAAGACACGCGCGACGTTTGCGCTAACTTAAAGGAAATCTTCCCATGAGCACAATTATCGACATCCACGCCCGCGAAATCCTCGACAGCCGGGGAAATCCAACCGTCGAGGTCGATGTGATCCTCGAAGACGGCACCATGGGGCGCGCGGCCGTGCCCTCGGGTGCGTCGACCGGGGCGCATGAAGCTGTCGAAAAGCGCGACGGCGACAAGGCGCGCTACATGGGCAAAGGTGTTCTGGAAGCCTGCGCCGCGGTCAACGGTGAAATCGCCGAGGCGCTGGTGGGGATGGACGCCACCGATCAGGTCGAGATCGACGAAAGCATGATCGAGCTTGACGGCACCGACAACAAGGGCCGTCTGGGGGCAAACGCCATTCTGGGCGTGTCGATGGCCACGGCCAAAGCGGCGGCGGACTTCTGCACGCAACCGCTCTACCGCTATGTGGGCGGCACCTCGGCGCGGATGCTGCCGGTGCCGATGATGAACATCATCAACGGGGGCGAGCACGCCGATAACCCCATCGACATCCAGGAATTCATGATCATGCCCGTCAGCGCGGAAAACATCCGCGAGGCGGTCCGCATGGGCTCCGAAGTGTTCCACACACTGAAAAAGGAGTTGTCGGCAGCGGGTCTGGCCACGGGCGTCGGCGACGAAGGCGGCTTTGCCCCCAACATAAGCTCCACCCGTGACGCGCTTGATTTCATTCTGAAATCCATCGAGAAAGCCGGGTACAAACCGGGCGATGACATCCACCTCGCACTCGATTGCGCGGCGACGGAATACTACAAGGACGGCAAATATGTCCTGTCTGGCGAAGGCAAAACGCTCAGCTCGGAGGAAAACGCCGATTACCTCGCCGCGCTCTGTGCGGATTATCCCATCATCTCGATCGAAGACGGCATGTCCGAGGATGACTGGGACGGCTGGGTCGCGCTGACGGCGAAACTGGGCG
This sequence comes from Sulfitobacter sp. S190, assembly GCF_025141935.1. NCBI lineage: Bacteria > Pseudomonadati > Pseudomonadota > Alphaproteobacteria > Rhodobacterales > Roseobacteraceae > Sulfitobacter > Sulfitobacter sp. S190. Next base: position 1,487,839 of record NZ_CP081120.1, on the reverse strand, counting down.
ACAAGGTCCAGCTGGTGGGCGACGATCTGTTCGTGACCAATCCCGCCCGCCTGTCTGACGGGATCAGCCGCAAGGCCGCGAATTCGATGCTGGTGAAGGTCAACCAGATCGGCACGCTGACCGAAACGCTGCAGGCGGTCGATATGGCCCACCGCGCAGGCTTTACCAACGTGATGTCGCACCGGTCGGGCGAAACCGAGGACGCGACCATCGCCGATCTGGCGGTCGCCACGAACTGCGGTCAGATCAAGACAGGCAGCCTCGCGCGGTCGGACCGGCTGGCGAAATACAACCAGCTGATCCGCATCGAAGAGCAACTGGGCGAAACCGCGCAATACGCAGGCCGCGGCATTCTCAAGTAAGCCCATGCGCGGCGGCACGGTCCGCACCCTGCCGCCGCCCGCCTTTCCGGACACGCCAATGACGCTGACCCTTGCGCCCCCGCAATCGCCCGCCGATCTCGACGCCGTGCGGCGGCTGTGCTGGGATTACCGCCGCCATCTGGCCGATGTCTCGCCCATAGAGGCGGAACTGACGGAAACCTTCTATCCCGTGCCGAAATACCGACAGCTGATGGATACGCTGGCGCAGACGCATGCGCGACCGACCGGCTTCATCTTGCTGGCTAAACTCAATGGCGCGCCGGTCGGCTGCGGGATGACACATGCCTTGTCGCCCGACACGTCCGAGATCAAGCGCATCTACGTCGATCCGGTCGCCCGCGGCCAGGGGGTGGCGGCACGCATCGTGACGGAATTGATGGCGCAGGCCCGCCTGGACGGGTTTGCGCGCGCGGTGCTCGATACGTCGAAAAACCTGCACCCAGCCCGGGCGCTCTACGCCAGCCTCGGGTTTGCGGAATGCGGGCCCTATCAGGATATCCCCGCAATCGCCCTGCCCCATCTTGTGTTCTTCGAGGCCCCCCTATGACCCAGACTGCCGACCGGATCATCGAAAAGCTCGACCTGTCACCACATCCGGAGGGCGGGCATTACCGGCAGACATGGATCGCGCAAAACGACGGTCGGCCCACCGGCACCTGCATCTATTTTCTGCTGAAGGCAGGCGAGCAATCGGACTGGCACCGCGTCGATGCCACCGAAATCTGGCTGTATCACGCGGGCGCGCCGCTAGTTTTGGGCATTGCCGAGACCGCCGCGGGGCCTGCGCGCGATCACCTGCTGACCCCGGATCTGGACGCGGGCGCGCCGCAGATCATCGTCCCCGAAAACCATTGGCAGCGTGCCCGCAGCACGGGCGAATATACCCTTGTGAGCTGCACCGTGTCGCCGGGTTTCAGGTTCGAGGGCTTTACGCTCGATCCCGGTCTGGTCATTCCGGAAGGCTGATCGTGCCGCCACCCACGGCCGCGCGCACGCCCGTGGTGCTGGCGCAGGACGTCGGCAGTCCGCGCGCCACGCGGACCGCCAGATAGGCAAAGGCCTGCGCTTCGAGCATGTCGCCATCCAGCCCCACCGCCTCTACCGGAGCGACCGCGCAATCGAGCGAGACCGACAGCATCTCCATCAACACCGGATTGCGCCGCCCGCCGCCCGTGACCAACACCCGCGCGGGCCGCTGCGGGCAATGCTGCATCGCTTCGGCCACGCCCGCGGCGCACATCGCGGTGAGCGTGGCGGTGGCATCGGCATCCGACAATTCGCGCACCAGATTGATCATTTCCGCAAAATCGTTCCGGTCCAGTGACTTGGGTGGCATCCGTGCGAAATAGGGTTCCGCCAGAAACAGCTCCAGCGCGCCGGTTTCCACCGTACCGCTGCGCGCGATTGCGCCATCCGCGTCAAAGGCCAGCCCGCGGCGTTCGTGCACCAGATCGTTGATGGGCGCGTTTGCGGGGCCGGTGTCAAAGGCCAGCAAGGCCCCGGGGGCGGCGGGATCCGCGACCTGCGGATCAACCCAGGTGATGTTGCCGACCCCGCCGAGATTGAGAAAGGCAACGGGCGCGCCGGCCCCGATATGGCGCGCGCAGGCGTGGTGGAAGAATGGTGCCAGCGGCGCCCCCTCCCCGCCCAGCTCCACGTCGGCACTGCGGAAATCCCAGACCACCGGCAGGCCCAGACGCCGCGCCAGAAGCGCCCCGTCGCCCACCTGCAAAGTGCCATGCGTGCGCGGTGCGTGCGACAGGGTCTGGCCATGGAAACCGATCACATCGACATCCCCGAAAGGTGCGAGCGCCTCCAGATGCGCCGCCTCGACGATCCGGGCCGCCGCCGTGACCTCCGTGCCCTGCCACTGCCCGAAACCGGCCGCGATCGTGGCCCGTTCGTCCGCGGTGTAATCGCGGTAGCCGCTGCGCCCGAAGCCGTGGATGTCGTGACCGTCCGTGCGCAGCACCGCCACATCGACACCGTCGAGCGACGTGCCGGACATCGCCCCTGCGGCTGTAATCACACCTGTCTTGGCAATGCCACTTCCCATACGCGCTCGGGCCTTTTCCTTTGGCTGCTGTGGGCCTATAGATGCCCCGTTATTCACGACAAGGGCAAGCGCCATGACATACCACCCCAAATCGGATTTCATCGCAGTGATGATGGAGCGCGGGTTTCTCGCCGATTGCACCGATTATCAGGGCTTGGACGAGGCGCTGCTGAAGGGCGGGCAACCGGGGTATATCGGGTTTGATGCCACCGCCAAGTCGCTGCACGTCGGCAGCCTGATCCAGATCATGATGCTGCGTTGGTTGCAGAAAACCGGCGGCAAGCCGATCACCCTGATGGGCGGCGGCACCACCAAGGTGGGCGATCCTTCGTTCCGCGCGGACGAACGGCCCCTGCTGGGCCCCGAACAGATCGACGACAATATCGCGGGCATCAAGCGCGTCTTCAGCGCCTACCTGAGCTATGGCGATGGTCCGTCGGATGCGATGATGATCAACAACGCCGAATGGCTCGACGGGTTGAACTACCTCGATTTCCTGCGCGACATCGGGCGGCATTTCTCGATCAACCGGATGCTGTCGTTCGAGAGCGTGAAGTCCCGCCTCGACCGCGAGCAGTCGCTGTCGTTTCTAGAATTCAACTACATGATCCTGCAGGCCTATGACTTCATGGAACTGCACCGCCGCTATGGCTGTATCCTGCAGATGGGCGGCAGCGACCAGTGGGGCAACATCGTCAACGGGATCGACCTGACCCGCCGGGTCATCGACGGAGAAGTCTATGGGCTGACATCGCCGCTGCTGACCACCAGTGACGGCAAGAAGATGGGCAAATCGCAATCCGGTGCGATCTGGCTCAATCCCGACATGCTGAGCCCCTACGAATTCTGGCAGTTCTGGCGCAATACCACCGATGCCGATGTGGGCCGCTTCCTCAAGCTCTATACCGAGATGCCGGTGGATGAATGCGACCGGCTGGGGGCACTGGCGGGATCGGAGATTAACGCGGCCAAGGTGCGGCTGGCCAATGAGGTCACCACCCTGTTGCACGGCGCCGATGCGGCAGCAGCGGCCGAGGCCACGGCCCGCGAGGTGTTCGAGCGCGGCGGTGTGGGTGACGATCTGCCCACGCTGACGCTGAGCGCGGATGAGGTTGCCGGCGGCATTTCCATTGTGCAGCTGATCGTCAAGGCCGGTCTGGCCAAGACGGGCAAGGAGGCCAAGCGCCTGATTTCGGAAAACGGGGCCCGGATCGACGACGCACCGCTGACCGACGCGGGCCTGATGCTGGATGCGGGGGCGCTTGCCTCGCCGGTCAAGCTGTCGGCGGGCAAAAAGCGCCATGCGCTGGTGCAGATCGGCTAGCCCGCTCGGGCAGCGCTTAACCGCGCCTTAACCACCTTCGGACCATGCTGGGGCGATGTTTGACGCAGCCCCCGCCCAAAGCGATCACGCCCTGTTGCAGGACCCTGTCTTTGCGGCCGCGTTGCGGCACTGCGGCGAACGGCCCGTGACGCTCGACAGTGGTCATGTGGTGCTTGTGCGCCGCCTGCTCGGGGTAAAGCTGGCGATGCTGCCGCGCGCGGCCCCCCCTGCCGATTTGCCCCACCTGTTGCGCGCGGCGCGATTGCACCGTCTGCCCCTGATCCTGTCGCCGGAAACACCCCTGTCCGCGCACCCCGGTGTGCCGCTGGCGCGGGCCAAGCGGCTGTGGATGCTCGATCTGCGCCCGGAGGAGGCCGAGCGGCGTGCCGCGCTACACCAGAATTGGCGGCACGCGCTGCGCCGGGCGGAAGCGGGACCGCTGCGGGTGTTGCACCGGCCGCTTGCCCCCGACCACCCAGTCATCGCGCTGGCCGCGCAGCAGGCGCGCGCGCGGGGCTATGCCCTATGGCCCGCGCCGCTGACGGCGGCCTTCAGCGCCCTGTCGCCCGCGCAATCGCATCTGTTCACCGCGCTACGGCAGGGCCATCCGGTGGCCCATATGGTGTTCCTCCAGCACGGATGCAGGGCCAGCTATCACATCGGTCACCGCATGGAAGCCGCCGAAGGTGCGCACCAGTTGCTGTTGTGGCAGGCCGCGCGACAGCTGCGCCGGTTGGGCGTGACGCGGATCGATCTGGGCCCCGACATCGCGCAGGCGCCGGGCCTTGCGCGGTTCAAACGCCGGGCGGGCGCGCGCGCGCAGGTCACCGGTGGCACCTGGCTGCGGTGGCGGCCCTTGTCCTGAGCGCCGCGCCGTGGTTATCTGAACACACGTTCAGATAAGGAGCCTTCAGGGTGGATATCAAATCAACGGCAGCGGTCATTTCCGGCGCTGCATCGGGTCTGGGAGAAGCAACCGCCCGCCATTTTGCGGCGCAGGGGGCGCAGGTTTGCCTGCTGGACCGCGATGCGACGCGCGGCCGCGCGGTGGCCGAAGAGATCGGGGCCCATTTTATCGAGACCGATGTCACCGACAGCGCGTCGGTGGAACAGGCAATCGATGTGGCCCGCGAACGGATGGGCGCGCTGACCACGGCCGTCAACTGCGCCGGTATCGCCGTCGGGATCAAGACCACGGGCCGCGAGGGTCCGCACCCGCTGGAGCCATTCCAGCGCACGATCGATATCAACCTTGTGGGCAGCTTCAACGTGGCCCGTGTGGCCGCGGCCGCGATGGCCCGCAATGACCCTGACGCCCGGGGCGAGCGTGGCGTGATCATCAACACCGCCTCTATTGCGGCCTTTGACGGGCAGCGCGGGCAGGCCGCCTATGCGGCCTCGAAGGGGGGCGTGGTGGGCATGACCCTGCCTATGGCGCGGGATCTGGCCAAGGACCGCATCCGCGTGATGACGATTGCACCGGGCATTTTCGCGACGCCCATGCTGGCCGGTTTGCCGCAGGATGTGCAGGACAGTCTGGCCGCCGAAGTGACCAACCCGCCGCGGTTGGGTGATCCGGAGGAATTTGCGCGGCTGGCCGCCTTCATCGTTGGCATGGGGTATCTCAACGGTGAGGTCATCCGGCTTGATGGGGCGTTGCGGATGCGGTGAGCGTGGCGGGGGCGCTGCCCCCGGGGCCCGGCGGGGCCGGACCCTCCCCCGGAGTTTAGGGGCAAGATGAAGACCCGTGCGTCAGCCTGCGGCTTTTTCCTCCAGCAGCATCCACTCTTCCTCGGCGGAGGAGAGCTTTTCGTGCCGTGCCACCAGCGCATCGGTGGCTTTCTGGAACTTCACCGGTTCGCGGGTGAAAAGCTCGGGGTCGCTCATCAGCTCTTCGAGCTTGGCGATCTCCGCCTCGAGCCGTTCGATTTCGGCAGGCAAGGCTTCGAGGCGGTGCTTTTCGGTAAAGCTGAGGCCTGATTTGGGCTTTGTGCCCGGGGTGTCCGCCTTGGGGGCGGCGGTTTTGGATTTCACCACGCTTTGGGCGAAATCGTCCTGTCCGCGCTGGTTGATATAGTCCGACCAGCCGCCGGCATAGACCGTGGCACGCCCGTCGCCTTCCATGGCGATAGTGGTGGCGGCCACGCGGTCCAGAAAATCGCGGTCGTGGCTGACAAGGATGACGGTGCCATCGTATGTGCCCAGCAATTCCTGTAGCAGGTCGAGCGTTTCGACATCGAGATCGTTGGTCGGTTCATCGAGCACCAGCAGGTTGCTTTCGCGGGCCATGATCTTGGCCAGCAGCAACCGCGCCTTTTCGCCGCCCGACAGGGACCGCACGGGCGCGCGCGCCTGGGCTTCGTCGAAGAGGAATTCCTTGAGGTAGCCGACGACGTGTTTGGGCTGGCCGCGCACCAGCACCTGATCGGCCTTTCCGGACACGCGCATGTCGGGATCGCCGGTCAGGCTGTCCCATAGCGACATGTCGCCATCCAGTTGGGCACGGGCCTGATCAAACAGCGCCAGCGCGATGTTGGTGCCCAGTTTGATGGTGCCGCTGTCGGGTGTTTCGCGACCGATCATCATGTTCAGGAGCGTCGTCTTGCCCACGCCGTTGGGGCCCACCAGCGCGATCCGGTCGCCGCGCATGACGGTGAGCGAGAAATCCCGCACGATCTGTTTGTCGCCGAAGCGTTTCGCGACGCTTTCGGCCTCGATCACCTTGCGGCCCGATTTGGGCCCTGCGTCCAGCGCCATTGCTGCCGTGCCCTGCCGCTTTATCTGGTTGCTGCGCTCGGCGCGCAGGTCCTGCAGGGCGCGCACACGGCCCTGGTTGCGCTTGCGCCGTGCGGAAATGCCTTCGACGGCCCACCGCGCCTCGGCCTTGATCTTGCGGTTGAGCTTGTGGCGCTGCATGTCCTCGTCTTCCCAGGTCTTGTCGCGCCACGCCTCGAACCCGTCAAAGCCCACATCCTGCCGCCGCACATCGCCCCGGTCGACCCAGAGCGTGCCGCGGGTGAGCGCGCGCAGGAACGCGCGGTCGTGGCTGATGACGACAAATGCCTTGCGGGTTGTTTTCAATTCGGTTTCCAGCCACGCGATCGCCTCGATGTCGAGATGGTTCGTCGGTTCGTCGAGCAGCATCAGTTCGGGCTCGGCCGCCATCAGACGGGCCAGCGCCGCGCGCCGCCGTTCGCCGCCGGAGGCGGTTTCCACCGGGCGGGCGGGGTCGAATTTCAGCCCCTCGCCCGCGCGTTCGACCTTGTACATCTCGGAGGCTTCGAGCCCGTGGGCGGCAAAATCACCCAAAGTGGCGAAGCCCGCCAGATCGGGATCCTGTTCCATGTAGCCGACGCTGACGCCCGGACCTGTCACAACGGCCCCGCGGTCGGGCTCCACCAAGGATGCCATCACCTTCATCAAGGTGGATTTGCCCGATCCGTTCCGCCCGACAAGCGCCATGCGGTCGCCCGGCTGGACCACGAGTGACAGGTCGTCAAAGACCGGATCGCCGCCAAAGGTGAGTGAAATATCGGTGAGCTGAAGAAGGGGTGCACGTGCCATGCACGCCAGCTAGGGCCTGCGGGGGCAAAGGTCAATCACACCAATGCCCTGAGAAGCCTTTTGCGGTTTTCGGGAATGGCGCCGATTTCGAGGCCGGTGAACACGTGCAGCGTGCCAAGGTCGCGGTCGATGACGGCGTGATCGCTGACCCAGCCGCCCATCAGCAGATAGGTCCGCAGCAGCGGCGGCATGCCGGATTGCGCCTTTTTCTGATCGGGGGGCGTGGACCCCAGGGTCCCGAGCGGCACGGTTTCGGCCGCGTGCACACCGGGCCGCCAGCGCGCCGGGGCCAGATGGCGCGCGTGCAGCACGCCAAAGGCATCGCGGTGTACGGCGGCTTGGGTGCCCGCAAAGGACGAGCAGCCGAACATCAGCATCACCCCATCGCGGTCCACGATCCGCGTCATGCCCGCCCACGCAAGCCGCAGGATGTCGGGGTCCTGCCAATCGGGGTGGATGCAGAACCGCCCCAGTTCCAGCATCGGCCCGTCAAAGGCGGCAAGCCGCCCGAGATCGTAGAATTGCGCGGCGTAGCTGTCGTGCAGGGTGGCCCCGTTCAGCAGGCGCAATCGAAAGCAGCACACCAGCGCGCCGGTGTCGGCATCTCGGATCAGCATGTGCCGGCTGGCGGCATCGAAGCGGTCGCCGTCGGGCATCGGGGTGCCAAAGCACAGGGCCCGCAGGGCGCGCGCCTGCGCCAGATCGTCTGCGCCGGCCCCTGTGTGCAATACGTACCGCCCCTTGTGCAGCGGCGTCATTGCGCCACCGCGACCGTCGGCAGATGCGGGCGATGGCCCGTGATGTGCGCTGGCTGCAATCAGGTGCCGCCGCCGCCAAGACCCGCAGGCGAGAAGCGTGACAGGTTGCCCAGAAGCTGGCGCAGGAAGGTTTTGTTCTCGACGCCCGCGTCGGTCACGCGCCGCGAGATCGGCACCACCTGCCCGCGTTCCAATCCGAAGCGTTCGATGTTGGTGACGACACCGTCGGTATCGAAGCTGATCGCGAGCACTTCGCGTTCGGTTTCGCGTGTCGGCAGGAAGCCCAGCGTGCTGCGCTGGCTGCGCACGTAGTAAAAGCCGCTGTTGTTGACCACACCGGCGGTCGACGGCGCGCCGACCGTTTCCTCGACGCTGGCGCGTGTATCGACGCCCACGGTGATCAGGTCGAGATCTTCGGAAGGCGGAATGTAGCCGTGATTTTTGATCGTCGGCGCACAGGCCGACAGGGCCACGGCCGCAGCGGTGGCGACGATGACGTGACGCAGGGTGCGTGCGTTGCGATATTTCTGCATTGTCCGGCCCCTTGCCCTTTAACGCCTTGGCTTCTATCTCGCATATACCAAATTGCGTTGATGGTTCAAGAAACGAAAGCACAAGATCATGTCGTCCACGTCCCCCAGCACCACAAGTCTGCGTGTCTCCGATCTGTCCCAGTCGGGGCCGACCGCTTTCAACCTGCGTCCCGACAAGGCCCAGCTGCAGGCAATCGCGCAGGAGCTGGGGCTCGACGGGCTGCGCAAGCTGTCGTTCGAGGGCGACGTGCGGCCCCAGGGCAAGAGCGACTGGGTGCTGCAGGCCCGTCTGGGCGCGACCGTGATCCAGCCCTGCGTGGTGACGCTGGAGCCCGTGACCACCCGCATCGAGGCGCCGGTGGCACGCACGTTCCTGCGCGATTATACCGAAACCGATGAGCCAGAGGCCGAAATGCCCGAGGACGACACCCGCGAGCCGTTGGGCACGAGCATCGATCCGGCCGCGATCATGCTGGAGGCACTGGCGCTGAACCTGCCCGAATATCCGCGCAAGGATGGTGCCGGGATCGATTCTGTCGCCGTGACCGAGCCGGGCAAGAAACCGATGACCGACGAAGATGCGCGCCCCTTTGCCGGGCTGGCCGACCTCAAGGCCCGGCTGGAGGACGACAAGGACAGCTGAAACCCCCGCAAAACACCGAAAATGCCGCTTGCGCCGGCAGAATTTCGCAGTATTTTGCCGCCCTCCCCCCAATTAGCGTTGGACATCGTGCGGGCCATTGCCTAAACGCACACCACGCCCGTTAGGGGAGTTCGATTTCAACACGGCCCGGGACGCAATCGTGCGTTGCCTCATGGCCCCGAGAGCAAAGGCACCAGACATGGCTGTCCAACAGAATAAAGTTTCCAAATCCCGTCGCAACAACCGTCGTGCTCACGATTCGCTGAGTGCAGCGAACCCCAACGAATGTTCCAACTGCGGCGAGCTGAAGCGCCCGCACCACATTTGCGCGGCATGCGGCCACTATGACGACAACGAGATCGTTGCCCTGAACGACGAGATTGATCTCGACGAAGACGCGGCATAAGCTGCGTCTGACCAAAGGTAACTCAAAGGCTTTCGCACCCGTATGACGGCCCAGCCCGATCAGCAAAACGCGACAGCCGGACGTACCCTCATATCGGTGGATGCGATGGGGGGCGATCAGGGACCGGCAGCAGTGGTTGCCGGTTGCCTCATATCCGCCAAGATCAATTCCGACATTGCGTTCATCCTGCACGGCCCCCGCGCCGAGCTGGAAACGCTTGTCGGCAAGCATCCCGAATTGCGCGACCGCTGCGAAATCCGCGAGGCGGTGGGCGTGGTCACGATGGACGACAAGCCAAGCCAGGTTGTCCGGTCGGGGAAAGACACCTCCATGTGGTCCGCGATCGAGGCGGTCCGGTCGGGCGAGGCCAGCGTCGCCGTATCGTGCGGCAACACCGGCGCATTGATGGCGCTGTCGATGATCCGGCTGCGCAAGCTGCCCGGCGTCAACCGCCCCGCCATCGCGGTGCTGTACCCCTCGTCCAACAGCCAGGGTTTCAACGTGATGCTGGACGTGGGCGCCGATGTGCGGGCCGATGCCGATGATCTGCTGCGCTTTGCGCTGATGGGCATGTCCTATGCCCGCAACGGTCTGAACGTCGACCGGCCGCGCATCGGGTTGTTGAATGTGGGCACCGAGGAGCACAAGGGCCGCACCGAGCTCAAGGAAGCCTATGATCTGATTCGCGACCAGCAGGAGACCGCGCAGTTCGAGTTCGTGGGCTTTGTAGAGGGTGGCGATATTTCCGGCAACACCGCCGATGTAATCGTCACGGACGGATTTACCGGCAATGTCGCGATCAAGACCGGCGAAGGCACGGCGAGCCTGATCGGGGACCGCTTGCGCGAGGCGTTCAAATACTCGGTGCTGTCGCGGCTCGCGTCATTGCTGGCCTATACCTCACTGATGCGTCTGCGGCGCAAGATCGACCCCCGCCGCGTGAACGGCGGCGTGTTTCTGGGACTGAACGGAACAGTTGTCAAAAGCCACGGCGGCGCCGATGCCACCGGCGTGTCGGCCGCGATAAAGCTGGCCGCGCAACTGGCAGAGAACGGGTTCAACGACAAGCTGGCGGCCCGCGTGGCCGCGGCCCTCCCCTCAGACGAGAAAGAGGCAGAATGACACTACGTGCCGTCGTTACCGGTGTGGGCCACTATTTGCCCGAACGCGTTGTCGAGAATGCCGAATTCGAGAAATCGCTCGACACGACGGACGAGTGGATCCGCAGCCGGTCGGGCATCGAGCGGCGCCATTTCGCCGCCCCCGACGAGACGACATCCTCCATGGCGACCGCCGCTGCGCGCGCGGCGCTGGAGATGGCGGGAACCGACGTGCAGGACGTCGACGCCGTTGTGTTGGCCACGTCCACCGCCGATCTGACCTTTCCCTCGGCGGCCACGATGGTACAGGCGCAGCTGGGCATGAAAACAGGTTTCGCCTTTGATATACAGGCGGTCTGTGCCGGGTTTGTCTTTGCGCTGAGCAATGCCAACGCGCTGATCCTGTCGGGACAGGCGCGCCGCGTGCTGGTGATCGGGGCCGAAACATTCAGCCGCATCATGGACTGGACCGACCGCAGCACCTGCGTGTTGTTCGGCGATGGCGCGGGCGCGGTTCTGCTTGAGGCGCAGGACGGCGACGGCACCGCACAGGACCGCGGCATCCTGTCGACCGATCTCAATTCCGACGGCAGCCACCGCGATCTGCTTTATGTGGACGGCGGCGTGTCGACCGGCACCACCGGATACCTGCGCATGCAGGGCAACCAGGTGTTCCGCCACGCGGTCTCCAAACTGGCCGCGACCGCCACCACCGCGATGGAGCGGGCGGGTGTATCCGACGGCGATATCGACTGGATCGTGCCGCATCAGGCCAACATCCGCATCATCGAGGGCACCGCGAAAAAGCTGGGCCTGCCGATGGAACAGGTGGTCGTCACGGTGCAGGATCACGGCAACACGTCGGCGGCCTCCATTCCGCTGGCTTTGTCGGTGGCGCACGCGCGCGGGCAGATCAAGCGCGGCGATCTTCTGGTCACCGAAGCGATCGGCGGCGGGCTGGCCTGGGGTGCGGTGGTCTTGCGCTGGTAACCCCAATAGGTTGAATGCAGCGCAGTCCGCAATGTACTGATATTGACTTCAAAAGCCAAGATCGACACAGTTGCCCAATCTCAAATTGGGGGACGTTATGACCAGCAAGACATTGACGCGTATGGATCTCAGTGAAGCCGTGTTCCGAGAAGTCGGTTTATCGCGCAACGAAAGCTCCCAGCTGGTAGAGACCGTTCTGGATGAAATGTCCGATGCGCTGGTGCGTGGCGAACAGGTCAAGATTTCGAGTTTTGGCACGTTTTCGGTGCGCGACAAGTCGGCCCGAATCGGGCGCAACCCGAAGACCGGCGAGGAAGTGCCGATCAACCCGCGCCGAGTGCTGACCTTCCGTCCTTCGCATCTGATGAAAGACCGCGTCGCGGACGGCAACAAGCACTGAACCGATGTCCAAGTCGCCCGACGCCTTCCGCACCATTTCCGAAGTAGCCGAGTGGCTGGGCATCCAGGCGCATGTGCTGCGCTTTTGGGAAAGCAAGTTCACGCAGGTGAAGCCGATCAAGCGCGCGGGTGGCCGCCGGTATTACCGCCCTGCCGACATGCAATTGCTCGGTGGCATCAAGAAACTGCTGCACGACGACGGGCTGACCATCAAGGGTGTTCAGAAGATCCTGCGCGAAGAAGGCATGAGCCATGTTGCCGCGCTGTCGATCCCGCTGGATGATGAGGCGCAGGATGCGCCGGTGATCGAAGACGCGCCGATGACGGAAGCCCCCGAAGCGGAAGATCCCGTAGGCGTTGTGCTGCCCTTCGAGGCCCGCGTGGCCGCACCCGAAGAAGAAAAGACGCAAGACATACCCGCGGCTGAGGCTGAGGCTGACGCTGACGCTGACGCTGACGCTGACGCTGACGCTGACGCTGACGCTGACGCTGACGCTGACGCTGACGAACTTGCGGTCGAGACTGTCGAGGTCAACCCCTCTGAAACTGGTGATGCGCCTGCGGCCCCCGCGCCGGAGGAGGCCCCCGTGGCCGCAGCGGACGCGTCTGAGGATAGGGCCGAGCCGTCGGAGGAAGAGACGCGCGACGCCCCTGCGCCGGTCGCAGATGCGGATGCGGATGCGGATGCGGATGCGGATGAAATCTCGCCCCTTCCCGCATTCTTGCAAGAGCCTGCACCGACACCGATTGCTCCGGAAGAGGATGCCGCCCCCGCGCCGCCGCAAGACAGCGCCGACAATGTGAGCGACATGCCGCAGACCGCCGAAACCGCAGAGGTGGAGGATATCGAGACGGTCGCCCCCCCTGCCGAGGACGACCCCGCGCAAGAGGACGCCGACACAGCGCAAGAAGCGCCCGCGCCGGAAACCACCGCCGACACGCCGGCTGCCCCGTCGCGGCCCCGTGACATCGGCATGCCCCCGATGTTGGCCGAAGAAGAGTTTCACGCCGAAAGCGGCGCGTTGAGCGCGGCATTCCGCGCGCGGCGTGTGACACCGGCAGCCGCGGCCGATCTGGCGCCCCTGCTCGAGCAGTTGAGTGCCCTGCGTGACAAGATGGCGGCACGCCGTCAATCGGCCCCCAAAAAAGACTGACCGGCGCATGACTTTCGGCGCAATTCCCCCTTGCACGCGGCGGCATATCGGGTATGAACGCCCCCATGTCGGGCTATGGCGCAGCCTGGTAGCGCGTCCGTCTGGGGGACGGAAGGTCGCAGGTTCGAGTCCTGCTAGCCCGACCACGACATACACAAAACGCTCGCACCTTGCCGGTGCGGGCGTTTTGCACATCAAAAGGATGCATTGATGCCCGGCGTGATCCCGAACCAGCAATTGGAAGTGATGATCGCGGAGGGCCAGATCGCCGCCGAGCCTGCGGTTGAGCCTGCGCAGATCCAACCCGCCAGCCTTGATCTGCGGTTGGGGCATGTGGCCTACCGCGTGCGGGCGTCGTTTCTGGCCGGTCACGGTGCCAAGGTCGCCGACCGTCTGTCGGAATTCGAAATGCACCGCGTCGATCTGACCGACGGTGCCGTTCTGGAAAAGGGCTGTGTTTACGTGGTGCCGCTGATGGAGCGGCTGGACCTGCCCGGGCACATCTCAGCGGTGGCCAATGCCAAAAGCTCGACCGGGCGGCTCGATCTGCTCACGCGCACGATCACCGACGGCGGTACGGAATTCGACCGCATCGCCGAAGGATACAGCGGGCCGCTTTATGCCGAAATTTGCCCGCGGTCCTTTTCGGTGCTGGTGCGGCCCGGCATGCGGTTGAACCAGATCCGCTTTGGCGCCGGTGATGCCCAGCTGAGCGATGAAGATCTGCGCGCGCTACATACCCAGACGCCACTGGTCGACGGGGAGGCCGTGATCGACGAAGGGTTGGGCTTTAGCGTCGATCTGCGGCTTGCGGGGACCACGCTGGTGGGATACCGCGCCAAACCGCACACGGGGGTGATCGATCTGGACCGGATCGGCGAATACGCCCCCGCCGATTACTGGGAAGAAGTGCACAGCGACAAGGGCCACATCATTCTGGACCCCGGCGCATTCTATATTCTGGTCAGCCGCGAGGCCGTGACCATCCCGCCCGATTATGCCGCCGAAATGGCTCCCTATCTGGCGATGGTGGGTGAATTCCGCGTGCATTACGCAGGGTTCTTCGATCCCGGCTTTGGCCATGATGCGGCGGGCGGGTCGGGGTCGCGCGGTGTGCTGGAAGTGCGCTGCCACGAGGCGCCCTTCGTGCTCGAGCACGGGCAGGTCGTGGGCCGGTTGGTCTACGAGCGGATGGATGAAGCGCCGACCCAGCTATATGGGGCGGGGATCGCATCGAACTATCAGGGACAGGGTTTGAAGCTGTCCAAACACTTCAAGGCGCCCTGAGGCGCCTTGCGTTTGCGTCCGTCACGCTGACGCCGTTCAGAATTTGTTGACGCGGCGCATGACTTTCATCGCCTGCTTGGCCTGTTTTGCGCCCTGCCGGCCGGCCTGGCGCTGGCGGCGTTCGTCGTGGGGCGCGCCGTCTGCCTTGGGTTTGCGCATCTTCGATGCCTTGTTGAAGCCTGCATCGATACCCTTGCTGACCAGTTTGCGCATGAAAAGGCGCGTGACCATGTTGATAATCTGATTCATTTCGATAGCCCTTTTTGGTGCCGTTTGCTCGTTCGTTTCTAATATAGGGACAATTAAGGCAATTTTGCGGTCAGTCTTCAAATAGTTCGCTCTGCCCCTCGGCGGCTTCCGGCTCATCCTCGCCTTCGCCGATCCGGGGCATGCTGCCGGGGGGGGGCCGGTTTTCCAGCAATCCCGCGGACCGCAGCTCCTTAAGCCCCGGAAGATCGCGCGCGTTTTCGAGGCCGAAGTGGTCCAGAAACGTCTGCGTCACCACAAACGTGACAGGCCGACCGGGCGTCATCTTGCGGCGGCCAAAGCGGATCCATTCCAGCTCGAGCAGCTGGTCCACGGTACCACGGCTCACGGACACACCGCGGATCTCCTCGATCTCGGCGCGGGTGACGGGCTGGTGATAGGCGATGATCGCCAGTGTTTCGATCGCGGCGCGGCTGAGTTTGCGCACCTCGACCGTTTCCTTTTGCATCAGAAAGCCCAGATCGGCGGCCGTGCGCATGGCATAGGCATCGCCCACGCGCATCACCTGCACGCCGCGTCCTTCGTAGCGTTTGCGCAGATGCACCATCGCTTCGGCGGCGTCGCTGCCGTGGGGCATGCGCGCCTCGAGATCATTCAGCGTCACCGGCTCCGCGCTGGCAAAAAGCACGGCTTCGATCATGCGCTCCTGTTCGGCCATCGGCGGGGCTTCGAACAGGCTTTCTTCTGGCGTTTCAATATCTTCCGACATGATCCTAATCTTTCTTGCGCAGGTGGATCGGGGCAAAGACATCCGATTGCCGGATTTCCAGATGCCCCTCTTTCACCAATTCGAGCGAGGCGGCAAATGTCGCGGCGGTGGCCGAGCGGCGTTTGACCGGATCGCTTTCCCATCCTTCGGGCAAATAGCTGGTCAGGTCCGACCAGTCGCCGGCATAGCCGATCAGACCGCGCATCCGCTCCAGCGCCTGTTCCATGGTGAACACCGCCTCGCGGTCCATCACGAAGGGGCGGAATTCATCGCGGGTCCGGATGCGCGCGTAGCCCTGCATCAGGTCCAGCAGCGTCGCGGTATAGGTGACCTTGCGCACCCGCTCGACCATCTGGGTCTGACCGCGGGCGAAGAAATCGCGCCCCAGCTGGTCACGCGCCATCAGGCGGGCGGCCACGTCGCGCATGGCCTGCAACCGCTCGAGCTGAAACGCCAGATGGGCGGCAAGCTCTTCGCCCGATGGTCCTTCTTCGGCGGGATCGGGGGGCAGCAGCAGGCGCGATTTCAGGAACGCCAGCCACGCGGCCATCACCAGATAATCGGCGGCCAGTTCAAGCCGCAGCTGTTTGGCTTTCTCGACAAAGGCGAGATACTGGCGGGCCAGTTGCAGCACGGAAATCTTGCGCAGATCGACCTTTTGTGTGCGGCTGAGCGTCAGGAGCAGATCGAGCGGGCCCTCAAAGCCGTCGACATCCACGATCAGCGCCTCTGCGGCCAGCCTTTCGGCCACCGATTGGCTGTCTTCCTGAAAGAGTGTTTCAGCCATGCCCCGCTCCGCCCAACAGCTTTGAAAGCTGCGCGTCGAGGGCGGAAATGTCAATATCATCGGGGGTTCGGCGGTAGCCAAGCGCCCGTTCGGCACGCGACTGCGCAGCATCCGACATCTCGCCTGCGGCATTGGCGACCTCGGCGCGTTCGGACAGTGGCGCATTGCAGTGCAGGATCACATCACAGCCCGCCGCCAGCGCACCGCGCGACAGATCGGTGAGCGAGCCGGTGAGCGCCTTCATCGAGATGTCGTCGGTCATGATCAGGTTTTCGAAACCGATGTCCTCGCGGATCGCCTGCATGACCTTGGGCGACAGTGTCGCGGGCCGGTCATCGATGGCGTCATAGACCAGATGCGCGGTCATCCCCATGGGGGTGTCGCGCAGGGCGCGGAAGGGGGCGAAATCGTCACGCTCGAGACTGGCGCGGCTGGCGCTGACGCGCGGCAGGTCAAAGTGGCTGTCCGCGGTGGCGCGACCGTGGCCGGGGATGTGTTTGATCACCGGCAGCACGCCACCGTCGAGCATGCCGTCGTTCGCGGCCTTGCCCATGGTCGTGACGGTGGAGACGTCCGTTCCGTAGCAGCGGTTGTAGAGAAATTCATGCGTCCCCGGCCCCGGAACATCGACCATCGGGGCGCAGTTGCTGTCGATGCCAAGCGCGCAGAGCTCGTGCGCGATCAGGCGAAAGCGGATGTACATCGCTTCGGCGGCACGAGAACCGGCGGCGGTCACGAAATCCAGCGGCGGCAGCCATTCACGCCACGTGGGGCCGCGCAATCGCTGCACCCGCCCGCCTTCCTGATCGATCGTGATCGGGGCATTGCGCCCGACCGCATCGCGGAAATCCGACGTCAGCGCGCGCACCTGGTCGGGCGTGTCGATGTTGCGGGCAAACAGGATGAACCCGAAAGGATTGGCATCGCGGAACAGCGCTTTTTCCTCGCGCGTCAGGCGCAGGCCGTCCGCGTCGAGGATTGTCGCGCCGAACCTGCTCATCTGGTCACCACCGGGATGCAATCGGCGCTTTCGGCCACGAGCGCCGAGCAGAAGCGGCGGGCATCGGCGATGTCGCTGAAGCCATGCGCGCGCAGGCGGTAGAAGGTGCGCCCGCCGCTGGTGGCTTTCTGGATGATGCGGCTTTTGCCTTCGAGGTAGGGACCGAATTTGCCGTTGAGCCGCGCCCATTGTTCGCGGGCGATGTCGGCGCTGTCAAAGGCGCCAAGCTGCACCAGCCGGGTGCCGGCAGGCAGGCTGGCGGGATCGAGATCGGTACTGCCTGCGGATGCGGAGGCGGCTGCGGGTGTGGCGGTCTGCGGCGCCTCTGTGGGGCGCGTGGGGCGCGCAACCGGCGGGCGCAGCGAGATTTGCACCACGCCTGCGGCATCCACGGGGGCCGTGATCGTGGGGATTTCCTGCGCGTCGGTGCTCGGAGCGGCGACGGTGGCGGGCGCGGTGTCGAGCGCGGCCAAGGGGGCGACACCGTCGGTCAGCTGTGCCACGAGATCCTGCACTTCGCCCGATTGCAGGGCCGCGGTGATTTCGGCGCTGGTGGGGGCCGGCGCATCGGCGGAAACGGCAATTGCTTCGCCAAGGGGCGCGCCCTGTGACAGCGGATCGACCACTTCAGGTGCATCCGCGACCTGCAACGCCGGCATGGGCTGGTCCTCTTCGGCCAGATCGGTGGGTTGCGGCGCCAGACGCACCGTGTCGGCGGGGCGTCCGTCGGCCACGGCGGCCACAGCGTTGACCGACAGCCCCTGATGCTGCGCCAGCTGCCCGCCGGGATCGAGGGGGCGCACACGCATATCGCCTTCGATCGCACGCACGACAGGAATGCCGCTGACATCCCGGACCATCAGTTTATAGCCCCAGACGCACACCCCGGCGATCAGCGCCAGCGACACGGCGGCCCCGGCCATGTTGGTCAGCTTGCCAAGTGTTGCGGTCCGCGACACGGGTTCTGCACCGGAATGGTAAAAGCCTTGCGCGCCCCCGGTTTCGGGGACGTGAGTAAAATCTGCCATCGTTGCCTCGCTGCCCGCAGGGTACATTGCCGCACGGGTCTGATCGTTTGGGTTGCTCGTCCGCCGGTCTGCCGGATGCCTAGCGCATCTCTTCGGCCGGTGTGACGCCAAGAATACCCAAGCCCGATGCAATTACAATTGCTACGGATTGTGCCAGCGCGATTTTTGCCTGTGATGTTGCAGGATCGTCCTCCTGAATGAACCGCAGCGACGGATCGTCATTGCCGCGGTTCCACAGACCATGCAAATCTCCTGCAAGTTCATAGAGATAGAAGGCAACGCGGTGCGGCTCGTTCGTGCGGGCCGCGGTTTCAACGAGGCGCGGCCATTCGGCCACTTTGCGCAGCAGGGCCAGTTCGGCGTCGTGGTCAAGCTTGGACAGATCGGCAGATTCCAGCGCGTCCGCGCCTACGTCGATGCCCGCCTGCGCGGCCTTGCGCTTTACGCTCGACACGCGGGCGTGGGCGTATTGGACATAGAACACCGGGTTCTCGCGCGATTGTTCCAGCACCTTGTCGAAATCGAAATCCAGCGGCGCGTCGTTCTTGCGGGTCAGCATCACGAAACGGGTCACATCCGCGCCCACTTCATCCACCACGTCGCGCAGGGTCACGAAGGTCCCTGCCCGCTTGGACATCTTGAAAGGCTCGCCGTTCTTGAACAGCTTCACCAGCTGCGTCAGCTTGATGTCGAGCGGTACCGTCCCGCCCGATAGCGCCGACACCGCCGCCTTCATCCGTTTGACATAGCCGCCGTGGTCGGCACCGAACACATCGATCAGCAGGTCATAACCGCGCTGCACCTTGTCGTAGTGATACGCGATATCGGGGGCGAAGTAGGTCCAGCTGCCGTCGGATTTCTTGACCGGGCGGTCGACGTCATCGCCGTGATCGGTGGATTTGAAGAGCGTCTGCTCGCGCGGCTCCCAGTCCTCGGGCTTTTTGCCCTTGGGCGGCTCGAGCACGCCTTCGTAGATCAGGCCCTTGTTTTGCAGATCGGCAATGGCCCCTTCGATCAGACCGGTGCCGTAGAGCGATTTTTCGGAAAAGAACGTGTCGATTTCGACGCCCAGCGCCTTCAGGTCGGCCCGAATGAGATCCATCATCGCTTCGGTCGCAAAGGTCCGCACATCGGCCAGCCAGACGTCTTCCGGCTGGTCCACATAGCCGGCACCGACCCGTGACTTGAGCGCCTCGCCCACGGCGATGAGGTAGTCGCCGGGGTATGTGCCGTCCTCGAAGGCCACTTCCTGCCCGTGGGCTTCCAAATACCGCAGATAGACAGACCGCGCGAGCACGTCGACCTGCGCCCCGCCGTCGTTGATGTAGTATTCGCGCGTCACGTCGTAGCCGACAAAGTCCAGCAGGCTGGCCAGCGCATCACCGAACACGGCGCCGCGGGTATGGCCCACGTGCAGCGGACCCGTGGGATTGGCCGAGACGTATTCGACGTTGACCCGTTTGCCCGCGCCCATGCTGCCGCGCCCGAAGCCTGTTCCGGCGGCCAGCACAGCGCCCGCAACGCCCTGCCAGACCGAAGGGGCCAGCCGCAGGTTGAGAAACCCCGGCCCCGCCACGTCAGCGGCAGTGATCCGGTCGTCCTGCACGAGCACCTGCGCAATCGCGTCGGCGATGTCGCGCGGTTTGAGCCCGGCGGGTTTGGCCAGCACCATCGCCGCATTGGTCGCCATGTCGCCGTGGGCCGCATCGCGCGGCGGCTCAACCGTGACGTTGTCAAAGCTCAGCCCTTGCGGCAGTTGGCCTTGCGAGACAAGCGTGTCCAGCGTGTCGATCACAAGGCTGCGGATATCGGCGAAAAGGTTCATTTGTGTGCTCTACTGATTGGTTGCGCCCCAAATACCACCCCCACCGCCCGCGTCAATGAATGTGCGTGCAAAGGTGCGTTTCGCGGCCGACCGTCCGCGTCACAGCCGCAGATGCGCGCCCGACAGCGGCCCCGCCTGCCCGCGCAAAAGCGCCATGACGGTGGGATGCGCCGCGCTGGTGTCGCCCTTGGGCAGGCTGACGGTGTTGAAACGGTGTGTATCGTGATCGTGGGCCAGCGTGTCCTGTGCTTGCAGGATCATCGGCAGCAGCCCCGCCTGCGCCAGCTGCGAGGGGTTCGCGGGCCGCGCCACGACGGTGATGACCTGCGCGCGGTGCGCCCGCAGTGCCGCATAAAACCCGCCCGCAATGGCCCGCAAGACCGACAGGTTGAGATCAAGCTCACCGGGGCTGCGCAGCGGCATCAGGTTGATCACGCCATGCAGCGGCGCGTCACCCCAGGCGTTGCCGATCCGGCCCAGCGCCCCGGCCGGTGGTCCCTTAAGCGGCAGCGTCGGCACGCGCGCGGCGTCCGGCCCTTGCAGGCGGGCAAGGCCGCGGGCGTCGGCGTCCATCGCCACGACCTGTGCATGATCGCCCATCAGCGCCCGCACAAGGCTTTCGCCCAGCCCGTCACAGGCCCCCACGACAATCAGGCGTTGCGCCGTCACGGATGTTGGTTCGTTCACCGGTGTCTTTCCTTGTCTCTGATCCCCGCAGCCTAGCGCAGCGGCGGGGCGGGTTCTAGCCGTCACCGATCAGGCGGGCGTGTTCTTGCAAGGCGAAGCGGTCGGTCATACCCGCGATGTAGTCACTGACCATCCGTGCCAGCAGCAGCTTGTCCCCGCCAGCCGCGCTCACGGCCCGCGCCCAGTGTTTCGGCAACAGGTCGGGTCGGCCCAGAAACAGGACAAACAGCTCCTCCACCACTTCTGTCACCTCGGCACGGATCTTCATCACCGAAGGGGCGCGGTACATGCGGGTAAAGAGGAACTGCCGGATCTCGCGCAGCTCGGCCCAGACGGGGTCGGAAAAGCGGATCACCGGACGGCCCACATGCCGGATGTCGGCCACGGAGGTGGCACCGGCGTCATCCAGCAGCGCGCGGGAGGTTTCGATCACATCCGATACCATCACACCGAACACGCGGCGCAGGGCTTCGTGGCGCCGTCTGTAGCTGTCGAGCCCGGGATGCACGCGGTCTACCTCGGCATAGGCAGGCCCCACCATGGGCAGCGCGGCGATTTCGTCCTCGCTGAACAGCCCTGCCCGCAAGCCGTCGTGCAGGTCGTGGTTGTTGTAGGCGATATCATCGGACAGCGCGGCCACTTGCGCTTCGGCGCTGGCGTGGGTGTCCAGTTCCAGATCATGCAGCGCGTTGTAGTCCGCCAGCGCATGCGGCAGATCGCCGGTCACGGGCCCGTTGTGTTTGGCGATCCCCTCGAGTGTTTCCCACGTCAGGTTCAGCCCGTCGAACCCCGCATAGTGCCGCTCCAGCGAGGTGACGATCTTGATCGCCTGCGCGTTGTGGTCAAACCCGCCGTAGGGCGCCATCATCTTTTCCAGCGCGTCCTCGCCGGTGTGGCCAAAGGGCGGATGGCCCAGGTCATGGGCGAGTGCCACCGCCTCGGTCAGCTCTGCGTTCAGGTGCAGCGCGCCCGAAATGGTGCGGGCCACCTGCGCCACCTCGATCGAGTGGGTCAGGCGTGTGCGGTAGTAATCGCCTTCGTGTTCGACGAAAACCTGCGTCTTGTGCTTGAGCCGCCGGAAGGCGCTGGCGTGGATGATGCGGTCACGGTCGCGCTGGAAGCACGAGCGGAAAGAGCTTTCGTCCTCTGGCACACGCCGTCCCCGGGCGGTGGCAGGATCCGAAGCATAGGGGGCGCGCATGGGTGATCTTCTCCCGCGATGTGCTTGTAGCCTGTCTGCTGGGTTTCTATATTGCAGTTACAGCGATTTGGAAACCGAAGAGCGACGCCATGAACCTGCCACCCAAAGTTACCCCCCGCGCCTTTGCGCGTCTGTCCGAAATCGGTGCCGCCGACGAGGGCAAGGCGCTGCGTATTGCCGTCGAGGGCGGTGGATGTTCGGGATTCCAGTACGAGATTGCACTGGATGACGCGAAAACCGATGATCTGGTCCTTGAGGGCGATGGCCAGCGGGTCGTGATCGACAGCGTGTCCTTGCCGTTTCTGACCGATGCGGTGATCGATTTCACCGAGGAACTGATCGGGGCGCGGTTCGTGATCGAGAACCCCAATGCCACGTCGTCTTGCGGGTGCGGCACGTCGTTCTCCATGTAGCGGTCTTGCCCCGCTGCGCCGAATGCGGCAAAGCATGAGGGACACCTGACAGGAGCCCTCCATGAAAATCGCCAGCTTCAACATCAACGGCATCAAGGCCCGGATCGACGCGCTGCCCGCGTGGCTGGACGAGGCGCAGCCGGACGTGGCGATCCTGCAGGAGATCAAATCGGTCGATGAAGCCTTTCCGCGGGAGGTTTTTGAAGAGCGCGGCTATAACGTCGAAACCCACGGGCAAAAGTCGTTTAACGGCGTTGCCCTGCTGTCCAAACTGCCGTTGGAGGATGTCACGCGCGGCCTGCCCGGTGACGAGGACGACGAACAGGCCCGCTATATCGAGGCGACGGTCGTGGGGGCGCGCGATGCGGTGCGCATCTGTGGTCTGTATCTGCCCAACGGCAATCCGGTCGAGCTGAACGACGATGGCAGCCCCGTGGCGGGTGGCAAATACGCCTACAAGATGGGATGGATGGACCGCCTGCACGCCCGCGCAGAGGCGCTGCTGGCCGAAGAGACACCGTTTCTCATGGCGGGCGATTTCAACATCATTCCGCAACCCGAGGATGCCGCCAAGCCAGACAGCTGGCGCGAAGATGCGTTGTTTCGCACCGCGTCGCGGGGCAAGTGGCGTGCGCTGGTGAACCTTGGTCTCACCGATGCGTTCCGCGCCCGCACGCAGGGACCCGGACACTACAGTTTCTGGGATTATCAGGCCGGTGCATGGAACCGCAACAACGGCATCCGCATCGATCATTTCCTGCTATGTCCCTATACCGCCGATCATCTGCGCGATTGCCAGATCGACAAGAATGTCCGCGGCCGTGACAAACCGTCCGATCATGTTCCGATCTGGGTCGAGCTGGATCTGTAGGACTGCGGCCTGACGGATCAGGCCACGCGTCCGGTTCTTTCGGGCCAGACCTCGAGCAGGCCCGCCAGCAGCACAAGCGCGCCGCCGGTCATTTCAAGCGCGCTGAGGTGTTCGCTTGCCAGCACGGCGGCGGAGGCCGCACCGACGAGCACCTCGCTCATCAGCAGGATGCCCGTGCGTGCCGGATCCAGACGCGCGGTCGCCCACATCAGCAATCCCATCGAGATGCCCCACCAGATCACGCCCGTCACCGCCGCGACGGGGATGGCGGCCATCACCTCGACCGATTGCGGCAAGGGCGCGAGCAGCGGCGCCAGCACGGCCGCCATGATGGCCGCCCCTGCGACAAAGACAAACGCCGCCTCGGGCGCGCCGAGTTCTGAGCGTTCGCGGATGCCGGTGGACGCGATGGCCCAGAACAGCCCCGACGCCAGCCCCATCCATTCCCCCAGATTGCGCGGCACCGGCAGATTGCCCTGCGCGCTGAGCATCACGGTCAGCCCTGCCAGGCCGACGCCGATGGCCATCATCCGCATCAGCGGTGTGCTGCGCCCCAGCACGACCCGTGCGATCAGCGTACTCCAGACCGGCGTGAGAAAGAACAGCAGGATCACCAGCGCCACGCGCCCGTAGATAAACCCGATGGAGTACAGCGCGAAGGCCGCGCCCCCTACAAACACCGACAGGGTGCCGATACGGTCCGCGTGCCTCAGCACGTGCCGCTTGCGCCACCCGACCGGGATCAGCACGGCCAGCCCCGCGATTGAAATGCCCACGGTCCCCCACGCCCCCGTCAGCCCGAGGGATTCCAGCGTCCGTACCGGCCACCAGTAAAATCCCCACAACAGCCCCGTAAGGACCACGATCAATGTCGCGCGGGTGGTCTGGGATACGGTGTTCATACCCGCTAAGTGCCGCAAGCGGTCAGCGCGGTCAATCGGGTGTCGTGACCGCCCGGTTGGGGATCACATCGAGCCATTCGGTCACGTTGCAGGCCGGGGTGGCGCACCCGAAGGTCAGGGCAACCACCGTCGTCAGGGCCAGCATCCCGAACCACAGGATGAACCGGTAGCGCCGGTGGGCCGCCTGGACGTGGGTCTGGGTGGCGTACCACTCTTCCCACCCCTGATGGTGTAACGGTTGGCCGAACGCCGCAAAATGCGCCGACAATTTGTGTTCGACCTGACGCACATATGCAGCGCAGGCGTGGATATAGAGGATCTGCATATGCGTGCGCTGTGCCGCGAACAGGCTGAGTCCGACAGGCAGAAACAGGGCAAAACGGTAAATACTCACACCCGTCGTCTTTGGCGCGGTAAAGGCAAAGGCATAGACGGCCGCGATGCCGATGATCACGGCGTATTCGATCAGGTCGAGCTTGCGCACCGCCGCCATGATCCGCTGGTTGCCGGCCTCGAACTGAAGCTCGAGAAAGCGGGGATTGTTGGAAGGGTCGTCTGCCGGTTCGCGGATCGGGTCGTCAGGCCTCAAGCTCGGCATCCCAGTAGAGAAAATCCATCCAGCTTTCGTGCAGGTGGCCCGGCGGGAATTTGCGGCCCATGTTGCGCAGCTCTTCGGCGCCCGGTTGGCGCGGTGGTTTGCGCAGGTTGAAGCCGGTCTGGTGCAGCGCCTTGGAGCCCTTGCGCAGGTTGCACGGGCTGCACGCCGCCACCACGTTTTGCCAGCTCGTCACCCCGCCCGAGGCGCGCGGCACCACGTGATCGAAGGTCAGATCCCCCCGCGCGCCGCAGTACTGGCAGCGGAATTCGTCGCGCAGAAATAAATTAAAGCGCGTGAAGGCCACGCGCTTTTGGGGTTTTACATAGTCTTTGAGCACAACAACCGACGGGATCCGCAGGGTGGTTGTGGGGCTGTGCACGCAGTCGTCGTATTCAGCCACGATATCCACCCTGTCGAGATACTTGGCCTTGACCGCATCCTGCCACGCCCAGAGCGACAGCGGGTAGTAACTGAGCGGTCTGTAATCGGCGTTCAGCACCAGCGCAGGCCGATCCTTCAGCCGACTGGGACTTCGCGTAAATTCGGTTCTGAAATCGCCGTCCATCCTGCACCGCCCTCTTCCCGTTTGACCTGACTATATCTCGTGGTTTGAAGCTGGCAAGCATTGCTTTGCCACAAGATGTCGCAGTCTTGAGCCGAAGGGCGCGCGGTGCCCGGACAGCAGGCAGTTTGCCGCGTTACAGACCCAGTTTGTCGCGCATGAAGGCCAGCGCGACCGACAGACCGTCGGGGGCGATCCCGTGTGCCGTGCCCTTCATCACATGGGCGTAGACATCGCTCCAGCCTGCCTCCTGCAGCGCCTCGGCGGCCTGCGGCAGCGATTGGGGGGGGACGACATCGTCCTGATCGCCGTGCACCAGCAGCACCGGCGGGCGCACCACCACTTCGTCCTTGAGCGTCTCCGGCGACAACAGCCGCCCCGAAAAGGCAACGATCCCCGCCACCGCATCCTCGCGCCGGGGGGCCACGTGCAGCGACATCATCGTGCCTTGCGAAAAGCCGAAAAGCACCACCTGTTCGGGCAGCACGTCTTCGTCGACCATCAGCGCATCGAGATAGGCATTCAGATCCTCGACCGCCTGCGCCATGCCGCGTGCGGATTCTTCCTCGGACGAGCCGTCGATCCACGGGATCGGGAACCACTGGTACCCGTTGGGCATGCCGGCCACCATTTCGGGCGCATCGGGCGCCACGAACAGCGTGTCGGGCAAATGCTCGCCCAGCGGATCGGCGAGACCCAGCAAATCCGCCCCGTTAGCGCCGTAGCCGTGCAAAAACACCACGACTGACCGCGTCGCGCCGCTGATGGGTTCGCGACGCTCTGAATTCAACACCCGTGTCATGATAGTCCTTCCCGGTTCTTTTCGCTTCGGTAGTACGTAAACAGCAGCCGCGCTGCAACCGCCCGCCACGGGGACCAGTCTTCGGCCATGCGTGCCAGTGCCGCGGGCGTGGGCCGCGCGTTGAGCGCGAAAAGCATGCGGGCCGCTTCTTGCAGGGCCAGATCACCGGGGGCAAAGACATCCGCGCGGCCAAGGCTGAACATGGCGTAAACCTGCGCGGTCCAGACGCCGATCCCCGGAACCGCAGTGAGCGTTTCGATCACCTGCGCATCACTGGCATCGCGCAGCGCAGCGTAGTCGATGTCGGCGGCGGCCAGTGCGCGGGCGTATTTCATTTTCGGACGGCTGAACCCGACGGACCTGAGTGCGGCGTCATCCGCGGCGCGCACGGCGGCGGGGGTGGTCAGCCCTGCGGCCTGCGCCCTGCCCCAGATGGCGCGGGCAGAGGCCACGGAGACCTGCTGGCTCACGATCTTGCCGAGCAGCGCATCGAAACCGTCGCCCGTCAGCCGCAGCGGCAAGGGGCCGATCTGCTCCAACGCCTGCGCGAAACGCGGCTCGCGGGCGGCCAGCCACGCCGCCCCTTCGGCCACATCCGCGTCACAGGTGATGAGCCGCGTCACAGCGCCGCCGCCCATGCCGCGGCCTGCGCCACTTGCGATACGGTCGGCAGCCCGGCGGGCGGTGACGGCCGGTCAATCAGGATCGGCGCCAGCCCCATGGCCAACGCCGCGTCTAATTTCGGCCTGCTGGCGCGGCCCCCGAGGTTGCGACACACAAGATGCGTAATGCGCAGCCGCGCGAACAGCGCGCGTTCATGCGCCACATCGAACGGCGGATCGCCAAAGCTGAGGCTGACAAAGGGGTACGGGGCTGCCCGGTCGTGGCGGCGGGTCTGGCGCAGGAATATCCGGTCCCCGGTGAAACGGGCCATGTCCGGCAGGCTTTCCCAACCGGTGGCGCAGAACGCCCGCGCGCCCGCGGTCATCGCAGCACAGGCCGTGCGCACGTCGGGGACAAAGGTGCATTGCGCGTCGTCCCACGCGGGACGTTCAAGCCGCAGATAGGGCATGTTCAGGCGCCGCGCCGCGCCGAATGCCTGTTGGGTGAGTGTGCGGTCGAAAACGTGGCTGGCATCGAGTATGGCGGTCAGCCCTGTCTCCTGCACGAAGGCGCCAAGCCCCTGCGCCCCGTCAAAGGCGCGCAGTTGCGGTGGTTTTGGCAGGGGCTGCCCCCCGCGCGGCAATTCAGACACCACAGGCGTATAGGCAATGCCCGCCGCGCAAAGCGCTTCGGCGACCTGTCGGGCTTCGAAACTGCCCGCAAGCAGCAGGATATGGGGCAAGGTGGTCATCCGCGCAGCATTAGCGCAAGACCGCCCGCACGCAAGAGGGGTTGCCGCGACGGTGGCTTGGGTCTAGCGATACGTCGTAAGCGAAAGGCATTCAGATGATCGACGATACACGGGCCAAAAGAAACGTTGCCGTTCTGGTCGCAGCGCAGGCGTTTCTGGGCAGCCAGATTACCATGATTTTCGTCATCGGCGGTCTGGCGGGCCAGCAGCTGTCGCCCAATGTGTGTCTGGCCACCCTGCCGATTTCGATGATCGTTTTCGGATCCATGACAACGGCGCCGTGGCTGTCGACGGTGATGCAGAGGCTTGGCCGGCGCACCGGTTTCATCATCGGGGCCGTTGGCGGCCTGCTGGGTGCGGGCATCAGCGCCTATGCGCTGACGATCGAAAGCTTCTGGATTTTCCTGATCGGCAGCTTCATCACCGGCATCTACATGTCATCGCAGGGATTTTTCCGGTTTGCCGCAGCCGACACGGCCTCGGACACGTTCCGGCCAAAGGCGATTTCCTATGTCATGGCAGGCGGCCTTATTTCGGCGATCATCGGCCCACAGCTGGTCGGGATATTGAGCGGCAGCACCCCCGACGCCACGGTCATGCGGTTCTTTCCGGTCTATCTGGCGGCGATGGCGCTCAACGTGCTGGGGATGCTGTTGTTTGTGTTTCTCGACATTCCCAAGCCGCCGGTGCCTGCGCAGGATGCGCCACGGGGCCGCACCCGGTGGGAGCTGTTGACCACACCACGCATCGCGGTCGCGGTGATATGCGCCATGGTATCCTACGCATTGATGAACCTTGTGATGACCTCGACGCCGCTGGCCGTTGTCGGCTGCGGATTTACCGTGGTGGACGCCTCCAACGTGGTGACCGGTCACGTGCTCGCCATGTTTGCGCCGTCCTTCTTTACCGGCCACCTGATTGCGCGGTTCGGCGTGGAACGGATCATGGGGCTGGGGATTGCGATCCTTGCGGTGGCGGGGGTCGTCGCATTGCAGGGCGTGGAACTGGGCAATTTCTTTGTCGCGCTGATTTTGCTGGGTCTGGGATGGAACTTTGGCTTCATCGGGGCCACGACGATGCTGGCGGGCGCACATGCGCCGCACGAACGTGGCCGGATGCAGGGCCTCAACGATCTGCTGGTCTTCGGCGGTGTTACGATGGCCTCGCTGGCATCCGGCGGATTGATGAATTGCTCGGGCGGATCCGCCGTCGAGGGCTGGCAGGCGGTCAACTATGCGATGATCCCGTTTCTGGCGCTCGCGGGTGGGTCGCTCGTGTGGCTGGTGATGACACGCAACCGGCGCATCGCCTGATCACCAGCGGCCCAGCGCCACCCGCAAGGTGACCGCGGGCCCCGGATCGGGCAGCCGTCCCTCCGCCACGCATCGCGGATCGGCCACAGCGGCCTTGAGCACAGGTTCGGCAGCCGCGGTCGGCAGGAAGGCCGCGGCCGCACTGCGGGCGACCTGCGCCCGCGCGGCACGCGCGTCCGCCAGCCGCGCCAGTCCCGTTTGCGCCAAGGCCCGTACGCCGTCTGGTGTGCCGTCGAGCAAAGGCACGCGGCCCGCCGCCTCCAGCTGCGGGATGGCCCGCAGGAAAGCGGCCAGACCTGCCGCGTATCCCGCATCCAGCGCCACCCGAGCCGGTGCCGTCCCCAGAATACCCGCCGCCGCGTGGGTCAGCAGACCGGATGTTTCCCGCAAGTAGGCCTCGAAATGTGCGCTGTCCTCGAACGGGTCGCGGTAAATGTCCCACCGCCGCGCGGCAACGAGCGGATCGAGTGCCGCCGCCTGTTCCGCGTCAATTGCATCCGCCAGCGGTGAGGTTACCTCGTGGCGCCGCACCGGGCCGCCCTGGGCGATTTCCTCAAGCGCGTCGCGCCACCACTGCAGCCGCATCTCGGCGATCATCGTCTCTTGGGTGACCCAAGGCGCGCGCGAGACCTCGACATTGAATGCGTAAAGCGCAAAGAGGTGGCCCCGGCGTGACACCGGTGCCGCCATCGCCGCGCGAAAGCGCAACGGATCGCCCCGTTCCACCAGCTTTGCGCAGGCAACCTGGTCATCGGTAAGGCTCATCGCGGGCGCACCACGCTTAGCAGATAGCCGAATTCGTCGCGGTGGGCACGCCAGCATTCGGCTTCCTCCACAGCTTCGTCCAGCACGGCCGACAAGGCGGCATCGGCGCCCGGACGCAGCGCCGCGATGCGTGCATCAAGCGGGCCGAAATAGGCCTCCCATGCGGCGTCCATCAGGGGGCGCTGGTCAATGACCTCGTACCCGGCTTGGGCAATATGCGCGTTGATCCCTGCCTGATCGGTCATCGCGGGGTACTGTTGCCACAGCGCTTTGGCGCGGGGCGACGGCGTATCGGTAAACCAGCACGCCTCGCTGAAGGCGATCGCGCCGCCGGGATGGAGCGCCTTGCGCCACGCGGTGAGTGCCTGCTGCACCCCCATGAAATAGACGGCCCCCGCACACCAGATCAGGTCATACCGGTTCATGACCCGCGCCATGTCCGCCCGCAGCACGGTCACACGGCTGTCGCCCGCCCAGCGCTCGCGCGCCGCCTGCACAAAAGGACCCGTTTTATCCAGCGCGGTCACGTCACCGTCGGGGGCCGCGCGCAAGAGCGCCCCGATATCGGCCCCCGGGCCGCAGGCAACATCCGCCATGCGCGCAGTGGATGGCAGATGCGCGACCTCCGCTGCCCACGCGACATCCGCAGGCAGACCGGGGCCCTCGCGGGGCAGATCGCGGTGCAGCACGAAGAACGGATCGTTGGGTTCAGGTGTGGCCATTGGATGGTCCTTTGCCGGCATCGGGAACGCGCGCGCCGGTATCGCGAATGAGCTTCCAGCGGATGGCATCGAGCAGGGCCGAGAAAGACGCGTCAACGATGTTCGCAGATACCCCCACGGTCGACCATCGCCGCCCCTGCCCGTCCTCGCTGTCGATGATGACGCGCGTTACGGCTTCGGTGCCGCCTTGGGTGATGCGCACCTTGAAATCGACCAGCCGCATATCCTCGAGCATTGCAGAATACTGTCCCAGATCCTTGGCCAACGCCTTGGCCAGCGCGTTCACGGGGCCTCGGTCACTGCCGGTCTCGTCCATGCTTTCGGACACGCTGAGCCGTTTTTCACCGTCGACCTTCACCACGACCACCGCTTCGGACAGGCTGACCATGCGATCGTACTTGTTCTTGCGCCGCTCGACGGTGACGCGGTAGCGCTTGACCTCGAAATAGCTCGGCAGCTGCCCCAGAACGCGCCGCGCCAGCAACTCGAAACTCGCCTGCGCGGTGTCATAGCTGTAGCCTTCCGCCTCGCGCATCTTGACCTCGTCGAGGATCTGCGCCAGCGCCGGATCGCCCTTCGGTACCTCCAGACCCGCGCTTTTCAAGCGGCGGCGCAGGTTGGACTGGCCCGCCTGGTTCGACATCGGAATGATGCGCGCGTTGCCCACCAGCGCGGGTTCGATATGCTCGTAGGTCGAGGGATCCTTGAGGATCGCACTGGCATGCAAACCGGCCTTGTGGGCAAAGGCCGACGGCCCCACGAAGCCGGCCTGTTTCGCAGGCACACGGTTGAGGATCTCGTCCAGCATCCGGCTGGTGCGGGTCAGACCCTCCAGTGCGGCGTCACTGACCCCTGTCTCGAAGGCTTCGGCATAGGGCTGCTTGAGCTTGAGGATCGGGATCAGCGTCGTCAGATTGGCGTTGCCACAGCGTTCGCCCAATCCGTTCAGCGTGCCCTGGATCTGGCGCACACCGGCATCCACGGCCGCCAGCGTACAGGCCACGGCATTCTCGGTATCGTTATGGGTATGGATGCCCAGCCGGTCGCCCGGAATGCCCGCGTCGATCAGGGCGCGGGTGATGCGCTCCACCTCGGCAGGCATGGTGCCGCCATTGGTGTCGCACAAGACAACCCACCGCGCACCTGCATCATACGCCGCGCGCACCGCCTCGGTCGCATAAGCCGGATTGGCCTTGTAGCCGTCAAAGAAATGCTCCGCGTCAAAAAGCGCCTCGCGACCTTCGGCGACCAGATAGGCAATGCTGCGCGCGATATTGTCGGTATTCTCGGCCAGGCTGATGCCCAACGCTTTCTCGACGTGGAAATCATGGGTCTTGCCCACCAGACAGACAGAAGCCGTGCGCGCATTCATGACCGCCGCCAGAACATCATCGTTCTGCGCCGACATGCCCGCACGCTTGGTCATGCCAAAGGCGGTCAGCCGCGCCCGCGTCCGGGGGGCCTGCTCGAAAAACTTGCTGTCGGTCGGGTTCGCACCGGGCCAGCCGCCCTCGATATAATCGACCCCGAGCGCATCCAGCGCCCCGGCGATCTGGCATTTCTCTTCGGTGGAAAACTGCACGCCCTGCGTTTGCTGCCCGTCGCGCAAGGTCGTGTCATAGAGATACAGGCGTTCGGTCATGACGCCACCGCCACGCACACCGCATGCTTCATCTTGCCCATAAACTCATTGCACCGGTGGCCCAAGCCACAGGTTTCGCGATTGAACGGTCCGGCCATCACAGCACCTCCAGCGCCGCGGCGTCGAAATCGGCGGCAGGGGTCAGAACCACACCATCCTTGCTCATCTGAACCTGCACACCGGCCGCGAGCAGCATCGCCTTGATGCGGTCAACCTCGGCGAAATCCTTTGTCTGCATCGCGGTGGTGCGGGCGTCCGACAGATAGGCCTCATAGGCTGCAAGATCGAACGTCCGCTGCGCGGCCCAGTCGGGCACCTGCGACCCCATCAGCCCCAACAGCGCCAGCGCTCCGCGCAGCGCCCCGGCCTGCCCGGCACCGGCGAGCTTGTGCAGATGCGCGATGGCACCGGCCGTGTTGAGATCATCCCCCAACAGCCCGACCAGCAGGTCGTCGGGTGCCGCCGCCTCTTCGGTCGCGGCGAGCGCATACCATTTGCGCAAGACCCGCTCGGCCTCATCGCGCTTCTTGTCGGTCCAGTCCATCGGTTTGCGGTAATGCGTCGACAGCATGACAAAGCGGATCACCTCGCCCGGCACACCGTCGTCCAGCAGATCGCGCACGGTAAAGAAATTGCCCAGCGATTTGGACATCTTGCGCCCCTCAACCTGCAGCATTTCATTGTGCAGCCAGATATTTGCGAACCCTGCGCCGGGATGGGCGCAGGCGCTTTGGGCAATTTCATTTTCGTGGTGCGGAAACATCAGGTCATTGCCGCCCCCGTGAATGTCGAAATGCGCACCCAAAAGCGCGTAGCTCATGGCGGAGCATTCGATGTGCCAGCCCGGGCGCCCTCGGCCCCACGGGCTGTCCCAGCCCGGCGTCTGCGCATCCGACGGTTTCCACAGGACAAAATCCATCGGATTGCGCTTGTAGGGGGCCACATCGACACGCGCACCCGCGATCATGTCGTCCACGGACCGCCCCGACAGCGCGCCGTAGTCCTTGTAGCTGTCGACCGCGAACAGCACATGACCCTCGGCGGCATAGGCATGCCCCTTGGCCACCAGATCCTCGATCATCGTGACCATCTGCGCGATATAGGCGGTCGCGCGCGGCATATGGGTGGGCTCGAGCGCCCCGACCGCGGCCATATCGTCGAGAAACCAACCCGTGGTCTCGGCGGTGATCTCCCCGATGGCGCGACCGCTTTGGGCGCTGCGGGCGTTGATCTTGTCATCGACGTCCGTGAAATTGCGCACATAGGTCACGTGATCCTGGCCATAGACGTGCCGCAGCAGGCGAAAGAGCACGTCAAAGACGATCACCGGCCGTGCGTTGCCCAGATGCGCCCGGTCATAGACGGTCGGCCCGCAAACATACATCCGCACGTTCCGCGGATCGATCGGCTCGAGGCTCTCGCGCGATTTGGTCTTGGTGTTGTGCAGTTTGATGGTCGTCATGGCGTAGGTCCTTCACGGGCGCGGCTTGCGCGGGACTTGGCACAGATTTTTCTGGAATGAAACAACGTGTACGACCCGCGAGAAAATCTCAGCAGGTAATAATGCAGCAAATGATCGTTGGCATCGTTGTCATGCCCCATGGCTAGCGCATCGGTTGCGCGCGCGTCAAGCGAGATTGACAAAGCAGCCACGCTCTGCGCCCCTGCGCACAAGACAACGACGGAGACCGGACATGCAGCCATCAACGCGCATAACCACCCTTCTGGACGGCGGATCGGACGGCTGGGAGGTGTTCCTGAAGGCCCGCGCGTTGATCGCGGCGGGCACGTCCGTGACCGAATTGACCATCGGCGAACACGACATCCGCACCGCCGCGCCGATCCTGCAGGAGATGCACCGCACCGCGCTGGCGGGCCACACCGGATACGCCGCCGTACCGGGGACCGACGCCCTGCGCGACAGGGTCGCAGAGCGTGTCACCGAACGGACCGGTGTACCCACGCGGCGCGAAAACGTGGTCATCACCCCCGGCGGGCAGGCGGCGCTCTTTGCCGCGCATACCGCAGCACTCGATCCCGGCGATACGGGTCTGTATGTCGATCCCTACTACGCCACCTATCCCGGCACCTTGCGCGGTGCGGGCGGTGTGCCCAAGGCGGTACAGGCGCACGCCCGCCATGCGTTCCAGCCCCGCGCCGCCGATCTTCAGGCCGCAGCCCCCGGTGCACGGTCCCTGCTCATCAACAGCCCCAACAATCCGACAGGCGTCGTCTACAGCCGCGCCACGCTCGACGCGATTGCGCAGGTTTGCAAAGCGCATGACCTGTGGCTCATCTCGGACGAGGTATACGACACGCAGGTCTGGGAAGGCGACCACATCTCGCCCCGCGCCCTGCCCGGTATGGCCGAGCGTACGCTGGTCGTAGGGTCGATGTCCAAGAGCCACGCGATGACGGGATCACGCTGCGGATGGATCGTCGGCCCCGAAGAGGTGGTGGGCCATCTGATCAACCTTGCCACCCACACGACCTACGGCGTGCCGGGGTTCATTCAGGATGCGGCGGATTTCGCGCTTGGCCTTGGCGATCCCTTCGAGCGGGAGATCGCAGCCCCCTTCCGCCGCCGCCGCGGTCTGGCAAAGGAGGTTCTGGCTGGTCAGAACACGGTGGGTCTCGTGCCTGCGCAGGGTGCGATGTACCTGATGCTGGACATTCGTGCGACGGGGATGAGCGGTGAGGAGTTTGCCAACGCCCTGCTCGACACGCACCGGATTGCCGTCATGCCCGGAGAGAGCTTCGGGGCGGCGGCGGCGGGACACATTCGCGTAGCGATGACCATCGCGGATGCCGCATTCGTCGCCGCGCTGCGCACGTTGTGCCAGTTTGCAGAAAGCCGCGCCGCATAAGAAAACGGGCGCACCCTGGGTAGGGTACGCCCGCGTATCATAATCTTGATGACCGGACCTTAGAAGCGGATCGAACCACGCAGGTTGAAGGTGGTCGCATCCGCGTCCACGCCGGAGCCGTCGATGTCGTCGAAACGGTGCTCGAGCACTTCGCCACCCACGGTAAAGCGGTCGTTGACCTGATAGGCCACGCCCAGACCGAGAAACTCGCCGTTCTCATCGCCGATTTCGGTGCTGACGCGGGCCAGACCACCTGTGGCGTAGATCAACGTGCGGCCAAGGTCGTAACCGCCGCGGATTTTCAGCCGCGCCACGTCATCCACTTCGACGGAACCGTCGCCGTCGCCCAGTGTCACGTCGAATTTGTCATATTCGAGTTCACCACCCAGAACATACCGGCCGAAATCGTAGTCATAACCGAGGTGCACACCGTATGTGCCGCCGTCGCCGTCAACATCGGCGTTTGTGTCCACGTCGCCGTACCCGAGGTTCAGACCGCCGTAAAAGCCAGTCCAGTCGCCGCCGGTCGAGACGATTTGTGGGGCGGGCGCAATCGGCTCTTCGATCACGGGATCCTGCAGCGTGCCTGCAAATGCGGTCGTCGAAAGCGCGGCGGCCGAAATGCCTGCTGCGGCAACCATCATGCTCAAGTTTTTCATTTTACTCTCCTCAGAAACGAGTTTTGGTGCTTCCGGACAAGCTCTGTCCTTGGGCGGCTAACCAGTCTGACCTAGTGAAGGTTCCGCGAATTTCCCGGATTTATTCGGCAGTGCAGCAAAACTGGCGAGAACTGGCTCGTTTACGACACGGGCGGCAGTTTTCCGCGCTTCCTGCCCTGTTTTCCGGCGTCGCAAACAAGACAGACCAAAGGCCTTAAAACCTGCACTCTCGACGTATCGAGGGAGGATTTTGCGCGTGCAGCATGCCATCTGCATTCACGTTCTTGTGAGCCGAACCATCGGGGCGCACAGGGGACGCGCGGCACGCGGGGCGCCGGGGAGCAGCTAGCCTGCGCATCCCTGCCCCTTTTCCTACGCAAGAGACCCGTCATGAATGACCATTCCCCTTCCCGCAGCGGTGGCCGTGCGGCGCGCCGTGCCGCCCGTCAGGCCCCTCTAGCCGAAAATCTGCGCCCCGTGCGCCCCGGCATGAACGGCGGCCAGTACAAGCCCCTGTCGGACCACGACATCCAGCAGATCCACAATGCTGCCCTTCAGGCGCTCGAGACCATCGGGCTTGCCGATGCGCCGCCCTCCGGTGTCGCCTATCTGACCGGCGCAGGTGCGGTGGAGGGGGCCGACGGCCGCATCCGGTTCCCCCGCGCACTGGTCGAGGATACGCTCGCACGCGCCAACCGCAGCGTCACGTTGCACAGCCGCGACGGGGCGCATGATCTCGAACTGTCGGGCACGCGCGTCCACTACGGCACCGCCGGTGCGGCGGTTCACATGGTCGATGTCGACACCCAGCATTACCGCGACAGCACCGTGCAAGACCTCCACGATGCGGCCCGCATCGTCGACACGCTCGAAAACCTGCATTTTTGCCAGCGTCCCATGGTGTGCCGCGACATCACCGACAACATGGAAATGGACTACAATTCGATCTACGCCTGCACATCGGGCACGACCAAGCATATCGGCACCTCGTTTTCGGAACCCGATTTCGTCGCCCCCGCGATCGAGATGCTGCACATGATTGCAGGGGGCGAGGAGAAATGGCGCGCGCGGCCTTTCGTGTCCAA
This sequence comes from Sulfitobacter sp. S190, assembly GCF_025141935.1. Taxonomy (NCBI): domain Bacteria; kingdom Pseudomonadati; phylum Pseudomonadota; class Alphaproteobacteria; order Rhodobacterales; family Roseobacteraceae; genus Sulfitobacter; species Sulfitobacter sp. S190. Next base: position 1,451,183 of record NZ_CP081120.1, on the reverse strand, counting down.
CAGCAACTGCTTTGTCGTGCCGCCGATGAAATTTGCCACCGAAAGCTGTGAAGTCATGGAAAACTGCATCCGTGCGGGCATGCCGGTTCTGCTTTTGTCGGCGGGCATGGCGGGGGCGACGGCGCCCTCGACCACGGCGGGGGCCATCGTGCAGGCGGTTGCGGAGTGTCTGGCCGGTCTGGTCTATGTGAACGCGGTATCGCCCGGCCATCCGGCCATTTTCGGCACCTGGCCCTTTGGTTTGGACCTGCGCACCGGCGCGATGACGGGCGGTTCCGGCGAACAGGCGCTGCTGACGGCCGGCTGTGCACAGATGCACGCATTCTACGATCTGCCCGGCGGTGCCGCGGCGGGGATCGCTGACAGCAAGCTGCCCGACATGCAGGCAGGCTGGGAGCAGATGTGCTCAAACGTGATGGCGGGGCTTTCGGGCCTGAACATGGTCTATGAGGCCGCTGGCATGCACGCCTCGCTTCTGGGGTTCTGTCACGAAAGCCTGATCCTCGGGGATGATCTGATCGGACAGGCGATGCGGTGCGTGCGCGGCATCGAAGTCAACGAAGAAACGCTTGCGCTGGACCAGATGGCGGCGGTGTGCATGGGGGGGCCGGGCCATTACCTCGGCACGGACCAGACAATGGCGCGGATGCAGACGGATCATCTTTATCCCACCTGCGGCAACCGCATGTCGCCCAAGGAATGGGTCGAGAAGGAAAAGCCCGATCTGGTCGCCGGTGCCAAGGCCCGCAAGGAGGCGATTTTGGCGCAAAGATCGGCCGCTGCATTTGATCCGCAGCTCGATCAGGCCATCCGCGCGCGGTTCAACATCCACCTGCCGATCTGAGACCGAGCGACAAGACAAAAAGAGACCCGGCGCCTGGGGGGGCTGCCGGGCCTCGGGTCGGCTGATGGGCCCCGAACTGCCACAGGGGGGTCATCAACCGTGCCGCATCAGCCAGCGGGCATAAGGCCCGCCTCCTGGGCTGCTGCAACCTCTTCGGCGTCCAGAACGCCATCGGCGTTCAGGTCCAGCACGTTGAATTGATCCGCCGTCACATCGGGAAAGGCGCCTTGCACTTCCTCAAAGCTCAGCAGCGCATCGCCGTCCGCGTCCATGTCTTCCATGCTTTGCGCCAGAACGGTGGTCGGCAGCACGATTGCGACGGTCATGAAGGTGGTGATTTTCGAAAGTGTGGTCATTGGGATTACTCCAGTTTTTGTTTTGCTCGAGGCTTGCCGTCTTGGCGTCCTCACCCTGTCAGATGCGCGAAACGGGCTTTGCGTCCCTGCCCTGCGCGGCGCACGCGGCGGCTTGCCTATGGTGCGGCGAAGGGCGGGCAACGAACCGCCCAAAAAGGGGGCCGCGCGCAAATCGGCGGAAATTCCCCATCTGGTTGTGTCGCGGAATGCTGTCATTGTTGGTGAAAACAGGACGAGGCAGACGCAATGACACATCAAACGCTCGATACCGGTACATTCGATCACCTGCTGCCGCGCTTGCGCAAGCGGGCCCGCCGCCTGTGTGGGCAGGCCTCGGATGCCGAAGACATGGCCCAGGAGGCGGCCCTGCGGCTGCTGCAAACGCTGGAAAAACGCCGCATCGACCGGCCCGAACATTACGCGATGATCATCCTGCACAATCTGGCACGGGCCCGGTGGCGCGCGCATGTCGATCTGGCCGAACTCGACGAGGAAACGGCCAGCATCCCGCCCAACGCCGAAGGGGTGCTGTTTTGTCAAAGCCTGACGGCGGCGATCGCGACACTGCCACCGGATCAATCTGCGCTGATGCAACAGGTTGCGGCAGGCGAGACCAGTCCGCGGGTGCTGGCCGATGCGCTGGATGTGCCGGTGGGCACGATCATGTCGCGGCTGGCGCGCGCCCGCGCCACGCTGCGCGCCGATTTGGGCGTGCCGCCCAAGGCGCGGGTGGAGGAGCTGTTGTAGGCCACTGCGGCTGCACGCACACATACACGCAAGAAAAAAGGGGAGCGCGAACGCTCCCCTGCATAGTCTCGCCACCAAGGCTCAATTTGTTAACCGCTCGATGTTTTTTTGCCTGCGGCCTTGGTTGCGTCAGGGGCGAGCGCACCCGCCCCGGATGAAGGTGGGAAGGAACAAAGTACCGTTCCCACCCTATTCTCAAGCGCGACCTCAGAGCTCCCCCGACGCTCTGGGCCTACCCCCCCAAAGAGGGATCTCGGGGGCGCTTAACTGCAGCCGGATGTCCCGCCGCAGGTGTTGCACTTCATGCAGGTGCCGTTGCGCACCAGCGTGAAGTTTCCGCATTCGCCGCAGGCTTCGCCCTCGTAGCCCTGCATCTTGGCTTTGGTCCGCGCATCCAGTGCCGTGGCACCGGCGCCCCCCGCAACCGTGGCGACGGCGGCCGCCACGTCGGTCTGCACTTCGGCGACCGTGTTGGCGACGGCCTGAGCCAGCTCTGCGCTGTGCCCGCCCTGCAGAACCGTGAGGTTCTGTGGCACGCGGTTGCGCAGGTAGCCTTGCGATGTGATCTGCTTGAGCACCTCGAGCGATTTGACCGCAGCGCTGTCGGAGAGTTCGGAGACGTTTGCCACGCCCTCTTCCTCGCCGCGACCCAGATCGTCAAATGTCGCACCCTGCGGCTGTACATGCGCCAGATCGGTGCGGTCCAGATAGCTGACCGCCAGTTCGCGGAAGATATAGTCGAGGATCGAGGTGGCGTTCTTGATGCTGTCGTTGCCCTGCACCATGCCCGCCGGTTCGAACTTGGTGAAGGTGAACGCATCGACGAATTCCTCGAGCGGCACACCGTATTGCAGGCCCACGGACACGGCGATGGCGAAGTTGTTCATCATCGCACGGAAACCGGCACCTTCCTTGTGCATGTCGATGAAGATTTCGCCAAGGTTGCCGTCCTTGTATTCGCCCGTGCGCAGATAGACCTTGTGACCACCCACAATCGCCTTCTGGGTATAGCCCTTGCGGCGCTCCGGCATCTTTTCGCGGTGCGATTTGACCAGCTCCTTGACGATGACCTTCTCGACCACCTTTTCGGCCAGCACGGCGGCTTTTTCCTGAATGGAACCGCTTTCGAGCACTTCGGCCGCGTCATCGTCATCCTCGACCAGTGCCGCCGCCAGTGGCTGCGACAGTTTCGAGCCATCGCGGTAGAGCGCGTTTGCCTTGATGCCCAGCGACCAGCTGAGTTCGTACGCTTTCTGGCAATCCTCGATGGTGGCGTCGTTGGGCATGTTGATCGTCTTGGAGATCGCGCCCGAGATGAACGACTGCGCCGCGGCCATCATGGTGATGTGGCTGTTGACCGACAAAAAGCGCTTGCCTTTCTTGCCGCACGGGTTGGCGCAGTCAAAGATCGACAGATGTTCGTCCTTGAGGTGCGGCGCCCCTTCCAGCGTCATGGTCCCGCAGACGTGGTCGTTGGCCGCGTCGATGTCCGCCTTGGAAAAGCCCAGCGAACGCAGCAGGTCGAACGACGGATCGTTCAGCTTTTCTGTGGGGATGCCCAGCACCTTGGTGCAGAACTCTTCGCCCAGCGTCCACTGGTTGAACACAAAGCGGATGTCGAAGGCCTGTGCCAGCGCGGCATCGACTTTCTTGAGCTCTTCGGGGCCGAAACCGTGACCCATGAGGCTGGTGTGGTTGATGCCGGGGGCATTGCCGATGGTGCCGTGGCCGACAGCGTAGGAAATGATCTCTTCGATCTGCGCCGAGCCGTAGCCCTGCTTTTCCAGCGCGGCGGGCACGGATTGGTTGATGATCTTGAAGTAACCGCCTCCGGCGAGCTTCTTGAACTTCACCAGCGCGAAGTCGGGCTCGATCCCCGTGGTGTCACAATCCATGACCAGACCGATGGTCCCGGTGGGCGCGATGACCGAGGTCTGCGCGTTGCGGTAGCCGTGGGCTTCGCCCAGTTTCAATGCCTCGTCCCAGCACGACATTGCGATATCGACCAGACCCGCCTGCGGGCAGTTGGCGTGATCGAGAGGCACGGGTTTCACCGCCAGCGCCTCGTAGCCGTCGGCCTTGCCCTGTGCGGCAGTGCGGTGGTTGCGCATGACCCGCAGCATGTGTTGTGCGTTCTTGGTGTAGCCGGGGAATGCGCCCAGCTCGCCCGCCATTTCGGCGGATGTGGCATAGGCCACGCCTGTCATGATGGCAGTCAGCGCGCCGCAGAGCGCCCGGCCTTCGTCGCTGTCATAGCTGTAGCCCATGTTCATCAGCAGACCGCCGATGTTCGCATAGCCCAGACCCAGTGTGCGGAAGTCATAGGAGCGCTGCGCGATTTCCTTGGAGGGGAATTGCGCCATCATCACCGAGATTTCCAGCGTCACGGTCCACAGACGCGAGGCGTGCATGTAGTCTTCGACCTGGAATTCGCCGTCCCTGAGGAACGTCAACAGGTTCATCGAGGCAAGGTTACAGGCCGTATCGTCAAGGAACATGTATTCCGAGCACGGGTTGGAGCCGCGGATCGCGCCGTCTTCGGGGCAGGTGTGCCATTCGTTGACGGTGTCGTGGTACTGGATGCCGGGATCGGCACAGGCCCATGCGGCATGACCGACCTGATCCCACAGATCGCGGGCGCGGATGGTCTTGGACACCTTGCCCTCAACGCGGTCGATCAATTCCCAGTCGGCGTCTTTCTCGACGGCTTTCAGGAAGGCGTTGGTGACCCGGATGGAGTTGTTGGAGTTCTGGCCCGAAACGGAGTTGTAGGCTTCGGAGTCCCAGTCGGTGTCATAGGTGGGGAATTCGATGCTGGTGTGGCCCTGCTTGGCGTAATCCAGCACGCGCTTGACGTAGGTTTCGGGGATGGAGACTTTCTTGGCCTCGCGGATCGCCGCTTTCAGCTGATCGTTCTTGGCGGGATCATAGGCATCGGCTTCGGCGCCGTCCCAGCCCTTGATCGCGGCAAACAGCAGGTTGAGCTTTTGTTCGTGCATCTTGGAGCCGGCAACGATGGACGCAACCTTCTGCTCTTCGAGCACTTTCCAGTTGATGAAATCCTCGATATCGGGGTGATCGGCGTCCACGATGACCATCTTGGCCGCGCGGCGGGTGGTGCCGCCCGATTTGATGGCGCCGGCTGCACGATCGCCGATCTTGAGAAAACCCATCAAACCAGACGACTTGCCGCCGCCCGACAGCTTCTCGCCCGCACCGCGGAGCGAGGAGAAATTGGTGCCCGTGCCCGAGCCGTATTTGAACAGGCGCGCTTCGCGGACCCACAGGTCCATGATGCCGCCGTCACCCACCAGATCGTCCGCGACCGACTGGATAAAGCAGGCGTGCGGTTGGGGGTGCTCATAGGAAGATTTGGAGCGGGTCAGTTTGCCCGTCTTGTAATCGACGTAATAGTGACCCTGCGCGGGACCGTCGATGCCGTAGGCCCAGTGCAAGCCGGTGTTGAACCACTGCGGGCTGTTGGGGGCCGCGCGTTGGGTCGCCAGCATGTAGCGCATTTCGTCATAATAGGTGCGCGCGTCTTCTTCGGTGGAGAAATAGCCACCTTTCCAGCCCCAGTACGCCCATGCACCGGCCAGACGGTCAAAGACCTGCTTGGAGGATGTCTCACCGCCGATTTCGGCGCCTTCGGCGGGCTCGGAGCGCCACAGGAATTCGGGCACGCCCTTTTCTCTGACCTTCACCATTTCGGATGGCACGCCGGCCTTGCGGAAGTATTTCTGCGCGATGACGTCGGATGCGACCTGGCTCCAGCTCTTGGGCACTTCGACGTTGTCGAGCCGGAACACGATGGACCCGTCAGGATTGCGGATTTCCGATACGGTCGACACAAAGTCGAGCTCTGCGTAGGCGTCCTGACCCTGTTTGGTGAATTTACGTTCAATTTTCATCGCGCTGCCCCATACATCAGCTTGTCTCTTCCCTGAACCGGGTGGTCCCGATCCGCACATTCATATGCAACAGTCCGCACACAGCGGCTCCTTTGACCTGCAAAAGACCCCTGGGATGACCCGTCATCCGCCGTATTGTGTAACGTCCCGTTGCTGGACCGCCGTCCCGTGTTAACCACTAGATGTTGTGGCGGTGCCGTCAGCCATCACAATCTGGCGTATTCGACCATAATGGGTCAACGGATTTATTCACGTTTTTTTCCGAATTACCGGGTTGACCTGCGCCCTGCGCCCGCGCGCCTGTGATTCAAAAAGTTAACGCAGGGAAAGCGTGCATCTTAGGGTTGATTTCATGCCGCGGCGGAAGGGGTCTGAAAACCTTTGAAAAATCGCCTCGGGCGGCGATTGGCGGCCCTGTCTGACCCGGCGATCGGGGGCCGCGCACTTTCTCTAAACGGGTTACGGCTCTTGAGCCTGCGGCAACTTGGCGGGCGTGCGCAATATGTCACAACAGCCGCCACCTGTGGGCCGTTTTGTGGAAAACTATACTTCATCTGGGGATAAGAAAGCGGAGCCCACAACATCTGGTGGCGGCGATGGAGAATCAACGGGTGGTTTCGTAAAAGTCGCGGGTGCAGATTCGGGGGGGCAAACGACATGGGGCTCTTTCGAAAACCGAAAGAGCCCCATCGCTGTCATCTTTTAAAGATGGTCGGGGCGAGATGATTCGAACATCCGACCCCCTGTACCCAAAACAGGTGCGCTACCAGGCTGCGCCACGCCCCGACTGCCGCCTCTTTAGCCAAACCAATCCGGATTGAAAAGTGGAAATCTCATCATTCCGCGATCTTTGCGCAGCCCTGCCCGTCTGCCCCGTCGGCAAAGGCGGGATGCTGCAGCCTGTCGCCCACATCAATGCCCAGACGCGCGGCAAGTCCACCGTTGATTTCCAGCACGGCGCTCAGCTCTTCGGGGCCGCCGGAGATCACCGTTTCATCCAGCGGCTGCGCGCGGGCGTGGATGTGGCGGATTTCGCCTGTACCGTCCACGAACAGCATATCGAGCTCGATCAGCGTATTGCGCATCCAGAATGCCATGCGTTGGGGGGTATCGTATACAAACAGCATCCCGCGGCTCAGCGGCATGTTTTCGACATGCATCAGCCCCTGCGCGCGGCTGGCGTCGTCATCGGCCACATCGACACTAAACTGCGCCGTGCCGAAATCACCGGTAATCACCACCCGGTCTGGGTTGCAGTTCTGCGCGGCCGCGCCCTGTGTCACAAGGACCAGTGCGAAAACCACCGCTGTCAGTCCTCGAAAGGATCGCGCGGTGCCGTAACTGTTTCCCATGCCTGTACCTCTGCCGCCATCAAACCCCGTTTGCCGTCTATGACCCGCATGGCAAGCGCCTCGCCGGGTTGCATATCCGCCAGACCAGACTGACGCAGGACATCGATATGTACAAACACATCGTCACTTTGGCCGAAGACATTCGCAAAACCGAAGCCTTTCGCCTTGTCGAACCATTTGACCCGCACCGCCACCAGCGGCGTCTGCGATATTTCCTGCGCGTCGAGCCCCGCGATATCGGCGATCGGGGTGATCGTGTCCTCGGGCGGGGTGATGGATACCACCTCGGCGGCCTGAATGCCCCGGTCGGTCTGCTGCACCACCAGGGTAACGCGCGATCCGTCGGCAATCGAACTCTGTCCGAAATTGCGCAGCACGTTTACGTGCAGCAACACGTCTGATCCGCCCATGTCGGACACGACAAAGCCGTATCCCTTCACAGGGTCAAACCATTTCACGGCCCCTTCGATCTGCAGCCGGTCGGGCTCATGCTCCTCGGTCATTTGGATGCACCATAATAGTCAGTATTAAGCGGGCTGATGCCCAGCCGCGAAAACACTGCGGCAGTACTGGTACGTCCCTAAGGATTTAGCCGGGTAACTTTCCAATCGGACGCCACATCGTCGCGTGACCATTGAAAGCGGTCATGCAACCGCGCATCACCGTCGGCCCAGAACTCTAATTCCAGAGGCGTCAGCCGAAATCCACCCCAAAATGGCGGTCTGTCGGGGTCATCCCCCGTCTGTGCCGTTACGTCTTTCAGGCGCTGTTCAAGCGTTTCACGGTCGTCGAGGGGGCTGGATTGATCCGATGCCCACGCGCCCAGCCTGCTCTTGAGCGATCTGGACTTGTAATAATGGTCGGCCTTTTCACCGTCCTCGCGGCTGATGATACCACGTGCGCGGATTTGGCGGCGCAGGGATTTCCAGTGGATGACAAAGGCGGCCTTGCCCGCGCCGTCCAGCTCGTTGGCCTTGGCGCTGGTGTAATTGGTATAGAAAACGAAGGCGTCGTCCTCGATGTCTTTGAGCAATACGATACGCACGTTCGGCATGCCCGTGCCATCGACCGTCGACAATGCCATTGCATTTGGGTCGTTCGGCTCTTGCGGCGTCGCTTCTGCGAGCCACTCACGCGCAAGTGCAAACGGGTCATTGCCCGCAAATTTTCCGGATCTATCCGCCATTTTCCCCTCGTGTCCCGGTCGGGCGCGTCAATCTGGCCCCCGATCCTCTACATACAATGACACACCAAAGCCCGCTTGGAAAGCCGAGCCGCCAATTGCCGCGCTCGCGGATGCGGCCGCTGTCTTGAAGCTGCGGATGCAATGGCATAGACCCGATGCAATCGCGTCTAACTGGAGTTTCGCGCATGTCCAACACTCTGATGGCAGGCAAACGGGGGCTGATCATGGGATTGGCCAATGACAAATCGATCGCATGGGGGATCGCGCGGCAATTGGCCGAAGCAGGCGCCGAACTTGCGTTTTCCTATCAGGGTGATGCGCTGCGCAAACGGGTTGATCCGCTCGCAGCGCAACTGGGCAGCGACATTGTCCTGCCCTGCGATGTCAGCGACGAGGCATCGATCGATGCGCTGTTTGCCGGACTGGCAGAGCGGTGGGACTCGCTCGACTTCATCGTCCACGCGATCGGCTTTTCGGACAAGAACGAGCTGCGCGGCCGTTACGTCGACACAAGCCGCAGCAATTTCGCCATGTCGATGGACATCTCTGTCTATTCTTTCACGGCCGTGGTGCAGCGCGCCGAAAAGATGATGAAGAATGGCGGCTCCTGCCTGACGCTCACCTACTACGGCGCCGAAAAAGTGATGCCGCACTACAATGTCATGGGTGTGGCCAAGGCGGCACTGGAAGCGTCGGTTCAATATCTGGCCGAAGATCTGGGCAAGGACGGCATCCGCGTCAACGCGATCTCCGCCGGTCCGATCAAGACGCTCGCCGCATCTGGCATCGGCGATTTCCGCTACATCATGAAGTGGAACGAGTACAATTCGCCCCTGCGCCGCAACGTGACGATCGACGAGGTCGGCAAATCGGCCCTCTTCCTGCTCAGCGATCTGGGTTCGGGGACAACCGGTGAGAACCTGCATGTCGATGCAGGCTATCATGTCGTGGGGATGAAGGCGGTCGACGCACCGGACATCGAGAAATGAAATCCGTCTGCGCCGGGATTGCGGCGTTGGCCCTCTGGGCGGGGGCGGCCTGCGCCTGCGGGCTGGGCACGCCGGGGATCGCCGCGCTCAACGCGCCCGGCTGGAAGGTCGATGTCATTCTGGGGCTGCGCCAATGGGACGGTGGCTCCCTGCGCCTGCCGGAACCGTCCGGTCAGGCGGTCGAAACATCGGGTTCGGCCCGGGGCATCAAGATGTCGTTCTACGCAGGCGACCGCCGCATGAAACCGCTCAAGGGCGGGCTGGCACCCGTGCTGGACGATCCCATCAGCGCCGACATGGTGCGCGCGCTCGACGGCACAGGCGTGGCATGGCGCGGGTGCGATCCGGCCTCCCTGCCCGCCTTCGGCTACACAAAACGCATCCACCGCAAGAAGATCATGCGCATCGTGTTTGTACCACTCTCGGACCGTCGCGCCGCAGCCGTGCGCTGGTATGACGAAACCTTTCCGACCAAAGTGCGTGCGCTGTCGCGCGAGGTGATGGTGGTGCGCCGATGACACCCGAGCACCTGATCGCCTTCAATGCCGTGCTTATCGCCGCGATCCTGAGCCCCGGTGCGGCCTTTCTGATGGCAGTCCGCACATCGGTGGCATCAGGGCGCCGCGCGGGGATCCTCACCGGTCTCGGCCTCGGCCTCGCAGCCAGTTTCTGGACCCTCGCGGCGCTCCTTGGGCTGGAAGGCGTGTTCACGCTCTTTCCCTGGACATACACAACACTGAAACTCGGTGGTGCGCTCTATCTGATATACTTGGGCATCAAGACATGGCGCGGGGCCAACGCCCCCCTCACGGCTGACGCGAAACCCGCGCGCCGTGCGTTTGTCGAAGGGCTGCTGGTGAACGCCGCCAACCCCAAATCGATGCTTTTTGCGGCCGCGGTCATCGTTGTGGTCTTCCCCGAACCTCTGAGCGCGCGCGATATCGCGCTCGTCTGGGCCAACCATCTGGCGCTCGAAATCGCCTTCTACACCCTTTGCGCCCTTCTGCTCAGCGCACCGGTGGCGCGCGGTCAGTATCTGCGCCTCAAACCCCTTCTCGACCGGTTCGCCGCGGCCCTGCTGGGCGGGTTCGGTCTGAAACTCCTGCTACAAAGGTAATACAATGTCAGACAGCGCCACGACACCCGGCCGCCTTCCGCACGAAAAAGGCTTTCACATCAGTTGGGATCAACTCCATCGCGACAGCCGCGCACTCGCCTGGCGGCTCGACGGGCAAGGCCCCGACGAAGGTGGCTGGCGCGCCGTCGTGGCGATCACACGCGGCGGCATGGCCCCCGCCATGATCGTGGCACGCGAACTCGATATCCGCACCGTCGACACGATTTCGGTGATGTCCTACCACTCCGGCGGTGGCGCCGCCGACCAGCGGCGCGAAGCGCAGGTGCTCAAATCACCCGACAAAGAGCTGATGGGCGACGGCGACGGCATCCTGATCATCGACGATCTGGTCGACAGCGGCAAAACACTCGAACTGGTCCGCGAGATCTACCCCAAGGCGCATTTCGCGACTGTTTACGCCAAACCACAGGGCGAACCGATGGTCGACACATTCATCACCGGCGTCAGCCAGGACACATGGATCTTCTTCCCGTGGGACATGGCTTTGCAATACGTTGAACCCTACCGCGGCAAGGACTGACATCAGCGGTGCCCACGCACCGTTCCTTCATCTTGCCTCTTAAACTCGAAACCCGCCCCCACGGCCTGCCGGAGCGCCCGCGATGATCCTTTCCCGTACCGCCACCACATTCGCGCCGCCCGTGATGGAGGCGCGACGCTGGCTGGAGGGCGTGGATTTCCCCACAGAGAGACCGCTCATCAACGTCAGCCAGGCCGCACCGGTGGATCCGCCGCACCCGGACCTGCGCGCGGCGCTGGCAGAGGCGGCGTTGAATTCCGATGCGGCGCATCTCTACGGGCCGGTGCTGGGCGACCCCGCGCTCCGGGCTGAACTGGCCGCCCGCAGCACGCGGATCTACGGCGCGCCGATCGATCCCGCGCAGGTCGCCATCACCTCCGGCTGCAATCAGGCCTTTGCCGCGGCGATCGCGGCCCTGTGCGCCGAAGGGGACGAGGTCATCGTGCCGACCCCGTGGTACTTCAATCACAAGATGTGGCTGGACATGTCCGGCGTGCGCAGCGTGGCGCTAAAATGCGGTGCGGACATGTTGCCCGACCCTGCGCTGGCCGCGGCTCTCATCACCGAGCGCACCCGCGCGATTGCGCTTGTCTCGCCCAACAATCCCACCGGTCAGGAATATCCCTCATCCTTGCTGCGCGCGTTCTTTGATCTGGCACAGGAACGCGGCATCCGCCTGATCGTGGATGAAACCTACCGTGATTTTCACGCCAGCGCAGAGCCCCCGCACACGCTCTTTTCCCAATCCGGGTGGGACGAAACACTCGTGCATCTCTACTCTTTCTCCAAATCCTACCGGCTGACGGGCCATCGGGTCGGTGCGCTGATCGCGGCCTCGGCCCTGTTGTCCGAGATCGAAAAATTTCTCGACACGGTCGCAATCTGTCCGGGCCAGTTGGGTCAGCACGCAGCCCTTTGGGGCATGCAGAACCTCGACCAGTGGCTTGCCGGCGAGCGTGACGAGATCCTCGCCCGCCGCGCGGCAATATCGGCGCATATGCCAAGGCTCGAGAACCGGGGCTGGCGGCTCTTGGGGTTGGGCGGATATTTCGCCTATCTGGAGCACCCTTTCGCCATGACATCGGACGCACTTGCCCCTGAACTGGTGCGCGAAGCAGGCATCCTGTGCCTACCCGGCACCATGTTCCACCCCCACGATGACCCGCAGGGCGGCCGCGAATTGCGCATCGCTTTCGCCAATCTGGACGGCGACGGCATCGCACAGCTTTTTGACCGCCTCGACGCGGTTGCCCTGCCGCCCCGCTAACGCGCACGCGCCCCTCTTGCCCCTGCCTGCCCAACCGCCTAGACAGGCTCAAACGCCAATTCGGGGGGCAGTCAAATGGCCAAATCGTCCAGCATCTCAAAAACCGCCATGTGGATCCTCATGGCCCTGCTTTTCGTGGGATTGGGCGGCTTCGGCGCCGTCAACCTGAGTGGTAATTTGCGCACCATCGGCACCGTGGGTGACAAGCCGGTGTCGGTCGACAGCTACTACAACGCTGTCCAGCAGGAACTGCAGGCTGTCAGCCGCCAGACCGGCCGCGCGATGAGCTTCCAGCAGGCACAGGAACTGGGTCTTGACCGCGCCGTTCTGCAACAGCTTGTGCGCGACCGCGCGCTGGACCACGAAGCCACACAGATGGGCCTGTCGGTGGGTGACGAAACCCTGCGGGACCGCATCGTGACCATTCCCGCATTTCAGGGCATCGACGGCAGTTTCGACCGCGACGCATATGCCGACACGCTGCGACGGTCGGGCCTGACCGAAAGCGAATTTGAGAACAACCTGCGCGAGGAAACCGCCCGCCAGCTGCTTCAGGGGGCCATCGTGTCAGGCGTGGAAATGCCGGCAAGCTACGCCCAGACGCTCGTGGACTACGTCGGAGAGCAGCGCAATTTCACGTGGGCCCTGCTGGACGAAACCACGCTCGAGACACCGGTCGCCGCCGCGGACGACGCTACGTTGCGCGCGTTTTTTGATGAAAACGCCGACAGCTTCACGCTGCCCGCCACCAAAAAGATCACCTATGCCCTGCTCACGCCCACCGATGTGATCGATCAGGTCGAAGTGGCCGAAGATGCACTGCGCGAGGCTTACGACCAGCGCAGCGCCGAATTCAACCAACCCGAACGCCGTCTTGTCGAACGCCTTGTCTTTGCCGATGAGGAGACCGCCAATCAGGCCGCCGCCGCGCTGGAAGTGAACGGCACCACTTTCGAAACGCTTGTCGAGGATCGCGGACTTGCCCTGCAGGACGTCGATTTGGGCGATGTCGGTAAAGATGAGCTCGCTGCCGCGGCCGATGCGGTCTTTGGTGCCGATGTCGGGGCCGTCGTAGGTCCGTTCCCCACCGATCTGGGGCCCGCGCTTTTTCGCGTGAACGGCGTGTTGCCTGCGCAGAACGTCACCTTTGAAGAAGCCGAGGCCACCTTGCGCGACACCATCGCTGCCGACCGTGCCGTCCGGCTCGTCGAGGCGCAGGCCGAAGACTTTGACGACCGTCTTGCCGGTGGCACAACGCTCGAGCAGCTGGTCGAGGAAACGTCGATGACGCTGGGCCAGATCGACTGGACCGCCGAAACACAGGAAGGCATCGCCGCCTACGCCGATTTCCGCGAAGCAGCTGCCGGTTTGGCCGAAGGCGATTTTCCCCAGATCAGCCAGCTCGACGATGGCAGCATCTATGCGATGCGCCTTGACGAAAGCCTGCCCCTGCGCCCCGCCGCTTTCGATGATGTCGAGGACGATGTGCGCAGCCGCTACCGTTCACAGCAGCTGGTCGATGCGCTGACGCAGCAAGCCAACGCCGCAAAGACGGAACTGGAGGCCGGCACAGGCTTGGCCGCGCAGGGCTTCACCGCCATCGAGGAAAGCGACCAGACCCGCGATGCCTTCATCCAACGCACGCCGACGGGTTTCATGGCGGCGGTTTTCGATATGGACGTGGGCGAAATCCGGGTGCTGCCCGGTGACAACAGCGTCGCCATCGTGCAGCTCGATGCCATCAACGCGGCCACCGATGACGAGGAAAGCCAGACCCTGCTGGCGCGTCTGCGTGAACAGCAAAACGAGGCGCTGGCCCGCAACCTTTTCACCATCTTTGCCAATGACACGGTGCAGCGTGCCGTGCCCAATATCGACCCCCGCGCCGTAAGCGCCGTTAATGTGAATTTCCAGTAACCATGGCGCTGACACCCGACTTCGAAACCTTTGCTGCCGCCTATAAGGCCGGGCAGCATCAGGTGGTCTATACCCGCCTTGCCGCCGATCTCGACACGCCTGTGTCGCTGATGCTCAAGCTGGGGGGCGCGGCCGAAAACGCCTTCATGCTGGAATCGGTGACCGGCGGTGAAGTGCGCGGCCGCTTTTCCATCATCGGCATGAAGCCCGATCTGATCTGGACCTGTCGCGGCGATACAAGCGCGGTCAACCGTGCCGCCCGCTATGATCCCGATGCGTTCGAGCCGATGGAAGGCAATCCGCTCGATGCCCTGCGCACGCTGATTGCGCAAAGCAAGATCGATCTGCCCGATGACCTGCCACAGGCGGCCGCCGGGCTGTTCGGCTATCTGGGCTACGACATGATCCGGCTGGTGGAGCGGTTGCCCCATGTGAACCCCGATCCGCTCGGACTGCCGGATGCGGTGATGTTGCGCCCCTCCGTGGTGGCGGTGCTGGACGGCGTAAAGGGCGAGGTTACTGTCGTGTCGCCCGCATGGGTCGCGGAGGGCCAGTCGGCGCGCGCCGCCTATGCACAGGCCGCCGAGCGTGTCATGGATGCCGTGCGCGATCTGGAGCGCAGCCCCGCGGGCACGACCCGCGATCTGGGCGACGCGGGACATGTGCCCGATCCGGTGAGCAATTTCACGCGCGATGGCTACAAGGACGCGGTGCGCCGCGCACAGGAATACATCAAGGCCGGCGATATTTTTCAGGTCGTGCCCTCCCAACGCTGGGCGCAGGAATTCCGCCAGCCGCCCTTCGCGCTCTACCGCTCCCTGCGGCGCACAAACCCGTCGCCGTTCATGTTTTATTTCAACTTCGGGGGCTTCCACGTGGTCGGGGCCAGCCCCGAAATCCTTGTCCGCGTGTTCGGTCAGGAGATCACCATCCGCCCCATTGCGGGCACACGTCCCCGCGGGGCGACCCCAGAGGAGGATCGCGCGCTCGAGGCCGATCTGATGGCGGACAAGAAAGAGCTTGCCGAGCACCTGATGCTGTTCGATCTGGGCCGTAATGACGTCGGTCGCGTGGCCAAAATCGGCAGCGTGCGGCCCACGGAGGAATTCATCGTCGAGCGCTACAGCCACGTGATGCACATCGTATCGAATGTGGTGGGCGAACTGGCCGAAGGATGTGACGCGCTGGATGCGTTTTTCGCGGGCATGCCTGCGGGAACAGTATCGGGCGCGCCCAAGGTCCGTGCGATGGAAATCATCGATGAGCTTGAGCCGGAAAAGCGCGGGCTTTACGGCGGCGGTGTGGGGTATTTCAGCGCGGGCGGCGACATGGATATGTGCATCGCGCTGCGCACGGCCGTCATCAAGGACGAAACCCTGTATATTCAGGCCGGTGGCGGTGTCGTTTACGACAGTGATCCGGAGGCCGAGTATATGGAAACCGTCCATAAATCGGGCGCGATCCGCCGGGCCGCAGAAGACGCATCGCGCTTTGGCGGCGGCGGCAACGGCTGATTACTGCGCTGTCAGCACCGCAGAGACCGGAGCCAGCGCCACCGTGCCTGCCCTGTCGGCAAGCGCCCAGACCAGCAGCGCCTTGATCGTTTCGGGGCGCAGTCGGCCCAGCATGATCACGCCGCCCTCCTGCCCGGCCTTGAAAGCCGCCTGATCGAGGAACCGGCGGATGACGCGGGCGTTTTGGTCATTGCTGTCGAAATCGCGGAAAATGGGGGCGGCGGCGACACCCTGTTTGCGAGCGAGGTTCGCCATCGTGTTGAGCCCCTGATTGCGGGTGACCAGACCGTGACCGCTGCTGCGCAGGATCGCAGAGACCTGATCCGCCGTTTCGCGCGAGGGCTGCAGCCCCCCTTCCGTGCCTTCGAGCACACCCACCACCTGTGACAGGCTGGAAAGCGTTGCGTTCAGGTTCACCTCGGCGTCGTTGGGTTGCGCGCCCTCGGGCAGATCGATCATCGCCAACACTTCAAAGCCGTCGTCGCGGTACCGCTGCATCCGTGCGGCGGCGTCGGCCAGGCTGCTGTCGACGGCAAAGCTGATCGGATAGGGAAAGCTGCGCAGCGCGGGCAAGCCGATCTCGCCCCCGTCAAGGTCCGCGCCCGTGTCGATCAGCACAAGGCTCATCAGTGGTTTGGCGTCGAGGTTCTCGAAATCCGCGGCAAACGCCTCCAGCGGCGGCAGATCGGCGGGGTCGACCGGTGTGTCGATCGTTTCGGGCTGCGGCGCGGTAGCGCTGCCGGTGCCGTCAATCAGCCGCGTGGCGGGACGCCCGATGCGCGGCAAGGCCGCGGCGTCAGGGGCGGTTTGGGCGGTGTTCGGGGCAGGCAAAACCCGCACGGCGGGTGGCTGCGGGTCGGCGTCTGGGGACGGTTCTGGCGCAACGTCCGGCGCAGTTTCGGGCACGGCTGGCGCGATCGGGGTTTCCGGCGCGGGCGGCAGAGCCGCTTCTTCGACAGGATCGACCTGCGGCGCGGGGGCCGGAAGCGGCGCTGCCGGTTCGGTCGCAACCGCGCTGTCGCTGCCATCATCCGGGATCATCGGGGCCAGCGCCTGCGGATTGGGCAGCACCGGCGCGTCGGGTTGCAGCGCTGCGGTTTGGTCCTGCGGCAGGGGCTGCGGCCGAGACGGGTCGGCCACGACTGCTGTCTGGGGTTGCTGCAAAGCGGTGGGCACCTGCGGCACACCATCCCCCGCCTGCGCGCGTTGCGGAGGTGTGGGCACGGGCTGTTGCGGAGCGGCGGCGGCATAGGTCTGCGGGGCATCCACCGGCGCCGTCGCAGGCGCGTCACCAGCGGCCTGCACCGGCGCGTCATCCGCGACATCCGGCGCGGGCGCATCCGGGGCCTGCGCCGGTTGTGGGGCTTCGATCACCACAGGGTCGGGTTCGGCCTGTTGCGCAACACGATCGGGCACGGGTTCTTGCGGTGCGACCGGCTCTGCGGGTGGCTGCTCTGCGGCGGGGGCCGGCTGCGCTTCGGGTGCTTCAGGTGCTTCGGGTTCTGCCACGGGGTCGGTGGCGGGGCGTTGAGCCACGTCCGCCGGGACACCGTCAACCCGGGCCGCGGGCACCGACGTGTCCGGCGCGGGCGCTACCGGCGCTGTCGGCCCGATGGGCAAGACAAGCGAGGCGACCGACGCCACCCCGACGCTGAAGACTGCGCCCAACCCGATACCGCCCAAAAGCCCACGTATCATGATGCCTGTTCCTTGTTATTCGCCCGTTGTCCGTCTGGTTCTTGTCCGGAAGGCTGCCCTGCCCTCCCTCTGCCTCTTGACGATAGCGCCCAAGACTGACCATGTATCGCTGACTATATCGCGGAACCTGCCGCCACCAAAAGCCCTAATGCGAAGAAACCCACGATGCTGCTGCTGATAGATAACTACGATAGCTTTACCTACAATCTGGTGCATTATCTGGGCGAGTTGGGCGCCGATGTCGTGGTTCGGCGGAATGACGCCATTTCCGTGGACGAGGCGATGGACATGAACCCCGCGGGCATCGTGCTGTCGCCCGGTCCGTGTGATCCCGCGCAGGCCGGTATTTGTCTGGAGATGACGCAGGCCGCGGCACGCGCACAGCTGCCGCTTCTGGGGGTCTGCCTGGGGCATCAGACCATCGGCGAGGCCTTTGGCGGCAAGGTGGTGCGCGCAGGCGAGATCGTGCACGGCAAACTGGGCACCATGCACCACACCGACAGCGGCCTTTTTGCAGGGTTGCCCAATCCGTTCGAGGCCACCCGCTACCATTCGCTGATCGTGGAACGGGCAAGCCTGCCGGCGTGTCTGCGCATCACGGCGGAGTTGGAGGACGGCACCATCATGGGGCTGCAACACCGCGAACTGCCGCTCCACGGTGTGCAGTTCCACCCCGAATCGATCCGCAGCGAACACGGTCACGCCCTGCTGCGCAATTTCCTCGATACCGTGAAGGTGCCGGCATGAGCGACGCGCTGAAACCGCTTATCGATGCGGCCGCCGACGGCCCCCTGACCCGTGGACAGGCCGAAGAAGCCTTTGAAATCCTGTTCAACGGCGAAGCCACGCCAAGCCAGATCGGTGGCCTTTTGATGGCGCTGCGGACACGCGGCGAAACCGTCGATGAATACGCAGCTGCCGCCGCCGTCATGCGCGCCAAATGCAACAAGGTCCGCGCACCGAAGGGCGCGATGGACATCGTGGGCACCGGTGGCGACGGCAAAGGCACGCTCAATATCTCGACGGCGACCGCGTTCGTGGTGGCAGGAGCCGGCGTGGTGGTCGCCAAACACGGCAACCGCAACCTCAGTTCCAAATCCGGCGCTGCGGACGCGTTGACCCAGATGGGGTTAAACACGATGGTGGGCGCGCCGGTGGTTGAACGCGCGCTCGACGAGACAGGCATCGGTTTCATGATGGCCCCGATGCACCACCCCGCCATTGCCCATGTCATGCCGACCCGGTCCGAATTGGGCACGCGCACAATTTTTAACATTCTGGGGCCGCTGACCAATCCCGCCGGTGTCTCACGGCAATTGACCGGAGCCTACCGCCGCGACCTGATCCACCCGATGGCCGAAACGTTGCAGGCGCTGGGGTCGGATGTTGCTTGGCTGGTGCACGGCTCGGACGGCACCGACGAACTGACGATCACCGGCGTCAGCTGGGTCGCGGCGCTGCGCGAGGGCGCCATCAATGACATCGAGGTCCACCCCGAGGACGCAGGCCTGCCCGTCCACCCGTTCGAAGACATCATCGGCGGCACACCCGAGGAAAACGCGCGCGATTTCAAAGCGTTGCTTGACGGGGCGCAGGGTGCCTACCGCGATGCGGTGCTGCTCAACGCGGCCGCCGCGCTGACCATCGCGGACGCGGCACCCGATCTCAAATCTGGCGTGGAAATGGCGCGGACCAGCATCGATTCAGGGGCTGCGCGCGACAAGATCACCGCCGTTGCGGCGATCACGCAAGCGGGCTGATGTTCGATCTTCGCCGCCTGGGTGCATGGGCCGATCTGCCGTTTTTTGACAACGACCTGCCCGCTCTGGCCGACGCGCTGCGAAATGATCCCCGCACCGTCCTGCCACCTGCCGATCAGGTTTTTGCGGCGCTTGAGCGGGTGCAGCCCGATCAGGTGCGCGTCGTCATTCTTGGCCAGGACCCCTACCACACCCCCGGCAAGGCCCACGGGCTGGCGTTCTCGATCCATGCGGAATTTGGCGGCAGGCTCGACAGTCTTGGCAATATATTCAAGGAAATCGAGACCGACACCGGTGCGGCGCGCAGACTGATCCAGCTGGACGACTGGGCGGCGCAAGGGGTGCTGCTGCTCAATACGGTTCTCACCGTGCCGCAGGGCACCCCAAAGGGCCACGCCAAGCTCGGCTGGCAAAAACTGACCGATCAGGTGCTGCACAGATTGACCGATGCGCCCCGCGCCTATCTTCTGTGGGGCGCACCTGCGCAGCACGCCGGGCGCGGCATAGATGCGCACGCCAACCTGAAGATCGAAACCGCCCATCCGTCGCCGCTGTCGGCGCACCGCGGCTTTTTCGGCTCCCGACCGTTCAGCCGAACCAATGACTGGTTGCAGCAGCACGGACAGAGCGCCATAAACTGGGGCGACCCGGAGGGACCATGACACAGACCATTCTCGACAAGATCAAAGCCTACAAGCTCGAAGAAATTGCCGCCGATAAGGCCGCCCGCCCGCTGGAGGCCGTGGAGGCCGCCGCGCGCGAGGCATCCGCCGTACGCCCCTTTGCCGAGGCGCTGTTCAATGCGTCGCGCGAAGGATACGGGCTGATTGCCGAGATCAAGAAAGCCAGCCCTTCCAAGGGGTTGATACGCGAGAACTTCGATCCAGCGGCGCTGGCCAAGGCCTATGCCGAAGGTGGCGCGACCTGTTTGTCAGTGCTGACCGACACCCCCAGCTTTCAGGGGGCCAAAACGTTTCTGACCGAGGCGCGGGAGGCCTGTGATCTGCCTGCCCTGCGCAAGGATTTCATGTACGACACCTATCAGGTCGCCGAAGCCCGCGCCCTCGGGGCCGATTGCATCCTGATCATCATGGCGTCGGTCAGCGACGCGCAGGCCACCGAGCTAGAACAGGCAGCGCATGAATGGGGCATGGACGCGCTGATCGAAGTGCACGATGCCGCCGAAATGGAGCGCGCCGCGGCCCTGTCATCGCGTATGATCGGGATCAACAACCGCAATCTCAACACTTTCGAGACATCACTCGACACCACCCGCACCCTGTCAAAACAGGTGCCCGGTGACCGGATGATCGTGTGCGAAAGCGGTTTGTCCGAACCCGATGATCTGGCGGACATGGCGCGCTACGGGGCGCGCTGTTTCCTCATCGGGGAAAGCCTCATGCGGCAGGGCGATGTCGCGGTGGCCACGCAAAAGCTGCTTGCCAATCCGCTGCGCGCCGGAGGCATGTAATGGCCCTTACCCATTTTGACAGCGACGGGCATGCCCATATGGTCGATGTGTCGGACAAGGCCGTAACATCGCGGATCGCGGTGGCGGAAAACCACATAAAGATGCAGCGCGAAACCTTTGATATCATTTCCGAAGGTCGCGCCAAGAAAGGCGACGTTCTGGGCGTTGCCCGACTGGCCGGGATCATGGCGGCCAAACGCACCGCGGATCTGATCCCGCTGTGCCACCCCCTGCCGATCACCAAGGTCAGCGTCGAGCTTGAGCCCGACGCCGATTTGCCCGGCATCCGCATCACCGCCACCGTCAAAACCACGGGCCAGACCGGTGTCGAGATGGAGGCGCTGACAGCCGCTTCCGTGACCGCACTCACCGTTTATGACATGAGCAAGGCCGTCGATAAGACGATGGAGATCGGCGGGCTGCGGGTTGTTCTGAAAGACGGCGGCAAATCCGGCCGGTTCGAGGCCGAATGATACCTGTTGAGGCCGCGCTTGACGCGCTCTTTGCGCTGACGCGTGTCATGCCCGTCGAAGAGGTTCCGCTGCGCGCGGCAGCGGGCCGCATTCTGGCGCGTGACGTGACCGCGCGGCGCACCCAGCCCCCTTTTGCCGCCTCCTCCATGGACGGCTACGCCCTGCGCCGCGCCGAAGTCGAGCCTGACGCGATGTTCAAGGTGATCGGCGAAGCCGCTGCGGGCCACAGTTTCGCGGGCACCGTGAAGGCCGGTCAGGCGGTGCGCATCTTTACCGGTGCGCCCATCCCCGACGGCGCGGATTTCGTTGTGATCCAAGAGGATACAACGCGTCGCGGCGATCTGATCACTCTGGGCCACCGCATCGGACCCAAGGACAACATCCGCCCCGCTGGCGGTGACTTTGCAAAAGGCCAGAGATTGGCGGCCCCGCAGCGCCTGCGCCCTGCCGATATTGCCCTGATGGCCGCGATGAACATCCCCGAGGTGCCGGTGTTCGCGCGCCCCGATGTGGCGATCATCGCCACCGGTGACGAACTGGTGCAGCCCGGCGACACGCCCGGCCCCAACCAGATCATCGCGTCGAACAACTACGGTCTGGCGGCACAGCTCGAGGCGATGGGCGCGCGTGCGCGGCTGATCCCGATTGCACGCGACACCCCCGCCGCGCTGACCCGCGCGTTTGAGCTGGCGCAGGGGGCGGATCTGGTCATCACCATTGGCGGTGCGTCTGTGGGCGATCACGATCTGGTCGCCCCGGTGGCTGCGGAACTGGGGATGGAACAGAGTTTTTACAAAGTGGCCATGCGGCCCGGCAAACCGCTGATGGCCGGACGTTTGGGCGAAACGATGATGATCGGTCTGCCCGGCAATCCCGTCTCGGCGCTTGTGTGTGGGACGGTTTTCGTGGCCCCCGTGATCCGCGCCATGCAAGGGCTGGCACAGACCGCCGCGCCGCGCCGCCATATGCCGCTTGCCGTTGACATCGCCGCCAACGGACCGCGCGAACACTATATGCGTGCCCGGATCACCGACGCCGGCGTCATCCCGGCAGAGCGTCAGGACAGCAGCCTGCTGACCGTGCTTGCCAGCGCCGATGTGCTGTTGGTCAGACCCAAGGACGCACCTGCGCAGCCCAAGGGCACCCTTGTCGAGGTGATCGACCTGTGACGCTCTGGCCGCAGGGTTGACACAAAACAGGAACATCCCTAGAACAAATCCAGATATTCACGGATAAGGGATGCGCACGTGCTGACGAAAAAGCAACTGGATCTTCTGGCGTTCATTCACAAACGGGTGCAGCGCGACGGCGTCCCGCCCAGCTTTGACGAAATGAAAGAGGCGCTTGATCTGCGCTCCAAATCGGGAATTCACCGGTTGATTACCGCGCTCGAAGAACGCGGCTTTATCCGCCGTCTGGCGCACCGTGCGCGTGCCATCGAAGTGGTCAAACTGCCCGAAAGCCTCGGTGGGCCGGCGGGCGGCTTCACGCCCAAGGTCATCGACGGTGATCTGCCCGATGCACCGGCCCCCGCGAACGCCCAGCCCGTGACGACGATCGAAGCGGTCGAATTGCCGGTCATGGGCCAGATTGCTGCCGGTGTCCCGATCGAGGCGATCAACCAGCGCTCGCATGGCGTGACAGTGCCGCAGGCGATGCTGACCGGATCCAGCCCGCATTACGCGCTCGAGGTCAAAGGCGACTCGATGATCGATGCGGGGATCAACAACGGGGATGTCGTGGTCATTCGCGAAACGGCTGTTGCCGATGACGGCGACATCGTTGTGGCGCTCGTCGAAGATCACGAGGCAACGCTCAAGCGGTTCAAGCGCAAAGGCGACGCCGTGGCGCTCGAAGCGGCCAACCCTGCCTATGAAACACGGGTCTTCCGCGCCGATCAGGTGAAGGTTCAGGGCCGGTTGGTCGGTTTGATCCGCACCTATTAGGGACGCACCAGAGTTTCGGAACGGCCCGCCATCTGTGCGGGCCTTTTTTCTTTCCGGGCGGTTGTTCGCGCCGTGTCGCGCCACCCCGACCAGTGTCTGTGCCCCGAAATCTCGCGGGCGGTGACGATCTTGTATCCGCCCTCGGGACGGGCATAGAGGGCTACCGCGCCGGTGCTGCGCAATCGGTCCGGCGTAAAGTTGCGGCAGCTGGCAGGCACGGGCAGTTCATGGGCGCTGATCACAATTTGGTCGGCCCGGCACCCTTCGAAAGCACGCACGGCACGTTTGCCTGCCAGATGGACAATCTCACCACTGCTTTGCGCCCATGTCTGCGCGGCGGTCCACTGGTCGCGCCCGTCTCCGTCATTTTCCAGCCAGTTGCGCGCGATAAAGCCCGCGCCTTTTTCCTTGCTCAGGGCACGGCCCGATGGGGTCAACACGCCCACCAGCGTTCCTGTGTCGGCGATCAGAACCGTGGGCCGCGATGATCCGACCCACAGCACCGCCGCGGCCAGCATTGCGACACCGCCCGCCCACCGCAACCGGCCCCGCCACAGCATCACGAACAACGCACCCGATGCGAGCACCGGCAGAACGATCTTGTCAGGGCTTTTGACGTAGAGGCGCGCCCCCTCGATGCCGGAGACAAAATCCGCCACCCCGAGAATCCAGCGCAGACCCAGCCCCATCGGCCAAAGCCCGACCATTTCAAGCCCGAGGGGCGACAGGACGGCGGCCACCACGGCTGCGGGGATCACGAGTATGCCCATCAACGGCACGGACAGGAGATTGGCGATCAGCCCGAATTGGGCATAGGCATTGAAATGCGCGGCGGCGACGGGCGCGGTGGCCGCCCCCGCGATGGCCGAGGAGATAAAAACCGCCACTGCCGGGCGGATCCATCTGGGACCAAGCTGTACCTGCGCCTCGCGCAACCAGCCGAAAATCGCAACAAGCGCGGTGGTCGCGGCAAAGGACATCTGAAAGCCCGGACCAAGAAGCGCCTCGGGTCGCAGGATCAACACAAGCGTGGCGGCAATTGCCACGGCCCGCAGGCTCAGCGCGCGGCGGTTCAACATCAGCGCGCACAACGCCACCGCCACCATGATGAACGCCCGCTCGGTCGCCACATTGCCGCCCGACAGCGCGAGATAGAACGCCGAGGCCAAAAGCGCCCCCGCCGCCGCAATGCTGCGGGCCGGCCAGCGCAGCACGAACGGCGGCACCAGCGCGAACACCAGCCGTAACGCGCCAAAGACAACGCCGGACATCAACCCCATGTGCAACCCCGAGATCGCCAGCAGATGCGCCAGATTACTGGCCCGCAACGCATCAATGGCCTGCTGCGACATGGCCGACCGGTCGCCCGTTGTCAGCGCGGCCGCAAAGCCTCCGATATCGCCGGGCAAGCGGGACTGGACGTGGGCGGACAGCGCCATGCGTACCCGGAAGATCGCGAGACCCGCGCGCCCTGCATCCGCCTCCTCGACGCCCATAAGCGGCGTGCGGGCGTAGCCGACAGCGCCCAGCCCCGCAAACCACGCGTGCCGCCCGAAATCGAAACCACCGGGTTCGACCGGCCCGCCGGGGGGCGACAGATGCCCGGTCAGGGCCACGCGCATCCCCGGCGCCGCAGTGATGTCGTGGGACCGGTCACCGTGCAGTGACAGGCGAACCCGCTTTGGCGTACGGTGGGGGGGGACCCGCTCCAGCACCACCTGATCCAAGGTCAGCCGCAGGGCATCGGACGCGCTGCGGTCGATGGCCACGATGCGGCCTTCGACCGCGCCGTAGTAGCGCCACTCGAGCCGCGGGCCAGCCACCTGATTGGCACGCACCCCGGCCAGCACAAAGCCGATGAGCACCAATGTAAGTGCCACGAACACCGGAGAGACAAGCTCGTTGCTGCGCCATGCCATCGCAGTGCCCAGAAGTGCGACGCCACCCAGCCCCCACAACAGGCGCACCGACGGCTCCCACGTGATCTGGAAATAAAGACCGATTCCGATGGCAAGGCACACCGGCACCCAGCAAAACATCACTCCCCGCTGCGCAAGAACGCTTTGCGCGATCGCCGCGAGAAATGCCATTGCTTGCCCCCGTTCGCTGCACTGGATAGACAGGCGCAACGCCTGGCTGGGGCATCAGCAGACGCGAAACTGGTTACCAAATGGTAAACGTATCCGCGTGACGCCCCCCGCCACCCACGCAAAGGATCACTGCCCGATGAATACGCCCGTCGTCACCCGTTTCGCCCCGTCTCCCACCGGCTTTCTGCACATCGGGGGCGCGCGGACGGCGCTGTTCAACTATTTGTACGCCCGCGGGCGCGGCGGCAAATTCCTGCTGCGGATCGAGGATACGGACCGGGTGCGCTATACGCCCGCGGCGACCGATGCGATCCTGCAGGGGCTGTCGTGGCTCGGGCTCGCGCATGATGGCGAGGTCGTCAGCCAACACGACCAGGCCCCCCGCCATGTGGAAGTCGCCCACGCCTTGCTGGAAAAGGGCGCCGCGTTCAAATGCTTTGCCACGCAGGAGGAGATCGAAGCCTTCCGCGAAACGGCCCGCGCCGAAGGGCGCAGCACGCTCTACCGCTCCCCCTGGCGCGACGCCGATCCTGCCACCCATCCCGATGCGCCCTTTGTCGTCCGGATCAAGGCCCCCGACGGCGGCCAGACCGTGATCCGCGACGCCGTTCAGGGCGATGTGATCATCGACAACGCACAACTGGACGACATGATCCTGCTGCGGTCTGATGGGTCGCCCGTCTACATGCTGGCGGTGGTGGTTGATGACCACGATATGGGCGTGACCCATGTGATCCGCGGTGATGATCACCTCAACAACGCCGCGCGACAGATGATGATCTATCACGGCATGGGATGGGACGTGCCGGTCTGGGCGCATATTCCCCTGATCCACGGGGCGGACGGCAAAAAGCTGTCCAAACGCCACGGCGCCTTGGGGGCCGAGGAATACCAGAAAATGGGTTTTCCCGCGGCGGGCATGCGCAATTACCTGACCCGTCTGGGCTGGAGCCACGGCGACGACGAATTCTTTACCGATGCACAGGCGCGCGACTGGTTCGATCTGGACGGGATCCGCAAAAGCCCCGCGCAATTCGACCTCAAGAAGCTCGAAAACATCTGCGGACAGCACATTGCGGCATCCGATGATGCCGCATTGCGGCAAGAGATTGAAAGCTATCTCGATGCGGCAGGTCTGGCCGAACTGACGTCGGAACAGGCGAATGGTCTGGAACGGGCGATGTACTGCCTCAAGGAGCGGGCCAAGACGTTTCCGGAAATCCTTGATAAGGCTGAATTTATTTTGACGGCACGGCCGATTGTGCCCGAAGAGAAGGCGCAAAAGCATCTAGATGCGGTATCCCGTGGCATACTGTCGGAATTGACGCCGCACCTGCAAGATGCTAGCTGGTCTCGGGAAACGCTAGAAGAGGTGTTGAACGGCTTTGCCGCCGCACGCGACACCAAATTCGGCAAACTGGCCGGGCCGCTACGCGCAGCTCTTGCCGGACGCGCCGTGACACCTTCTGTTTTCGATATGATGCTGGTTTTGGGCCGCGATGAAACACTCGCCCGCCTGCGCGATGCCGCATCAGGGACCGAAGCCTGAGACGGGAAGATACACCTGTCATAAAGGAAGGCCCGGTTAGACGACCATGTGCCGCCCCGGTCGGGGCCGGGACGACACGGGCGGCGCCGTCAGGCACCGCAGCCAGATAAGAAGGGGAAAATCCATGGCCGAGAGTACGAAATCCGCAAAACTGACCATTGGCGACGACAGCTTTGATCTGCCGATGTTCACACCAACCGCGGGCCCCGATGTCATCGATATTCGCAAGCTCTACGGGCAGGCAGGTGTTTTCACCTACGATCCCGGCTTTACGTCGACGGCCGCCTGCGACAGCACGATCACGTTCATCGACGGCGACGAAGGTGTCTTGCTGCACCGTGGCTATCCTATTGGCGAGTTGGCCGAAAAGTCCCACTACCTCGAAGTGTGCTACCTGCTTTTGTACGGTGAACTCCCCTCGCCTGCGGAACTGGAAGATTTCGAACACCGTGTGACCAACCACACCATGCTGCACGAGCAGATGATGAACTTCTTCCGGGGCTTCCGCCGCGATGCCCACCCGATGGCCGTCATGGTCGGTGTGGTCGGCGCGATGTCAGCCTTTTACCACGACAGCACCGACATCAACGATGAATGGCAGCGCGAAGTAGCCTCGATCCGGCTGATCGCCAAAATGCCGACGATCGCCGCGATGGCGTATAAATACACCATCGGCCAGCCCTTCGTGTATCCGCGCAACGATCTCGACTATGCGTCGAATTTCCTGCGGATGTGTTTTGCCGTGCCCGCCGAGGACTACGTGGTTGATCCGATCCTCAGCCGTGCGATGGACCGTATCTTCACGTTGCATGCCGATCACGAGCAGAACGCCTCCACCTCGACGGTGCGGCTGGCCTCTTCGTCGGGTGCCAACCCGTTTGCCTGTATTGCCGCCGGCATTGCCTGCCTTTGGGGGCCGGCCCACGGTGGCGCCAATCAGGCCTGCCTCGAGATGCTCAAGGAAATCGGGACGCCCGACCGCATCCCCGAATTCATCGCCCGCGCCAAGGACAAGAACGATCCGTTCCGCCTGATGGGCTTTGGCCACCGCGTCTACAAGAACTTCGATCCCCGCGCGACGGTGATGAAGCAATCGGCAGACGAAGTGCTGGAGCTGATGGGTGTCGAAAACAACCCGATCCTGCAGGTCGCGAAAGAGCTGGAGAAACAGGCGCTGGAAGATCCGTATTTCGCGGAGAAGAAACTCTTCCCGAACGTGGATTTCTATTCGGGTATCATTCTCGAAGCGATGGGCTTTCCCACGTCGATGTTCACGCCGATCTTTGCGCTTGCGCGGACGGTCGGCTGGATTTCGCAGTGGAAAGAGCAGCTGGCCGATCCACAGCTCAAAATCGGACGCCCCCGCCAGCTTTATCTCGGCGAAGTGCAACGGTCCTACGTGGATATCGAAAACCGCTGATAAGACTGTCAGCCGTGCATATTTCAGAGGCTCCGGCGGGAAACTACCGGAGCCATTTTCATTTCGGCACGCCCCGGTCGCGCACACGATCCCGTGGGCCGGAGGGTGATGCAGGATTTACACAGATTGTGGCAGGTGACGCGCAGGGGCCAATCCGCGTTGTGCCGCTAAGGTGCTCTCGTACCGTCAGGATTTGCGATTCGCGCCCGCCGCCGCGGGTGCGCGGCAATTGCACCAATCCTGCCCGATCATAGAGGATTGTTTCCGCAGCGCATCCGCCGCAGGAAACAGACACCCGCGAAACTTGACCGAATTGAGGCATTGTTTCGGCAAACATTACAATTACCGCCACATTCTTGACCGATTGTTACCACGAAGCGTATGCCTTGGAGTGAGATTTCTGAGGGGATGAACTCATGTTGATGTTACTTTCAATGGTGCTGCCTATTGCGCTGGTTGGCGGCCTGATCGCCAATAACGACGATGACGATAACGACGGTGTAAACGAACAGGGCACCGAAAACGATGACACGCTTAGCGGCGGTCAGGGCGACGACTTTGTCGATGGCGAAGGTGGCAATGACATCCTTCAGGGACTGGCCGGTGATGACACGATCTTTGGCCGTGACGGCGATGACGTGCTCGAAGGCGCCGACGGCGACGACATGCTGTGCTCGGGCGACGGCGACGACGTGATCACCGGCAACCGCGGTGGCGATACCATCGAAGGTCAAGGCGGCGATGACTGGGTCTCGGGCGACTATGGCCGCGACAACGTCAACGGCAACGAAGGCAACGACACCGTGCTTGGCGGTCGTGGCACAGATACGGTATCGGGCGCAGAAGGCGATGACATCGTATTCGGCGGTATCGTCGATGGCGTCCCGCTGAGCGTTGATGAGCTGGCCGACCTGCGCGATGGCGCGACGCTCGAGCAAGCCAGCGAAGATCCTCTGGGTCTGCGCGACGACAAGTATTCGAACCAGTTGTCGGGCGGTATCGGTGACGACCAGCTGATCCTTGGCTCCGGTGACGTGGCCGAAGGCGGTGAAGGTGACGATATCTTCCACATCATGTCCGAGCAGAACGGCGAAGAAGGCTTTGGTGCACCCACCATCACCGACTTCAACGATGCCGAAGATGCCGTGACCCTGATTGTCGAAGATACCGATGCCGATCTGGACGTAACCGTCGAGGCAAGCGGTGATGACGCCATCATCCGCTTGGGTGATGCGGTTGTCGGAACCGTGTCGGGTGCTGCCGGCACGTTGACGGCGGGTGACATTGCGCTGGTGGCTGAACAGGACGCTCTGGCGCTGCTCAACCCCAACCAGGCTGTCGTTTCGTGATATCGGGTGACAGGGGCCAGCACCAGTGTCCCTGCCCTCTACCCAAAACTGACGGGAGCACACCATGGCAAGTTTTTCGCCATCCCCCTGCTATGAGTGGGGCGCTGCAAAGGGTCTGATGTCCTCAGCCACCCCTTGCGAAAAAGGACTGCAAGGCGCGCTGGTGCCGGACGGTCGAGAGGACGACAAGGACCACATCGCAGTGGTTTACGACAAGGGCGACACCCCGCCCCTGATCACCATCGAAGAAGTCAGCGGCACGGTGCATACGGTATTGGCCAACGGGGTCGCGGTTGCCGTGGTGGCAGATGCCGCAGGCCGCGCGCCCAGTGCCGCAGACGTCCTGTTGGTCGAGCGCAGCGTGCTCAGCTCGTAGCATGCAGCGCCCCTTCACATCATCTCGATCAACGCCCTTCGAATGCCGGAGGGCGTTTTTCGATAAAGGCAACAACGCCTTCCTTGAAGTCCCGCGACTTGCCGCATTTGCCCTGTTCCTGTGCTTCCAACGCCAATTGTTCGTTAAATGAGTTGTCCCAGCTGTCGCGGATCACACGCTTCACCGATGCGTAGGCCGCTGTCGGACCGGAGGCCAGTTGCGCGGCACGCGCGCGCCAGTGGTCTTCGAATTTGGCATCTGCCACCGCTTCCCAGATCATGCCCCAGTCATCGGCCTGCCGGGCGCTGATTTTCTCGGCAAAAAGCGCCGCGCCCATCGCCTTGGCCATGCCCATCTGGCGCGGCAGCATATAGGTGCCGCCCGCGTCAGGGATGAGCCCGATGCGGGTGAAGGCCTGCAGGAAATACGCGCTCTCGGAGGCGATCACCACATCCGCCACAAGCGCGAGGTTCGCGCCTGCCCCGGCAGCAGGGCCGTTGACGGCACAAATCGTGGGCACCGGACACTCGGCAATTGCACGCAGCATCGGCTCGTATTCATCGCGCAGCGTGCGCTCGAGATCGATGGACGCGCCGCCAGCGCGGTCGCCCAGATCCTGCCCCGAGCAGAACGCCTTGCCTGCACCGGTAATGACGACGACACGCGCGTCTTGTCCCGCTTCGCCCACCGCATGGGTGATCTCGGCCCGCATTTGCGTGCTGAGCGCGTTCATCTTTTCCGCACGGTTCAGCGTGACAACGGCCAGACCGTCCGCCAGCTCGTATGTGATGGTTTGATAGTCCATTGACCGGTTTCCCCTGTGATACTCGTCTTTGCGCGACCCTATCCAGCCCAAGTGCAGGGGGCCAGCAAAACTGCGCGTCACTTTTCCAGAAGCCGGTCGAGCCTTTCTCTTTCGTCCGCGCTCAGGTGCGCGTCCTGCGGCGCGGCGGCCTTGCTGCGCCCGCGCAGATAGGCCGCACCCACCCCGCCCGCAATCAGCAGCATCAACGGCCCGGCGCCCCAAAGGATCCAGTTCGCCCCGCCCGTCGTCGGGTTCAGCAACACGTATTCGCCGTAGCGCGCAACGATGAAATCGACCGCCTCCGCGTCGGTATCGCCAGCCACCAGACGGTCGCGCACCAGAATACGCAGATCCTTGGCCAGCGATGCGTTGCTCTCGTCGATGCTCTCGTTGCGGCAGACAAGGCAGCGAAGCCCCTTTGACAGATCACGCGCGCGCTGCTCGAGCACCGGATCATCCAGCACTTCGTCAGGCTCCACCGCCCAAAGCGGCGTGGCAAACAACAGCAGGGCCAGCAGAAGATGTCTCATTCGGCAGGCACCGCGCGGGTTTTGCGGGCGCCCGCGGCCACGCGGAAACGCCTGTCGGACAGGCTCAGCAGCCCCCCAAGCGCCATCAGTGCCGACCCGATCCAGATCCAGTTGGTCAGCGGTTTAATATAGGTCCGCACGGCCCAGCCGCCGCCTGCCTGCTCATCCCCGATCACGAGGTACAGATCGCGCAGCAGATCATAGTCAATCGCCGCTTCGGTCGTCGGCATCTGCGCGACAGGATAGAACCGTTTTTCCGGGCTCAGCGTCGCGACAAAGCGCCCGTTCTTTTCGACGTCGATCACCGCCGTCGTCGCCACATAGTTCGGGCCATCCTGCGTGGTCACGCTGCGCAGGGTCATGTCATAGGCTTCGACCTGAAACGGCACGTCAATCTGGGCGACGCGGATGTCCTCTACGGTCCACGCCGTCAGCCCTGCAACGCCCATCATCGTAATGCCCAGACCGCCATGCGCGACCGCCTTGCCCCAATCGGCCCGTGGCAGACGGAAAAGCCGCGCCAGACGGTTGGAGCCGCGCCCCGTGCGCTGTGCCAGATCAATCGCCGTTCCCATCAGCAGCCACGCCGCAAGGAACATGCCGATCGGCCCGATCAGGCTGCGCCCGGTTTGCATCGCCCAGACCAAACCGCCAATCGCCAGCGCCGCGACAAACGCGTAGCGCAATGGCTTCATCGCCTTGCCAAGCCGTGCGCGTTTCCACGGCAGCGCCGATCCGACAGGCAACACCAGCCCCAAGGCCACCATGAACGGTGTGAAGGCCGCGTTGAAAAACGGCGGTCCAACACTCAGCTTGCGGTCAAAAAACATCTCGGCCAGCAGCGGCCACATGGTGCCTACAAAAACCACGAAGCACGAAACCGCCAGCAACAGGTTGTTCAGCACCAGCGCGGATTCGCGACTGGCCAGCCCGAACACGCCCTTGGCTTCCATCGTGCCTGCACGCAGCGCGAACAGCACCAGCGCGCCGCCCATGAAAAACGCCATGATCAACAGGATGAACACGCCCCGCTCCGGGTCATTCGCAAAGGCATGCACAGACGTCAGCAGGCCCGAGCGGACAATGAACGTGCCGATCAGCGAGAACCCGAATGCCAGAATGGCGAGTAGGATGGTCCAGCTTTTCAGCGCCTCGCGCTTTTCGACCACGATGGCCGAATGCAAAAGCGCGGCGGCCAGCAGCCACGGCATGAAGCTCGCATTCTCCACCGGATCCCAGAACCAGAAACCGCCCCAGCCGAGTTCGTAATAGGCCCACCAGGATCCCAATGCGATCCCGATGGTCAGGAATACCCACGCAGCAAGGGTCCAAGGCCGCACCCAACGCCCCCAAGCCGCGTCAACGCGCCCTTCGATCAATGCCGCCACGGCAAAGCTGAACGCCATGCTCAGACCGACATAGCCCAGATAGAGGAACGGCGGATGAAAGGCCAAGCCGGGGTCTTGCAACAGCGGGTTCAGGTCCTGTCCGTCAAAGGGCGGCACTGCGAGCCGGTCAAAGGGATTGGACGTCAGCAGGATGAAAGCCATAAACGCCAGCCCGATCGCGGCCTGTACGCTCAGCACCCGCGCGCGCAAACTGTCGGGCAGCTGGTTGCCGAACCATGCGGCCATCGCCCCGAACAGCGCCACGATCAACACCCACAAAAGCATCGAGCCTTCGTGATTACCCCAGGTGCCCGAGATTTTGTAGATCATCGGTTTGGCCGAATGGCTGTTCTCGACCACGATCCGCAGACTGAAATCCGAGGTTACGAAGGCCCACGTCAGCGCGCCGAAAGACAGCGCGATCAGCAAGAATTGCACCGTCGCCGCAGGTTCGGCCACCGCCATCCAGCCGGGCCAGCCCCGCGCGGCACCCACAAGCGGGACGATGGTCTGGATGAGCGCCACGCCAAAGGCGAGCAGCAACGCGAAATGTCCAAGCTCTGTAATCATGAGCGGAATATAACCGGACGCGCGGGCGCTTCCAATGACAAAGGTGTGGGCCAAAGGGCCGCAGGCAGCGGGGCTAGCGTGCGGCCTGCCACGCCTCCAGCGCGGGGTTCGTATCGGCCTTGAGCGCCTGTGCGGCGAGCCTCACGTCCGACCCTGCATCCGCCACGCCGATATCTTCGGCGCGCAATTCTCGCAAGGCCCTGATATTGTCCATAACCTGCGGGACATGCTGCATCGTGTCTACAATAGAGCGTTGAAATTCCTGCGATTTCACCTGATGGCGGGCCCCGAAATAGAACGACACGATGACCCCCAAAAGCCACCACATCGGTTCAGGCACAAGCGCGATCCCCTGCATGCGTTGCGAAAACCACAAGGGCGCGACCATGGCCGACACGAACAGGCCGAGCGTACCCAGCGCCAGAGCGGGCCGCGGCAGCCGGTTGATCCCGTCCATGAACCGGTCAAACCCGCCCTGCCTCGGCGTCTCGAACTCCTTGCCGTATTGGCCCATCGCCTGCTTTTGCACCATTGCGGAGCGGCGCGCGCCCTGCTCTGCATTTTCGCGAAACACCTCGACCGTCTCGCGCACCACGTTGCGATCGCCGCCAAAGACGACGCTGAAAAACCGCTCGATCAACCCCATGCCGCTGTCCTTTTCTGAAACTGGTCCGATGTCATGTGATACCGCCGGGATATGAATTCTTCGGCCCGCTTGATCCAGCCGCCCTTGCCGCCCGCGCGCGTGCGCGCGTATTTGCGGCTCGCAACGCGCCGGTCGGCCAAGCGGAAATAATAGTTGCGCCGCGCAATCCCGTAGGCGTCGACCAGATGGTCGGGTGCAGCCTGATGTGCGGCGCGCACCGCGGCAATGCTCTGCGGGCCCAACGCGCCATCGACCGTCACGGCATAGCCCATCTCGACCATGAGCCGCTGAAGTATTTTCACGGCGTTGCTGCCGGCGTTGACGTACATGTCGAACACGCTGGCCTGCAGGGCCTTGGGCAAATGGGAAATCAACGGACGTTCGTAGTAATGGCGCAGGAAAATCTCGACAGCCTGCGCGCGGGTCAGCCGTTTTACGTCACCCGGTGTCACGCGGCCATCCCCGTCCAGATCCAGACCCAGACGACGCATCGTATGGATCGTCACGCCAAAGTTTGTCGCGCCCCCCGGATCATCGGGGTCATTCACATAGCCACCTTCGCGTTTGACGATCTCTTCCGCGATCTGCCTGACGTTCAACATCTTCGCCCTCCCGTAGGTTACGGGATGAGACTTGAGCATCAAAGATTAACGCGGCGAGATCACAACGCGCGTTGCGTCAGCTTTCGGGCTCTTGGTAAACGCCTTGCTCCTTGAGCGCGTCGACCACTTCTTTCGGCATGTAGGTTTCATCGTGTTTGGCAAGAATTTCAGTCGCTTCGAACACACCGTTGATGTAGGACCCTGTCCCGACCATGCCCTGATTTTCTTCGAACAGATCCGGCAGGACGCCCGTATAGACCACGGGCACCGTGGCGCCGCCATCGGTTACGGCAAATGAAATCTGCTCTCCTGCACCGCGGATCAGGCTGCCTTCGGCCACCAGCCCCCCGATCCGGAACACTTCTGTTGGCGCAGGGGGCGTTTCGGCGACCTGACTGGGTGAGCGGAAGAAATTGATGCCGTCGCGCAACCCGTACCCGATCAACGCTGTCGCCGCGATCAACGCGACCACGGCCACGGCAATGAGTTGGATGCGGCGCTGTTTTTTGAGGCTTTTCATCGCGGAACCCTAGGATATCAAGGAAAGAGCGGCGCCATCATAAGCGCCTCTGTCTCTTCAATACCTAACATCAGATTGGCGTTTTGCAACGCTTGGCCCGACGACCCTTTCGTCAGATTGTCGAGCGCGCCGATGACAATCGTCCGCCCCGCGATCCGGTCTGCGCAAACGCCGATGTGACAGAAATTCGATCCGCGGATATGGCGCGTACTGGGTGCCTCTCCAAACGGCAGCACATCAATGAACGGTTCGTCTACGTAAGCCTCGGTCAGCGTGGCGTGCACGGTTTGCGCATCGCCCTTCACATAGCCGGTGGCAAGGATACCGCGATTGGCAGGCACGAGATGCGGCGTAAACTGGATTTTTACCGGCTTACCGGCAACGGCGGAGAATTCCTGATCGAATTCACCGAGATGCCGGTGCGTGCCCCCCACGGCGTAGGCGTGAAACCCTTCGGACAGCTCCGCATGCAGCAGATTTTCCTTCAGCGCCCGCCCCGCACCGGACACCGCGCATTTCAGATCCAGAATGATGTCG
Source organism: Sulfitobacter sp. S190 (assembly GCF_025141935.1). Lineage (NCBI taxonomy): Bacteria > Pseudomonadati > Pseudomonadota > Alphaproteobacteria > Rhodobacterales > Roseobacteraceae > Sulfitobacter > Sulfitobacter sp. S190. The sequence goes on along the minus strand of NZ_CP081120.1, from coordinate 1,415,712 downwards.
TCAAGGTCGATCACACCCGCCGCGATCAGGGGGCGCAGCATGAACTGACCGGTCGCCGCGTTGCACCCCGTACCCGCGACCAGCCGGGCCGCGCGGATGTCGTCGCGGTAGAATTCGGTCAGCCCGTACACCGCCTCGCGTTGCTGCGCCTGCGCCGTGTGAGGGTTGCCATACCATGCCTCGTAGGCTTCGGGATCCCGCAGCCGGAAATCCGCCGACAGATCGACGATCTTCAACGTCTCGGGCAGCTTTGCGATCACTTCCTGACTGGTCTTGTGCGGAAGCGCGCAAAAGCACAGATCGATTGCGTCAAAATCGATCTCGTCCATGGTGACCAGATCGGGAAGATCCAGATGACGCAGATGCGGGAACACGCTCGCAAGGCTTTGACCGGCTTTGGAATTTCCGCCAAGCGCCTTGATGTTCATGTGGGGGTGGCCGGCGATCAGCCGGATCAATTCGGCACCGGTGTAGCCCGATGCACCAAGGATTGCGATATTATATGTCATGTCGAATGTCCGTTCGGAAAAGTCAGTTCAGGGCAGATGGTGGCGCCGTTACGCAGCCGTGAATTTCATCTGTCGTCGCAAGAACTGCGTGGCCCGCTGGCTGACACGCTTGGGATCGCCCGTCGTCAGAAAGGCCGCCTGCCCGCTGCCCTTCTTGTCGGGATGACGGCGCAGGTAATCGGAAAGGCTTTCGGCCACCAGATCGGCTTGGCTGTAGACGGCGACATCCGCACCCAGCGCGTCCTGAAACGCGTCCGTCATAAGCGGGTAATGTGTGCAGCCCAGGATCGCCGCCTGGGGGTGCGGCATCTTGCGTTTGAGCGCGTCCACGTGACTGCGGACCAGCGCTTCGGCGAGGATCATGTCCCCGTCTTCGATCGCATCGACAACACCGCCGCAGGCCTGCGCTTCGACGTCGACGCCGATGGCGCGGAACGCCAGTTCACGCTGGAACGCGCGGGTCGCAACGGTGGCGGGCGTGGCAAAAAGCGCGACGGTTTTCACCGCCACTTCGCGCGGTGGAGAGTTGTCGCCCCACTGCCGTTCGGTCATGGCCTCGATCAGGGGCACAAACACGCCAAGCACACGTTTGTCGGCGGGCACCCAGCTTTCCTGCATGCGCCGCAGGGCCGCGGCGGAGGCGGTGTTGCAGGCCAGCACGACCAGATCACAGCCCGCATCGAACAGACGCTGCGTGGCGGCGACCGTAAGGTCATAAATATCATCGGGTTCGCGCACCCCGTAAGGCGCGTGGGCACTGTCGGCGAGATAGACGAAATCCTGATCCGGCAGGCGCGCCTGAACGGCGTCCCAGATGGTCAAACCCCCTAAACCACTATCAAAAATGCCAACAGCCATATGCGTTACCGGCGGCGGCGCCGGTCCTCGAAGTCATATCCCGCGTCAAAGGAGTCGAGCGGTTCTGGAGCAAGCTCATACGTGGCTTTGCGCAGGAAATCCATCATCGCTTTGCCGTCTTTTGCCAGTGGGTCCAGAACGTCACGGCCCAGAGGCCTGCCAATTGCCACATTCACGGGGGAATCCACGCGCGCGCGAAACTCCTTGAGCAGCAAACCGTGACGAAGAGTGGCGTGCAAGTGACTGACAAGCTGAAACAATTTACTGGTCTTACCATCGAAGTACACAGGAACAACAACGGCGTCCGATTTGGCGATCAGCCGGGCGGTGAAATTCCGCCACGCGGGGTCCATGGGGCGGGCGAAGGGCCGCGCGCCGGTGCTGACGGTGCCGCCGGGAAACACCCCGATGCACCCGCCCTGATCCAGATGCGCAAGCGCCGCGCGGCGGGTTTCAAGGTTGCCTGCAAGCGCTTGTTTCGTATCATTAAAATCAATCGGCAGCAGCATATCTTGGATATCGGGAGAGCCAGCAAACACTGCGTTGGCCATGATGCGAAAATCGGGCCGCCGCTGCCCCAGCAAATGGCCCATCATCATCCCGTCGAGAATGCCGTAGGGATGGTTCGCAATCACAATCACCGGCCCGGATTTCCCAATATAATCAATAGCTCCGCCAACGATGTTCAAGCTGAGGCCGTAGCGGTCGACCAGCGCGTCAAAGACCGTGCAGCCGGGGGTGATTTCGTGCTCGACCCCCCGTGCCCGCCGCATCAGATGCAGCCGCCCCGTCGCGTTTTCGAGCGCACGGATCACGACCCGTCCGCCACGGGTTTCGGCAGCGCTGGCGTAGCTGAGATCATGCGCGGCGCAGAAGGGTGGGCTTGGTCGCAACTGGGGGTCCGCTCGCATCAAATTCGCCTGTCACACCGCGTACACAGGCTGTGCACAGAGTGTATGACAGGCGTGTGCCATCACTCGGCCGCCTTGGCCACTGAGGAGCCGCCCGCACGGATCACCGCCAACAGTTCTTCGCGCCGTTTGGCGGCCACCGCTTCGTTCGCCTGTTTGACGGGGCCGAAGCCGCGGATCGTTTTGGGCAGCGCGGCCAAGGCGACGATCGCCTCGCGGGTCTGGTCGGTGAGTTTGGGAAGCACTTCGGCCATGTCGGATTCGTATTGCCGGATCAGTGCGCGCTCCATCTTGCGCTCGGCGGTGTAGCCGAACACGTCGAGCGGCGTGCCGCGCAGACGCTTGAGCCCCGCCATCACGCGCAGGGGCCGTTCCAGCCATGGGCCGAATTCGCGTTTCATGGGCCGCCCGTCCGGTCCCGCCCTAGACAGCATCGGTGGCGCGAGATTGAAGGTCATCTTAAAGTCCCCCTCGAATTCGGCAGCGGCCCGTTCGCGGCTGGTCAGCAAGAGCCGCGCCACTTCGTATTCGTCCTTGTAGGCGAGCAGTTTGTGATAGCCTTCGACGGCGGCGGCGCGCACGTCGCGGTCCGTGATACCATCGACAAACTTGCGGTAGCGCTTGGCGAGCCGCTTGCCCTGATAGGCGGTCAGGTGATCGGCGCGGAAGGCGGTTTTTTCCTCCGGCGTCTTGGGCAGCGCCACGACCTGCGGCGTGAGCACCCGCTCGGCGTCTTGCGGATGAAGCACCGCCCAGCGCCCCAGTTCGAAGGCGCGCAGATTGCGCTCCACCGCGGCGCCGTTGAGCTTGATCGCCTGTTCGATGGCCGCAAAGCTCAGCGGGATAAGCCCGCGCTGCCATGCGCCTCCGAAAATCATCATGTTGGAAAAGATGGAATCGCCCAGGGTCGCCTTGGCCAGATCGGAGGCGTCAAACAGAGCCAGCCGGTCCTTCAGCCGCGCCTGCAGCGCCAGTTCCAGCCGGTCGTAGGGCATCTGGAATTCAGTGTCGCGGGTGAAATCGCCGGTGATGATCTGATGGGCGTTGACCACCGCACCGGTGCGCCCCTGCGCCGTCAGTCCGAGTGTTTTATTGCCCGCCGAGACGACCAGATCGCCGCCGATCAGCGCGTCACATTCGCCCGTGGCCACACGGATGGCGCTGATGTCATCGGGGCTGTTGGCGAGCCGGCAGTGGATGTTCACCGCGCCGCCCTTTTGGGCAAGACCGGCCATTTCCATCATGCCCGCGCCCTTGCCGTCGATCTGGGCGGCCTGTGCCAGCACCGCGCCGATGGTCACGACGCCCGTGCCGCCGACACCGGTGATGACGACATTCCACGTCCCGTCGATGGTGGGCAGATCGGGGGTCGGCAGGTCGGGGATGGTGACATCCGTCGTGGCCTCGCGCCGCACCTTGGCCCCTTCGAGCGTGACGAAGGACGGGCAGAAGCCCTTGAGGCAGGAGAAATCCTTGTTGCACGACGACTGGTCGATGGCCCGTTTGCGCCCCAGTTCGGTTTCGGCAGGCACGATGGACACGCAGTTCGATTGCACGCCGCAATCGCCACAGCCCTCGCAGACGTCGGTGTTGATAAAGACCCGCTTGTCCGGATCGGGGAAGGTGCCGCGCTTGCGCCGGCGGCGCTTTTCTGCGGCGCAGGTCTGGATATAGACGATGGCGCTGACGCCCTTGGTCCGGGACAGCCGTTTTTGCACTTCGTCCAGTTCGGCACGCTCGAACATGTCGACGCCTTTGAAGGCAGCCGGGTCCACGTCCTCTTTTTCGTCGTATACCACGGCGAGGTTTTGCACGCCCATCGCGCGCAGTTCGGCCACGATGCGCGGCGCGTCCAGATCGCCTTCGTTCGATTGGCCGCCCGTCATGGCGACCGCGTCGTTGTAGAGGATTTTGTATGTGATGTTGGTGCCTGCGGCCATCGCGGCGCGGATTGCCTGAATGCCCGAGTGGTTGTAGGTGCCGTCGCCGATGTTCTGGAACACGTGATCGGTGGTCGAAAACGGTGCCTCTCCGATCCAGTTGGCCCCTTCGCCGCCCATGTGGGTAAAGCCGGTGGTGTCGCGGTCCATCCACTGCACCATGTAATGACAGCCGATGCCCGCGTAGGCCCGCGCACCTTCGGGCACTTTGGTCGATGTGTTGTGCGGGCAGCCCGAGCAGAAATAGGGCGTGCGCGCGGCGATGTCTTCGGCGTTGTCGGCGCGGCGGGCCTCATCGAGTTTTTGCAGGCCCGCGCGGATGGCGTCGGTGTCGCGCCCTTCCTCCAGCAGGATGCCACCGAGTTTTTCGGCAATCATGATCGGATCGAGCGCGCCGCGCGTCGGGAAGAGTTCGGCCCCGTGCATGGAGCCTGCCCCGCCGCCCTTGTGCCAGCCATAAACCCGCCGCCCGCGCCGGTCGTCAAAGATCGCCTCCTTGATCTGCACCTCGATCAGCTTGCGCTTTTCCTCGACCACGACGATCAGGTCGAGCCCTTCGGCCCAGTCATGGAAGCCGCGCATGTCGAGCGGGAAGGTCTGGCCCACTTTGTAGGTGGTAATGCCCAGCCGCTCGGCCTCGTTCGCGTCGATGTTCAGCAGGCTGAGCGCGTGCACCAGATCGAGCCAGTTCTTGCCCGCGGCCACGAAGCCGATTTTCGCACCCGGCTTGCCCCAGATGCGTTTGTCCATCTTGTTGGCGTGGCTGAAGGCTTCGGCGGCGAAGCGCTTGTGGTCGATCATCCGCGCCTCTTGCGCGTGCGGCGTGTCGATGAGCCGGATGTTCAGACCGCCGTCGGGCATGTCGAAATCGGGGGTGGTCAGCTCCATGCGGAAGGGATCGCCGTCGACGACGCTTGTCGCCTCGACCGTGTCCTTCATGGTTTTCAGCCCCACCCAGAGGCCCGAGAACCGCGAGAGCGCCCAGCCGTAGATCCCGTAGTCCATGATTTCCTGCACGCCCGCGGGCGAGACCACGGGCATGTAGGCGTCGACCATCGCCCATTCGGACTGGTGCAGCACGGTGGAGGATTCGCCGGTGTGATCGTCGCCCATCGCCATCAGCACGCCGCCCTTGGCGCTGCTGCCGGCCATGTTGGCGTGGCGCATGACGTCGCCGGAGCGGTCGACGCCGGGCCCCTTGCCGTACCACAGCCCGAACACACCGTCGTATTTGCCCTCGCCGCGCAACTCGGCTTGCTGGCTGCCCCAGAGCGCGGTGGCGGCCAGATCTTCGTTCAGGCCGGCCTGAAAGATGATGTTATGCTCGGCCAGCGGCTTTTCGGCGCGGCTCATCTGCAGATCGACGGCGCCCAGCGGAGAGCCGCGGTAGCCCGTGACCAGCCCGGCCGTGTTGAGCCCCGCCGCGCGGTCGCGGGCCGCTTGCATCATCATCATGCGCACCAGCGCCTGCGTGCCGTTGAGCAGGACGGGGCTTTTGGACAGATCAAACCGGTCGTTCAGAGAAATCTTCTGCGTGGTCATGCTTTCCCTCCCAAGAAATATGGCCAAGTCATCTACAGCTTTGGCGGCATTATAGGTCACAGATGCTGACCTGTATAGGTGTTTATCTGCCCTGCTTCAAATTCGTGCAGCCTCCCCCTAGGTCCGGCTGCGCATATGCGATAGGGATATGGCAGTTTACAGAAAGCGGTTCGATGGATTGGGACAAACTGAGAATTTTTCACGCGGTTGCGGATGCCGGGTCACTGACCCATGCGGGCGATAAGTTGAACCTATCACAATCGGCCGTGAGCCGCCAAATCCGCGGTCTCGAAGAGCAGCTGAACACCAATCTGTTCCACCGCCACGCGCGCGGGCTGATCCTGACGGAACAGGGTGAGTTGCTGTTTGACGCGACATCGGCGATGACAAAGCGCGTCGATGCCGCCTCGGCGCGCATCCGCGACAGCGAAGAAGAAGTGTTCGGCGAATTGCGTGTGACCACCACCACGGGATTCGGTACGTTGTGGCTGGCCCCGCGTCTGTCGAAACTGTATGACAAATATCCCGATCTGAAGGTCGATCTGATGCTTGAGGAACGGGTATTGGACCTACCTATGCGGGAAGCGGACGTCGCCATCCGGCTCAAGGAGCCGAGCCAGGCCGACCTGATCCGCAAGCGGTTGATGACCGTGCAGATGCGGCTGTACGCCAGCCAGTCCTATCTTGAGGCACATGGCACCCCGCAGACCGAAGCCGACATCAGCGACCACCGGCTGATTTGCCAGAACACCAACTCCGATCAGGTCGGCGCAGGTCTCCAGCTGATCCAGCAACTGATGATGAACGACGTGCGGTCCTTGCTGACTGTCAACAACTATTTCGGGGTATTGCAAGGGGTTCTGCACGATCTGGGCATCGGCGTCCTGCCCGATTACCTGATCCAGGAGTTCCCGCAGCTGGTGCGAGTCCTTCCGGATGTCGAATCCGCCGAAGTGCCTGTTTTCCTCGCGTATCCAGAGGAATTGCGGCAATCTAAACGGGTCGCCGCGTTCAAGGATTTCGTGCAGGACGAGATCATTTCCTACCGCAAGGAAATGCGCGGTCTGGCCAGCTGACCTCCGAGCCATGCAACTTTTGCATAACAGGGTTGCACACGTTTAAGCAGAAAATGCCTTGATTGCGGGCAGGTCGCACCCTAATTGACCATCATAAGGTTTGCAGCGGTCCCTCGGGGCCCTCGCCTTATACCTCCCTGTTGGACTTGGCCGGGCCTTTGTGCCCGGTCTTTTTTTTGCCCCGAGGTTTCTTGCGGCACGCTCATGGTAAACGCCGTCTGCCCGCGCAAATTGCAGGGAGTGCGGGTGATTTTAGTCAGGGTATCGCGCAAAGGTTGCGGGATGAATGCTGCAACTGCACAAAAAATCAATAATTTATTCTCGATATAAATCATATACTTACGCGCCAAATCTGCGGGGTTTTCCAGATTTTCTTGGAACGATGGCGCGGGCTTTCCGTTGTGTATCCAACGCCGACATTGATTGGCAAACACATTTGAAGGAGAGACCACGATGACACGTAACATCATGACCACCGCCGCCGCCGTTGCCGCACTTGCCGCTGCCCCTGCAGCGTTCGCCAGCCAGAACAACGATCCGGTGAACACCACAGCGGCAGAAGCAGATGCGATCGTCACGTCGAACCAGTATATTCCGAACCAGGATGACACGGTGATCCGCAACGGCGGCGAAACCGACGAGAAGCTGGGCATCGACAGCGCACGTATCGAGGCCGAGCAGACAAGCCCCGCAATTCTGGGCGTGTCGGCATCCGATTTCGAAGTGATGACAAACGTCGTGGGCGCGGATTTCCGCACCACTGATGGTGAAATGCTCGGCAAGGTGACGGACGTGACCGTCAATACACTGGGCAACCCGGAGCTGGAAATCGACGTATCGACCAACCCCAGCGTGGAAGGTGACCGTCTGGTGCTGACCCTGCTGCCCGGGAGCTTTAACGTGGCCGACGGCAAACTGTTCATCGACGCCACTGCCGAGGAAATCTACGGCAAAGCCGCCGAGGGTGGCAACAACGACAACGACACCCGCAAGACCGCGATCATTTCCTAAGCGATCGTGACCATTGCAACCGCCCCTGCGCCCTCCGGCGTGGGGGCGTTTGCCGTTTTTGGCGCGGCATTGCCCTGCCCTGCCAATCAGAGGCTTTCCCCCTGCCGCCACCTGACGTAAGAGGAGCGCACCTTCAGTTGCATCCGGGGACACGCCCATATGTCAGAGCCATCCATCACACCAGAAATCATTGCCGCCCACGGGCTGAGCGACAGCGAATACCAGACGATCCTTGATCTGATCGGGCGCACGCCGAGCTTTACCGAGCTGGGCATTTTTTCGGCGATGTGGAACGAGCATTGTTCCTACAAGTCCTCCAAGAAGTGGCTGCGCACCCTGCCCACCGATGGCCCGCAGGTGATCTGCGGCCCCGGTGAGAACGCGGGCGTTGTGGACATTGGCGATGGTCAGGCGGTGGTGTTCAAGATGGAGAGCCACAACCACCCCTCCTATATCGAGCCCTATCAGGGGGCGGCCACCGGTGTCGGCGGCATCCTGCGCGATGTCTTTACCATGGGCGCCCGCCCGATCGCGTCGATGAACAGCCTGAGCTTTGGCGAACCCGGCCACCACAAGACCAAGCAGCTGGTCCACGGTGTCGTGGCCGGTGTGGGCGGTTACGGCAATTGTTTCGGCGTGCCTTGTGTCGGCGGCGAGGTCCGGTTTGATCCGGCCTATAACGGCAACTGTCTGGTCAACGCCTTTGCCGCGGGATTGGCCGATGCGGACAAGATTTTCTATTCTGCCGCCTCCGGCATCGGCATGCCGGTTGTGTATCTGGGCGCCAAGACGGGCCGCGACGGGGTTGGCGGCGCCACCATGGCCAGCGCCGAATTCGACGACACCATCGAGGAAAAGCGCCCCACTGTGCAGGTCGGCGATCCGTTCACCGAAAAGCGCCTGATGGAGGCGACGCTGGAGCTGATGGCGACCGGTGCCGTCATTTCCATTCAGGACATGGGGGCCGCGGGCCTGACCTGTTCGGCGGTGGAGATGGGCGACAAGGGCGATCTGGGCGTGATCCTCGATCTCGAAAAGGTCCCCACCCGCGAGGAGAACATGACCGCATACGAGATGATGCTGTCCGAAAGCCAGGAGCGCATGCTGATGGTCCTGCGCCCCGAGCTGGAGGCCGAGGCAAAGGCGGTGTTCGACAAATGGGATCTGGATTTCGCCATCGTCGGCGAGACGATTGCCGAGGACCGGTTCCTGATCCGCCTGAACGGCGAGGTGAAAGCCGATCTGCCGCTCAAGGCGCTGTCGGGCACCGCGCCCGAATACGACCGCCCCTGGGTCGAGACCCCTGCGGCCGACCCGCTGGCGGATGTGCCCGGCATCGACCCCATCGAAGGGTTGCGCGCCCTGATCGCGAGCCCAAATTACGCAGGCAAGTCATGGGTGTACGAGCAATACGACACCATGGTCATGGCCGACACCGCCCGCACACCCGGCTTTGGCGCGGGCATCGTGCGGGTGCACGGCACCGACAAGGCGCTGGCGTTTACATCGGATGTGACCCCGCGCTACGTGCGCGCCAATCCCGTCGAGGGTGGCAAGCAGGCCGTGGCCGAAGCCTACCGCAATCTGACGGCCGTGGGCGCGCGCCCCTTGGCGAGCACCGACAACCTGAATTTCGGCAACCCCGAAAAGCCCGAGATCATGGGCCAGTTCGTGGGCGCCATCAAGGGCATCGGAGAAGCGGTGAGCGCGCTCGACATGCCGATCGTGTCGGGCAACGTGTCGCTTTACAATGAAACCGACGGATCGGCGATCCTGCCCACCCCCACGATCGGGGCTGTGGGTCTGCTGAGCCATGTGGACGACATCATCGGATTTGACGTGCAAGACGGCCACGTGGCGCTGCTGCTGGGCGGCGCGGGGGCGCACCTGGGTCAATCGGCCCTGCTGGCCGAAGCCTTGGGGCGGGCCGAGGGCGATGCGCCGGCGGTCGATCTGGCTGCCGAAGCGGCGCATGGCGATTTCATCCGCGCGGGCCGCGCCCATATCGCGGCCTGCACCGACCTGTCGGATGGCGGACTGGCGCTGGCGGCCTTCGAGATGGCGGATCATGCCAATCTGGGCGTGACGCTCGACAGCGGCGACACCGGTCATCTTTTCGGAGAGGATCAGGCGCGCTATCTCATTGCGGCGACGCCGGAAAATGCCGATCTGCTGCACGCTTCGGCGCAATCGGCGGGCCTGTCGCTTGTCGCGGTGGGCCGCTTTGGCGGTGACACGGTGCAGATGGGCGAGGCAAGCGCGCCCCTGTCCGATCTGTCGCAGCTACACGCCACCAGCTTTGCCGCGCGTGTGACCTGATCCTTTTCCGGACCGGAGCCGCCCTTGCGTGATCGAGGGCGGCACACGCGCCCGACGCCGGTCCAGACAAATCGCCGAGGCTCCGCGCCGCAGGCGGGGATACGGCTATTTTTCTTGACCGGCACAGGGCGCGGGGGCAGACGGAGGATCGGGCAAGGGCGGCTGCGGTTTTCCGGACAGGAGAGCCCCGCAGCGCCTACCCGTCCTCCACCATCGCCATCAGGCGCGTTTTTTCACCCAGATCGTCGGGTTTCGAGATAGCCGCGGCCAGCGCTTCGAGCGAGGCGATGGAATGGCCCGCGCGAAAGCTGTCGACATGGGGCAGCATGGCGCGGATGCCCGCAGCCTTGGGTGCGAAGCCGTCCCAGCGCAGAAGCGGGTTGAGCCAGATCACGCGCCGTGCCGACAGGTGCAGGCGCTGCATCTGCCGGGCCAGCGCCGCGGGGTCGTCGCGGTCCAGACCGTCGGTGATCAGCAGCACCACTGCCCCCTGCCCCAGAACCCGGCGCGACCAGTCGCGGTTGAACGCCTCGATGCTCTGACCGATACGCGTGCCGCCTTCCCAGTCCTGCGCCTCGGCGCCGGCCGCCTTGAGGGCTGCATCCACATCGCGGGTCGCCAGGTGACGGGTGATGTTGGTCAGCTGCGTGCCGAAGGTGAATGCGTGCACCTGCGCCCAGCCCGCCCCGCGTTCGTTGGCGACCGCGTGCAGGAAATGCAGTATGATGCGGGAATACTGGCTCATCGAGCCAGAGATGTCGCACAGCACCACCAGATTGGGCCAGCGCGGGCGCGGTTTCTTGAGCGCCAGCGCGTTCATTTCACCACCGCGCCGCAGGGCCGCGCGCAGGGTGCGGGCCGCGTCGATGCGGCCTGCGCCGAAACTGGGCGCCGCGCGCCGTGAGGGCAGCGGTTTGATCGGCAGGCTGAGCCGCGCCAGCATCCGTTTGGCCTGTGCCACTTCATCGAGGCTCATCAGCTCGAAATCGAGCGTGCGCAGCCGCTCGGTGCTGGACATGGTCAGGCTCGCGTCGACCTCGATCATCGTGTCCTCTTCGGGGGGCTGCTCTTCCTCTTCGCGCGGGGGGGCTTCGGCACCGTCAAGCAGCGCCTCGGCTGCGCGTTTTTCGGCCGCCTGCGCCGGTCTGTCCTCCTGTACCCCGCGGATCGCGGGCAGCATCGCGGCCATCATATGTTCGAGATACCGCGGATCGCGCCAGTAGAGCCGGAAAATCTGCCCGAAGATGCGCGATTGTTCGGGCCGGTTCACGAAGCAGGCGTGCAGCGTCCAGTAGAAGTCGCGTTTGTCGGTGAACCCTGCCGCCTGCACCGCGCGGATCGCGTCGATGACGCGGCCCGGCCCGATGGGCAGCCCCGCCCGGCGCAGCGCACGTGCGAAATGGGTGATGTTGCCCGCGAGTTTGGGGTCATCGGGCAAGTCGAGCGGGATGTGTTCAACCATCGCCTTCCCCCCTGTGCGCCGTGTCCTGTCGCGGGTGTCGGATTGAGTTTAGGGGCAAGATGAAGCGCGCCGTCACGCGACAAGGCTGGCGCGGGCTTCGTCCAGCAGGCGTTTGGCTTCGGAGCCCTGCAGTTTGGCGATGTCGTCCTGGTATTTCAGCACGGCACCGAGCGTGTCCGCGATGACTTCGGGCGACAGCGTCAGCACATCGAGCGCCAGCAGGCATTTGGCCCAGTCGATGGTTTCGGCCACGCCGGGTTTCTTGAACAGATCTTCGGTGCGCAGTTTTTGCACGAAGGCCACGACTTCGCGGCTGAGGTCTTCGGCGGCTTGCGGCGCGCGTGCCTGCAGGATTTCCATTTCACGCTCGAACCCGGGGTAGTCCACCCAGTGATAGAGGCAGCGCCGTTTGAGGGCATCGTGCACTTCGCGGGTGCGGTTGGAGGTCAGGATCACGATGGGCGGCTCCGGTGCCTTGACGGTGCCCATTTCAGGGATCGTGACCTGAAAGTCGCTGAGCGCTTCGAGCAGGAAGGCCTCGAAGGGGGCATCGGTGCGGTCCAGCTCGTCGATCAGCAGGATCGGTGCGCCGCGGGCATCGGGCCGCATGGCCTGCAGCAGCGGGCGTTCGATCAGGAATTCGTCGCTGAAGAGTTCGGTATTGAGCGCCGTGCGGTCCGCGTCACCGGCCGCTTCGGCGGTGCGGATCGCGACCATCTGGGCGGGGAAGTTCCATTCATAGACCGCCGACGCGGCATCGAGCCCTTCGTAGCATTGCAACCGGATCAGCCGCCGGTCGAGGCTTTTGGCGAGAGATTTGGCGATTTCGGTCTTGCCCACGCCCGCTTCGCCTTCGAGAAAGAGCGGCCGGCCGAGGGTGAGGCTGAGAAAGACCACTGTCGCCAGTGCCCTGTCGCACACGTAGCCCTGTGCGGCGAGCATCGCCTGCACGCCGTCGATTGATGAGATGTCCGCCATTGTCCGCCCTTGCGTGTTACCTGCCCTATGCGCCCAACAGGCCACCCCCGCCGCGCGGGGTCAATAGCACCAATGGCTGATATGTCACGCAATCTACGCCTGCCCACCCTGCGCCGATTGACGCGATTCGCCTGAAATGCGACAGTCTTAACCACACGAAAAGGGTAACGGGGCATAAGACCCCGGACACTGGCGAGGCGAGGCGGACATGGGCATGTGCACAACGATGGCGGAGCGCCATGGCGGTTGATCCCCGGATCACGGCAGTGACCTGCGTGAAAAACGAAGGACCTTTCCTGCTGGAGTGGATTGCCTATCACCAGTTGGTCGGCGTCACCGATTTTCTGTTTTATTCCAACGATTGTGACGACGGGACGGATGATCTGCTGGATGCGCTGGCCGCGCGGGGGATCGTGCAGCATCTGCCCAATCCCGCCGAGGGCCGCAATTACCAGATGGAGGCGCTGCGCGATGCCAAGCTGCAGCCCGTCGTGGCGCAGGCCGATTGGGTGTGGGTGGCCGATGTTGACGAATTTCCCAACATCCATGTGGGCAACCACCGGTTTGCCGACCTGATCGAGGCCTGTGGTGATCCGCAAGCGATCAGCCTGAATTTCCAGTTTTTCGCCAATGACGGTGTGGATACCTATGAGGACGCGCCCGTGATCGGCCAGTTCCGGCGCAGCCATAATCCCGATCTGTGGTGTGGCGAGGCGGCGATCGAGGTCAAATCGCTCGTCCGCAATGATTTTCCGTTACAGTATTACGGGGCGCACCGGCCTTTTGCGAAACCGAAAGGCAAGGCCAAGGTCGTCTGGACCGATGGATCGGGGCGTGCTGTCCCCCACAAGTTTCTGGTCGCGGCCAATCCGCGCCGCATTCGCCGGTTTCCGGCGGCGGGCGCGCGTGATTTTGCGACGCTCAACCACTATGCGCTGCGCAGTCTCGACAGTTATCTGGTCAAGAACGACCGCGGCGACGTGAACCGCGAAAACCGCGCGTTTGACGATACCTATTGGCGTGAACGCAACGATCCGGCGTGGGAGGATGCCAGCATCATGCGGCATCTGCCGGATGTGCGCGCGCGGATGGATGCGTTGAAGGCCGAGGGCGAGATTGGTGCGCTGCATGATGCGAGTGTGGCCGCGCACCGTGCCAAGCGTGATGCGTTGATGCAGCAGCCCGCCTATCGCGAGATGGCCGACCAGCTGCGGGCCGCGTCGCTGTTGCCCCCGCAGGAAGAGGCGATGCTGCGCAAGCTGGGTCTGTGGGAGGAGGTCGCGTGAGCCTTGCCGTTGTCAATCTGGGCCTGCCCAAGACCGGCACGACCACGCTGGCCCGTGCGCTCAAGCTGGCGGGGTACCGCGTGGCCGATCACCGCATCCGCAAGCGGCAGACGGAGGATGCGGAGCTGCACGATGCCTATGTGGCGGACCTGCTGTACCGCGGCTATTACCTCGACGGTGATCCGGCGGCATTTTGCGGGGATTTCAATGCGTTGACGGAGCTGAGTTGTCTGCGCGAGGGCAAATCGCTCTGGCCGCAGATGGATTTTGCCATGATTGACGCGATCCGCACCCATCACCCCGATGTGCGTTTTGTCGCCTCACGCCGCGACAGTTGGGACGTGTCGCAATCGATGCTGGCGTGGTCCGATCTGGGTGTCGACAGGTTGCCCGCCTCGGACGTGCCCGGCCTGCCCGAAGGATACGGTGAGACATCGAAAGAGCGCATGCGCTGGATCGACGGGCATTACGCCCATCTGGCGGTGATTTTCGCGGGCGATCCGGCGTTTCTGGAGTACGATGTGGCGGACCCCGGGGCCCGTGCGCAGGTGGCCCGGCATCTGGGCCGCGATCTGCCGTGGTGGGGGCAGGCAAACGCCAATCAGGCGTTGGAAGATCAGGACAGGACCGGCTGATGCGGATCGAACTTCATATCGGGCTGGAAGGTGTCGGCGCGGACCGCTTGCAATCGGTGCTGGCGGCCAAGCGCGACCTGATGCTGCGCCACGGTACGCTTTATGCCCGCAGCCCCGGCAACAAGAACCACACACGTCTGTTCATGGCCGTGACGGACCCTGCCCACGTGGACCCGCTGCGGTTCAACCGCGGCTATATCGCGCCCGACAAGCAGGCCGTGTTGCGCGAGGCGGTGGCCGCCGATCTGGCGCGCGAAGTGGCCCAGCACAGCCCCGACACGCTGATCGTGTCGTGTTCGCAGCTTGGCACCTGTTTGCGCACCGTGTCCGAGCTGGAACGGCTGCGCGGTATATTGGCGCCGATCAGCGACGATATTCACGTGATTGCCCATGTCGATGCGCCCACGCGCATGTTGGCGCGCCATTACGAGAGCCAGATATTGGAGGGCCGTGGCCTGACGCTGGATGCGGAGCTTGCGCTGGCGGGTCAGGACGACTGGTGGCGCGCGGCGCTGGCCCGGACGCCCGCGATCGACCCTGCCGCAGGCGTGTTCGCCGAAACGCAGGCGCCGGTATTCTGGCTCGATCTGCCGGCGCTGGTGGCCTTCTGGGAAGGCACCTTTGGCGCGGGGCGCGTGGCGCTGCACGGGTATGACGCGGCGAGGTTTGCATCGGCTGATGTGACCGGGACGCTGCGCGACGTGTTTACCATCAACGCGCCGCTGGGCCGCGCCCGCGACATGGCCCTGCCCACCCCCGTGGCTGCGGCGGCATTGGCCCGCGGACGCCAATTGAACGCGCTGATCCTGCAGGTGCTGGCCAATCGCAAACGCATTCTGCCCCGCCAGTTGTGGCGCAGTTTCGTGCAGGAGATCGCCGTCGACGGCCCCGGCATCGACCCTGCGACCCTGCACCCGATTGCCGCGCATTTCGCCCCCGGTCTGAAAAAGCTGGTCAAGGCGCATGCCGGGCTGAGCGCTGTGACTTTCAAGACATCTGCGTCAGCAGACATCTGGCAGGAGGCGGACCCGACAAGGGGATTTCGCGCCTCGCAGTATCTCTTGGGGTTCATGTGGCGCATCGACAAGGCGACGAAAGCGCAAAAGAAGGCCAAGGCCGCCGATCTGGCGCAGCTTGACGGTGCGGGGCACGCGGATGTGGCACAGGCCCCACCGCCGCCCGACGACACGCCGGACGGGTTGAGCGCCACCGCGGCGCGGTTGCTGCCGCCGCTGGCCAAGCAGAATTTCGAAAAGCTGCGCAGTTCCAGCTTTGCCCCCCACAACAAGATGGGATCGGTCAACGAAGAAGAGCTGGCCGCCGCCTATACCCCGATTGCGCCGCGTGATCTGCCCGAGGGCAATTCGGGCAATGTGATTGTCGGCTGTATGAAGAACGAGGCCCCCTATATCGTGGAATGGGTGGCCCACCACCGCGCCATGGGGGTCGATAACTTCCTGATCTATACCAACGATTGCTCCGACGGCACGTCCGAATTGCTGGACCGGTTGCAGGAGATGGGCGTTTTGCAGCACCGCAACAACGACAACTGGAAGGGCAATTCGCCCCAGCAATACGCGCTGAACCAGGCGTTGAAAGAACCGGTGATCAGGAATGCGGAATGGATCATCCATATCGATGTGGACGAGTTCATGAATGTGCGCTGCGGGAATGGCACGGTGCAGGATTTTCTGGACGCCGTGCCCGACGCCACCAATGTCGCCATGACGTGGCGGTTGTTCGGCCA
The DNA here is from genome assembly GCF_025141935.1 of Sulfitobacter sp. S190. Lineage (NCBI taxonomy): Bacteria > Pseudomonadati > Pseudomonadota > Alphaproteobacteria > Rhodobacterales > Roseobacteraceae > Sulfitobacter > Sulfitobacter sp. S190. The sequence continues at coordinate 1,399,438 of NZ_CP081120.1, read as the reverse complement.
CAATGGCGTGACCGATCTGTCCGATGCGTTCGTGATCGACCAGTTCGACCGCTGTGCGCCGAAATTCTGCCCCAAGCCGCACACGGTCTGGGGGTTCAAGACGATGTTCCGGAACATCGGCGCCTACGAGAAGATCAGCTGCCACCGGCCCAACAAGCTCGACGAGGGGTTCAAGGACCGTGTGAAATGGGTGAATGGATCGGGTCAGGACATGACCCGTGAAGTGGCCGAGAACGGCTGGCGGTCGTCGAAGAAATCCATTGGATACGATCTGTTACAGCTCAATCATTATGCGCTGCGGTCGGCGGAGAGTTTTCTCATCAAACGTCAGCGGGGCCGCGCGCTGCACGTCGACCGCTCGATCGGGATCAACTACTGGATCCGCATGGATTGGTCCGATTTCCGCGACATCACGATCAAGCGCAACATCCCGCGGCTGCGTGCGGAATATGACCGGTTGATGACCGACGAAGCGCTTGCCGATCTGCACGCACGCGGGGTGGCGTGGCACCGCGCCAAGGCCGATGAATTGCACCAGAACCCCGAATTTGCCGATCTGCTGCAAGAGGCGCTGGCGGTAAAGCTGACGGAAACCGAGCGTGTGGCCTATGCGCTCGCGCTGGATATGGAGAGTTAGATGGAACCTGCAACGACGGACGCCCCCGCCGCGCGCACGCGGTCCCCTTTCGTGCGCTCGCGGGGTTTGAAGTTTCCCAAGGATGGGCGGTTCATCCGCGGCCAGATCCGCGGTGCGCTGCGGGAAAACCGCTATGAGAGCAAGGAAAGCGAGGCGGTGCTGAAGGTCGTGCGCGATGGCGACACGGTCATGGAGCTGGGCGCGGGCATCGGGTATATGTCGACGTTTCTGGCGACGCGCCGCAAGCTCAAGGCGATCCATGCCTTCGAGGCCAACCCCCATCTGATCCCCTACATCAAGAGCGTTCACGAGGCCAACAACCTCACCAATGCGCATGTCCACAACGCCATTCTGGGCAAGCGCAAGGGCACGCGCGATTTCTACGTGCGCCGCAAGCTGCTGGGCTCGTCGCTGGACCCGCGCCCCAGCGACAATGAAAAGACCCTGCTGGAGGTCACCAAGGTCGATGTGCTCAACGCCCGCGCCACGTTCAAGGAATTGCAGATCGACACGCTGGTCTGTGACATCGAGGGCGCGGAGGCGGAACTGCTGCCGCTGCTGGATCTGAGCAACCTGCGTGCGGCGGTGATCGAAACCCATCCCCAACTGGTCGGCCCCGAAGGGATCAACGCGGTGTTCCGCGCCTTCATGGATGCGGGCATGGCCTATTACCACCGCGGATCGAACCGCAAGGTCGTCTCGTTCCGGCGGCAGTGGTAGCGCGGTGAAGCTTGCGCTGCTCTGTGTCCGCAACGAGGCGGCGTTTGTGCTGGAATGGCTGGCCCACCATCTGGCGGTCGGCTTTGACCATGTGCTGGTGTTCTCGAACGCGTGCGACGATGGCACGGATGCCATGCTGGACCGTCTCGAAGAGCTGGGCCACGTCACCCATGTGCGCAACGACGGCCCCTACCACAAGAACGGCGTGCAGTTTACCGCGCTGAAGGCCGCCGCCGGGATGGAGGTGCTGCGCGGGGCCGCGTGGATCCTGCCGCTCGATATCGACGAATTCGTCAACGTACACACGGGCGATCATACGCTGGGTGCGCTGCTGGCCGCCCTGCCCGATGCCACCGCGATCACGTTGACGTGGCGGCTGTTCGGTGCGGCGGGTCAGGTCAGGTACCGCGATGCGCCGGTGCTCGACACGTTCACGCGGTGCGCCCCCGCGGTGATGTACTGGCCGTGGCGCGCGGCGATGTTCAAGACGCTTTACCGCAACGATGGCACCTATGCCAAACCCGGCGTGCACCGCCCGCGCGACGCCGATGCGGCACGACTGGCACAGGCGCGCTGGTTTGACGGCAACGGCGCCCCCCTGCCCGACCAATTCGCCCGGCGCCGCATCTTCTCCAATTTCGGACGCGACAATTACGGTCTGGTCCAGCTCAACCACTACCCGCTGGGCGCGCTGGAAAGCTTTGTGCTCAAGGCTGATCGGGGCCGTGCGGTCCACGCAGGCGACGCGCTGGGGCTCGATTACTGGGTGGAGCGGAATTTCAATACCGACACCGACTCCTCCATCGCCAGCCTGTCCGAGCCCCGCGCGCGTATCCTTGCCGGGCTGATGGCCGATGCCACCCTCGGCGCGTTGCATGCCCGTGCGGTCCAATGGCGGCACGCCCGCTTTGACGCGCTGATGCAGCAAGAACCGTTTCGCGCCCTCTTTGGCCGTCTGCTGATGACGCCGCCCTCGCAACCGGTACCGCAAAAAGTCGCCCAGTTTCTGGTGGGTTATGCCAATAAGGCGCGACAGGAACCGGCGTCCTAGTCCTTTTTCAGCGTCAATTTTCCCTAATTTCGCCCCAATGCTCTTTTAGTTTGTGACAGAATCTGCACCAAAGACGTGCAGGGCACGAGCATTTGAGGATTGCGCCATGGCGGAAACAGGCCTGACGTTCGAGACATCGCTGGCTGGCATGAAAAAGACCGACTGGATCGACGCGGTGGAAACGCTGTGCGATGCGGACGGATATCTGGAGCGCCTCGGCAGCCGCCATTACGCGGCCTTTGTCGAAAAAAGCGAGACCTTGCTCGTCACGTTCGAGACGTTGCAGGGCATTCCCGCCCTCTCCCCTCTGGCCCAGCCGCTGGGCTGGGAGTTCATGGCCGAGCAGAACTGGTCGAGCCTGTGTATCGCATCGGACGGCGACACCTGGTTTCGCGATCCCGCGGTCTATGCCTATTTCGACCGGCTGATCGATGACGGGTTCTTTGATGAATTCGAGCGGGTGATTTTCTATGGCGCGGGCCCGTGCGGATACGCGGCTGCGGCATTCTCGGTGGCCTCGCCCGGGGCGCGGGTACTGATGGTACAACCCCAGGCCACACTTGATCCGCGCGTGACCGAATGGGACGACCGTTTTGTCGAAATGCGCAGCGCCGATTTCACGTCTCGCTATGGCTACGCACCCGATATGCTCGACGGGGCGGCCGCCGCCTATGTCGTCTATGATCCGCGCCAACAGCTCGACGCGATGCATGCGGCGCTGTTCACGCGGGCGAACGTGCGCAAATTGCGATTGCGCCATATGGGCGACGCGATCCAGACCGATCTGCTGGAAATGGACCAGCTTGCCCCGATGCTGCGTGCCATCGCATCGGATGAACTCGACACCGTGGCCTTTGCCCGCATGATGCGGGCGCGCCGGATGCACCCGCCCTATCTTCGGGCGCTGATGGCATCGCTGGATGCGCAGGGACGTGACCGGCTGACACTCGGGCTGGCGCGCAACGTGACGACGCGCATGCACGCCCCGCGGTTTGCCCGCCGCCTCAAGGAGCTTGAGGGCAAGAAGGCCCGCAAGGGCGCCAAGGCCGCGACACCACAACAGGACTAGTGCGCCCCGCGTGTGCATGCTAGCACGCGGTCCATGACCCAGACCCTCACGATCCGCCGTCCCGACGACTGGCACCTGCATCTGCGCGACGGCGACATGCTGCGCGCGGTCCTGCCCTATACCGCGCGCGACTTTGCCCGCGCCATCATCATGCCCAATCTGGTGCCGCCCGTGGTGACCGGGAACGACGCGCGCGCCTACCGTGACCGGATCATGGCAGCCCTGCCGCAGGGCGCGGATTTCACGCCGCTGATGACGCTCTATCTGACCGAAAACACCGATCCGGAGGATGTCGCCGCGGCCCACGCGGAGGGATTGATCACGGCCGTGAAACTCTACCCCGCGGGGGCGACCACCAATTCCGCCTCCGGCGTCAGCAGCTTTGACAAGGTCCAACCGGTACTGGAAAAAATGGCCGAAATCGGCCTGCCGCTGTGCACTCACGGCGAAGTCACCGACAACGATGTCGATATCTTCGACCGCGAAGCCGTGTTCATCGACCGTGTGCTGGATCCGATCCGCCGCGCGCATCCGCAGTTGCGCGTCGTGATGGAACACATCACCACCGCAAACGCCGCCGATTACGTGCGCAGCGCCGAAACCGGGCTTGCGGCGACCATCACCACCCACCACCTGGTGATCAACCGCAACCACATCCTGTCCGGCGGCATCAAACCGCACTACTACTGCCTGCCTGTGGCCAAGCGCGAAAACCACCGGATCGCGCTGCGCGCCGCCGCCACCTCCGGCGATCCGCGCTTTTTCCTCGGCACGGACAGCGCACCGCATACGGATGCAAACAAACTGCAACCCTGCGGCTGTGCGGGCTGCTTCACCGCGCCCAACACCCTGTCGATCCTGGCCGAAGTCTTCGAGCAGGACAACGCGCTGGACAAGCTGGAAAATTTCACCTCCCTCAACGGCCCTGCCTTCTATGGCCTGCCGCCCAATGAGGCGACAACGACGCTGCAGCGGACCGCGCCGGACACGCCCGCCTTCATCGAAACCCCCGAAGGGCCGGTCACCGTGTTCGATCCGATGATGGATCTGCACTGGTCAAGCTGACTTCATCTTGCTCTTTAAACTCAAATCCCACCCTCTCGCCTTGCAAGGACACCCGCGATGATCCCCAGCACATACCCCTCGCCCGAAGACATGGCCCGGCTGACGGCCCGTATGCTGCTGGAAATCGGCGCGGTGAACTTCAACACCGACACCCCCTATACGCTTGCGTCGGGCCTGCCCTCGCCCAGCTACATCGATTGCCGCAAGCTGATCAGCTACCCGCGCATCCGCAGCACGCTGATGGATTTTCTGACCGTCACGGTCATGCGCAACGCGGGGTTCGAGGCCTTCGACAACATCGCGGGCGGCGAAACGGCGGGCATTCCCTTCGCCGCGCTGGTGGCCGAACGCATGGCCCTGCCGATGACGTATGTGCGCAAGAAACCCAAAGGCTACGGCAAGAACGCGCGCATCGAGGGCGCCATGAGCGAAGGTCAGCGCGTGCTTCTCGTCGAGGATTTGACGACCGATGGCGGATCGAAGCTGAGCTTCGTGGACGCGATTCGCGACACCGGCGCCACCTGCGCGCATACGGCCGTGATCTTCTATTACGACATCTTTCCGCAGACCGAAAAGACGCTGGGCGATCACGGAGTTAGCCTGCATCACCTGTGCACCTGGTGGGATGTTCTGGCCGAGGCAAAGGCGCAACGCGCTTTCCCCGAAGTCACCCTGAACGAGGTGGAAACCTTCCTGAATTCTCCCCGTGAGTGGCAGGACGCCCACCGCAAATAACACCACCTGTTGACGAATGCCTGCCCGCTACCGCAATATGTAGGTGGCGCGCTTTTTCGACAATTTTATCCACAAAAACATACAATTTGCGCGCCTAACGCCCCTTCGCTATGACAGCGGCGGGGCAAATGGGGTCAGAAAAATGAACGAGATTTCGTCGGTCAACACCAATGGCATCGCCGTGCAGGCAGCCGAAACAATGCCGCATTCCATCGAAGCCGAGCAGCAGCTTCTGGGTGCGATCCTGACCAACAACGACATCTACGACCGCGTGGCGTCTATCATCGGTCCGAAGCATTTTTATGATCCCGTGCACGCGCGCATTTTCGAGATCGCCGCCGCGCGCATCGCCAAGAACAACCTCGCCTCTCCTGTCACGCTCAAGGCGTTCATGGAAGACGACGAGGGCCTCAAGGAGTTGGGCGGGCCGAGCTATCTGGCGCGGCTTGCCGGTGCGGCGATTTCGGCATTTGCGGTGCGCGACTATGCGCAGATGATCTACGATCTGGCGGTCCGGCGCGATCTGATCGGTCTGGGCCGCGATATCGCCGCCAAGGCCGCGACCGTCGATGTGGCGTCCGAGCCGCGCGAGCAGATCGTCGAGGCGGAGCAGCAGCTTTACAAGCTGGCCGAGCAGGGCCAGGTCGAAAGCGGTTTCCAGAGCTTTCTGCGCGCTGTCACCGATGCGGTCAACGTGGCCAACGCCGCCTATCAACGGGACGGTGGCCTGTCGGGTGTGTCGACCGGCCTGATCGACATGGACAAGAAGCTGGGTGGCTTGCACCGGTCCGACCTGCTGATCCTTGCGGGGCGTCCGTCGATGGGCAAGACGTCGTTGGCGACCAATATCGCTTTCAACGTGGCCAAGGCCTATAAGCGCGGCAAGCTGCCTGACGGCGGCGAAGGGGCGGTCGACGGGGGGGTCGTGGGCTTCTACAGCCTCGAGATGAGCGCCGAACAGCTGGCCGCGCGGATCCTGTCGGAAGCCGCCGAGATCCCCAGCCAGCAGATCCGGTCCGGTGACATGACGGAGACCGAATTCCGCAGGTTCGTGGATGCGGCCAAGGCGCTGGAGGCCTGCCCGCTCTATATTGACGACACGCCCGCCCTGCCGATCTCCCAGCTTGCCGCGCGCGCCCGGCGCCTGAAGCGGACCCACGGGCTGGACGTGCTGATCATCGACTATCTGCAGCTGGTGCGCGGCACGGGCAACAACGACAACCGCGTCAACGAGATTTCCGAGATCACCATGGGGTTGAAGGCCATCGCCAAGGAGCTCGATATTCCGGTGATCGCGCTGTCGCAGTTGAGCCGTCAGGTCGAAAACCGCGAAGACAAGCGCCCGCAGCTGTCGGATCTGCGGGAATCGGGATCGATCGAACAGGATGCCGATGTGGTGATGTTCGTGTTCCGCGAGGAATACTACAAGGAGCGCGAGAAGCCGGGCGATCACGAACTGGACAAGATGGCGGTCTGGCAAGAAGAGATGGAGCGCCTGCACGGGCGCGCCGAGGTGGTCATCGGCAAACAGCGCCACGGGCCGATCGGCACGGTCGAATTGAGCTTTGAGGGTCGCTTTACCCGCTTTGGCAATCTGGTCAAGCCGTGGCAGCAGCAGGGCGGCGACGATCAGGAATTCTGAACCGGTGGATAAAGTTGTGCAGAAACTGCGCGACGCTACGTCAACCCGTGCAAAAACAACACCTTAGCGCAAAAGGTTAACGTGCACATCCTGAGCGGGAAAAGTACCGTTAACCCAATCGCGCGCCGCGAAAAGCTGACCCAAGGTCAGCAATGGTAGCCCCCTGAATTTGTTGAATTTCCGCCATTTCGGCGCGTCCCCGCGGGGTCACCCCCCGGCATGTCGACACCCTGCCGGGGGGATGAGGAAGATCAGTTCGCGGTGAGGGTTTCAAAGCGCAGGCCCTTGGCCGTGCCTTTGGCAAAGCCCTTCCAGTAGCTGTGATCCACGTTTTCCTTGCCATCGTCGGACATGGACCACACTCCCGCGTTGGCCTGTTCGACCAGATCGAGGTAACTGCCTGCTTCGGCATCGTTTTTCAGCGCCCGGTCGAGCCATGCCGTGACAAAATGCTGCGAGATATTGTTCATGCGCACGGTATCCCAGACCGGATCGGTGTAGTGTTCGGACACGTTGAAGCCCAGTGCCTCATCGAAGCGGTAGCTTTCTGCAGGGGCCGGCATGGGTGCGCCAGCGTTGTGGCCGCCGTTTTCGAAGGTCAGCAGCGCGCGGTCCACGCCGCTGGCATTTTCCCAGATCGCCCGCACACCGTTTTCGTAGAGTGACACGTCATCCTGCGAGCCTGCGATAAACAGCATCGGGATTTGCACGCCCGCCAGACCTTCGGCATCCCAGAAGCCCGCGTTCATGCCCCAGGGCCCGAAAGCGATGGCGGTCTTGATCCGTGCGTCTGGCAAGTCCGCGTGGCTATCGCTGCCGGCCTGATGAACGGCCAGCGTGCCGTGCGGGGCGCCCCAGGAATATCCGACCGAGGCTTCGGTCACGCCGCCGCCCGCCGTGATGATCGCCCCGTAGCCGCCCATCGAATAGCCGATGATGGCCGTATTGTCGGCGTCGTAAAGCCCTTCGAATTCAGCGCCTTGTCCGGCCATGCGCGCCATTTCGTCAAGCACGAACAGTTGGTCGAACGAGCGGTTCACCAGCGTCGAGCCGAACGCCGCCTTGGTGCGGTAGGTGCTGTCGGTGTGATCGATGGAGGCGACCACGTATCCTTTTGACGCGATGTTTTCGGCCAGATGCGACAGCAGGAACCGGTTGCCCGGATAGCCGTGGCTGATCAGCACCAGAGGATAGGCCGCATCGGGCGTGCGCACGGCGGCGTCGCGCATGGCGCGCCCGCTCAGGGTGACTTCGGTCGTGCCGTCGCGCAGATAGGCTTTGACAGATGTATCGCCCGTGGCCCCGTCGGCGGCAGGATACCACATTTCGACCGTCAGTGGCCGGTCGTAGCGCGGCAGCGGATCGGGTTTGTCGGCGGCAGGATCGATGGCGAGGATATCGATCTGGTCGGGGTTCAGCATGTCAAAGCTGCGCACCCCCACCGGCAGATCGCCGTAGGCGGCCAACGCCGGAGCCGAGGGCAGTTGCGTGTCGATGGGGTTGTCCGCCAGCGCCGCGGTCGCGGACAGGGCCAGTGGCAAAAAGGCAAAACGTGTCAGGGTCATGGGGTCCTCCTCTGGATACCGGGAGTGTACGGGTCGCAGCCACAACCACAAGTTACCTTTCCATGACGTAGCGGTACCCCCTGCGGCGTTTTGTGATTGGACGGGCCGCGCGATGCACGCCATGCTGGCACCATGCGTGTGATCATGTTCCTTGTTCTGACGGTGCTGGCGGCCCTGCCCGCGCGGGCCCGCGAGGTTGATCTGGAGCTGGTTCTGGCGGTGGATGTGTCGCGGTCGATGTCGCCCGCGGAGCTGGAGTTGCAGCGGCGCGGCTATGCGGAGGCGCTGACCAGCACCGCCGTGGCCGAGGCGATAGAGGGCGGTTTGCTCGGCCGGATCGCGCTGACCTATATCGAGTGGGCGGGCAGCGACAGCCAGCGGGTGATCGTGCCGTGGACCGAGGTGTCATCGCCCGAGGGGGCCCGCGACGTTGCCAGCCGTATCACCGCGCATTACGACGACAGCCTGCGCCGGACGTCGATTTCATCGGCCCTGCGTTTTGCGGCCCAAAGCATTGAAACGAACGGGTTCGAGGGCTTGCGCCGCGTCATTGACGTGTCGGGCGATGGCCCCAACAACATGGGACCGCCCGTGCGCGCCGCCCGCGACGAGGTCGTCGCACAGGGCATCACCATCAACGGATTGCCCCTGATGACGCAGGATGCGCTGTCGGAGATATGGGGCATACCCGATCTGGATGCGTTCTACGCCGCCTGCGTGATCGGGGGGCCGGGTGCCTTTGTCATTCCGGTGACCCGCTGGGATGCCTTTCCGGCGGCGGTGACCCGCAAGCTGGTGCTCGAGATCGCGGGGTTGGCTGCCGCCCAGCAGGTCTGGCGGGCGCAGGCGCCTGCCCCCTACGATTGTCAGGTGGGCGAGAAGATGTGGCAGCAAAACCGCAGCTTTTTCGACATTCCGTAGCTGAACGCTGCAAGCCGCGCTTGACCTGCCGCGCGTTCGTGTCAAAACCCGTGCCATGAGTACCGCTGTTCTGACCATCGATTTGAATGCCATTGTCGCCAACTGGCGCGCGCTTGGAAAAATTGCGCAAGTAGAGACGGGTGCCGTGGTCAAGGCCGACGGCTATGGGCTGGACGCGGCGAAGGTGGGTACGCGGCTGGCCGCCGCGGGCGCGCGACAGTTCTTTGTGGCGGTGGCCGAAGAAGGGGCGCGTTTGCGCCATGCCATCGGGCCCGGGCCGCAGATTTCGGTGTTCTCGGGGCATATGGCGGGCGATGCAGACACGCTGCGCGATGCGCGTCTGACACCGCTGATCAATTCGGTGGACCAGATGCTGCGCCACGTGGAGGCGCTGCCGGGCCATCCCTTCGGCATCCAGCTGAACAGCGGCATGAACCGGTTGGGCATGCAGCCCAACGAGTGGTCCGCCCTGCGCGAGATTGCGCTGGCACAGGGCCCCACGGTTCTGATGTCCCATCTGGCCTGCGCGGACGATCCCTCCCACGAGATGAACGACCGCCAGCGCCGCGCGTTTGACGACATGACCGAAGGGCTTGATGTCCCGCGGTCGCTGTCGGCGACGGGGGGCACGCTGCTGGGGCCGGAATTTGCCTATGACATGGTGCGGCCGGGCATCGGGCTTTATGGCGGGTTGCCATTTATCGATGCCACACCGGTGGTGACGCTGGACATTCCGGTGATCCAGATCCGCGATGTGCAGCCGGGCGAAACCGTAGGTTACGGCAACAGCTGGACCGCGCGCCGCCCCAGCCGTGTCGCGACAATCGCCGCCGGATATGCAGACGGATTGATCCGCGCGATGGGACCGCAGGCGTGGTTGACCCACGGCGATACCAAGGTGCCGGTGATCGGCCGCGTGTCGATGGATCTGATCACCGCAGATGTTACCGACCTCAACGACACGCCGGAGCATTTGCAGCTGCTGGGCATGCACCAGTCGGTTGATACGGTTGCCGGTTTTGCGGGCACCATCGGGTACGAGGTGCTGACCAGCCTTGGCCATCGGTACAAGCGGGTATGGCGGGCGTGATTGCCCGCTGGGTGAACCTGTCGCTGCTGGTGCTGTATCCGGTGGCGTGGTTTGCCCCCCTGATGCGCGCAGGTCTGTTGCCGCTGTTCGGTCTGTCGGAAATTTCGGTGATGACGGGGCTGCAATCGCTGTGGCAAAGCGATGTGTTTCTGGCGCTGGTGGTGACGGTCTTCGCGCTCGTCGCGCCCTATCTCAAAACCATCGGACTGGCGCTGGTGCATTTTGGTCTGCTCGGCCCGCGGATCAAACCGGCGCTGGCACTTCTGGGCAAGCTCGCCATGGCCGATATCTTTCTCATCGCGCTTTATATCACCCTCACCAAGGGAATCGATGTCGGGCGGATCGAGGTGGCGTGGGGCCTGTACCTGTTCACCTTCTGTATCCTTGCATCCCTGATGATTAGTGTTCTGGGTCAACAATCCCAAGTTGATCGCGGGATAAGTGACCAAAGGTAAACAATATTTGGTGAAGATGGGAAAAAGTGGTTAATTTTTCCTTTGCAGCACATAAGCGGAACTTTACCATCTGTTGGCGCGTTGTCGGCATGATACCGCCGATGGCGCAACTTGGGGATGAACATGCAACAGCTCAGAGCGTTCGGCTTTTTCTTTCAGTATTTGATGCAGCGCGCGGCGCTTTTGTTCTTTGCCGCCTGCGCCGCAGGACTGACGACTGCGACGATCATGGCCGCGCTGGGATACTGGCCCTGGGTGGAGCTGACGCTGATGTTCGGCGGCGCGCCCATCGAGAACGCAGGCATTTATGCGCAGGTCGGTGCGACCGTGCTGTCCGCGGCGATCTGTTTCTTTCTGCCCGCCAATACCCGCATCATGCAGCTGGAAAATTCGCACCGCCAGTTTTCGGTGTCGATGGAGGACGTCGCGCGCGCCTACGGCATGGTACATGCCGCCGATCGGGGCCGTACGTTCAAGTTGAGCTCGGAATTCGACGCGGTGCGCGAGCGTCTGGCCTATCTGCGCGATCACCCCGATCTCAGCACGCTTGAGCCCGCGCTTCTGGAGATGGCCGCCCAGATGAGCCATGTCAGCCGCGAGTTGGCGGAGGTTTATTCGGACGACAAGATCAAGCGCGCCCGCGATTTCCTGTCCCAGCGGCAGGAAGAGGTGAACCTGTTCAACGAGCGGCTGGATCAGGCCAAGGCGATTTCGACCGAGTTGAAGCACTGGTCGCATGAGGTGGAGCTTGAGGAAAGTGTCGCGGCGGCGCAGTTGCAGCGGCTTTCGGACGAGCTGGATGAAATCATGCCGGAGTTGGGCCGCGAGACGACCGTGAGCCGCCCCAGTGCGCAGATCACCCCGATCGACAGCGCCGCGCTCGACAATACGCTGATCGAAATGCCCCCGAAGGCCGCCGAGTAACGGCTTTTCCTTTGACGATCCGCGCGCGCCACGGCACATAGCGTCATGGCCAAAGCAACCACCACATTTTCATGTTCCAACTGCGCTGCCCGCTATCCCAAGTGGTCGGGCCGCTGCGACAATTGCGGCGAATGGAACACCATTTCCGAAGACAAGGCGCTGAGCGCCGGTCCGCCTTCGAAATCGCTCGGCGCCACGCGGGGCAGTGCGATGGCGTTGATGGATCTGGCCACCGAAGAGGCCCCGCCGCCGCGCACCATGTCGGGGTTGGGCGAACTGGACCGTGTGCTGGGCGGTGGTCTGGTGGCGGCCTCCGCCACGCTGGTGGGCGGCGATCCCGGCATCGGCAAATCGACACTGTTGCTGCAGGCCGCGGCGGCTTTTGCCAACAAGGGTCTGCATGTCGTCTATATCTCGGGCGAGGAAGCATCGGCGCAGGTGCGGATGCGCGCACAGCGGCTGGGGCTGACGCAGGCGCAGGTGAAGCTGGGGGCCGAAACCAATCTGCGCGACATCCTGACCACGCTGGACAAGGAGCGCCCGCAGCTGGCGATCATCGATTCGATCCAGACCATGTGGGCCGACAATGTCGACAGCGCGCCGGGATCGGTCAGCCAGGTCCGCGCTGCCAGCCATGAGTTGACCAACTTTGCCAAACGCACCGGCACCTCGGTCATTCTGGTGGGCCACGTCACCAAGGAGGGCCAGATCGCGGGCCCTCGCGTGGTCGAGCATATGGTCGATACCGTGCTTTATTTCGAGGGCGAGCGGGGCCATCCGTTCCGCATCCTGCGGTCGGTCAAGAACCGGTTTGGCCCTGCCGACGAGATCGGTGTGTTCGAGATGACGGGCCGCGGATTGTCCGAAGTGCTGAACCCGTCGGCCCTGTTTCTGTCCGAACGCGGCCAGCCAAGCCCCGGATCGGTCGTGTTTGCCGGTGTCGAGGGCACGCGACCCGTTTTGGTCGAGATACAGGCGCTGGTGGCGCCGTCGCCGCACAGCCAGCCGCGCCGTACGGTCGTGGGCTGGGACGGCGGGCGACTGGCAATGATCCTTGCCGTGCTGGAGGCGCGCTGTGGCATTCCGTTTGCGGGGCTGGATGTCTATCTGAATGTCGCGGGCGGGATGAAGATCTCCGAACCAGCTGCCGATCTGGCAGTGGCCGCGGCCCTGCTGAGTGCACGCGAGGATGCCGCCCTGCCCGCCGAAACCGTTGTTTTCGGGGAACTTAGCCTGTCGGGTGCGCTGCGCCCCGCCACCCAGACCGAAAACAGGTTGAAAGAGGCGCAAAAACTTGGTTTTACCAGCGCAATCGCCCCCAAGGGCGGCAAGGCCGTCGAGGTCAACGGCATCACATCGCGCCCCATGGCCGATCTGACCGGTTTCGTCGGCGAAATATTCGGAGCGGGCTGACACCTGCGCACAGAAAGGCTGAGGCATGGAAGGTTTTACCGTCATTGATGGGGTGGTGGCGCTGGTCATCGTGATGTCTGCCTTGCTGGCATACGGGCGCGGATTCGTGCGCGAACTGATGGCGATCGTCGGCTGGATCGCGGCGGCGGTGCTGGCCTATCTGTTTGCCCCGCAGGTGGAACCGCTGGTGCGCGAATTGCCGGTGGTGGGCGAATTCCTTGCCGACAGTTGCGAATTGTCGATCATCGGGGCCTTTACCATCGTTCTGGCCATCACGCTGGTGATCGTATCGCTTTTCACCCCGCTGTTTTCGTCGCTGGTGCAGCGGTCGGTTCTGGGCGGGTTCGATCAGGCGCTCGGGTTCATCTTTGGCGTGGCGCGCGGCATCCTGTTGGTGGCCATCGCGTTCTTTGTCTATTCCACAGTGATCAGCAACCAGCAGATCACAATGGTCGATGACAGCCGCTCTGCGCAGGTGTTCGGACGGTTTACCGATGACATCCAGAATCAGGACCCGGATCAGGCGCTGGGGTGGATCACCACCAAATACGAAGAACTGGTGGCCTCCTGCACGGCGCAATAATCGCGGATCACGGCGTGACTTAGGGTTGCGTTAAAGGTGATGGTGTATTCCCCCCGGATGACGGGACAAAGGAACTGCCATGGCCATCGAAGATCTATACCAACTGCTTGATTGCGTGCCGACCCCGATCTTTGTGCTGGACGTTCTGGAAGGTGCTGTGCCCGTCTATGGCACCTATAACGCCGCCGCACTGGCGCGGCTTGGCCGGCCGCTGTCGGATTTCGTGGGCCGCACGACGATCGAGGCTTTTGGCGCGGAATACGGGGCCGCCGCCTACCGCGAGCAGCTGGAAACGATCCGTACGCGCACGCGGCGCAGCTATGAATTTAAGCTGCCCTTCGGCGACGAGACACGCATCGTGCGCACCACGCTTGCACCCCAGATGACCCCCGAGGGCGAGGTCATCCGGTTGATCGGCAGCGCCAAGGACGTATCGGCGGAATGGGCGGCGGCCAACGCGCAGGCCAAGCTGCGCAGTATCGGCGACGAGGTGGAGCAGTTTGTCACCATGGCCGCGCACGATTTGCGCACGCCGATGCGCAATGTCGCCATGCTGTCGGAAATGCTGCGCGAGGATTTCGAGGACCGCGGCGATGGCAAGCTGGAGCTGATCGAAATGCTGGCCGAAACGTCGGAAAAATCGATGGCGCTGATTTCGGATGTGCTGTCGCATGCCAGCGCGGTGGGGGCCGTCGCAGAGGACCAGACCTTCGAGCTGGCACAGCTGGTGCGCAACATCATGGGCGCGCTTGACCCGCAATCGATCCACAAGATGATCTGCGATGACGCGACCGTCACCGGCGACAAGAACGCGGTACAGATCGTGCTCCGCAACCTGATCGACAACGCGCTGAAATACGGCGGGCGCGAGCGGATGCAGCTGACCTGCCGTGCGCGGTGTCTCGAAGGTGGCTTTATCGAATTTACCGTGGGCGACAACGGCAAGGGGTTCGACAACCCCGGTTCGGTCTTCCTGCAGACCGGCGATTTTCGGGTCGACAGCGGCTATGGGCTGTTGGGGATCAGGCGGCTGATCCTCGCGCGGGGCGGCAGCATCCGCGTGTTCAACAATTCCGACCGTGCGGGCAGTTCCGTCTGCTTTTGCCTGCCCGGTCACACGGACGCGTCGCAGTTGCCAATGGCCGCGGCCCCTGCCCCCGTGCGGCCCGCAATTCTGCCTGTGAGCACGCCGCTCATAAAATGAGCGTGCGATGCGACAATCGGTGGGGTGACACTGTGCCGGATTGCCCGTAATAAGCCTGCATTGATACGTCCGCGCAGGAGCCTCCCTTGTCCCACAGCACGTCCAAGATCATGCCCCCCGCCAATCCGTTCGACACCACCTACCTGACCGACGGTGGGGATGGCGACAAGCTGAAGGAAGAATGCGGCGTCTTCGGCGTTGTCGGGGTGGCCGATGCCTCCAATTTCGTCGCATTGGGGTTGCACGCGCTGCAGCACCGCGGCCAGGAAGCGGGCGGGATCGTCAGCTATGATGCGGAGGCGAATTTCCAGTCGGCCCGCCGTTTCGGCTATGTCCGCGACAATTTCACCAGTCAGGATGTGATGAAACATCTGCCCGGCCAGTTGGCCATCGGGCATGTGCGTTATTCCACTGCCGGCTCCAAGGGACAGACCGCGATCCGCGATGTGCAGCCGTTTTTCGGTGAGTTTGCAATGGGTGGCGCGGCAATTGCGCATAACGGCAACATCACCAATGCCAATGCCCTGCGCCGTGAATTGATCGAACGCGGGTCGATTTTCCAGTCGTCTTCGGACAGCGAATGCATCATTCACCTGATGGCGCGGTCCCTGCAGCGGACCATCCCCGAGCGGATGGAAGACGCGCTGCGCCGGGTCGAGGGCGCGTTTTCTGTCGTCGCGATGACCCGTACCAAGCTGATCGGTGTGCGCGACCCGCTGGGCGTGCGCCCGCTGGTGCTGGGCAAGATCGGCGATGGCTGGGCGCTGAGTTCCGAGACCTGTGCGCTCGACATCATCGGTGCCGAATTCGTACGCGAGATCGCCCCCGGAGAGATGGTCGTGATCACCGAGAAAGGGGTCGAATCGCATTTCCCCTTCCGGCCACAGCCGTCGAAGTTCTGCATTTTCGAACATGTGTATTTCTCGCGGCCCGACAGCATTCTGGGCGGACGCTCTGTCTATGAGACCCGCGAGGCGATCGGCCGGGAACTGGCCAAGGAAAACCCGGTGGAGGCCGATCTGGTCTGTCCGGTGCCCGATTCCGGTACGCCCGCGGCCATCGGCTACAGCCTGCAATCGGGGATTCCTTATGCGATGGGCATCATCCGCAACCAGTATATGGGCCGCACCTTCATCGAGCCGACCGAGCAGATCCGCAACATGGGTGTGCGTCTGAAGCTGAACGTGAACCGCGCGCTGATCAAGGGCAAGCGGGTGATCCTGGTCGACGACAGTGTTGTGCGTGGCACCACGAGCCGCAAGATCAAGGAGATGATCCTGGATGCGGGCGCGAAAGAAGTGCATTTCCGCATCGCCTCCCCGCCGACTGCGTGGCCGTGTTTTTACGGTGTCGATACACCGCAGCGCGAAAAGCTGTTGGCCGCCACGATGAGCGAAGAAGAAATGCGCGACCATCTGGGGGTCGACAGTCTGAAGTTTATTTCGCTCAACGGGCTGTACCGCGCCGTGGGGCAGAAAGACGGGCGCGACCAGTCCTGCCCGCAGTATTGCGATGCGTGTTTTTCCGGCGAATACCCCGTGACCCCGGCCGATCAGGTCGAGGAAGGCTTCAAGATGAAGACCGCGGCCGAATAGCTGCTGACACAAATTGTCCGCGGCCTGTGCTAGGGTCTCGGCATGGACGATCCTTTTGCCGATATTGTGGACAAATGGCCCCGGACCGCGCGCGCGCGGTTCGCCGCGGTGCGTGCGCTTGTCCTGCGCGCGGCGCGGGATGCCGAAGTCGGGCCGCTGGACGAATCTCTCAAGTGGGGGCAGCCCGCGTGGCGCCCGCGCAGGCCCCGCCAGGGCAGCACGTTGCGCATGTCGTACGCCCCTGCGACACCGGACCGCATCAACCTGTTCGTGGACTGCAAGACCAACCTTGCCGACACGGTGCGCCAGCTCTACCCCGATGATTTTACGTTTAAAGGCAACAGGTTGCTGGCGTTATCCCTGACAGCGCCCCTGCCCGCGCAGGCGATCGGACATCTGGCTGTGCTGACGTTCACGTACCACCGCCGCGACCGCTAGGCGCGTTTTTGCCAGCGTGTTGGCAAGCCTCTGCCGATGGATATGCACCCCCCTTTCGCCTTGGGCAGCGCACCCATAGGTGCCTCATTCGACGTGAATGAAAGACCCCGAGAGGACACTATGGCAACTGGCGAAGACGGCACACCGACCCCTGCGAAGGTCAAGGATCTGGCGACCGAACAGGCGCGTCTGGACCGGACGGCGCTGATCGGTATTTTCGGGTCAAGTAACGCCCCCGAGGCCCTGATCATGTTGCCCGCGGGCAAGACAGAGAAGGTCAAGGTCGGCGATAGCGTGGCCGGGGGCACCGTGGAGGCCATCGGCGAGGACCGTCTGGTGTTGAGCCGCAATGGCAACCAGCAAGTGATGCGCCTGCCCAAGGGCTAGGCCCTTGACCTGCGCCGTTGGCAGGTGCACACGGCCCGCATGACACATACTGCATTGATCACCGGCGCGTCGCGCGGATTGGGCGCGGCACTGGCCGAAGCGCTCGCCCCCACCCACCACATCATCGCCGTGGGCCGCACGGTCGGCGCGCTCGAAGAGCTGGACGACCGCATCAAGGCCAAGGGTGGAAGTGCCACATTGGCACCCATGGACATCACCGATGACAAGGCGATGGCGACGCTGTGCCGGGGCATCTTTGATCGCTGGGGCAGTCTCGACCTTTGGGCGCATGCCGCAATCCACGCGGCCCCGATGACGCCGACGCCGCATGTGGACGCCCGCGATCTGGACAAATCGGTCAAAGGCAACGTCACGGCGACCTCCGTGCTGATCTCCTATGTGGCGCCTTTGCTGGGCACCGAGGGTCAGGCGCTGTTTTTCGACGATCCGCGCGCGGGCGAGAAGTTTTTCGGCGCGTACGGGGCCACCAAAGCCGCGCAGATGGCGCTGGCGCGCAGCTGGCAGGCCGAAACGGCGCGCAGCGGTCCGCGGGTGCATATCGCCGTGCCGCAGCCGATGCCCACCGCCACCCGCGCCCGGTTCTTCCCCGGAGAGGACCGCGCCCCGCTGCACGCTCCGGCAGAGCAAGCCGCCCGCATTCTGCGCGAGACAGGACTTTCGGGCAGCTAGGCAGCGGATGCTTGCTTGCCCGGAAAGCGGGCCTTGTCTATCAAGTGCCAAAGGGGCCCGAAGATGCGCATTCTCATTACAAATGACGACGGTATCAACGCACCGGGCCTGAAGGTTCTGGAGGCCATTGCCCATGAGCTTGCCGGTCCGGGGGGGGATGTGTGGACCGTCGCACCCGCCTTCGAGCAGTCGGGCGTGGCCCACTGCATCAATTACACCAAGCCTACGCTGATTTCGGAATTCGGCCCGCGCCGCTTTGCGATTGACGGCAGCCCCGCGGATTGCGTGCTGTGCGCGCTATATGACCCGATGAAGGATGCGCTGCCCGACCTGGTGCTGTCGGGGGTCAACCGCGGCAATAACGCGGCGGAGAACACGCTTTATTCTGGCACCATCGGTGCCGCGATCGAAGCGGCCTTGCAAGGCTATCCGGCCATTGCGCTGTCGCAGTTCTACGGCCCCGCGAACCGCACGCTCGACAATCCGTTCGAAGCGGCGGTGCAGCATGGCGCGGAGGTCTGTCGCCGGATTTTGGCGCAGAAAACGGACGAAAAGCGCGGCTACGGCATTTTCTGGAACGTGAATTTCCCGCCCGTTCCCGGCGCCGACGTCAAGGGGATCAAACTGGCCCCGCAGGGGCGCAGGCCGGGGGTGAATTTCTCAACCGAGGCGATGACTGCGCCCAACGGACGGCGCTTTTTGTGGATCCGGGGGGGCGATCAACAGACCCCGCCCGCCGCGGGCACCGATGCGGCCGTCAATCTGGACGGTTATGTCTCCGTTACGCCGATGCGCGCCGATCTGACAGCGCATGACGCGATGGGCGGGTTGGCGGATTTCGATACGTGAGCGACGAGGCGACCAGCGAGGCGGAGCGCAAGATGCAGTTCCTGTACGCCCTGCGGTCAAAGGGCGTCACGGACAAGCGTGTGCTGGGGGCGATGGAAGCCGTCGACCGCGGCCCGTTCATCAAGGGGCTGTTTTCAGAGCGCGCCTATGAGGACATGCCGTTGCCGATTGCCTGCGGGCAGACGATCAGCCAGCCTTCGGTGGTCGGCCTGATGACGCAGGCCTTGCAGGTAAGCCCGCGCGACAAGGTGCTCGAGATCGGGACCGGTTCGGGGTACCAGGCCGCGATCCTGAGCAAGCTGGCACGAAGGGTCTATACCATCGACCGGCATCGCCGCCTAGTGCACGCCGCACGCGATGTTTTCGAGGCGCTGGACCTGACCAATATCACCGCGTTGACCGCCGATGGCAGCCACGGATTGGCCGGTCAGGCCCCGTTTGACCGTATCATCGTGACCGCCGCGGCCGAGGACCCCCCGGGCCCGCTGCTTGCCCAGCTCAAGGAAGGCGGCATCATGGTGTTGCCGGTGGGCCAGTCCGACACCGTGCAGCACCTGATCCGTGTGCGGAAAACCGCCGATGGTCTGGAATATGACGAAATGCGCGCCGTGCGCTTCGTTCCGTTGCTCGAAGGGTTGGGCAAAGACACATAATTGCGTTATACTGCTGCGAAATCCCGGGCACACGGGATGGGCAGTGATGAGGACATTCACATGACACTTCAGACTTCGCGCCGTCGGGTGCGTTTGACCCTTCTGGCGGGAGCCGCCGCAATGGCGCTGGCCGCATGCGAAAACCAGCCGCTTGATTTCGATCTGCGCGGGCTGACGGGCGGCTTTTCGACGTCGGATGCGGCGGTCAACGCGGTGGCGGATCGCCCCCGCCCCGACAGCCGCGGCGTAATTTCCTATCCCAATTACCAGGTGGCGGTGGCCAAGCGCGGCGATACGATACTGGACGTGGCACAACGCGTGGGCGTGAACGCGCAAACCTTGGGCCGCTTCAACGGCATTGCCACGGACGTGCCGCTGCGCGACGGAGAGATCATCGCGTTGCCGACCCGCGTGGCCGAACCTTCGCCCGCGACGGGTGCCCGCGGCACAGGACCGATCCAGCCCGCGGGTGTCGATATCGGCAGCCTTGCGGGGGGTGCGATTGACCGTGTGCCATCGACCGCAGGCGTACAGACGCAAACGCTCGACGCGCCGACACCGGCCGCGGCCCCACGGCAGACCGGCGCGGAACCTGTGCGCCACAAGGTGGAACGCGGGGAGAGCGCCTATACGGTGGCTCGGCTTTACAATGTGCCGGTCAAGGCGCTGGCGGAGTGGAACGGGCTTGGCCCCGATTTCGCGATCCGCGAGGGGCAGTTCCTGCTGATCCCCGTGGCCTCGCAGAAGCCGCCCTCGCAGGTACAGGCGCAGGCGCAGCCCTCGGCGGATGTGACCGCGCCGGGCAGCGGATCACCGACCCCGACCCCGCCATCCGCGGTCAAACCGCTGCCGCAGGAAAAGGTGGCGCCCGCAAAACCCGCGCCGACACAAACGGCGGCTGCCGCGCCGCCGCCAAAACCCGTGGCCGATGTCGGCAAGACCACCAAGACCCCGAAACCCGCGCAGTTGGTCACCCCGGTGACCGGCACCATCATCCGCGATTATGCCAAGGGCAAGAACGAAGGCATCAACATCAAGGCCGCCCCCGGCACCCCCGTCAAAGTGGCCGATAGCGGCACGGTCGCGGCAATTACCAAGTCGGGCGAAGGCGTGCCGATCGTTGTGGTGCGCCATGCCAACAACCTGTTGACCGTCTATGCCAACGTCACGGATGTGTCGGTGAAGAAGGGCGATAGCGTCAAACGCGGTCAGGCCATTGCCAAATTGCGCAGCGGCGACGACAGCTTTGTGCATTTCGAGGTGAGACAGGGGTTCGACAGTGTCGATCCCAACCCGTTCCTGAACGGATAAGGATCAAGGGGGCCCGCGCGGCCCCCTTTTTTGTGCGCTGTATCAGCCGTTCAGCGCAATGCCGCGCCGGCCTGCGAGATCGGTGAAATATTGCCACGCCACGCGCCCCGACCGGCTGCCGCGGGTGGCCTGCCATTCGATCGCTTCGGCGCGCAGGGTATCCTCGTCGATGTCCACGCCGTGCGCGTCGCAATACCCCCGGATCATCGCGAGATACTGGTCCTGATCGCAGGCGTGAAAGCCCAGCCAGAGGCCGAACCGGTCCGACAGTGATACTTTTTCCTCGACCGCCTCGGCGGGGTTGATCGCAGAGCCGCGTTCGTTTTCGATCATGTCGCGCGGCATGAGGTGTCGGCGGTTCGATGTGGCGTAAAGCACCACGTTGTCGGGCCGCCCTTCGATGCCGCCATCCAGTACAGCCTTGAGCGATTTGTAATGCGCGTCATCGTGGCCAAAGCTGAGGTCATCGCAAAACAGGATGAACCGCGCGTCCGACCCGCGTAGAAGGTTCAGCAGACGGCCCACTGACGGCAGGTCCTCGCGCTGCAACTCCACGATCTTGAGGGCCGGAAAATCCGCTTGAAGGCTACCGTGTACGGCTTTGACCAGACTGGATTTTCCCATGCCGCGCGCGCCCCAGAGCAAAGCGTTGTTCGCGGGCAGTCCGGCGGCGAACTGGCGTGTGTTTTCCAGCAGGGTATCGCGGGCGCGGCCGACGCCCACCAGCAGTTCGATGTCGACGCGCGACACTTTTGCCACGGGTTCAAGCCGGTCAGGGTCGGTGTGCCAGACAAACGCCTGTGCCGCGTCGAAATCCGGAGACGCCAGCGGCGCGGGAGCCATCCGCTCCAGCGCCGCCGCGATCCGGTCCATCGGATCGTCGATCATTCCTTGCGGTCCTCTACGATGGGATCTTCGGCCTCGAACTCGGCCAGATCGTCCAGCGCCTCATCGTCGAGATCTTCGTCGTCGTAATAGCCATCGGCACGCAACTGCGCCTCGCGTCTCGCGTCAACGCGGGCCACCAGCCAGATCGACACCTCGTACAGCCCGTAGACGACCACGAAGAGGATCAGCTGGGTGACCACATCGGGCGGCGTGACCAGCGCGGCCAGCAACAAGATACCGACCAGCGCGTATTTGCGCACGTTGCGCAGCCCCTCGGCCGACACCAGACCGGCCTTGCCCATAAGCGTCAGCAGCACCGGAAGCTGGAAGCACAGACCAAAGGCCACGATCATTTTCAGCGTAATATCAAGACTTTCGTTGACCTTGCCGTTAAAGACGATGTCGATGCCCGATGTCGCCTCTGCCCCTTCGGTCAGAAGTGCCGCGAGATAGGAGGCGGCGTCGGAGAAGCCCAGAAAGAACTGCATCGCCAGCGGCACAACCACGTAATGTGCAAAGGCGGCCCCCATCAGGAACAGCACCGGAGAGGCAATCAGGAACGGCAGGAAGGCCGATTTTTCGTTCTTGTAAAGGCCCGGCGCAACAAAGCGCCACAACTGGTTCGCGATGACAGGAAAGCTGATCGCGAGCCCGCCGACCATCGAGATGCGGATGAGCGTGAAGAAGTATTCCTGCGGGGCGGTGTACTGCATCACGGGGTTGGGGTTACCCAGATTGCGCATCGTGTTTTCGATCGGCACCAGCAGGAAGTCGAGAATCGCGCTGCCGAAGCTGAAGCAGATGATCATGCCCACGATAAAGGCCAGCACCGACCGGATCAGACGGGTGCGCAGTTCGGCGAGGTGTTCGATCAGCGGCGCGGTGCTGTCGTCAATGTCGTCTGTCGCGCTCATGTGTCGGCTTTCTTCTGGGGCTCGGGGCTGTCCTTGAGCTCAGCTTCGAGGGCGGAGGCTTTTTCAAGCGCTTCCTGTGCTTCGCGGGCCTTGCGTTCGGCGGCGGCGCGGGCGGTGCCGGCCTGAATCCGCTTGACGTCCTCGGCCCGCTTGGCAGCCAGTTTGGCGGTTTCGCTATCGGGATCGACATCCTTGAGCGCGGTTGTCGCGTCTTTGACGCCGTCCATCGCGGTGCCCAGCGGGTTGCTGGCCGCCTTGAGCGATTTGTTGATGCCGCTGGAGACCTCGCGCATGCCGGACTGGTCCGCCGCGTCGTTCATGGCGGAGGAAAATTCGCGCGCCATGCCTTTGGCCTTGCCCACGAACTGGCCCACCTTGCGGAACATGACCGGCAGGTCCTTCGGGCCAACGACGATCAGCGCCACGACCCCGACTACCAGCATTTCGGTCGCGCCAAGATCGAACACAGGCTTACACCTTGTCCTTATGCTCGGTGCCGACGGTTGTGCCGACGGTGTTGGCGTCGTCGGTGGACGAATGATCGGCGAGCGCTTCGTCTTTTTGTTCCTGTTCGCCTTCGCTGATGCCTTTCTTGAAGCTGGTGATGCCCTTGCCGACTTCACCCATCAGCGATGAAATCTTGCCGCGGCCGAAAAGGACCAGCACGACCACAGCGATCAGCAGCAGGCCCGGCAATCCGATATTGTTCAGCATGTCAGTTCTCCTATCAAAGATGCACCCCGGATGTCGGGGCGGTTGGCACTGGATTATCAAGAATGCTGCGCTGCCAAAACTCAAACCAGGTGAAAAAGGGGGGGCTGCGGGGGCCGGAGGCAGAAAAATCGGCCATTGCGACAATCAACTGACAGGTTTATGTCAGTTGGACCCCGGCAAAAGGAGCGGACATGACATCAAAAGGAGTTTCCCATGTCTGACCACCCTACCCCCGTCGCCGAAGTCGTGACGTTCCGACTGGTGCCCGGCACGGCGCCGGAGGCCTTTGTGCGTGCGGCGGGCGCGTTGCAGCCCGTGCTGGAGGAAACGCAGGCGGTTTTGTCGCGCAGTCTGAGCGTCGATGCCGATGGCCTGTGGACCGATCACATCACCTGGACGTCGCTCGCCGTCGCAAAGGCCACGGCCAACGCGGTCATGGTAGACCCGCGCGCCGCCCCGATGATGCAGATGATCGATGCGCAAGGCATGCAGTTGCGCCACGCCGACATCATGCTGGCCCATCCCTAGCCCATGCGCCGCACCGACCGCCTGTTTGACATCATCCAGATCCTGCGCGACGGCAAGTTGCACACCGCGCAGCAGATGGCCGACCGTCTGGAGGTATCGGTGCGCACGCTTTACCGCGATATGGACACGCTGGTGGCATCCGGCGTGCCCGTTCAGGGCGAGCGTGGCGTCGGCTATATGATTACCGAAGCGATCACGCTGCCGCCGCTGACCCTGACCGCGCAGGAGCTGGAAGCGCTGAACCTCGGGCTGGCCATTGCCGCCGAAGTGGCCGACCCCGACCTGAAATCCGCCGCAGACAGTCTGGCCGACAAGATCGACGCCGTGCTGCCGCAATCGGTTGTCGCCGAAGCGGATGCGTGGAAATTCGCGGTCTATCCCTTTGCCGATGCGGCACGTGGCTTTGCCCAGATGCCCACGTTGCGCGCCGCGATCAAGGCGCGCCAGAAGCTGCGGATCACCTATACCGCGAAGGACAGCGCGGTCACGTCGCGCATGATCCGGCCCCTGCACATGGAATATTGGGGGCGGGTGTGGACGCTGACTGCGTGGTGCGAATTGCGCAGCGATCACCGGGTGTTCCGGCTTGACCTGATCGAAAGCGCCGAAGCGTTGCCGGAACTTTTCACCGATGAGCCGGGCAAAACGATGGCCGACTATCTCAAGCGGCTCTAGCGCTTGAGCCGCCAACCGGTCTGGGGCGGGACGAACGCCTCGACCGAGGCTTGGGCAATCACGATCGTTTCCCCGTTTGCAGGCACGTTCAGCCCGCCGAACACGGCGCGGACCTCGGCGCGGCCCCGCGGCAGACGCGCGCGCAATGCGTCAAGGTCAAGCCGGTCGGGATCCTGCACCCCGATGGTGACCTGCACCCGCATATCCGCATGCGGCAGATCGAGCACTCCGAACAGCGGCAGGGACGAATGGCGCAGCGCGTCGTCGATCGCGCGGCCTGCGGCCTTGGTGTAATCCATGCCGTGCAGGTCGTTGCCCATGCCCATTTCGATGATGACACGTTGCTCAGACATCCGCTTTCTCCATATCGAAGCCGACAGACAGGGCGACATTGGCCATGATCGTGGGATGCCCGTCCCCGTCGGGGCGGGGCGCGTCCAGACCGCCGCGGGTGACGTTCACTGTCACTTGGCCATAGGGAAAGACCGCGCGCAGACGGTCGGTATCCACCGCGTCGGGGTTCTGCACGCCCACATCCAGTGTGATCTGCATGTCGGTTTTGTCAAAACCGAAAAGCTCGGCGAGATTGATCGAGTTGTGCCACAGGGCGTCCCGCACCGCACGTTCAGCGGCTTGCGTATAGTCGCCCCGCCGCAGCGATGTGCCCATCCCGAATTCTACCAGCAGTTTTTGCATGTCGTCCCCCCGGTTATGCAGTCAGGTCTTGCGCGGAAAGATAAAGCATCTGTCGCGTCTGATGGTCAGCCACATGACCGTGCCGGGCTGTGGCAGGAAAACATTCGGCACCGTGGATTTCAGGCTGGAGCCGTCAACATCCATGCGAAATTCCACAAGACTTTCGTTGCCCATGAACCGGGCGCGTTCGACCACCGCCCGTGCGGGCGTGCCGTCCACCGATGTGGGCACCGGACCCTTGCCCGCGCGGTCGAAATCGATGCGCACGTGTTGCGGGCGAAAGACGATGTCGACATCCGTGCCGTCGGGCAGACCGGGGGCCAGAAACCCGCCGAACGGCGTCTGGGCCAGCGCCCCTTCGACCCGCGCAGGCAGCACGTTCGCATCCGAGAAAAACGCCACCGACGCGCGGTCGACGGGGCGGGTATAGACGTTATAGGGCGCACCCTGCTGCACGATCTTGCCGTCGCGCATCAACGCGATCTCATCGGCCATGCGCATCGCCTCTTCGGGTTCGTGCGTGACCAGCAGAACGGCGGTGTCTTCTTCCTTGAGGATGCCGAGGGTTTCGTCGCGGATGCCATCGCGCAGGCGGTTGTCGAGCCCGCTGAAGGGTTCATCCATCAGCATGATGCGGGGCCGCGGGGCCAATGCGCGCGCCAGCGCCACCCGCTGCTGTTCGCCGCCCGACAACTGGTGCGGATAGCCGTCGATGAAGCGCAGCAGATCGACACGTGCGAGCAGTTCTTCGACCCGCGCCCGTTTGTCGGCCTTGCTCACCCCCTTGAGCCCGAAGCCCACGTTGTCGGCCACGCTCAGGTGCGGAAACAGGGCGAAATCCTGAAACATCAGACCGATTTCGCGCCGTTCGGGCGGCACGCGGAACACGGTGTCGCAAATCAGCTTTCCGTCGACGTGGATGGTGCCGCTGTCCTGCATTTCGACGCCCGCGATCATCCGCAGTGTCGTCGATTTGCCGCAGCCCGAGGGCCCCAGAAGGCACGTCACCTGCCCCGGCATGATCTGCAAGCTCACGTCGTCCACAACGGCGCGGCCGTCAAAGCTGCATTTGAGGTTGCGGATTTCTAGTCTGGGCGTGGGCGCGTCCATCGGCGGTGGCTTATCCGATCAATTCAGTCAGCTATCAGCTATCAGCCCCGCCCGCCCCCTGCAAGCGACCATGTCCGCGCGGATCAGCCCGTTAGCGTCACCTGCGTTTCGCAGACGTCCAGCCCGTTCACCTGCACGGTGATCGTGTGCACCCCGGGATGCAGCGTGAAGGTCGTCGCGTCGCCTTTGAACCGGTGCTTTTTGGTCAGCTCCAGCGGGGTTCCGGCGCTGATCCGCGCGGTCTTGAGCTTGAACACCTTCTGCGCCGTCTTGGCGCCCGGGCGGGCAAAACCGATGCGGTAATCCACCAACACCGGCAGCGAGACATCCGCGGCGAGCGTCACCGTGAAGGGCAAGACATCGCCAATGGCCACTTGGCCGGTCGCCGGAGTGATCCGGGCGCTGAGCGGCACGTCCTGCCGGTAGCCAAGCGCCGCCATCGCGCCGGGATGCCCCTGCTTTATCAGCGTGCGCAGCGCGTGGCGGCGCATCCAGTCCAGTTCTGCCTTTGCCTGCACCTCCCTTGCCTGCCAGTCGTCCAGCGTACCCAGCACGCGGTCCGGATCTGTTTTGGCAATATCGTTGAGGTGATTGGCGACCGACCGCGTGACATAGCGGGTGGGATCGCCATGCAGCCGGGTCAGCAGCGGCAGCGTCTGGTCAGGGTTCAGGCGCACGGATTTTGCCCACGGCAGCCGCGGGCGCGTGCCCTCGCTGACCAACCGCCGCACGTGATAGTTGTCATCCTGCGCCCATTCATGCAGCCGCGCGAGCGTTTCGGCAGGCCAGCGGTTCAGGAAGGGCCGGATGTAGAACTCCATCGAGAAGCGTTGCGTCGCAGCATACAGCAGATCGAGCGCGCGGTCGCGGTGGTGTTCGAGCCCGTGGCGCACCGCCAGAATGCCCGGCACCGCGTGGATGAACTGCCCGAAGTCATCGTCGCGCAGGGTCGGGTCCAGTGGCGGCGGCAGTGCGGCTTCGAGCTGGTCCGCCATCGTGGGGAAATCGCCCGCCAGCTGCGCCTGTGCGCAATCGGCGAGCCAGTCCAGCCGTTCGAGCAACTCGCGCCCGTCAAACCCGCCGAGCGCCTTGGCGGTGAAGGCATCACCGTCAAAGCCCGGTACACCGCGGGCGAAATCCTCCGCCAGCTGTGCCACGGTCTGCGGGTTGAACAGGTGGTCCTTGAGCGAAAACCGTTCTGCCACAGCGGCTTACATCGTGATGTTCGTGGCGCCACCGTCCAGAAGGATGGATTGGCCCACGATGAAACCGGCGTGTGTGGAACACAGGAATGCGCAGGCCGCCCCGAATTCCGCCGCGGTGCCGTAGCGCCCCGCAGGGATGGTTGCCGCGCGTTGGGCGCGCGCCTCTTCAAGGGTGATGCCTTGCGATTTGACCACCGCGCCGTCGAGCGAATCCGCGCGGTCCGTCGCGTGGATGCCGGGCAGCAGGTTGTTGATGG
Organism: Sulfitobacter sp. S190; assembly: GCF_025141935.1. NCBI lineage: Bacteria > Pseudomonadati > Pseudomonadota > Alphaproteobacteria > Rhodobacterales > Roseobacteraceae > Sulfitobacter > Sulfitobacter sp. S190. The sequence goes on along the minus strand of NZ_CP081120.1, from coordinate 1,371,454 downwards.
TCACGCCCGATCCCGCAACCTGCCGCGAGGTGCCCGCGACGTAGCCCGTCAGACCGGTGCGGGCGGAGTTGCTGAGCCCCAGCACCCCGATGGGCGCGCGCACCGACTGCGATGTGATGTTGACCACCCGGCCCCAGCCGCGGTCCATCATGGCGGGCACCAGCCCTTTGATCAGGGCGATCGGCGCCAGCATGTTGGCGTCCAGCGCCGCGATGAAATCGTCGCGGTCCCAGTCCTGCCACATGCCCGGAGGGGGGCCGCCCGCATTGTTCACCAGAATGTCCGCCGCCCCCGCGGCATCGATCACGGCGGCCTGACCGTCCTGTGTCGCCACATCGGCCGCCACGGTTTGCACATTGACACCGTAGGTGCCGCGCAGCCGGTCCGCTTCGGCGTCAAGCGTTTCCGCGCCGCGTGCGTTCATCACCAGATCGACACCGGCGGCGGCCAGTGCTTCGGCACAGCCCAGTCCCAAACCCTTTGACGAGGCGCACACCAGCGCCCGTTTGCCTTTGATCCCCAGATCCATGCCGTTCTCCTTCGGTTGCGTTTCGGCCATAGCTAACACCAGCGCAAGCAGGGTTGCCAGCAAAACACCGCGCCGTTGACCGCTGCGTGCCACAATCCTACGTTACTGCCATGTCCGGCAGTCCCTAAGAAAGCGCGCGCATGTCCCAAGGCACCCCTTCATCGCAGAGTGTTCCCGTCTTTGTGGCGGACCAGTTTCGCGCGACCGATGGTGCGAACATGGGCGACCTGCTGTCGTTTGCCAACGAGCTGATCCTCGATGATGTGTACGAGCTGAGCTTTGGCGCCGATCCCGCGCGGTTGTCGCTGCTAGCGGCGGATGACGCGAGTTTTCTGGTCGGGACCGACACGCAGATCGGCACCCCCGGGGCGCGCATCCACATGGACAGTGCGCTGACATTCATGTCGCCCGAGGGGCAGATCCACGATGCGATTTTGCTGGTCGAAGTTGACGACGCGGGCCATGTGGCCGAGATTTTCCTGCTGCCCTTTGCCAGCCTCTTGCCGCAGGTGGAGTACCGGCTTGTCGGGATCGACCGCGACGGGGCAAAGACGAAATTCGCCCAGGTTGCCTGTGTCAGTTTTACCCGCGGCACCCACATCACGATGGCGACGGGCGCCCAGACCCCCGTCGAGGATTTGCGGGTCGGCGACCGTATCCTGACGCGCGACGATGGCATACAGACGTTGCGTTGGATCGGGCATACCACCACCCGCGCGGTGGGCGAATTCGCTCCGATCCGCATCACAGCGGGGACGCTCAGCAACGAAAACGATCTGATCGTCAGCCCCGATCACCGGCTGTTCATCTACCAGCGCGTGGACGAGTTGGGCGCGGGGCGCGCCGAGCTGCTGGTCAAGGCCCGCCATCTGGTGGATCATGAGACGGTGCTGGTCCAGCAGGGCGGGTTTGTCGATTACTACCAGTTGCTGTTTGACAGCCACCAGATCATCTATGCCGAAGGGATTGCCGCGGAATCGATGCTGATCGACAGCCGCACACGGCCGGTGTTGCCCCACGATCTGTCGCGCAACCTCGGTGATGTGATCCCCGGACATTCCAACCTGCCCCACGCCGGTCTGGATGTGCAGGAAGGGTTGCTGCGCCGCCCCGATGCCGCCGCTCTGCTGCGCAAGGCATCCGGCAGATAGCCGCGCTTGCGCCCGCCCGCAGGTCAGGTATGAACGGCCAACGCTGCATTCCCTTGCCCCCTTAGGACCCACACCCATGTTGGACACCCCCACCAATCGCCCCGACCTGCCCGCCGAAATCGCGCGCCGCCGGACCTTTGCGATCATCAGCCACCCCGATGCGGGCAAGACGACGCTGACGGAAAAGTTCCTGCTGTTCGGGGGAGCGATCCAGATGGCGGGACAGGTGCGCGCCAAGGGTGAGGCGCGCCGCACGCGGTCGGACTTCATGGCGATGGAAAAGGACCGCGGCATTTCGGTATCCGCCTCCGCGATGTCCTTCGATTTTCTCAATCGCGGGACCAATTACCGCTTCAACCTCGTGGACACGCCGGGCCACTCCGACTTTTCCGAAGATACCTACCGGACGCTGACGGCGGTGGATGCGGCGGTGATGGTGATTGACGGGGCCAAGGGGGTCGAGAGCCAGACGCAAAAGCTGTTTGAAGTGTGCCGGATGCGCGATCTGCCGATCCTCACGTTCTGTAACAAGATGGACCGCGAAAGCCGCGATGTGTTCGAGATCATCGACGAAATCCAGGAAAACCTGGCCATCGATGTAACGCCTGCCAGCTGGCCCATCGGCGTCGGCCGCGATTTTCTGGGCTGCTACGACATTCTGCGCGACCGGCTGGAGCTGATGGACCGCGCCGACCGCAACAAGGTCGCCGAGAGTATCGAGATCAACGGGCTGGACGACCCCAAGCTGGAAGAACATGTACCCGCCGACCTGCTGGCCAAGCTGCGCGAGGATCTGGAGATGGTGCGCGAGCTGATGCCGCCGCTTGATCCGGCGCTGATGGCGGAGGGCTCGCTCACGCCCATATGGTTCGGGTCGGCGATCAACAGCTTTGGCGTCAAGGAGCTGATGGCGGGCATCGCCACCTACGGGCCAGAGCCGCAGATCCAGTCGGCCGAGCCGCGCCAGATATTGCCCGAAGAGAAGAAGGTCGCCGGTTTCGTGTTCAAGGTGCAGGCCAATATGGACCCCAAGCACCGCGACCGCGTCGCCTTTGTGCGGCTGGCATCGGGGCATTTCCAGCGCGGCATGAAAATGACCCATGTGCGGACCAAAAAGCCGATGGCGATCACCAATCCGGTGATGTTTCTGGCCTCCGATCGCGAATTGGCCGAGGAGGCCTGGGCCGGGGATATCATCGGTATCCCCAACCACGGACAGCTGCGCATCGGGGACACGCTGACCGAAGGTGAAGCGCTGCGCGTGTCGGGCATCCCGTCCTTTGCGCCGGAGCTTTTGCAGGGCGTGCGGGCGGGCGATCCGCTTAAGGCCAAGCACCTTGAAAAGGCGCTGATGCAGTTTGCCGAGGAAGGGGCGGCGAAGGTGTTCAAACCCTCGATCGGATCGGGCTTTGTGGTGGGCGTTGTCGGCCAGCTGCAGTTCGAAGTGCTGGCCAGCCGGATCGAGCTGGAATACGGGCTGCCCGTGCGTTTCGAGCAATCGCAGTTTACCTCGGCGCGGTGGGTCAACGGGGCCCGCGCGGCGGTCGAGAAATTTGCCGATGCCAACAAGCAGCACATCGCCCATGATCACGACGGTGACATCGTGTATCTGACGCGCCTGCAATGGGACATCGACCGTGTTGAGCGGGATTATCCGGATGTGACATTGACCGCGACCAAAGAAATGATGGTGTAATCGCGTGACCTGGGGCGTGGTGTCGACCATCAAGGCGGAGGCGCCCGCGATCCTCCGGTTTGTGGCCTACCATCTGCACACGGGCGCGGCGCGGCTGTATCTGTACCTCGACGCGCCCTGCCCTGCGGCCGAAGCCGCGCTGCGCGACCGCCCCGAAGTGGTGCTGACGCAGTGCGACGAGGCCTATTGGGCCGCACGCAAGGGCGGACGGCCCGATGCCCATCAGGCCCGCCAGACCATCAACGCCACACGGGCGTACCACGAGGCACGCGATCTGGAGTGGATCACACATATCGATGTGGACGAGTTTCTGGTGCCGCGGACACCGATCGATGCGCAACTGGCCGCACTCGGGCCGCAGGTGTTGAACGCCCGCGCCCGTCCGATGGAGTTGTTGGCCGATGGCAGCGGTGATGCGTTCAAACAGTTTGTCCCGCAAGGACCGCAGCGCGAGCCCACGGTGTCACGGCTCTATCCCCATTTCGGCGAGTTTCTCAAAGGCGGTTTCCTGAGCCATATCGCGGGCAAGGTGTTTGTGCGTACAGGGCTGCCAGATGTGAAGCTGCGCATCCACAACGTGTTCCAGAACGGCGAAATGAACCCCGCGGGTGTCGAACTGCCCGGTTGCCAGCTGGCGCATTTTCACGCCCCTTCGTGGGAGGCGTGGCAGCGCAGTTTCCACTACCGGTTCGAGCAGGGATCATACCGCGCCGATCTGGGCCCGGCAAAGCCGCGCAAACGCGGCGGCATCACCACCCACGAGCTGTTTGATTTTCTGATGCAGGACGACCCCGAGGCCGGATTGCGCCGGTTTTTCGACGAGGTCTGCGCCGACAGCCCCGATTTGCGCGCCCGGCTTGAGGCGGAGGGGCTGCTGTACGTGCAGTCGATCCCATTTGACACATATGTGCGCAAATATTTTCCTCAGACGTCAATGATTTGACGCCACAACCTGCGTTTGCTATGCGCAGACCCAAGATGCAGCGGCCCCGGCCGCGGTCGCGTTGACGCGATGGGCCATGCGGGCCTGCACGAAAGATGCCGCGGGCCAAGTCAGTGTCCGCAACATACGGATACACATGACGAAATTTACCGATCTCAACCTTAATCCAAAGGTACTCAAGGCGATTGCCGAAGCGGGCTATGAAAGCCCCACACCGATTCAGGCAGGCGCCATTCCCCCCGCCCTCGAGGGGCGCGACGTGCTGGGCATCGCCCAGACAGGCACCGGCAAGACCGCCAGCTTTGTTCTGCCGATGATCACCGCGCTGGCGCGGGGCCGTGCACGCGCCCGGATGCCGCGCAGTCTGGTGCTCTGCCCGACCCGCGAACTGGCCGCACAGGTGGCCGAGAATTTCGACACCTACACCAAGCACCTGAAGCTGACGAAGGCGCTGTTGATTGGCGGCGTGTCGTTCAAGGAACAGGACACGCTGATCGACAAGGGCGTGGACGTGCTGATCGCGACACCGGGCCGTTTGCTGGACCATTTCGAGCGCGGTAAACTGATCTTGTCCGACGTGAAAGTGATGGTCGTCGACGAAGCGGACCGGATGCTCGATATGGGTTTCATCCCCGATATCGAACGCATTTTCGGGCTGACACCGTTTACCCGCCAGACGCTGTTCTTTTCGGCGACAATGGCCCCCGAAATCGAGCGGATCACCAATACGTTCCTGTCGAACCCCGAGCGGGTCGAAGTGGCCCGTCAGGCGACGACATCGGAAAACATCGAACAGGGTGTGCTGATGTTCAAGGCATCGCGCAAGGACCGCGAAGCCAGCGAAAAGCGCAAGGTTTTGCGCGCGTTGATCGACGCGGAGGGCGAGAAATGCACCAACGCGATCATCTTTTGCAACCGCAAGATGGATGTGGACGTGGTGGCCAAATCGCTCAAGAAATATGGCTATGACGCGGCCCCGATCCACGGCGATCTGGACCAGAGCCAGCGGACACGCACGCTTGACGGTTTCCGCAATGGCGAGCTGCGCTTTCTTGTGGCGTCCGACGTGGCCGCGCGCGGTCTGGATGTGCCGTCGGTCAGCCATGTTTTCAACTTCGACGTGCCCAGCCATGCCGAGGACTATGTCCACCGCATCGGCCGCACGGGCCGCGCGGGCCGCGATGGCAAAGCCATCATGATCTGCGTGCCGCGCGACGAGAAGAATTTCGAGGATGTTGAGCGATTGGTGCAGAAGGCGATCCCGCGGCTCGACAACCCGCTTGGCGGGGCCAAGGCCGATGACGCGGCACCGGCGCAGAAGTCTGACGCGAATCCCGAGGGCGACAAGACCGACAAGCCTAAGCGTACCCGGTCGCGCAGCCGCAAATCGGATGAGGCGCCCAAGGAAGCACAGCAGGAGGCCAAGGCCGACCCTGTGGCGGAGCAGCCCGCGGTGCAGACCGAAGAGCCACGAAAGACCGAAGAACCCAAGCGCCAGCAGCGTGGCAAACACGACGATGGCAACAAATCCCAACGTGGCGGCCGTGGCCGTGGCGGCAAGGGAGGCGACAACAACCGTCGCGGTGGCAATCAGGTCGTGGGTCTGGGCGATCATACGCCCGGTTTCATCGAAATGAGCTTTGAGGAGCGTCAGAAGGCCTGACCCCTCCCCAAACGTAAGATCAAAAAAGGCCCGCCTGCAGGGATGCAGGCGGGCCTTTTATTTTGTGTGTCCCCCCTTGCGGGGGGTGCCAGGGATCAGCTCAGACGGCTGACCACCACGGTGACTTCGGGCTTTTTGCCGATCTCGCCAAAGGCGGATTGCCGTGCCGCTTTGCGCAGACCGTCGTTCAGCGCCTCGTCGTCGCGCAGCGTTTTGGCTTTTTGACGACCCAACCACTGGCTCAGGTCCGCTTCGACCACATCGACCAGTGCGGCGCGGCTGTTGCCCGTTTCGGGCAGGCCCATCACGTCGACCCACGGATCACCGAGCGGTTCATCCTCGTCGTCCATGATGACCGTCACGGTCAGATGACCGTTCAGCGCCATGCGGATGCGGTCGCGCACGACACCGTCCATCGCACCGTATTGCACCGAGCCGTCGAGATAGGTGCGGCCGGTGTCGATGTATTCGGCGATCTTGGGCGCGTTGCCGGACAGATCGACCATCATGCCGTTGACCGCAAGCACGCCGGTGATGCCTTTGCCGTCGGCGATTTTCACGTGTTCGCGCAGATGGCGGTGTTCGCCGTGCATCGGGATCAGCACCTGCGGCTTGATGATGTCGTGCAGCGTTTCAAGATCGGGACGGTTGGCGTGGCCCGACACGTGATATTTGCCCGAACTGTCGTCAACCACATCCACGCCCATTTCCGAGAACTGGTTCATGATGCGGATCACGCCCTTTTCGTTGCCCGGGATGGTCTTGGAGGAAAAGAGGAACATGTCGCCCTCTTGCATTTCCAGCCCCATGTACTTGCCCCGCGCAAGCTGTGCGGAGGCGGCCCGGCGTTCGCCCTGGCTGCCGGTGACCAGAAGCATCAGATTTTCGCGCGGAATGTCGCGTGCGGCTTCGGGGCTGACGGTACCGGGGAAGTCGGCCAGTACGCCGGTTTCCTGTGCCGCGTCGACCATGCGTTTCATCGCACGGCCCAACAGCACGATAGAGCGCCCTGCCCGCTGGCCCGCTTCGGCCAGTGTTTTCACACGCGCCACGTTGGAGGCGAATGTCGTGGCCACGACCATGCCCTTGGCCGAGGCGACCAGAGCTTCGATGTCAGGGCCGATCGTGGCCTCAGAGCGGCCCGCATCGGGGCTGAAGACATTCGTGCTGTCGCACACCAGCGCCTTGACGCCGTCCTTGGCGATGTCCTCAAAAGCGGCAGGATCGAAAGGTTCGCCGACGCCCGGCGTCAGATCGACCTTGAAGTCGCCCGAATGCACGACCCGCCCCGCAGGCGTGTCGATGACGAGCGCGCTGCTTTCGGGGATGGAGTGGGAAATCGGCTGGAAGCCAACCTTGAAGGGGCCGGCCTCGATTGTTTCGGGCCAAGGCGACGCAATGCGTACCGCATCATCGGGATGGCCGTATTCGTCCATCTTGCGGCGCGCGATGTTGGCGGTAAACGTCCGCGCATAAATCGGGGCCTGCAGTTTGTCCCACGTGTGGGCAACACCGCCCACGTGATCTTCGTGGGCGTGGGTGACAAAGATCGCTTCGATCCGGTCACGCCGTTCGACCAGCCACGCGATGTCGGCGATGATCAGGTCAACGCCGGGGCTGGTATCCATGTCGGGGAAGGCGACGCCAAGGTCCACCACGATCAACCGCTCCTTACCGGGGCGGCCATAGCCGTAGACATAGGCGTTCATGCCAATTTCGCCTGCCCCACCGAGGGGCAGATAAATCAATCGTTCGCTGCTCATTGTTCAGCACATTCCTTGTTATACTTATGTATCACGGTCAAACCGTGCATCGTCAGTTCATCTTGGTATTCGTCAAACAGGGTCACGGCCTGCTGAAACAGCGGCGCCAACCCTCCAGTCGAGATAACTTTCATATCGCGGTCCCGTTCCGCCTTGATCCGGGCACATATCTCACGGACCAGACCGACATAACCCCAAAAGACACCCGATTGCATACAAGCGACGGTATTCGTACCGACAACCGCTTGTGGTTTGGAAATATCGACGTGGGGCAAGGCCGCTGCAGCGTTATGTAGGGCTTCGAGTGACAGATTAACACCCGGTGCGATCACCCCTCCGACATATGCGCCGTCTGACGCTACGACATCAAAGGTGGTTGCGGTGCCGAAATCGACCACGATCAGGTCACCGCCGTAAAGATCATGACCCGCCACTGTGTTGACCAGCCTGTCCGGCCCCACCGCGGTCCCTTCGTCGACGCGCACATCCACCGGCAGCGCGCACTCCGGTTTGCCCACGACAAGCGGGCGCGTGTTGAAGTACCGGTCCGCAAAGACCCGCAGGTTGAACACCACACGCGGCACCGTGGAGCTGATGATCACATCGGTGATTTCGACGTCGAGCTGCTGGAATTTCATCAGGCTGCTGAGCCATACGTAATACTGGTCCGCCGTGCGCTGCCATTCGGTGGCCGTGCGCCAGGTTGCGATAAAGGACGACCCGTCCCAGATCGAAAAGACGGTATTGGTGTTGCCGCAATCAATCGCCAGAAGCATGTGCTTTCCCCTCGCGTTCAGAAGTAAACGTCGGCCGCGGTGATCGCGATGCGGCCCTTAGCCGTGGACAGGATCAGGTTGCCTGCGTTGTCGACGTCTTCGAAGATGCCGACCGTTTCGTCGCGCATGGTCCGCGCGGTGACCATTTCGCCGCGCCGTGCCGCCCGCGCCAGCCACGCGGTGCGGATCGGGCCGAAGCCGTAGGTCACCATTTGCGCTTCGACCCGTTCGAAGGCGATGGCAAGCGTGTCGAGGAACTGCTCCGGCGTGACGTCGATGCCGGTCTCGCCGCGCAGAGACACCGGTCGCAGGGCGCCGGTCTCCACGTCCTTGGCCGCTGGCGCATGCGCCAGATTGACGCCGATCCCGATGACAAGATGCGGCCCGATGCTTTCAAGCAGGATACCCGCCAGTTTTCCGCCGCGCAGCAGCACGTCGTTGGGCCATTTCAGGGCAAAGGCATCCTCGCGCCCTGTCAGCGCGACGCAGGTTTCCCACAGGGCCAAGCTGGCCACGAACGACCGCAGGGCGGCGGTTTCGGGTCCGCCGGGGCGCGGCATGATAAGCGTGCCCGCGAAATTGCCCCGTGGCGTTGCCCACGCATGCCCCCTGCGCCCGCGCGCGGCCGTTTGCTCGGCTGCCATGATCCAGGTCGGTTGAATAAGGTCCGGCGCAATGCGGGCCGCCTCGGACAGGGTGGAATCCACGCTGTCCAGCACCCGCCGGGCATACCCGGTGGGCCAATCGGCAGGGAGGGTCAGATCAGGCGGGGCGCTCACCGCGCGGCCCCCGAGTAGGCGGGCCGCGCGGTGTCGCAGTCAGAGAAACGCTTAGTCGACAAGCGTTGCCGCCGCCGAAGCCGCAGCCCCTTCGACGCCGAACATGTTGATAATGCCGACCACCATGATCACGGCCACGGCCGCGACCACCGCGCCCAGAATACCGCCGTTGTTGCGGTCAAGCGCGTCGGAATTGTCATCGCCGAAGTACATGTAGAACACGATCCGCAGGTAGTAGAACGCGCCGATCACCGATGCGATCACCCCCGCGATGGCCAGCCACGCAAGGCCCGCATCATAAGCGGCCCGCAGCACGTAGAGTTTGCCGAAAAAGCCCAGGAACGGGGGCACACCCGCGAGGCTGAACATCATGACCAGCAGCGCCATCGCCCGGCCGGGATGGTTTTTCGAATACATGTTGAGGCTGGAGATTTCGACAACCGGCGCGCCGTCCTTTTCCATCAGCAGGATAAAGGCAAAGACACCCACATTCATCGTGACGTAGATCGCCATGTAGACCAGCATCGCCTGTACGCCGAAGGCCGTGCCCGCCGCCAGCCCCATCAGCGCATAGCCCATGTGGGCGATCGACGAAAACGCCATCAGACGCTTGATGTTGGTCTGGCCAATGGCGGCAATGGCCCCGAGGAACATGGACAGGACTGAGAGCAGCGCGACGATCTGGCTCCAGTCGCCGACCGCGTTACCAAAGGCGTCATGCAGGACACGCGCAAACAGCGCCATGGCGGCCATTTTGGGCGCGGTGGCAAAGAAGGCGGTGACCGGCGTGGGCGAGCCTTCGTAGACGTCGGGCGTCCACATGTGGAATGGCACCGCCGATACCTTGAACCCCATGCCGGCGATCAGGAACACGATACCGAAGAGCAGCCCCAGCGAGGTTTCACCGGACTGGGCGGTTGTGATGATCCCGGAGAACAGGGTCGTGCCCGCGTACCCGTAGACCAGCGACGCCCCGTAGAGCAGCAGCCCCGAGCTGAGCGCGCCAAGGACGAAATACTTCAGGCCCGCTTCGGTCGATTTGACGCTGTCGCGGCGCAGCGAGGCCACGACGTAGAGCGCCAGTGACTGAAGCTCCAGCCCCATGTAGAGCGCCATCAGGTCGCCCGCGGACACCATCATCATCATGCCCACGGCCGCCAGTGCCACCAGCACGGGATATTCGAACCGCAGCAAGCCGCGCTCTTTCATGTAGCCTTCGGACATCACAAGCACGATGGCCGCCGACACGAGGATCGTGATCTTGGCGAAACGGGCGAAGCCGTCGTTGATGAACATGCCGCCGAATGCGTCGCGGGTCGCGGTGTCACCGGTGCCGATGACCACCGCCAGCGCCACCATCAGCAGTGCGACCGCCCACAGGATCGGACGCGCGACCGCGTCCTTGCCGAAATAGGCGCCGAACATCAGCGCGGCGAGCGCGAAGCCTGACAGGATGACCTCCGGCAGGATCTGGAAAATATCGTTGCTCATGTCAGCGACCCTCAGTTCTGGGCTTCGGCGGTTTGCATCGCGGCTTCGGCCGCGGCAACTGCCGTATCATAGTTTTCAACCAGCGCCGCCACGGATGGCCCGATGATGTCGAGCACCAGTGCGGGGTAGACCCCCAGCAGCAGTGTCATGGCGACCAGCGGCGCAAAGATCCATTTCTCGCGCCGGTTCATATCGGTGATGGCCTTGAGGCTTTCCTTGATCAGATCGCCCATGACCACGCGGCGGTAGAGCCACAGCGCGTAGGCCGCCGAGAAGATCACACCGGTCGTGGCCACCACGGCCACCCATGTGTTCACCTGGAATACCGCCATCAGCGTCAGGAATTCGCCCACGAAGCCCGATGTGCCCGGCAGGCCGACGTTGGCCATCGTGAACAGCATGAAGATCAGCGCGTAGACCGGCATCCGGTTCACCAGACCCCCGTAGGCGTCGATTTCGCGGGTGTGCATCCGGTCGTAGATCACGCCGACACACAAGAATAGCGCGCCCGAGATGAAGCCGTGGCTGATCATCTGGAAGATCGCCCCATCCAGCCCCTGCTGGTTCGTGGCAAAGATGCCCATCGTGACAAAGCCCATGTGGGCCACCGACGAGTAGGCAATCAGCTTTTTCATGTCTTCCTGCACCAGCGCCACCAGCGAGGTGTAGACGATGGCAATCGCGCTCATCCACAGGATCAGCGGGCCGACCACTTCGGAGCCGACGGGGAACATCGGCAGCGAGAACCGCAGGAAACCGTAGCCGCCCATCTTCAGCAGGATCGCCGCCAGCACGACGGAGCCTGCGGTGGGGGCCTGAACGTGGGCGTCGGGCAGCCATGTGTGCACGGGCCACATCGGCATCTTGACCGCAAAGCTGGCAAAGAACGCGAGGAACATCAGCGTCTGCATCCCGCCCACGATCTGGAAGCCGAGCAGTTCGAAGTTTTCGGAGCCGAAGTTGTGGGTCAGCAGGCTGATTTCGCAGCCGCCGATACAGGTGGTGCCCGCGTCCGCAAACATCGCCACCATCGCCACCAGCATCAGCACGGAGCCGAAGAAGGTGTAGAGGAAGAACTTGAACGACGCGTAGATCCGGTTGGCCCCGCCCCAGATGCCGATGATCAGGAACATCGGGATCAGCGATGCCTCGAAGAAGAGGTAGAACAGGATCAGGTCCAGCGCCATGAACACGCCCAGCATGAGCGTCTCGAGCACCAGAAAGGCGATCATGTATTCCTTGACCCGGCTGGTCACATCCCAGCTGGCCGCGATGACCAGTGGCATCATGAAGGTCGTCAGCATCACGAACAGGATCGAGATGCCGTCGACGCCGAGGCGGTATTGCAGACCCAGAAGCCATTCGGCTTCGTCGACCATCTGGAAGTCGGTGTTGGACGGATCGAAGTCGAAGAGCACGAAGAGCGACACCACGAAGGTCACCGTTGTGGTGATCAGCGCAAGCCACTTCGCGTTGCGCTGTGCCGCTTCGTCGTCACCGCGCAGGAAGATGGCGAGGATCGCCGCCGCGAAGGCCGGCATGAAGGTCACAATGGAGAGCAAGTTATTTTCCATCAGTTTGCCCCTCCGGTCATCGTCATCCACGTCACCAGAACCGCGATCCCGATCACCATGGCGAAGGCATAGGTAAAGATATAGCCGGACTGCGCACGCCCCGCGAGACGGGTCAGGAAGGGGATGATCCCCATTGCCAGACCGTTGAGGCCGCCGTCGATGACGCTGCCGTCACCGCGCTTCCACAAGAAGCGGCCGATGGCCTTGGCCGGTTGAACAAAAATGAAGTCATAGAGTTCATCGAAGTACCACTTGTTCTTGAGAAACAGGTACAGGGGCCGCTGGTTCGCTGCCAGACGCGCGGGAAGCGACGGGTTCCAGATGTAGAACCACGTGGCCACCACGAAACCCAACACCATCGCGATGAAGGGTGACAGTTTCACCCATGTCGGCACGTAGTGGGCTTCGTGCAGGACCGTGTTTTCGGGCGCCATGTATATCGCCGCCTCGCCCGGTGCGTCCTCCATCACGTACTTCAGCTCGGAGGCTTTCGGGCTGCGTTCGGCCACTTCTTTCTTCAGCTCTTCTGCGGGGGCTTCGTAATGGCCGCCGAAGAACTTGATCACCTCGTTGGTTTTGCCAAAGAAGGACGAATACCAGATCGCACCGGCGAACACCGACCCCAGCGCCAGCACACCCAGAGGGACCAGCATGACCATCGGGCTTTCGTGCGCGTGTTCATGCGTGTGCTTGTCCCCGCGCGGTGTGCCGAAGAATGTCAGGTACATCAGGCGCCACGAGTAGAACGACGTGAACAGTGCCGCGACGACCAAGGCCCAGAAGGCAAAGCCGTTGCCCGCGGCAAAGGCGCTTTCGATCACCGCATCCTTGGACGCGAAGCCCGCGAAACCGATCCAGCCGGTCAGCGGGATCCCCACCCCAGTGATGGCCAGCGTGCCGATCATCATGGCCCAGAAGGTATAGGGGATCTTTTTACGCAGGCCGCCGTAGTTGGTCATGTCCTGCTCGTGGTGCATTGCGTGGATGACCGAGCCTGCCCCCAAAAACAGCATCGCCTTGAAGAACGCGTGCGTAAAAAGGTGGAACATCGCCACGGAATAGACACCGACGCCCGCGGCCACGAACATGTAGCCCAGCTGTGACATGGTGGAATAGGCGATGACGCGCTTGATGTCGGTCTGTACCAGACCGATGGTCGCGGCCACGAAGGCGGTCATGGCGCCCAGCACGGTGACGAAAGCCATCGCTTCGGGGGCGAATTCCATCAGCGGCGACATGCGGCAGACGAGGAACACGCCCGCGGTCACCATGGTCGCCGCGTGGATCAGCGCCGACACAGGCGTCGGGCCTTCCATCGCGTCGGGCAACCACGTGTGCAGGAACAGCTGTGCCGATTTGCCCATCGCGCCAATGAACAGCAGGAACGCCAGCAGATTGGCCGCGTTCCATTCGGTCCACAGGAATTTCAGCGTCGTCTCGCCCAGTTCGGGCGTGGCGGCAAAGATGTCATCGAAGTTGATGCTGTCGGTCAGCAGGAACAGACCGAAGATGCCGAGTGCGAAGCCGAAATCACCCACGCGGTTGACCACGAAGGCCTTGATCGCGGCGGCATTGGCCGAGGGTTTCTTGTAGTAAAAGCCGATCAGCAAATAGGACGCAACGCCCACGCCTTCCCAGCCGAAGAACATCTGTACCAGGTTGTTCGACGTCACCAGCATCAGCATGGCGAAGGTAAAGAACGACAGGTAGGCAAAGAAGCGCGGCTTGTAGCTGACACCTTCGGCGAAGTGATCGTCATGCGCCATGTAGCCAAAGGAATAGAGATGCACGAGGCTCGACACGGTGGTGATCACGATCAACATGATCGCGGTCAGCCGGTCCAGACGGATCGACCAGTCGGTGCTCAGGCTGCCGCTTTCGATAAAGCGCAGGATCTGGATGATTTCGGTGGTACCGTCAAAGGTCAGGAACACGATCCACGACAGCAGCGCCGACAGGAACAAAAGGCCCGTCGCGATCCAGCAGGCCGCCGTTTCGCCCAGAACCTTCCAGCCGAAGCCGCAGATGATGGCGCCGACGAGCGGGGCAAAGAGAAGTGTGGTTTCCATGCGCCTAGCCCTTCATCACGTTGACTTCTTCGACCGCGATGGTGCCGCGGTTCCGGAAGAAGCAGACCAGAATGGCAAGGCCGATCGCGGCCTCGGCGGCGGCGACGGTCAGGACGAAAAGGGTCATCACCTGCCCGACCATGTCACCGTGCCCGAGATGGCTGGAGAACGCGACAAAGTTGATGTTCACCGCCAACAGCATCAATTCGATGCTCATCAGCAGGATGATCACGTTCTTGCGGTTCAGAAATAGGCCAAAGATGCCAATGACAAACAGCGTCGCCGCCACCGTCAGATAGTGTTCCAGTCCGATCATGTCGTCCCTCAGTTTCTCCCCCGGTGTGCGGGGGTGGTCGTCCGGGCGCGGCGCGCGCGCCCTGTCTTACAAGAAGCTGTAGCCGCCCAGCACGATGATCAGGATCACGATTACAGCGACCAGTGTTGTGCGAGACATCGGCGTCTTCCTTTTATTCTGCGCGCCCGGTGCGGGCGGCGCGTTGGTGTTTCACAGCCCCTGCCCGGGCTTCACGTCCTTGAGTTCCATCGCCTTGGCCGGATCGCGCATCATCTGCGCCACGACGTCCTGGCGTTTGACATCGCCGCGGTGGCGCAGCGTCAGCACGATTGCCCCGATCATCGCCACCAGCAGGATCAGACCCGACAGCTGGAACAGCAGGAAATAGTCATCATAGAGGATCAGCCCCAGTGCCGCGGTATTGGACACGTCTGCATCCGTGACCTGCGCGCGCAGCCCTTCGGCGGCTTCGTTGAATTCCCACACACCGAACGCCATGACGAACTGCATCAGGATCACCAGCGCGATCAGCAAGGCCAGCGGCATGTATTTCGCCATCTCGGCCTTCAGCTCGGCGAAATCGACATCGAGCATCATCACGACGAAGAGGAACAGAACCGCGACCGCGCCCACGTAGACGATGATCAGCAGCATGGCCACAAATTCGGCCCCCAGCAGTACGAAAAGACCCGCCGCCGACAGGAACGACAGGATCAGCCACAGGACCGAGTGGACCGGATTGCGGCTGACAACGGTGAACAGGCCACCCGCGATCACGCAGATCGCGAAGAGATAGAATGCAAAAACGCTCATGCGTCACCTTCCTTTGTGTCCTCGGCATCCAGAACCTCCTGCGCCAGCGTCATCGCGCGGGTCATGGCAGGAATTCCGGCAAAGGCGGCCATCTGGCCGATCGTCTCGATAATCTGTTGCTTGTGGGCGCCCGCCTCGACCGCGTGACGCACCGTCTGGCGCACGGCGACGTCATTCTGCGCGCCTTGCATCGTCAGGCCGGCCAGCGTCAGCAGCAGCCGCGTCTTGGCGTCGAGCCCGTCGGGATTGAGCGTGTTGCCAAAGAACGTCTCCATCATGTCCTTGGGCATCAGACCCATCATCGCCTCAAAGCCCTTGGGCGAAAACGCATCCATCGCCGGAAAGGTCTTTGCCATTTCCTGCGCCTGCCGCATCATGTCTTCCCACGGGTTTTTGGGTGTATCTGTCATGCGCCCCACCATGATCCGAACACCGAAACGGCGACGACGCCCACCAGAAGCGCGATCGCTTCAGGCAGCATCACCGTCAAGGTGGCAGTTGAAAAAGGGCGGTCCGGGCGGCTCATCGGTAGGGTGCATCCATCTCGAGATTGCGGGCGATTTCGGCTTCCCAACGCTCGCCATTGGCCAGCAGTTTATCCTTGTCGTAGTAAAGCTCTTCGCGCGTTTCGGTCGAGAATTCGAAGTTCGGACCTTCCACGATCGCATCGACGGGACAGGCTTCCTGACAGAAGCCGCAGTAAATGCACTTGGTCATGTCGATGTCGTAGCGGGTGGTGCGGCGGCTGCCGTCATCGCGGGGCTCGGCATCGATGGTGATCGCCTGCGCGGGGCATACCGCTTCGCACAGTTTGCACGCGATGCAGCGTTCTTCGCCATTGGGATAGCGGCGCAGCGCGTGTTCACCGCGGAACCGCGGGCTCAGCGGGCCTTTTTCGTGCGGATAGTTCAGCGTCGCCTTGGGCCGGAAGAAATACTTGAGGCCCAGCTTCATCCCTGCCCAGAAATCCTGAAGCAGAAAATACTTGGCGTGGCGTGCGTAGTCGGTGTTAGCCATGTCAGCCTCCCATGCCCCAGCGGGCATATGCCCCCCAGAACCAATCGAATTTTGCGGCAAAGGCCACGAAAACAACCCAGAACAACGAGAACGGCAAGAATACTTTCCACCCCAGACGCATCAGCTGGTCGTAGCGGTAGCGTGGCGTGATCGCCTTGACCATTGCGAAGAGGAAGAAGAAGAACGCCATTTTCGCGACCATCCACAACACCCCGTCGGGCAGGAACGGAATGGGCGACAGCCAGCCGCCGAAGAACAGCAGCGACATCAGCGCGCACATCAGGAAGATGGCGATGTATTCACCGGCCATGAACAGCAGGAACGGTGTCGACGAATATTCAACCTGGTAGCCCGCCACCAGTTCGGATTCCGCTTCGGGCAAATCGAAGGGCGGGCGGTTGGTTTCGGCCAGCGCCGAGATGAAGAACAAGAACACCATCGGCAGGTGCGGCAGCCAGTACCAGCTGAAGAAACCGTAGTCGCCGTCCTGCGCCTCGACGATGCCGGAGAAGTTCATCGACCCCGTCGAGATGATCACCCCGATGATGATCAGACCCAGCGACACTTCGTAGGAGATCATCTGTGCGGCGGAGCGCAGCGAGCCGAGGAACGGGTATTTGGAGTTCGACGCCCAGCCCCCCATGATCACGCCGTAAACCTCGAGCGAGGAGACCGCGAAGACAAACAGGATCGCCACGTTGATGTCCGACAGCACCCAGCCTTCGTTCAGCGGGATCACGGCCCATGCGATCATCGCCAGCACAAAGGATGTGAGCGGCGCCAGCATGAAGACCGTCCGGTCCGCACCGGCGGGAATCACCACTTCCTTGACCACGTATTTCAGCGCATCCGCCACGGTCTGGAGCAGACCGAATGTGCCCACCACGTTGGGACCGCGACGCATCTGGACCGCGGCCCAGATTTTCCGGTCGCCGTAGACCAAGAAAAGCAGCGACACCATCACGAAAGCCACCACAGCAAGCACTTGCGCCAGAATCAGGACGGCGATGCCGCCGGGGGTGGAAAAGAAGTCAGCCATATGTCCTCACACCGTGGGGATGCCTTTTTCGAGGCAGTTGTTCGTCACCACCTCGGCATCAATCGTCTTCAAGCCTTGGGGCAGGCTCGGCGAGATTGTGTAAACAGCATCGGCCCGCCAAATGCCACCCTCAATCTCTACATTTGTGCGCACATGACGTGCGAAACCGTACCCCCGGATCAGCGTATATTGCGCAGCGGCACATTCGGCATAGGCCGATACGTTTTCGGGGGCCAGCGCATTGGTCATGGCGACGTTGAATTGCACAAGATCCCCGTCCAGAAGCACGGTCTCCACCCCCTGATAATCGGGGATGAAGTCTTCGGCCGTGGGCGGTTCGGGGGCGCAGGCTGCAAACAGCATCACGGCACCCACCGGGGCTATGACGCGCGCGCGTTTCACTCCGCCGCCATGGCCTCCGCGCGGCGGGCCTTGGCGTTGGCCGACAGCTCTGCCATCAGGCTCGATGCCCGTGCGACGGGATTGGTAAGATAGAAATCCTCGACCGCGTTGCGGAACGGTGCCGCGTCCATGGCGCCCCCGCTGACAACGGACCAGTCGTTCTGCGCCACCTCGTCGACCTGACCCAGATGCGGATGCGCCTTGACCAGAGCCTGACGCAGCGCGGCAATCGAATCGTAAGGCAGAACCGCATCCAGCTCGGCGGAAAGCGCCCGCAGGATGGCCCAGTTTTCCTTGGCCTGACCGGGCGCGAAGCCCGCGCGTTGTGCAATCTGTGGACGGCCTTCGAGATTGACGAAAAGGCCCGGCTCCTCGGTATAGGCCGCGGCCGGCAGGATGATGTCGGCGCGGTGGGCACCACGGTCACCGTGGCTGCCCTGGTAGATGACAAAGGGACCTGCGGGGATGTCACCCTCGTCGGCACCAAGATTGTAGATCACGTCAGCGGCAAAGACATCCGCGATGCCGTTTGGCGCCACGGCACCAACGTCCATCGCCCCGACGCGACCCGCCGCCGTGTGCAGCAACATGAAGCGCGATTTGGTGCTTTCGGCCAGCTCCATCGCATTGGCCAGAACGGCGGCACCGTCCTCGCGTGCCAGAGCGCCCATGCCGACAATCACCACAGACGGCTTCTCGGCGACATCGCTGTGATCGCGGCCAAGCAGATCGGTGAGCGTGTCGGGACCGGTGCCAAGGTGGTCATAGGGGAACGTCATGTCGACCGCTTCGCCGATCACCCCGACGGACGCGCCCTTGATCCAGGCCTTGCGGATGCGCGCGTTCATCACAGGCGCTTCGACGGCAGGGTTGGCGCCGATGATCATGATCGCCTGCGCATCGTCGAGATCTTCGATCATCCCGGTCCCGACATAGGCGCTGCGGTTATCGGCGGGCAGCTTGGCTCCGTCGGTGCGGCATTCGACAACACCGCCCTGCCCTTCAACCAGCTGTTTGAGCGCAAAGGCGGCTTCGGTGGAGACCAGATCCCCCACCAGGCCGGCAACCTTCTTGCCCTTCATCGCGGCGGCGGCAGCGGCAAGCGCTTCGGGCCAGTCGGCGCGGCGCAGCTTGCCGTTTTCGCGGATATAGGGCGTATCGAGACGCTGGCGGCGCAGGCCGTCCCAGACAAACCGGGTCTTGTCGGAAATCCATTCTTCGTTCACGCCGTCGTGGTTGCGCGGCAAAAAGCGCATCACTTCGCGGCCCTTGGTGTCCACGCGGATGTTGGAGCCGAGCGCATCCATCACGTCGATGGACTCGGTCTTGGTCAGCTCCCACGGGCGTGCGGTGAAGGCGTAGGGTTTGCTGACCAACGCGCCCACGGGGCACAGATCGATGATGTTGCCCTGCATGTTGCTGTCGAGCGTTTCGCCCAAATAGGCCGTGATTTCCGCGTCTTCGCCGCGACCCGTCTGGCCCATCTGCGTGATGCCCGCCACTTCGGTGGTGAAGCGCACGCAACGGGTGCACGAAATGCAGCGCGTCATGTGGGTTTCGACCAGCGGGCCAAGATCGAGATCTTCGGTGGCGCGCTTGGGTTCGCGGTAGCGGCTGAAATCGACACCGTAGGCCATGGCCTGGTCCTGCAGGTCACACTCGCCCCCCTGATCGCAGATCGGGCAATCGAGCGGGTGGTTGATCAGCAGGAATTCCATGACGCCCTCGCGGGCTTTCTTGACCATCGGGCTGTTGGTTTTGACGACGGGCGGCTGGCCTTCGGGACCGGGGCGCAGATCGCGCACCTGCATGGCGCAGGACGCGGCGGGTTTGGGCGGGCCGCCCACGACTTCCACAAGACACATCCGGCAGTTGCCCGCGATGGTAAGCCGTTCGTGGTAGCAGAAGCGGGGCACTTCGACACCCGCCTGTTCGCACGCCTGAATGAGCGTCATCGCCCCGTCAGCTTCCACTTCCTTGCCATCGATGATGATCTTGCGAATGTCGCTCATAAGCTCACTTAGCCTTCAGTAACGAACCGATCCGGCTCGATTTCCCAATCTCTTGCAATCCAAGCGCACAATAGCTTTGCGGGTCCGAAGTATCGACCCCTTGCGCTTCGAAATATGCGTTCCCTCTTGCTCTCATCCGCGCCTTTTCGGCATCAGAATCAAGGTAAGCGTCGATTTCGTCGTCCGTGTACCCCAAATCCTTGGCTGCGGCCTTGGTTTTATAGGCAAAATTGATCGCCTTCAGCATACGGGCGGAAATGCTGGGGCACTTTTTTCTTATCTGGTCGGCAATCGCAACATCAAACACCGCATCATCGATGGACTTTACGTCGCGCAGGGCGGGTTTGGCGGCCAGCGGGGCGGCCAGAAGGGTCGCGGCGGTCAGGGTCAGGATCAGGGTGCGCATGTCAGCTCTCCTCTTATGCGGTGTCGGGCGTGGGCCCGGTGGTGCATATGGGGCAGCCCCTGCATGTTATGCAATAACAGCCCTGTTCATCCCATAGTTTCAGCGACTTACCGCCCGTCGGGGCAACGCCCGCGAAAGACCAGCGTATCGTTTTGCAGGTTGAGTTGGTCCACCGGCGTGTCGGGGCCGATCTGCCATTCGATGTCGGAGCTGCCGTAAAGGTTGACGCAGTAATCCACCGCACCGAATACCGCCGCCTGTTGTGCGCCCTCGATGCTGCGCGATGCGCCCTTGACGCTGATCGTGATCTCATCCAGCGCGCGGTCCACTTTACGCACCTTGGGCGCGAAGGGCACCCCGTCAAAAAGCCTGCGATCGTTGATGTTGCAGCCAGCCAGCAGCGTCACGGCCAGTACCGCACAGATCATTGCTTTCATCGCTCAGTCCTTTCATCCCCGCCCGCGGGCGGGGCTGTCTTTCCGTCTGCGCCGTTATTGCGCAAAATTGCGCATGCTGCCAGTGCTTTGATGCTCAGCGCCTGCGCCGTTCGCGCAAGGGGGCCACACCGTCAAGTGCCTTGCGCAGGAAGGCGATCGCCAGATTGCCGCCCACATAAACCAAACCGACCAGCGCCACATAGAACCATGCAGGCACAATGCCGTAGGTGATTGCCTGATGCGTGGCCCAGACCGGCAGGCCAAAGATGACCAAGGTGACAATGCAGGCACCAAGGCTGAGCAGCCCGTCCCAGATGTTGCGAAAGAACCCCATGCGCCGCGACCGATCAGCTTATGCGCCGGACGGACCGGACAGTGCTTGAGGTCGGCGCCGTGGGCACTTTCAAGCCTGCCCACCCAAGGCGGGCACAGACAGTCACGGGACAGTGCGTTGCAGTCATCTCAGGTATCCTATCGAAACGGGTGCGGGCCGCAGGTCTTAGCCCAATCGTGGCCACCGGCCGAAAGCCAGAACGAAAACGGGAATGAACCCCACGAGCGCCATGAACAGTTGGTAGAGCGGGACCGCAAACGGGATCGGATCGAGCACCTGGTAAAAGGTGATCCAGCCCCCCGCGATGTAGATCCCGATCATCGCAAGCACCGGCAAGAACGGCGCAAGGGACCACAGCCGGACCGCGCCGATTTGCCCCGCCCGGCCCATGATGACAAAGAACAGAACCGCCTGAACCACCGCAAAAACCAGTGGCATTGCGACGAAGTTCAGGATTTCTGCCAGCATTACTCTGCCGCGACCGGCGCAACCGGACGGGCGCGTTTATGCGCGATCCGGTCTTCGATCTCATCGCGGAAATGGCGGATGAGACCCTGGATTGGCCATGCCGCCGCATCACCCAACGCGCAGATGGTGTGGCCTTCGACCTGTTTGGTCACGTCGAGCAGCATGTCGATTTCCTCGGGCTCCGCATCGCCTTTGACCAACCGGTCCATGACACGCATCATCCAGCCGGTGCCTTCGCGGCAGGGCGTACACTGCCCGCAGCTTTCGTGCTTGTAGAACTTCGACAGCCGCCAGATTGCCTTGATCACGTCGGTGGAGTTGTCCATCACGATCACCGCGGCGGTGCCAAGGCCCGAGCGCTGTTCACGCAGGTAATCGAAATCCATGATCGCGTCGCGCATGTCTTTGCCCGGGATCATCGGGACAGACGATCCGCCGGGGATCACTGCCTTGAGATTGTCCCAGCCGCCACGGATGCCGCCGCAGTGCTTTTCGATCAGCTCTTCGAAGGAGATGCTCATCGCTTCTTCGACCACGCAGGGGTTGTTGACGTGGCCCGAGATCGCAAAGAGCTTGGTCCCTGCGTTGTTCGGGCGGCCAAAACCTGCGAACCATTCGCCCCCGCGGCGCAGGATCGTCGGCACCACGGCGATGGATTCGACGTTGTTGACCGTGGTGGGGCAGCCATAAAGGCCCGCACCCGCCGGGAATGGCGGCTTCATCCGCGGCATCCCTTTCTTGCCTTCGAGGCTTTCCAGCAAGGCGGTTTCCTCACCGCAGATGTACGCCCCTGCCCCATGTGCCAGATAGAGATCGAAGTCCCAGCCGGACCCGGCGGCATTCTTGCCCAGAAGGCCTGCGTCATAGGCCTCGTCGATGGCGTTTTGCAGGGCTTCTTTCTCGCGGATGTACTCGCCGCGAATGTAGATATAGCAGGCGTGCGCGTTCATCGCGAAAGAGGCGATCAGGCACCCTTCGATCAAGGTGTGCGGATCATGGCGCATGATTTCGCGGTCTTTGCATGTGCCCGGCTCGGATTCGTCGGCGTTGACCACCAGATAGGACGGACGCCCGTCGCTTTCCTTGGGCATGAACGACCATTTCAGGCCCGTGGGGAAGCCCGCTCCGCCGCGGCCGCGCAGACCCGATGCCTTCATCTCGTCCACGATCCAGTCGCGGCCCTTCTTGATGATGTTGGCCGTGCCGTCCCAATGCCCGCGTGCCTGCGCCCCCTTCAGGGTGCGGTCATGCATGCCATAGATATTGGTGAAAATCCGGTCTTTATCCTGCAGCATATCGCTCATCCATTCTCATCGCGCTGGCGTTGTCGCCAGAGCATGTAGCTTTGTACCATCACCCACAGGAACACGGCGGCTATGCCCAGTTCCAACAGGCCCATCACATTGTTGGGCCACCCGTAGGCAGCCCCCAAAAATTCGATTGCCATGAAGGTAAAGGCGCAGGCCACCGAGACCAGTGCCAGCCGCCGTCCCTTGCGCGACAATTCGTCGTCCTTGTCGCGCATGGTGCGGCGGCTCCCTCAGGCTATTTCTTGTTGCGCGACGAGAACTCGGTCTCGCCGCCTGCGGCCAGCGTGCTGGCCTGACTCATCCAGTCGTCGCGGGTGATCCGGCCCTTGAAGCGGATGCGCGCGTCGACCCACGCGATTTCCTCCGGTCCCCATTTTGCGACCTGCTCGAACTTGTAGATCCCCAGATCGTTGAGCGTTTGTTCCAGCTTGGGACCGACACCGCTGATCAGTTTGAGGTCATCGCCGCCCCCGGACGGTGCGCTTGTGTAAAGATCGGGTTCGCTTTGCGGACCGTCCTCGATCGCAGGGGCCGCATCGGCTGATGCGGCTTTCTTCGGCGCGGCCTTTTTCGCGGCCGGTTTCGGCGCTGCAGCGGGCGCATCGGGCTGGGCCTCGACGGCGGAGGCGCCTGCGCCTTCGTATTTCCAGCTGCCCTTGCGCGCGGAGAGCTCCTCCTGCCCTGCGAGCTTTTTGCTGGGCTGCATCACAAATGCGGCAGGCTGGGCCGCGGCGGCACCTGTCGATGTCGATGTCGTGGTCGACGCAGACGCCGGGGCGGCCGCAGTCGGTGCGTTGCCCGCAGCCGTACCGGCAGTGCCGGCCTGATGCGCCGTTTCAGCGGCCTGCGCTTTCTTCTCGGCTGCTTCACGCGCGTAGCGGTCGGCGGGTTTGTCTTCCGATGCCAGAGCGGCAGCGGCGGTTTGTGGCCGACAGATCGTCAGGCTGAGCACGAGACCCAGCACAAAGCCGATCAATCCACCGGTAAAGATGGCCTGCAGCGCGGAAAAATCACCCATCCACCAAAGCATGACCATCGCGAGGACGCCAACGGCAGCGGCGATCCCCCAACAGGTCACCACACATTCGGTGCTTTTTTGATGCGTTGCCATAAACTGTACTTATCCCCCTGTGGAACAGGCGGATCCTTACCTATCCGCCGTAACGCCCGTCATCGCGGGCTTTAGCGGAAAAAGCCGTCTGCTCACCCCGCGCAAGTTTGTCTGCCTGATCGACCCATTCGTCACGGCTGGCCCGTCCCTTGAAACCCTCAAGGTTCTGATCCACCCAGGCAAGTTCATCTTGGCCCCATTTTGCGATTTGGTCAAAATGGAAAAATCCCATGTCGTTGAGCATGCGCTCCAGCTTGGGACCGACACCGCGGATCATCTTGAGATCATCGGCCCCCGATTTGCGCGGCGCCTTCATCGTGCGGGGCTTTTTACCGGGACCCGCGGCGGGCACGCCGGACTGAGCCTTGACCGCTTTTTTCGGTTTGGGGGCCACTTTTTCGGGATCGGGGCGCGCGGCTGCGGTGGCGCCGTCTGCTTCTCCGGTTGTTTCGCCGGACATGTCCGAGCTGACGCCGGTGTTGCGCGGCGCGGCCGGCGCACCCGCGAGCCTGCCGCCCTGATTGCCGTCCGGCCCATCCGGCGGCATCATGTCGTCACGCGCCGCTTTCTTGGCGGGAGGTTTCTTGCCGGTATTTGCGGCCTTGCCCTGCCACGGCATCAGCAGCGGCACTTCCGTCCCGTCGATGCGTTTGACCGTATCGCCGATGTCCGTCGCCAACTGGGCGGAGGCGTTATACTGGGTCTTGCCGCTGTCGTATTCCGTCAGCGACGTCAGCCCCGACAGGGGCTCGGAGGCGTAGCGCCCGTTTTGCGGACCGGGGACCGGCACATCGCCTGCGGCCAGCTGATCGAGCATTTCTGTAAACCGCTCGGCGGTCAGGTCTTCGTAGTAGTCCTTGCCGATCTGGGCCATGGGCGCGTTGGAACACGCACCAAGGCATTCGACCTCTTCCCACGAGAATTTGCCATCCGCGGACAATTGATGCGGGTTGGGCGCGATGCGGTCGCGGCAGATGCCGATCAGATCCTCGGCGCCGCAAATCATGCAAGACGTTGTGCCGCAAACCTGAATATGTGCCACGGAACCAACCGGTTGCAGCTGGAACATGAAGTAGAATGTCGCCACCTCAAGTGCCCGGATATAGGCCAGCCCCAGCATTTCGGCGACATGTTCGATCGCCGGCCGGCTGAGCCAGCCTTCCTGTTCCTGCGCGCGCCACAACAGCGGGATGATCGCGCTGGCCTGACGGCCCTCGGGGAACTTGGTGATCTGGCCTTCGGCCCATGCCTGGTTGGCGGCGGTGAACGCAAAGCTTTCGGGTTGGTCAGGATGTAGGCGGCGTAGCATTTAGGGTCTTCCCTTGGTCTGTGTCGCGGCGTCGGATGCCTCCGGCGGGAGTTTAGCGGGCAAGATGAAGGCGCGGCGGCGATGCGGCCTGTCCGCGCGGACGCGTCATCGGTCGATTTCTCCGAAGACCACATCCATCGTGCCGATGATTGCGGCCACATCGGCGAGCTGGTGGCCCTTGGACATATAGTCCATTGCCTGCAGGTGCAGATACCCCGGCGCCCGCAGTTTTGCGCGGTAGGGTTTGTTGGTCCCGTCCGCCACCAGATAGACGCCGAATTCACCCTTGGGCGCTTCGACCGCGGCATAGACTTCGCCTTCGGGAACATGGAAGCCTTCGGTGTAGAGCTTGAAATGGTGGATCAGGCTTTCCATCGAGGTTTTCATATCGGACCGTTTGGGCGGTGTGATCTTGCCCCGCGCGAGCACATCGCCCTGACCTTCCGGTGCGCGCAGCTTTTCGATGGCTTGCTGGATGATATACGTCGACTGGCGCATCTCTTCCATCCGGACGAGGTAGCGATCGTAGCAGTCGCCGTTCTTGCCCACGGGTATCTGGAAGTCGAATTCATCGTAGCATTCGTAGGGCTGCGACCGGCGCAGATCCCATGCCAGCCCCGAGCCACGCACCATCACGCCGGAAAAACCCCAATTCTGGATGTCTTCCTCGGTGACGATACCGATGTCGGCGTTGCGTTGTTTGAAGATCCGGTTTTCCGTCAGCAACCCGTCGATATCGACCATGAAACCTGTGAGGAACTTTTCGGCCCAGGATTCAATGTCGTCCAACAGACCTGCGGGCAAATCCTGATGGACGCCGCCGGGCCGGAAGTAGGCCGCGTGCAGACGCGCGCCGCAGGCCCGTTCGTAGAAGATCATCAGTTCTTCGCGTTCTTCGAAGCCCCACAGCGGCGGGGTGAGCGCGCCGACGTCCATCGCCTGTGTCGTGACATTCAGCAGATGGCTGAGGATGCGGCCGATTTCGGAATAAAGGATGCGGATCAGCTGCGCGCGGCGCGGCACTTCGACCCCGGTGAGCCGTTCGATGGCAAGGCACCAGGCATGTTCCTGGTTCATCGGCGAGACGTAATCGAGCCTGTCGAAATAGGGCAGGTTTTGCAGATAGGTGCGGCTTTCCATCAGCTTTTCGGTACCGCGGTGCAGCAGGCCGATGTGCGGATCGCACCGTTCGACCACCTCGCCGTCCAGTTCCAGCACCAGGCGCAACACCCCGTGGGCCGCCGGGTGCTGGGGCCCGAAGTTGATGTTGAAGTTACGGATTTTCTGTTCGCCGGACTGTGCGTCAACACTGCCGTCGTCAAATTTGGAGCCGTCCATCATTTCGCACTCTCCTTTTCGTCGCCAGGCAGGATATAGTCGGCCCCTTCCCAGGGCGACATGAAATCGAACTGGCGGTATTCCTGCACAAGGCTTACCGGCTCATAGACAACCCGCTTTTCCGCCTCGTCGTAGCGGACCTCGGTATAGCCTGTTGTGGGGAAGTCCTTGCGCAGCGGGTGGCCGCGAAAGCCGTAGTCGGTCAGCAGGCGCCGCAGATCGGGATGGCCCGAGAACAGGATGCCGAACATGTCGAAGACTTCGCGTTCGAACCAGTTGGCCGAGGGGTGCACGCCCGTCAGCGACGGCACCATGTCCTGTTCGCGCACTGCAACGCGCAGGCGGATGCGGTGGTTCTGGTACATGCTGAGCAGATGGTAGACGACGTCGAAGCGTTTCGCGCGTCCGGGATAATCCACCGCCGTGATGTCGACGAGAGACGAGAACCGGCAGGTTGCATCGCTTTTGAGAAACTCGATCAGACCGGCGATATTTGCCAGCGTCACGTTGAGGTTCAGCTCTCCGTGTGTCACATCCCAGGCCAGAACGCAGTCAGGGCGCTTGGCCTCGACGTAGGCGCCCAATTCATTCAATGCGTCACTCATCTCAGTTCAGCCTCATCTCTTGCAGGGCGGTCGGTGTCTCGAATTCCCAAGTCACCTCGCCCCCGTCCAATTCGTCGCTCATCATCTGCAGCACGTGTTCCATACGCGTCACCAGTCGCACGTCGAACCGCAAATCGAATTCCATGCGCAGCAGCACCAGCCTTTCGCGCGGCACATCCGTTTCTTCCCACGTGCGCAGCCGGGCCTCGGAGGGGCCCAGATCGGGCATCAGTTCAGCGCGCAGGCCCTCGAAACAGTCGGCAAAATAAAGCGCGTCGTCTTCGGTCCGGAAGTCGCAAAAGAACCAGACCCGCTCGACCGCGTTCATCGCCACACCATTGGCAATCAGGCGTCTGCAAACTTCGTTGTTTTCCGCCAGATGTGCCGCTGTTGGTTCCATATCCCCCAGATCGGTGGTCACCGAACGATTGTCCCTGTGCGGCGGATCTTGCGTTGCAGCTGCATGATCCCGTAAAGCAGCGCTTCTGCCGTCGGAGGGCAGCCGGGCACGTAGATATCAACCGGCACGATGCGGTCACAGCCGCGCACGACAGAATAGCTATAGTGGTAATACCCGCCACCGTTGGCGCAGGACCCCATCGAGATCACGTAGCGCGGCTCTGGCATCTGGTCGTAAACCTTGCGCAGGGCGGGCGCCATCTTGTTCGTCAGCGTGCCGGCCACGATCATCAGGTCGGACTGACGCGGGGACGCGCGCGGCGCGGTGCCGAAACGCTCCAGGTCGTAGCGCGGCATCGAGGTGTGCATCATCTCCACCGCGCAGCACGCCAAGCCAAAGGTCATCCAGTGCAGCGATCCGGTGCGCGCCCAGTTGATGATATCTTCGGTCGAGGTCAGCAGGAAGCCTTTGTCCTGCAACGCCGCATTGAGGTTTTGCGTCGCCACGTCACGGTCCATACCGGCGGTGGCGGGCATATTCGTCTGGGTTACTGCCATTCCAGTGCCCCTTTCTTCCATTCGTAGGCGAACCCGGCTGTCAGAACGCCCAGAAACACCATCATCGACCAGAAGCCGACCATGCTGATGTCCTTGAACGCGACGGCCCACGGGAACAGAAACGCGATTTCCAGATCGAAGATGATGAACAGGATCGACACCAGATAGAATCGCACGTCGAATTTCATGCGCGCATCGTCAAATGCGTTGAAGCCACATTCGTAGGCCGACACTTTCTCGGGATCGGGGTTGCGCACCGCGACCACGACCGCCGCAAGGATCAAAACAAGGCCCAAACCGATGGCAACAGCCAGAAAAACAAGGATGGGCAGATATTCCCGCAGCATATCGTCCAAGGGTGGCTCCTTTCTTGGATAGCGTGGGCGTTGGGTGCCCCGCTCTACGCGTCAGGGTGGGTTTAGCCCCGTGGACCGGTGGGGTCAACGGGATCAGGCGTGGAAAGCTGTCGCAGGCAGGCCCTCGGGGGCGGAAAAATTGCAGGCGGGATCGTGCCGCGAATGAGCGTCCGACCACGCCCTTGGCGGGTGGTCGTGGCCTGCGGATAACACCGGACCCGCCGACAGGCTGATATTCGCCGCGCAATTGGCGGCAACGCGCCGAAACTTGCGCAAATTACACATCGTTTGAAATATTTGTGAACCAATGGCCGAGTTGCTGCGTTTAACGGAACATACGATGCCGGAATGTCAGCAATGGGTGCTGGGGGGCTGTGCATCGATTGTTACTGATAAAGGACAGACCATGAAAAGACGTTTTGCTCTCAAGGCCACAATCGCCGCTGCTGCACTTGGCGCGCTGACCGCCTGCGCACCGGCAAACACAGGTAGCGATATTGTCGATATCGCAGCTGCCGACGGCAACTTCTCCACTCTCGTCGCTGCCGTTCAGGCCGCTGGCCTTGAAGACACACTGCGTGGTCCCGGCCCGTTCACCGTCTTTGCCCCGACTGACGCCGCATTTGCCGCACTGCCAGCCGGCACAGTCGACAATCTGCTGCTGCCCGAAAACAAGGACCTGCTGACAAGCATCCTGACATACCACGTCGTACCCGGTGCCATTCAGGCCGGTGACGTGCTGGGCACGGTGCAGAACGTCGCCACAGTCAACGGTCAGACCATTCGCGTCGACGGCACGGGCTCCAAATTCGGTCCCTCGGTCAAGGTAAACAACGCCGCCGTCACGAATGCCGACATTCTGGCGACAAACGGTGTGATCCACGTGATCGACGAAGTCCTGCTGCCCGATTGAGGCATGGATAACCGGTTTACAAAGGGCGGTCTTCGGGCCGCCCTTTTTGCGTCGGCCCTACCCTTTGGCCAGTTCCGATCGCCAATCATGTTGCGGTGCAAAACCGACGAGACGCCGTGCGCGGTCGATGGCATAGACGGTCTGATGGACTTCCAATTCCTCCCGCACCGGTACATCCGGATAGAACTGCGCGCAGAGCGCCTGTGTCGTCATATCGACCGACAAATCCGGATTTGCCACGTTGAAAATCTCGTATCCCAACCCGTCGGTCCGCAAACAACAATCGACCATGTGACCCAGATCGCGGGCGTCGATATAGCCGAAGATATTGCGCTCTCTCAGAGAGGGGTCTTCGACGAAACGCGGAAATATCTCTTTGTATTCGTGGGGTTCGATGACGTTGTTGATGCGCAACCCGTAGATATCCGCATGGGTGCGTGCCTGAAAACTGCGCGCTGTCGCCTCGTTGCAGACCTTGGACATCGCATAGCTGTCTTCTGGGACCGTCGGATGATCTTCGTCGACGGGCAGGTAATCGGGCAAACGGTGGCCGTCGGCAAAGCAGACGCCATATGTCGTCTCTGACGAGGCAAAGACGATCTTGCGAATGCCGGCTTTCAACGCGGCGTCGATGACATTGTAGGTGCCGACCGTATTTATGCGAAAAGTCTCGTTATCGGGGTGTATCAATATGCGCGGAACGGCGGCGAAATGCACCACCGCATCAAAGGGTTGCGGCCCGTTGCCGGTGCCCAGCTCGTCCAGACCCGCATAGCTGTGCATCACATCGTGCATCTGGCCCGCGTCGGTCATATCGGCGATCCGGGTCTGCACACCGGGCAGATCGACGGCTGTCAGGTCGACATTGAGAACGACGTGGCCGCGCGCCTTTAGATAGGCAATCGCATGTTTGCCTGCCTTGCCGCTGCCACCGGTAAACACAATACGCATCGTTTATCAGTCCTTTTGCATCCACACCGCCGGGCGTTTTTCAAAAAATGCGCTGATGCCTTCGGATGCCTCCTCCGTTTCCCACCGTTCGGCGAGCGCCGCGATCGACAGTGCCACCGCTTCCTTGCTGGCAGCTCCGCCGAGGTCCTGCGCCAACTGCTTGGCCGCAGCGACGGCACCGGGGGCGCATGACAGATACGGGTCGATTTCCGCGTCCACCGCCGCGTCGAGATCGTCTTCGGGCACACACCGCGCCAAGAGCCCCAGATCGACCGCTTCCGATGCCCCGAACAGACGCCCCGACATGAAAACCCGCCGGGCACGCCCCTCGCCCATCCGTGCAATAACGTATGGCCCGATCGTTGCCGGAATAATGCCCAGCCGCGTCTCCGTCAGCCCCATCCTGAGCGTATCCACACCGATTGCCACGTCACACACGCTGGCCATGCCGACACCGCCGCCGAAGGCATTGCCCTGCAGCTTGCCGATCAATGGTTTGGGCAGACGGTTCAGCGCGCCCAGCATCGTTGCCAGTTTGCCTGCCTCCTTGGCGCGGGTCTGCGCATCCATGCCCATCTGCTCGCGCATCCAACCCAGATCGCCACCCGCGCAGAAACTGCGCCCTGCTCCGGTCAGCACCACAACACGCACGGCGTCATCCCCACCGAGCTGTGCCGCCGCCTTGGTCAGCTCCTCCAGCATCTGCGCACTCATCGCGTTGTGCTTTTCAGGGCGGTTCAGCGTCAGGGTCGCGACCCCGCGGGCATCGGTCTGCTGCGTGATTGTTTCGTACATGCCAATCTTTCCCTTAGCCGCGCATCGCGCGGGCCATGTCGGCGGCCTTGGCCACCTGATCGGGATCGAGCCCTGTCTCGTAGCCCAGCGCGGTCAGATGCGCGGCCACCTCTTCGGTAGCAACATTGCCCGAGGCACCCGGCGCGAAAGGACAGCCCCCCAGACCACCCACCGCGGCGTCAAACACCCGCACACCAAGGCTGAGCGACGCATCGATATTCTCGATCGCGCGGCCGCCGGTGTCATGGTAATGTCCCGCCAGACGGCCCACAGGCACCACGTCACGCACGGCCAGCAGCATGCGCGCGATGCTGTCTGGCGTACCTGCGCCGATCGTATCGCCAAGCGACACCTCATAGCAGCCCATCGCAAAAAGCCTGTCGGCGACCTGTGCGACCTGTTCGGGAGATATCGCCCCGTCATAGGGGCATTCGATCACGCAGGACACGTAGCCGCGCACCGGCAGATCGACATGGCGGGCCTGTTCCAGAATAGGTTCGAACCGGGCAATGCTTTCTTCGATCGAGGCGTTTATATTCTTGCGGCTGAACCCTTCGGAGGCCGAGGCAAACACGGCAATTTCATCTGCCTTCGCCGCGATCGCTTCTTCATAGCCCTGCATGTTGGGAGTGAGCGCAGCATACCGCACCCCCTCCGCCCGTTTGATACCTTCGAGCACCTGCGCCGACCCTGCCATCTGCGGCACCCATTTGGGCGACACAAAGCTCGCGCATTCAATCCGGCGGAACCCTGCACCGCTCAAACAATCGACAAGCGCCACCTTGTCCGCCACGGCGATTTCGCCTTTTTCGTTCTGCAAGCCGTCGCGCGGGCCCACCTCGAATATCTCAACCGGTCCCATCGACATTGCGGCTTCTCCCCCATTTGATCAATTCTGCCATCCCACTCTGCCACGCACGGCTAGTCAAGCGGCCATGGCTCAAAGAACGCCTGCTTGAAAAGCGCGGCTCCGCCCGGAAGCGACGCAAGAAACGCAGGCCGTGCGCTGATCCGCGCATACCAGCGCTCAAGCGCCGAAGCGGCGGGGACCCGCGCGAAATGGCGCGCCATATAGACGGCCTGCCCGACCGATACATCCGCCGCCGAAAATCCCCCATCCAGCAGATATTCGCGCCCCTGCAGCCGTGTTTCCAAAGCGGCATAGCATTTGGCGATCCGCGCGGCCTCCAGCTTCATCACGATGGGGCTGCGCATGTGATCCTCGCGCAGGGCCACATGCTGCTGGGTCAGCGCCGCACTGTGCTGGCTGATGGTTTCGGCGAAATGCACCCAAACGAGCCATTGCGCCCGCTCCCCATGATCCGACGCGCGGCCCAGAGTATCGGGCGAGAACCGTTCACACAAAATTTCCGTGATCGCGCCGGTTTCGAACAGCACCGTGCCATCCAGCTCCAGCGCCGGCACCCGGCCCGCCGGGTTCAGCGCAAGAAAGGCCTCGCTCCTCAAGGTCTTGTCAAACGGATAGGTGATCACCTCGAACGGGATGCCTAGTTCGTGCAGCAGCCACAGGCTGCGCATTGAGCGGGTTTGCGGGCAATGGTGCAGACGGATCATTCCTGCGGCTCCAGCCGGACGAGCGCAGCACCCGCTTCGACCTGATCCCCCGCGGTGGCCAGCACTTCGGCGACGGTCCCGTCACGGGCCGCCAGCAGGCTGTGCTCCATCTTCATCGCCTCCAGGACGGCGAGCCTGTCGCCTGCCTTCACCTCGGCGCCGACCTGCGCGTCAAGCGACCGGACAAGCCCTGGCATCGGCGCCTCGATCAGATTGCCATCCCCTGCCGCCGCCGTGGCGCGGGCAAGCGGGTCAATATGCTCAAACACCATGCCGAAATGCTCGAAGACCGTCACCGTCGATCCCGCCACAGACACGGCCGCGGCGGGCGCGCCATCCAGATACCAGCGCCCCCCGATCCGGCGCGCCGCCACCTTGTCTGCCCCCACATGCCAGTCCTGCGCATCCGGCCCAAGCGTCTCCACCTTCACAATGTGCTCCTCCCCGTCCCACGCAAGCGTGACCTGCTGCAAAAGCGGCTGCCACAGCGTGAAGCCCGCATCGTTTGACGGCTCGAGCACACCAAGCGCCGCCATTCCGGCCAGCGCTGCGTGCCGCGGTGCAACCGGCGGCACCGCCGTGAGCGCATCCAGATCGCGCGCAATCAGACCCGTGTCCACATCACCGGCGGCGAACCCGTCGTGGCGCGCCAGGGCCCCCAGAAATGCCAGGTTCGTCACCGTGCCCGCCACCTCCGTCCGTGCGAGCGCCTGCCGCAGACGCGACAGGGCGACATCGCGGGTGGGCCCGTGCACGACAACTTTTGCAATCATGGGGTCGTAGAATGGGCTGATCACATCGCCCGCCCGCACGCCACTATCGGCGCGCGCCTGCGCATCGAATGACAAATGGCTCAGCGTCCCCGTGGCGGGCAAAAAACCCTTTGGCACGTCTTCGGCATAAAGACGCGCCTCAAAGGCGTGCCCGTCGATCTGCAGCGCATCCTGGGCGAGCGGCAATGCCTCCCCGGCGGCTACGCGCAGTTGCCATTCCACCAGATCGACCCCGGTGATCGCTTCCGTCACGGGATGCTCTACCTGCAGCCGGGTATTCATTTCCATGAAGAAAAAACCGTCAGGGCGCAGCCCGTCCGACCCGTCCACGATGAATTCGACGGTCCCTGCCCCCTTGTACCCGATAGCTTGCGCTGCGCGCACCGCGGCCGCGCCCATGGCCTCCCGCATCTGCACTGTCATGCCGGGGGCTGGCGCTTCCTCGATGACCTTCTGGTGACGCCGCTGCAGCGAACAGTCGCGCTCGAACAGGTGGACGGCCGACGTGCCGTCTCCGAAAACCTGCACTTCGATATGGCGGGGCTGACTGACAAACTTCTCGACAAGTACATCCGCATTGCCAAAGGCCGTAAGCGCCTCCGACCGCGCACTTTCCAATGCCGCGGCGAAGTCCGCAGACCGCTCGACCAGACGCATCCCCTTGCCGCCCCCACCGGCAACGGCCTTGATCAGCACCGGATACCCGATGGCGTCCGCCTCGCGGGCCAGAAGCCCGTCGGACTGATCCGATCCGTGGTATCCCGGAACCACCGGCACTCCTGCCTCGACCATCAGCGCCTTCGCGGCATCCTTCAGCCCCATCGCGCGGATCGCGTCGGCGGACGGTCCGATGAACGTCAGACCAGCGGCCTCGACCGCCTCGACGAAATCGGGGTTCTCCGACAGAAAGCCGTAACCGGGGTGAATGGCCTGCGCACCCGTCTGATGCGCCGCCTCGATAATCCGGTTCCCCAGCAAATAACTCTGCGCAGGCGCGTTGCCCCCGATATGGACCGCGGCATCCGCCATCTGCACGTGCTTCGCGTCCCGGTCGGCGTCGGAGAACACCGCAACACACCGCACGCCCAGCGCCTGGGCCGTCTGCATCACACGACACGCAATCTCGCCACGATTGGCTATCAGGATCGTCTCGAACATCGCTCACCTCTCCTTGCAGGCACGGCGCATCGGCCTTCATCTTGCCCTTTAAACTCATTGCACCGGCGCTGCGGGCACCGGCGTGGGCGTTCGGGCACATGATGTCCCGCGCGCCCTGCCACATCACATGCGGAACACCCCGAACCGCGTCGGCGCAATAGGCGCGTTCAACGATGCCGACAGGCTCAGCGCGAGCGTATCGCGGCTCTTGCGCGGATCTATAATACCGTCGTCCCATAGCCGCGCACTGGCATAAAGCGGATGGGACTGGGTCTCGAACATGTCGATCGTCGGTTGCTTGAATGCGGCCTCTTCCGCATCGGGCCAACTGTCGCCCTGCCGTTCGATCGCGTCGCGCTTGACGGTGGCCAGAACGCCCGCGGCCTGGGCACCGCCCATGACCGAAATCCGGCTGTTGGGCCAGGTCCACATGAACCGCGGCGAATAGGCGCGACCGGCCATGCCGTAATTGCCCGCGCCGAATGACCCGCCAACCAGCATCGTGATCTTGGGCACATTCGTGCAGGCCACCGCCGTTACCATCTTGGCCCCGTGGCGGGCGATCCCCTCGTTCTCGTATTTGCGCCCCACCATGAACCCGGTGATATTTTGCAAAAACACCAGCGGAATGCCCCGTTGAGAGCAAAGCTCGACAAAATGGGCCCCCTTCTGCGCGGCCTCGGAAAACAACACCCCGTTGTTGGCGATGACACCGACCGGGCAGCCTTTGACATGGGCAAAGCCGGTGACAAGCGTTTCGCCGAAACGCGGCTTGAACTCATCGAAGCGGCTGCCATCCACCGTGCGCGCAATGACTTCTCGGATGTCGTAGGGCGTGCGCAAATCATGTGGCACCACGCCCAGAATTTCCGCCGGGTCATAGGCTGGCTCCTCTGGGCTTTCCCACTGGACCGTGTCCGGCTTGGCGCGGTTCAAATGCCCGACAGCCCGCCGCGCCAGTGCGAGCGCGTGTGCGTCGTCCTCGGCCAGATAATCGGCGACACCCGACAGGCGCGTATGCACATCCCCCCCACCCAGATCCTCCGCGCTCACGACCTCGCCGGTCGCGGCCTTGACCAAAGGCGGTCCGGCCAGAAAGATGGTGCCTTGGTCGCGCACGATGATGGTGACATCCGACATCGCCGGAACATAGGCGCCGCCCGCCGTGCACGACCCCATGACCACGGCAATCTGCGCAATCCCCTTGCCGCTCATCCGCGCCTGATTGTAAAAAATGCGGCCAAAGTGGTCGCGGTCGGGAAACACCTCGTCCTGATTGGGCAGGTTGGCCCCCCCGCTGTCGACCAGATAGATGCACGGCAGATGGTTTTCCTCGGCAATCTCCTGTGCACGCAGATGCTTTTTGACGGTCATTGGATAGTAGGTTCCACCTTTGACGGTGGCATCGTTGCACACCACCATGACCTCGTGACCCTGCACGCGGCCGATACCCGCGATCACACCGGCACAGGGGGCTGCCCCGTCATAAAGGCCATGCGCGGCCACGGCTCCGATTTCCAGAAACGGACTGCCGGGATCGAGCAGGTTGGCGACCCGTTCGCGCGGCAGCATTTTGCCCCGGCCGGTGTGCCGCTCGCGCGAGCGCTCGCCCCCGCCGCGCGCCGCAGTAGCCGCTGCGGCCTGCACCGTTTCCAATGCCTCGAGATGCGCGGCTTCATTGTCCTTGAACGTCTGCGACGCGGGCAATGCCTGTGAATTGAGCTTCATGTCTGGCCCTCCAGTTCCGCCCGCGCGCGGGCTTTGAGTTCTTTGCGTATCACCTTCCCGGTGACGGTCATCGGCAAGGCGTCCAGAAAAGCGATTTCCCTGGGGTATGAGTAGCTTGCCAACCGCTGCCTGACCCAGTTCTGCAGCGTTTCGGCGTCTGCGGTGGCGCCGGGTTTCAGCACCACATAGGCCTTGACGATCTCGGTGCGCAGCGGATCGGGTTTGCCGACCACGCCGCAGGTCGCCACATCGGCATGGGTCAGCAGGCAGTCTTCTATTTCGGCGGGGCCGATGCGGTAGCCGCTGGAGGTGATCACGTCATCTTCGCGTCCGACAAACCGCAGATAACCGTCTTCCCAGATCCCGCGGTCGCCGGTGATCATCCAGTCGCCCCGAAACTTTTCCGCCGTTTCGTCGATGCGGTTCCAATACCGCAGCATCATCGACGCGGAACCACGGCGCACGGCCACGTCGCCCTCGCCCTGTGAGGGGGAACCGCTTTCGTCGAGCGTCGCCAGTTCATGCCCCGGCACCGGTTTGCCGATGCAACCGGGCTGCGCCGGAAATGCGGCGCCACAGCTGGACGCGACCATGTTGCACTCCGTCTGGCCGTAAAACTCGTTGATTTCGACACCGAATGCCTCGCGCCCCCAGTCCAGCATCTCGGCGCCCAACGGCTCACCACCGCTCGCGACGGAACGCAGACCGGATATGCGGGCATCCGCTGCGCGCAGCATCCGCAGGGCGGTTGGCGGCAAGAATACGTTGCGCACCTTTGCGCGCGCGATGATGTCGGCGCAGACATCGGTATCGAACTTGGCCATCCGGGCCGCGACAACCGGTACGCCCAGCGCAAGCCCCGGCATGGCCACATCGAATAGCCCCCCGATCCAGGCCCAATCGGCAGGGGTCCACAGACAATCGCCCCGCTGACCCAGATGATCATGGCTCATCACGACACCGGGCAGATGCCCCGTCAGCACCCGATGCCCGTGCAGCGCGCCCTTGGGCGTGCCGGTGGTGCCGGACGTATAGATCAACACCGCCGGGTCCTCGGGGCCGGTATCCGCATATGGCACGTCACCGCCCGCCACGCCCGCCGTCTCAACCAGCCATGGTTCAGCCAGATCGCCCAGAAGCACCGCACCTTCGTCGTCTGTCAAAACGATCCCGACGCCCGCGTCCTCGATCCGCGATGACAGCGCCGCCCGCTTGAAGAGCTTGAACAAAGGTACTGAAATCGCACCGATTTTCCAGATGGCGAGATGCGCGGCAAGGCACCAGGGGGATTGGCTCAGCAAAACACCCACGCGGTCGCCCCTGTCGATCCGCGTCTGCAACGCGCGCGCCAGACCGTCCGTCATTGTCGTCAGCGTATCGAACGTCACGTCGGCGCGCCGGTCACCGGACAGATCAATCACCGCCGTGCGCGCGCCGTCCTGCTCCAGACATTGACGCGCCATGTTCAGCCGGTCCGGGATGTTCCATTCTCCCGACGCATCAAGACCCGCAAGCTGCTGCATGTCACTGCGCCCAGCTGCGCAAGCTGAGCGCCTGCCGGGCCGTCTGGCGCATCAGGCAGTCGAGCGCCGCAGGCCCCGCCCCGGTCCCGCCGCCCCATTGCGATGCGGCATAGGCGCAGGCCTTGTCCCGAAAATCGATCCATGACCGCTGCATCGCCCGCAAGGCAACGGCCTGACGTGGCGCCGCCGACCCAAGCTCCTCAAGCTCGGCGTCCGCGGCAACCGCCTGCGACAGCACCGCCTGATAGTTGCGGTTGAGCATGTCGTCCCAGAACTTCAGTTCACGGTCCAGACATCCGCCCATTCCGACGGTAGATCCGCCCTGTGGTGTCTCCATGCACAAGCCCGCGGACAGCCCGGCACAGGCCAAGCGGCCAGTGAATCCTTCAGCGTCATTCAGGCACACACGCGTCGCCGTATCGGAATACTCAAGGTCCTGTGCATGCGCGGCACTTGCGGTGCACAAAAGCCCGATTGCCATTGCTGCGAGACGCATCACGCCATTGCTCCCATCATCTCGCGACCGACCAGCATGCGGCGGATTTCGGAGGTACCTGCCCCGATCTCCATCAACTTGGCGTCGCGGAAGATGCGCGCGACAGGGTTGTCGCTCAGGTAACCGGCGCCCCCCATCGCCTGCACGGCCTGATGCGCCTGCACCATCGCCTGCTCCGAGGCATAGAGACAGCACGCCGCGGCATCCGCACGTGTCACTTCACCCCGGTCACAGGCTTTGGCAACTTCGTAAACATAGGCCCGCGCAGAGTTCATCGCGGTGTACATATCCGCCATCTTGCCCTGCATCAGCTGGAAGCTGCCCACCGGTTTGCCGAATTGCTTGCGCTCGGCCATGTAGGGCATGATTTCATCCAGACAGGCCGCCATCAGCCCCAGACCGATGCCCGCCAGAACCACGCGCTCGTAATCCAGCCCCGACATCAGTACAGCCACGCCGCGCCCCTCTTCGCCCAACACGTTTTCGAACGGCACCTGACAGTCATCGAAAATGAGCTCCGCCGTGTTGGAGCCGCGCATGCCAAGCTTGTCGAAATGCTGGCTGGTTGTGAAACCGGTCATTGATTTTTCAATCAGGAAGGCGGTGATCCCCTTTGAGCCCGCGTCCCTGTCGGTCTTGGCGTACACCACCAGCGTTTCGGCGTCACAGCCGTTGGTGATCCAGTATTTATTGCCGTTGAGCCGGTAGTGATCGTTGCGCTTTTCGGCCGACAGCTTCATCGACACAACGTCCGATCCCGCCGAGGTTTCCGACATCGCAAGTGCGCCCACGTGTTCGCCCGAACACAGGCCGGGCAGATATTTGGCACGTTGTTCATCCGTTCCGTTCAACCGGATCTGGTTGACGCACAGGTTGGAATGCGCCCCGTAGGACAGCGAGACAGAGGCGCTCGCGCGCGCGATCTCTTCGACCGCGACCGTATGCGCCAGATAGCCCATGCCGGACCCACCCCAGTCCTCCTCGACCGTCATTCCCAGCAGGCCAAGCTCGCCCATCTCGCGCCAAAGCTCGGCGGGAAACATATTATCTGCGTCGATGTCCTTGGCCATTGGCTTGACGCGTTCCTGCACCCAGCGGTGCACCATTTCGCGCAGCGCGTTCACATCATCGCCCAGATCGAATTGCATGGTGGCATTGAACATCGATTGTCTCCCTCAGTGCGCGATACCGGCGCATCCATATTTATTGAACGCTTGTTCATTAGTTGCAGATCACCCCTGCCCCGTCAAGCATGGCGTGGAACGCTCGAGCCGCCCGCGACGTTGGTGTGGACAGGAACGTCACTCACGGAGCATAGCAAATGACCGACACGCTGAAGCAAAAATTCTGGGACCGGATGGACGACACACGCACCGGCATGTTGGCAGCGACCGATGCTCCGGCAGTGCCGATGACGCATTACGTCGACGAAGAGGCGGGTGTTTTGTGGTTCATCACAGCCAAGGGCACCGATCTGGGCTCAGGTGCCACCGGCGGAGCCGCGGCGCAATATCTTGTCAGCAGCAAGGACGAACACCTCTACGCCCGCATTGATGGCCGGCTCGAAGCGATAAGTGACCCAAGAAAGCTCGACGAATTGTGGAATGTCTTTGCTGCCGCGTGGTTCGAGGACGGCAAGCGCGACGAGGATGTCCAGCTTCTGCGCTTTGCCCCTGCGGAGGCCGAACCGACGGCAGCCTGTCTTTTCTCTTCCAGCTGGCGAAGGCAAACCTGACCGATGGAACGCCCGACGTCGGCGATCACGGCACAATCCACTTTTGATCAGGCACCCCGCGCAGGTGCGGACCGCCGCGCGGAGGCATATGATTTCGGGTTGAATGGCGTGCGCGGCAGCGCGCCTTTGAATCAGGTTTCCGCCTGATATAGCCGCGATGCCTCCTGCCGGATGATCCGCGCGATCAACTTGCAATCCGCAATGCTGAATGTCAGCGGCACACGCAGATCGACGATTCCCGCAAGGATACGATCCGCCGCAGGCATGCGCGGCGCATCGACGTATCGCCAGCTGTCGTAGCGGCTCGTGAACCCCTTCGGCTCCGCCCCACCGAACCACTTTAATTCAACCCCGCGGGTTTCGCAGCGCGTGACCAGTGCGGAGACCGCATCGGTGGTCCAGTCTTTCAGCAGAAACTGAAAGGACGACCCCACGATCGTCTCCTCTTCGGGCCGTTCGATGATGCTGAGCCCCGCACAGCCGCGCAATCCGTCCTCGAGTGTCCGGTAGCGATCGTTCCAGCGCGCGCATTGCGTCTCCAGATCGGCCAGCTGCGGGCGCAGGATAGCGGCACGCAGATTGTCCATGCGTCCCGAAATATTCGGGGTTTCATAGCGGATCTTTTCGAAGGCTTCGGGCGGTGGCGCGGCCCGGTGCCGCTCATACAGCATATAGGAGCCCGACATGATGATGGCGCGGGCCGCCACATCGGCGTCATCGGTCACCAGAAGCCCGCCTTCGCCCGCATTCACGTGCTTGTAGGTCTGACAACTGTAGCATCCAGCCAGCCCCCAGCGGCCCGACGGCTTGCCCTTCCAAGCGGCCCCCATCGTGTGGGCGCAATCCTCG
This sequence comes from Sulfitobacter sp. S190, assembly GCF_025141935.1. Taxonomy (NCBI): domain Bacteria; kingdom Pseudomonadati; phylum Pseudomonadota; class Alphaproteobacteria; order Rhodobacterales; family Roseobacteraceae; genus Sulfitobacter; species Sulfitobacter sp. S190. The sequence goes on along the minus strand of NZ_CP081120.1, from coordinate 1,330,315 downwards.
ATTACGCGGATGCCGCGGCCGTCGCACAGGCGCATCAGCGCCTCCATGTCGCACTGGTGTCCGCGCATGTGGCTGAGCAACAGCACGTCTGCCTGACTGGCCTTGTCCGCCAGATCGTCGAGATCCAGCACCAGCGTGTCGGTCACGCCGACGAACACCGGCACGGCACCTACCGCGGCAATGGCACCCGGCACCGGTGCAAGTGTAAAGGCGTTGGTCAGGACCTTGTCGCCCGGTTTGACCCCGATCGCGCGCAGCGCCGTCGCCATCGCATAGCCGCCGGACGCCACGGCGAGGCAGTATTTCGCACCGACCTTTTCCGCGAACTCCTCTTCCAGCAGCGCGGCTTGCGCCACTTCGCCTTCGGCCGTGTTGTAGCGGTGCAACCGGCCCGACCGCATCACCTCGAGGGCTGCGGCGATACCCGCTTCGGGGATCGGTTCTTGTTGTGTGAAACTGCCGGTGAACTTTTCGGTCATGCCGCGGCCCCCAGCAGGGTCTCGACGATGCCCGGCAGATCGGCGTAATCGTGCAGCAAGGCTTCGGGGGCCAATGCGGCCATATCCCCGCCCGCGGGACCGAAGGTCACCAGCACCGACGGCACGCCCGCGTTGGCAGATGTATTGCGGTCCGTGTCGCTGTCGCCCACCAGCAGACACTGCGCCGGATCGCCGCCCGCCCGGCGCACGGTTTCCAGCAGGTGCTCTGGGTCGGGTTTGCGTATCGGCAGGCTGTCAGCGCCAAGCATGGCATGAAAGTCCTCCAGAATACCCAGCCGCGTGAGCAGTTCGGTGGCAAGCCCTTCGGGCTTGTTGGTGCAGATCGCAACCCGGTATCCGCCGGTCTTGAGCGTCCCGACTGCCGCCATCGCGCCATCGTAGAGACGGGTGTGGGTATCGATATCCTGCGCGTAGGCATCCAGCAGCATCTGGTAATGCGCATCGATCGCAGGATCATCCAGCGCCCGCCCCAGACGAGACATGCCAAGCCGCAGCATCGCGCGCCCCCCGCGCAGGGCCGTGCCCGCATCACGGGACGGGTCCAGCAGATCCCCTTCGCCCATCGCGCGGAAACACGCATTGGCCGCCGCAATCAGATCGCCGCTCGTGTCGGCCAGCGTGCCGTCCAGATCAAAGACCACCGTTTTCATACCTGCCCCCCAATACACACCCATTCCGCTTAAGAGGCGACGGCACATGTTGCAAGCCGCAACCCGAAGTGAACGCCGCTCCCTTGTGCTGACGCGGGCTTGGGGTATGAAGGTCCAAATTCGAGCAGCAAGAGCATAAGCCAATGGACACAGCCCTGATCATCCTTGCCGCGGGCAAAGGCACGCGCATGAATTCGGACCTGCCCAAGGTCCTGCACCCCATCGCGGGCGAGCCGATGTTGATCCATGCGATTGCCGCGGGCGAAACGCTCGATCCGGCAAAAACGGTTGTTGTCGCCGGTCACGGCGCCGATCAGGTCACCGCCGCCACACAGGCCTACGACGCCGCGATTGATGTTGTGGTGCAGCAAGAACAGCTTGGCACCGCCCATGCCGTCGCGCAGGCACGCGGCGCACTCGAAGGCTTCGACGGAACGGCGCTTGTGCTTTATGGCGATACCCCCTTCGTGCAGCCCGACACCATCGCCCGGATGCAGACAGCCGGACAGGATCACGATGTGGTCGTTTTGGGATTCAAAGCGGCTGATCCTGGCCGGTACGGACGGCTTGTCATGCAGGGCGATACTCTGGAGCGCATAGTCGAATACAAGGATGCGACCGATGCCGAGCGCGAAATCGCGCTGTGCAACAGCGGGGTCATCGCCTGCAAGGCCGATTTGCTGTTCTCGCTGATCGATGCGGTGGGCAACGACAACGCAGCGGGCGAATACTATCTGACGGACATCATCGCACTGGCCCGCGCGCGCGGTCTGTCCGCGACGGCCGTCACTTGCGACGAGGCAGAAACACTCGGCGTCAATTCAAGAGCACAACTGGCCGAGGCCGAAGCCGCATTCCAGGCCCGTGCCCGCGCGGCGCTGCTTGACGACGGCGTGACGCTTCAGGCCCCGCACACCGTTTTTCTGGCCCGTGACACTGTCATCGGGCGCGACACTCTGGTCGAACCGCACGTCGTTTTCGGACCCGGTGTGACGGTTGAATCCGGCGCCGTGATCCGCGCCTTCAGCCATCTCGAGGGGTGTCATGTCTCACGCGGGGCCACGGTGGGGCCTTACGCCCGCCTGCGCCCCGGCGCGGAACTGGCCGAGCACACCCGCGTCGGCAACTTTGTCGAGATCAAGAATGCGGTGGTGGCAGAGGGCGCAAAGGTAAATCACCTCAGCTATATCGGCGACGCCCATGTGGGGGCACGTGCCAACATCGGCGCAGGGACCATCACCTGCAACTACGATGGCGTGATGAAGCATCACACCCACATCGGATCGGGCGCCTTTATCGGGTCCAACACCATGCTGGTGGCCCCCGTGCATATCGGCGACGGCGCGATGACTGGGTCGGGGTCGGTCATCACATCGGATGTAGAAGACGATGCGCTGGCTCTGGCGCGCGCGCCGCAGGTCGAAAAACCCGGAATGGCGCGTAAACTGATGGAAATGCTCAAGGCCAAAAAGGCCAAACAACAGCGAGGCAGCTAGGATGTGTGGGATTGTAGGCGTATTGGGCAACAACGAAGTGGCCCCCATGCTGGTCGAGGCGCTCAAGCGGCTGGAATACCGCGGCTACGACAGCGCGGGGATCGCCACGGTGAACGACGGCACGCTGGACCGCCGCCGCGCAGTGGGCAAGCTGGTCAATCTGTCGGACCTTCTGGTGCACGACCCGCTGGCGGGCAAATCCGGCATCGGCCATACCCGCTGGGCCACCCACGGCGAGCCGAACACCCGCAACGCCCACCCCCACCAATCGGGGCCGGTTGCGGTTGTGCACAACGGCATCATCGAGAATTTTCGTGAATTGCGCGCGGAGTTGCAGGACGCGGGCCTGACCCCCGTGACCGACACCGACACAGAGACCGTCGCCATGCTGTGCAGCCACTATATCGCACAGGGGCTTGAGGCACAGGACGCTGCCGTCAAAACGCTGGAGCGGCTCGACGGGGCGTTTGCGCTGGCATTCCTGTTTGACGGACAGGACGATCTGATGATTGCCGCGCGCAAGGGATCGCCGCTGGCCATCGGGCATGGAGACGGCGAGATGTTCGTGGGCTCCGACGCGATTGCGCTGTCGCCCATGACCGACCGTATCACCTATCTCGAGGAAGGCGATTACGCGGTTCTGACCCGTGCGGGGGCGACCATCTATGACGCCCAAGGCAAACTGGCCAATCGTGAGACGCGCCAGATCGCCGTGTCGTCGACCCGCATCGACAAGGCCGGCCACAAGCATTTCATGGCCAAGGAGATCGCAGAACAGCCTACCGTCATCGCCGAAGCCCTTGGCCACTATGTTTCGGGCAAGGGTGATATCCGGCTGCCCGATCCGCAAATCGATTTCAGCCAGATCGACCGCATCACGATGGTCGCCTGTGGCACGGCCAGCTATGCGTGCCTGACGGCGAAATACTGGTTCGAGCAGATCGCGCGCCTGCCGGTCGAGGTCGACGTGGCCTCTGAGTTCCGCTACCGCGAGCCCCCCATCCCTGCGCGAACGCTCGCTCTTTTCGTGTCCCAGTCGGGCGAAACCGCCGATACGCTGGCCGCGCTGCGGTATTGCGATGGCAAGGCGGACACCATCGCGTCTGTGGTCAATGTGTCCGAAAGCTCCATTGCGCGGGAAAGCGATCTGGCCTTGCCGATCCACGCAGGGGTCGAGGTCGGCGTGGCATCGACAAAAGCGTTCACGTGCCAGTTGGTGGTGTTGTTCCTGTTGGCGCTGCGGGCGGCCGAAGACCGCGGCGAGATCACCGCCGAGACCCGCGCAGATCACATTTCGCAGCTCCGCCGCCTGCCCGCGCTGATCGCGGAGGCGCTCGAGCAGGATGGCGCGATGCAGGACACGGCGCGCAAATTGGCAGGCGCCCGTGATGTGCTCTTTCTGGGGCGCGGACCGCTCTATCCCCTCGCGCTTGAAGGCGCGTTAAAGCTGAAGGAAATCAGCTATATACACGCGGAAGCCTATGCATCGGGCGAACTGAAACACGGGCCGATCGCGCTCATCGACGAAGAGGTGCCCGTGGTGGTCATGGCCCCGCGCGACGCGCTGTTCGACAAGACGGTCAGCAACATGCAGGAGGTCATGGCGCGCAAAGGCAAGGTCATCCTGATTTCAGACGCCGAAGGATTGGCCGAGGCCAGCGAAGGCACGTGGGATACGATCACCATGCCGGATGTGTCGGATGCGGTGGCCCCCATCCTGTACGCGGTGCCCGCGCAGCTGTTGGCCTATCATACGGCCGTGGCCAAGGGCACGGACGTGGACCAGCCGCGAAATCTGGCGAAATCGGTGACGGTCGAGTGAGGGTGCCTGCGGGGATACAGGGGCATCGCGGCGCGCCGCTGCGGACGGCACAACCTCTGCCCGTTGGGGAGAACGTGGATGCATGAGCCCTATCTGGCCGCCCTCACCGCGTTGGCCGACCCTGCCCGCGCCGAGGGGCTGCGCAAATATCACAAGGCCGATCGCACGTACCTCGGGCTGGCCAACCCGCAGATCAACGATCTTGCGAAGGAGTGGCGCGGCGAGCTGGAGATGGAGGCGCGCGTATCTGTTGCCGCGGGTCTTTGGGACACCGACATCTTTGAGGCCCGCCTTGCTGCGGCGAAGCTGCTGACGCAGGCGCGCATGCGCCCTGACGACACTGCCGCATGGGAGCTGATTGCAAGCTGGGTTCCCGATTTCGACAGTTGGGCGATTGCCGATCATGCCTGTATGGCAGGTCAGAAGCGGCTGGTCGCGGATCCATCCCGGCTTGACGCTGTCGCAGGCTGGACGCAGGCGGACCATTTGTGGACCAAACGGGCCGCTTTGGTCATTACGCTGCCGTGGACCAAGCAGAACCACCCCAAACCGGATGATCTGGAAAGGCGTGAAAGGGTTCTGTCGTGGATTGCGGATTATGTCACTGACCACCGTTGGTTCATTCAGAAAGCCATCGGATGGTGGCTGCGCGATCTGTCACGGCATGATGCAGCCCGCGTCACGGCCTTTGTCGATGCGCATGGCGAACAGATGAAGGCATTTGCCCGCAAGGAAGCGCTGCGCCACCTGCGTTGAACGCACCGTCAGCGCGCGGAATGTTCCGTCGGAACGAGTTTAAAGAGCAAGATGAAGAGGCGGCTGCTCTGCCTGTCTGCGTCAGCCTTCCAGTGTGACGTCGACTTCGGTGAGATCTGTCAGGGACGCGTCGATCAGGCGCAGCGCGGGCAGTGACATGCGGCTGCCGCCCGTGGCCGGACCGTCGATGGGAATGAGTGTGACCGCGGAGGATTTGCCATTGGCCGGGTTTGTCACCCTGCCGCTGGTTTCCCGATCCACCAGCGGTGTTTTCAACCAGAAACCCGGCTCTGTCGGGCTGCCGAGACTGACGACGGTCGAGCCCAGACGCTTGCTCGTCTCGTCCGGTTGCGTTGGTTGCGCGGCCTTTGCGCGTTGGGCGGCCGATGTGGTGTCGAGGCTTTCTGCGGTGCCTGCGGCGGCCGGTTTGGGCGCTGCCGTCAGGGTGGCATCCGGTTTGATTGCGGCGATGTCGGCCGCGGTGGCCTCGGCGGGGGCTGCTGCAGGCGGGGGCACCGTGCCGGTGACGGGCGGCACCGTGCCGTCGTTCTGAAGCGCACATCCGCCGAGGGACAAAAGGGCAATTGCGGGAAAAATCATACGTGTCATGCAATAGTGATACTCCGACCAAAGGCGCGCATCAATGGGGCGAAAGCGGCTTGCTACGCCTGCACGCTGCGCATACCCTTTGCCCATGACAGCACCGCTTATCGATCCGTTCGCCCGCGCCATCACCTATCTGCGCGTATCGGTCACCGACCGCTGCGATTTCCGTTGTGTGTATTGCATGTCCGAAAACATGACGTTCCTGCCCAAGAAGGAATTGCTGACCCTCGAGGAGCTCGACCGGTTGTGTTCAAGTTTTATATCGCTGGGCGTGGAAAAGCTGCGCATCACCGGCGGCGAGCCTCTTGTGCGGCGCGGTATCATGCAGTTTTTCGACGGGATGTCGCGCCATCTGGAGGCCGGGACGCTCAAGGAGCTGACACTGACAACCAACGGCAGCCAGCTGGAGAAATACGCGGATGATCTTTTTGCGGCAGGTGTGCGGCGGGTAAATATCTCGCTCGACACGCTGGATGACCAGAAATTTGCAGACATCACCCGCTGGGGCCGTTTGCCGCAGGTCATTCGCGGTGTCGATGCGGCCCAGCGCGCGGGGCTGCGGGTGAAGATCAATGCGGTCGCGCTCAAAGGTTTCAACGAGCCGGAACTGCCGCAGATAACGCAGTGGTGCGCGCAGCGTGATATGGATCTGACCTGGATCGAAGTGATGCCGATGGGCGATATCGGCAACGAGGACCGGCTGGACCAGTATTGGTCGCTCAAGGACGTGCGTGCCGAATATGCCAAACACTATACGGTCACTGATCTGGCCGAACGGACGGGCGGCCCTGCGCGGTATGTCCGGCTTGAGGAGACGGGACAGAAGATCGGTTTCATCACGCCGCTCAGCCACAATTTCTGCGAAAGCTGCAACCGTGTCCGCGTGACCTGTACAGGCGAGATTTACCTGTGTCTGGGTCAGGAGGATCGCGCCGATCTTCGCGCGCCGCTGCGGGCACATCCCGATGACGACGGCCCGCTGGAAGACGCGATACGCGCCGCGATCACACTCAAGCCCAAGGGGCATGATTTCGATTACTCCCGCCAGCGGCTGGACGGGCAGATGCCGCGGCATATGAGCCATACCGGCGGGTGATCGACAGGTGTCTGCGCCAGCTCTTTATCGCCTCTACGTCGCGGCGACGATGCTTGCCGTGCCGTTTGCCGCACGCGCGGCAATCGCAAAGCTGCGCAAGGCAGGCGTGTCCGCCGCACGGGCGCACGAAAAGCTCGGCCATGCGACACAGGAGCGCCGGCCCGGCACGGTGATCTGGTTCCATGCAGCGTCGGTGGGCGAAAGCCTGTCGGTGCTCGCGCTTATCGGGCGGATGGCGGTCGCGCTGCCCAAAGCACATTTCCTCATCACATCGGGCACTGCCACCTCTGCCCAGCTGATCGCGCAACGCATGCCCCCACGCACGGTCCATCAATACGCGCCGCTCGATGCGCCGGGGCCGGTGAACCGGTTCCTGAAACATTGGCAACCGGATGCGGCCATCTTTGTGGAATCCGAGCTTTGGCCCCAGATGTTGCGCCGCACACACGCACAGGGGGCGCGGATGGCATTGGTCAACGCCCGCCTGTCGAAACGGTCGATCGAGGGATGGGCGAAACGGCCCCGGCTCGCGTCGTATCTGTTTGATGTCTTCGATCTGATCCTCACCCAGAATGATGCCATGGCCCAGTCCATGGTCGACATTCATGCACCAGCGGACCGGGTCGCACGGGGCCAGAACCTCAAATCGCTGTCCGGCCCCCTGCCCGTGGATCACGACACCCTGTTCGAAGCGCGGGCCGCTTTGGGTCACAGACCGATGTGGATCGCATCGTCGACCCATCCCGGCGAGGAAAAGATCGTTTTGCAGGCGCACCGCAAACTGCGCGACACGCTGCCCGATCTGCACCTTGTGCTGGCCCCGCGCCATCCCGAGCGGGGCGACGAGGTGGCGCAGATGATCGAAGATGCAGACCTGCCCTATACCCGCCGTACGCGCGATGAGCCGCCGGGCGGTGCGGTGTTTCTCGCTGACACGATGGGCGAACTTGGCACTTGGTACGCATTGAGCGAAATCGTTTTTCTGGGCGGGTCGCTGTTTGCAATCGGCGGTCATAACCCATTCGAAGTCGCCCAATCGGGTGGCGTCGTTCTGTCGGGCATTCACGTGACGAATTTCGCCGAAACCTTTGGCGCGATGGAGGCGGCTGGCGCGGCATGGTTGGTGGCGGATGGCGACGATCTGGCCGATCGGGTTGCGCATCTGCTGAAGGCGGACGACGATCGCGCCCGCGCGGTTGCCGCAGCGGATACATTTGCACAACAACAGACTGGCAAGCTCGATACGATTGCGGCCAGATTGATCAAAGCGTTGGAGCTTGCCCCATGAGCCAGACCCCTCCCCCCGCGGCCACGCCCGCGTTGCGCGATGTGCAAGTGATCGCGCCGAACTTTAAACGCAGGCTGTCGGGGGTCACGGCAACGGTGATGCGGCTTGTCCCGCTTCAGGCCCGTGACATCGCCATCGTGGCGACCGGGCCCGTTGTCCCACCGCACGTGCCCCAAATCCCGCTGTCCGCGCTGTGGCGTTTGCCGCCGTCGGGGCCCGACGGGCCGCGTGTCTGGCACGCACGGCGCAATGTCGAAATGATCGGCGGGTTGGCGCTGAAATACCTTCTGGGCAAGCGGCTCAAGCTGATGTTCACGTCGGCCTCCCAACGCAAGCAAAGCGGCCTGACGCGCTGGCTGATCCGCCGCATGGATGCGGTTGTCGCCACCTCGTCGCTGACGGCCAGCTATCTGGAAGGGGACAGCGAGGTCATCATGCACGGCATCGACACGTCCGGTTTCGCCCCGACCGATGATCGCGGAGCACTCCGCGCGCAGCTTGGTCTGCCGACAGACGGGCCGCTGATCGGGTGCTATGGGCGTATCCGCGCGCAAAAAGGCACCGATGCCTATGTTGAAGCGATGATACGGGTGCTGCCGGAGCACCCGGCGGCAAAGGCGCTTGTCATGGGGCGGGCCGTTGGCGACGACGCCACATTCCTGCGCGGACTTGAGCAAAAGGTGGCGCAGGCGGGATTGGCTGATCGCATACTGTTCCTGCCAGAGGTGCCGGTCGAGGAGATGGCCCGGTGGTATCAGGTGCTCGATCTATATGTCGCGCCGCAAAGATGGGAGGGTTTCGGCCTCACCCCGATCGAGGCGATGGCCACCGGATGTCCCGTGGTCGCCACCCGTGTCGGCGCATTCGAGACGTTGGTGCGCGAGGGCCAAACTGGAACGCTGGTCGACCCCGGTGACATCCCCGCGCTTGCCGACGCCGTCGCATCCGTTCTGGACGACCCGGCCAAGCTGCACGGGTGGCGGGCGCAGGCGCGTGCCCATGTCGAAACGGAGTATTCGCTCGAACGCGAGGCCCAGAGCCTGATCGCAATCTACCGGCGTTTGCTCGTGGCCTAGGGCGGTCACCCGCCCCCGGCCGCGACGCCGATCAGTCGCGCGTCGGCATGCCCTGTTCGATGATGCCGGCCCACCAGCTGCAGCCGGCCGGAATGACATCGTCGTTGAAATTGTAGAGCGGATGGTGCACCGCCGCGGTATCGCCATTGCCGACCAGAATATAGGCGCCCGGGCGTTCTTCGAGCATGAACGCGAAATCCTCGCCCCCCATGACGAGCGGTGCTTCCGCGCATTGGCCTGACACTGTCTTGGCGACTTCGATTGCGAATTCGGTCTGATCTTCGTGGTTTACCATCACAGGATAATTGCGGTGGTACGTGACGCGCGCCTCGCCGCCCATGCTGGTGGCGATGCCCTTGCAGATTTCGTTCACCCGCTTGTCGGCCAGATCGCGCAATTCTTCCGACAGGGTCCGCACTGTTCCCTTCAGATGGACCTTTTGCGGAATGACATTGAACGCCTTGGACGAGCTTTCAATGGACGTGATCGACACCACGATGTTGCCGATCGGATCGGCATTGCGGCTGACGATGCTTTGCAACGCGCCCACGATCTGGCTGGCGATGATGACCGGATCGATTGTCTCGTTTGGCTTGGCCGCATGACCGCCCTTGCCCTCGATTTCGATGTCCAGCAAATCGGTCGCGGCGAAAAAGGCGCCGGGGCGGATGGCAAAGGTACCCGGTGCCATGCCGGGCCAGTTGTGCATGCCGTAGACTTCCTGAATGCCCCACCGCTCCATCATGCCGTCATCGCACATTTCCTTGCCGCCGCCGCCGCCTTCTTCGGCGGGCTGGAAGATCACGACGCAGGTGCCGTCGAAGTTGCGCGTTTCGGCCAGATATTGCGCCGCACCCAGCAACATGGCCGTGTGCCCGTCGTGGCCACAGGCGTGCATCGCACCGTCTGTCTTGGAGGCGTAGTCGAGCCCGGTCTCTTCGTGGATCGGCAGGGCGTCCATGTCCGCGCGCAGCCCGATGACCTTGTCGGACGTATTTGCCTTGCCCTTGATCACCCCGACAACGCCGGTGCGGCCAATGCCCTCGACCACTTCGTCACAGCCGAACGCACGCAGCTTTTCGGCGACGCTGGCGGACGTGCGGTGCGTCTCGAACAGGATCTCGGGATTTTCGTGCAGATCACGGCGCCACGCGGTGATGTCGGAATGCAGTTCGGCAAAGCGGTTTTTAACGGGCATGGAGCCTCCTGAAAGTCTCTTTGGGTTCATCTGCATCTATCGCAGCGGCGCACCGGTTGCCAGCGCGCTGCTGAAATGGGGCGTTCAATTTACCGGCAAACGGCTTTCGACCATCTCCGCAAACCAGCTGCAGCCCGCCGGGATCGCGTCATCGTTGAAATTATAGGCGGGGTGATGCACCGTAGGCCCCGGCCCGTTTCCCAGCATGATATAGGCGCCGGGCCGCTCTTCGAGCATGTAGGAGAAATCCTCGCCTGCCATGATCGGCGGCGTGGCCCGGTCCGTGCCCGGTGTCACACGGTCCGCGGCATCGGCGGCGAAATGCGTGTGCTCGGCGTGATTGAACGTCACCGGATAGCCGCGGTGATACTCGATCTGCGCCGCGCACCCGTGGGCCCGCGCAGTCAGATCGACGAGTTCGTGCAATCGCCTTTGCGCCAGATCGCGCACGGCGGGATCAAGACTGCGCACCGTTCCGCGCAGCAAGACCGTGTGGGGGATGACGTTATGGGCCGAACTGTCCGAGCGCATGGTACAGGTCGATACCACAACCTGACCCAGCGGATCGACGTTCCGGCTGGCGATGGATTGCAGGGCCACCACGATATGGGCGGCTGCGAGATTGGGATCGATCGCCTCGTGCGGGGCTGCGGCATGCCCGCCCTGCCCGGTCACGGTGATGTCGTACTCGTCGGTCGCGGCCAGCAGAGCCCCTTCGCGGATGGCAAATTCACCGACAGGATAATCGGGCATGTTATGCAGCCCATAGACTTCGTCGATCGACCAGCGGTCCATCAGACCATCGGCGCACATCTCGCGGCCACCGCCCCCACCCTCTTCGGCGGGTTGGAAAATCAGCACCGCACGCCCGTCGAAATTGCGTGTCTCTGCCAGATATTGTGCCGCACCCAGCAGGATTGCGGTATGCCCGTCGTGGCCGCAGGCGTGCATGACGCCCGGAACGGTGGAGGCGTACTCGAGACCGGTCGCCTCCTCGATCGGCAGCGCATCCATGTCGGCGCGCAATCCTATCGTGCGCCCTTGGGTGTTTTGCCGCCCTTCGATCACGGCCACCACGCCCGTGCGTCCGATGCCCGTGGTAATGTCCGTGATTCCGAAACTGCGCAGCTTTTCTTCGACAAACCGCGCCGTTTCATGCACCTCGAACATGAGTTCGGGATGCTGATGCAGGTGCCTGCGCCATTCGGTGATCTCGGCGTGGGTTTCGGCAAAGCGATTCTTGATCGGCATGGGGCTTCCTCTAGTTGTCGGGGCCAAGATCAATCTTGGAGCCGTCCGTAAAACGGTTGAAACGAAACCGCGTCAGGTCATGCCCGACGGGTCGGTCGGCGGCCAGATCGGCAAGTATGCGGCCCATGGCCGGGCCAATGCCAAAGCCGTGCCCGCTCATCCCGGTGCCGATGATCAGACCGTCAAGGGGGCCGTGATCCACGATCGGGACGATATCGGGCATTGTATCAATCATTCCCGCCCATGTCGCGCGTGCCTGCACCCGGCCCAGCTTGGGAAACATCGCCTCGAAGGCCCGCAACATCGTGTCTATCTTGGCAAGGTCCGGCGCCGGGTCGAGAACACGCATCCGCTCGAACGGCGTGACGGCGTCCGCGGACCAGCGGCGCGGCGTGCTCCAGGCATCGGGAAATCCGCGTGGCGCGCGGGCGCGCAGGCGGTGGCCGGACGGGTCCGATCTGATCTGCGGGATGTAGTGGCGCAGCGCGCGAAACGCGTCAGGCCCGATGAAAAGATCAGGCGCACCGGGCGGCGCAATCGTAAAGCCGCCGTCCGCCCGACGCCGGAATGCAACCCCTTTGGCGTATGTCGCTGCTTGCCCGATATCGGGAAGCGGTTGTGTTGCGGCAACCGTTTCGCGCACCGAAAGCTGCGGCATTGAAATGCCGTGATTGCGCAGCAGCAGCGACGACCACGCCCCCCCGGCAAGCACCACGCGCGGTGCCGCAATCCGCCCGTGTTCGGTCATGACGCCTGTAATCCGCCGGTCCGCCACATCGAGACATCTGACCGCGCAATTCTCCACGATCCGCACGCCCTCGCGCACAGCGATCCCCGCCAATGCGGGAACCGCGCGCGCGGGTTCGGCGCGCATGTCAGAGGGCGTGGTCAGCGCGCCCGCGACCGCGCCGCGCATGTCAGGATAGGCCGCTGCCACCTCCGCCCCTGTCATCAAACGGCTGTCGACACCGTGAGGGCGGGCCCGGTCGACAAATGCCCCGTAGCGCGCCATCGCGGCTTCATCGCGGGCAAAATAGGTGACGCCCCCGCGCACCAGACCGAAATCATCGTTCGTTTCACGGTCCAGTTCCTGCCAGATGCGGTTGGCTTCCACCATGATCGGCAGCTCGGCCGGGTCGCGCCCCTGCTGGCGTATCCAGCCCCAGTTGCGGCTTGACTGCTCGGCCGCCACACGGCCTTTTTCGAGCACGACGACATTTGCACCGCCCCGCGCCGCAAAAAGCGCCGTACAGACTCCGATGACACCCGCACCGATCACAATCAGATCGGCACGATCAGGCACGGTTCCGGGGTATTTCACGGGCGTCTCGGCGGTGATCGGGGCCCCCGTCATACGCGCGCTCAGGAAGTGAGCCGCGCGACGAGCTTGCGCATGAAGTCCTGTCCGGCCTCAAACTGATCGATTTCGATAAACTCGTTGGGTTGGTGCGCTTGCGCAATATCACCCGGCCCGCAAATCACCGCGCTATAGCCTGCATCCTGAAACTGGCCCGCTTCGGTGCCGTAACTCACTTTGTGGCTTGCGTTATCTCCGGTGATCTGGCGCACAAATGTCTCTGCCGCGCCGTCCTCTTCGGGTTTGAGCCCGGGCACGTCGAAACGTGGACTGACCTCGATCCGGGTGTCCTTGACCACCTCCTGCATCGCGGCTTCGACCTCGCGCACTTTCTTGAGATAGGCCGTTCCCCACGCGTTCTTGTCCTCGCCCGGCACCACGCGGAAATCCATCGCGAAATGGCAGTCTTTCGCGGTGATGTTATGCGCGGTTCCGCCCTTGATCATACCGACATGGCAGGTGGTGAACGGCGGATCGAACATCGCGGCCAGCTCCGAAGGCTTTGCAGCCATGCTGATCGAGTTCTGCTCGTTCGCCCATTCAATCAGCTTCGCGCCCGCCATGATGGCATTCACACCTGTGTGCAAAAGCGAGGAATGAACCTCGAAGCCCACCACATGGGTATCAAAGCCAACGCCACCCTTGTGCCCGGTGACCGTCTGCATGTTCGACGGCTCACCAACAATGACGGCGGCTCCCTTGGGCAGAACGTCCTGCATCGCCTCGATCATGGGGGGCGCACCGGTGCAGCCGATTTCTTCGTCAAAGCTCAGTGCGATCTGCAAGGGGCGGCTGACGCCGGCATGATGCGCCTCCACCAGCGCCCAAATGGCGAGCGCGTCAAAGCCTTTCATGTCGCAGGTGCCCCGCCCGTAATACCGCCCGTCCTTTTTGGTCACGGTGAACGGGTCACTGTCCCAGGGCTGCCCATCGACCGGCACGACGTCCGTGTGCCCTGACAGAACCAGCGCGCCTTCGACCGATGGGCCCACATGGGCAAAAAGCGCGTGTTTGGGTTGATCGGGGTCGATGTAGCGGTGGCTTTCGATGCCGTGGCTGTCGAGGTAATCGGCAACCCAGTCGATCAGAGGGATGTTGGTGTCGCGCGACACGGTCGGAAAACTGACGAGCTTTGTCATTAGCTGCAAGGGGGTCAGACGCTCTGCCATGGCGGGCTCCTCCTTGGGACGATCAATAGCCGCTGTCGGTGACAAGCACCTTGTGCCCCGGCTCCACCTCCCGGTACACGCTCGGTTCGGGGCGGTAGCTGACCGGATGGATCGGCGACGGTATCGGCTTGAAATTGAGCTCTTTTTCGGACTTCCGCTTGCGCGGGTCTGCGATCGGCACCGCCTTCATCAGCGCCTGCGTATAGGGATGTTGGGGGTTCTCGAAGACCGCCTGCCTTGGCCCCAGTTCGACAATGCGGCCCAGATACATGACGCCCACCTGATGGCTGACGCGCTCGACCACGGCCATGTCGTGGCTGATGAAAAGGAAGGACAGGTCCATCTCGGACTGCAACTCCATCATCAGGTTCAGCACCTGCGCCTGCACCGAGACATCGAGCGCGGACACCGCCTCATCGGCAATGATCAGCTTGGGGTTCAGCGCAAGCGCGCGCGCGATCGCGACACGCTGCCGTTGACCGCCCGACAATTCGTGGGGGAACCGCCGCATGAAGCTGCGGGGCAGCTCGACCCTGTCAAAAAGCATTTCGACGCGTTTCATTACATCGGCCCCTTTTAGGGTGCCGTAGGTATTGATCGGTTCGGCCACCTGATCCGCCAGTCCCATCTGTGGATTGAGCGACGCAAAAGGATCTTGGAAAATCATCTGCATATCAACGCGTTTGGCGCGCAGGTCACGTGCATTCAGCGCCATGATGTCGGTACCGCCGAGATCGATCTCTCCGGCCATCGGTTCGACAAGCCGCAGGATCGACCGGCCTGCCGTGGATTTGCCGCACCCCGATTCCCCCACAAGGCTCAGCGTCTGGCCGCGGTTGATCTCGAACGACAGATCCTCGACCGCGTGCACATTGGCAATCGTGCGACGCAGCAGGCCACCCGTCACCGGAAAGCGCGTTGTCAGCCCCTTGACCCGCAAAAGCACCTCGTCGCTGCCCTTGATCGGCAGAATTTCCTTATCTTCCCGCCCCAAAAGCTTCATCGGCTCCGGATAAGGCTTGCCGGTCATCTCGCCCAGCTTTGGCACCGCAGCCAGCAACGCCTTGGTATAGGCATGTTGAGGGTTCTCGAAGATCTGCTCGACGGGGCCTTCCTCGACCTTGTTGCCGCGGAACATGACCACCACGCGGTCCGCCATCTGTGCGACCACGGCCATGTCGTGGGTGATGAACATCACCGCAGTCCCCGTTTCGCGTTTCAAACGGTCCATCAACGCAAGGATCTCCGCCTGGATCGTGACGTCCAGCGCGGTCGTGGGCTCATCCGCGATCAACAACCGTGGCTCGCAGGCCAGCGCCATGGCGATCACCACCCGCTGTCGCATGCCGCCGGACAATTCGTGCGGATACTGTTTCAGCCGCCGCTCGGGCTCTGGAATACGGACCTGCCGCAACAGTTCGAGCGCACGCTCCTCGGCGGCCCCCTTGCCCATGCCCTTGTGCAGACGCAACCCTTCGGTCAGCTGCTTTCCAACCGTGAAGACCGGGTTCAGCGCCGTCATCGGCTCTTGAAAAATCATGCCGATTTCATTGCCGCGGATCGTTCGCATCATGTCCTGCGGCGTATCGGAAAGATCGACCTCGTCGCCCTGCGCGCGGTTGAACAGCAGCTTGCCGCCCGCAATTTGCCCGCCCCCGAACTCCACAAGCCGCATGAGCGACAGCGACGACACCGATTTGCCGGACCCGGATTCGCCCACCACGCAGACGGTTTCGCCCGGATTGATGTCAAAGGACACATCCTCGACCCCGACGACGGGACCGTCCTTTGTCTGGAATTCGACGCGCAGTCCCTCGATGCGGGCGATGGGCCCCTGGGTTGGCTGATCCAGCATCTGTGTCCTTTCCCGACAGGTCGGTGCTTAATTGAACTGTTGTTCACGCTATGCGCCCGCGTGCAGCGCGTCAAACAACTTGGCCCGATCCCGTTCAATTGACGCTAAGGCAGCCCGGAACTTGGGCCATGAGCCTCCCATCACAGCACTTGCAATTTCCGTACGGTGTGTTTCAATCTCGCCATGCGCCTCGGGGGCCGCAAGATCAAGACCGCTTGAAAACGCCTACACAACAGGTACTTATGAGCGTCTTTTCACGCATTACCCGAAGCGTCAAAAACAGCGCGCACCTCTCGGGCCTGTCGGCTCGAGCAAGGATGCGCGATCAACATGGAGTAAAACATGACCTTGAAATCCACCCTACTGGGAGCCGTCGCTCTGGCTGCTCTCGCGCCAATGGCATTCGCCGATGGCCACTCGGGTGAGCGCGGCCGCGATGGCCAGCTCAACATCATCTACTGGCAGGCGCCTTCCATCCTGAACCCCTATCTGTCGGGCGGCACGAAGGATCTGGAATCGGCGTCGCTGGTGCTTGAACCCCTTGGCCGCTACGACGAAAACGGCGCGTTGGTGCCATACCTTGCCGCAGAAATCCCGACCGTCGAAAATGGCGGCGTGAGCGAAGATCTCACCACGATCACATGGAAGCTCAAGGAAGGGCTGACATGGTCCGACGGCACGCCTGTCACGTCCGCTGACGTCAAGTTCACGGCCGACTACTGCATGGACCCCGAGGGCGGCTGCGCGCAGCTCGCGAAATTCGATGGCGTGCAAAGCGTCGAGGCAATTGACGATCTGACCGTCAAAGTGACCTTCGCTGATGCCACGCCAAACCCCTACGGCCCGTTCATGGGCGCGCAATCGCCTATTATTCAGGCAGCCCAGTTCGCCGATTGTACCGGTGCCAAGGCGCCCGAATGTACCGATGCGAACTTCAACCCCATCGGCACCGGCCCCTTCGTCGTCACGGATTTCCGTCCCAATGACGTGATCCAGATGGAAGCCAACGAGAATTACCGCGAAGAAGGCAAACCCGCCTTTTCGAACCTGACCTTCAAAGGCGGCGGCGATGCCACGGCTGCGGGTCGTGCCGTCATGGAAACAGGCGAGTTCGACTATGCCTGGAACATGCAACTGTCGCCTGACGTCTTGGCGAAGATGGCCGAAGGCGGCAAAGGCACACCGATTTCCGCATTCGGCACATTGGTCGAGCGTCTGGAAATGAACCTGACGAACCCCTCGCCCGATCTGCCTGCCGAAACACGTTCTACGGTTGCGGAACCTCACCCGTTCCTGTCGGATGAAAACGTGCGCCGCGCGCTGTCGATGGCGATCGACCGTGAACTGCTTGTCGAAGTTGGCTACGGCCAGGCCGGTCGTCCGACCTGTAACCTCGTGCCTGCCCCTGCGCTTTATGCGTCCGACAACACCGACTGCCTGACGCAGGACATCGAAGGTGCCAAGGCGCTGCTGGACGAAGCAGGCTGGACCGACAGTGACGGCGACGGCATCCGCGACAAGGACGGCGTGAAGCTGTCGATCCTGTACCAGACATCGACAAACGCCGTGCGTCAGGATTTCCAGGCGCTGATCAAGGATTGGTGGAGCCAGATCGGTGTCGAAACCGAGCTGCGCAACCTCGATGCTTCCGTGTTCTTTGGCGGTGACCCCGGATCCCCGGATACCTTCCAGAAGTTCTATGCGGACGTGGAAATGTACGCCAACAACTTCGACGGCACGGACCCGCAGTCCTATCTGTCGCAGTACCGTTGCGGCAACGAGCCGAAGCCGTCGAGCCAATGGCAGGGCGAAAACATCAACCGCTTCTGCGACCCCGAATACGATGCCCTGCTCGATGAGCTGGCACGCACGGGCGAGCTGGACAAGCGCGGTGAGATTGCCAAGAAACTCAACGACATGATCACCAAGGACAGCATGACAATCGTGCCTCTTGTTGACCGTGGCCGTGTGTCGGCTGCGTCCAACACGCTTGGGGGTGTCGTGCTGAACGTGTGGGATTCCGAGCTGTGGAATGTCGCCGACTGGTACCGCATCAAAGAATGAGGGTTGCGACGGGCCTACGCCCGTCCTAACTCCACCCGAATGCACGGGGCGGGAAACCAACTCCGCCCCGTGTTTTCCCCTTAGCCGTTCTATCAAAGGCGCCGCTCGATGCTGAATTTCACCATCCGACGACTTGTCCTTTCCATCCCCACCCTTTTGTTCATCAGCCTTGTGATTTTCATGCTGCTGCAACTGGCCCCCGGCGACCCGATGGCGCAGGTGCCGTTGACCGTGCCGCCCGAGGTCAAACAAAAGATGCGGGAGGCACTTGGCCTCGGACAACCCATCCACATCCAATACCTCAAGTGGCTCTACCAGTTCTTCGTGGTCGAACCGCAGGTTCTGATCGACCATCTGACACGCGACAGCGCCCTGCTGGGTTGGCTGCCTGACACATCGTTCAGCAAGGTCGTCGACCCCGACACCGGCGCGCTGGTCAACCAGCAACGCGTGATCAGCTGGCAGACCCGCAGCCCCGTCATGGACATCGTGATCCAGCGTATGCCGCAGACCCTCTGGGTGGTCGGGCTGAGCTATATCGTCGGCATCCTGATCGCCATTCCGATCGGCATCTATTCGGCCTACCGTCACTATTCGGTATTCGATCAGGCGGGGACTTTTATCACCATGATCGGCTTCTCGATCCCGCCGTTTTTCACCGGTCCCCTGCTGATCGTGATCTTTTCAGTCTATCTGGGGTGGTTGCCCTCGATCTACGACACGACCCACGTCGTGACCGATTGGGCCAGCTTCAAGGTCCAGTTCATGCAGATGATCATGCCGGTCATGGTGCTGGCGTTGCAGACCACCGCACAGATCAGCCGCTACATGCGCGGCGCAATGCTCGACAATCTCAATCAGGATTACGTGCGCACCGCCCGTGCCAAGGGCCTGCGCGAAAGCGTCGTGGTCATGGTGCACGTGCTGCGCAATTCGATGATCCCCGTGGTCACCGTGATCGCGCTGGGGATGCCCGCCATTTTCGGGGGCGCCATCATCACCGAGAACGTGTTCAAGGTGAACGGCATCGGGCAGCTTTTGCTGACGGCACTTTTTGCCAACGACATCCCGATGGTCATGACACTGACCTTCATCTTCGCCATCCTGATCGTCCTGTTCAACCTGATCGCCGATATTCTGTACGGCGTTCTCGACCCGAGGATCCGCTATGACTGAGCAACCGATCCCCGCAAGCCCCATCGAGGCCGATATCGAAACGCTGGGCGCGCTTCAGGACAAGGAGCCTCAGAAACCGCCGCGCAGCCAATGGCGAGACGTGTGGGACCAGTTTCGTAAACACAAGGGAGCGATGTTCGGCGGGGGCTTTCTGCTGTTCATCACGCTTGCCGTGCTTCTGGGCCCCTATATCTGGGACATCGACCCCAAGAAGCTGGACATCCGCAACAAGGACTGGCGCCCGATCTACACGCTGATCTGGAACGGCGAGGCCAATGCCGGCTGGGCGCATCCGCTGGGCACCGACAATCTTGGCCGCGATATCATGGCACAACTGATTGCGGGCGGGCGCACCTCCATGGCGGTGGGCTGGGCCGCGATGCTGCTGGCCCTGATCATCGGCACCGCCATCGGCGTGATTTCGGGATACTTCAAGAAAGCCGATTTCTGGCTGATGCGGTTTACCGATCTGGTGCTCTCACTGCCGATCCTGCCGCTGCTGCTGGTGGCGGTGACGCTGTTCCGCCAGCCGCTGCGCGCCAACTTCGGCCCCGAGGGCGGTATGTTCATCCTGATCGTCGCCGTTATCGGCCTCACCTCGTGGATGCAGACGGCCCGGATCGTGCGCGGCGATATTCTGGCGCTAAAGGAACGCGAATTCATCCTCGCCGCCCGCTCGATCGGGACCACGTCGACACGGATCATCTCCCGGCACCTGCTGCCGAATGTGATCTCTCCGATCATGGTGTCGGCGACACTGGGTCTTGCCACGGCAATCATCACGGAATCGGCGCTGTCGTTTCTGGGTGTCGGGTTTCCGTCCGACTTCCCGACGTGGGGCAAGCTGTTGTCAGACGCCGTACCGCGCATGCAGGAATATCCCGAACGGGTCTTGCTCCCGGGTGTTCTGATCTCTCTGACCGTTCTGGGGGTGAATTACCTCGGGGACGGTCTGCGCGACGCGCTTGACCCGCGCATCCGGGGCCGTTGATCGGCCCCCACACCTACCCCGAAAATGCGCAGCCTCACCGCTGCGCATTTTTTTGGCCGTTATCCCAGTTTGCGGCGCACCCGCCGCACTGCCGCCCAGACCAGCAACACAACCGGCAATGTGACAATCGCGGTAAGCAGCCCCTTGCTGAGCCCTGTGACCTCGGTCAGCGGGTACAGAAGATAGCCCGCCAGCGATACGGCATAGTAGCTGATGGCGACGACGGACAGACCCTCGACCGTGTGCTGGAGCCGCAGCTGCAAATCCGCGCGTTTGTCCATGCTCTCCAAAATGGCCTGGTTTTGCGCGGACCGTTCGACATCCACCCGCGTGCGCAACAGGTCCGACGCGCGCAACGCGCGCGCTGCCATGCGTTGCAGCCGCGTTTCCATCGAAACAACAGTCCGCATCGCAGGCTCGTACCGGCGCATCATGAATTCGCCGAAGCCCTGAATGCCCTCGAACCGCGCCTCGCGCAGCGCTTCGATCCGCTGATAGACAATAGCCTTATAGGCCGCCGTACCCGCAAACCGGAACGATGTCTTGGCCACGGTCGCTTCCAGCTCCACCGACACGTCCAGCAGGGAATCAAGCGTGGTTTCCGCCCGCAATTCCTGCGCGCTCATCTTTCCCATCAGGTCGCTCAGCTGCCGGTCCATCTCGCCCACCTTGGGGCTGATCTCGCGGGTCAGCGCAAAGCCGAGCATCGACATCGTCTTGTAAGTCTCGATTTCGAGCAGACGCTGGATGATCCGCCCGACGCGGCGCACGCCCGTATCGCCGGGCACAAACACCGCGAACCGCATGTGGCCGCCCGGATCGATCCTGAAGTCGGTCGCCACCACCGCAGCGCCATCCAGCACTTCGGCCGCGGCAAGGCTTTCGGGCACGAACCATTCGCGCAGCGTGGCCTTCGTCTGATCGGGGTTTTCCGGCGACGGCATCAGCCGCAATAACGCCGAGGTCAGCCTTTGCCCGGGCGTGGAATCAAGCCAATGGTCGGGAAAGACGTCAAATTCCGCGGGGTCAAAGGGACGCGCGCTCAGGTCTTCGCTGAAGGCTGTGTAGGTCACAAACTCAGTGTGCTGCTCCCACTTCAGCCAATATTTGCCCATCGCGCCATAATAGTGGGTCGCATCCGCATCCGGCAAAGGGGCACCGTAATGCTTGAGCAGCCGCGTCAAATGCGCCACGTCTTCGCTGCGGTCGCGGTCGCGGGCAGCGGCGTCTCCGGCCTGTTTGATCGCGACATATGCCACGACCTGCGGAGCCGACACATTGGGGAATGGCCGCGCGTGCAATTCGCCCGTCAGGGCATAGCGCAGGGGATGATCGGCGATGGGCGCCATAAAGCGGCCTTTCTTGATTGCGTGTTTGCGCCCTTGATGCCGCACCCACCGGACCCGGAACAACGTAGAAGTGCTGTTCGCAAAGACAATAAACGCATACCGTTGCACACTTTTCCACCTATCGGAAAGCGCGCGCCCCCTTGGCACTGCGCCACGCGGCCCTAGCTCGCGGGTATCGCCCCGAAAGGAATATGCCGTGCCCGACGCCGCAAACGATACCGAAAGCTCCGCCAAGAAGGGTCAGCGCGACCTCACACAGGGGCCCGTCTGGCGCGCGCTTGCGTCAATGTCGGCACCGATGAGCTTCGGCATTCTCGCCGTGCTCAGCGTCGGGCTGGCCGATGCCTATTTTCTGGGTCAGGTCGGCGGGACGGCACTTGCTGCGGTGGGGTTTATTTATCCGGTGACCAATGCGATCACATCGCTCAGCATCGGGCTGAGCGCGGGCGCCAACGCGGCCCTGTCGCAGGGTGTCGGACGCGGAGATGACGGCGAGGCCACCCGGCGGCTCGGCTTGCACGCCATCGCGATCGGTTTGGCCAGCGCGCTTGTCACTGCCATTGCCGTCTGGTTGGGATATCCCCTAATCTTCAGCGCGATGGGCGCCGGTGAAGATGTCGCAGAGCAGATCGCACAGTACATGCCTTTTTGGGCGCTGAGCTTTCCGTTTCTGGTGGTCATGATGATCGTCAACGCGGTGTTCCGCGCCCATGGCGACAGTCTGACGTCGGCCTTCGTCATGGTGCTGGCCGCCGTGGTCAATGTCGTGCTGGATCCGCTGCTGATCTTCGGGATGTGGGGGCTGCCGGAACTCGGTGTTCAGGGCGCTGCCGTTGCCACTGCGACAGGGCGCATCGCGGCGGTGATACTGGCTCTCTACATCGCGTGGCGGCGCGGTATGCTCGGATGGTGCGGTAAACTTTTCGACGGCTTGATGGCGTCAGCCCGCAAGATCCTGAACGTCGGCCTGCCTGCGGCTTTTTCGAACGCGATCAATCCTGCGGGCATGGCTTTGGTGACCGCTGCGGTGGCAACCGTCGGCGAAGCGGCCGTTGCGGGCTTTGGTGCCGCCACGCGGGTGCAATCGGTGGCGCTGGTGCCGCTCTTGGCCCTGTCTGCAGGCATCGGACCTGTCGTGGGGCAGAATTGGGGTGCCGAAAAACAGGACCGCGCCCAGGATACCACCCATGTCGCGTTCTGGTTCTGCACCGGTTACGGGGTGCTCGTCGCAGCCGTGCTTGCGCTGTTTGCCGATCCCATTGCGGGTCTGTTTACCTCGGGCGAGGACGACCGTGCCTTCGCTGCGACGTATTTGCGGTGGGTCGGGGCCTCCCTGTTCGGCTACGGATTTCTGGTGACCGCCAATGCCGCGATGAACGCCCGCGACAAACCGATCTGGTCTATGGGCCTCAGCCTCGGTCGGATCTTTGTCATCTACCTGCCGCTCGCGTGGATCGGGGCGCTGACCGCAGGCTTTGCGGGCATTGTGGCCGCGGCCGTGCTCGCCAACGTGCTCAGCGCTTGGGGGTCTCTCGTCGCAACACGTGCGACGGGCCTGAACCGCGTGGAGACGGGCCTTGTATCCTTCGCGGCACATCGCACACACTCTGCCGGGTGATACAAACAAAGGGACCGGCATGGCACGCATTGAAATCGTCTATTTCTCGGGCATGGGACACACGGTTCATCAGGCAGAAGCGGTCCGATCAGGCGCGGCAACGGTGGCAGAGGCGCGGTTGTGGCGTCTGGGCGCGGACGGATCGCTCCCCGATGGCGGCTGGGCGGCGCTTGATGCAGCGGATGCCATCGTTTTCGGCAGCCCCACCTACATGGGCGGCCCTGCATGGCAGATGAAGCGATTGGCCGACGACAGTTCGGGCCGCTGGGACGCGCGCCGCTGGCAGGACAAACTCGCAGGCGGATTTACCACCTCGGCCAGTATCAACGGCGATAAATTCGCCACGCTGATGGCGTTCATGACCCTCGCCGCGCAACACGGTATGCTCTGGGTCAGCCTGGGCCAGTTGCCCGCCAGCGACCCTGACCGCAGCCCCCAAAACCGCAACTGGACCGGCGGCAATCAGGGTGCCATGGCGGTCGCCGCGCCCGCGGCGCTGCCGGAAGACCCCCTGCCCGAAGGCGATTGGCAAAGCGCCCATGACTACGGCGTGCGCATCGCGCAGCTGGCGCACAAGCTCAATTAGGCATCGGAAGCCCGCGCATGAAAAAGGGCCGGAAGCATATGCCCCGGCCCCTTTCGAGAGAAACACCGATGATCAGTCGATCAGCGGCAGCAGCT
Organism: Sulfitobacter sp. S190; assembly: GCF_025141935.1. NCBI lineage: Bacteria > Pseudomonadati > Pseudomonadota > Alphaproteobacteria > Rhodobacterales > Roseobacteraceae > Sulfitobacter > Sulfitobacter sp. S190. The sequence goes on along the minus strand of NZ_CP081120.1, from coordinate 1,306,316 downwards.
TGTCCAGCGACGCCTTCGCATCCCCGTAGAACATCCGCGTGTTGTCCTTGAAGAACAGCGGGTTTTCGATACCGGAATAGCCGGTGCCCTGACCCCGTTTGGACACAAAGACGGTCTTTGCCTTCCAGCACTCGAGCACCGGCATGCCGGCGATGGGGCTGTTGGGGTCTTCCTGCGCTGCGGGGTTCACGATGTCGTTGGAGCCGATCACGATGGCGACGTCCGTATCGGGGAAATCATCGTTGATCTCGTCCATCTCCATCACGATGTCATAGGGCACTTTGGCCTCCGCCAGCAGCACGTTCATGTGCCCCGGCAAGCGCCCCGCGACAGGGTGAATGGCGAACCGCACATTCTTGCCCTTGGCGCGCAGCTTCTTGACCAGTTCGCTGACCGCGCCCTGCGCCTGTGCAACCGCCATGCCGTAGCCGGGGATGATGATGACACTGTCCGCGTCGTTGAGCGCCTGTGCCACACCGTCAGCTTCGATGGCGACCTGTTCGCCCTCGACGGCCATCTGCTCGCCTTTGGCCGCACCGCCCCAGCCGCCCAGAATGACCGACACAAACGAACGGTTCATCGCTTTGCACATGATGTAGCTGAGGATCGCCCCCGAGGAGCCGACCAGCGCGCCCACGACGATCAGCAGATCGTTGCCAAGGCTGAAGCCGATCGCGGCGGCTGCCCAACCCGAATAGCTGTTGAGCATCGACACAACGACCGGCATGTCCGCGCCGCCGATGCCCATGATCAGGTGGTAGCCGATGAACAGCGCCAGCAGCGTCAGCAACACCAGCGTCCAAGACCCCGCGCCCGACATATACATCACCGCCAGCACCGCCGAGGCGGCCGCCGCACCGGCGTTCAGCATGTGCCCGCCGGGCAGTTGCTTGGCACCGGTATCGATCTCGAACGGCAGCTTGGATGAATTGCCAGCCAGTTTTGCGTAGGCGATGACAGACCCTGTGAAGGTCACGGCACCGATCCAGATGCCCAGAACCAGCTCGACCCGGAGGATACCGATCTCGACGCCCGATTTCTTGGCAATCAGCTGACCGAAGGACGACAGCCCTTCATAGGCCTCTTTGGGCAGGCCCACGGCTGTGACACCGTCGTCCGCAACCGCCCCCAAAACGAGCCCCTGCGTCGCGTATAGATCGCCGATGTAGTTGATCATCAGGTCCGCGTTGAAGCCCACGAACACCGCAGCAAGGCCGACGAGGCTGTGCATGATCGCGACCAGCTCCGGCATCTGGGTCATCTCGACCTTGGTGGCCAGTTGGTAGCCCACCGCAGCACCACCCGCGATCAGCACCAAAGACGCCAGCCACAGGCCCGATCCGGGGCCCACCAATGTCGCCAGCACGGCAATCGCCATGCCGACGATGCCGTACCAAACAGCCCGCTTGGCGCTTTCCTGACCCGACAGGCCACCCAGCGACAGGATGAAAAGAATGGCGGCAACAACGTAGGCCGCAATTGTAAATGCGTTTTCCATCAGACGAGGCCCCTCAGGATTTCTGGAACATGGCGAGCATGCGCCGGGTGACGAGGAAGCCGCCGAAAATGTTTACGGCCGCCATGAAGATGCCCAAACCGGCCAAAAGCGTGATCAGCCAACTGGTCGAACCGACCTGGATGAGCGCCCCCAGAATGATGATCGACGAAATCGCATTGGTCACGGCCATCAGCGGCGTGTGCAGCGAATGGGCCACGTTCCAGATCACCTGGAAACCGATGAAGACGCTGAGCACAAAAACGATAAAGTGCTGCATGAAGCTTGCGGGCATTCCGGGGATCAGACCCACACCCAGCACCAGCGCGGCACCCGCGCCCAGCATGGTAACCTGACTTTTGGTCTGCGCCTTGAAAGCCGCCACTTCCGCGGCACGCTTTTCTTCCGGAGTAGGTTCCTTGACCGCTTCCTTTTTGGGCGCTGCCGCAATCGCGGCGACCTTGGGCGGTGGCGGCGGGAAGGTCACTTCCTTGTCATGGGCGATGGTCGCCCCGCGAATGACGTCATCTTCCATGTCATGCACGATGACGCCGTCTTTCTCCGGCGTAAGATCGGTCATCAGATGGCGGATGTTCGTGGCATAGAGGCTCGAGGCCTGCGTGCCCATACGGCTGGGAAAGTCCGTGTAGCCGATGATGGTGACACCGTTGTCGGTGACGATCTTCTCGTCCATCACGGTCAGCTTGCAGTTCCCACCCTTTTCAGCCGCCAGATCGACAATCACCGATCCGGGCTTCATGGCGGCGACCATGTCTTCCGTCCAAAGCTCGGGCGCTTCGCGGTTCGGGATCAACGCTGTCGTGATAACGATATCGACATCGGGCGCCAGCTCGCGGAATTTGGCAAGCTGCGCTTCGCGGAACTCGGGGCTCGATACGGAGGCATACCCCCCCGAGGAGGAGCCATCCTGCTGCTCTTCCTCGAAATCGAGATAGACAAACTCCGCGCCCATCGATTCGACCTGTTCGGCCACTTCGGGCCGCACGTCAAAGGCCAGCGTGATCGCGCCAAGGCTGGTCGATGTGCCGATCGCGGCAAGCCCGGCGACACCGGCACCGACAACCAGAACCTTGGCCGGTGGTACCTTGCCCGCAGCGGTGATCTGGCCGGTGAAAAAGCGACCGAAATTGTTGCCTGCCTCGATCACGGCGCGGTAACCGGCGATGTTGGCCATCGACGACAGCGCATCCATCTTCTGCGCCCGGCTGATGCGCGGGATCATTTCCATCGCGACCACGGTTGCGCCCTTCTTGGCGGCCGCCTGCATCTTTGCTTCGTCCGCGACGGGGCTGAAGAACGAAATCAGCGTCTGGCCTGCGCGCAGGCGCTTCATCTCGGCGTCGTTCGGGGCCCGCACCTTGGCCACTACATCTGCAGCTTTCCAAAGGGCAGCGGCCGTTTTGACCACTTCAACGCCTGCATCCTTGTAGGCCTGATCATCAAACCCGGACAACGCACCCGCGCCCGTCTCAATGACACATTCGTGTCCCAGCTTTTGCAGCTGAAGGGCACTGTCGGGCGTCATCGCCACGCGGGCCTCGCCTTCGAATACCTCTTTAGGTGTCCCGATCTTCACTCAAAATCTCCCAAAATTCACTTGGTGCCGAAACTGGCTTGTCGTCCCAATTGACCTAGCGCGGCAAAACCTGACAAACAAGCAGTGGTAGCGCTAGAAACGTGGCGTCCTGCCCGAATTTCAGACCCATCTGCCGGTTTTTTCGACGTATGCCGCGAATGCGGCCCCGAAACTTTGTTTCATGCGCGCTTCTTCGGGCGCAATAAAGCGTCTTTGAACAATCCAGATGAAAGCGGGAATCACCGGCACCGCGGCCCATGCTGCCCACCCGCAGACCGCTCCGGCCAGCACCAGCACATCACCCAGATAGATCGGATTGCGCGTCCACGCAAAAATGCCGTCGGTGATCAACGCGTCCGGCGTCTGGTGCGGCACCACGGTCGTATCGTGCCTTCGAAATGCCGCGATGGCCGCAACCATCAACGCAACGCCTGCGCCCACCAGTACGGCCCCAACCAGCATGGCTGCCGGATGCGGACTGTCCGGCGACGTGACCCGTGCCACGGCCCACACCAGCACCAGCGCGCCCGCAAGCCAGACAGGCGGCAGATCGAACATCTTCTGCAGCGTCATGCCGTTCGCTTTCAAAAGACCCATCAGCACCTTCCTTATTGAACTTGTGCGCCCGCCCCCGCCCGATAAGCTGTCGCAAACACCCAAGGAGAACAAGATGACACTGGCAGGAAAACACGCGTTGGTCACCGGCGGCGGCACCGGTATCGGTCTGGGCATTGCCAGAATGCTGGCAGAGCAAGGCGCGCAGGTGACAATCACCGGGCGGCGGCAATCGGTTCTTGACGATGTGGCAGGCGACACGCTGCACGGCGTTGCAATGGACGTGCGAAACGAGGACGAGGTGGTCGACACCATCGCCGCCGCAGTCGCCTCGCGCGGGCCGATCCAAATTTGCGTACCGAATGCCGGCATCGCCACGGGCAAAGCTGCGCACAAGACGGACATGGCGTTCTGGCGCGATATGATGGCGACCAATCTGGACGGGGCGTTCCTGACGATCCGCGAAAGCCTGAAATCCATGCGCGAGACGGATTGGGGGCGTGTGGTCGCGGTAAGCTCGATGGCCGGTCTGCGCGGGCTGCCGGGGGCGGCGTGCTATACCGCTTCCAAACATGGCATGATTGGCCTGATCCGCGCCCTGAGCGAGGAATATCTCGGCAAGCCCTATACCTTCAATGCGCTCTGCCCCGGTTATGTCGATACCGAAATTATCACCCGAAATACCGCCTCCATTTCCGAACGTGCGGGCATCCCGCAGGATCAGGCCCGCAAGATGATGGTCGAAGCGAACCGGCACAAACGGCTGGTCACCGTCGATGAAGTCACCGCCGCGGCGGCATTTCTCGTGGGCCCTGCATCGGGCAGCATCAACGGCCAGAGCCTCCCGATCGCGGGCGGCCAGATGTAGCGTCTGGGCCAGCCCAATCACGGTTAACCACGCTTTAACCCCATGGTGGTCATGGTGGGGGCATGACATTTACGATCCGCACCCTTCCTCCGGGACCACAACACTTCTTTACCGTGCGGCTCGCGCTGCGCGGTGGCACATCCCTGACCGATCATGTCGCGCATCTGCGCCGCGCCACGCGCCTTGCGCAGGGCAGGCATCCGTTCCGGATCGATGCGATCGCCGTACTGCCCGATACAATTCATACGATCTGGACCCTGCCGCCGGAGGATACGGATTTCGGTATAAGGTGGCGCATGATCAAGGGGCTATTCTCGCGTGCCTTGCCCGCACCCGAAGGGCGCAGCGAAACGCAGCTGCGGCGGGGGGACAAGGGGATCTGGCAGCGCGGGTATTGGTCCCACCGACTGCGCGATGCGGCTGACGTGCGGGCCCACCGGCAGATGATCTACGCCAGTCCGGTGCAGGCTGGCCTGTGTGCCGTGCCCCGCGATTGGCCCCACAGCTCGATACACCGCGACCTGCGGCTGGGGCGCGCCGCGATCACACCGGATCACGACCATCCTATGGCCCACCGCCTCCCGAAAGCGTCACAGCTGTTCGGGGCCGCGGGTTTATCGCACTGATCAGACCGCTTTTGACAGCGGCGCGGCGCGCACGCCCTGGGCCCAGTCCCGCGCCGCCGCGCCAAAGGCCTCGAACAACGGGCGCGATACCGGGTCGATGGCAGCCTCGTATTCGGGATGCCACTGAACGGCCAAGGTGAACCCCGGCGCTCCCTCGACATAGATGGCCTCCGGCGTCCCGTCCTCCGCATGCCCGTCAATCACGATCCGCGCGCCGGGTTCCTTGATCCCCTGCCCGTGCAATGTATTCGTGCGCACCTTGGGCGCCCCCATGACGCCGTGGAAAATGCCGCCTTCGGAAAACGTCACATCGTGGCGCAGCTCGAATTTCTCCTCCAGCGTCCCGTCGGGGGGCATGCGGTGGTTCATCCGCCCCGGCAGATCGCGAATTTCAGGGTAAAGGGACCCGCCCATCGCCACGTTGACCTCCTGAAACCCGCGGCAAATGCCCAAAAACGGCTGTCCCCGCTCGACACAGGCCCGCACGATACCCAGCGCAATCGCGTCTCGGGCACGATCGAACTCGCCGTGCGCCTCGGTTTCCTGCTCTCCGTATTCCTCAGGGTGCACGTTGGGGCGCCCGCCGGTGAGCAAAAAACCGTCGCACACCTGCATCAACTCCTCGACACCCGCCAGACCGGGATCCGAAGGCACGATCAAGGGCAGACACCCCGCCACATCGGCAATTGCCTGGCTGTTCATCGTACCCCCTGCATGAACGGGATACTGGTCGTTCAACAAATAGCTGTTGCCGATGATGCCGATGACCGGGCGGGACATGAAAGACCTCTTACCTTAGAACCGTTCAAAACACTCTAGCCCAAGAAAAAGGGGAGCCTCAACTCCCCTTCGCATCCCACCTTCCGGATGCACGACAAAGTGCCGCATCAACAGGCGTCAAATCTCACCGATCAGCTTGGCCGCCTCGATGCCCGCCATCGCGGCGGTCGCATCATTGTCGGAAGTATCACCGGTCACCCCCACGGCCCCGACAACTTCCCCCTTGGCACTGCGCAGCAAAACACCGCCGGGCACCGGGACAACCTGGCCCCCGTAAACCCCGTTCACGGCCGCCATGAAATACGCCTGCTGCTCGGCGCGCGCCATCTGCGCTGTGCCCGCCATACCCAGCATCACCGCTCCATATGCCTTGCCATGCGCAATCGCAAAACGGCCCGGTGCCGCGCCATCCTCGCGCTCAAAGGCAATCACATGACCTCCGGCATCCAGCACGACCACCGACATGGGCTTGAGTTCCATCTCGCGCCCCTTCTCAAGGGTCTTGCGGATCACGGTCCGCGCTTTTCTCAGGGATACGTTCATCTGTTCATCCTTCTTGCGTCCCGCCTTGCGGGCGTTCTCTATCTTTCTTGGCTAAAAATACTCCGGGGAGCCTGAGGGGCTGGCCCCTCAGCCCCGGCATCCGGGGTACGCACCCTAACTTGCGGCTTTCAATTCCAACCGGCGTGCATGCAACACGGGCTCTGTATATCCCGACGGCTGGGCTGCACCTTCGAACACCAGATCGCAAGCGGCCTTGAACGCGATGCCGTCAAAGGACGGGGCCATCGCAACATAGGCCGGATCGCCCGCGTTCTGACGGTCGACGACCTCGGCCATCTTCTTCATGCCGTCCATCACCTGATCGCGCGAGACGACGCCGTGATGCAGCCAGTTTGCGAGCGCCTGCGCCGAGATCCGGCAGGTGGCTCGGTCCTCCATCAGGCCCACGTCATTGATGTCCGGTACTTTTGAACATCCGACCCCCTGATCGACCCAACGCACCACATATCCCAGAATGCCTTGCGCGTTGTTTTCGATTTCGCGGGTTATCTCGGCGTCACTCAGGTTGCGACCGCCCAGCACCGGGATGGTCAGCAGATCCTCAAGCGTGCCGCGCGCACCACCCGCCGCAATCTCGTCCTGCCGCGCCATGACGTCGACGCTGTGGTAATGCATCGCGTGCAATGTGGCCGCGGTTGGCGACGGGACCCAGGCACAGGTCGCCCCCGCCTTGGGATGGCCGATCTTGACCTCCAGCATCTCTTCCATGCGGTCCGGCATCGCCCACATGCCCTTGCCGATCTGCGCACGCCCCTTCAGACCGCACGCCAGACCGATATCGACGTTGCGATCCTCATAGGCCGAAATCCACGCGGCACTCTTCATGTCCCCCTTCGGCACCATCGGTCCGGCCTGCATCGAGGTGTGGATCTCGTCGCCGGTACGATCAAGGAACCCGGTGTTGATAAACGCCACACGCGACTTGGCCGCGCGGATACATTCCTTCAGGTTCACGCTCGTGCGCCGTTCCTCATCCATGATGCCCAGCTTGACGGTATTCGCCGGCAGGCCCAGCGCCGCCTCGACGTGGCCGAAAATCTCGTCTGTAAATGCAACCTCTTCGGGGCCGTGCATCTTTGGCTTCACCACATAAACCGAACCGGTCTGCGAATTGCCGCCCGCGCGGCCAAGATCATGCATGGCGATCAACGTGGTGATCATCGCATCCATCAGCCCTTCGCCGACCTCGGCACCGTCGCGGTCAAGGATCGCGGGGTTGGTCATCAGGTGTCCGACATTCCGCACCAGCATGAGCGACCGGCCCTTGAGCGTCAGCGTGCCGCGATCGGGCGCGGTATAGCTGCAATCGGGGTTCATCTTGCGTGTGACCTGCTTGCCACCCTTTTCGAAAGTTTCCTGCAAATCGCCCCGCATCAGCCCCAGCCAGTTGGCATAGGCCACGACCTTGTCCTCGGCATCCACGGCCGCAACACTGTCCTCGCAGTCCATGATCGTCGATATCGCGGCTTCCAGAACAACGTCACTCACGTGCGCGGGGTCGGATTTCCCGATTTCGTGCTCCGGATCAATGCGGATTTCAACATGCAGGCCGTTGTTGCGCAGCAGCACCGCAGAGGGCGCTTCTGCGTCGCCTGTATAGCCCGCAAATTGTGCGGGGTCCGCGAGCGGAATGCCATTGTGAACCGGTGGCGCGCTGTCGCGCCCGGCCTCCTGAACGGCGGTGGAGCCTGCCCCTCGCCAGTCGGAGCCGTTCAGCATCACGCCTTGCAGCGCGCCGTTTTCGATCCGGTAACCGACAAGCTGCGTATGGCTGCCCGACACGAGCGGCACCGCGTCATCCAGAAACGCCTTCGCCCGCGCCACGACGCGTTTGCCGCGCTCCGCGTCATATCCTTTGCCTGCGGGCAAATCACCCAGCGCATCGGTGCCGTAATACGCATCATACAGCGATCCCCACCGCGCGTTCGCGGCATTGAGCGCAAATCGGGCATTGGTGATCGGTACCACCAACTGCGGCCCGGGGGTCGACGCGATCTCTGGATCGACATTCTCGGTCTCGATGCTGAAATCCGCGCCTTCGTCGACCAGATAGCCGATTTCACGCAGAAAGGCGGTATAGGCGTCCGCGTCATGCGGCTGGCCTGCATGGTCGGCGTGCCACGCGTCAATTTTCTGCTGAATATCGGCGCGCTTTTGCAAAAGCGCACGGTTCCTCGGGCCCATTTCGTGGACAAGCGACGAAAAACCGGACCAGAACTGATCGGCCGCCACATCCAGCCCGGCCAAGGCGCGATCCTCGATGAAATCGGCCAGCGTCGTGTCGACCTGCAATCCATTACGTTCGGTGCGTGTCATCGTAGTACCCCTTCAAGATCTGCGTCTGTTTCCGATAGGAAATTTGTTCGGTGTATCGATACGGCGCTCCAACGCGTTGCGCAAGGCATTTGGTAAAATTACTTTACCAATCCCTGCATCACTCCGTATCGGACCTGTTCCGCGCGCGCTTGCAGCGCTCGGAGCAGTAGCGGACCTCGTCCCAAACCGTGGCCCATTTCTTGCGCCACGCAAATGGACGGCCGCAGGTTGCGCATATTTTCGTCGGCAATTCGGATTTCTTGCGATGCTTGGCCATTCCATGCTCCGGATAGGCGCCCACGCAAAAAGGGTGCCCTGCTCATGCGGGGCACCCTTCGGGGCAGCGGGTCGGTCTGAGGGTCGTATCCAACCCGGAAACTGCCCTAGTTATCTGTCTGGTTGGCAGTGCTTGCCGGATCCGTGGGTGTGGCCGAGGTATTCGTGCCCGGCGCATAGGTATCAACCGGCACGGTGGACTCCTCCGCACCCGATGCGGACGTGTTCGTCACCGCTTCGCCGTCGCCTGCGTTCATCGCGTTGAACACCAGCAGGCCTGCGATCATCAACGCACCCCAAAGCATTGCGCCCTTGATCCCGATCAGGGATGGCTTGTGTTGCTTCTCTTGCTTGCTGACATTTGTGTCTGGTGCAGACATGCGGAAGTCTCCTTGTTGGTCAGAGGCAGCGCTTGCGGCTGCCCGGTTACATACATAACGTGCCAGCCAGAAATTGGTTCCCGTGACGGCCACGGCAATGCGACCAAATAGCAAGGAAGCAAAATGCGCGACGCAGCCCCCCAGACGATTTATCTCAAGGACTATACGGCCTTCGGTTGGCAGGTGGACAGCGTTGAGCTGATCTTTGATCTTGCCCCGAACAAGACCCGCGTCCGCAGTCGCATCGCCTTTGCGCCCAACCCTGACGCTCCCGCACAACCCTTCTACCTCGACGGCGAGGCGCTGACGCTTTTGTCGGCAAGGATTGACGGGAAGGACGTATCGCCCACGCTCACCGATCGCGGGCTGACGTGCGACGTGCCCGAAGGATCATTCGTTTGGGAAGCCGACGTTGAAATTGACCCCGCAAACAATACCACCCTCAACGGGCTCTATATGTCGAACGGGATGTATTGCACGCAATGCGAGGCGCAGGGGTTTCGCAAGATCACCTATTACCCCGACCGCCCCGATGTCATGGCGGTGTTTACCGTCACCATCAACGGCCCGCATCCGGTGCTCCTGTCAAACGGCAACCCGGTCACTCAGGCCGGTCAATCGGTCCAGTGGCACGATCCATGGCCCAAACCGGCCTATCTGTTCGCGCTCGTGGCCGGCGAGCTGGTGCCGCATAGCGATCAATTCACAACCGCGTCCGGGCGCGATGTCACGCTCAACCTCTATGTCCGCCCGGGCGACGAAGGAAAATGCGCCTTCGGGATGGACGCGCTCAAGGCATCGATGGCGTGGGACGAACACGTGTACGGGCGCGAATACGATCTCGATCTCTTCAACATCGTGGCAGTAGACGACTTCAACATGGGCGCGATGGAAAACAAGGGGCTCAACATCTTCAACTCGTCGGCCGTGCTGGCCTCGCCCGAGACCTCGACCGACATGAATTTCGAACGCATCGAGGCGATCATCGCGCATGAATATTTCCACAACTGGACCGGTAACCGCATCACCTGCCGCGACTGGTTCCAACTGTGCCTCAAGGAAGGGCTGACGGTCTTCCGCGACAGCCAGTTCACGTCCGATCTGCGGTCCGCACCAGTCAAACGGATCGGCGACGTCATCGATCTGCGCGCGCGCCAGTTTCCCGAAGACCAGGGCCCGCTCGCCCACCCAGTGCGGCCAGAAAGCTTTCAGGAGATCAATAACTTCTACACCGCCACCGTCTACGAAAAGGGCGCCGAGGTCATTGGCATGCTCAAGACGCTGGTGGGCGATGACGCCTATTACAAAGCGCTCGACCTCTACTTTGAACGGCACGATGGGGACGCGGCCACCATCGAAGACTGGCTACAGGTCTTCGAAGACACGACGGGCCGCGATCTGACGCAATTCAAGCGGTGGTACGGGCAAGCGGGCACACCGCGCGTGGCGGTCCGCGAAAGCTGGAACGAGGGCACGCTGACGCTGCATGTCACGCAGACGCTCGCGCCAAGTGCTGCCACCCCCGCCCCCGCGCCGCAGGTCATTCCCCTTGCCGTTGGCCTGATCGCCCCCGATGGGCGCGAAATCCTTCCGACACAGGTGCTGGAACTGGTCGAGGCCGAGCAGAGATTTGCGTTCGACGATCTCGAGGCCCGACCAGTTGTGTCCATCCTGCGCGGGTTTTCCGCGCCCGTGGTGCTGGATCATCCGATCTCGACGGCTGATCGCGCCCATCTGCTCGCGCATGATACCGATCCGTTCAACCGCTGGGACGCAGGCCGCGAGCTGGCCCGGACATCACTCATGGCGATGATCCGCGAAGGCCGCGCGCCCGACAGCGCCTATCTGGCCGGAATCGCGCGCGTTGTGACCGACGACAGCCTTGATCCGGCCTACCGCGCCCTGATGCTGGGTCTGCCCAGCCAGTCCGATCTGGCGCGCGCCCTGCACGACGCGGGTGAGACACCCGATCCCGCCACGATCTACGATGCGGTCCACCGCATGAAGGATGCGCTTGCCGATACGCTCGGCGATCGGCTGTCCGGTCTTTACGCAGACCATCAGGTGACTGCGCCCTACCACCCCGACGCCGCACAATCGGGCGCGCGCAGTTTTGCCAACAGTATCCTGTCGTTGATCACCCGCCGTGATGCGGGAACACAGGCGCAGGCGCAGTTCCGGGACGCCACGAACATGACCCAACAACTCGCCGCGCTGGCCAATTGCATCAGGGCTGGCGCGGGGGATGCTCCCCTCGCCGCCTTCGAGGCGCAGTGGCGGGACGACCGGTTGGTCATGGACAAATGGTTCGGCCTTCAGGTGCTCGAAGCTGCCCCCGCGGATGCGGCAGATACTGCACACAGGTTGACCGAGCACCCCGATTTCAACTGGAAAAACCCCAACCGCTTCCGGTCGGTCTTCGGCAGCCTGACAGCCCATCACGCCGGTTTTCACCATGCTTCCGGCGCGGGATACCGCTTGCTGGCGGACTGGCTGATCCGGCTTGATCCCGTCAATCCGCAGACGGCCGCCCGCATGTGCGCCGCCTTCCAGACGTGGCGGCGCTATGACGCGGATCGGCAAGCGTCCATCATGGCGCAGCTCGACCGTATCCTCGCGGTTGACGGGCTCAGCGCGGACACGACAGAAATGCTCAGCCGCATCCGGTCCGCATGATCCCGACAGTGTTTGCAAGCCCCCTGACCCGCTCCGGAGACACGCGATGATGTTCATTCTGGCCATGCTTGTCGCCGCGGCCGCGGCCTATCTGGTGGTCGCCCTGGCCAAGCGGCGCCCGTTGACCCGTGGCACTGCCGCGTTCGATGCCCCAGCGGAGGTGCAAGCCGCGGCGCGGCAGATCGGCTACAGGCCCAAGGCAGCGTCACATCCCGTTGACGCGATCGACGATACCGCACTCTGCGTGGCCGCCATGGCCACTGCTTTTGCGCAGATGGACCAAACCACGGAAAACGCCACGCACGAACGTGTGGCCCTTGCCCTCGGCAAGCACCTCAAGCTCGGCACCGAAAATGCGCAGGCCCATGCGACCGTCGGCGGCTGGCTCGCCGGTCAGTGCGACAGCCCCACGTCGGCTTTCGATCGACTGACCAAGCGGCTCAAGCGGCTCGACCACGGGCCATGGTTTGACCGTTTGATGCACGTACTGGGCGACGTCGGGCGCGCAAAGGGTATGCCAAGCCCGCAACAGGCCGACGCGCTCGGCGCCTTGGCACGCGTGTTCCGCACCGCATGACGCTGCCCTACACCTACCAAAGCCACGGCAGACAGCCGACGACGATCGCCGTCGTGCTGGCCATATGGGCCGCGCTGCTGGCGGCGTGGTATTTTCTGGACGCGGCGCTCTGGATCATCGGTGTGATTGCCGCGTTTACCGCCCCCGCGGTTTATGACATCGCGGCCAATCCGGTTGCACGCTTCAGCCTGTCGCACAGCCATCTCGTGTGGCAGGCCGACAGATCGGATGCCGATATCGACAACCGGCAAATCGATCACCTCCGGCTCGACACGCGGCTGGACCTGTCTATCAGGCTGAGCGTTGTTTTGCCCAACGGGCGCAAGCTGCGCGTCCCGCAGCCCGCAACGCCGCCCCCCCGCGAGCTGGAGCAGGCCGCCGCACTGGCCGGGCTCACGCTAAAGCGGCATCATTTCTCGCTGATGGGCTAGGGGCGCGGGCGCGGGCGCGTCGCGTCCAACCGCTTGCAATAGGTCTGCCGTTTCAACCAGTTGGCCATATCGGCGCGTTTGCGCGGGTTGCGCATCGGGCCCCAATCCGCGGACACCCCGCGCCACCTCGAATCGCGCCCGTGGATAACCCCGTCGCGCTGCACCGTATGGGCCATGATCCGCACGCCGCACGACAGGTTCGCCGCCCCGTTCTTGAGCGCCTCGCCCGTTCCGACATTGCATTGATAGCCCCGCGCGGTCGCAGGAAGGATCTGCAGCAAACCGTACCATTTGCCGCCGCCCCCCACCGCCCAGGGTTTGTAAGTGCTTTCGTGCTTGGCCAATGCCGACATGTACCCCACCCAGAACGCCCGCCGCTTGGCATCGTTATTGGCGCTGTAGGCGGGACACCAGCTTTCGATATCGCGCGGGACCATATCCACCAGTGGTTTGCCGTGGTCCTTGAGCGCACTGAGAGCGGCGCGGGTCCATACCGCGTGGCCCGTCATATGTTGCCAGCGGGTGCGCGGCACCGCACCGTTGCGCGCGGGCGGACGGGTGGTGATGACCAGCTGCGGACCCGACTGGGTCACGGCGACACCGTCGGCATCCTCTGGCGCACCTTCGGCGGAAACGCCCAGATCGGCGGGCGTCACCGGCCCCGCGATATCGGCGCGGACAGGCACGTCTGTCGTGGGCGACGTTTGCTGCGCGCTTGCCACAAAGGGCCATGCCACCAGAACTGCACATACGATACGAATCTTCATGCCGCACTATGGGGGTGGCGCAGCACGCCGCGCAAGAGCGTGCAACCCATCCGCGAAAAGCCGCCAAGTCACGCGGGAAAAACGAAAAAACGCCCCGCAAGCATCGCAGGTTGACCAAAGCAGTGCCATTATCGCGCCCCAAAGGGATGTCATTCTCATTTTGTCACCGGTGATCCATCACCCCAAGGGAGCCTCCATGCCGTCCATATTCTCGCTCTTCAAGGCCCGGTCGACATCTCCCGAAGCGTCATCGCGCAGCCCCTTTTCCCGGTCCGAAATCCGTGACAAAGCCGCATTTCTCGCGCCCCAGATGCTGTCGATCCCCTGCCCCGATCCCACCGCCGAAGAACGCACACGCGATGCCCACCAGAACCGCGCGCTGCGCTTGGTGCGGCAGGAAAACTGGACGGCCCTGTCAAAACTGATTGTCGAAAAGGACGCCGAGCGGGAAATGACACCCGGTGGTATGGCCGTGGCCGAATTGATGGCCTTCGGGGCGCGTGCGGATGTGGTGCTGGCAGCGGAACATGCGTTGCTGGACCGCGAACCCGAGCACGACGCCCCCCTCATGAGGGGCATCGAGGCGCTCGAATATGTGCTGGCGGAACATCCCGCCGACCACGTCATTTCCTGCATCGTGGCGCAGGCCCATATGGATATGGCGTGGGCGTGGCGCGGCATCGGATGGGATGTCGAGATTGCCCGGCGCAATCGCGAGGCGTTCGAGGCCCACTTCGAACGGGCCCGCGATATTCTCGCCACCGTCACGCGGCATGCGGCGACGTCGCCGCTGGTGGCGGGTACGATTTGCGGGCTGCTGGGCAGCGGCAGCGAAACCCAGCGCATCATCGCCGACCGGTACGAGACGCTGATCGACCTGAACCCCCATAACACCGGGCCTTTTCGCGCACTTGGCACACACATGCTGCCGCGCTGGCACGGCAGTTACCAGGGCCTGGAACTCGAAGCGCGCCGCACGGCGGTGCGCACCCGCTCGATCTGGGGCGCGGGGGGATATGCCTGGGTCATGTTCGACGCCATTTCCGCCGATGATGAAGCCTGCGCCCGTCTTGATCTGCCCTTTTTCGTCGAAGGCTTGCACGACATTCTCAAGCGGCGGCGCGATCCGCATACCGCGAATCTGCTGGCTGCCTACTGTGCGAATACGATGGGGCACGCCTGTTCCGGCAACGATTCCGCCGATTACGTGCGCGTGCAGATTGCGGACTGTGCAAACTGGATCGTCCGCGAGCACCTGACAGAACTGCATCCGATGATCTGGGCCCATGCCGCCGAAGGGTTTGCCAACAATCTCAGGGTCAGCTCTCCCAGCCGCTTTGCCAATTCGGGTCAGGAAGACGCCATGCGCATCATCGCGGGGTTGTTCCAGACAGAGATCGAGAACGGCAAAAGGATCGTCTTTACCGAAAAAGGCCCGATCGCGATGGCGGCCTGATCGCCAACGTTTCGCCGTCTAGGCGCGCAGTTGTTGGGGGGCCTGCCCCTCGACGATCGCGCGGCGGGGCAGATAGATGCGAAAGGTCGTGCCTTCGCCTTCGATACTGCACATATCCACACGCCCGTCGTGCATTTCGACAATCGCCTTAACGATGCTCAGCCCCAGACCCGTGCCGCGCACACGCTTCGTCTGTGCGCCCTTGGCTTGCGTGAACCGCTCGAAAATCGACGCCTGCGCCTCGGCGGGGATGCCCTGACCAAAGTCCTCTACAATGACCACGTCCTCTTCCGGCGTCTGCTCCAGCGCGAGCCGGATATTCCCGCCTGGCTTTGAAAACTTGGCGGCATTGGTCAACAGGTTCGTCAACACCTGCAACATCCGGTTGGGATCGCAGGTAATCGAACGCGCTTGCGGCGCACAATCGACCTGCAACGTGACATCGAACTGTTCCAGATATCCGGCATTCGCATGCTCCGCTTCGGAAAAAAGATGTGCCGCGTCATAGTCTTGCATTTGAAAGCTCATCTGGCCGGCCGCGATCTTCTCCAGATCCAGCATGTCATTGACAATCAGGACCAATCGGTCCGCGTTGCGATGCGAAATCTCCAGCAATTCCTTGACCTTGTCCGGCACGTCGCCCGCAGCGCCCGACAGCACGAGACCGATGCCGCCCTTGATCGACGTCAGAGGAGACCGCAACTCATGCGTTACGGTCGCGGTGAATTCGTTCTTCGCCTTTTCGAGCGCAAGCTGGTCGGTGATATTGCGCTCGACCGACACAAAGCGGCGTTTGCCGCTGGCCGTCGTCATCAGCTGCAACTTCACCTCGTAGGGATCATCGTAGATCTCGGAAGTATAGCATATTTCCTCGACCTCACCGGCAAGCAGCGGCGCCGCACGCGCAAGAAACGTATCGCGGTCAAAGGACGGGTTGGACAATTGCAGCGTCTTGTCGATGTAGTCGGTATCCGACCAGCCCCACCGCCGCTTGGCCGCCTCGTTCATGTAGGTATAACGCAAAGTATCGGTGGTGAACATGAACAGCTCGTCCTGAAACAGGTTCATGGCCTGCTGCATTTCGCGCTCGTGCTGCGACTGCTTCGTGGCCGTGATATCGGTCCTGACAGACACGCTTTTGACGTGGTTGCCGTAGGCGTCGAACAGCGGATAGAGCGTTGCATGCACCCAGATGATATTGCCGTCCTTGCACCTCAACCGCTGCTGGCCACGCCACGATCGCCCGCTCAGCAGTGTGGCATGAATTTCGCCGAAAAGTGCGGCATCGCCTTCGGAATAGAAATCCGAAATACAGCGCCCGCGCATCTCCTCGGCGCAATAGCCGAGCGTTTCGACAAACAGATCGTTCACATCGAGAATACGGCCCTCGTGATCGGCGACGCTGACGATGGAATGGGTATGGAACGCCTTCAGCTCATGCTCGACCAGAAGCTGGTTTTGCATGTCGTCGCGGGTGATCAGTTCAAAGCCGAACGGCTTGAGACCCCTGCGCAAGAACCGGCCAATCATCTGTCTCACAAAGCTGCCTCCACCAGCCGACATCGTTTGCGCGAACACGGCACCACGTCAAATTGCACGACCTCGCGGTCTGTGCCCCATCAAATGCCCTGCCGTCCTACACGACAGTTCTTTCCAAAGTGTAACCAGCACACCGAATGGCCGGCGCTGCCGTGCTGGCCCTTGCAGCACCGCCTGCGCCCCGCTAAACCCTGCGCTGACGCACAACCATCCGCCAAGGTGACCCATGCTTGATCTGACATACGAAACACCGAAAATCCGCACGATCGCTGGGGCCAAGCAGGACTGGGAGCTGGTCATCGGCATGGAAGTGCACGCGCAGGTGCAGTCGAACGCCAAACTTTTCTCTGCGGCCTCCACCCAGTTCGGCGCCGAGCCGAACGCGAATGTGGCCTTCGTGGACGCCGCGATGCCCGGCATGCTGCCCACCATCAACGAATACTGCGTCGAACAGGCCGTGCGCACAGGGTTGGGCCTGAAGGCGCAGATCAACCTGATGTCCGCCTTCGACCGCAAGAACTATTTCTACCCCGATCTGCCGCAGGGCTACCAGATCAGCCAGCTGTACCACCCCATCGTGGGCGAAGGCGAAGTGCTGGTTGAAATGGGTGACGGCACGGCCCGTCTGGTGCGCATCGAACGCATCCACCTCGAACAGGATGCAGGCAAATCCATTCACGACATGGACCCCAATATGTCCTTTGTCGACCTCAACCGCACGGGCGTGGCCCTGATGGAAATCGTCAGCCGACCCGACATTCGCGGCCCCGAAGAGGCCGCCGCATATCTGGCGAAACTGCGCCAGATCATGCGCTATCTCGGCACCTGCAACGGTGACATGCAGTCGGGTGCCATGCGGGCGGATGTCAACGTCTCCATCTGCCAGCCGGGCGCATACGAAAAATTCCAGGGAACGGGTGATTTCAGCCATCTCGGCACCCGCTGCGAGATTAAGAACATGAACTCCATGCGCTTTATCCAGCAGGCCATCGACGTCGAGGCCAAACGCCAGATCGCCATTGTCGAGGCGGGCGGCGAAGTGGTGCAGGAAACGCGCCTGTTCGATCCCGACAAACAGGAAACCCGCTCCATGCGGTCTAAGGAAGAAGCGCATGATTACCGCTATTTCCCCGATCCCGACCTGTTGCCGCTGGAAATCGAACAGTCATGGGTCGATGACATCGCCGCATCCCTGCCCGAATTGCCCGACGCCAAGAAATCGCGCTTCATCAATGACTTTGGTCTTTCCGACTATGACGCCAGCGTGCTCACGGCCGATCTGGATTCGGCGGCATACTTCGAGGCGGTCGCCCAAGGGCGCGATGGCAAGATGGCTGCGAACTGGGTCATCAACGAACTCTTCGGCCGGCTGAAGAAAGACGAGAAATCGATCACCGACAGCCCGGTGACCCCGGACCAGTTAGGCGGGGTCATTGACCTGATTGCCTCTGACGCGATTTCCGGCAAGATCGCCAAGGATCTGTTCGAAATCGTCTATACCGAGGGCGGCGACCCTGCCGTCATCGTCGAAGAACGCGGCATGAAACAGGTCACCGACACCGGTGCGATCGAAGCTGCGGTGGATGAGATCATCGCCGCCAATCCCGATCAGGTCGCAAAGGCCCGCGAGAACCCCAAACTGGCGGGCTGGTTCGTGGGTCAGGTGATGAAAGCCACGGGTGGCAAGGCGAACCCCAAAGCGGTCAACCAGCTGGTCGCCGCGAAACTCAGGGGATAATTCCACCGTCGGCGGGTAGCGCGCGCAGCCCTACCCGCCCAATACGGCACACAGCCTGTCGATGGCCCGCCGCACGTGCGGCAAATGGCGGTCGTCCTGATGCGTCACGATCCACTGGTCATGGCTCAGCTGGTCGATCGGGGCACCGCGCATCTCCAGCCCTTCTTCCCGATCCCCGATAAACCGTGGCAACAGCGCAATCCCGATACCCGCCCGCGCCAGATCGAGGCTGTTGCGCGGCGCGCTGACTTCGCAAATGGCATCGTCGCCGATTTCCCGGTCCAGCCAGCGCGCCGAAGGCGTGTCCGCCATGACCTTGATCCATCGATCCGGCGCGCCCGGCGCCGCATAGGGCGCAAAGTCGATCCGCTGTAGCCTTCGGCCCGCCAACCCCTCTTCATTAGGCCGTTTGTTGCGAAAGCCCACGGCAACTTCGCGGTGCGGGATATTCGCGATGTGTTCGTCGGCGATGAACCGCAACCGCAGGTCGGCTGGCGTTCCCGTCAGCGCCGCCAGATGCGGCATCAGCGCGAGCGTTGTCCAACTGCCTGCCGAGACCTTCACGAGGGGCAACCCAGCCGAAGGGCGCAAGGACGCCACCCGCGTCAGTCGCGCCTCGACCTCGTCCAGCTCCGCCCGCAATGCCCGCCCCTGCGCGGTCAAGGCATAGCCGCGGTCGTGCCGCACAAACAGCTCCACCCCCAGCGCCTGCTCGAGCGCCAGCATCCGCCGCCCCAGCGTGGCCGCACTGCGCCCCGTGGCGCGCGCGGCAGGTGACAGTCCCCCTTCGCGGGCGACATGCACGAAAAGCTGCAAATCGCTCCAGTCGGGCGTCGTATGCTGCTCAGCCTTTTCATTCATGAAACGATCCCTTCAATCCTGATCATTCCATAGCACATGCATCCCCCCTATTCCTAGCTGCGACACCCCGCCAGCTCGAAAGGATCATCCATGCAGCCCCGCACACCGAATATGAGCACACCCACGCCCTTCCCCCGCGCCCGCCGCAGCACGGCACAACAGGCCGAAGACACTTTCTACGAAGTGCACGGCACCGATTGGGGCTGGGCGCGCCGACAGATCGTGCGCGCAATCCGCGCCCTGCCCGCGCGTCCGCGTCATCGTATAACCACGCGCAATCCCGCGCCCTGACCTCTCGCCCCTTGCCCGGTGCCGTGCTAGCGTCCGGCCATGCATGACACTCTCCCCTTCAAATCCGCCCCGATGCAGGTTCTGCCCGACTGGATCGACTTCAACGGCCACCTGAATATGGCGTATTACTCCGTCCTGATGGATCAATGCGCCGATCAGGTCTATCCCTCGCTGGGCTTCGGGCCCGACTATCGCGACCGCACCGGCTGCACGACCTATGTGGCGGAATTCCACGTCTGCTATGTGCGCGAATTGCACGAAGGCGATCGCGTCTGGGCCAGCTTCCACCTGCTCGATCACGATGCAAAACGCTTTCACAGCTATCAGGAACTCTTCCACGAAGACGGCTGGCTTGCCGCGACGGGCGAGGCGCTGACGCTGCATGTGGATCAATCGGGCGATACACCGCGCGTGGCTCCGATGCCCGAGGATGTCTCGACGCGGCTGGCGATGATGCAAGAGGCCCACAGCGTGCTGCCCCGCCCCGCGCGTGCGGGCCGCACGATCGGTATCCCCCGCCGCCCTGCCGCCACGCCCTGACACAACAGGCACGATACAACCGCAGCACGGTTTCCTTTCTGCGGACCGCAGGCTACAACGCGGCAAACAGGATCCAGGGACCAAAACGTCATGCCGCGCTATGAATATAAAGTCGTGCCCGCCCCCCAAAAAGGGCTCAAGGGCAAAGGTGTACGCGGTCCGGAGGCGCGGTTTTCGAACGCCCTGCAGGAATTGATGAACGGGCTTGGCGGCTACGGATGGGAATATCTGCGCGCCGAAACGCTGCCGTCCATTGAACGCAGCGGGCTTGCCTCGACCACCACCGAATGGCGCAACGTTCTGGTGTTTCGCCGGCCCCGCACCGGTGACGTGGAAGAGTTCCAGCCCGAGCTTCTGCCGGCGCCCGATCCGCTCGATGAGGTCGCGTTTGACGATGACGAGATTCCGCCCCCCTCCGACGCTGTGAAAGAAGCGCTCATCAACGGTGACCCCCTGCCCGACAACGGGGTCGAGGACACCCAGAGCGACAGCCGCATCGGATCGTCCTTGAACGTATTGGCCCGCGCCCGCAGCCTCGTGTCCGGCACCACGGAAACCGCGGCGAAGGCGGATGACACAGACACAAGCGACGATGGCGCGGGGGATACATCGCCCGCCAAACCCGCGTTCAAGGACGACTGACCGCCCTAGGGCGCGATATCCAGCGACAGCGCGTGAATGCGCGCAATCAGATCGGCCCCCAGCGCCGCGTGGACGGCGCGGTGTTTTGCCACACGGTTCAACCCGTCGAATTCCGGCGCCGTGATTGCCACGTCGAAATGCGTCTCGCCGCCCTCGCGAAAGCCTGCATGGCCACGATGCGCTTCGCTGACGTCCTCGACGGTCAGCCGCGACACCGTAAAGGCACCGCGCAGGGCTGTTTCAATCTCGTCTGCGACCGGCATGATCCCTCCAATGGGGCGGATTTTTTTGCACCGCCCCCTTCCCTCTGACGCCCCAAGGTTTAGACTGAGCGGCCTGAGTCGGAAAGGTGCAACACCATGCAAAAGAACGATCCCTTCGGTTTTGATATGTCGGTCTCTTCCGCGAAGAAGAAAAACCCGCGCGGCCGCCGTGGCATGTCCGGGGCGTCCGAGACATCTGTGCGCATCTGCGATCACGACGGCTGCGACGAGCCGGGCAAGTTCCGCGCCCCCAAAGCGCCCGATGTGCTCGACGACTACTTCTGGTTCTGCCAGCAGCACGTGCGCGAGTACAACACCAAGTGGAACTTCTTTGACGGCACGACCGAAGCCGAGATGAACGCCAAACTGTCGGAGGGTAAAGTGTGGGAACGTCCCACCAAACCGATGGGCGACCCCGAGCAGCGCGCGTGGGCGCGTCTGGGCATCGAGGATCCGCATCAGGTGCTCGGCGCCAACGCCACCCGCAATCCCGGCAAGGGGCCGCAGGCAGGCCGTCGCCTGCCCGCCACCGAACGACGCGCGCTGGAGATACTGGACGCCAAGGACAACCTGACCAAACCGGAATTGCGCAAGGTCTACAAAGGGCTGATCAAGGTACTGCACCCCGACATGAACGGCGGCGACCGCAGTCAGGAAGAACAGTTGCAGCAGGTCGTCTGGGCGTGGGACCAGCTCAAGATAAGCCGCAATTTCAAGGACTGATCCGCGCGCGCTCTAGCGCAGCGGGAACGGCCAGTTCATGCGCGGGGGCATCCAGCCTTCGCGCATTTTTCGTGCCCCCAGATGCAGCAGCGCCATCAGCACGGCCCAGATGCCGACCGCAGCCCCGCTCATCGACGCATCGATGATCGCAACAACGCCAAGCCCCCAGCCATGGAATTGGCCATACCCCATCCCCAGCAATCCCGCACCGACCGCGCCCCCCAGCACCGTCATCAGCGCGCCGCCCAGAAACGCGACCGCCCAGCCCCACCCGCGGGCGTGACCGAACGCATCCGCACACAGCAGCGCCGCCACCCCGGCCCCCGGTATGGCCATGGCATGCACCCACCCCGCCGGCAGATACTTGGCCGATGGGCCGCCCACCGTGACCATCGCCACTGACACGATAAGGCCGGTTACCGCAGCGGCGGCCGCGAAATAGAGACGGGGTTCGTTGGCAAGTCGTGTGATTGGCATCTGACGGGATCCTCATGTTTGATATGACAGGACCTGTCTGACACCCCGACCGCGCAGATGATCGCGGTGTTTCGTGCAGCGTTTGTGCAGCTCGCCCCACACGCGCCACGCAACTGGCCTTACCCGCCGGTACAAATTGCCCCTTCCCCTTGCACCCGCACGATATATGTTGCATCCGCAATGCAGTGACACCCCGCAGGCGGGGCCAAAAAATGGGATGATAGAGATGGCTGACGGCGCACTGGACTTGAACGCGAAACCGACCGAAGACATTTCGGTGCGCGACGTCTTTGGCATCGACACGGACATGATGGTCAAAGGCTTCGCGGAGCGCACCGAACGCGTGCCCGAGCTGGACAATACCTACAAGTTCGATCCCGATACCACGCTCGCCATCCTCGCCGGATTCAGCCACAACCGCCGCGTTATGGTGCAGGGCTACCACGGGACAGGCAAATCGACCCACATCGAACAGGTGGCAAGCCGCCTGAACTGGCCCGCCGTGCGTGTGAACCTCGACAGCCACATCAGCCGGATCGACCTGATCGGCAAGGACGCGATCAAACTGCGCGACGGCAAACAGGTCACCGATTTTCAGGAAGGCATCCTGCCGTGGGCGCTGCGCAACCCGACCGCGATCGTGTTCGATGAATACGACGCCGGCCGCGCCGATGTGATGTTCGTGATCCAGCGGGTTCTCGAAGTGGACGGCAAGCTGACGTTGCTGGACCAGAACCAGGTCATCGAACCCCACCCCTACTTCCGCATCTTTGCCACGGCCAACACCGTCGGTCTGGGCGATACGACAGGCCTGTATCACGGCACCCAGCAGATCAACCAGGGCCAGATGGACCGCTGGTCGCTCGTCTCGACGCTGAACTACCTCAGCATCGACGCCGAAAGCGCGATCGTCCTGTCGAAGAACCCCCATTACAACACCGCAGAGGGCCGCAAGACCGTCAAACAGATGGTCACCGTCGCCGATCTGACCCGCACCGCATTCATGAACGGCGATCTGTCGACCGTCATGTCGCCGCGGACGGTGATCGCATGGGCGCAAAACGCCGAAATTTTCAAGAATGTCGGCTATGCCTTCCGCCTGAGCTTTCTCAACAAATGTGATGAGCTTGAGCGTCAGACCGTTGCGGAATTCTACCAGCGCCTGTTCGACGAAGAACTGCCGGAAAGCGCGGCCAGCGTCAGCCTGGGGTAACCCCACGGGCCTTTGGAACAAGAGAAAAGCCGCAGTCGGGGACAACGACTGCGGCTTTTCAATTATGGCACCGCATTCCGGGGAGAAAAAGCGCGATACCATGCTGGTGTGATGCGACGTTTAGCCGTCAACAACACCGTCTGCTGGCTGCGCGGCGTCGGTCTGCGCACGCTGTTCTTCCGCCGTCACGAACGCGGGCGCCGCTTCGAGATCTTCTTTCGTTGCGTTGCTCATCAAGCGCGTCAGCCCGTCTTCGGTCTGCATCGTCTCAAGGCTCGCCATCTCGACGGCCACGTCCTTTTCACCCAGACCAAGGAAGCCGCCCACACCAATCACCACACCTTCGACAGAGCCGTCGAGGTTCAGGATCAGGTCGTTGACCTCACCGATCACTTCGCCACCGCTGGAATAGATGTTCGAGCCGATCAGGTCCTCGGCCAGCACGGTGCTGTCGGATTGCATCACAATCTGCCCTTCGACGGGCTTGGCTGTGTCCTCGACATCGGCCGTTTCGGTGGTGTCATCCATGTCCATCGTGGGTGTGGATGCCGTGTCGGTATCTTCTTCCATGTCGGTCGAAGTTGCGGCGTCGGCCGTATCGGTGACGGGCATTTCCGCGTCATCCTCGGTGCCCTCGGCGACCTGCTCGGTCGTCTCCGTCAGCGCGGCGTCATCCTTGGCGGGCATCTCCATTTCGGTTTCGGTTTCGGACGCTTTGTGGGCATCGGCCAGGGCAAAACCGGGGGCAGCCGCCATCAGGGCGACAAGGGCGACGGTGCTGGATTTCTGTGTCAGGAAGTTCATTGCTACTCTCCAAATTTTTTATAGGTCTGACCGGTCCGCGACCGCCTTGCGGGGTCACGGCCCGTTGTTGTGATCGCCCAACCGCGCAGGGCAGTAATTGGTTCCGCCCCCCGCACTGGTCAGGGCAGGATCTTGCCATATTTTGCCTCGAAGGGCGGTTTTTCGCCCCTTTGACGCCCCGCCCAAAACCTGCCAAACCTAATCTTGCAATTATCCGGAAATGGCCCGATGACGAAATCAGACAATCCCGCCGACGCGTTCAAGAAAGCGTTGGCAGAAGCCTCCAAGGTGATGGCGAATGATCCGGAGCTGACGGTCAGCTACTCCGTTGATCCGTCAGGGCTTTCCGGCGATTCCATGCGCCTGCCGCAGGTCACGCGGCGGATGACGCGCGATGAGGTGATGCTCGCGCGCGGCACCGCGGATGCGCTGGCCCTGAACCGGCGCTATCACAACGGGCAGACCCACGCGCGCTACCAGCCGCAGGGCGAAATGGCGCGGGATCTCTACGAGGCGATGGAAACGGCCCGCTGCGAAGCGGTCGGCGCCCGTGACATGCCCGGCACCGCCGGCAACATCGACGCCAAGATCAAGCACGAAGCGCTGCGGCGCGGCTATGATCAGGCCAAACAGGCCTCCGATGTGCCGCTCGCCACGGCGGCGGGGTATCTGGTGCGCCATCTGGCCACCGGACGGCCCCTGCCCTCGGGCGCCGAGAATGTGATGGAGCTGTGGCGCGGGTTCATCGAGGACCAATGCGGTGGCACGCTCGACGGTCTGGAAAATGCGCTCGATGATCAGGCGGCCTTTGCCCGGTTTGCCCGCCAGATGATCACCGATCTGGGCTATGGCGACCAGTTGGGCGATGACCCTGACGGCATGGACGAGGATCAGGAAGACGAGGCCGAGGAAGGCAGCGAAGAGCAGGACGATCCCGACAGCACCGGCAGTGACGACCAGGATCAGGAAGATGCCGATGCATCGCCCGAGCAAAGCCAGGAAGAACAGCAGGACGCCAGCCAGGCCCAGGTGTCGATGGACGACATGGCCGATCAGGAGCTTGGCGAGGAGGCCGAGATGCCGGAGGGCGAGGCCCCGATGGAGCCGCCTGCCCCGCAGCCCGTTTCCGATGCCGATCCGAACTATGCCGTCTACATGTCCGAGCACGATGAGGTCGTGGGCGCCGAAGAGCTGGCCGAGCCGGTCGAGCTGGAACGGTTACGCGCCTATCTCGACCAGCAGCTCGAGCCCCTGAAAGGCGCTGTAAGCCGCTTGGCCAACAAACTGCAACGCCGCCTTCAGGCCCAGCAGAACCGCAGCTGGGAATTCGATCTCGAAGAGGGCACGCTTGACGCCGGTCGGTTGGCCCGTGTGGTGGCCAACCCCACCACCCCGCTCAGCTTCAAGGTCGAGAAAGACACCGAATTCCGCGACACCTGTGTGACGTTGCTACTGGACAATTCCGGTTCCATGCGGGGACGCCCGATCTCGATCGCGGCGATCTGTGCCGACGTTCTGGCCCGCACGCTGGAGCGGTGCAATGTCAAGGTCGAGATCCTCGGGTTCACCACACGGGCCTGGAAGGGGGGACAGGCGCGTGAGGCCTGGCTCAATGACGGTCGCCCAACCGGCCCGGGCCGTTTGAACGATCTGCGCCACATCATCTACAAATCTGCCGACGCCCCATGGCGCCGGACGCGCCCCAATCTTGGGCTGATGATGAAAGAGGGCCTTTTAAAAGAAAACATCGACGGGGAAGCGCTCGAATGGGCCCACCGCCGAATGGTCGCGCGCAGTGAAGCGCGCAAAATTCTCATGGTGATCTCGGACGGGGCGCCCGTGGACGACAGCACATTGTCGGTCAATCCGGCGAACTATCTCGAAAAGCACCTGCGCGACGTGATCGAAATGGTCGAAAAACGCAAGGCGGTGGAGCTGCTGGCCATCGGCATCGGACATGACGTGACCCGGTACTATGACCGCGCCGTGACGATCACGGATGTGGATCAGCTGGCGGGGGCGATGACCGAGCAGCTGGCCGCGCTGTTTGACAGTGATCCGCGGGCCCGTGCGCGCGTCATGGGCATCAAACGCGCGAGTTGAGAGTTCGGGATTGAGTTTATTCGGCAAGATGAAGGCTGTGGCGGCGTGATGTGACCCCGCCGCTGCGCCATGACGCGAAAGGATACCCCATGCACGATGACGCGCTGTTTCAGACCTTCGAGGTGACGGCCCGACCGGAACAGGGACCGCCGCGCCTCGCGGCCCTGCGCGAACGTATGGCAGCACAGGACCTCGACGGCTTTATCGTGCCCCGCGCCGATGCGCATCAGGGCGAATACGTGGCCGCGCGTGATGCGCGGCTTGCGTGGCTGACCGGGTTTACCGGATCGGCCGGTTTCTGTGTCGCGCTTGCCGATCGGGCGGGTGTTTTCGTGGACGGGCGATACCGTACGCAGGTCAAGGCGCAGGTGGCGGAGGTGTTTACGCCCGTCGCCTGGCCAGAGACGACCTTGGCGGACTGGCTGCTTGAGGCTTTGCCCGGTGGTGGGCAGGTGGGCTTTGATCCATGGTTGCATACGGTGCGTGAAATCGAGCGGGCGGAGGCGGCGCTTGAGGGAAGTGGCATCAAACTGGTGCAGAGCGACAATCTGGTCGATGCCATTTGGGATGACCAGCCAGCACCGCCTGCGGCGCCCGCGAAAGCGCATCCGCTCGAATTTGCGGGCGAGGCGCATGGGGACAAACGCGCGCGGCTGGCGCTGACCCTTGTGGATGCCGGTCAGAGCGCCGCTGTGATCACCCTGCCCGACAGCCTGTGTTGGTTGTTGAACATTCGGGGTGCCGATATCGAGCGCAACCCCGTGGTACAGGCCTTTGGTCTGCTGCACGCCGATGGCAGTGTCGATCTGTTTGCCGAGCCGACCAAGTTCGAAACACTTCACGATCATCTGGGCCCTGACGTGCGGCTGGCGCCTGTCGGTGACTTTCTGCCCGCGCTCGAGGGGGTGACGGGCACTGTCGGGTATGACCCTGACACGGCACCGCGCATCGTGGCGGATACGCTTGGTGCGCGCGGGGCAAGAGCGGCGGAGCCCTGCGCCCTGCCCAAGGCCTGCAAGAACGCCGCCGAGATCGAAGGCGCGGCAGCGGCGCATCTGCGCGATGGTGCCGCGATGGTCGAAATGCTGTGCTGGCTGGATCAGCAAGCGCCCGGTTCCTTGCGCGAAACACAGGTGGTCAGCCATCTCGAGACGCTGCGCCGTCGCGACAATGGCCTGCAGGACATCAGTTTCGAAACCATCGCGGGCACGGGTCCCAACGGCGCAATCATGCATTACCGCGTCACCGAAGAGACCGACAGCGTGCTGCAGGATGGCCAGCTTCTGGTACTCGACAGCGGCGGTCAGTACCTCGACGGCACCACCGACATCACCCGTACCATAGCCATCGGGAAACCCCCAGATGAGGCCTGCGCCGCCTTTACCCGCGTGCTCGAGGGGATGATCGCGATGAGCCGCCTGCGCTGGCCCGAAGGGCTTGCGGGCGCACATATCGAGATGATCGGCCGTCTGCCGCTGTGGATGGCGGGGCAGGATTTCGACCATGGGCTGGGGCACGGGGTCGGTGCGTATCTGAGCGTGCACGAAGGGCCTCAACGGCTCAGCCGGATCAACACCGTGCCGCTGAAACCCGGCATGATCCTGAGCAATGAGCCGGGCTATTACCGCGAGGGCGCGTTCGGCATTCGCATCGAGAACCTGCTGGTCGTGCAGCAGGCCGACCCTGTCCCGGGCGGCGACGCCCACCGCAAGATGCTTGACTGGCGCACGCTCGCCTTTGTGCCCATTGACCGGCGCCTCATTGTCACCGACATGCTCAGCACGGACGCGCGGACGTGGCTTGATGCGTATCATCGCGAGGTGGCCACAAAAATCGGCCCACGGGTTACGCCCGCCGCGAAAGAGTGGTTAGATGCCGCAACTGCGCCACTGTAAGCGCGCGCGCGACGGGGAGGGATACACAAATGGCATCACATATCACCATTCAGAAAGCAGCGGGCACGTGGACAGTGCGGGCGGGCGGCGCTGTTCTGGGCGAAAGCGACAACGCGCTGGAGCTGGTCGAGGGTGACTACCCACCGGTGATCTATTTCCCGCGTGGCGACATTGCGATGGCGTTTCTGGATGCGACGGACAAGACGACGCATTGCCCGCACAAGGGCGACGCCTCCTATTTCTCGGTCGTCACCAAAAGCCGCACGCTGGACAATGCCGTCTGGAGCTATGAAGCCCCCAAAGAGGCGGTCGCCGAAATAAAGGACCATCTGGCCTTCTATCCCCGCGATGAAATCGCCGTCGAGAAGATCTAGGAATGCTCTTCGGCCGCTGTTGCGGCCAATGCCCTGTTGTAGGCCCGCAGCGCGTCAACGTGGAAAAGCGCCCCCAAAAGCTCGGGCGGCGAGGCATCCGATGACAACGTGACAACCGGCACGAAATTCGCGCCCGACTGCTCGAATATCGGCATCGCCGCTTCGAGCGTTGCAGCCCCGTCCACGTAAACCCCCGCGCCGATCATGTCCCAACACCGCTCTTCGTCGGCGGCACGGGGGTGGTCCGGCGAGCGCATGGTTTTGGCGGCGGTGAACATCGACAACAGATAGGCCTGCGGCCCCGCCGCCAGATGGATGCCCCGCCGTTCAATCTGGGTGAGGAAGAAACTGTGGTCGACCGCACGGCTGGCAATCGCCGTTGACATGCTGACGGCCACCATAACGGCCAGACCGGTCTGCCAGTCCCCGGTCAATTCGAACACGATCAGCGTTGTAGAAATCGGCGCGCCCAACACCGCCGCGGCCACGGCCCCCATGCCCGCCAGCGCGTATAGCGAGGTCGAGCCGGACACATCGGGGAAAATGCCCGTGGCAATCAACCCGAAGGCCAGCCCGCTGAGCGCCCCGAGCATCAGAGAGGGCGAAAACACCCCGCCCCCCATCCTGCCGCCCAGTGTGATGGCCACCGCAATGACCTTGAGGATCGCGAACACAACCGCCTCGTGCAACATCAACTCTCCGGTCAGCGCCAGCGATGTCGTCTCGTAGCCTACGCCGATGATATGCGGAAACCACAGCGCCAGAACGCCCAACGCCGCTCCTGCCACCATGGGGCGCAACCAGCGGGGCAGCCGCGTGCGCGACTGGATCGCATTGCCGATATCCTCGGCCCAGAAAATCGCCCGCATCAGGGTCACGGCGATGAACCCACACGTCAGCCCCAGCAACAAAAAGGCAGGCAGCTCGACGTAGAATTGCAGCTCGCCGGTGGTGGGCAATTTGAATTCGGTCACCCCGCCAAATTCCAGCCGATTGATGACCGTTCCGGCAACCGACGCGATCACGATGGGCGCAAAGGCATGCACGGCGAAATGGCGCAGCACCACTTCAAGCGCGAAGAGCGCCCCGGCGATGGGGGCGTTGAAACTCGCGGACACCGCGGCCGCAACAGCACAGCCGAGCAGATCGCGGCCCGTGATCCCGTCGGCATTGATCCGGCGGTTCACCCAGGTGGTGATCACGGCGGCCAGATGCACAACCGGCCCCTCGCGGCCCGAGGACCCGCCGGTCGATAGCGTGACCAGCGACGCCAGTGCCGAAGCCAGACCGGCGCGGGTTTCGACCCGACCGTCGTGCAGGGCCGAGCCGACGATGACATCCGCCACCGACCGTGCCCGCGCGTCTTTGGTAAAGTGATGCAGGATCAACCCGCTGACCAGACCGCCGCAGGTAGGGATGAGAACGATGTAATACCACTCCAGTCCCGAAATGAACGTATGCAGGAACTGCACATCATCCGTTCCGTAAAGAAACGCCTGTAGCGCGTTGATACCCTTGCGGAAAAAAAGTGCCGCGAACCCCGCCGCGATGCCGATCACCAAGGCGATGAACCAGAAGGTCACCTTGCTCGGCCCCTTGTGGCGCAACACGGCCCAACCGTCTTTGCAGCTGGTGACGGCCATTGTCATCTGTTGCGACAGAAAGGATTTGCGCGGCGCGGTCATAGGGTCACCGTATCACGCATCCGGCTCACCCCCGCCCGCTCAGGCGCTCAGCAGGGCGCGCGCGGCATCCCGCGCGGCATCAGTGATCGTATCGCCGGCGACCATGCGGGCCACCTCGTCGACCCGCTCGTCGGGGGCCAATGGCACGACATTGGTGGTGGTCATGCCCTTTGCCACCGATTTCTCGACCCGCCAGTGATGGGCGCCCAGAGCGGCCACCTGCGGCGAGTGTGTCACGACAAGAACCTGACCGCGTGCCGCAATCGAGGCCAGCCTGCGGCCCACCGCATCCGCAGTGGCCCCGCCGACGCCGCGGTCGATTTCGTCGAAAATCAGCGTCAGACCGGTCTGATCCTTCGTCAGGCAAACCTTCAAGGCCAGCAGAAAGCGGCTCAATTCGCCGCCGGAGGCGATCTTGTTGAGCGGTCCGGCAGGCGCGCCGGGGTTGGTCGCCACGGTGAAGGATACGGCGTCCTTGCCATCGGGTCCGGGTGTTTCCGGCGAAATCTGTGTCGCGAAAACGGCACGCTCCATCTTCAGCGGGGCAAGCTCCGCGCTCACCGCCTTGTCGAGCTTGCGGGCCGCCTTTTCCCTGCCCGCGGTCAGTGCCGCCGCCGCTTCGTCATAGGCCGCCTGTGCCTCGCGCACCGCCTCGGCCAGCCGCGCGGCCTCCGCCTCGCCCGCGTCCAGCGCGCCGAGCTTTGCACGCAATGTATCGGCAAATCCGGCAAGCGTGTCGGGCATCACATCGTGCTTTCGGGCCAATCCGCGGATCGCGAAAAGCCGCTCCTCGGTTTCTTCCAGTTCCCGCTCGTCGAACGACATCGCCTCGATCGCGCCGACAACGCCTTCCATCGCGCTGTCCAATTCGATCATGGCGCGGTTCAGGGCGGCCATTGGCTCCTCAAGACTGCCATCGGCGCGGTCCGCCGCACCATCAAGCCACCGCGTCGCATCGGCCAGCAGCGATTCCGCACCGCTTTGACCCATTGCCTCATAGGCATTGACAACGTCGGCGCGGATTTTCTCTGCGGACTGCATCCTGCGGCGCTGGGTGTCGAGCGTGGCTTCCTCACCCTCCTGCGGGTCCAGCTTGTCCAGCTCCGCCACCGCATAGCGCAGGAATTCCTCTTCTGCGCGGATCTCGTCCTGCGCCTTGGCCGCTGCTTCCGCCGCCTTGCGTGCGCGGGCCATGTCACTCCATGCCTTGCGCACCTTGGCCCGCGCGGCATCGAGGCCCGCAAACTCATCCAGTATGGCACGGTGGCCGCGCGGATTGAGCAGCCCACGGTCGTCGTGCTGGCCGTGCAGTTCCACAAGCGTCTCGGACAACTGGCGCAGCACATCACCCGAACAGCGCCGATCGTTGACCCACGCCGTCTTGCGCCCGTCCGCGGTATTTATCCGGCGCAGGATCAGTTCGTCGCCATCGGGCAGCCCCGCATCCTGCAACACGGCATGGGCCGGATGGTTTTCGGGCAGGTCGAACCACGCGGTCACCTCACCTTGGGCCGCCCCCTGACGCACCAGATCCGCCCGCCCGCGCCAGCCCAGCACAAACCCCAGACTATCGAGCAGGATCGATTTGCCCGCGCCGGTTTCACCGGTAAGCACGTTAAGCCCCGGCTGGAACGCGAGTTCCAACCGCTCAATGATCAGCATGTCGGAAATGTCCAACCCGCGCAGCATCGCAATCCCTTAAAGCGGGGTGTCCCCCACCGTTCCTAGATCCATTGACCCCTGATCGTCTGGCGGTAGATCGCGGACAGCCAGTTGTCCCCGAAGGACTTCAGCTCCAGCCCCCGGCCGGTCAGCAACTTGTAACTGTCGTCATACCATTCGGTCGACTGGTAGTTGAAGCCCAGAATGGCCCCGGCGGTCTGCGCCTCATCCGTCAACCCGAGGCTGAGATAGCTTTCCACCAGACGGTGCAGCGCCTCTGCAGTATGGCTGGTGGTCTGGAAATCCTCGACCACCACGCGGAACCGGTTGATCGCGGCGGTGTAATGGCCCCGCTTGAGGTAGTAGCGCCCGATTTCCATTTCCTTGGCCGCCAGATGGTCAAACGCCAGATCGAATTTCAGCACCGACGTGCGGGCATAATCGCTATCTGGATACCGCTCGATCACGGCCCGCAGCGCCTGCAGGGCCTGAAACGTCAAACCCTGATCCCGACCGACATCGTCAATCTGGTCATAATAGCTCAGCGCCAGCAAATAGGCCGCATAGGCCGCATCGTCATCATCCGGGTAAAAATCGATAAACCGCTGCGCCGCGGACCGGCTGTTGGGATAATCCTGATCGCGGTGGTAGGCAAACGCCTGCATGATCAGCGCCCGCTTGGCCCATTCGGAATAGGGATACAGCCGCTCGATCTCGGAGAAATAGAACGCGCCCTGATCGGGCCGGCGGCGGTTCAACTCGAACTCGCCCCGCTCGAAAATCTGTTCGGGAGTGTAGCTTTCGAGAGGGATTTCTTCGGGATTGAAAACGCTGCCCGTAAAGCGGCCCGCGTTGTCACCGTTGCACGCGGCCAGCGCTGCCGCGACCAGCATCGCACCGGAAAGACGTGCCGCCGACCTGCGAAATCCCATCCCTTTTACCCTCGTTCTCTCACAACCAACGGGGGCGCGAACGCCCCGCTTGGTGCGTAACTAACACAAAGTTTTCCGGTGCAAAATGCACAATGAACGTAACGCGACATTCCGTGACCAAAGTGAGGTTTTCGCGTCGGGCAGCGCCCCGGCACGGCGCTTACGCAACCGCGGGGATTTCGTCCCAGACCAGACCGGCACCGGGCAAACGGGCCGCCATCGCCGCATCACATTCCACCAGACGGTACGCATCGGGATCGGCAAACAGGGCGCGCAGCAGGGTGTTCGTCAGGCTGTGGCCGGCGCGTACACCGGTGTACTGGCCAAGGATCGGTGCCCCTGCCAGCGCCAGATCACCCAGCGCGTCCAGCATCTTGTGACGCACGGGCTCGTCACCGTGGCGCAAACCGCCCGGGCTGACCACATCGTCACCGTCGAACACAACCGCGTTCTCGCCCGCAGCACCGCCGAGTGCGAGACCGTTGGCCTGCATCGCATCCACATCCGCCTGACGGCAGAATGTCCGGCTGTCGCACAGCTCGCGGGCAAAGCGACCGTTGTTCATCACCAGCGACTTGCGCTGATGGCCGATGGCCGCGTCTTCGAAATCGATCTCGAAATCAATGCGCAGCGTGTCCGAAGGCGACAGCGTCGCGCGTGCGTCGCCGTCCTGCACCGTGACGTCCTTGAGCACTTCGAGCGCCATGATCGGGGCCGCTTGCACCTGCACGCCGCGCTGCATGATGCCGCGCACGAAAGGCGCCGAAGACCCATCGAGGATCGGTACTTCCGGGCCGTCGATTTCAACCAACGCATTGTGGATGCCACAGCCCGCAAGCGCGGCCATCAGATGTTCGACGGTCGACACCTGCAGACCGGCCGCATTTTCCAGCTTTGTGCACAGGGGCGAACGGTTCACCGCATCCCACCGTGCCGGGATCATCCGGTCGCCCAGATCCTTGTCGGTCCGCTTGAACCAGATACCGTGGTGCAGGCCAGCCGGAAGGATGGTCACGGTCGCAGGCTTGCCGGAATGCAGGCCTGTGCCGGAGAATCGAACTGGTGTTTTGACGGTCATCTGCACGACTGTTTTTCCTTATAGAGACACGGATGTCACTTGCTTAACCCCTAGCTAAGGAAGTGGGTCCATTCTCTCAACACACAGTTTGCAACCGTCTGAAACATCACTGTCACAAAATGGCGCTATTTGGCCGCCCTACCCCCAAGTCGATGTTTTGAAACGAAAAAGGGCCGCCCAAAGGCAGCCCTCATTCTCACGATCTGACGTGAATTAGTTTGCTTGACGACGCAGGAACGCTGGAATTTCGATGCGTTCCTGATCCGGATCGGGCTCCGCGCGGGGCTGTGGCGCCGCCGCCGATTGCTGCGCCTGCATGGGGGGCTGCTGGCGTGGCGCGGGTTTGGGGGCCGCGGCGCGGTCCTGCGGTGCGCCACCTTCCTGTGTGCCGGTCATGCGGTTGATGAGCGAGTTGATACCAAAGCGCGGACGCTCGGCACCCTGCCCGGCCTGCGGGTTCTGCTGCTGGGCCTGCTGCTGCTGAGGCGCTGGCGCGGCGGGCTGCTGTGCAGGGGCGGCACGCTGGGCTGCGGCACGCAGGCGCGCCATCGCTTCAGGCGACGGTGTGCCGGGCGTCGGTGCACGGGGGGCAACGAATGTTTCCGGCTCGGCCTCGATCTGTTCGCGGCGGGGCTCGTACTGCTGCGGCTCCTGGGCATAGGCGGGGGGCGGCAGATCGTCAGTCGCATCCTCGTACTGCTCCTGCGCGGGCTCTGCAAACATGTCCGGCTGGTCGTGGCTCTCTTCGGCAACCTCTTCGACATATGTCGGCTGGGGTGCTTCCTCGACGGGTGCGGGCTGCTGCTCGGCCACGACCTGCGTGGCGGCCGCGACGGGCGCGGGCTCTTCGATGGCAACTTCCTGCGTCAAAGGCTTCGACATGGAGCGGCGCGGCACCGGCATATCGGTCTGCACGTCCAGCGCGTCAATCCCTGTGGCCACAACGCTCACACGCATCGTGCCACCCATATCGGTATCCAGCGTGGAGCCGACGATGATGTTCGCTTCGGGGTCGACCTCTTCGCGGATACGGTTTGCCGCTTCGTCGAGCTCGAACAGCGTCAGATCGTGACCGCCGGTGATGTTGATCAGAACGCCTTTCGCGCCGCGCAGGCTGATTTCGTCCAGCAGCGGGTTCGCGATGGCCTTCTCGGCGGCCTGAATTGCGCGCTCTTCGCCATCCGCCTCACCGGTGCCCATCATCGCCTTGCCCATCTCGTCCATCACGGCACGTACGTCCGCAAAGTCGAGGTTGATCAAGCCGGGACGGACCATCAGGTCGGTCACACCTTTGACACCTTGGTACAGCACGTCATCGGCCATCGAAAACGCCTCGGTAAAGGTCGTCTTTTCGTTGGCCAGACGGAACAGGTTCTGGTTGGGAATGATGATCAGCGTATCGACGACCTTTTGCAGCGCATCAACGCCGTCCTCGGCCTGACGCATCCGCTTGGCACCTTCGAACTGGAAGGGTTTGGTCACAACACCGACCGTCAGAACGCCCAACTCGCGGGCGGCCTGCGCGATGATCGGCGCTGCACCCGTGCCGGTGCCCCCGCCCATACCGGCCGTGATAAAGCACATGTGCGCGCCAGCCAGATGATCGACGATCTGCTCGATGCTTTCTTCGGCGGCGGCGGCCCCCACGGTGGCACGCGCCCCCGCACCCAGACCTTCGGTCACCTTGATGCCCAGTTGCACGCGGTTTTCCGACTTCGCCTGCTGCAGCGCCTGCGCGTCGGTGTTTGCGACAACAAACTCAACACCATCAAGCTCTTTCTCGATCATGTTGTTGACGGCATTGCCGCCTGCCCCGCCCACACCGAAAACGGTGATCCGCGGTTTCAGTTCTTCTTGTCCGGGCATCGAAAGGTTCAAAGTCATTTTGGATCCGCCTGTTCTGCTTGCCCGCACCGCGCGGGTCGTTTTTATCCCAAATTTCGTTAATTCTAGACGCCATAGCGCCTGTCGTCACGTAAAAAAGGCCATATCGGCGCTAAATCTGGGCAAAATATTGCCGGAATCCGCCGTATATCGGTCGGTTCCCCCTATATAGGGGTTACCAATTGTCCTTGAACCACTTCACCGCCCGTTTGAGCGATCGTGCGGGGTACCTATCTGCGGGGATATCGAAGTCCCACCACTCGTCCTGCGGATGTGCGGCAAACAGCGCGAGCCCGACTGCAGAGGAAAAACCGGGGCCGGTGGCGGCCTGCGGCAGGCCGTGCACCCGCAAGGGTCGACCCAGCCGGACCTGCTGGCCCAAAATCTTGCTTGCCAGCCCGTCAAGTCCGGGGATCTGGCTGCCACCACCGGTCAGCACAATCTGCTGGCTCGGCAAATGGTCAAAGCCCGCTGCGTCGAGACGCGCGCGCACTTCTTCCAGGATTTCCTCGACACGCGGGCGCATGATGCCGATCAGTTCGGCCCGGCTCGCCGTGCGCCGGTCGTGTTCGTAGTCACCCGTCTCTCCGCCAATCTCGATGGTTTCGCGGTCGTCCATACCGGTCGCATGCACCCCGCCATAGAACGTCTTGATCCGCTCGGCGTTTGCCGTGGGCACCTGCAGGCCCATCGAAATATCCGATGTGACATGATCGCCGCCCATGCGGATGCTGTCGGCATAGATCATGTGCTTTTTGATAAAGATCGACACGCCCGTCGCGCCGCCCCCCAGATCGATGCAGGCCGCACCCAGCTCCTGTTCGTCCTCGACAAGGCTGGAAATCCCCGACACATAGGCCGACGATGCGATGCCCGCCAGTTCCAGATCGCACCGCTTGATGCAATGGGCCAGATGCTGGACCGCCAGCGCATCGACCGTCAGCATGTGCATGTCGACAGACAGCTCGTTGCCCAACTGCCCGCGCGGATCGATCAGCCCGCTGCGGTGATCCAGCGCGAAGTTTACCGGCTGCGCGTGCAGCACTTCGCGGCCCTCGCCGTATTCCGGCACATCGCACGAAGACAGCACCCGCGCCACGTCCTCTTCGCAAACCGTCTGGTCCTCCAGCGCGATTTTCGCATCCAGTCCGTAGCTGCGCGGCTCCGCCCCCGCAAAACAGGCAATCACGTGATCGACACGGATACCGGCCATCTTCTGTGCGGCCTGTAACGCGGTGCGGATCGCCCGCTCCGTTTCGCCCATCGCACAGATCTCGCCAAAGCGCACACCGCGCGAACGGGTGGTCGCGGCACCAATGACCCGAAAACCCGACTGCCCGGCCAGCGACCCGATCTCGCCGCTTTCCTCCAGCCGCGCGGACCCGTCAAAGCGCAGCACCAATGCCGCGATTTTCGAGCTGCCCACATCCAGAATGGCCACAACGCCGCGCTGCATCGCCAGTTTGCGCATATGGCGCATCGTGCGCTGGCTGTCGTACAAATCCATCATCTATTACCCGTCCCAAACGCTGCCTGTTGGGCCTGCCATTCTTCGGCGGCCTCTGTTGTCATTTTTACTGTTGGCCGATGGTTCAGCCGCATGTCGACCCGCGCCACATCGCGGCTCAGCACGTCTTGCGCACCCTCCAGCGCAATCACGCGTTCCAGTGCCCGCAAGGCACCGGCCTGCGGCAGCAGAATGCGCTGGTCGCGGTCCAGCACCACGTCCCAGCGCCGCGCGCCAACCCGTACCAACCCGCGCAGCCGGTCTCCCAGAGGTGCGGCCGCCTGCATCAGCTCTATCGCCTCGGCGACATGGCCGTCCGCCCCCTCACCCGCGATCAGCGGCAGATCGGGGCGCGCGAACCGGCTGGTGGCCGCGGCGATATAATACCCTTCGGCGTCAATAAGCGACAAACCGGCGTCCGAGCGCCACAGCGCCACCGCCTTGCGGGGGGTGACGTCAATCTGCAAGACACCGCCCGGCTTGATCCGCACCGATGCCGATTTGACCGCCGATATCTCTGTGACCGTTTTGCGCATGGCCCCGAGATCCAGATCAAAGCTCGAGATCGGGAAGTCCAGCGGCAGGCTATCCCGGATATAGGTGGCAAGTTCGCCCTGCGCGCCGTCGATAGCCATCAGGTTGACCATGAATTCGGGCCGCGTTTCGATGCTGGCACGCGCTTCGGCGACGACCTGCTCGATGTGGCCGCGCCGCGCCTCGTCACTCAGATACAAGGTCCCCGCCAGCAGGGTGACGCAAAACGGCACCCCTGCCCGCAGGCCCAAACGCACGCCGGGCGTCAACATCAGACGTTGCAGCCGCCACGCCCAGCGTGAGGGCGCGGGATCGGCCCGGCCACCGTCGGTCTTGCGTCGGATCAGCGCGCGCATGATGCGTCCTCCACCATCCAGGCACACAGCTGCGGGAACGAGATGCCGACCGCCTGCGCCTGTTCGGGCGTCAGCGACGTGGCTGTCATGCCCGGTTGCGTGTTTGTCTCCAGAAGGATCAGCCCTTCGGTGCCGCGCGCCTCGTCCCAGCGGAAATCCGTACGGCTGACCCCCTTGCACCCCAGCGCGTCATGCGCCTGCACGGCATAGCTCATGCACAGATCGAATATCTCCTGCGGCACGTCGGCGGGCACCACATGCGATGATCCGCCTTCCTTGTATTTCGCGTCGTAATCGTACCATCCGGTGGTGTGAATGTCGGTCACGGTCAGCGCACGGCCGCCCATGACGCTGGTGGTCAGCTCGCGGCCCGGCGCGAATGTCTCGACCATGACCGACTGCGGCATCTCGGGGCCCAGCTGCGGGGGGCCATTGTTCTCTACATCCACGAGATAGACCCCCACGGACGAGCCTTCGTTGTTGGGCTTCACCACATAGGGGGGCAACATCACGTGGCCTGCGCGCACCGCATCGGCATCGACGATCATACTGTCGACGACCGGCAGGCCCGCGGCGCGAAAGACGTCCTTGCTGCGCTGTTTGTCCATGGCGACAGCAGAGGCCATCACGCCCGAATGGCTATAGGGGATCGCCATCCACTCCAGCAGACCCTGCACACAGCCATCCTCGCCCCAGCGCCCGTGCAGACAATTCAGCACGACGTCCGGGGCCAGCTGCGCCAGAACAACAGGAAGATCGGGGCCAGCATCGACCTCGACCACATTTTCGTATCCATGTTCCCGCAGTGCCGCCGCGCATGCACGCCCGGATGAAAGGGACACTTCGCGCTCTGCCGAAGGTCCGCCCATCAAAACCGCCACTGTCGGGTTTGCCCTGCTCGACATTCCCACTTGTGCCTCTATCGTCCCGGCCTTTTCGGCCCATTCTTGTTATTGGATGCCGCTGTTTCGCGGCTTATGCCCCTGCGGCTGGCAACCTAATTCTCGCCGACCCGCATGATTTCCCATTCTAGCGTGATACCACTTGAATCGTAAACCTTTTTTCGCACCTCTTCCCCAAGTCCTTCCAGATCGGCGGCGGTTGCGCCGCCCGTATTGATCAGGAAATTCGCGTGTTTGGTGGACATCTGGGCACCGCCGCGGGTCGCGCCCTTCATCCCCGCGTCCTGAATGACCTTCCACGCCTTGAGATCGTGCACATCGTCATCCTTGCCGGTCGAGCTGAACCCCGCCGGATTGCGGAACGTGGATCCGGCGCTGCGATCCCTGGTGGGCTGTGTCTCGTCGCGTTTGGCAAGCTGCGCCTCCATCCGCGCGTGCAACGCCTCCGCCTCGCCTTTGGGCGGGGCAAATGTCGCTGCGATCAGCACGGCGCCTTCCGGCAAATCGCTCTGACGGTAGCGGAAATTCATGTCTTCGGGGCCCAGCGTGCGCCGCTCTCCGGACCGTGTCACCACATCCGCGCTGATAAAATGATCTGCCGTATAGCTGCCGTAGCAGCCCGCATTCATGCGCACCGCGCCCCCGATGCTCCCCGGGATCGTGCGCAAAAACGTCAGGTCCAGGCCCGCATCCGCCGCTTTGCGCGCGACATGCGCATCCAGCGCCGCGGCGCCTGCCGTGACAAGGCCCTCGGCGCAGGTAATCGTATTGAAGCCACGGCCCAGCCGGACAACCACGGCGCGCAATCCGCCATCCCGCACGATCAGGTTCGATCCGACGCCCATGGGAAAGACCGTCACATCATCCGGCAACTGGCGCATGAAATCGGACAGGTCCGCGACATCGGCAGGCTGGAACAGCGCATCCGCCGGCCCTCCCACGCGCAGCCATGTCAGCTCCGACAACGCCCGGTCCGGCGTCAGCCGACCACGCACAGATGGCAAATTGGAAATCATTTGGGCCCGACCCTGCTGTCTCGAAAACTACCGATGACCCGCGACAGGATCCACCCCACCGTCAGGCTGCACAGCCCATACAGCACCGCAGAGGCATGTGCCAGAATGGCGTGGTTGGAAAACGGATCGGCCCGCAGACCCAGAACGATCCAGACGATATTCATCGCAATGCCGCCCAGCAGAACGCCCAGAAACAACAGCCACCGGCGGCGATAGCCGCACCATGCCATCACGGCCATCCATCCCAGCAGCACAGCGACAAGCGCCAAGACCACCGCCGACATTACTCCGCAGCACCCTTGGAAAACGCCCCGCGCACCCAGCGGCCAAAGTAGATCACCGGCCAGCGCAGCACCGAACACCCTGCCGCCAGCACGATCAACCCGATCCAGGGCCCGTGCTGCGTCACGACATAGCCCACCAGCGGGATGCCGATACCGATCAGGATATAGGCGTTGCGCCAGTGATGGTCCTTGCTCGGCGTCATGGCCAGCACATTGGCGACCAGCGCCCAAAGACACACCAGTGTCAGCGAAAGGCTCATTGCGGGATCTCCGGTTTCTGGCCGCGGGCGCGGGCAATGAAATAACGCAGCGGGTTGCGGAACATCGACACGAACGCGGCCAGCGCGAGGACCGCGTATATCCAGCCATACCCCTGGCCCAGCATCACGATCAGCACCGGTGCTGCGACCATCAGGCTGATGCCCGGCACGTACTGGTGGCGCATCGGCAACATCGCCGTGGCCACCGCGGCAAACACCCATCCGATCGACAACCAGACGAGCGTCATGCGCCTACACTCCGGCGCTTCTGCAGCGCCCAGATCACGATACCGGCCAGCCCGAACGCGGCATACACCAGCAGTTTCCATTCCCCCGGCGCCGCGGCATCCACCGCCCCCACGGGTGTGCTGGTCAGCATCAGCGCCCCGAAAATCTGCAGGGCCGCCACAAGCGTCGCACCGATCCACACATAAACCGCCGGTTTGATCCCCAGCATCCGCGCCGCGCCATAGCCCAGAGCGCCAAGCACAGCGCAGATCAACACCGCGTTCATGCAGCGGCACCCTTGAGCTTGCGCAGACTGTCGGGCAATTCATTCGCCCAGGCGCTGATGGTCCCCGCACCAAGGCAGACAACCATGTCGCCCGGACCCGCCTGTTCGGCCACCAGCCGCACCAGATCATCGGGGCCATCGACCCGCCTTGCGTGGCGGTGGCCGTGCTGGATCAGACCGGCGACAAGCGCATCGCGGTCTGCCCCCTCGATCGGCTCCTCGCCGGCCGCATAGACCGGCGCAATCCCCACGACATCGCAATCGTTGAAACAGGCGCAGAACTCATCGAAGTGATGGCTCAAACGGGAATAGCGGTGCGGCTGATGCACGGCAATCACGCGCCCTTCGGTGGCGTGGCGCGCGGCTTTGAGAACGGCCGCGATTTCCACCGGATGGTGGCCGTAGTCGTCGATGATGGTCACCCCGTCAACTTCGCCCACTTTGGTAAACCGTCTGTTAACGCCGCCAAAGCTGCGCAGCGCCTCGCGGATTTCCTCGCCCTTCATGCCTAGATGGCGCGCCACCGCCACGGCGGACAGCGCGTTCGACACGTTGTGATCGCCCGGCATCGGCAACTGGCAATCGTGAATGATGATGTCCTCGGCCTGCAGGTGGACGTCGAAATGCGCGATGCCGTTCTTGTAATGCAGCCCCACCGCCCGCACGTCGGCCTGCGCGTTAAAGCCGTAGGTGACAACGCGGCGGTCGCTGATCTTGCCGACGAGGCTCTGGACCTCGGGATGATCCGTGCAGCACACGGCCACACCGTAGAACGGAATGTTCGAAGTGAAATCAAGAAATCCCTGGCGCAGGTTCTCGATGGTGCCCCAATGCTCCATGTGCTCGGGGTCGATATTGGTCACGATCGCCACCGTCGCGGGCAACCGGTTGAAGGTGCCGTCGCTCTCGTCGGCCTCCACGACCATCCACTCGCCCTCACCCTTGCGCGCGTTCGAGCCATAGGCGTGGATGATGCCGCCGTTGACGACCGTGGGGTCAAAGCCGCCCCCGTCCAGCAGCGCCGCCACCATCGTGGTGGTGGTCGTCTTGCCGTGGGTACCTGCGATGGCGATGTTGGATTTCAGCCGCATCAGCTCGGCCAGCATCTCTGCACGGCGCACCACCGGCAGACCCAAGCCGCGGGCCGCATCCAGTTCGGCGTTGCCCGGCTTGATGGCGGATGAAATGACAACCACCTGCGCGTTTTCGATGTTCTCGGCCCGCTGGCCCACGAAAATGCGTGCGCCCTGCTCGGCCAGACGGTCGGTGATCTTGCTCGCCTTGAGGTCCGATCCCTGCACCTGATAGCCGTGGTTCAACAGGACTTCCGCGATGCCCGACATGCCAATGCCGCCAATACCGACAAAATGGATCGCGCCCACATCCTGGGGCAGTTTGGTTGCAGCGTTCATGGGGCGGGGTCCTCTTCGATCAGCGCCTCGACCATATTGGCGAGCGCCTCTGCGGCTTCGGGTTTGCCCTGCGCCAGCGCGGCCAGCGACATTTGCGTCGCGGCGGGCCCGTTGGACAGGATCATGTGGATATGTTCGGACAGGCTCTCGGGGTTGGCCGCGTCCTCGCGGATCAGTATCGCGGCCTGCGCCTCGACCAGACCGTGGGCATTGGCAACCTGATGATCGCCCGCCGCGGCGGCAAAGGGCACCAGTATACTGGGCCGCCCGATCACCGTCAGATCGGCGATGGAAGACGCACCCGACCGGCTGATGACCAGCTGCGCCTCTGACATCCGGCGCGGCACATCGTCAAAGAACGGCTGCACATCGGCGCTGATGCCGTTCTCGGCGTAATATGTCTGTACCCGCTCGCTGTCTTCGTCGCGGGCCTGATGGCTCACCCGCACATTGCGCAGCATGTCCATCGGCAGCGCGGCGATCGCGGGCGGTACCACGTCGGACAGGATACGCGCGCCCTGGCTGCCGCCCATGACCAGCAACTCCATCGGATAATCGCCCGGCGGGATATAGGCCGCGCCTGCGCGGTCCAGCACGGCGGCACGCACGGGATTGCCCACATGAATGCCCTCGACCCCTTCGGGCAGGGTCGTGGGCCATGTCCCGCAGGCAACGGCATCGACACGTTTGGCGAAAACCTCGTTGACCCGTCCCAGAACACCGTTCTGCTCATGGATCATACGCGGAATGCGCAGCAGCGTCGCGGCGCCCAGCGCGGGGATCGACGGATAGCCGCCAAATCCGACCACCACGGCGGGCTTGTCCATCATCATCTTGGCGGCGGCAGATGCCACGCCGGCCGCGATGCGAAACGGCACGGCGGCCTTGGCCAGCGGCCCGCCCCGCGCGAACGTGGCACTGCTCAGCTCTTCGATCTCGACCGCATCCGGAAATCCG
Source organism: Sulfitobacter sp. S190 (assembly GCF_025141935.1). NCBI lineage: Bacteria > Pseudomonadati > Pseudomonadota > Alphaproteobacteria > Rhodobacterales > Roseobacteraceae > Sulfitobacter > Sulfitobacter sp. S190. Next base: position 1,262,506 of record NZ_CP081120.1, on the reverse strand, counting down.
CCGGTATAGCGCGCACCACGGGCATCCGTGCTCAGCCGGACCCGCCAGCCGCGCGCCAGCATCACCTCGGCCAAGGCCTGCGCGGGAAACATATGCCCCCCCGTGCCCCCCGCGGCGATCACCAGTAATGGCGCTTTGCTCATCTGCCCTGTCTCCGTGACAGCAGTTCCGAAATCTGGCCCTGTGGCCGCGTGCGCGTAAAGGCCAAAAGCATGCCCAGCGCAATCCCTGACGCAATGACCGATGACCCACCGTAACTTACAAACGGCAGCGTCATGCCCTTGGCAGGCAAAAGCCGCACGGCCACGCCCATGTTGATCATTGCCTGCACGCCGAACATACAGGCCAAACCGGTCCCGGCCAGCCGGATGAACGGATCGCTCTCGCGCACCAGCCGCATCAGCGACCGCACCACCACCGTAGCATAAAGCGCGATGATGCACAGAACCAGCACCAGACCGTATTCCTCGGCGGCCACGGCGATGATGAAATCGGTATGCGCATCGGGCAGCGACCATTTCACTTCGCCCTCGCCCACGCCCACACCGAACAAACCACCTTCGCGAATGGCATTCGTGGCATAGCCAAGCTGCGTCGTGGGGTCGACTTCGGCACTCAGAAAGCCGTCAATGCGACGGGCAAAGTGTTCCGAATTGGAATAGGCCACCGTGCCCGCCACCACGACCAGACCGGCCATGCCGACCAGCAGCACCATCGGCGCACCGGCCACGAAATACATCACGCCCCAACCGAACAGCACCAGACAGGCCTGCCCGAAATCGGGTTGCATCGCCAGCATCAGAACGATCGAGACACAAACCGCAAAGGACCACGCCTTGCCGGGCGGGCCGTTGATCTCGAAACTCGCCGCCATCATCCACGCGGCAACAACCACAAACCCGGGCTTGAGAAACTCCGACGGCTGCAACGATGCAAAGCCCAGACTGTACCACCGCACGGCCCCCTTGCCGAAATCGGTGCCGAAGAAGGGCAAGAACACCAGCGCCACAAAGGCGACCGCAAATCCGAGCACCGCCAACCGGCGCACAATGATCGGAGACATCATCGACGTCAGCATCAGCACGATCATCGCCAACCCGCCAAAGAAGGCCTGCCGCTGGACATAGTGGAAGGGCTCGAACCCGTTTTTCGCGGCCAGTGGCGGCGATGCGGCCAGCCCCAGCAGCAACCCCATGCCAAACAGCATCAGGATGCAGGACAACGCCCACTTGTCGATTGTTCGCCACCACTTGGGGAGAATGGGTTCCCCGTTTGCCACGGGAACCGCACCATAGACCATCTCTGTCATGGGTCTGCCTTACACTGCCTCGATCGCCCCCTTTTTGGGGGTCTGAAACAAACTGTAACGCGATTTTGGCCGCGGGGCTAGTGTTTTCACAGCCCCGCAGCCGTCGTTAATGGGCGCTCAGGCCGCTTTATGCGTGCCGCGCACCGGATAATCGTTGTTGCGGATGAACTTGATGCCGTTGCGGATCGTCTCCAGATCTGGGCGCGCAAAGGGGGCATTGGACACGTCGACAATCTGGATATTGCCGTCCGCGTTGATCACGAACAGCCCCGGCTCTGCGAAAGGTTGATCGGTTTCCTGCGGGCTGCGCGGGTCGGACACGTAAAGGCCCAGCGCATCCATCTGCGCGATGCTCAGGTCATAGCCCACCGGCACCGCATCCACGCCAACCTCGTCGGCAAAGGCCTGCGCCTTCTGCTCGGGGTCGCCCGATACGGCCACCACATCGACGCCCAGATCGTTGAAATCCGCGACCATGCCGTTCAACGCGCCGATATATTTCTTGCACAAGGGACAATGCAAACCGCGGTACACGACCACCATTTGCCAGTCATTGTCGCCGCGCGGCGCGCCCAGCGTCAGGGTGCCACCGCCCAGAAGGGGCGTGTCGATTTTCGGGAATGGGCTGCCTGCGGTAAGGGTTGCCATGTCTGTTCTCCTTGAAATTTGCGTCGCCCTTGACCTAGCCATGCGGCATCGCAGCACAACCCCCATCACGAACGCTTGACCCGGTGCGCGGCATCGGGCACCCCCTGCCCCATGGATTTTGACACGGTGATCATCGGCGCGGGCGCCGCAGGCATGATGTGCGCAGGCCATCTGGACGGGCGCACCCTCATCGTCGATCACGCCCGTGCGGCGGGCGAGAAAATCCGCATCTCCGGCGGCGGGCGGTGCAATTTCACCAACATGTACACCGACCCAGACGCCTTCCTCAGCCAGAACCCGCATTTCGCCAAATCGGCGCTGGCCCGCTACACGCAGTGGGATTTCGTGGCGCTGGTCGACGCCCACGGCATCGCGTGGCACGAAAAAACGCTGGGCCAGCTTTTCTGCGACAACAGCGCCAAGGACATCATCGCGATGCTGCACGGGCTGATGGACGCGCGCGGGGCCGATCTGCGGCTCAAGGCGTCGGTTGAAAACATCTCCCGCGCCGCCGACGGCTTCCGGTTCACGCTGATGGCCGATGGAAAGCCGCGGCAGATGACGGCGCGGCGCATGGTCATTGCGACGGGCGGCAAATCGATCCCCAAGATGGGGGCCACCGGCTTTGCCTACGATGTGGCGCGCCAGTTCGGCCTGCCGCTGACCGATACGCGCCCCGCGCTGGTGCCTTTTACCTTCGACGCGGGCCGGTTTGCCGAAATTTCGGGGGTGGCGACCCCCGCGCGGGTCACCGCGGGCAGCGCCAGCTTTGACGAGGCGCTCTTGTTCACCCATCGCGGGCTCAGTGGCCCCGCGATCCTGCAGGCGTCCTCCTACTGGCGCGAGGGCGAAGCGGTCCGGCTCAACATCCTGCCGGACGACATGTACGCGCAGCTGCGCGACCAGCGGCAGCAATCGGGGCGGATGAACTTCACCACCGCGCTCGCCCGCCACCTGCCTGCCCGGCTCGTCAATCACCTGTCGGCGTTCCACGATCTGTCGGGTAATCTGGCCGATTGGTCCGACAAACGGCTGGGCGCGCTGTGCGATGATCTGGCCGACTGGCAGGTGACGCCCTCGGGCACCGAAGGCTACCGCACCGCCGAAGTCACCCTTGGCGGTGTCGACACCGCGGCCCTGTCGTCCCGCACCATGCAGGCGACCGATATGCCCGGCCTCTATTTCATCGGCGAAGCGGTGGACGTGACCGGCTGGCTGGGTGGCTATAATTTCCAATGGGCGTGGTCATCGGCGATGGCCGCCGCGCGCGCGCTGAACGCCTGAAGGCGCGGCCCCTGCTCAGGTGTCCAGATGCGCCTGAACCTGTGCCACGAAATCATCGCCGCGCTTTTCGAAACTGTCGTATTGATCAAAACTGGCCGCCGCGGGGGCCAGCAATACCACGTCCCCCGGCTCCGCGTCCTCCACCGCACGGCGCACGGCCTGCGCCATCGTGGTACAGACCTCGGCCTCGGGCGTCAGCTGCATCGCGAATTGCGCCGCCTCCCGCCCGATGACATAGGCCTTGCGCACCCCACCCGACACTTCCGCCAGTGCGCCGAGCCCGCCGTCCTTTTGCAAGCCGCCACAAATCCAGCGGATGTTGTCAAACGCGGCAATCGCCTTGGCGGCGGCATCGACATTGGTGGCCTTGCTGTCGTTGACAAAGCGCACGCCATCCTTCTCGCCGATCAGCTGGCTGCGATGGGGCAAGCCGCCAAAACTGTGGAACGCGGCCTCGATGACCCGCGGCGCCAGCCCCAGCGTCCGGCACGCCGCATAGGCACAGCAGGCGTTCTGGTGGTTGTGCGCGCCCGGCAACCCCGCCACATCGCGCAGATCGATCGACGCCGCCTGCTTGCCGTTGCGGTATTCGGACAAGTACCCCTTGCGGGCAAAAACATGCCACCCCGGCCCCGTCAGTTTCCGGTCGACACTGATGCGGATCACACGGTCGTCGTTGCGCCCTTCGGTCAGCTGGCCCGCCAGAAACGCGCCTTCCTGCTCGTCCACGCCGATCACCGCCCGGTCGGGTCCGCCTTCGGCAAACAACCGGCGCTTGGCCGCGAAATAGCCCCCCATGCCCGCGTGGCGGTCCAGATGGTCGGGGCTGAGGTTGGTAAAGACGGCCACGTCCGGTGTCAGACTGCGCGCCAGATCGGTCTGGTAGGACGACAGCTCCAGCACGACGACCCCGTTCGACGGGGCCGGATCGATATCGAGCACCCCGCGGCCGATGTTTCCGGCCAGCTGGCTGTTGCGGCCCGCGTGCTCCAACACATGGTGGATCAGCGCCGATGTGGTCGATTTGCCGTTCGATCCGGTCACCGCCACCACCCGCGGGGCCACGTCCATCAGGTTCCAGTCCGATGTGGCGAAACTCTGGAAGAACAGGCCGATGTCGTTGTCGACGGGCACACCCGCCTCCAGCGCGGCTGCCACAACCGGATTGGGCGCCGGATAGAGATGCGGAATACCGGGGCTCACGATCAGCCGCGCCACATCGTCGAATGCCCCCTGTCTGGTCAGTTCACGGCAGTCGAAGCCTTCGGCCTGCGCGGCCGCGCGGGCGGCGGGATTGTCATCCCAACACAGCGGCGTCGCCCCTCCGGCGGCCAGCGCACGCGCCGCAGACAGACCCGACCGGCCCAGCCCCAGCACCGCAACGGTCGCCCCCGACAGACCCTGAACGGGGATCATCAGCGCACCTTCAGCGTGGCAAGCCCGATCAGCGCGAGGATCAGGGAAATGATCCAGAACCGGATGACGATCTGCGGCTCGGCCCACCCCTTTTTCTCATAGTGGTGGTGGATCGGCGCCATCAGGAACACCCGCTTGCCGGTGCGCTTGAAATACAGAACCTGAATGATCACGCTCAGCGCCTCGACCACGAAAAGACCGCCCACGACCGCCAGCACAAGCTCGTGCTTGGTGGCCACCGCAATCGCCCCCAACGCGCCCCCCAGCGCCAGCGATCCCGTATCGCCCATGAAAACCGCCGCCGGTGGCGCGTTGTACCACAGGAACCCCAGCCCCCCGCCAAAGATCCCCATGGTGAAAATCAGGATCTCGCCAGTGCCGGGCACGTAGTGCACATCAAGGTATTCGGTGAAATCGACCCGCCCCACCGCATAGGCGATCACCCCCAGCGTGCCGGCGGCAATCATCACCGGCATGATCGCCAGCCCGTCCAGCCCGTCCGTCAGGTTCACGGCATTCGCCGCGCCGACGATCACGATGATGGCGAAGGGAACGAACAGGAACCCCATGTTGATCAGCGTGTCCTTGAACACCGGCAGCGCCAGCTTGTACTGCAACGCTTCCGGATGAAACTGCGCCGCGGCGAAACCCGCAATGCCCGAGATCAGAAAACCCAGCAAAAGCCGTACCTTACCGGACACGCCTGCCACGTTCTGCTTGCTGACCTTGGCATAGTCATCGGCAAACCCGATGGCCGCGAAACTCATCGTGACAAACAGCACGATCCAGATGAACGGATTATCCAGCCGCGCCCACAGCAGGGTCGAAGTCAGCAACGCCCCCACAATCAGCAGCCCCCCCATCGTGGGTGTACCGGCCTTCGCGAAATGACCTTCGGGGCCGTCGTCGCGAATGGGCTGGCCCTTGCCCTGACGGCGGCGCAACACCGCGATCAGCGGCTTGCCGAACAGGAACCCGAAGACCAGCGCCGTCATGAACGCCCCACCCGCACGGAACGTGATGTAGCGGAAAAGGTTGAAGAAATCACCGCCGTCCGACAGTAGGGTCAACCAGTATAGCATGACGTGTCCTTACCAAATCTTGTGGCACCGCTGTGCCCTGCCCCTTTATGCGGGGGCATTCACATGTCCGTAACCGGATGGCCCATTTTGCGGATGGCGTCAACGACCAGTCCCAGTTTCATGCTCAGCGATCCCTTGACCAACACAACGTCACCGGCATCAAGCGTCCCGCGCAGCCCCTCGATCAGCGCCTCTGCCGTCTGCACGCGCGCGCCCCGCTGGGCGTCGGGCAACAGATCGTGCAATGACTGCATCAGCGGGCCGACACAGTGGATCACGTCAAGCGTCTGTGTCGCCTCCAGATGCGCCAGCCCCGCATGCAACGCCACCGCATCCGGGCCCAGTTCCTTCATATCGCCCAAAATCGCGATGCGGCGGCCCTCGCCGATGCGCCCCACGCCGTCGGTCGTCTCCGCCCCTGCCAGCACCTCCAGCGATGCGGCCATGGACGTGGGATTGGCGTTATAGCTGTCGTCGATCAGGCTCAGGCGCTGTTCGGCCTCGACAGGGTCGAGCTGGATGATCTCGCGCACGCCGCGCCCCTTGTAGGGGGTCCAGCGCCCGATGCTGGCCACCGCCTGGCCCAGATCGGCACCGATGGCTGCCACCAGCGCCAGCGCCCCCAGACCGTTCATCGCAAAATGACGCCCCGGCGTGGCCAGCTTGAACAGCAGCGGCGTATCATCGGCCTGCGCGCGCACGATGGTGGTGTCGCCGCGGATCGCCACGTCCAGCACCTTGTAATCGAACCCGTGCTCACCAAAGGCAATGCCGTGCAGACGCTTGTCATGCGCCTTGGCCGCCAGAATGGCCGAGGTTTCGACATCCGCGTTGTAAACCGCAGGGGCGCCGATCGGCAGCGCATCGAAAATGCTCGCCTTTTCCAGCGCGATCCCCGTGATGTCGTCAAACGCTTCGAGATGGGCGGCAGCCACGGTGGTGATCATCGCCGCATCGGGCCGCGCCAGATGGGCCAGCGGGGCAATTTCGCCCGGGTGGTTCATGCCGATCTCGATGATCGCGAATTCGGTGTCCGCAGGCATCCGCGCAAGCGTCAGCGGCACACCCCAATGGTTGTTGTAGCTGTCGACAGAGGCATGCGTGCGGCCCTGATCCGACAGGATCGACAGCAGCATCTCCTTGGTCGAGGTCTTGCCCACCGACCCGGTGATCGCCATCACCTTGGCCTGTGTGCGTGCCCGCGCGGCAGCCCCCAACGCCTCCAGCGCCGCCAGCACATCCGGCACCACCAGAAGCGGCGCATCCTGCGGCACGCCGGGCGGCACATGCGTCACCAGCACGGCCCCCGCCCCGTTTTCCAACGCGCCGGCCACGAATTCGTGGCCATCGCGCGCGGCCTTGAGCGCGACAAAAAGATCACCCGGCTGCAAGGTGCGCGTGTCGATGGACACCCCGTCACAGGCCCAGTCTGCGGTCGCCTGCCCCCCCGTGGCGGCAGCGGCTTCTGCGGCGGTCCAAAGGCTCATGTCATTTTTCCTTCCAGCGCGGCGACGGCCACACTGGCCTGCTCCACATCGTCAAACGGCAGGATGTCGTCGCCAACGACCTGCCCTGTCTCGTGCCCCTTACCGGCAATCAACAGCGCGTCACCGGGGCCCAACGCATCGACCCCGCGCAGGATCGCCTCGGCGCGGTCGCCCACCTCGGTCGCATCGGGTGCCCCTTCCAACACCGCATGGCGGATGCTCGCGGGGTCTTCGCTTCGCGGATTGTCATCGGTGACGAATACCACATCTGCATTGCGGTCCGCCGCCTGCCCCATCAGGGGCCGCTTGCCCGCGTCACGGTCACCGCCCGCGCCCACAATTGCCACCAGACGGCCCATCACATGCGGCCGCATGGCCCGCAGCGCCGTGGCCACCGCATCGGGGGTATGGGCATAGTCCACGAAAACCGCCGCCCCGTTATCACGGGTCGCGGCCAACTGCATCCGGCCCCGCACGGTCGTCAGATGGGGGATCATATCGAACACCTCGTCTGCATCGGCGCCGCAAGCGATGACAAGCCCCGCCGCCAGCAACACGTTATCGGCCTGAAAACCGCCAATCAGGTTCAGACGCTTCTGGTAGGATTTGCCGCGGAAACGGAACAGCAGATCCTGCCCCGTGCTGTCGAACCGCTGGCCGGTCAGGTGCAGATCGCCGCCGTCGCGGCCCACGCTCACCACCTCGCAACCCCGCGCCCGCGCAATGGCGGCCATTTCGGTCCCCTTGGCGTCGTCGATATTGACGACCGCGGTGCCGTCTTCGGGCAGCACGCGGGCAAACAGCCCCGCCTTGGCGTCGAAATAGGCCTCGAACGTCTCGTGATAATCCAGATGGTCCTGCGTGAAATTGGTAAAGCCCGCCGCGCGCAGCGTCACCCCGTCCAGCCGCCGCTGGTCCAGCCCGTGCGAGGACGCCTCCATCGCGGCATGGGTGATGCCGTTGCGGGCGGCAGCGGCCAGACTGCGGTGCAGGGTGATCGGCTCGGGCGTCGTATGGGCCAACGGGGCCTGCCACGCGCCCTCGACACCCGTGGTGCCCAGATTGACCGCAGCAAGCCCCATCTCGATCCAGATCTGGCGCACGAAGGTCGAAACGGACGTCTTGCCGTTGGTGCCGGTGACCGCAACCATCGTGGCGGGCTGCATCCCGAACCACAGCGCGGCGGCGCGGCTCAGCGCCTCGCGCGGGGCATCCGTGATCACCACGGCAACCCCCGATCCGGCCAGCACATCGGCGGCGATCAACGCCCCCTCCGCATCGGTCAGAACCGCGGCGGCATCCATGCGCAGCGCATACTGGATGAACTCCGCGCCATGCACGCGGCTGCCCGGCAAGGCGGCAAAAAGAGACCCCTCCCTGACCTCGCGGCTGTCGACGGCGATTCCCGTGATGTCGGGATTTGCGCCACCACGGGCGGTCAGGCCCAACGATGTCAATGGCTTGGCCTGATGGTCCATATGGCGGAACTCTTGATTTAGTTGCTGCTGGTCAGTGTTACACCACCAATGGGCTTTGGTTCAACTGCCGGACGCATCCCCAACAAGGGTGCGACGCGGCGGATCATCTCTGCCGCGACGGGCACGGCGGTCCAACCAGCGGTGCGGCGCGGCTTGCCGCTCGACGTCTCGATGGGTTCATCGAGCGTCACAATCAGCACGTATTTGGGATCATGCGTGGGGAACATCGACGCAAATGTGGTGATCGTCTTGTCCTTGTAATAGCCACCGCGCGGTTTGGGCTTGTCGGCAGTACCGGTCTTGCCCCCCACGAAATAGCCGGGGACCTCGGCAAAGGTCGCGGTGCCATCGTCGCCGGCAACCACATCGCGCAGCATCGCCCGCGACGCGGCAGCGACGCGCTCGCTCATCACCCTCGGGCCCAGTTGCGGGCCGTCCTGTTTCATCAGCGTCGGCTTGACCACACGGCCCCCGTTGGCAATCGCGGCATAGCCCGCCGCCAAATGCATCGCCGTGGTGGAAATGCCGTGGCCATAGGAAATCGTCACCGCCGACAGATCCGTGTACCGGCTCGGCAACAACGGCCGCCCGCCCGACGCCTCGACAATCTCGAACGGTGTTTTTTCAAACAGACCAAGGCTTTGCAGGAACTCCTTCTGGCGCTCCTTGCCGATCATCAGCGCCAACCGTCCGGTGCCGCGGTTCGATGATTTCTCGATGATCTGGCTCACCGTCAGCTTGCCGTAATTCTTGCCGCGGAATTCGCCGATACGGTGGCCGCCGACCTTCATCGGCCCCTTGGTATCGATCACCGTATTGGCATTGACCAATCCCAGCTCCATCGCCTGCGCGGCGGCAAAAATCTTGAAGGTGGAGCCCAGCTCGTACACCCCCTGCACCGACCGGTTGAACAGCGGGCTGTCCGACGGATCGCCCTCCACCGCCGGACGGGGCCGGTTGTTGGGATCGAACGACGGCAACGACGCGACAGAGATGATCTCGCCGGTTTTCACATCCATCAGGATCGAGGTCGCGCCCTTGGCGTTCATCAACTTCATGCCGCCCCACAGAACCCGCTCCGCCGCGGCCTGCACCGACAGATCGAGGCTCAGCTTGAGCGGCTTGCCCGCGTTTTCGGGATCGGACAGGTAGTCGTCGAAATATTTCTCGACACCGGCCACCCCGATCACCTCTGCCGCACGCACGCCCTCGCGGCCAAAACTGGCCCCGCCCATCACGTGCGCCGCCAGCGACCCGTTGGGATAAAGCCGCATGTCACGGGGCGCGAACAACAATCCCGGATCGCCGATATCGTGCACGGCCTGCATCTGCTCGGGGCTGATTTTCTTCTTCACCCACAGGAACTTGCGCTTGCCCGTGAAATCCTTGAGCAAGCGGTCCTTGTTCACATCGGGAAAGATCGCCGCCAGCTTTTCGGCCGATCCCTGCGGATCGATCAGATGGGGCGGCTGGGCATAAAGCGCGTGGGTATCCATGTTGGTGGCAAGGATATTGCCATTGCGATCGACGATGTCGGCGCGGGTGTTGGAAATGATCGATCCGGGCGCCTGCGCCCGCGGCTCGACCGGTTCGGACACGGCCAACAGCCCCATCCGCGCGCCCACGACGCTGAAGGCACAAAAGAAAAAGACACCCAGCACCAGCAACCGGCCCTCGGCACGCATCCGCGACTGGTCGCGCATCTGCTCGTGCCGGATACGCTTGTTCTCGCGCTCGATCGCATCGGGGTTCTCGCCCTTTTCGCGCGCCTCGAGAATACGCGCCAGCGGGCGCAGCGGTGTGCGGATCATAGCGGGTTCTCCCCGTTGGCGCCCGACACGTCGATGCCTTCGGTGATCGGGAACAACGGCGCTGGTGGATATTGCACTTGCTCGACGCTCCCGAACTGGTCGGGGTGCAACGGCAACAGCTGCAACCGTTCGAAATTGATCTCGGCCAGATCGCGCAACCGGTCTGGACGGTTCTGATAGGCCCACTCCGCGCGCAACACGGCCAGACGCGCGTGGGACTGCCGGATTTCCAGATGCAACTTGTCGGTCTGGCTCAGCGCCGCCTGCGTGGCATAGTTTTCGCGGTAGGCCCAGAATGCCAGCCCGATGACGGCCAGCGCCGTCAGAACATACATCACCGTTCTCATGTCTTGCTCTCCCGCATCATCGGCATCCCGACGGCTCTGGCGTCAATCTCGCCCGCGGGTGCATCGGTGCGCCGCGCCACGCGCAGTTTCGCCGACCGCGCGCGCGGGTTCTGCGCCAGCTCTTCCGCGTCAGGCCCGATGGCTTTGCGCTTTTCCACCGTAAAGGCCGGTGGCTCCTGTTCGATTTCGGGGGCGAACCGGTTGGCATTGCCGCCGGTGCCCGCCCGCGCCGTCAAAAACCGCTTTACCATCCGGTCCTCGACCGAATGGAACGTCACGACTGCCAGTTGCCCGCCCGGTTTCAGCGCCCGTTCGGCGGCCATCAGCCCCTCGAACAATTCGCCATACTCGTTGTTGACCGCGATCCGCAGCGCCTGAAACGTGCGTGTGGCGGGATGGCTCTGGCCGGGCTTGGCGCGGGGCAGACACCCCTCCACAAGGGCTGCCAGTTCCAGCGTGCGGGTAATCGGCGCCTCGGCGCGCGCGCGGCCAATCGCCTTGGCGATGCGGCGGCTGGCGCGCTCTTCCCCATACAGGAATATGATGTTGGCCAGCTCTTCCTCGCTCGCCTCATTGACCAGATCCGCCGCAGAAGGCCCGTCCTGGCTCATCCGCATGTCGAGCGGCCCGTCCCGCATGAACGAAAATCCGCGCTCCGCCAGATCAAGCTGCATCGACGACACACCCAGATCCAGAACCACCCCGTCGAGGTCCTGCGCATAGCTGTCCATCCTGGAAAACACGCCCTGCTGCATCACCAGCCGGTCGCCGTAGTCTCCGGCCCAGGGCGCGGCCATCTCGAACGCCAGCGGGTCGCGGTCCACTGCGATCACCCGTGCAGCACCCGCATCCAGCAAACCGCGCGTATAGCCGCCCGCCCCGAACGTACCGTCAAGCCAGACACCCTCAACCGGCGCCACAGCCGCAAGGATCGGGCGCAGCAGGACCGGTATGTGGGGGGCGGATGGGGTCTCGGTGGCAGCCATTCCCATCAATCCCCTGTCGAGGCGTCCAGAAACGCCATCGGATCGAAGTCCTCGGGCAGATTGTCCAACCACTCGTCTTCACGCGCCCGCTCTTCGGTGTCGTAGGTCTCGGGCTTCCAGATCTGGAACGTATCGCCCGCCGCGATGAAAAAGGCCTCGTTCTCCAGACCGATCTTCTGGCGCAGCTTGATGGGCAGGACCAGACGGCCGGTTTCATCGACAGTCGTGGGAAACGACTGGCCATGGAACAGGCGCTGCAACATCTTGCGCTCCATCGAGCCGCGCGGCAGCGCGTCGATCTTGTCGTCCACCTCGTCGATGGCCGCCATGGTATAGCATTCGAGGTATTTGCGGCGATGGTCACCGTAGACGATGACCAACTCGGGCGTCTCACCGGACTTCCAGTTCGGATCACCGGCCTCCAGCACACGCCGAAAAGAGGCCGGGATAGACACCCGCCCCTTCGTATCGACCTTATGCTGGCTTTCGCCTCTGAACCTGCGGCTCACGCTGTATGTCCCTGCCTGCGCACCCGTCGGTGCAAATTTCTGGCGCGTTGTCTTGTCCCCGGATGTGGAAACGGCGGGTTGATCTGCTGCCACTGATCAACCCGCCGCCCGTTCCCGCTGTGCGGGGAAGTCCGACTGCGCGCGCCACATGGGGGGATGTCTGCTCGCCCGCGCGCCGGATCTCTTGGTCTGATGAAATCGAGGTGCCTGTATGAAACCTGCTAGAGTTTTATTATTGCGTGGGGTCGTTTGGTGCCCCGTTGTCCCGCTCTCATCCGATGAACAAGGGATGCCACGGGAATTCATGGGTGACAACAGTTTTTTTCGTCAGTTCGTCGAAAATACAGTTAAAACGCCCGCTTTCGCACAGGAAAGACACAGAGAGGTCACCCCGTTTTTCCTTGATGATGGGCAGTCAGGCCAACTGAACAACTATATCTTGTGCCAAAACGGCCCGCAGAAATTTCGGCCCATAAATTCCCACTTTTTTTCGGCACATCCACCCTGCCACGGCATGTTCCCAATTCGTTCCGACGCACATCGGCAATTCCACCTCCCAATTTCGTGAATCGCGCCGCTTGTGACCCCCGCGCCCATCAAATCCCGTGCTGCCCATGATTTCCCATCCCGGCACCCGTCCCCTGCCCGTCGGCGACATTGCGGCGGCCGCGGGAACGGCACCTTGAACTTGGCAGGCAGGTCAGCGACACTGGCACAAAGCAAGGAAGCCGCCCCTTTGACCGCCGCCATCAGCCTTTTGCGTGACGCCACGCACCTGCTTCTCCGGCATCCGCTGGGCACGGTGCGCACCATCGCGCCTGCCCTGTGCCTGATGCTGCTGATCGCGCTGGCGGCCGCCGCCACCATGCCCGACCTTTTACTGCGCAGCTCGTTCGAGCGGCTTTCCGGCAGTGCCGATAATGTTCTGGGCACCGCGCTCCTGATGATCGGCTTCGTGCTCAGCTACGCGCTCATGGCAATCCTGTGGCACCGTCATACCCTGCGCGAGGCAAAGGACAGGCCGCTCGATCTGTCGATGATGTACGGCTATCTGTGGCGGGTCGTCCTTCTGGGCCTCATCCAACTGGGCTTCAGCGTCGCCATCGTCATGCCTCTTCTGGTGGCCACGGTCAGCGGCGGCGCAGGCAGCCCGCAGCCCAGCACCCTCACCATGCTTATCGTCAGCTTCGCGGCCCACGCGGTTGTGCTGTGGCTCTCGCTGCGGCTCAGCCTGATCCTGCCCGCCGCCGCCGTTGGCCGCCCGCTCTCGCTCGCCGACAGCTGGACCCGCACCGCAGGTGTGTCGCGCACGCTTTGGGCCGTGGCGGTCGCCCTCACGCTCATCAGCACCGCGCTGACCGGCACGATCCAGCTGCTGGCCCAACGCGCCACCACGGCTGCGGTGGCGGTTGAACTGCCGCTGACCATCGTCGAAGGGCTGTTGATCTTCAGCGTGCTCTCGGCCCTTTACGCCCGCCTGATACAGAACGTGCGCCCGCGCGCCTGACGGGCGGCTTCAGGCCATACCGCCGTCGATCAGACCTCTGGCGATCTGCGCAAAGGCGTCGGCCATCGGCCCCTCACCCGCCGCCACCGGCGTGCCCCCGTCCGCCGCCAGCCGCGTCTCCAGATCGATCGGCAAGGCCCCTAACAAGGGCACCCCGATGTTTTCCGCCTCGGCAATCACCCCGCCGCGCCCGAAAATCTGGTGCTCGGATCCGCAATCGGGGCACACAAAGGTCGACATGTTCTCGATCATGCCCAGCACCGGCGTTTTCAGCGTGGCAAACATATCGAGCGCCTTGCGCGCATCGATCAGCGCCACATCCTGCGGGGTCGAGACGACAATCGCGCCAGTCAGCTCGGACTTGGTGCACAGCGTCAACTGCACATCCCCCGTTCCGGGCGGCAGATCGACCAGCAGCACATCCAGCTCGCCCCATTCCACCTGCCCCAGCATCTGTTGCAGCGCGCCCATCAGCATCGGGCCCCGCCAGACAACGGCCTTGCCCTCTTCCATCATGAACCCGATCGACATCAGCGTCACACCGTGGGACTGGAGCGGAATGATCGTCTTGCCGTCCGGGCTGGCCGGGCGCTTGTTGACACCCATCATGCGCGGCTGGCTCGGCCCATAGATGTCGGCATCCAGAAGCCCCACCTTGCGCCCCTGTTTCGCCAGCGCCACCGCGAGGTTGGAGCTGACCGTCGATTTGCCAACGCCGCCCTTGCCGGACCCGATGGCGATGATGCGCTGGACGCCCGATGGCTTGGTCGGGCCTTCCTGCGGCTTGGGGTGCCCCCCGATCTTCAGGCTGGGGGGGGCTGCGGGCTTGGCGGCGGGGCCGTGGGCCGTCAGCGCCACGCTTGCCTGGCTCACCCCCGGCAGATCGGCCACCAGCTTCTCAGCCGCGTCGCGGATCGGCCCCATCGCGCGGGCCACATCCGCATCGGGGGCCTCGATGACAAACCGCACCCGGTCTCCCTCGACCGTCAGCGCGCGCACCATGTCATGGGCCACAAGGCTGCGCCCGTCGGGCAACTGGATGCGCTCCAACGCGCTGATGATCGATTCTTTGCTGACGGCCATGCGACACATCTCCTCTGGTTGGGTTTGACATGGCATATCGTACGGCCAGCACAAGGGGATTGCGGCACAGTTGCACAGGAATTCGGCATCCTGCCCGTTTTTCGAACACGCACGTCATGATTGTGCTGCATGGCAGCATTGCAAATTTTTTGAGTTGTGCAGTCGCAGCATTTCAAGCTACCAATGAGGTACGAAAACAATCCTCCCGATAGTTTTCATAATTTCCAAGAGGCGCCCACCTCCTCCCGGGCCAACCTCTTCTTTCGGCGGCGACATCTTCCTCCTCCCTGATGTCGCCGCCATTTTTTTGCCCCCACGTCACTTTGCATGCACCGCCCTCGAACGCCCCGTCTGCCCGTGCGTCTGCATGTTTTTCAGTGACTTAGGGGCAACTTCTCCCATGCAGTTTTTGCATATCGGGGTTGAACATATGGCGATTGAAGCACGCCCGCTTTTGCTTAGATAACGGTCACAACAGACGAACATGAACCGAAAGAGAATAGAACATGACATATTACAGCGATACAAACACCGCTCCCGCATCCGCTCTTAGCCGCATCGCAGCATTCTTCGACGGCCTGAACACCCGCCGCCGTCAATACCGCGTGTACCGCCAGACGTTCAACGAACTGGCCGAGCTGAACAACCGCGAACTGGCGGACCTGGGTCTGTCGCGCAGCGACATCCGCCGCGTCTCGCGCGAAGCGGCAGGCATCGCGTCCTGAATCTACCGGAATACCGTCAGCCGATCCTCCCATCGGCTGGCGGCATAGAGCGCCACGGCAGAGTCTCGCCTCCCCGATGACCCCATGGCGCAAAAGATGCGGGTCGGTCCAACCCTCCCTTTAGGACCGCTCTGCATCGCAAAAAGGACGGCGACACCTTCCTCCCAAGGTGTCGCCGTTTCTACGTGCAAACCCTCGCGCCGCTAGGGCGCCGGCACCGCTTCCAGAATATCGCCGGGCTGGCACTCCAGCACATCGCAAATCTTCGCCAGTGTCTCGAACCGCACGCCTTTGACCTTGCCGGATTTCAGCAGGCTCATGTTCTGCACCGTGATCCCCACCGCCGCAGCAAGATCCTTCGACTTCATCTTGCGCCGCGCCAGCATCACGTCCAATCGCACCACGATCTGCATCACACGAACGCCTCGTTCTCGCGGGCGATGCGGATCGCTTCGCGCATGACCACCCCGAAAAACACGAAACAGATGCCGCTGAAGGCCAGCCCGATGTTGCCCCCGTCATACCAGAAGCGCAGGCCCAACGGCCCCTCGGCGTTGTGCCACGACCGGATCATCGGGCTCAGCGCACCGGCCAGCAGCGCGCATAGCGACGATGCCACCGTGAACGCGCCCATCCACACGATCCGGTGCGCGATTTTCGGATCGAACACAACGCCCGCGCGCAGCAGCCACAAAATGCCCAGCGCCGTCAGGTAGGCCGCAATGCCCAGCATCACAGGCAGGCTCCACACCGCGGTAAACACCACCCGTGTGCCAAAGGCGATGTCCGCCTGCGGGTCGACCCAGATATCGTTGCGGGTCCACGCCTGCGGATCGCGCCAGACCAGATCATACAGCCACGCAAGCTCGTGGTAGGGGTAAATCACCAGCATCGGCAGCACCAACAGCATCGCCAAATGGGAAAGGAACCGGATCCTGCGCATTTCCGCCGCTCCAAAAATTATCGTTTTACATTAATTTTTCATCGTGCAACCCTATCATATAGCGGCACGCACGACATACAAGCCGCCTCTCATTCTGAACGGAGACTGCTCGATGCGACTTAAATTCTCCTCTGTGTCCGCGCTCGCCCTGTGCCTTGCCACCGCCCTGGGCGCCGATACCCCCAAGGATGTCACGACCTACGGCTTTGACGTGGTCTTTGCCCGCAACCCCGACGTCACCCTGTCGGAATTCCAGGAAAAGGGCCTGCGCAAATTTCGCGAGATGGACGCCTATTTCGGCGCGCTTTTCGTGTCTGAGGACGGCAACGCGTACCAACATTTCGTCAACTGGCACGATCTGACGCTGGTCAAACAAGCCGCCCGCAAAGGCTGCGAGATGATCTCGCGCGGCAGCCCGTGCTACCTGTCCACGGTCAGCGTGCCGGCGGGCTATGATCCCAACGGGCCGACCGAACCGGGTCTCGGCCTATGGGCGCTGCGGGATTGGCAGAACGAATACCTACCGAAGCAGGAATCGGGCTCTTTCGGCGCCTTTGCCGTGTCGAACTCCGCGCATCAGGGCTATTCACACGGCTGGTTCTCCGCAGAGGAGGCACGCGAGGCGGCCATCGCCTATTGCAAGGCCGCCGTGGCGCAGGATCTTGCCGGTCTCGGCATCGAAGGACGCGCCTACGCGCTCGCCCGCGGCTTTGACCGCTGCACGATCATCGACGAACGCCGGACTCCCTGATCGGGCCACACAGATTTAGAACGGAACGTCGTCCGCACCGGTCAAAAAGCGGCCGACGACCTTCTTGGTCCCCGCCTTTTCGAACGCGACCTCCAGCTTGTCGCCCTCCACCCCGATGATCGACCCATAGCCGAACTTCTGGTGGAACACCCGCTCGCCGACGGTGAAGCTGCTCACCGCTGACGCATCGATGGTCATGTTGCGCGATTCTGCCGGTTGGGTCATGCCCCGCTGGCCCGACCGCGCCTGCAACCGCCGCCAACCCGGCGAGTTATAGACATTCGCCTCCGCGGCCTGCTCGTGCAGCGTGCTTTTGGGCATCGCGGCACCGTATCCCCCACCGTAAAGCCCCGGCGGCGTCAGCACGTCGACATGCGCCTCGGGCAGCTCGTCAATGAACCGCGACGGCATCGCCGACTGCCATTGCCCGAATATCTGGCGGTTGCCGACAAAGGAAATGGTACAGATTTCCTCGGCCCGCGTGATCCCCACATAGGCCAGCCGTCGTTCCTCCTCCAGCCCCTTGAGACCGCTTTCATCCATCGACCGCTGCGACGGGAAAAGTCCGTCCTCCCAACCGGGCAGAAACACCGCCGGAAATTCCAGCCCCTTGGCCGCGTGCAACGTCATGATCGACACTTTCTCGGCGGCATCTTCCTGCTCGTTGTCCATGATCAGGCTGACATGCTCGAGAAATCCCTGAAGGTTCTCGAACTGGTCGAGCGCCTTGACCAGCTCCTTGAGGTTCTCCAGCCGTCCGGGCGCCTCCGGCGTCTTGTCGTTCTGCCACATCCCCGTATAGCCGCTCTCATCGAGGATGATCTCGGCAAGCTCCACGTGGCTGACTTCGGGGGGGCCGTACGCGACCCGCTCGGCAGGCGTCGGCCCGGTGTCGATCACCGAATCGTCCTGCACTTCGATGCGCGGCCCCCGCAGCATCCCCGACCACCGCTCGATCCCGTCGATCAACAACCGCAGCTGCGCCGCGCCCTTGCCGGTCAGCCCGTTGTCGGCCAGCAGGATCCGCGCGCCCTCCACAAGGTTCGTGCCATGCGCGCGCGCCGTCATCTGTATCTTCTGCTGCGCCTTGTCACCCAACCCGCGTTTTGGCGTGTTCACAATGCGCTCGAACGCCAGATCATCGTCGGGCGAGGTCACCACCCGGAAATACGCCATCGCGTCGCGGATCTCCATCCGCTCGTAAAACCGCGGGCCGCCGATCACGCGGTAGGGCAACCCGATGGTCAGGAACCGGTCCTCGAACGCGCGCATCTGGTGGCTGGCGCGCACAAGAATGGCAATTTCGTCTAATCCAAAGCCAAATGGAACAGGTATATTATCTCGTCCGGCTTCGCTCAATGTTTGGCTACGCTTTAGATTCACCTCATGGATGTCGCCCTGTGGGTGCTTAGAAACTGTACCACCTTTCGCTCTACGTTCAGACTCTTGCTGTGAATCGCTTGAGCGTACGTTGTCGCGGAACCTGTATTTTCCTCGCCCAGAATGAGCGTCCTCGATCTCCTCGCCAATCCAGCGCGCCTCTTCCTCGCCATCCCAGTGACCGATCAGCCGGACCTTCTCGCCCTCCTGCGCCTCGGTCCACAACGTCTTGCCCAAGCGGCCCGCATTGCCCGCGATCACACCGGATGCCGCGGCCAGAATATGCGGGGTGGAGCGGTAGTTCTGCTCCAGCCGGACCACGTGGGCACCGGGAAAATCCTTTTCAAACCGCAGGATATTGCCCACTTCCGCCCCGCGCCAGCCATAGATCGACTGGTCGTCGTCCCCCACGCAGCAGATGTTCTTATGCCCGCTGGCCAGCAGCCGCAGCCACAGGTACTGCGCCACGTTGGTATCCTGGTATTCATCCACAAGGATGTGTTTGAACCAGCGCTGGTACTGCGCCAGCACATCGTCGTGGGTCTGGAAAATCGTGACCATATGCAGCAGCAGATCACCGAAATCGCAGGCGTTGAGCGCCTTGAGCCGCGCCTGATAGGCGGCGTAAATCTCGACGCCCTTGTGATTATAGGCCCCCGCATCCGCGCTTGGCACCTTGTCGGGCGTGATCGCGCGGTTCTTCCAGTCGTCGATGATCCCCGACAGCATCCGCGCAGGCCAGCGTTTGTCGTCGATGCCTTCCGCCGAAATCAACTGCTTGAGCAGCCGCAGCTGATCGTCGGTGTCCAGAATGGTGAAATTCGATTTCAATCCCGCCAGTTCCGCGTGCCGCCGCAACAGTTTGACACAGATCGCGTGGAACGTGCCCAGCCAGCGCATCCCGTCCGCCGACTGGCCCAGCATCGCGCCCACACGGTTCTTCATCTCGCGCGCGGCCTTGTTGGTAAACGTCACGGCCAGAATCTCGTTGGGCTGGGCCCGACCGGTATTGAGCAGATGCACGATCCGCGCCGTCAGGGCGCGCGTCTTGCCCGTGCCCGCCCCGGCCAGCATCAGCACAGGACCATCCAACCTCTCGACCGCCTCGCGCTGCGCGGGGTTGAGACCGTCCAGATAAGGCTGCGGGCGCGCCGCCATCGCGCGGGCCGACAGCGAAGCGCCCTCGAAGGCGTCGTTTTCGTCAAAGCTGCTCATAGTGTTTCATACCCCGACACGCCCCAAAGGGGAAGCCACGTTCTGCCTTCGTTCCAACCCGCTGCGCTGCTTTGGCCCACTGGACAAGCGGCGCATCGCTTGCGCAAATGCGCGCATGGATCTGCACGCCTCATACCCCGCCCTGCCCGACCTGCGCAAACGGGCAAAACGCCGTATCCCGAAATTTGTGTGGGAATACCTCGACAGCGGCACCGGCGACGAGGCGACGAAACGGCGCAACCGGGCCGGGCTGGACCGGATCGGCATGATGCCCTCGGTGCTGCACGGCGAATTCACGCCCGATCTGGGCACCTCGCTCATGGGGCGCGACCTGCCGTTGCCGTTCGGAATCGCGCCGATCGGCATGTCGGGGCTGATGTGGCCCGACGCCGAGGGGCACCTGGCCCGCGCCGCGGCCCGCACCGGCATTCCCTACTGCATCTCGACCGTCGCCACCCAAAGCCCCGAAGACATCGCCCCCCATCTGGGCGACAACGCGTGGTTCCAGATGTATCCCCCCCGCGATCCCGACATCCGGCGCGACATGCTGGCGCGCGCCGAAACCGCCGGCTTCGATACGCTGGTGCTTACGGTGGATGTCCCCGTGGCCAGCCGCCGCGAACGGCAGGTCCGCTCGGGGCTGACCAATCCGCCCCGCCTGACACCGCGGCTTCTGGCGCAGGTGGCGATGTGCCCCGCCTGGGCCAGCGGCATGGCCAGACGCGGCATGCCGCACATGCGCGGGCTGGACAAATACGTGAACGCGGCCAGCGACGGCAAGGACCCCACCGCCCACGTGGGCTACCTGCTGCGCACCTCGCCCGACTGGGCCTATGTCGACTGGCTGCGCGACAACTGGCAGGGCAAGCTGCTGGTCAAGGGCGTGCTGCGCGCGCAGGACGCCGCGCGGCTGGACAAGGCAGGCGTCGATGGCATCTGGGTGTCGAACCACGCAGGCCGCCAGTTCGACGGGGCGCCCGCGGCGATTGACACGCTGGCCCCCATCCGCGCCGCCACCGACCTGCCCCTGATCTTCGACAGCGGGATCGAGGGCGGGCTCGACATCCTGCGCGCACTGGCACTCGGGGCCGATTTCGTGATGCTGGGGCGCGCGTTCCACTTCGCGCTCGCGGCACTTGGCCCCGCGGGCATCGACCACCTCATCGACATCCTGCGCAAGGATCTGGTGTCCAACATGGGCCAGCTGGGCGCGCGCACATTGCGTGACCTGCCTGCGCCGCTTACGCTGGGCTGATCACTGGGGGCGCAGGCTCACGCTGCCCGGCGCGACAAAGCGGAACGCCACATCGCCGGGCGGAAAGGGCCGCCCGTCAAACCCGACAGAGCTGACGATGTAATCGTCGCCGCCCTCGAAATACCGCGTACACACACCGCCCCCGAATTGACCCAGCAACAGCCGCGTCGCCTCGAGCAGGAACAACCCCGCCCCTTCGGTTTGCGGATCGGCCAGACGGATATCCTCGGCCCGCGCACAGGCCGCACCGTCGCGCAGCTGCAACCGGCTGACCAGATTGACCCGCTCGACCGACGCACCGCTCAGACTGCGCACCGCCCCGGTTTCGCGGGTGGTCATCACGTCGCCCCGGATCGACGTGCTCACCAGCGACGCGCAACTATTGGTTCCGCTCTGGTACTCGATACAGGCCAGCTTGCCGGGGTTTTCGGCAATCAGCGTCCTGATCGCAACCGGCGATCCCTTGGGCAGCGTATCGAAACCGCCCGGCACCGTCTGCACGCACCCCGCCAGCATCATCCCCGCCATCAGGGCCGCACCCCGTTTCATCATCCGCCGCATAGCTGCTCCTCTTCGCGTCTGCCGCCAGCTTAGCGGATGGGCGGCCCGGCTCAACCTCGCGTTCACACCCTGCCCAAAAATTACGCACCCGCACACGATCGGGCGGCCTGCGGGCGCTCTGGCGCTTGCACACCCGCCCGAATTAAAGCAGTTGATAGCGCAAACAGGCGCTATACTACCCAGAAACACGCATTGCCCCGTCCCGACATATCCGCCAAAACCCCTGCATCGCCCCTAGCGTAAAGGCTGACAGACATGACCGACTTCTCCAAAATCCTCATTGCAAACCGCGGCGAAATCGCCATCCGCATCATGCGGGCTGCCAATGAAATGGGCAAAAAGACGGTCGCCGTCTTCGCGGAAGAGGACAAACTGGGCCTGCACCGGTTCAAGGCGGATGAAGCCTACCGCATCGGCAAGGATCTGGGGCCGGTGGCGGCCTATCTGTCGATTGACGAAATGATCCGCGTCGCCAAGGAAAGCGGCGCCGACGCGATCCACCCGGGCTACGGCCTGCTGTCGGAAAACCCCGATTTCGTGGACGCCTGTGCGCAAAACGGCATCACCTTCATCGGACCCAAGGCCGAAACCATGCGCGCGCTGGGGGACAAGGCATCGGCCCGCCGCGTGGCCATCGCGGCCGGCGTTCCCGTCATCCCCGCAACCGAGGTGCTGGGCGACGACATGAAGGCGATCAAGGCCGAGGCCAAGGACATCGGCTATCCCCTGATGCTCAAGGCCAGCTGGGGCGGCGGCGGGCGCGGCATGCGCCCCATCCAGTCCGAAGACGAGCTGGAAGAAAAAGTCCGCGAGGGCCGCCGCGAGGCCGAAGCCGCCTTTGGCAACGGCGAAGGCTATCTCGAAAAGATGATCCTCAAGGCTCGCCACGTCGAGGTCCAGATCCTCGGCGACACCCACGGCGAGATCTATCACCTCTACGAGCGCGACTGCTCTGTCCAGCGGCGCAACCAGAAGGTCGTGGAACGCGCCCCCGCCCCCTACCTGACCGAAGACCAGCGCGCCGAGATCTGCGAACTGGGCCGCAAGATCTGCGCCCACGTGAACTACGAATGCGCGGGCACCGTCGAATTCCTGATGGATATGGACGACGGCAAATTCTACTTCATCGAGGTCAACCCCCGCGTTCAGGTCGAACATACCGTCACCGAAGAAGTTACCGGCATCGACATCGTGCGCGCCCAGATTCTGATTGCCGAGGGCAAGACGATCGCCGAAGCCACCGGCAAGGCCAAACAATCCGACATCGTGCTGACCGGCCACGCATTGCAAACCCGGATCACCACCGAAGACCCGCAAAACAACTTCATTCCCGACTACGGCCGCCTGACCGCTTACCGCTCGGCCACCGGCATGGGCATCCGTCTGGACGGCGGCACCGCCTATGCGGGCGGGGTCATCACCCGCTACTACGACAGCCTGCTCACCAAGGTCACGGCCAAGGCGCCGACGCCCGAAATGGCCATCGCGCGGATGGACCGCGCCCTGCGCGAATTCCGCATCCGCGGCGTCAGCACCAATATCGCCTTCGTGGAAAACCTGCTCAAGCACCCGACGTTCCTCGACAACACCTACCACACCAAGTTCATCGACGAGACGCCGGACCTGTTCAACTTCAAGGCCCGTCAGGACCGCGGCACCAAGGTGCTGACCTACATCGCCGACATCACCGTGAACGGGCATCCCGAAACCAAGGACAAACCGGTCCCGGCGCGCGCCCACCGCCTGCCGCTGCCACCCGAACCTGCGGCAGAGCCGATGATGGGCACCCGCAACCTGCTGGAGCAGAAAGGCCCGCAAGCCGTGGCCGACTGGATGAAACAGCAACGCCAACTGCTGATCACCGACACCACCATGCGCGACGGGCACCAGTCGCTGCTGGCCACACGGATGCGCAGCCACGACATGATCGCGGTCGCCCCGTCCTATGCCGCCAACCTGCCGCAGCTTTTCTCGATGGAATGCTGGGGCGGCGCGACATTCGACGTGGCCTACCGGTTCTTGCAGGAATGCCCGTGGCAGCGCCTGCGCGATCTGCGCGAACGCATGCCCAACATCATGACGCAAATGCTGCTGCGCGGCTCCAACGGGGTGGGCTACACGAACTACCCCGACAACGTGGTGCAGGAATTCGTGCGCGTCGCGGCCCAGACCGGCGTCGACGTGTTCCGCGTGTTCGACAGCCTCAACTGGGTGGAAAACATGCGCGTCGCGATGGATGCGGTGCTCGACAGCGGCAAGATCTGCGAAGGCACGGTCTGCTACACCGGTGACATTTACGACCCCGACCGCGCGAAATACGATCTGAAATACTACGTGGCCATGGGCAAGGAACTGCGCGACGCGGGCGCCCATGTGCTGGGGCTCAAGGACATGGCGGGGCTGCTGAAGCCCGCGCAGGCACGCCAGCTCGTGCGCACCCTGAAATCCGAGGTCGGCCTGCCCATCCACTTCCACACCCACGACACGGCCGGCATCGCGACCGCCACCATCCTCGCGGCGAGCGAAGCGGGCGTGGACGCGGTCGATTGCGCGATGGATGCGTTTTCGGGCAACACTTCGCAGGCCACGCTCGGCTCGGTCGTCGAGGCGCTGCGCCACACCGACCGCGACACCGGGCTCGACATGGGCCACGTGCGCGAAATCTCCGACTACTGGGAAGAAGTCCGCCACCAGTACCGCGCATTCGAAACCGGCATGCAGGCCCCCTCCTCCGAGGTCTATCTTCACGAAATGCCCGGCGGCCAGTTCACCAACCTCAAGGCGCAGGCCGCCTCGCTGGGGCTCGAAGAACGCTGGCCCGAAGTGGCCCGCACCTACAGCGACGTGAACCAGATGTTCGGTGATATCGTCAAGGTCACGCCCTCGTCCAAAGTGGTCGGCGACATGGCCCTGATGATGGTGTCGCAGGGCCTGACCCGCGCACAGGTCGAAGACCCCGACACCGACGTCAGCTTCCCCGACAGCGTCGTGGACATGATGCGCGGCAACCTTGGCCAGCCTCCCGGCGGCTTTCCCTACGGCATCGTCGACAAGGTGCTCAAGGGCGAGAAACCCAACACCGAACGGCCCGGCAAGCACCTCGCCCCCGTCGATCTCGAAGCGACGCGCAAACAGCTGTCCGAAGAACTCAACGGCATGGAAATCGACGACGAGGATCTGTCGGGCTACCTGATGTATCCCAAGGTGTTTCTCGACTACATGGGCCGCCACCGCACCTATGGCCCCGTGCGCAGCCTGCCCACGCCGACGTTCTTTTACGGGATGGAGCCGGGCGAGGAAATCTCCGCCGAAATCGACCCGGGCAAGACGCTGGAAATCCGGCTGCAGGCCGTGGGCGAAACCAACGAGGACGGCGAGGTCAAGGTGTTCTTCGAACTCAACGGCCAGCCCCGCGTGATCCGTGTGCCCAACCGTCTGGTCAAGGCGACCACGATCCAGCGCCCCAAGGCCGAAACCGGCAACGCCAACCACATCGGGGCGCCCATGCCGGGCGTGGTCGCAACCGTGGGCGCCACCGTGGGCCAGCAGGTCAAGGAAGGCGATCTGCTGCTCACCATCGAGGCGATGAAGATGGAAACCGGCATCCACGCCGAACGCGACGCGACCGTGAAGGCCGTGCATGTTGCCGCCGGCGGCCAGATCGACGCAAAGGATCTGCTGGTTGAACTGGAATGACTGACCCCACCGCGCCGCAAGGCTTTCCTGTCGACGCGGTGATCACCTGGGTGGATGGCACCGATCCGGCACTGCTTGCCAAACGCACGCGGTTCCTGCGGGCGGGCGAAGAGCGCGTGCACGAAAAGGCATGCGACACCACGCGCTTTGCCGACGAGGGCGAATTGCGCTGGTGCATCGCCTCCATTCTCGCCTACGCGCCCTATATCCGGCGCATCTGGGTCGTCACCGACGGCCAGCGCCCCGCCCTGATCGACGACATGATCGGCGCGGGGCTGATCACCGCGGACCGGCTGCGGGTGGTGGATCACACCGATATGTTCGGCACCCACGCCCACCACCTGCCGACGTTCTGCTCGCTGACGATCGAAACAATGCTGTGGAACATCGACGGGCTGGCCGAACACTTCGTGTCGTTCAACGATGACTTCTTTCTCAACCGGCCCTGTCCGGCAGATACCTTCTTCGACGCGCGGGGCCTGCCCGTAATCTGGGGTGGGCGGGAGCCGCATAAACTGCGCCACCGGCTGATCCACGCCCGCGCCCGCCTGATGCAGCTGCTGGGCACCGGCCGCCAGCCCAGCCCCGGCTACGGGCTGTCGCAATCGCTGGGCGCGCGGCTGGGCGGCGAAACGGGCACTTACGTGCGCAGCCACCACACCCCCCGGCCCTTGCGGCGCAGCACGCTGCGCGATTTCTACGCCGCCCACCCCGACACGCTGACGCAACAGCTGCGCTGCCGTTTTCGCCACCACACCCAGCATTTTCCGGTCACGCTGGCCAATACGCTGGAACTGCGCGCGCACGGCGCCTCCTACGCGGGCGTGCCCGACATGGTCTATGTGCACGCCGACGGTCTGGCCGCGGACGATCCGGTGCTGGACCGGCTGGCGGGTGACACCGCCCCCTTCGGCTGTATCCAGTCGCTCGACTGTGCAACCGACGCCACCGCCGCGCGGATCGAAAGCATCATGGCCCGCAAACTCGCCGATTTCCTGCCCCCGCGCGAACCCGACTGACACAGCTGTGCGAAAAACCCGCCGCTCTGCGCAATTTTCTCTTGCAGCATTTTGCGCGGGGCGATAGATCGGCCTGACTAACGGGATGCGGGCGTAGCTCAGGGGTAGAGCATAACCTTGCCAAGGTTAGGGTCGGGCGTTCGAATCGCCTCGCCCGCTCCAGTTAGAAGCGCATAACCCCACGCGCTTACGGCAGGGCCACCCATCGGGTGGCCCTTCGTCGTTTCGGGGGGGCCGGATCGACACCCCTCAGCCGCGCCGCACAGTCCCGAAATTTTTCGGCAAACCCTCTTGCGCCCTTTTCGCGTGGCGGCTAAATCAGCCTCACCAACGGAACGCGGGCGTAGCTCAGGGGTAGAGCATAACCTTGCCAAGGTT
The DNA here is from genome assembly GCF_025141935.1 of Sulfitobacter sp. S190. Classification (NCBI taxonomy): domain Bacteria; kingdom Pseudomonadati; phylum Pseudomonadota; class Alphaproteobacteria; order Rhodobacterales; family Roseobacteraceae; genus Sulfitobacter; species Sulfitobacter sp. S190. Next base: position 1,235,636 of record NZ_CP081120.1, on the reverse strand, counting down.
AGGGTCGGGCGTTCGAATCGCCTCGCCCGCTCCAGTTGGCCGCCTGACCCCACAGGCATCGCGACAGGGCCGCCCTCCGGGGTGGCCCTGCGTCGTTTCAGACCTCCTCATCTGTACCGCAAAAACAACAGGTTACACCGCCGTGCCGGGACCGCTCGACATTCGGCACCCCACCCGATACCCGGCAAGGTAGTGAACCTTCACACCAACGATCGCGCAAACGCGACCCGAAAGAGCAGTACCATGACCCAGTATTTTCCCGCCCTCGCCGGCGCCCTCCTTCTGTCCGCCACGGCCGCCCACGCGGTCGAAGTGACCGGCGGCTCCATCAAACTCGGCTTCTCGGCCTTCACCGAAGACACCAGCGTCAATGCCCTGAGCATCGAAGGCTCCATCGAGGCCGCATTCAACCGCAGCTTCAGCGTACAGGCCGACCTCGGTTTCCACGACTTCGGCGAAACCGACGTCGACAGCCACAACCTGTCGCTCCACGCCATCTACCACGTGAACGACACCACCTCCTTTGGCGCCTTCTATACCGCAGAAGACATTGAAGGGGCCGATCTTGACCTCTTCGGCGTCGAAGCGGGCTATGAAATGGACCGGCTGGAATTCGAAGGCTACTTCGGTACCGGCGATTTCGACGATGCCTCGGACGTGGACGGCGACATCTTCGGCGCCTCCGCCCGCTACGAATTCGAAAACGGGCTCGGCCTGACCGGCAGCTTCGACAGCTTCGATGTGGATAACGCCTTCGATCTGACGCGCGTGGCGATCAAACTGGACCTTGACGTGACCGATCAGGTCAACCTCTACCTCGAAGTCGGCAGCGCGGACATCGACGTCGACGGCATCAGCGCCTCCGAAACATTCGTCGGTCTGGGCGGCAAGATCGCGTTCGGCGCAGAGCGCGGCGCAACCTTCGAACAGCGCGGCATCTCGCGCCTGCTGCCCGGTCTCTGACCCGCCGCAGCAGGATCACATTTAAAGGGCAGCCCGCAACGGCTGCCCTTTTTTCGTGCCACCACAGCCGTCTATCCCGCGTGCCGACACATCGACCGTTAGCGCCAACAATTCCTGTTTATTTTACGCGCGCAAAAGGTCATACTGCCGCAACGCTCACCTGATCCAAGGAAACCACCCATGATCCTGTCCTGCGGCGAAGCATTGATCGACATGGTGCCCGACACCACGGCAAACGGCACCGCGGCCTTCGTGCCCCATTCGGGCGGCGCGGTGCTGAACACGGCCGTTGCGCTGGGGCGCCTGGGTGTCCCGTCGGGGTTCTTTGCGGGTCTGTCGACCGACATGTTCGGCGCGCAGCTGATGGCCCATCTGGATGCCAGTCACGTCAGCCACGCGCTCTGTCCGCGCAGCGACGCGCCCAGCACGTTGGCTTTCGTGCAACTGGTCAACGGTCAGGCGAAATACGCGTTTTTTGACGAAAACACCGCCCTGCGCGGCCTTGCCCCGTCCGACATCCCCGCCCTGCCGGACGACATCGACGCGTTGTTCTTCGGGGGGATCTCGCTGGCCTACGGGGCCTGCGCGGACACCTACGAGACGATGATGACCACGGCCGCCGCCACCCATGTCACCATGATCGACCCCAACATCCGCCCCGGTTTCATCCGCGACGAAGCCGCCTTTCGCGCCCGGCTCGACCGGATGATCGCCGCCGCAGATATCGTCAAACTCAGCGACGAGGATCTCGCATGGCTCAGCGGCAGCGACGACATCGCGCCGGCGGCCCGCGCCCTGCTGGCGCGCGGCCCCAAACTGGTGCTGATCACGCAAGGGGCCGAGGGGGCCACCGCCTATCACGCCAGTCACGAGGTTTTCGTGCCCGCCACCCCCGTCGATCTGAGCGCGTCCGACACCATCGGCGCGGGCGATACGTTCAACGCGGGCGCGCTGGCGCATCTGCACCGGGCGGGCGCATTGGCCAAAGACGCGCTGGCCGCCGCCGATGACGCGCTCCTGCGCGGCACGCTGGACCTTGCCATCCGCGCCGCAGCCGTCACAGTGTCGCGCAAGGGCGCCAATCCACCGTGGGCGTCCGAACTGGACTGAAGGACGCCCCATGGCCGACACCGTGACAACCCACGACGCCGAGGAAGACAGCCGCAACCGCGACATCCGCATCTACGTGAACGGCGACATCGTGCACCGCGACGACGCCAAGGTGTCGGTCTACGACAGCGGCTTCATGCTGGGCGACGGCATGTGGGAAGGCATGCGGCTCTATGACGGCATCTGGGCCTTCTTCGACGAACATATGGACCGCTTCATGGGCAGTTGCAAAGCGGTGTCGCTCGACATCGGCATGGACCGCGCCGGGCTGGCCCGCGCGCTGGCCGAAACGGCGGCGGCCAACGACATGCACACCGACGTGCACTGCCGCCTGATGCTGACCCGCGGCACCAAGGTCAAACCGTTCCAGCACCCGTCCCTGTCGCGCAGCGGCCCGACGCTGGTGATCATCATGGAACACTCCAAACCCGCCGAAACGCTCGGCACCCAGGGCATCCGGCTGGCGACCGTCCCGCAGGTCCGCGGCCTCCCGATGAGCCAGGACGCCAAGTACAACAGCCACTCCAAACTCAACTGCGTCATCGCCTGCCTTCAGGCCGAACAGGCGGGCGCCGACGAGGGGCTGATGCTTGATCCGCATGGTTTCGTGAATACCACAAACGCCTGCAACTTCTTCATCGTGCGGCGGGGCGAGGTGTGGACCTCGACGGGCGACTACTGCATGAACGGCGTCACTCGGCAAAAGGTCATCGACCTGTGCCGCGAAAACGGCATCCCGGTCTTTGAACGCAACTATTCGCTCTTTGATGCCTACAGCGCCGACGAGGCATTCCTGACCGGCACCTTCGGGGCGCAGACCCGTGTCAGCGAAATCGACGGCAAACCCATCGGCGACGGCACCTCACCCGTGACCACCCGCATCCGCATGCTCTACAAACAGCTCATCGATGCCCACGTGGCACAGGAGCAGGCCGCGCGCGCGTGACGCGCGCGGATCTCTCGCGGATCTCTCGGGCGCGGATCACGCCGCGGCGGCGTTGCGCGACCGGATGAACATCACGTAATACAGCACCGGCGCCGCGATCAGCGTCAGGATCGACGCAAACGCGAGACCGCCCATGATGGTCACCGCCATCGACTGGAAAAACGCGTCCCAGATCAGCGGGATCATCCCCAGAATGGTGGTGGCCGCCGCCAGAATCACGGGGCGCACCCGCGATGTCGATGCCTCCACGATGCTGTCGATCAGCGGCGCTTGCGGCTTTTCGCGGCGCACGATGTCGATCTCCTCGACCAGAACGATCCCGTTCTTGATGAGCATCCCCGACAGGGACAACAGGCCCAGCAGCGCCGTGAACGTGAACGGCAATCCCGTCCCCAGCAGCCCCAGCGACACCCCGTTGACGCTCATCGGGACCAGCAGCCAGATGATCAGCGGCTGGCGCAGCGCGTTGAACAACAGCACCGAAATCAGCACCATCACCAGCAGGCTCAGCGGCAATTGCTTGTTGAGGCTGGCCTGCGCGTCCGACGAACTCTCCAATTCGCCGCCCCACTCCATGCGGTACCCCGCAGGCAGCTGCATCTCCTCGATGGTCTGCGTCACCTGCGCCTGCACTTCCGAGGCCGTCAGCCCCTTGCGCACATCGGCGCCCACCGTGATGGTCAGCACCCGGTCGCGGCGCATCATCAGCGTGTTCTGCGGCTCAAACACCATCCCGTCGATGACCTGCTCGAGCGGAACAAAGCTCTGCCCCGTCTCGGAATAGACCACCTGATCGGTCAGCGCGAGCCCGGCATCGGGATCGTTGCGCAACAGGATCGGGATCTGGCGTTCGCCCTCGCGGTACACACCGCCCTCGATGCCATCGGTGGCAAAGCGGAACGCATCGGTGATCGTATCGCGCGTGATGCCGGCCTGCTGGCCGCGGTCTGTGGCATAGACGGGGCGCAACACCTGCTCCATCTCGCGCCAGTCGATGCGCGGCGCGACAATATCGTCGGACGCGGCGATCATGCGGGCCATCGCCTCATCGGCCAGATTGCGCAGGATTTCGGGCTCCGGCCCCGACAAACGCGCCTCGATCGGATCACCGCCCCCCGGACCAAAGGCCAGCCGTTTCGCGCGCAATTCGCCCTGCGGCACCGTCGCGTCGGCATAGGCGCGCAGCCCGTCGATCAACGGCGCGATTTCTTCGATACCCGGCGTGCGCACGATGATGTGGCCATAGCTGGGGTTGGGGTCCTCCGCCTGATAGGTCAGCATGAAGCGGTCACCGCCCTGCCCGACATAGGCGGTCGTCGACACCACGTCCTCCTGCTCCAGCAACCACTCCTCCAGCAGCGCCAGATCGCGCGATGTCTCGAAAATCGACGCCCCCTGCCGCAGCTTGTAGTCCACAAAGAACAGCGGCGTGTTGCTGTCGGGGAAAAACTGCTGCTTGATCGACCCGAACAGACCGATGCACACCACCGTGATCACCACCAGCGCGGCCAGCACCACGTACCACAGCCGGATACAGGCCCGCAGGAACGTCCCGTAGGCGCGGAAGATCAGACCGCCATAGGCATCGTCATCCCCGCCTTCGGTCCCCTGCTTGAAAAAGTAATGCCCCAGCAGCGGCGTCACCGTCAGCGCCAGCACCCACGACAACATCAGCGAAATGCCGATGACGGCAAACAGCGAGAACAGGAACTCACCGGTCGAATCCGGCGACAGACCGATGCCCGCAAACGCCATGATCCCGATCACCGTAGCGCCTAGCAGCGGAATCTGCGTCTTGCCCGCCGCCTCCGATGCGGCCTCGCGCGATGTCTTGCCGCGCCGCATGCTGATCTGCATGCCCTCCGCGACCACGATGGCGTTGTCCACCAGCATCCCCATCGCGATGATCAACGCGCCCAGCGAAATACGCTCCATCTCGATGGAGAACAGCGCCATGAACAACAGTGTCCCCACCACCGTCAGCAGCAGCGTGGTGCCCACCACCACCGCCGCGCGCGGGCCCATGAACACCGCCAGAACGACCACCACGATCGCCACCGACATCGCCAGATTGACCAGAAAATCGTTCGACGCTTCCTCGACCACCACGTGTTGCTGGTAAATCGGGTTCAGCTTGACCCCCAGCGGGATGGCCGGAGCCAGCTCCGCCAGCTTGGCATCGGCCCGTTTGCCCACATCCACGATGTTTTCCGTCGCAATTCCCGCAATCCCCAGCGTGAAGGCGTCCTCGCCATTGTGACGCACCATCAAACTCGGGGTCAGCTCGCGGCTGCGGTACACATCGGCAAAATCGAACAGGTTCAGGATCTCGCCGCCCACACCCACCGTCAGACCCGCAATCTCGGACACCGTGTCGTTGCCCTCCGGCCCCTGGATCAGGGTCCGGCCCTGCGTGCCTTGCAAGGTGCCGCCGTCCACCACGGTATCGGCCCCCGCAATCGCACCCACGATGGCCGCCGGTGGCACGTTCTGGTTGGTCATGATGACCAGATCGGGCTCCACGAGGATCACCTCGTTGGGCACCCCCGACAGGCTCACATCGGCCACCCCCTCCACGGTCAGCAATTCGCGCCGCAGATAAGTCGCCAGCTCGTATTTCTCGCGGTCGGTATAGCCCGGCGCCGTCACCGCATAGTAGATGCCAAACACATCGCCGAACCCGTCGTTGACAAAGGGCCGCTGCGCCCCCGAGGGCAGGCGCGTGCCGTTGACCTCCTGACGCAGCTTGGTCCAGATCTGCGGCAAGGCAGAGCCGTCGTACTGGTCCTTCATGTCTACCGTGATCCAGCTGAGGCCCGGCTGGTTCATCGACCTGATTTCCTTGACCTCCGCCATCGTCTGGATCGACGATTCAAGCGGCTCGGTCACCTCGCGGGCGACCTGTGCCGCGCTGGCACCGGGGTATTCGGTGACCACCACGGCCGTCTTGATCGTGAACGCCGGATCCTCCAGCCGGCCCAGCGAAAAGAACCCCCAGATGCCTCCGAAAAGGCAGCCGAGGATCAAAAGCCACGTCATCAGCGGGCGGTTGATCGATCCTTGTGCAATGTTCATGTGCCCGCCCTCAGTTCGCGAAACCGGTAAAGCGGCGCACCGCCGCCCCGTCGTCCAGCTGGTTGGCACCGCTCACCACGATCTCCTGACCGTCCTGCAACCCCGCCGTCACCGCCACATCGCCCGTGGCGGTCGGCGTGATCTCGACAGGCACACGGCTGACCGTGCCCTCGGCAGCACCCGCCGGCTCGAACACCATGACCGTCGCCGTGCCGTCATTGGCCGTCACCACCGCCGACCCCGGCACGCTGATCGCCCCGCCAGCGTCCCCGAACAGCGTCGCCGTCACCGTCACCGACGATCCGGGCAGAATCGTCAGCCCCTCGGGCGGCGCCATGCCCAGCGTAATCTTGAAGGTCTGGCCGACCTGGCTTGTCTCGGCGGTAAATTCACGGATCTGCAGCTCGAACGGCGTGTCGACCGACGGGAACCGCGCCATCAGCTTGACCTGCGTCTCGCTGCTGGCCCGCTGGAACAGGATTTCCGGCACCTCGATCTCGACCCGCAAATCGGACATGTCATGCAGGCGCGCCACCGGCGTTCCCGCCGCCACCGTGGCGAACTGCGCGATGTTGCGGCTCGCCACCAGACCGTCAAAAGGCGACGTCAGCTTGGCATCACTCAGCGACCGCTCCGCGTTTTCCACCGCGATACGCGCCAGCTCCGCCTGCGTCTGGGCATCGTCAACCGTCACCTGACTGACCGTGCTGCCCTGCAGCTTCTCCAGCCGCTCCAGCGTCCGGTTCGCCTGATCCAGCTGCACCCGCGCCTGATCCAGCGCCAATTCGAACGGGCGCAGATCCAGCTCGGCGACCAATGCCCCCTGCGGCAGCGGCTGGCCTTCGATAATCGGCAGCTTCATCACCTGCCCGCCCACCTGAAACGCCAGATCGACGGTCTCTTTGGCCACGACATTGCCGAAAAACTGCCGGACCTGCTCACCCGATTGCACCTGCACCGGCGCGATTTTGACAAGCGGGCCTGCCTCCTGCGCGGCAAGGCTGACGGGAAAAGCGGCCAACAGGCATATCGCAAGGGCAGTGCGGATCATGGAATCACTCCGTTCTAAATGTCTTTCGTTCAATTCCGGTGCGCCAACGCCCGCACACACGGGGCGAAGACTACGCAAAGTGAACTCTTCGGTTCACTTATAAAACTTCGACGCGCGGCTCAACCCCTAGTTGATCGGGAACCGCTTCAGACAGATCGGCGCATTGCGCTGGTAATCCATCAATGTCTCTTCCAGATCGCGGCGGTCCCGCACCACGGCAAGCGCCCGCTTCTTTTCGGCCCAGGTGCCGCTGACGTGCCGCTCCAGCATCAGAATGCTGATCGACAGCAAAACGTCGCGCTCGGTGGCGGTCATCAGGTCCGAGGCATGCAGGGTGATGCCGGTGGTCGCCATCATGTTGGCACACCGCAACGCCGACGCCTCCTGCCCCTCGTAGGTGCGCGCCGCCTGCACGGGCGACGTCATGCCGCACAGCACCAGGCCGACAAGCAGCCCCAACGCGCGCATCAAAAGACCTTGAATGTCATGGTGGTCAGGGACCGTTCGATCCCCTCGATATCCAGCAGCTTGTCGTTGATATAGACGCCGACATCCTCGCCCGCCGGAATGTAAAGCTTCATCAGCAGATCGAAATCACCCGATGTGGAATAGAGCTCCGAATGGATTTCTCGCAGCGCGATCGCCTCGGCCACCCTGTAGGTGCTGCCCGGCGTGCAGCGGATCTGGATAAAAACACAGGTGCTCATGGATCGCTCCGTAAATTCGACCGGCAAAGCGTGGCACGAAGGCGGCAGCGCCGCAATCCCTCATCGGTGCCGTATCGCGGCCCTTGGCGCGGCGCACCCGCCTGTTATAAGGGCGCTCATCATGACACCGGAGAGCCAGATGCGCCAGGCCAAGATCACCCGCAAGACCGCCGAAACCGACATCAGCGTCGAGATTAATCTCGACGGTACAGGGGTTTACGACAACCAGACCGGTATCGGCTTCTTTGACCACATGCTCGACCAGCTCTCGCGCCACGCGCTCATCGACATGACCGTGCGCTGCACCGGCGACCTGCATATCGACGATCACCACTCTGTTGAAGATGTAGGCATTGCGCTGGGTCAGGCGCTCACACAGGCGATGGGCGACAAACGCGGCATCGTGCGCTACGGCAGTTGCCTGCTGCCGATGGACGATGCGCTGGTGCGCGCGGCCCTCGATCTGTCCGCGCGCCCCTTTCTGGTGTGGAACCTGCACATGCCCACGGGCAAGATCGGTACCTTCGACACCGAACTGGTGCGCGAATTCTTTCAGGCTTTTGCCACGCACGGCGGCATCACTTTGCACGTGGACCAGCTGCACGGGCTCAACAGCCACCACATCGCCGAAGCGGCCTTCAAGGCGGTCGCCCGCGCCCTGCGCGACGCGCTCGAAACCGATCCGCGCAAAACCGACGCGATCCCCTCGACCAAGGGCGCGCTGTGATGCGCACCGCGATCATCGACTACGAAAGCGGCAATCTGCACTCGGCGCACAAAGCCTTCGAACGGATGGCCCGCGAAACCGGTGCGGGCGACGTGATCGTCACCGATGACGCCGATGTGGTGGCCGCGGCCGACCGCATCGTGTTGCCCGGCGACGGCGCCTTTCCCGCCTGCATGGCCGCACTCAAGGGGCACCGCGGCCTGCATGACGCAATGGTCGAGGCCGTCGTGACCCGCGGCCGCCCCTTTCTGGGCATCTGCGTCGGCATGCAGCTGATGGCAAGCCGGGGCCGCGAATACGAAGATACCCCCGGTCTGGGCTGGATCGCGGGCGACGTGACCCGCATCACCCCCGCCGACGCGACACTCAAGGTGCCGCACATGGGCTGGAACGATCTGGTCCTCGATGCGCCCCATCCGGTATTCGACGGGATCAGCAGCGGCGATCACACCTATTTCGTGCACAGCTACCACATGGCCGTGTCCGATCCGGCCCAGCGGCTCGCCCATGTAGACTACGCCACCGAGGTCACCGCCGTGATCGGCCGCGACAACATGATCGGGATGCAGTTCCACCCCGAGAAAAGCCAGACCACGGGGCTGCGGATGATCTCCAACTTCCTGCGCTGGACACCCTGAGCGCGGGCACGACGAAAAAAAGGCGCGCGTACCAACCGGTGCGCGCGCCCTTTTCAACCTGTCACAGCGTTCAGTTGACGCGGCTCCAGGTCTGCTTCTTGCAGATCGGACCGACACAGCCCGACACCTTCAGCGCATTGCCCGACAGCGACATCTTGGACTTGTAGACCTTGCCGGTGGACGGCTGCCAGATCTTGCCGTTCTTGTAGGATCCGCCGCCTTGCGACTGCATGTCCCACACCAGCTGCTTGCCGATGTTGGCGGATTTGAACTCGCCCGAGCTGTTGAACGTGCGCGCGATGGTGCCACACAGGGCCGCGCCGCATTTCGACATTTTGACATAGGCATAATTGCCGTCATCAACCTGGGTTTTCCACGTGCCGATGGCAGGATCGGCAAAGGCGGCACCGGCAAAGCCGACGGCGATCGCGGCGGCTGCAATAAGACGTTTCATGATGTTCCTCCCTTGAACTGGCCATACCTTGGGCAACAGCCCCTTTTCAGGCAAGACTGACGTTGGGTCGCGTTGCACATCGCGGCCAACCGTGCAATTTGGGCGCAAACCGCTGACAAGGGATGCGCCGCATGATCCTCTACCCCGCAATCGATCTCAAGGACGGCCAGGCCGTGCGCCTCGTGCACGGCGACATGTCCCGCTCCACCGTGTTCAATGACGATCCCGCCGCACAGGCCCGCGCCTTCGTGGACGCAGGCTGCAGCTGGCTGCACCTGGTCGATCTCAACGGCGCCTTCGCGGGCAGCCCCGTCAACGCCGCCCCCGTAGAGGCGATCCTCAAGGCCTGCCCCGTGCCCGCGCAACTGGGCGGCGGCATCCGCGACATGGCCACCATCGAGGGCTGGCTGGACAAGGGGCTGGCCCGCGTCATCCTCGGCACCGTGGCGGTCGAAAACCCCGATCTGGTGCGCGAAGCCGCCCGCGCCTTCCCCGACCGCGTGGCCGTGGGGATCGACGCGCGCAACGGACGTGTCGCGACCAAGGGCTGGGCCGAAGAAACCGACGTGATGGTCACCGAGCTGGCCAAATCCTTCGAAGACGCCGGCGTGGCGGCGATCATCTACACCGACATCCTGCGCGACGGCGCGATGGGCGGCCCCAACGTGGCTGCCACCGCCGATCTGGCCCGCACGGTCTCCATTCCGGTGATCGCCTCGGGCGGCGTCTCGTCGCTCGACGACCTCGAGGCGCTCAAATCCACCGGTGTGATCGAGGGCGCGATCTCGGGGCGCGCGCTCTACGACGGCGCCATCGATCTGGCACAGGCGCTCGACACCCTGCGCGACGGCTGATCTTCATCTTGCCCCTTAAACTCAAAACGGGGGGCGCAGCCCCCCGCCCCGCTTGCCCCGCAGCCCCAAGCCTTCTAGAAGTCGCACATGCTCAAAACCCGGATCATCCCCTGCCTTGATGTCGCCGACGGCCGCGTGGTCAAAGGCGTGAACTTCGTGGGCCTGCGTGACGCGGGCGACCCGGTCGATGCGGCCATCGCCTACGATGCCGCGGGCGCGGACGAATTGTGCTTCCTCGACATCCACGCCACCCACGAAAACCGCGGCACCATGTTCGATCTGGTGCGCCGCACGGCAGAACACTGCTACATCCCGCTGACGGTGGGCGGCGGCGTGCGCACCGCGGCCGACGTCCGCGCACTCCTGCTGGCGGGCGCGGACAAGGTCAGCTTCAACTCCGCCGCCGTCGCCAACCCCGACGTGGTCGCACACGCCGCGGACCAATTCGGCAGCCAGTGCATCGTGGCGGCCATCGACGCAAAAACCGTGGCCCCCGGCCGGTGGGAAATCTTTACCCACGGCGGGCGCAAATCCACCGGCATCGACGCGGTGGGATTCGCACGCACCATGGTGGAAAAGGGCGCGGGCGAAATCCTGCTGACCTCGATGGACCGCGACGGCACCAAATCGGGCTTCAACCTGCCCCTGACCCGCGCCATCTCGGACGCGGTCAGCGTGCCGGTGATCGCCTCGGGCGGGGTCGGCACGCTGGATCACCTCGTCGAAGGCGTGACCGAAGGCGGCGCATCGGCGGTGCTGGCCGCCTCGATCTTCCACTTCGGCGAATTCACCATCCAGCAGGCCAAACAGCACATGGCGGCTGCGGGCATCCCCATGAGGCTGGCATCATGACACTCGACGATCTCTATACCACCATCGCGGCGCGCAAGGGCGGCGACGCAGGCACTTCGTGGACCGCGAAACTGCTCGAAAAAGGGCCCGAAAAATGCGCCGAGAAGTTCGGCGAAGAGGCGGTCGAGGCGATCATCGAAGCGGTCAAGGGCGACCGCGCGGGCCTCACCGCCGAGGCGGCTGACGTGCTCTATCACCTGCTGGTGATGCTGGCCGCACGCGATGTGGCGCTGTCGGATGTGATGGACGAACTCGCCCGCCGTCAGGGCCAGTCGGGCATCGCGGAAAAAGCCTCCCGCTAGCGCGCGCTCACAGCTTGCTGCTGATGACGCCGGTGGCAAACCCGCCCATGCGCAATTCGCCGAACAAACGCTGGTACTCGATCTTGGGACAACGATCCATGATCACGTCGACACCGCGGGCGCGGGCCCGCGCGGCGGCGTCCTCGTGGGTCACACCAATCTGCATCCAGATGGTCTGCAATGTGTCGAAATGCGCCAGCGCCTCGTCCACCAGCGGCGGCACCGCCTCAGAGCGGCGGAAGATGTCCACCATATCGACCCCGCCCTCGATATCCGACAGCGCCCCCACAACCGTGGCGCCGAAAAGCTGCTGACCGGCTAGACCGGGGTTGACCGGCACCACCTCGAACCCCTTGAGCGTCAGATAGCGCGCCACATAGTAGCTCGGGCGCACCGGGTTGGACGACACGCCAACCACCGCAATCCGCTTGGTCCGTGTCAGAATATCGCGCAGATGGGCATCGCTATAACTCATGCGCCCCACCCTACCCGCGACCGCGCGCAGCGCAAGTCAGTCAGTCAAAGATATCTTCGATCAGGTCAAACGCCTCCTCGGCGGCCCGCGACAACCAGCTCTTGCGCCGCTTTTGCTTTTTGACCTTCTTGGGCTTGGCGGCCTTGGGCAGTGTGCGCAGTTTCGGCGCGGGCTGGTGGCTCACCGCCGGTTTCGGGGCCGCGCGGGCAACCGGCACGGCCTTCATCTGCTGCAGGGGCGCGCCACAGGTGTCACAGCTCAGCGCATGGCGCGCCATGTCGAGCTGCAACATCGCGCGGGTGCCGCAATGACAACAGGTGGCAATTTTGACGGGATGGGCGATGGGACCGCTCCGTATTCAGCTGTGGCTCTGACTTGCATATAGGGCGATCGCCGCCGCATTTGAGACGTTGAGCGATCCAAAAGCACCCGATGCGTCGATTTTCACCAGCTGGTCCACCGTTTCGCGGGTCTTTTCGCGCAACCCCGGTCCCTCGGCCCCCAGCACCAGCGCCACGGGGCGATCGCGCTTGCCCTCTACGGCGGCCTCGATCGTGGCCTCCGCCTCCCCGTCCAGCCCCAGCACAAGGTATCCCATGTCCTGCAACGCGCGAATGCCGTCCGACAGGTTGCGGATGCGCAAATAGGGCTGGCGCTCCAACGCGCCTGAGGCCGTCTTGGCCAAGGCCCCCGTTTCGGGCGCGGAATGGTGGCGCGTGCCGATGACTGCCGATGCCCCCAATACTTCCGCCGACCGCAGGATCGCGCCCACATTATGCGGGTCGGTCACCCGGTCCAGCAGGATCACCCGCGGGGCCGCATCACCGATGCACACATCCTCCAGACTGCCCCAGTCCAGCGGCTTGACCTCCAGCACCGCCCCCTGATGCACCGAACCGGGGTCCAGCGGCGGACGGAACTTGCGCGGATCGATCACCTCCGGGGTCATCCCCGATGCAGCGATCGCAGCCTCCAGCTTGGCCGCCGCATTGGGCGTGACCATCAACGTCTGCTTGACGCGCGCGGGGTTCATCAGCGCATCGCGCACCGCGTGCAGGCCGAACAACCAGAACGTCTCGCGCGCCTCGCGCTTCTTGTCCTGTTCCTTCTCGACCACCCATTTCGGTTTCTTCATCGCGGGCCCCTTTCGCACGTCCGGCTTGGCGTGCTGCCCCTCTATCCGCTTGGCGCCCGCAAGCCAAGCCTGAGCGGCATTTGACCCCGCGCCGCACGCCGCGCAAAAACCGCGCAAAGCCGTCCAATTTGTTGTTGACGCCCCAAAGCCCCACAGGTAATCAGCGCCTCAGTGGGCGACAGGCCGCAAGGTGTGGCAGGGGACTGTAACTCCCTCGCGGAGACGCACGCCTGGTTCGATTCCAGGGTCGCCCACCATCCTCCAAAAAAATAAATAAAATCAAATACTTAATTGATTTTTGCGCTCAAAGCTCATGCGCTTTTTCATAATGATTTCAACCATTTAGTAATTCGGCGTCCCGCAATCTAACGCGTAATGAATCGTTTGGTCGTCGAAGTAGTTTTCTTTGGATGTTTAATCGATCGAACTGAGACTGACACTTGCTATAAAACGGGCCGTCAGAATGAAAATTATAACAAAATACTTCAACGCAGAAACACAATGGAAGAATTACGATTCCGGCTCTTTTCGGTTTGGAACGCTTCGCGGTTATGCCAGCGGTGAAGACGGTGACGGAGAGAGATTTTCTGACGATAGCGAAGGCACCATAACCACTCACTATGGAAAGGCCGGAGACGAGATAAAGCATCTTGAGATTGGTGGTCTTAGTATTGGCAACCTCCGTAGTATCCCGCCAGCACCAGAGGGCACTCCGCTTTACGAATTGTGGAAAGAAATGGCTGTTCCGATTGCATACAATCAGAAATTCGACGCCAATATCTTCTGTGCCTCGCTTGGCCCATATAGTGTGGCTCACCACCGGATTATGAGATACGGAAGCAACGAACTCAAGGTCCCCTACAAAGGCAACGAAGAGCTCACCGGCTGGGCGGAGATCAATGTCGCCAAATTCGTGCGCGCCACAAGGGCGTGGGTCATGAAAAACTCGGCGTATCCTGAAATACGAAACGGATCCGCTCCTTTCCTTTTGGAAAGGCCAGTGAGCTACAATAAAAGAGTTGAACGCCGTCCGATTAATGACGCGCATGCTGCGGGTGATTTTTCTGAAGACACAATCAACAGACTGGTCTTTCAGAAGCCCGAAAGGTTTCAGCCGGAACGAGAGTTCAGAATAACCGTTTCATCGCACCCGCTACAGCACACTTCGAAAACAGTACCCATGTTTCCCAAAAGCTTCGCGCTCAAGCGGTCCATCATCCGAATGGGTCGGGTGAAGCCATAGTATCCAAGCCATCCAAGGTGTCCCGCACACAACATCTGCGGGACACCTTGCCCAGTAAGATAGGGCTCATATATACGCCACGGGAGTGCAGGGTCGCCCACCACTTTTCCACCCTATGCACGACCCCGCGCCAGCCGCCCCTTCGCTGCGGCGTTGCCGAGCGCTTGACCCCGCACCCATACCGCACAGTGACCGGGAAAAACGTAGCCTTTTCAGCATCCTGAACGACGCTCTTTATCCACGCAAACCCCGCCACGCAGGTGCGCAGCGGGGTCTTTTCGTGGCATCGGACAGACGCGTCAGACCAGAAGGTCGTCCGCCCCGTCGTCCGCATCCGCGTCATCGGTCGCCTTGCCGAACTTGTCGGCATCGACTTCCTGAAGAACGGGCACCCCTGCGATGTACTCCACATCGTATTGGCCACCCTTGCCAGCGTCGCCGCCGTCTCCATCAGCGGGAGGTGTGAAAACGAGATTGTCGACCGCGCCGGATCCCACAAGGCTCACTTCCATCGTGGACACGCCTTCGACATTGATGTCGAGCGTGCCCTGACCGTTGTCCCCCGACACCGGTATGTCAAAATTGCTGATTGCGTCGCCGTTGGCATCGAACAGGCTGACGACGCCGCCCGCCTCTTCGATATCGAGAAATTCGAGGCTCTGGACCGCCGAGGGCGCGTCGAAGTCGAACGTCAGACTGCCACCGTGGGCGTTGTCATCCGGGTCCGACCCGTCGTTGTCCTCGGAAATGATCAGCGCATTGCCCTGATCGTCATAGGCCAGATCGTGATCGCCGCCCGTGGGCGCATCGGTGTCGAAGATCATCGCATCGTTCTGCGATCCCTCGCCGTCGCCCGCCCGCTGGGCCGATACGGTCACACCGTCGAACTGGTCGCTGACCACCTCGCCCGCGTTCAGACCTTCGAAATCCACCGTGATCCGGTCAGCCCCGTCGCCGCCTCCTGTGTCCACCTGCGATGTCTCGACGATCTCGAAATTGTCGAAAGTCACCACCTCGTTGCCCGCCGAGATGTCCGAGATGAACCGGAACTGGACCTCGCCCTGCACATCATCCAGATCGCCCCCCGCATAGCTCAGGCTGGCGCCCTCTTCGGTGATCGCATTGCCGGTCTCGCTGCCCACCAGCGCCGTGCCCTCGTTGTTGACCACAAACCGGTCCAGCGTTTGCCAGCTGCCATCGCCCTGCTGCACTTGCAGCTTGATCACATCGCGGTAGCTCCCCGAGGCCTCGAAGAGGCTCGCATCCTGCACCTGCGCGTCAAAGCTGAAGGCCAGATCCCCATCCGCCGTCACCGGCGCCAGCTTCAACACCCCGTCGTTATGGCCGTCGGTGCGCAGCGCGCCGTCCTGCACATCCCACTGGCTGTCGTAGACGATCGCATCCGACTGGGCGGGATCGCCAAGCGCCGCGAAATCCTCCGACAGCAGAACCGTATCCACGGGCTGCATATCGCCCCCGTCAACCAGCTCCGAGGCCGTCACCGACACATTGTCGATCTTGATCACCTCGTCATTGGCCGTGATGTCCGACGTCACGCGAAACTGCACGCTTTCCTGTGCCGTATCCAGAATGCCGCCCTCGTAGAGCACATTGTTGCCCGACGTGCCAAAGCTCTGGCCGGTCTCGGAGCCGACAATCGCGGTGCCTGCATCGTTGACCTGATAGGTATCCAGCACCACCCAATCGCCGCCGTCGATGCTGACCTCCACCATCAGGCTGTCCTGATAGTGACCCGCGTTCTCGAACACATGCGTGTTGTGGGTGCTCAGATCCATGCTCAGCGTGACCGGCCCGTCGGTGGCAACCTGCGTGAAAGTCACCGTGCCGTCGTAATGGCCGTTCGTGACGATCTTGTCATAGGCGGCGACCCACCCGGTGTTGGTGTCGATGATCGCGGATTGCTCGGGCGTGTGCAGATCGTCGAAATCGTCAAACAGCACCTCCTTGGACACCAGCACCGGATCGGCATCCGGCGCGTCGCCGGTGGTCAGCACCTGACCATTGCCCCCGTCACTGTCGACGACCACGGCAAAGCTGCCGGTGTCCAGATCGGAAATCTTCAGCGGCCCGTTGTCCGACCACAGGGTGAAATTCGCCTGCGGCACCGCACCTTGGGTACTGCTGTCGACCGTGCCGAACTGGATGCCCACGTCATAGCTGTCGGCGACCTGCGCGCCATTGGCCAGCGTATCGACACTGTCCGCCGCCGCCTGGATCGAGGTGACGGGCGAAAAGATCGAACCGGTATTGGCATCGGGAAAGAAGTTGAGCGCATCCAGCGTGCTGTCGTCGGCCAGATCAAAGAAGATCCCGTCAATGTCGGCGGGCTTCATGTTGGGATCGGCACTGCGCACCACGATGAAAAGCGTGCCGGTCTCGGTCTCGGTGATCTCCACCTCCAACATCGGCTCACAGCCCACCGCCACGGTCAAAACGGGCAACGGCCCCCCAGCTACACTATCGGTCATGTCCCACTCCGAAAAACAAATTACCGGCACCGGATAAAACACAAGGCGGCGAATTGGTCTGGGAAAAACCGCGCGTTTGCCTCATTCCCGACACAATCCCACGGGGCGCAGGCCGATTGATGCGGGACCTTCCGCTTCAGAATTTCCGTTTTGGAAACAATGAGCCATCGATGGGGTCTTTGTTGATGTGGCTTTTCCGACGGTCGGGCCGCTGGCCGAATCGCCCTGCCCCACCCGACCCACAGAACTCCGTCCTTTCAAATGCCGCCACCGCGCCTATACTGCGGCGCAAAAGCAGTGAGACACAGGCATGTCCCCCAAAGGCGCCCCCAAGCAGCCCTTCAACATCGTGATCGTCGGTCAACACGGCCGTCTGGCCTATGAGGCCGTTCTTTTCGCGGCCTCCTTGCGGGCGATGTCTCCGGATTTCGCGGGCAAATTGCTGGTGGCCGAACCGCAGGACGGGCCGCGGTGGTCCAAATCGCCCGAAATGCGCAATCAGGGGCTGCGCGACGCGCTTGGTGAGCTTGGGGCACAGATCATCCCCTTCCCGTCACAGCACTTTGGCGAAAGCTACCCCTACGGAAACAAGATCGAGATGCTGCGCGTCCTGCCCAAGGGTGAACCGTTCGTGTTTTTCGACACGGACACGCTGATCCTCGACGACATCGAAACCGTGCCTTTCGATTTCGACCGCCCCGGTGCCTCGCTGCGCCGCGAGGGCACGTGGCCGCAACCGCAACTCTACGGGCCCGGCTACACCGGCTTGTGGAAATCGCTCTACGATAAATTCGGCCTCGATTTCCAAAGCAGCCTCGATCTCGACCAGCCCGACGAATACTGGCGGCGCTACCTCTATTTCAACGCGGGCTATTTCTTCTATCGCTGCCCGCACGCCTTCGGTGATCTGTTTCTCGAATACGCGCTGGCCATCCGCGACACGCCGCCGGTCGAACTCTGCGCGCAAAGTTTCGATCCCTGGCTTGACCAGATCGCACTGCCGCTCGTGATCCACGCGCTCGGTGGCGGGCGCGACGCCCTGCCCGAAGGTCTGCTCGACGGATCGGTCAGCTGCCACTACCGGATGCTGCCGCTGCTCTACGCACGCGAAAGCGACCGCGTGGTCGAGGTGCTCGAACAGGTATCCGCCCCCAACCGGATCAAGAAAGTGCTCAAGGGTCACGACCCGATCAAACGGATGATCTATCAGGGCCGCGGGTTGAAGGCCCGCGCGCTTTTCGACCGCGAAAACCTGCCGCGCCGCGAACAGGCGATCCGCAACCGGCTCAAATCGAACGGCTACTGGATGCGCTGATCGTGCCGCGGCCATGCTGCGCTGCGGCGCATACGGTCGGTGTACGCCCGGTGCACGCGCTGTGCACCCGTCGCGCCCTTGCCCCTCTATGCCCCTTGCCGTAACCATATCGGCAAAACAATTCCCAAGGGAGACACTCCATGACAGACGGCCCCACCTACGGTTTCGACACCCTGCAGATCCACGCAGGCGCCCGTCCCGATCCGGCCACCGGCGCGCGCCAGACGCCGATTTACCAGACCACCGCCTACGTGTTCCGCGATGCCGATCACGCGTCTGCGCTTTTCAATCTGCAAGAGGTCGGGTTCATCTATTCGCGCCTGACGAACCCAACCGTCGCCGTGCTGCAGGAACGCATCGCCACGCTCGAGGGCGGCGTCGGGGCGGTGTGCTGTTCCTCGGGTCACGCCGCACAGATCATGGCGCTGTTTCCGCTGATGACACCGGGCAAGAATATCGTGGCCTCCACCCGTCTCTACGGCGGCACCGTCACGCAATTCAGCCATACAATCAAGCGCTTCGGCTGGGAATGCAAGTTCGTCGACTTCGACGATCTTGAGGCCGTCAAGGCCGCGATCGACGACAACACCCGCGCCGTTTTCGGCGAGGCAATCGCCAATCCGGGCGGCTATATCATGGACGTGCGCGCCATCGCCGACATCGCCGACGCCGCCGAGGTGCCGCTCATCATCGACAACACGACGGCCACGCCCTACCTCGTGCGGCCCATCGAACATGGCGCGACACTGGTGGTGCATTCGACCACCAAATACCTCACCGGCAACGGCACGGTCACCGGCGGCGCGGTCGTGGATTCGGGCAAATTCGACTGGTCCGCGAACGACAAGTTCCCCTCGCTCAGCGCGGCCGAACCGGCCTATCACGGGCTCAAGTTCCACGAGACATTCGGCCCGCTCGCCTACACCTTCCACGGCATCGCGATCGGTCTGCGCGATCTGGGCATGACCATGAACCCGCAGTCCGCCCACTACACCCTCATGGGCACCGAGACCCTGTCCCTGCGGATGGAGCGACACGTTGAAAACGCTCAGAAAATTGCCAAATGGCTCGAGGCGGACGACCGGATCGACTATGTCACCTACGCCGGTCTTGAATCGTCGCCCTACTTCGAGCGCTCCAAGAAAGTCTGCCCCAAAGGCGCGGGCGGTCTTTTCACCTTCGCGGTCAAGGGCGGCTATGACGCCTGCGTCAAACTGGTCAACGCGCTCGAGGTGTTCAGCCATGTGGCCAACCTCGGCGACACACGATCGTTGATCATCCACTCCGCATCAACCACGCACCGCCAACTGACCGTAGAGCAGCAGGAAGCCGCAGGCGCGGGCCCGTCGGTCGTGCGCGTGTCGATCGGCACCGAAGACGCCGACGACCTGATTGCCGATCTCGATCAGGCACTGGCGAAGGCGACCGCCTGAAGCGGCCTTGCGTCACACCGCCGAACCCGCCGCAGCCCCTTCCCATGGGGCTGCGGCTACGGTACATTTGGGGGTACTGGTCCTGCCGGTTAACCAATGTTGTGACAAAGGCGCGCTATGAAGCCCAATTTTGCCCTTTCTCTTTCGTTCGATGGCATCACCCTGTTGCACCGCGCCGCAGGCGGCTGGCGCGAAGTGGGGGCCGTGTCGGTGTCCTCCGGCGATCTGGCGGGCGAACTGGCGGTTCTGCGCAAAACGGCCTCGGCACTGGAACCGGCGGGCGTACGCTCGAAGCTGATCCTGCCCGCAAGCCAGATCAAATATCTCTCCATCGACACCCCCGGCCTGTCGGACAGTGCCCGCAAACGCGAGGCGGAAAAGGCGCTCGAGGCGTCGACCCCTTATGCCATTGCCGATCTCGCCTACGACATCAGCGAAGACGGCCCGCGCACCCATGTCGCGGGCGTCGCGCGGGAAACACTCGCCGAGGCCGAAGCCTTCGCCACCGAACACCGGTTTCACCCCGTCAGTTTTGTCGGCAATCCCGAGGATGCGGACTATCTCGGAGAGCCTTTCTTCGGCAAGACGTCAGAGGCCGAAACGCTGCTCGATCCGGGCGAGGACGTAGATCCCGACGGCATCGCGGTCGTCGTCGTCGGAGCCGCGGAAGCGCCTGCCCCGGCGCCTGAAGAAAATCCGGTCGCGCCACCCCCTGACGCACCGCAGATGCCCGACGATACGCCCGACGCCACTGCCGCCGAGGAACCTCCTTTGGCGCCGGACGACACGGATACGTCCGAGCCCTCTGAGACATCCGAGACCGCCAAGGGCGACCCCGCCCCCCCACCGCCTATGACACCCGCAGACGATACTGCGGAAAACTCCGAAAATTCTGATGACACGCCATCGGCTGACGACACACCGCCGTCAGAAGAGACACAGACAGCTCCGGTGATCGCTGCGGCGCAGCCGGTTGCCGACACCCCCGAACCCGCCGCGCCGCCGCGCAAGCCCGAGCTGAAAGGTGCGACCCGCGTGGGCAACGCCCCGGCCCCGGGTTTTGCAAGCCGACGCGCCCCCGCCGCGCCGCCGCGCGAGTTGCAAGGGGCGGCCCGCGCCAAAGCGGCCGCCGCCGCGCCGGTCGTGCCCGCCACCGCGCTTCCCGACCCTGACAGCAGTTCCTTGCGCCCAGACCCCGTGGCCGACGCCCCCGCCAAGGGCGGATTCCTCAGCCGCCGCAAACCGCGGCCCGCTGCCGATCCTGTACCGGTCGCTGCCACGCCTGCGGGTGACGGCACCGAGGCCGAGCGCATGACCATTTTCGGCGCTCGTACCGATCAGGTGGGCGGCAAACCGCGGTTCCTTGGCCTGATCATGACGGTGATCTTGCTGGTCTTTCTGGCCGGTGTCGCGGCGTGGGCCTCTGTCTTCATGGATGACGGTCTGGCGGGGATCTTCCGCGACCGCGAACCGCGCGCAACGGCCTCTGCCCCCGAATATCAGGTCGATCCCGAAGTCATCCGTGCGCCCTCGGGCAGTCAGGCACCCGAGGACCCACTGCCCGAGGCGACCCAGACAGCCGCGCTCGATCCGGTGCTGTCGGCCGAAGACGGTGCCGTGCTCGATGCCCTGAGCAAACCGCAGCCAAAGCCAGAACGCCCGATCATCACGCCACAGGAAGCCGCCGCGCGCTATGCGGTCACCGGCATCTGGCCGCTTGCACCCGAAGATCTGCCGCAGGCACCGCAGGTCGACACGGAGCAGGTCTATCTGACCAGCATCGACAGCCCCACCGCCGCCCGCGACGCGCTGGCCCTGCCCGGCGTGAGCGGTTTCGAAACCGACGTGCAGCTGGCCGCGATCGCCTCCCCACCGGCGCCGGGCGTGCCTGTCGACGTTCTGATCACACCGACCGCCGAAGGGGTGCTGGCCCCCGGTGGCTTTACGCTCGTGGCGGGGAGCCCGCCGCAAAAGCCGCCCGCCAGTATCGCGCGTTTTGCCGTGCCGCTCAGCCCCGCAGCCGCCGAAGCCGAGGCACAAGCGCAGGCCGACGCGGCAAGGACGCTCGCCGAAATCGCAGGGCTGCGGCCCCGTGCGCGGCCCATCGACCTTGCAGAGACCACACAGCGCGCCCAGCTGGGTGGCGCGACGCTGTCGGAGTTGCAGCAAACGCGCCCGCGCCTGCGGTCCGCAGCGGCGGTGCAGTCCTATGAACAGGCGCAGGCGGCCAAGGCACAGGCCGCCCTTGCCGAAGCCGCCGCCGAGGCCGCCGCACGCAAGGCTGACGAACAAGCCGCCGAAGCCGCGGCGATTGCCTCGGCCGCCGCTGCCGCTTCCCTCGCACTGCCCACGGTGCAGGTGCCAAATCTGGAAGGGGCCACGCGGCTTGCAACCGCGTCGTCGCGCCGCCCCGACACGCGCCCGCGCAATTTTGCACGGATCGTGAAACGGGCCCAACGCGCCGCACCCAAGGAAACCCGCGTCGCAGCGGCCGCCTCGGTGGCCCCGCGCACGGTCACCCCGAAGATCCCTTCGAAGACATCCGTCGCGAAATCGGCCACCGTCAAGAACGCGATCAATCTGCGCAAGGTCAATCTGATCGGGGTCTACGGCAAACCCTCCAGCCGCCGCGCCCTGATCCGGCTGTCCAACGGCCGCTACAAGAAGGTGTCTGTGGGCGACCGTATCGACGGCGGGCGGGTTCAGGCCATCGGCAATGCGGAACTGCGCTACTCCAAAGGCGGGCGCAATGTCGTGCTGCGGATGCCGAAGGGCTGACACGCCCGCGCGCTATCCTCCTGCGCTCTGTCGCAGCACCTTGCGCAAACGAAAAACCAGGAACGTGCACGGGCCCCTTCGGGGGACCGTGCGCCGCTGGGTCAACCGGCGCTTAATTCGCCGCTGTCGATCTGCTCCTGCTCGATGCTCTCGAACAGCGCCTTGAAGTTGCCCTCGCCAAAGCCGTCGTCGCCCTTGCGCTCGATGAATTCGAAAAAGATCGGGCCGATCACGGTTTTCGAGAATATCTGCAACAGGATTTTCGTCTCGCCCCCGTCCACGACACCTTCGCCATCGATCAGGATGCCGTGTTTGCGCATCCGGTCGAGCGGTTCATCGTGCCCGATCACACGGTCATGGCTCAGCGTGTAGTAGCTGCCCGGCGGCGCAGGCATGAACTTCAGCCCGTTGTCCGCGATGGCATCCGTCGCGTCATAAATGTCGCGCGCGCCGACTGCGATATGCTGGATGCCCTCGCCGTTGTATTTCTTGAGATAGGACACGATCTGCCCCGTCTCCCCGCGGTCTTCGTTGATGGGGATACGGATGCGCCCGCACGGGGACGTCAGCGCACGGCTCAGCAAGCCGGTGAATTTGCCCTCGATATCGAAGAACCGGATTTCACGAAAATTGAACAGATCGCCGTAAAACCGGAACCACGTATCCATGTTACCCTTGAACACGTTGTGGGTCAGGTGATCGAGGTAGTAGAACCCCACACCGGCCGGTTTCGACTGCGCGATCCAGTCGTATTCATCGTTATAGGGCGAGGTGTCGTAATACTGATCCACGAAATACAAAAGCGACCCGCCGATCCCGTAAATGGCAGGCGCGTCCAGCACCTTGCCCTCACCGGTGTATTCCTTCGCACCATGCGCCACCGCGTGGGCCAGCGCCTTGGCGGCATCCGCCACCCGCCAGCCCATCGCCGGCGCGCAAGGCCCGTGTTCTGCCACGAACCGCGCGGCAAAGCTGTCGGGATCGTGGTTGAGCACATAGGTGATGTCGCCCTGCTGCCAAAGCTCGATCCGCGCCGTCTTGTGGTTGGCCACTTGGGAATAGCCCATCTTGGTAAAGACGGCGCGCAATTCGTCCGGATCGGGGCTGGCAAATTCGACAAATTCGAACCCGTCGGTGCCTGCGGGGTTCTCGGCGGTGATCTGTGCGCGTGGCGCGTCATGCGGAAACGGACCCATGGGGGCTCCTCTTGTTGCGAATTTGGGCAATTCTACCCGCGCCAAAGCGCCGATTGGGCGCATTGATCGGCATGATACTGGCACATCGCGCAGAAATTCGTCACATTGGCGGATAAATCCATCGAAAGACCGCACCATGCTGGATGACATCGACAAACGGTTGCTGGCAGCGCTTCAGCAAGACGCCAACCTGACCACCCAACAGCTCAGCGACCGGCTGCATCTGTCGGCGTCCCAGATCGGTCGGCGGCGCCAGCGGTTGGAGGCGGCGGGCGTGATCCGCCAATATACCGTCCGCCTTGACCCCGCGCACCTCGGGCTCGCCGTGCAGGCCTTCGTGCAGGTCCATCTGGGCACCCACGGCCCCGAACATTCCGACAGCTTTGCCCGGCTGATCGCCCACCGAGCCGAAATTGTCAGCGCATGGACGATGACGGGGGATGCAGATTATCTACTCAGGGTTTATTGTGAAGACCTGAGCGCGCTCAACAGGTTGATTCACGACGTGTTACTGCCCCACAAGGCCGTCGCCCGCGTGCACAGCCAGATCGTCATGGACCAACTCAAACGCGACGGTCCCCTACCCACCTGAGCCCCGAAAGGCCGCCCATGGAAAGTTTCCTCTTCCAAGCCTCGATCTACCTTGCCGCCGCCGTCATCGCGGTGCCCATCGCCTCGCGGTTGGGGCTGGGGTCCGTGCTGGGGTATCTCGCGGCGGGCATCATCATCGGCCCCGCGCTGGGGCTTGTCGGCTCCGAGACGAAGGACCTGCAGCATTTTGCGGAATTCGGCGTGGTCATGATGCTGTTCCTCATCGGGCTGGAATTGGAACCCCGCGCGCTGTGGGACATGCGGCACAAACTGCTGGGGCTTGGCGGCTTGCAGGTGGTGGTCAGCACCGCCGCCCTGATGGGGATCGCGATGGCCTACAACCAGCCGTGGGGCGTTGCGCTGGCGATCGGCCTGTCGCTGTCGCTCAGCTCGACGGCGATCGTGCTGCAAACATTGTCGGAAAAGGGGCTGATGCAGACGGGCGGAGGCAGATCGGTCTTTTCGGTGCTGCTGACGCAGGACATCGCGGTGATTCCGATCCTTGCGCTGTTGCCGCTTCTGGTGGTGACGCTGCCCGCCACGGTGACGCCCGACGGGTCCATCGCCGTGGGCGAAGCGGCCGCGGACGGGCACGCGCAGGCGCATGGCAATGCCGCCGCCGAAGCCGCCTTCAGCCTCGTGGACAGCCTGCCGCCCTGGGGGCTTACGCTGGTCACCATCGGGATCATCGCGGGCATCATCATCGCGGGGGTCTATTTCACACGGCCCGTGTTCCGCTTTATCCACGCGGCCAAGCTGCCGGAAATGTACACCGCGCTGGCGCTGCTGATCGTGGTCAGCATCAGCTTTACCATGATGCTGGTAGGGCTTTCTCCCGCGCTGGGGGCGTTTCTGGCCGGTGTGGTACTGGCGTCCTCCGAATTCCGCCACGAACTGGAAACCGATCTCGAGCCGTTCAAGGGGCTGCTGTTGGGCCTGTTCTTCATCACCGTGGGGGCGGGCATCAACTTTACCCTTCTGGCATCGGATTTCGTGATCATCACCGGCATGGCGCTTCTGGTGATCATCGTCAAAGGGCTGATCCTCTATGCCCTTGGCTGGATATTCAAACTGCGCGGGCGCGACAGATGGCTCTTCGCGCTGGGGCTGGCACAGGCGGGCGAATTCGGCTTCGTGCTGGTCAGCTTCTCGGTGACAACCGGCGTGATGCCGAACTCGGTGGCCGAAACGCTGCTTCTTGTGATTGCGCTGTCGATGCTGATCACGCCGCTTCTGTTCATCATCTACGAGATGATCTCGCGACGCAGCAAGGATGCGCAACCGGTCCAGACCGACGAAGTCATGGATCAGGAAGGCCCCGTCATCATCGCGGGCATCGGCCGCTTCGGCCAGATCGTGAACCGTCTGGTGCAGGCCTCCGGTTTCGATACGGTCGTGCTGGACAACAACCCCAAGGTCATCGCCGTGATGCGGCGCTTCGGCTTCAAGGGGTTTCTGGGTGACCCGACCCGCCCCGACATCCTGCGCCGTGCCGGTCTGGCCGAAGCGCGGGTGCTGGTGGTGGCGCTGGATGACAAGAAGGCGGCACGCGCGCTGGTGGAATACGCCCGCTCGCAACGCCCCGACCTGCACATCGTGGCGCGGGCACACGACCGCACGGATGTCTATCATCTCTACCAATCAGGGGCGAATGACATCGTGCGCGAAATGTTCGACAGCTCGCTCAGGGCGGGCCGCTACGTTCTGGAAAATCTCGGGCTCACCGATTACGAAGCCTCCGAAGCGCAACGCATCTTCTACGAGCATGACCGCATGTCGGTCAAAGAACTCGCCGATCTGTGGAAGCCCGAAATCGATCCGGTCGACAACAAGGCCTACGTGGCCCGTGCCAAGGAGCTTGAGAAGGATCTCGAAACCGCGTTTCTGAACCGGGCCGACGAGGACGACAAGAAAAGCGCCTGAACGCCTCAGGCGCCGCTCACCCCCGCTTCGGCAAAGGTCGCCATGCCGCTGTGACAGGCAATCGCGGCCTTCACGACCGAAATCGCGACCGCCGCGCCCGATGCCTCGCCCAGGCGCAGGTCCAGCGCCAGAAGCGGTGCCTTGTCCAAGGCCTCCAGCAACCGGCCATGCGCCCCTTCGGCGCTCAGGTGGCCCGCGATACAATGATCCAGCGCGCCCGCGGCCGTATGCGCCAGACAGGCCGCCGCCGCCGTGCAGATGAACCCGTCAAGCACGACAGGAATGCGCAACCCGCGCGCCCGCGCAATCGCCCCCGCCATTGCCGCCAGTTCGCGACCGCCCAGACGGCGCAGGGTCTCGACCCCGTCGCCGTGGCCCGCATGACGCGCCACGCCCTCGGCCACCACCCGTGTCTTGTTGGCAAGACCTGCGTCATCGACGCCGGTGCCACGGCCCGTCCAGTCACCGGCCTCTCCGCCCAGAAGCGCGCAGGCCAGTGCGGCTGCGGGGGTCGTGTTGCCGATCCCCATTTCGCCCACCACAAGCAGATCCGCATTCGGATCAACCGCGTCCCAGCCGGCGGTCAGGGCGGCAACGACATCGGTCTCGGACATGGCCGGGCCTTGGGTGAAATCATCCGTCGGGCGGTCCAGCGCCAGCGCGTGTACATCCAGCCGTGCGCCCGCGGCTTTGGCCAGCTGGTTGATCGCGGCACCGCCGTGCTGGAAATTCAGCACCATCTGCTCGGTCACTTCTGGCGGAAACGCCGACACACCCTGCGCCGCGACACCGTGGTTGCCCGCGAATACGATAATCTGCGGCGCGGTGATCTCGGGGCGGGCATCGCCGCGCCATCCCGCATACCACTGCGCCAATGTCTCCAGCCGACCCAGCGCACCGGGAGGCTTGGTCAGTTGTCCGTTGCGCTCGGCCGCACCCGCCCGCGCCGCCGCATCCACATCCGGCGCCGCGGCCAGTGCGACACGAAATCCGTCAAGATCAGAAAAATCAGCCATCGCACAAACCCTCATTGCCAGACCCTTTGCGCCTGTTTACCCAAAGAACGTCCGGCAACAAGCGAGGAAAGGGGCAAGCCTGTGCAAAAAAGCGACGCGGTAGGCACGCAAATGCTGCTGGCCTTTGTCCTGCTGACCCGCCTGCCCCTGCCCCATTTGCCCGATGCAGCCTTCGCGCAGGCCGGGCGGGCGGTCTGGGCCTATCCGCTGGTGGGCGTGGTGGTCGGCTTTGTCGGGTGGATTGCGGGCGATGCGGCCGCTGCTTTGGCGCTGCCGCCGATGGTTTGTGCAGCATTGGCCGTGGGCGCGATGATGATGCTGACGGGCGCGATGCACGAAGACGGGCTGGCCGATCTTTTTGACGGGTTCTGGGGCGGCATGACCTCCGAACGCCGCCTCGACATCATGCGCGACAGCCAGATCGGCACCTACGGCGTGCTTTCGCTGCTGATGGTCACGCTGGTGCGGCTGGCCGCGATCGTTGTGTTGCTGCCGATGGGGGCCGTGCCGCTGATTGCCGCCGCAAGCCTGTCTCGGGCCGCCATGCCTGTGGTGATGGCCACCTTGTCGCACGCCCGCACGGATGGCCTGTCGCGAAGCGTCGGCACGGTGCGCCGTGGCGATGTGGTGGCAGGGCTGATCCTCGGCGCCGTCGTGGCCGTGATCTGCGCCGGAGTGGTCGGGCTGGTGCTGGTTGGTCTGGTGCTCGGCGTGGCGGCCGCCTTGCGCGCGCTGTCAAAGGCCAAGATCGGCGGCCAGACGGGTGACGTGCTGGGCGCCACGCAACAACTGGCCGAAGCGACCGTTCTGCTGGGCTGCATCGCGCTGCTCTAGTCACGCAAAAGCCGCGCCCGATCGATCGGACGCGGCTGATTTGAGGATTTGACTGCGGATCAGGCCGCGGCGGCGCGGCTGTCCAGAACGTCGCCCACCTGCTTGGCGGCGGCCAGCTCATCACCACCCGACACGGCCGCGACTTCGCGGGTCAACCGCTCCAGCGCCGCCTCGTACAGCTGGCGTTCGGAATAGGACTGCTCGCGCTGGTCGTCGGTGCGGTGCAAGTCGCGGACCACTTCGGCGATGGCGATCAGATCGCCCGAGTTGATTTTCTGCTCGTATTCCTGCGCCCGGCGCGACCACATCGCCCGCTTGACCTTGGCCTTGCCCTTGAGCGTCTTCATCGCGTGATTGATCACATCGGGCGAGCTGAGCGCGCGCATCCCGATCTCGGTCGCCTTGTGCGTCGGCACCCGCAGGGTCATCTTGTCCTTTTCGAAGGAGATCACGAAAAGCTCGAGCGAAATGCCCGCAACTTCCTGTTCTTCCACGGAAATGATCTGCCCCACACCATGGGCCGGATACACGACAAATTCGTTCGGGCGGAAATCGAGTTTCTTCTTGCTCATCTTTCAAAGCTCCTGTTCTGGCGGCACCGGTCCCGCGTCACACAGCAAAACGCCCCTGCGACGAACCGGCGGTCCGACGACACGAGCGTTGCATTGCGGAAATTCAGTTGCGCTGCGTGGGTGCAGCGGGTGCGATATGTACGAAAACAATGTTCATTGGCGGCAGTATACCACAAAAACGACCCCCCCGAAAGGGCGCCCTACGGGGCCGCATATCCATCATAGCAGGGGTTCCTGCGATCACCGAAGCCGAACGCAGGTGTATCCGCGAATCGCTCAGCCACCCTCGCCGGGGGCTTCGGAAAACAGCTCCATCTTGCCTTCCTTGCCGTCCATGTCGTCGGCGGTCGGCAGCGGATCTTTCTTGGTGATGATGACCGGCCACAGCTCGGAATACTTGCGGTTGAACTCGACCCACTTTTCCATGTCCGGCTCGGTGTCGGGACGGATCGCATCGGCGGGGCATTCGGGTTCGCACACACCGCAATCGATGCACTCATCGGGATGGATGACCAGCATGTTCTCGCCTTCGTAGAAACAATCGACCGGGCATACCTCGACACAGTCGGTGTATTTGCAGGCGATGCAGGCGTCATTCACAATATAGGTCATGCGGCAATCTCTCGGGAGTTGTGGTGCTGTCTGACTAAATCAGGCTGCGGGATCATTCAAGGTGGCGGGACCGAGAAAGATCAAGCTGCCGCCGGTCGCGTTTTGTCGGGCGGCCTTTTCCTTCGAAAGCAGGGTTTTGCGGGTTTTCGTCCCTGACCTTGCGCTCCGGCGGGGACAAATCGGTGTAAAGCGCCTGTGCTTCGGGCGCGGGGCCACGCCGGACGCCGCAGGCGTCGATCCGGATCACGCGAATATGATCGTCCTTGGCAAAGGTCAGAACGTCACCTGCGCTGATGGTTGCCGCGCGTTTCGACGTCGGGGTGCCGTTGATGCGCACCTGTCCCCCGGCGACGATACTGGCCGCCAGGGAACGTGTTTTGAAGAACCGCGCAAACCACAACCATTTATCCAGTCGCAGCTTTTCCGGCGCGGTCTCGCTCACTTGTCGTCTTTGAGGCCCATCAGAGCGGCCGCAAACGGGTTGTCAGGGTCAATCGCTTTTTCCTTCTTCGGCGGTCGGGCAGAGAAGTTCTGTGTCTTGCCGCCCTTGCCGCCGTCGCGGGGCCCTTTCTTGCCGCGCGGGGCGCCGCCGGGCTTGCCGCCCTTACCCTTGCCGCCGCCGCGACCGCGATTTGCGTCGCCGCCACCGCCCCCGCGGCGCTGCTGTTGGCGGCCCCATGTGAAGGTATAGAACACTTCCATATCCGGCCCCGCCACATCGGCATCGGGCGCCGTGCCCACGGGTGTTTCGGTTTCAGACATGTCGGGGATCGCCGCATCGATTTCCGCGTCTTCCGCGGGCTCCGATACGATGGGCGCGATGCCCGCATCCTCGATGCCGGTGACCTCCTCTGGCATATCGCCTGCCGCGTCCGGGTCCGGCGTGGCCACGATGCCGCCCGCGGGCTCCTCCGCGGCCACATCCATCACCGGTTTGTCAGGCGCATCGGCCTCGGGCCGGTCGTCGGCGCCCTCTGCGACCTTCTCGGCCACAACGGTGTCGTCGGCAGGGTCCATCGCCTCAAATGTGCCGTCATGCGGCATGACCGCGTCAGCGGGTTTGACCTTGGCCCGCTCACCCTTTTCGGCGCGGTAGCCCAGCCCTTCCATCAGCACGGCAAATTGCTCCAGCGTGGTGCCCGAGATCGACAGCATGTCGGCCTTGGCCTCGAACCCGCCGCGCGAATCCTCGCCCCGCAGCATGTCGGCCAACCGCTCCAGCATGTCGATCCGGATCGCCCGTTCGCCCGCGTTGCGGTACCCTGCCATCGTGTCCGCCCCCGCAGGTGCGCCCGCCTCGACCGGAATGGTGACCAGACCGGGGGGCGGGGATTCAGGGAATTCTCCCAGCTTCTGCTGCAACGACCACAGCACCAGACGCAGGCGCGTCGGCGCGGGCTTCAACAGCAGCGGCATGAAAATCGTGAACTGGCCAAAACGGATGCCATGTTTGCGCAAGGCACCGCGTGCGTCCTGATCGAGCGCTTTGACCTCATCTGCCACGGCCGCCCGCGGGATGATGCCGAAATTCTCGACCATCCGGAACGCAAAACCGCGCGCGAGACCGGTCAGCGTTTCGTCTTTCTGGACCGCAATCAACGGCTCGAACAGGGCCGCGACCTTGCGCTCGATAAAGTGCTGCAGGCGGCGCTGCACCTTCTGGGCCACTTCCGGGCCTGCGACATCGTCCACGAAAACCTCGACGTCCGGCTTGAGCGGGTCGGACCCCGCCACCAGCTTGCCCACCGCGGACGACCCCCACATCAGGCCCCCCTGCTCGGTGAAATCGATCTCGGTGTCGGGTGCGTTGTAAAAACGATCCGCCCGCAGATGAAATTGCGGCGCCAACGCCTGAAGCGCGGCGGTCTTGATCGTCTTGTCCTCGGCCGCGCCTGCGCCCTTGTCGGCGCGGAAACGGAACCCGTCCAGCTTGCCTACAAATTCGCCTTCGACGGTCACTTCACCGGTATCGTTTACTTCGGCCACCATGGCTTCCTTCTGTCCTAGCCGGCGCAAAAGCACGGATGTGCGCCGGTCTACAAATCTCTGGGTCAGACGTTCGTGCAAGGCGTCCGACAGTCTGTCTTCTACGACACGGGCCTCGCCGCGCCAATGGGTTTCGTCATTCGTCCACCCTTTGCGCTGGGTGACGTAGGTCCATGTGCGGATAAAGGCCAGTCGTTTAGACAACGCATCAATGTCGCCATCGGTTCGATCAATCCGTTTTATTTGCCGCGCCAGCCAATCGTCGGGGATGGATCCGCGCTGGTGCAGGTGGTTGAATATGACCTCCAGCAGGTTCGCATGCTCGGCATGGCTGATGCCACGAAAGTCGGGAATGCGGCACACATCCCACAGCAATCGCACCGACGGGCCGTCGGTACAGCGCGCCGTGATTTCCGCATCATCCGACAGCGCCTTGAGGGCACGCAGGTCGTCGGCCTCGCGGGCCTTGACCAACCGCTCGTCGTCCGGTGCGACTTCCAGCGACATGATCAACCGGTCGATGCTGCCGAATTGCAGGGCGGGATTGCGCCAGTTGATCTTGTTCTGCGGCGTGAACTGGTGATCCATGATCGCACGGGCGACCCCGTCGTCTAGGGGCCGCGCATCGCCGGTGACGCCAAAGGTGCCGTGCTTCATCCCGCGCCCCGCCCGGCCGGCAATCTGGGCCAGTTCATTGGGCGCAAGCGGGCGCATCCGGCGACCGTCGAATTTGCTCAGCGATGAAAACGCCACGTGATCCACGTCGAGGTTCAGGCCCATGCCGATGGCATCGGTCGCCACCAGATAATCGACCTCACCGTTCTGGTACATGTCGACCTGCGCATTGCGGGTCCGCGGGCTGAGGGCACCCATGACCACCGCCGCACCGCCTTTCTGGCGGCGGATCAGCTCGGCAATCGCATATACATTCTCAACCGAAAATCCGACAATCGCACTGCGCGGGCGCATCCGGCTTATCTTTTTCTGACCTGCATAGGTCAGCTGGCTCATCCGTTCTCGCTTGACGAACTGCGCTTCGGGGACCAGCGCCGCAATGGTGCCGCGCATGGTGTCGGCCCCCATGAACAGCGTCTCGTGCAGGCCGCGCATCCGCAGCAGACGGTCGGTAAACACGTGGCCCCGCTCCGGATCGGCGCACAATTGTATTTCGTCGACCGCCACGAAATCCGCGCCCATGCCCTCGGGCATCGCTTCAACGGTGCAGACCCAGTATTGCGTGCGCGGCGGCACGATGCGTTCCTCGCCGGTGACCAGCGCCACCACCGACGGGCCGCGCGCCGCGACGATGCGGTCATACACCTCGCGCGCCAGCAGCCGCAGCGGTAACCCGATGATCCCGGACCGGTGGCCCAGCATGCGCTCGATCGCGTATGTCGTCTTGCCTGTGTTGGTCGGGCCCAATACGGCCACGATCCGTCCTTGCGTGTTCACCGCAACTTCCAATCCAGATCAGAGAGTACGTCCAATGCCCTGCGCGCGCAGCGCATCCAGCGCCTTGGTGGCATTTTCGTGGTGCGGGTTCAACGCCAGAACCCGCCGGTAGAGACTTGCCGCGCGGCGTGCGTCGCCCAATTCGGCAAAAATCACCGCCAGCCCGAAAATCGCGTTGAAATTATCGGGGTTCAGCGCCAGCGCCATCTCCAGATCATCCAGCGCCAGACCGTACATTTCGGCGCGGAAGAACGCGGTGGCACGGGCGTGATAGCCTTCGGCGAAATCCGGCGCATGGTCCGTCAGCGCGGTCAGATGGTCGATGGCCTTGTCGATATCACCGGTCGCCAGCGCGTCGCGCCCGCGCTTGAGGAGCAGATCCATCGCCGCCGATCCCGATTTCGACCACGCCCGCTCCAGATTGCGCTCGGCCGCAGAGGCCCCCTCCGGCGTCGCCGTGCGCAACGTCTCGAGCAATTCCTGCGTATCCTGTTGCCCCATGACGGGACCAACAAGCAACAAAGTCAGGCCAAGTGCCGTAACGGTATGTTTGAGGTTGACGGTCGGGATACGCATAACAACAGTGAATGTAACAGGTGGGGGGCGCAATTCCAGAGATGTCCGTCACCATTTGCCAAAAAAGGGCTTAAGATGAGCGATATTGTGAACGAAGCGGTCAAGGTGCTGAACGAAAAGCTGGCGGGTGAAGACATTGGCGGCACCGCCAAGTTCGACATCGAAGGCGAAGGCGCCGTGATGATCGACGACGCCGGCGCACGCGCGGGCGACGAAGAAGCAGACGTGACCATGTCCGCCGATTCCGACACGTTCCGCGGCATCATCGAAGGCGACATCAACCCGACGTCCGCTTTCATGTCCGGCAAGCTCAGCGTCGATGGCGATATGGGCATGGCGATGAAACTGGCCTCCGCTCTGGCCTGAACCGGACTTCAGATGCCCCTGACGCCTGCCCCCCTGTTTACGGATGTACACCCGGGACCCGATCCCGCGGCGGCCTATTGGGCCGACACATCCGATGGGTTGCAGATCCGTTTGGGCGTCTGGACCCAACCGGACGCCCGCGGCACGGTGCTGCTGTTTCCCGGGCGCACGGAATATGTCGAAAAATACGGGCCCGCGGCGGGTGAATTCGCCGCCCGCGGGCTTGCCACCATCGCGGTGGACTGGCGCGGTCAGGGACTGGCCTCGCGCATGTTGCCCGACCGGCTGACAGGCCACGTCGAAAGCTTTTCCGACTATCAGAAAGACGTGGCCACCGTGATGCGCGCCGCGCGTGAGCTGAACCTGCCGCGGCCCTATTTCCTCGTGGCGCACTCCATGGGCGGCTGCATCGGCCTGCGTGCCGTGATGGAGGGGCTGTCGGTACAGGCCGCCTGCTTCACCGGTCCGATGTGGGGTATCCACATCAGCCCGCACATGCGCATTGCCGCGCGTGTGCTGTCGACCCTAATGCCGAAACTCAACCAGGGCCACCGCCTGCCCCCCTCGACCAGCGTCGCGCCCTATGTGCTGACCGAACCTTTCGACGACAACATGCTGACCACAGACCAGCAGATGTATGACATGATGATCGACCAGATACAGGCGCATCCCGATCTGCAACTGGGCGGCCCCAGCTTTACGTGGCTGCGCGAGGCGCTGTCGGAAACCAAACATCTGGCCAGCCGCGCCGCCCCCAATCTGCCCTGCATCACCTTTCTGGGCAGCAATGAACGCATCGTCGACGTGCCGCGGATCCACGCCCGCATGGAGAACTGGAAAGGCGGGCGTCTGCAGATCGTCGAGGGCGGCGAGCACGAAATCCTGATGGAGGTCGAGGCCATCCGCGGTCCGGTATTCGACGACATGGTCAAACTTTTCCTGCAAACCGCGACTGGCTAGTCACCGCCCGCCCGCTACGTTGCGTGGCATGACACAGCAACCCGTCCTCACTTTCACCCCCGAAGGCATCTATTGTGCTGCCGGTGATTTCTACATCGATCCGTGGCGACAGGTGGACCGCGCCCTGATCACCCACGG
Organism: Sulfitobacter sp. S190; assembly: GCF_025141935.1. Classification (NCBI taxonomy): domain Bacteria; kingdom Pseudomonadati; phylum Pseudomonadota; class Alphaproteobacteria; order Rhodobacterales; family Roseobacteraceae; genus Sulfitobacter; species Sulfitobacter sp. S190. Next base: position 1,200,867 of record NZ_CP081120.1, on the reverse strand, counting down.
CCATGCCGACCACGCCCGCTGGGGCATGGGGCGGTATCTGGCCACCCACGACGCCCTGCCCGTCATGCGCCACCGCTTGGGGGATATCACCGCCGAGGGCATCGCCTACGGTGAACGGCGCCAGATCGGCGGGGCAACCGTGTCGTTCCATCCCGCGGGCCACGTGCCCGGCTCTGCGCAGATCCGGGTCGAGGTGGGCGGCGAAATCTGGGTGGCGTCGGGCGATTACAAAGTGATCGACGACGGGCTGTCGGCCCCGTTCGAGCCGGTCAAATGCCACCATTTCATCACCGAAAGCACCTTTGGCCTGCCGGTGTTCAGCTGGGCCCCGCAGCACAGCGTCGCCGAGGAGATCAACGGATGGTGGCGGGCCTGCGCTGCGGCAGGCAAAACCGCCATGCTGGGGGCGTATTCGCTGGGCAAGGCGCAGCGGCTCATCTCGATGCTGGACCCCGGCATCGGCCCGATCCTGTGCCATACGGCGATCGAGAATACCAACGCCGTGTTACGCGGGCAGAACATCACGCTGCCCGACACCACGCTGGCCGACAAGGACGTCACCGCCAAAACCCACCCCGGCGCGATGGTGCTGGCACCGCCCTCGGCGCTCGGCTCTGCGTGGGCGCGCAAATTCGGCCCGCTCGAAAGCGGCTTTGCCTCGGGCTGGATGGCGATGCGCGGCGTGCGGCGGCGGCGGGCGGGCGACCGCGGCTTTATCATCTCCGACCACGCCGACTGGGCGGGCCTGCTGTGGGCCCTCCGACAGACCGAAGCGGAAAACATATATGTAACGCATGGTTACACCGATATCTTCGCGCGATACCTGAACGAACAGGGCTGGAACGCGCAAGTCGTCCCCACCCAGTT